>CAWANC010000005.1:0-153059 GCA_963783155.1 uncultured Acidobacteriota bacterium | reverse complement strand
GCTCTTGGCCAGGAGGTGCAGACGGTCGTGCCCACCCATAATTGGAATGTGCTGTTTGATGCGGGTGGACAATGGACGGCGCGCAACACTGGCGGCAATTGGGATGTGGGTGGGGTTTTTCACTTGGGCCACCGCTTAACTGGTATATACCTGAACCAGTTCTACGCGACGCACGTGAATGCCTTGGGATCGTCAACCGCAAACACGGACTCGACAGGAGCAGAAGTGGGATACAAGCTCTTCTATCCCTGGGGCCAAAGGTGGTTGACGCAAGGAACCGGCGGATATGAGTTTTCCAGCTTTGATTTCGAGAACCCTCCCTCCGACCTGGGTCCGACCCTCTTCCGCACCTATATTCCGGGGTACGGCCGCTGGCTGACTCCCGATCCCATGGGCGGCGACGTCACCAATCCGCAGTCACTCAACCGCTATGCCTATGTGCTCAATAATCCCACTAGCCTGACCGACCCGTTGGGTCTGGACTCCTCGAACCCTGCCGACCCGTGCAGCGAGCTGGGGTTCTATTACAGCCACGCCGAATGCGGAGGGCCGCCGCCGGGATCGGACTGCGGACAGTACGACAATGGCACCTGCTACGGGGACCCGACTGCTGCTCCGTGCATCGTTCTGAATATTCCATGCGGCGGCGGAGGGAGTAGCGGCGGTTACGGTGGTATCGGCAGCGGCGGATCAGCGCCCGGTGCCCCGCCCGCCGGCCAGCCACCACTAACAGGGATGGGGAACGCGATGTTCGGCGGGTTGGTCACCTGCACCTATGCGCAGGTCACGATAGGGGGGGTGCAGTATCCACACGATCCGACCGCTTGCATCTGGGCAGGGTTGGGGATTTCTGGTGGCGTGACAGCCGCCCTCAACTACCTCAAGTCCCATCCAGTCACGATCGCTGTTAGTTATGAGGTTGCGGGGCAGATCACATACCAATACTCGACGAATACGGTGTGCGGGAGTTTGGGACTCGGAGCATCCTTCCCACCTTCAAAGGCGGTGACACTGGGCGTTTTGAACGCCGGAAATATGGATAACTGGACGAATGTAGTTGGCGGTTGGAGCTATACCTTTGGAGCGGGTGTAGTGCCGGGATACCAGGGAAGTTTCAGCTCGTCCGGCAAGGTTGGAGGGCCAACGATTTCTGGCCCAGGAGTCTCTGGCTCGTACACTTACGGTGTCTGTGGTTCTGTTCCCTGGTAAGAGTGTTGTTCGGAGGGTTTTGTGGCGATTCTCGTTCTGATGCTGTCAGTCGGACTCATTGCTGCTATTTGGGGATTCATGGCGTGTTTCATGCCAGCGCAATGGTACAAGCTTACCGAAGCTATGGGCTTTGCTGATCGGTGGACCGTTCGCACCCACAATCGCCTAAATCCATTCTTAAGTTTCGGTAATCGCGTTGCTGGTTTGGTAATCTTTGCCGGAGGTTCTTGGTTCACGTACTTGGCTGCTCGCGGCATTTATCGGGTGCTCGTTGGAGGAGCGGTAATTCGTCCAGCCCGGGCAAGCGGGACGCTCGCAAGTTCCCCAACGACCGCGTTGACCGTACTTTCGGTCCTCATGCTCCTGGCTGGAGCACTTATGACCGCTTTCCCCGCGAAAACCCTGGCACTCTGTGCACGCGCTTGGCCAGGGCGATCAGCAAAGTCCTCGGTGGATCCCAAGGTAGTGCTGTTTGTGAGGCTGTTCGGTGCGGCGCTGGCCCTGCTTGCGATTGCGTCATTGATACGATGAACGCGGACAGCAGCAGCTAGCGCAGCCTTGTTCTTGAAGGCTTCCCGGGTGCGGAAACATATACTCGGGGCTGGCGCAGACGCTTGGTTTGTAGTGTCTGCGTAGTCCCGAAGGGACTGGTCTTGGTGGGCCGCAGGGCGTATACTGCGGAGCCATGGCGCGCCGCAGGCTCCCATACATTTCGGGCGATTCCACTTCATCACTTCAAGAAGAGCCTCTCGCTACGCGAGAACGCAGATACTGCAAGGCCAGCATCTGCGCCAGCCGCGAACGCCGGTTCCACGGCGGTAGCTGGCGCTACCGCACTCCAAGGCGAGAGCACGCTCTCGCACTCCATGAAGGGCGGCTGACTTCTATCGACAGCGGATCGACGGAAAGCAACGTTTATAATGCTCTTGGCCAGGAGGTGCAGACGGTCGTGCCCACCCATAATTGGAACGTGCTGTTTGATGCGGGTGGACAATGGACGGCGCGCAACACTGGCGGCAATTGGGATGTGGGTGGGGTTTTTCACTTGGGCCACCGCTTAACTGGTATATACCTGAACCAGTTCTACGCGACGCACGTGAATGCCTTGGGATCGTCAACCGCAAACACGGACTCGACAGGAGCGGAAGTGGGATACAAGCTCTTCTATCCCTGGGGCCAAAGGTGGTTGACGCAAGGAACCGGCGGATATGAGTTTTCCAGCTTTGATTTCGAGAACCCTCCCTCCGACCTGGGTCAGACCCTCTTCCGCACCTATATTCCGGGGTACGGCCGCTGGCTGACTCCGGACCCCATGGGCGGCGACGTCACCAATCCCCAGTCGCTCAACCGCTATGCCTATGTCACCAACAATCCGGCGAGCCTCACCGACCCGCTGGGGCTGGACTCCTCGAACCCTGCCGACCCGTGCAGCGAGCTGGGGTATTATTACAGCCACGCCGAATGTGGCGGGCCGCCGCCGGGATCGGACTGCGGACAGTACGACAATGGCACCTGCTACGGAGACCCGACGGCTGCTCCGTGCATCGTTCTGAATATTCCATGCGGCGGCGGAGGGAGTAGCGGTGGTTACGGTGGTATCGGCAGCGGCGGATCAGCGCCCGGTGCCCCGCCCGCCGGCCAGCCGCCGCTGGCGGGAGGTGGCTCTGCAAACTGGCCGCTCGGGTGTCCATTCCCGTACAACAGCATGGGGCTCTGCGGACTCGCGCCTGATTTATGGACAGGGCAGGCCGGTGCCTCTGCCAGCTATACCTTGCCTTGGGGATTTTCTGGTCACTTCTTCTTGGGCTTTGCAATCGATTTACATGGTCACTTCGCATTTTATTACGGCGGAGGCTTTGGGGTCGGGGGAGGAGCCGGGGGCTCGCTGGGCGTACAAGTAGGACATTCGAACGCCTACACAGTGTGCGGCTTAAGCGGTCCATTTATCAATTCCAGCGGTACATTCGGAGTCGAAGGGGTGGGGGGAACCGTAGACGTTTTTCAAGGGAGCGGGCCGGGCCCAGGTGGAACTGTTACTGGTGGTACAGTTACGGTCGGTGCGGCCGGTGGCGCAGGAGCTTCTGTGACTGGAACAGGAACAAAGGTAGTCCCTATACACAGCACATGCCCACAGGGTTGAGGGACTTAGGATGAGCAGAAAGATGGCACTGAAGTTCCTGAGGGCTGGGGCGATTGCGGCGCTGCTCTGCGGTGGTGTAGGTGTTGGAACCTGGAGTTTTCTCTGGTACCAATACCGCAACTCACTCCCCCGGTCTCCGCAGCCGGCGAGCGCCAGGGTCTACCCAATGAACTTACGGGGGGTCACGGTCTATGCCACGCTCAGGGAACGCTGCAGCCTACACATAATGGGAGATGTATCACTTCCGCTCATCGGTCTCGGCGTTGTGGGGGGAATCCTGACGGACCCAGAGTATCGTAGGAAAATGGGCTGGCGCAATTTAGATGATCCTTCTAGGTGAAAACCGGTCTGGATGGGCGGCAAGGCGTATACTGCGGAGCCATGGCGCGCCGCAGGCTCCCATACATTCCGGGCGAACTACAATTCATCAGCTCAAGAAAAACCGAGGAATTCAACCCCGGGGGTCCTCGCTGCCCGCTATCTTCTGGAGGACACCTCTCTGATGGCGATGGACCGGGGAGAATGAAAAAAAGCAGACGCCTCTCGCTTCGCGAGAACGCAGATACTACAAGGCAAGCATCTGCGCCAGCCGCGATGCCTTCGGGCAGCGGGTGCAGGACTATCAGTCGGCTGGGTCGAGTGATTCGATGAAGCTCAGCTATCCGCGGGACATTTTTGGCCAGCGGACGGGAATCTGGGACGACCATTCCAGTGTCAACTGGGTGGGCTGGGACGTTTACTGGTCGCATGTCGCGGGGCAGCGGCTGAACATGGGCGGATCGAGCGCCTACATCGACCACGCGGACGCGGTCGGTTCCACCACCATGGAAACGGACCCGGCTGGTGGCGTACAGTGGGACATGACTCATTATCCGTGGGGACAGGTCTGGCAGCAGGGAGGCACGCGCGGGTCGGGGGTCTACGCGGGGCTGGACTGGCAGGTCAATGACCCCTTGATCCCTTCGGCCACCCGCGAACTCAGCGCCGCCCTGGGCCGCTGGGTGACGCCCGACCCGCTGGGCGGTGACGTCACAAATCCCCAGTCGCTCAACCGCTATGCCTATGCGCTGAACAATCCCACGACGCTGAACGACCCGTCGGGGCTGCAGAGCGGACCTCCGGTGGGGCTACTCAAGGCAGAATTTAGATTTCACTGCTTGATGAATCCTGTGTGTAGCCACTGGATGTCGGTAGGAGGACACGACTACTGGACCATAATGGGCTATGATCCATTCGATGTGATGCAAATCCCGGTCGTATCTTCCGAATGGGTGCCGACACAGCTCACCCAGAACGGCAACTACCTTTACATGACAACGGGGCATTGGGAAAACACCTCTTTGGGTAACGCGCTGGGGCTCTTTGGCGGTGGATCGAGCGTCGCCTGGTGGGGTACGTTTGCCAAGAGCTTCGCCAAGAATTTTTCTCTAAAAGGGGCAAGGCTTCCGGGGGAAACGCTGAGCCAATGTGTAAATCGCGTACAAGACGCAGTTTTTACTCCAACCGGCACGAAGTTACTGGCCGCTTTCTCACTCGGCAGCGTCATCCCTGCGTGGGGAACGACGTCTGTAGGCACTGCAAGCAAGGCTGTCAACCTCGGCGGAAACCTCTGGACATGGGAAAAAGTGCCGGCCGCACCAATCCTGGAATCCACACCAGCATGGGCTTCCACTGCTATTGGAGTTCCCACAGCGGTCGCTTGGGGTCTCGAGTTAGGCTCTCTTGCTGCGTGTCATCCATAGGGAGGAGTCATGGAGGAAATGTCCGGGTACCGGCATTGGCTTAGGACGGTTTCGGGTGGGCACGAGCCATCCGATAAGGATATTAGCAAGTTCAAGGACGAGCATCGGCGGCAGCGCGTCTACGGCTCAATTCTGGGCTTAATCAGGGTTCTCCGATTGGATGGTGACGGCAAGTTCACCGGTACACGGTCGTACCTGGCCGTGCAAGGGTTTGACGAGCCCTCGCCAAGCGACTTGGCTTATTTCCACCGAAGGGTCAAGATCGCGCTCATTTGGCGGGTCGTAGTTGGCCTCGCCCTTGTCGCGGCCGCGTGGGCGTATCTCTGGTGGGCACATCTGCTCCCATTTACCGGCTTATGACGCGCTGGGGGAGGCGGTCGCGGCTGGCGCAGACGCTTGCTTTGTAGTGTCTGCGTAGTCCCGAAGGGACTGGTCTTGGTCGGGCCGCAGGGCGTATACTGCGGAGCCATGGCGCGCCGCAGGCTTCCCTACATTCCGGGCGAACTGCAATTCATCACCTCAAGCCTCTCGCTCCGCTGGACCGCAGATGCTACAAGGCAAGTGTCCGCGCCAGCCGCGAACGCCGGCTCCACGGCGGTAGCTGGCGCTACCGCACTCCAAGGCGGGAGCACGCTCTCGCACTCCATGAAGGGCCGCGGACATCAAAACCGGAGGTCTGGGCTGCCCGCTGCATCCCTGCTGAAATCCGGACGTTTTACGGCTTGATGTAAAGATACACCGTGTGCGTTGAGCCGTCTTCGGCGGTGATTTCCTCGGTCTTTTCGGCCTTCCAGCCGCTCATCATGAAATCGTGCGAGACCACCCGCGTGCCGGGCCGGAGCTGTTTTTCCAGCATGGGACGGATTTCCTCATTCACGCTGGTGAGCAGGTAGAGGGTCACCACCGTCGCCGGGTGAATGTCCGCCTTAAACATGTCTCCGTGGAGGATTTTGGCCCTTGAGGCAAGCCCCAGCTCCTTGATCCGCGCCGAAGATTCCTGGTACCGTTTGGTGTCGAGTTCCACGCCAACAGCGTGCGCGCCGTACTTTTGCGCCGCCATAATCACAATCCGACCGTCGCCAGAACCCAGATCGTAAACAACGTCGTTGGGGGTCACCTTGGCCAGTTCCAGCATCCGTTGAGCAACCTTCGTGGGAGTGGGAACAAAGGGAACAGCATCGTGAGAAGCTTCGTAGGCGGGGGTGATCTGAGCCCGCGCCTGCGGAGGCTGCGAAAGAAAGAGCCCGAAAGCAGCCAGAACGGTAAGGAGAACCACCAGACGCCCAGAGTCGATGCGTCGCAACATGGTTTGCCTTCCTTATTCCAGAGTTAAGCCCATTTTACCACCGAACCGCTCCGGCAATGCACGAACCTCAAACACCCGGCAGCAATGCCTGCACTGCCGGTACCAGGAATCTCTCGCTTCGCATCGCCGCCGGCGTTACAATGCCAGCGTCTACGGGGCGGGCGGGGCGCGCGGCCCACCATCATAAAAAGGGAATCATGGCATGAGTTCAAGAAGGGACTTTATCAGGAAAGCCGGAGCCCTGATGGCCGGGCCCTACATCGCCGGCGGTCTGCCACTCAAAGCATGGGGGCATCGACTGATTTCCCCGCCGGTACCCGCAGCGCAAAAAGCCGCGGGCGGCGCGCTCCGAGTGAGCGGCAACCATCGGCATCTGGTGGATGCCGAAAATAATCCCTTTCTGCTGCAGGGTGATGCCGCCTGGTCGCTGATGGTAACCCTGGAAAAGGCCGACGCGAGTGCGTACCTGAAGGACCGGAGGGAGAAGGGTTTTAACGCCATCCTGGTGAACCTGCTCGAGCACAAGTTCTGCAAAAATCCGCCGCGAAACGCCGAAGGCGAGGCGCCCTTTACGACTCCCGGCGACTTCAGCACACCTAACGAGCGCTACTTTGCGCACGCTGACTGGATGGTTCAGGAAGCGGCAAAGAACGGCATCTACGTGCTGCTGGCTCCCATCTATCTTGGCTACAAAGGAACCGACGAAGGATGGATGGATGAACTGATGGCGCTGAGCCCCGCAAAGTGCCTGGAGTATGGCAGATATCTTGGCCGGCGCTACAAGGATTTCGGCAACATCATCTGGGTGATGGGCGGTGATCGAAACCCCGAAGCGGCCCTGGAGCGCGTGGACCTGATCGCGCTGGGCATCAAAGAGCATGACCCAAAGCACCCGTTTACAGCGCACTGCGCGCCGGACAATGACGCAGCGGACCAGTACGGCGGAGGAGGGTGGCTCAGCTTCAACACGGTGTATACCTATCAACTGATTCACCCGCGCCTCTACGGCGCTTACCGCAGAAACCCCGCCCAGCCTTTCATCCTGATCGAATCTTCGTACGAGGGTGAGCACAACTCATCGGAGGCGCAGATCCGGCGGCAGGCCTACTGGACCATCCTTTGCGGCGGTTTCGGCCATGTTTTTGGCAACAACCCCATCTGGCACTTCGACGGGCCCGGGCTCTTTCCGGTGAAGGAAACCTGGCGGCAGGCGATGGACCTTCCCGGTTCCGTCGGCATGAAGCATTGGGGCGATCTGTTCCGCTCGCGTGAAATGGCAGGAACTGGTTCCTGACCTGAAGCACGAAATTGTAACCAAAGGGCTGGGGGAATTTATGGGTCTGGATTATCTCGCGGCGGCGCGCACAGCAGACGGCGGCACGGTGGTTGCTTACCTGCCGACGAGCCGCGCGATTACCGTGAACATGTCAAAAATATCCGGAAGCCAGGCCCGGGCGTGGTGGTTCGATCCCCGATCGGGAGAGGCGAGCACGGCAGGCGCAATTCGCCACGCAGGGGCTTCATGAATTTTCGCCGCCGGGATCGGGCGACTGGGTGCTGGTTCTGGACGACGCCTCGCAGCGGATTCCGAAGCCAGGGACACGGCCGGCCTGATGGCAGATCGGCAATTTCGGCATCAGAATTTACGAGTCGATTGGTACTACGACTGCGCGCCCGACCCGTATCCCGCTTCGATCTCAGCCAGCATTCGGTCGATATCAGCGGTTGGATAATCGAATCGCGCAGCGGTGCGGATGACTTGAAGCTTCTTGCCTGCGGTGCCCACCGGTTCCCGCTGGCGCGCCTGGGCAAGCGCCTGCCGCACCCATTCGGCCACCGACATGTGGCGCGATCGGGCAGCGCGCCGAACCTCCCGGTACTCAGGGTCTTTTAGAATGACTTGCAGCCACTTAGCCATACTGTGAGTATATCTGACTCATAGCTATGAGTTAGTCATTTGAAGAGTGCGACAGAATCCTGTTCCTGAACTATCCGGTTTGCCACTGAGGGATTCGTTCGCAGCTGCAACAACCCTCTCGCTTCGCGAGATCGCAAACGCTACAATAGGCGCATCTGCGCCGGTCGGGGTAAAAGGCATTCGAATTTCATGCAGGAGGATGTGCCATGAACAACATCGACAGATCCGGGCCAGGCGCCCAACAACCATCACCGTCAAGAACCACGGAAGAACTTTGGCCGGCGTTGCCGCTGGCAGAGTGGGAAGACACCTTCCACACTCTCCACATGTGGACCCAGATTGTGGGGAAAGTCCGGCTGGGCCTGGCGCCGCTGCAGAACCACTGGTGGAATGGCGCTCTCTATGTGACGACGCGCGGTCTGACCACGTCTCCGATTCCTTACAAAGGCGAGGCGTTCGAAATCCAGTTTGACTTTGTCAATCACCGCCTGGAGATCGCGACGTCATTTGGCACGCAGCAGGCCCTGGCGCTGGAGCCCAAAACCGTGGCGGCGTTTTACAGGGAGTTTCTGGCGGCGATGCATGCGGCCGGAATTGAAATAACCATCGACCCCAAGCCGCAGGAAATTCCGCAGCCGATTCCATTCGACCAGGACGAGGCGCACCGGTCTTACGATCCTGAATACGCAAACCGCCTGTGGCGCATCCTGCTGTCAACGGCCATGGTGTTTGAGGAGTTTCGGGCGGGCTACATGGGGAAAGCCAGCCCCGTGCATTTCTTCTGGGGCAGCTTTGACCTGGCCTACACCCGCTTCAGCGGGCGGATTGCCCCGCCCCGCAAAGGCATTATCACCTCTGAGGCCTACTCGCATGAGTGCAGCAGCGTGGGCTGGTGGCCGGGCGGCGGAGGCTTCAAGGGACCGGCCTTCTACGCCTACGCCGCTCCGGCGCCAGAGGGATACGGCCAGCAGGTGCTGCGGCCGGACGCCGCCTATTATCACGGCCAGATGGGCGAGTTCGTCCTGATGTATGATGACGCGCGCCGCGCCAGCTCGCCGCGTGGTGCCATTCTGGAATTCGCCCGGAGCGCCTACGAAGCGGGCGCCAACCTTGGCAAATGGGACCGGAAATTGCTCGAGAGGAGATCAGCACCATGAGTGAAGCAGCCTGCAAACATCTGGACCAGATCAAAGTTGAAACCACGGACAAGGACGTGTGCGAAGAGTGCATCAAAATGGGCGACAGTTGGGTGCACCTGCGGTTGTGCCTGAGCTGCGGGAACGTGGGCTGCTGCGATTCTTCCAAGAATAAACACGCAACCCAACACTTCCACTCGAGCGGCCACCCTCTGATCCGCTCCATCGAGCCGGGCGAAAACTGGGTGTGGTGCTACGCGGACCGGATGTTTCCGGGCGAGATTGAAAGCTGAGGCAAGGCGTAAATGCTGATTTCGCCGATCTGCTGGGGATTGCAAGATATGGCGATAACGCCCGCTTGTAGCGCCGCCGTCCCGGCGGCACTTTTCAGGGTCGGCAAGATGCCGGCGCTACGGAAGTCCGTCACTCTATTATGCAATCCTCATTAAATACAATCCCTCCGCTCACTTCCCCAAAACACATTCAGCTAAACCCAGCGGTTAAACCATTCCAGCATCAGTTGCTGGGCGCGGGCCGGGAAGCTGTGAGGACCGTCGAAGGTGTAGGTCTTAAAGCGTTCCGGCTTGCCGATGGTTTCATAGCAGGTAGCGAGATTTTTGAACGCCGCCTTGACGCCATCGGGCGGAAACAACGTGTCCCGCAAGCCGTGGACCACCAGCATGGCGCCGGGCATCAGCAGCGAGCCGACGTCAGGATAGTCGAGATATTTCCACAGTCCGGGAACGTTGCCGGCGGGAATGGTGAAAGAGACCCACCAGGGATTAATCTGGTGGAATGAGGTCATCCACCCGGCAACCACCGCCGCCTTGATCCGAGGATCGAGACCGGCCAGGAAGTTGCTGCGCCATCCGCCCACGGAAAGGCCCACGCAGGCGATCCGCTTGGGATCCACTTCCGGCCGGCTGACCAGATAATCGACGGTGCGGATGTCATCCCAGCAGAGTACGCCGCCCCAGGTGATTCCGGCTTGTTGCAGATTCCGGTCCACCCAGCACTCCTCCCCCCCGTTGCGACGGTTGATTTTGTTGATGGTCTCTTCCGACTCCGTCTTCGACCAGGTGTTGATGCCTTCCTTGATGTCGGAATCCAGAATCAGCCGCCGTTCGCCAAAGTAATACATGTCAAGGGCGATCACAGCATAGCCGTTGCGGGCCAGCGTGGCCGGGTAACTGATGCCGTCGTAATATTGTTTGCGGTAGCGCGTGAGCACGGGATTCTCGCCATCTTTCTGGATGACCTTTTCCTTGCCCCAGTAGTAGAACCCGCCGTGGTCGTGCAGCGCCACCACGCCCGGCACGGGAAATTTGGCGTGTTTTGGAATCAGAAAATACGCACCCAGTTCGAGGTCGGGCGTGGTGTGGAACTTGAGATATTCCTGGATGTAATCGCCGCGGTCAACGCGCTCCAGGACGCGCGCTTTCGGCTCAAAAGTTTGGGGGCGGTAAAGGAGCAGGTCAAAAATCTTTGCGCGCACCTGGGCCTTCCAGGCCTCCAGGTCTTTGGGCTTCGCCTTCAGGAAAGCCATGCTCTGCGTCGCTTCTTCCTGCGTCTGCTTGATGAAGGGATAGAGGCTTCCGAGCGGCGACCCTTTCCATTTCAGATCCTTGTCCGCCTCAATCCTGGCCAGCATTTGGGTCATGGGATTCTCGTCTTCGCTCTGGGCCGAGCCGGCAGGGACTGCTGACGGGAGCCCGACGGCAGGCGCAGCGGCAGCCGCCGCCATGGCGCGCAACAGATCGCGGCGGGTCAGTTGTTCGGACATGGTAAAGGACCTCCTTATTTGTGAGGATTGCATCATAGAGTGACGGACTTCCGTAGCGCCGCCATCTTGCCGGCCCTGAAAAGTGCCGCCGGGACGGCGGCGCTACAAACGAGCGTTGTCACCCTATTTTGCAATCCTCAGTAGAGCTTCGTAGGAATGCAAATTGGCGATGCATGCCCACCCGCAGTCCATTTGCGCAAAGCGCGGCAACAGCAAAGGCCACCAGCATACGTTCGGCTAAGCCTAAATGCAACGATTCCTGCCAGGCCGCAGGAATTCCGCCGTGGAATATTACTTTTTTCTTGCGCGAGATCACGAATATTGTAAGCTTCGCATTCGGGCCATTGAGCTGACTGAAGGCAACCCTCGAAAACCAGGATACGAAAACGATTGAGCACGGCATCCATTCCTGACGCGCCCCGCACGGCAGATTCATCGGCCACCCCCAAAAGCACTGCCCGGCTGACTTTGTGGCCGCTGGTGGCGGCGACCTTTTTTATGGTGTGCGGCGGCCCTTACGGCACGGAAGACATTGTGCACGGCTGGGGATACGGCCGCGCGCTCGCGATCCTGGCGATGACTCCGTTGATCTGGGCCCTGCCCGTCGGCCTGATGGTGGGCGAGCTTTCGAGCTCCCTGCCCGCCGAGGGAGGTTTCTACGCCTGGGTGCGTGCAGGCGTAGGCGAATTCTGGGGATTCCAGGAGGCGTGGCTGTCGCTTGCCGCCAGCATTTTTGACATGGCCATTTATCCCGCGCTGTTTATCGCCTATCTCGAGCGGCTGGTGCCCTGGGTAGGCGAGGAGCATCACGGGCTGATGATTGGACTGGCGATGATCGTGGTGTGCACGGCGCTGAACCTGGCAGGCATCCACGCGGTGGGCATCACATCCTTCTGGCTGTTCCTGGTGATTGCCGGTCCCTTTGCGCTGATTGTGCTGATGGCGCCTTTCAAGGCGGGAATGCTGGCCCATGCGGCGTCCCCTCCGGTAAAGACATCGGTGGGCCTGCTGGGCGGGACGCTGGTGGCCATGTGGAATTACATGGGCTGGGACAACGCCTCCACCATCGCGCGCGGAGTGGAGCGTCCGGAGCGCACCTACCCGCGGGCCATGTTCCTCTCCGTCACCCTGGTAGCGCTGACTTACCTTTTGCCGGTTGCGGCGGTCTGGATGACCGGCCTGCCTTCTTCGGCGTTTGAGACCGGCTCCTGGGCCACGGTGGCGGGCCTGGTGGGCGGCCACTGGCTGCGCGCTCTGCTGGTGCTGGGAGGAATGGTGAGCGCGTTCGGCATCTTCAATGCGCTGGTGATGAGTTACTCGCGCCTGCCGTTGGCCATGGCGCAGGACGGCATGCTGCCCCGCGTCTTCGCCAGGGTTCATCCGAAAACCAAAGCTCCGTGGGTGGCCATCCTGGCGTGCGCAGCCGGATGGGCGCTGTGCCTGGGCCTCGGCTTTGAAAGCCTGGTAACGCTCGACATCATGCTTTACGGGGCGAGCCTGGTGCTGGAGTTCGTGGCGCTGGTGGCGCTGCGCGTCCGCCGGCCGGAAATGGCGCGCCCCTTCCGCGTTCCGGGCGGACTGGCCGGCGCCATCCTGGTGGGCGTTTGCCCAACTGCGCTGCTGGCGCTCTCGCTGGTCCGCAGCCATCACGAAACGGTGTTCGGCATCAACGGCTTAACGTTCGGCGTCCTTACGATTCTGGCCGGCTTCGCGGCCTATTACGCAACCGCGCCGCTCCGCCGGCAGCCTTCGACCACACCCCCACAAGCAGGATAGCCATCACAGTTTCTTCCCGGTCACGCTTTCAAGGTGCGTTTCAGGGACCGGACGGCTGAGATAAACGTTGAAGTCTTTCACGTTGTTGAGCGCGAAAGCCCCGGTGCCGGCCTGCGTTTTGACGTGGATAAAGTCGGCGTGCTCCACATTGTCCAGAACGAAGGCGGGCCGGGCGTCTTGCTTCATGGTGCGCACCTCAACGTCACTCACCTGGAGCCTATTAATGTGCCGGAAGTAAAAACCATAGGCGGGCATGGACCCGAACATGGTGGGCTCAGGGTAGTGGCTTTTCCAGTTCCGGGGGCTGGATGGCGGCGTCTTCAGCGGTGCCTCCACCCTGGTTGTAAATAATGATGTCGCTGAGCCTGACGTCTTCAATGGGATGGCCGGGAATGCCGCTGAGGATCGAGCAGAAACGGCCGCCGGTGTCGTGGGCAACCAGGTTGCTGATGCTAACCCGTCGCAACTGGCCGATCGCCCTGCCATCCGGGCCGCGCATCCGGCTGCCCAAACGCATGAAGATGGGAAGATCGGGAATGTCGCGCATGGTGATGTTACTGACGGCAATGTCTTCAATCAAAGCCCCGTCCACCGTCTCCAGGGCCAGCCCGCGGCAATGCTCAAAAACGCAGTTTGAGATGGTGATGTTCTTGAAGCCGCCGTTCGATTCCGTGCCGCACTTGATGCGGCCGGTGGGGAAAGGCCGCTCGCCTTCAGGCCAGCGCTTGAAAGTGCCGTCGAGCACGGTGCCGAGCTGGTAGCCGCCGGTGACAAAACAGTTGGTGATGGTTACCTTTTCCGTGGCGCGCCCATAGCCCAGCGCCCAGGAACTCTTGGGGCAGATGCCGTCGTCCCAGGGCGAGTTCACGGTCAGGTTTGACACGCGCACGTTGTGGCAGCAATCAAAATCGACGCCGTCGCGGTCAGTATCCATCACCACATTGTCCAGCGTAAAATTGTCCACGCCCGTGGCCAGAATGCAGAAGTGGCCGCCCTTCAGCATGGAGATATCACGGATGGTCACGTTGTGGCAGTTCTTCAGGCTGATGGCTTTGTCGCCCACGCCCGGATTTGATTCTCCGCGGCCCCGCGAGAGGCCTTTGCCCCAGATCAGGCCGGGACCGAGAATCGAAACGTCGTGCAGCCCCACGCCCCACAGCAGGGCGTTGTGCCAGTGCCGGTGCCCGAAATCCTCATACTCGCCGGCTTCGGGATTGTCTTCCGGCGCGTCATAATTGCCGCCCTGCCCGGTTTCTCCGGCCAGAATGGTGGCGCCGCGGTCGAGATACAACGCGACGTTGCTCTTGAGTTGGATCGA
The DNA here is from genome assembly GCA_963783155.1 of uncultured Acidobacteriota bacterium. Lineage (GTDB taxonomy): Bacteria > Acidobacteriota > Terriglobia > UBA7540 > UBA7540 > SCRD01. The sequence goes on along the minus strand of CAWANC010000005.1, from coordinate 138,731 downwards.
GTAGCAGAGATAAGTGCCCGCAGGAAAAAACACGGTGCCGCCTCCCGCGCCGGCAGCCGCTTCAATCGTCTTGTTGATGGCCGGGGTATCCACGGTGGTGCCGTCGCCCACGGCTCCCATGGCGCGGACATTGAACACAACAATGCCGTGCGCGCCATTCGTCGAGCCGGGCATCTGCCCTTTTGCAGGAAGACCGGGCCCGGCCGCATGGCCCGAACCGGGGATCAGCAGGTCCGCTGCGACCAATCCCGCTCCCAGGCCAAACATTTTTTGAAGTGCCTGTCTCTTATTGATGCTGATGTTTGCTGTATGATCGTCCGCCATCGTAAACCCTCTCTTTACTGTAAAATGTGGATTTCTTCTATCCAAATAAAACTACGAATTCGAGGACGCCATCATATCCGGCGAAATCCCGCGGCGCAACCTCTTGCAGGCAGACGATGATCGGGAGGCGCCTTGGCGCACGCCCTGACCGTTGTTATCCTCGGCCGTTTTCAGTACTATGGCACATCCCCGTTTCTCGTAGATTTTGTGATTTCGGGGCGCTGCGGTAAGCAAAGCCATGGGAGACGCTGCGTGGCCAGGATGGGCGCGCCCAAGTCCAGAGAGGGCAGATGAGCGAAGGCAGAAAAGAGGTCTATGACGTGCTGGTTGTGGGTTCCGGCGCATCGGGCGGATGGGCGTGCAAGCGATTGGCAGAAGCCGGGCTGAAGGTGGCCCTGGTGGATGCCGGCCGGCAACAGTCGGACAAAAACTTTACCGAGCATGAGCCCGCAATTCAAATTGAAGTACCGCGACATGGCTCCGGAAGTGATTCGCCGGACGCGGCCCCGCCAAAAAGACTGCTACGCCTGCATGGAGTATAACTACGACTGGTTCTGCAACGACCTGGAGGAGCCGTACACTACCGCCAAAGACATGCCCTTCAGCTGGCAGGGGCGCATGCGGGTGACCGGCGGCCGCACCAACGTCTGGGGCCGGCAGAGTTACCGGCTGAGCGATCTTGATTTCAAGGCCGCCTCTCACGACGGTTACGGCGACGACTGGCCGCTCAGCTACAAGGACCTCGCTCCCTATTACGACATCGTGGAAGAGTATGTGGGCATCACCGGCATTCCGGAAGGCGTCTACGAACTGCCCGACGGGAAGTTCCAGCCGCCCATGGGATTGACCTGTGCCGAGACGCTGTTCCGAAAACGCGTGAAAGAAAAACTTGGATGGACGGCCACCCTGGGGCGCTCGGCCAACCTGACCAAACCGATCAACGGGCGCGCCGCGTGCCATTACTGCGGTCCCTGCGAGCGCGGCTGTGCTACGCATTCCTACTTTAATTCTTTCTTCACGACGGTGGCGGACGCCTTGAAGACGGGCAACTGCACGCACATCCCCAACGCCATGGTCTACAAGGTCCTGATGGACGCGGAGCGCAATCGCGCCAAAGGACTGCTTTATATTGACCGCAACACGCGGCAGCCGAAGGAAATTTACGGGCGCGTGGTTGCCCTGTGCGCGCAATCGCAGGAGTCTGTCCGCATTTTATTGAATTCAAGTACGCAGCGATTTTCCAATGGCCTGGCCAATTCCAGCGGAGTGCTGGGCCACTATCTGATGGACCATCTGTGGGTGGCGGCCGGCGCCACCGCGGAATTCCCCGAGCTTGGCGACAAGCCCAGCCTGAACGGTCCGAACCGCCCGGACGGAATTTACGTGATCCGCTTTCGCAATACGGAACACGGACCGCGTTCAAAGAAATTCCTGCGCGGTTACGGCTACCAGGGACGAGGAGGAGCGGATTTTAACCTGGCAGCGCCGGGCTTTGGCGAGGCTTACAAGAAGGCGGTGACGGACCCCAATATCACGGTAAAGATCAGCAGCTTTGGCGAATGCCTGGCGCGATGGGATAACTACGTCGAAATCGATCCGAACGTGCTGGACACGTACGGGATCCCGGCGCTACGAATTCACATGAGCTTTGGCGAAAATGAACACGCCATGATTCCCGATATGGCTGAAGCGGCGGTGCAGATGATGGAAGCCGCCGGCGGCCGCAATATCCAGCCCTTCACGGTTCCTGACCGCCAGCCCGGTTACGGCATTCACGAGGTAGGGATCGCACGGATGGGACACAACCCTAAAAAGTCCGTGCTCAACCAGTTCCAGCAATGCCACGACATTCCGAACCTGCTGGTCCTGGACGGCTCGGGATTTACATCCAGCGCCTGCCAGAATCCCACCTTGACGATTATGGCGCTGTGCGTGCGTTCCTGCGATCACCTGATGCAGGAAATGAAGCGCGGAAAGGTGTAAACGGCCGGCATAGCTCGCAGCGGGAAAGAAGAACCCGCCGCCGAAGCGACTACCTGAGAGCAGAAAGCGGCAACACAGGCCTGACAGCTTGCGAGTTGCCCATCTGATAGCCCTTAACATGCTTGCTGGTACTCTCATTGGGCATCGTGCCGCTCTTTTCCAGAAACACGGTTCCGCAGCCGGCGGTAAAAAGCGTCGCGAAAAGAATCACGGCTCCCATCAACAGACAGTATTTTGACTTTACAAGATTCCGTATCATTCTTGCCTCCTCGTTTGTAATATGATGGCGTAACAGATTGCTGAAAAACCCGTACCCTGCAGCACGGTGCCCTCGCGTTTTTCAACAATCCTTTATTTTAGTCCAAGGCTTTCCGCTGCGCTATGGCCGTGAGCAATCCCGGACGTAAAAGGAGCGCGCTGACTTCCCGCCCGCAATTTGTATGTCCGCAGAATCCGAACATGGAAAGGACGCGAATAAAAATGAGATTTGCAGCGATTCCAGCCACCGTCATCGTAGTCTTTTTATTGCTCGGCATTGCCATGGTCCCGAGCGGTAAGAGCCATGCAGCGCCGAAGCCGTCCCGATGGATCAACATTATGCCCGGCGCCGCCCTCGACCACTGGACGCGCGTCGCCATTCCGCCCGACCGACCTTTGCCGAAACGCTCCCAGTGGAGCGTGGATGCCGCAACCCACACTCTCGTCTGCGCGGGCGACGGCGGACATGAATTTCTCCGCTATGACGGGCAGCAACCGGGTGATTTTCTGTTCCACGTTGAGTGGCGGCTGATCAGGCACGAAGGGACCAAAGGTTACAACAGCGGTGTGTTCGTGCGCAATAACAGCGATGGGAGCATCTGGTACCAGGCGCAGGTCGGAAATTCGAGCGGCGGCTACTGGTTTGGCTATGACGACCCTGCAGTAAAAGGTCCCATCAGCTTCAACTTGCAATCCCGGATGGCCGCCAACCCCGTCAAGCCCGCAGGCGAATGGAATACCTTTGACATTCGCTGCCAGGGAACAAAAATTATCCTGAAGGTGAACGGGACCACAACCAGCGAATTTGACTCCTGCAAAAACCTGAAGGGCTATCTGGGGCTTGAAGCCGAAGGTTCCCGCATCGAGTTCCGAACCATGAAAATCAAATTGCTGAAGTGATGGAGCGGAATGAATTGCCGGACTGCTCTATTCCGCCTGGCGCGCGGCAGCGAACCGTCAGACCTTGCTGACCTCAATCAGCAGATGCTGCCTGAACTCTGCCTTCAGCCTGGGATTTGAGGCATCGACGGTCCCCAGGTCTTTTTCGTTCTCGTAGTCGAAAACCCGATAGTGGCCGGGATCAAGCCCTCGCAATTCGACCTCGCCCTTCCAGTGAAAATCTGGACCGGGTGCGTAGAAAGCGTAATACATCCTGCCGCCTTTCCGGATGGCGTAAGCTTCCGGGAAATCGTAGCCATAACTGTAAAGGTCAAGGAAGGTTCCGCTGGAAAGCATCTCGCGATTGTAAATGGCTGTCCACTTCTTCCAGATCTTTTCCCTGGCGGGCGTCAGGTAGACATTCTTGAAATGCGGGCCCGGGTCAGGCCACACAAACTTTGTGCCCACCACGCCGCCCGCTCCCACCGTTGAGGCAAAGTCTTCGCCCACGTCGATTTCCCTGTCCGTGTCGGGGAACAGGACTTTGGTCAGCTCCACATGGTCGCCGTACACCGCCGCCTGCGGCCCCAGCAGAGCCTTGTACATTTTGATGCGCCGCCGCACCTGGATGGAACCCACCGGGTCCGCCGTCACCGCCTGGTTCATATAGGGCAGCCAGGCAAAGTTGGGCGGCGCTCCGCAGGGGCAGATCTGCGTGACGCTGTAGGGCTTGAGCGCGCGCGAGGTTTCGAAAATCGCCTGGATCACCTTCGGCATGGCCAGGATGGAATCCTGCGGCGATTTATGGTGATGCGCAGGGTTGTAGCAGGGCGGCGCGCTGAACACGCTGTCCATTTTGCTGCCGTCATATCCCCATTCATGGATGAACCGCTGCACCAGCCTGACAAAATATTTCTGCACTTCCGGCAGCGCCGGACAGAGCGAGGCCACATCACAGACGGGGCTAATGAGCCGGGCGTGTTTTCCCTCCTTGTCCAGGATCAGCCAGTCCGGGTGTTCCCGGGCCAGCCTGGAAGTGACGGCGTGTTTCCAGCTGAGGTGCTTGCCCTGGCCGTCGTCCACGGCCAGCGGCTGCCACCAAAGCTGGATATAAAATCCCTGCTTGTGGAATTCATCGGCCAGCTGCTTGATGGTCTGGCCCGGAAAAGTATCCTCGCGCGGTTCCCAGTCGCCGAAGTCGTTGAACCATCGATAATCAAGAGTGGCCCACTTGATGCCGAGTTCCTTCAGCTTGGGAATGGTTCCCAGCATCTGTGTCCGGGTAAAATCCTGCTCGTAGCCCCAACCACACCAGCTGATGTTGTAAGCCTGCTTGCCCGGTTGGGGGATGTTCCAGCCCTCACGCCGAAGTACGCGCGAATACATTCGGAGGGGTTTGTAGAAATCGCCTTCGTAAACCGAAATGAAACTCTGAGGCAGCGAATAGGAGTCGCCGGGCTTCAGCGTCGTTTGGGGTTCCAGTTCCATGGAGGCTTCAACGCGATGGCCACTGCCGACCCGGACGGGAAGCGAAAGCACCAGCGGCAACAGTTCCAGGTGGCCCATGCCGATTCCCACTTTGTCCGTCCAGAAAGCCACTACCGGGATGCCGCCGCCCAGGCCCTTGGGCGTGGGACCACCCATCAGGTTGGGCTGAGAAAATTTCGCCGTCATCTCCTCAATGATGTTTTCGCCCCACTTGTAGCTGGACCCCTGGAATGACCACATGCGGTAAGGCGGCGCCTTACGATCCACCAGCGAAGCGTTCAACCGGTGCCGGTTGGCCACCACGCGGTCAATCGGAAGGTCCGTCGTGCCCATGTTTTTGTAGGTTTCCGTCACCACGGCCAGGCTGGGGAAATCATCGTAGATCTCCACGGTGAGAGTCTTGTGGATTCCTTCCGGGTTGCTGGCGGGCATTTCGATGCGCTTTCCGACCGGGCCGATTTTGCCCCTGGCCTCTGAGATGACCGACTGGCCGAAATCAAAGGTGAAGTCGGAGATTCGCTTGCCGCCACTCAACAGATAGCTGCCCGCGGAGCCGGACGCAGGATCCTCAATCGTCAGGTTGCCGTTTTGCCTTCGGAGAAAAGCCTGGATATTTCCAGAAGGAAGAACGCGAAATTCAGCCGACGCCGTCTGCAGGATGATGGGACCGCCCCGGTTGACGCCAACGTCAACCGACGAAACTTTTCCCGGATGGTTGCCCGGTGGGCCCCCGCTCTTGCAGCCCGTCAGCCCGGCTACCAGCGCAATGCCGGCCTGCTCCAGCCACTGCCGTCTGTTCATCTCGGTCCCCTTGCCATCGTGCTCTCAAGCGAATCATCATTATACTGCCGAGAGTCGCTGCATGGGCACGGCACAGAGTGGATTGGGGGTGGTTCATGAGATCACGCCACGAGGCGCAGATCCATCCGTGATAAGATTCCGTCGGACAAACCCGTTCGATCCCTGCGGGTTACTGTGGAGCTTTGCGGTAAAAGAGAACCGGGTTTTGACTTCAGGATGAAAAGCAAAAAATCAAAGCACGGCAAACCAGAGAGTCACCGGAAGACTGGAAGAGTCAATCGTAGGGACCAGATTCTCTCTGCGACGGAAAAGATACTGCGTTCACGCGGCCTTTCCGGCGCAACCACCCGGCAGATTGCGGAAGCCGCAGGCTGCTCAGAGGCCGCTCTCTACGTCCATTTCAAGGGGCGTGAGGAGCTGCTTCTTGCCGTGCTGGAAGAAAGCCTGCCGGACATGCTGCAGCCGCTGCATGCCCTGGCAGACACCGTTGGCAAAGGAACTCCCCGGCAAAACCTTGAAAAAGCGCTGGCGGGAATCTTCGTGTTCCATCGGCGCGTGACCCCGATGATCGCGGGCCTGTTTGCCGAACCCGCGCTTCTGACCCGTTACCGGAAATCCCTTAGCCGAAGCGCCAAGGGGCCGGGCCGGGCCATCTCAAATCTCGCTGAGTATGTCCGGCGCGAGCAGGACCTGGGGCGCATTTCATCACAAGTTGAAGCAGAAACAGCGGCCACACTCCTGATGTCGGCATCTTTTTTCCGGGCTTTTACCGAACACTTTTTCGGCAAACCCGCAGGGCCGCCGGGGCGCCGCTACTTCCGGCAGGCCATCGCCTCAGTCCTGAACGGGCAGACCGAATAGCCCCCCTTCCATCCGCCTCTTGACAGACCGGCGGCCGGGCGCGTATCTTCATATAAGTGAGCGCTCACTCACTATGCGGACCGGCGGGTGGCCGGCGTCGCGCAAAGGAGGCCTGGAATATGACACGCATGAAATTTGGAAAACTATTAATGACCTCGATCCTGGTGATGCAAGCGGTGCTGGGTTTCGCCCTTGACTGGAGCAGCAACCATCTTCTGAATCCGCTGTGGGTCCCGCACGCGCGGTTTCATGGCGCCTTGCTCCTGTTTTTGCTGGCGGGTGTTTCGGCAACGGGCGTGTGGCTGCTGTGGCGGAAATCCAGAGAGCCCGAGGTGGCCGTCAAAGCCGCCGCGCTGCTCTCGGCAGCCTTCTGGGCGCCCTTCTTCTACATCACGTTCCTGCTGCCGAGCTCGAGCCCCTGGGCCGGCAACCCCCAGCGTGTTCCGCGCATCGCCGGCCACTTCTTCTATCCGAACATTGCAACGGCAGGAGTCTTTCTTTTCCTGATCGGCACGGCCTGGCTTTTGTGCCGCGGCCAATATCGCAAAGAGCCCGACGGAGGGTCAGTGGAGTAGGGTGGGACTATTCTGTCTTTCTTGCGGGGGTTCAGAAATTTTCCGAACAGGTCTGTACACCTACAGGCCCTCCACCAACCGCTTGAGCCCTTCCAGGGTGCGGAACGCTCGGCGCTTCATCATGCGCCGAAGGAAGAGCACGTTCAGGAATTTCGACTTCAGTCCGACTGGTTCGTAAAAGGCTTCAAGAACAAGGGCGGTTTCGTGAGACCCGCGCGGCACCAGCACCGTTTCCACGACAAAGTCCCTGAGCATTCTACTGATTCCCCAGGTGTCCTCAGAAAAGGCTGTCGCCATTCTTTCACCCGGGACGCAATCCACCACTTCCTCAACGCAACTGCCCTTTCTTCCTTCCGTGATGGTACACCGGTACCTGGCGCCGATTCCCCTGTTGCGGTGGCCCGAGATCAGGTCGACTTTCCGTACCTCAGGGTGGTATTGGGGAATCAACGTTATGTCATCGGCAACCGACCAGACCTGGTTGCGCGAGGCCGCAATGACAATAGATGTTCTCCACTGGAACCGTCCTCTCATTTCAACATCCCTTACCAACTCCCGACGTCTGAAATATGAAGCACCAAGGTTACTTAGCGGCCGACGGAAACCGCCTCAGTTGTCCGGCACAGCAAATGTGTCGCCGGTATCGCTGACCCACTGCTTCAGCCGGTCGATCAGCTTTTTGCGCTCGGCGCGATGGCTGTTGTAGTGCGCCAGGTTGACCAGCTCGTAGGGATCTTCATTCAGGTTAAACATCAGCCAGGAAGTATCGGGCAGGCAGGCGTACTTCCAGCCGTCGCGGGTGACCAGCCCGCGCCAGGGAAGATTGATGCAGCCGCCCTGGATTCCGGCCTCGGCCTTTTTGACCCGGTCAACCAGCGTGTCCATGGGTTGGATGGGGCCGAAGAATCCCGGCGGAACAACCTGCTCGAGGTAAGCGGAGTCGGGCTCGCTTACCCTGGGCCGGCTGGCCAGGCGGTAATGCGAATAGTCGGTGCCCTCCATCCAGGAAGGTTTCCGGATGCCGCAGAGTCCCAGCGTGGTGGGAGCAATGTCCACGCTATTGAAGGGAACCGAGGGACGACCGCTGCGGTTGCCGTTGTAGTAAGGCACGCCGCCGCTCACAATCATCGGAATGCGGATGGATTCCTCGAACGGGGTGGTCTTTAAAAAGTGCCCGTGTGAACCCATCATGTCGCCATGGTCGGCAAACTGAAAAATGTAAGTATTGAACTGCATGCCGATCTCTTCCAGCGTCTTCCGCACGCGCCCGAGGTTCCAGTCCAGATTTTCAATCTGGGCGTAGTAGCCTGCCAGTTCGCGGCGCGTCTGCTTCTGGACTTCTTCCACGGGCGGAACGTTGGCCCGCAGTTCGAGCTGGCCGCCGTTGTAGTGGCTCATGAATTCCGCCGGCGCAACATGAGGATTGTGCGGGGGCTCGACGGAAACAATGGCAAAGAACGGCTTGGCGTTGCCCGCTTTCGCCTCTTCACCGCGTTCCTTCAGGTATTTGATCAGCAGGTTGGTGAGTTCGTCGGTTTCATAGCCCGGCAGCCGGTATTGGAACGCATCCTTTCCGGAGCCGCCGTGCACCCAGCAATCCCACTGGCTGTTGTTGTTTTCATAGCCGACCCAGTCGTCGAAGCCGCCGCGCCGGTCGGGCGGAACAATGTGCAGGCCGGAACGGCCGTCGCGCTCGTGCCATCCATCCACGTGCCACTTCCCGAAGTAGGCGGTCCGGTAACCCGCCTCGCGAAACGGCTTGGCGATGGTCGGCTGGCCCGCCGGAAGAGGATATTCATGGCCGGGAACACAGTGGTGCGGGTAGCGGCCGGTCAGCATGGAGCCTCGGAAGGGCGAGCAGAGAGGAAAGCACGTAACGGCGTGGTCGAAGTTGACTCCGGTGCGGGAAAGAATATCAATGTTGGGCGTATGAACGTTCGGGTCGCCGTTGCAACTGATGGCGAAGGAGCGGAACTGGTCACCCAGAAACCAGATGACGTTCGGCTGGGTGGGCGCCGCAGGCTCGGCAGGCGCAGCCGATCCTGTCGAGGCGTTATGAAGAGCAGCCGCTGCCCCCACGGCCCCCAGAGAATTCTGAAAGAAGGTTCTGCGATCCACGATAACCTCCTATGGTCTGCGCGCTGCCGCTGGCTGCCGGTTCGAGATATCGGCGTCATAAGGCCGAATTTTCACGCGAGCAGTCGCTCAGCGGTCTTCCGTTTTGCATAAGGCAAAAGCAATACAAGAAATATTCCTCTCCCGCGCGTCGCGGGGAAATCATATACCGGAAACGCCATTTATGCAGATAGCGTTGACGCCCATCGCTTTCTGCCGGGTCGATTATCCTCCGAAAATTCAGCCTATGATGCCCTATCCAATTTGGGAAGGAAAGCTTTGAAGATAAGATGTGAGCGGTGTATACTCGGGGCCGACCGGAGTCTGAATCAAGTGCAGACTTGGATGATCGGAGGTGGGCTATGAAGCCGGCTTTCGGGCTCCTCGCATTCCTACTTATTTCGTGCGTTTCTTTTGCACAAGACGTGCAGTTGCGGCAGCAAGCTGTCAGCCTGCTGGAACGGGCAAACGCGGTAAGCGTTTCGCCGAATTTTCCAAACCTGGAACGCACCGTGACCTTCCGCGTGTTGGACTCGGCAACGGGACCGCAGCAGGGGATGTTCACGCGCATGGCGGTCCGGGGAAGAGGACATCGTGATGAAATAACCTTCGGCAGCTTTCACATGCTCAACGTGTATTCGCAAGGACATCTGGCCACCGTACGTACGTCTGAACTGCTGCCGCCGGCGCCAGGGGACGCTCTGCGCCTGACACCGATCAACCTGGTCCGATTCGATGACGAAGACGTCATCTACGCCATCAACGACAGTGTGACCGGCGGGCACCCGGCTCGCTGCATCGAGTTCAATACCATTGTGGGAGAAACCAACGAGAACAATGAGCTCTGCGTGGATTCCAACAATGGAACGCTGATTCGCGAAAAGATTGGGGACCAGCTCATCGAAAACAGCGACTTCTTTTCTTTTGCCGGGGCGCTGATTCCGGGGAAAATCGAATACTCTTTTGGCGGCATCCCGAAACTCGAAATCACTCAGACGATGAAGGCTCTCGACAATCCTGCACCGGACATTCTCGCTACGCCGCCCAACGCGGAAATTCGCCAGATATGCAAGACCTCCCGACGCGCCTTCGGACAATACATGCCGCAGCCTAAGCCCACCGGCAGCGGAACAGCCGACATACTTCTGCGCGGCATTATCGGGAAAGACGGTAAAGTTCGCGATGCGGTGGTCCAGCGTTCCGAGCGCCCTGACCTGAACGCCCAGGCATTGGGCATTATCCAGCAATGGACTTTTTCTCCGGCCATGTGCGACGGAGAGCCAAACCAAACAGAAGCAACCTTTGTGCTCCACTTCCGGTGAGGAACCGCCAACAGCTCTGGCTGCGCCACAGGCCTACTGCTAAAAAGGCCCTTGAACCACTGCTGGCATTAAGCAAGGTCAGCGGATATTCGCCGCGCAAACTGTGCTACGCTAAGCGGACGTGCAGGCGTGGAAGCGCGCAGCTTGCGTGCTTCCGCCTCTTTTTGAGGAGCGACGATGGGAGAAAAAGCTGGAATTCTGGTTCGTGTGGAATCGGGGCTTGGCGTACTGCACCAGTTGACGGGAGTGATTGCCGCGCAGAAGGGCGACATTTCATCCGTGGCGATTGTTGACAACAGTCCGCATGAAGCGCGGATCTACTTTGAAGTGGAACTGCCCGGCCCGCCCGAGGCGCTGCTGGAAGGACTGAGGGCTCTTTCTGTGGTCAAAGAGGCCTCGCTGGTTGACTCTCTCGAAAAAGTTTACGGCAAACGCATCATCGTGATAGGCGGGGGAGCACAGGTGGGACAAGTGGCCATCGGCGCCATTTCTGAAGCCGACCGGCATAACATCCGCGGCGAACACATCTCCGTGGATACCATTCCGCTGGTAGGTGAGCAGCCCCTGGCGGAAGCCGTTCGAGCGGTGGGCCGATTGCCGCGCGCGCGCGTCCTGGTGCTGGCCGGATCACTGATGGGCGGCGATATCGAACGTGCCGTCCGCGAGGTGCGTGCCCAGGGATTACTGGTGATCAGCCTGAACATGGCCGGCAGCGTTCCCGAGGTGTCTGACCTGGTGGTCACCGACCCGGTACAGGCCGGCGTAATGGCCGTCATGGCCATTGCCGATACAGCCACTTTCAACGTAAACCGGCTGAAGAAGAGGATGTTCTAGAGCGTTTTCGCATCGAGGTACCCGTTCAGCCGTGCCGGGAAAAAACTCTGCAGAACCGCAAACGGCCTGGAGAATAAACTATCTCGGTTTCCCAGCGGGAATCAGATAGAGCGGCTGGTAGTTTCGCGGCAGGGAGAGCGCCTTCTGCACTTCGGTGTCATGGAAAGCTCCCATGGGCACGGCCCCCAGGCCCAGCGCCACAGCTTCCAAAAGAAGATTCTGGGCGGCATGGCCGGCCTCAAGATGCACGTAGCGCCGGCCGCGGGCCGCTCCGTACTTCTGCGCCGTACGCTCATAGACAGCCGTCATCACAAAAACAGCTTCCGCCTCTCTGAGAGCCTGCTGTTCAACCGCGGCACGGTAAAGCGCCGGGCGCAGGTCGTCGGGTGACAGGCGGTCCAGCCGGTGGTGGGACGGATCATAGTGATAGAAACCGGAAGGCAGGACGACATAAATCTCCAGCGGATATAAGGCACCGGCTGAAGGCGCTGTACGAAAGCCGTCAGCACCCGTCATCCCCTGCGCGGCCCACAGAAGCTGCGAGAGCTGCCGCTCTGTCAGCGGCCCAGAGGCAAACTCGCGAGTGGATCGGCGCTGAGAAAGCGCTTCTTCCAGCGACACGACGCCGCTTCGAGCCGGTCTGGGCAACTGGATCGTCGTTGGAGACTCCGTTTCGTGGCGCATATCGTTTCCCGCTGGTGACGGACAAACAAGACCATGGCAAGGACATATTGAATCTTGGTCCTGATCATGCCGTTCGCCTCCCGGTCAGGAGGCATCCATGTCCTTCTTCCACCTTACCCGAAAGTATAAAGACGTAGAGCGAAAATCGCAGTGTGCGGAGTGTCACAGCGTTGTGTGATGCCGTCGATTGACTTGCCTTGAAAGAGGGATGTATTGTCGGCTTCAAATCAGCAACTCTGAACAACCAGGAGGATGCTCATGGCCCACAGTAAGTCGACCGACCAGCAAGAAAGTGGCATGCCCTCAGAGCCGGCAGGCAGCCGCCGGGATTTTCTGAAAGGCGCCACAACCGTAGCAGCCGGCTTGATGATGCCGGGAACTCTGGCTGCACAACACACCAAGTCCCTGCCAAGCATAAAACTGGGGCCGCACCGTGTTTCCCGGCTGATGGTGGGAAGCAACCCCATTTACGGCTACTCACACTTCAACTACATCCTTGACAGGCTGATGCGGGAATACTTTACCGACCAGCGCATCGTAAAACTGATGCTGGATTGCGAGAAGCACGGAATCAACACCTGGCAGGCAAGCTTCAACTACGACATGAAGCGACAGTTCCCCAAAATACGTGGGGCAGGTTGTAACATCCAATTCATCTGCCTGGCCGCCTCCTGGCACTACGACCCGAAGATGGGCCGCACACCGGAAGAAGTTCTGGATGGAACCATCAAGTGCGCACAGGCTGCGATGGAGTTCAAACCCATTGGGATCGCCTTCCACGGCGGGGCCACCGATATTCTTTTCCGGGCGGGAAAGATTGACCTGATCAAAACCTACATCGACAAGGTCCACGAAATGGGAACCCTGGCCGGCATCTCCACGCATAACCCCAAAATTCTGGAAACTCTGCATGAGAAGGGCTTTGCCAATGACTTCTATATGGCCGGATTGCAATACCTGACTCGCCGCCCTGAAGAATGGATGAAAGAGATCGGCGCGCACCCTCTCGACGAGGGCTGGATCGACTCCGATCCTCCCCGTATGGCAACAGTCGTGCGCAAGGTTGACAAGCCGACGCTCGTCTACAAAGTGCTGGCAGCAGGCCGCAAATGCCGGTCGGAAACGCAGAAGCGCAAGGCCATTGATTGGGCGTACAGAAACATCAAGCCTATCGATGCCACGATTATCGGCCTGTTTCCAAAATTTTCTGACCAGGTCACTGAAACCGCCAACATGGTGCGGGAGGTCCTGGCTTAAGCTCGGCTATTCTTCGTCCCGCGTTTCAGTTTGGGGAAGCGGTTGAGGCCGGAGCCGTAGCTCCGGATGATCCGACTGGCGTAGCCGGCCATTCAGCGCTGGAAGTTCGGTGGCCTTGATTTCATTCCAGCGCTTCATCACGACTGCAAAACGGCCCTCAATCCTTTCAAGGGCTGCCGCTTGCGCTGCGGTCGGCGTGGCGTCAACGCCGCCCACCAGCTCGTAGAGCGAGGCGGCCTGCGTTGTTACACTTTCCAGCGTGGGCGGAGCGTTTCCCGATTCATCAGAGGATCCAGGCGCGGCCAGCACTTCCTCAACTTCCTTCTTGAGTCTCGCAACCTGCGAAGCCAACGGACCCTTCTCTTGCTTTGATAACGTCGCAAGGTCGTCGTTGAGAGCCCGCGCCTCGGCGATTGCCTTGTAGCTGCCGTCCATGATAGAAACCAGCCGCATTTCCATGTTGAACGCCTGCTCCAGCCCCAAGCGCGGCGTCTTGACGCGCGGGTCCATCTTGACGGTGAGCGGGGCGCTGAAGCTGTGGCCGTCCGCTGTCAGGCGAACCGTGTATTGCCCCGGCAGTGCGAGCGGACCCAACGGAGTTCGGGGCGTTTCATGAGGGATGGCCGAAATGGGATAAGAAAAATGCTCGGACTTCGGCGGTGAGTAACGCAAGTTCCAGACCCAGCGATGCATTCCCGCCGCGGCAGGTAGAGCCTTGAACTTCCGCAGCCAGAAAAGGGGGACAAAAACCTTCTTGATCTGGGCTTCAGTCAAGCCTGGCTTGTCCGTGCTGGAATAGCGGCGCACCAGCTTGCCGTTGGCATCGAGAATTTCAAGCGTCACCGGACCGTGTCGCCGGTCGCGACAGGTAGTAATCAATGATTGCACCGTCCGGCGGATTCTGCCCCACCGGTTCGTCCGGCGGCAGCGGCGTGTCCGTATTGGTATCGCGGCGGACGCGAACGGCAGGCTCCGGTTTGAAGAGCGTGGCGCTCGAACGCTCCACAGATGCCGTGATCTGGCGCAGCGGGGTGATGTCATCCAGAATCCAGATTGAGCGCCCGTGCGTGCCAACCATCAAATCATTGTCATGGATCCACAGGTCTCGCATGGAAGTGTGCGGCAGGTTCTGTTGCAGGCTCTGCCAGTGGCCGCCGTCATCAAAGGAAACCCAAACTGCCGTCTCGGTACCGGCAAAAAGCAATCCTTTGCGGACAGGATCTTCACGCACGGTGTTAACCGGCGCGTTATCCGGCAGGCCTGTCGTGATGAGCTTCCAGGTCTTGCCACCATCGTGCGTCCGGTAGATGTAAGGATGGAGGTCGTCAACGCGAAGCCGGCTGACGGAAGCATAAGCCGTTTCGTCATCAAAATGCGAGGCGACCAGTTGCGTCACCTTGCTCCAGGGGGTTACGTCCGGGGGCGTCACGTTGTTCCAGTTCTTTCCGCCGTCGCGAGTCAGCCAGATCAGGCCGTCATCGGTCCCCACCCAGACGGTGTTCACGTTTTGGAATGACGGAGCAATCGCGTAAATCGCCCCACGGGCCTTGCGGGCGTAAGGGTCCTTGTCGGCCAGCGTGCCGAGGCTGGCCGGGATTCCCGGCTGCTTGCGCGTGAGGTCGGGGCTGATGGTCTGCCAGGAATGGCCGCCGTCCGTGGTATTGAACAGCACGTTGGCCGCGTAATAGATCAGGTGCGAATCTAACGGCGAGAAGATGATCGGCTCGGTCCGATCGGTGCGATATTTCCCATTCATCACGGGAATGGGAGTGACGTTTTGCACCTGGCCGGTGTCCCAGTGGAATCGGGAGACCTGGTTGCGGCCCGCGCCGTAAATGATGTTGGGATGGATCGGGTCCGGCGCCACGTAGCCGTATTCAATGACGCCCACGGGGTGCCAGTCGCGGAAAGTGATGGCGCCGTCGTTCCCGCGGCTCGATATACAAACGGAGCCACTCTCCTGCTGACCACCGCACACCCGGTAGGGAAACGTGTTGGTTGCAATCACGTGATAGAGCTGCGCCGTGGGCTGGTTATACCATGAACTCCACGTCTTCCCGCCGTTCACGGTAACAATGGCGCCCTGGTCGGCAACCAGCAGAATGATGTTCGGATTGTTGGGATTGATCCAGAGGTTCTGGTAATCGTCGCCGCCGGGAGCGCCGCGTATGGCGGTCCAGGTCTTTCCGCCGTCGACGGATTTCCAGGTTTCAATGCTGGCGGAATAAACCACGTCAGGATCTTTGGGATCCACTTTGGGCACAGGCAGATCGCCTCCGCCGATGCGGAACGCCGGACGCGGATCCGTGGTAATGCGGCGCCACGTCTCCCCCGCGTCGTCGGAGCGGTAAATGCCCAGGCCCTTATCCGTCTGGTAGTCGCCTTCAAGGTTCACGGCCACAGTCGCAAAAAGTCGGCTGGGCCGGCTGGGCGCAATCGCCACGTAAGCGTGGACCAGGCCTTTGGGCAAGCCCTTCGTCAGCTTGTTCCAGGTAGCACCGCCGTCTGTGGACTTGAAGATCCCTCCGTCGTCTCCGCCATACGCGTTGTGGTCCTCTGAGGGCCCCTGGCGGGCCTCCCAGAGGGTTGCATAGACGACGTTGGGATTTGCAGGATCGATCGCCACATCGTCGCCGCCCGTGTTTTCGTTGATATAAAGAACCTTCTTCCAGGTCTTGCCGCCGTCGGTTGAACGGAAGATGCCGCGCTGCGCGTTCGGCCCGTAAGGATGGCCGAGCACGGCGGCAAAGACGCGGTCAGGGTTGTGAGGGTCGATAGCAAGGGCCGGTATTTGCTGGCCATCGCGCAGGCCGAGGTGTATCCAGGTTTTGCCCGCGTCGGTGGACTTGTAGATCCCGTCGCCGACGGAGAGGTCAGGCCGCTGCAAGCCCTCGCCACTCGCCACGTAAATGATGTTCGGGTCCGAAGGAGCAACGGCGATGGCGCCGATGGATTGGGTCGGTTCCTTATCGAAGATGGGGTGCCACGTCCGGCCGTAGTCATCCGACTTCCAGACGCCGCCGTCGACCTGCCCGACGTAGAAAACATTCGGTTCGCCTGGAACGCCACAGGCCGCACGCGTCCGGCCGCCACGGAAGGGGCCGATCATGCGCCAGCGCATCTCCTGGTAGATGCTCTCGGGATATTGCTGCGCACGGATGGTATCTGCCGGCAAGAAAACAAATACAGCGACGAGAATGATCAAAGCAGAGCGGCGAGATCGAACCACGACAAGCCTCCCCCAGACGATGGGCGGAATCATCCAGCATAATTCAAATGGGTTATAAGGGGAACTGAATCCTGACGGGTCACCGAGGGCCAGGCGCCACACTCGAAACGGGCGTCGCCCGAAGGGCGGTGTCAGGTTTCATCACCTTCGTGGGTCTGACTACTCGTCATGCGGTAGAGGGTGTTCCGGCTGATTCCAAGGATGTCAGCAGCCTGTGACTTGTTGTTGTGGGTCACTTTTAATACATAATCCAGATAACGTCTGGCAACTTCTTCAAGCGACGGCAGTCCCTCAAACAAAGCCTCTTTGCTTCCGACATCATCACGGCCGGCAAACAGTTTGGAAGGCAGGTCCTGGAGCGTGATCACGCCGGAGCGATTGAGCGCCGCTACGGATTCCAGAGTGTTCAGCAGTTCACGCACATTGCCGGGCCAGGGATAAGCGATCAGGGCGGAAAGCGCATCGGGAGCCAGGGTGAGCGTTCGTCCGGACTCGGCGGCCAGCTTTTGAAGGAAATGCGCCACCAGTAACGGGATATCTTCTTCGCGTGTTCGAAGAGGGGGAAGGTCGATCTCAATAACCCGAAGGCGGTAAAAAAGGTCTTCGCGAAATTTGCCTTCCGCCACCAGGTCCGCCAGATTACGATTTGAAGCCGCGATCATTCGAACGTCAATCCGGACAGACTGGTTTGATCCCACAGGCCGGACTTCCTGCGCTTCCAGCGTGCGCAGTAATTTGACCTGAAGGGCGGGGCTCATTTCTGACACTTCATCCAGGAATACCGTTCCGCTGTTTGCGTCCTCAAAGATTCCGATCTTGTTCACGCTGGCTCCCGTAAATGAACCACGAACGTGGCCGAACAGTTCAGACTCCAGCAGAGATTCGGTAAAAGCGCCGCAGTTCACCGCCAGAAATCGCTGCTGCGCCCGCGGCCCGTTGGCGTGGATGGCCCGCGCCACAAGTTCCTTGCCGGTCCCGCTTTCACCGGTGATCAGCACCGTGGCACGGGAGTCAGAGACCATCCCGATCTTCTTGTAAACCTCCAGCATGGCAGAGCTGCGGCCCACCAGGGAGGAAAGTGGCGCCGGAAGGTCATCCACTGGAGCCAGGTTGCGCGTTTCGCGAACCAGGTTGCGGTTTTCAAGGGCACGCCAGACACAGGTCAAGACATCGTCAATCTTGAAAGGCTTTGAAAGATAATCAAATGCTCCCGCTTTGACCGCTTCGATGGCCGTCTCCATCGACCCGAAGGCGGTGATCAGGATGACTTCTGAATCCGGCTGAATCGACTTGAAGGCGCGCAGGACGTCGAGACCGTTCAACTCCGGGCCCAGCCTGATATCACTGAGAATCACCTCAAAGCTGGTCGTCTTGCCTGCCGCAAGAGCCTCCTGCGCTCCGGAAGCCGCGACCACCTGATAACCTTCCGACTCCAGAAACTCGGAAAGCAGGTCTCGCGTGTCCGGGTCATCGTCGACCACAAGGATTTTTGCGTTTCGGTTAACCATAAGAACCTGGATGATGGGATGTGTACCACGTCGCCGCTAAGCGGGCGATTCAATTTTGGAATCGCGAGGCATACCGGCCTCCGCCTCAATCTGACCGCGGCAATCCACCGGCAGAATGATGGTAAATCTCGTGCCGCGCCCGGGTTCGCTTTCGGCCCGGATGCTTCCTTTGTGCTGGCGAATGATCTGATCTGATATGGCAAGGCCCAGACCGGTTCCCGTCCCCAGCCTCTTGGTTGTAAACATCGGCTCAAAGATACGCTGCAAGGTTTCTTTGGCAATGCCGACGCCGGTATCTTCCACCTCAATCACGATCGCCTTCCCCTGCTCAGAAGCGGGAAAGCGTGTTCGGGTTGTCAGAGTGCCGCCGCCGGGCATCGCATCCATACTGTTGTTGATCAGATTCAGAAACACCTGTTGAAGGTAACCCGGATCAGCATAAACCGGCGGACAGTCACGCGTCCAGTCCATCACCACACGGATATGCCGGTGCTGAAGTGCGGGTGAAGAAAGCGTCAGCGAATCTTCCAGCAACTGAGCGACGGCCACCTTCTCAAGCCGAAGATCAAACTGGCGGGTCCAGGAGAGCAGTTGCTTAACGCTGCGCACAATGCTGTCGATCTGACGCTCAATGATTTCGAGCCGTCGCGCCCCCGCGACGCCTCCCACGCCCTGCCGCGACAGCAGTTGCACGTGGCCGGAAATTGAATTCAGGGGTGTGCCGATTTCGTGTGCCAGCCCGGCTGCCAGCTGGCCGGCAATCGCCAGCCGTTCCCCTTGCGCCAGGGTCTTCTGGGTTTCAAAAAGCTCCTCGTTAATCCGCTTCAGTTCCTCGTTTCGGCTTGCAAGCTCCGCCGTGGCGTCCTGAACCTTTTGCCCGAGTTCGGCATTAAAACTTTCAACCCGCGCCAGCATGCGGTTCAGCCGTTCGGCCAGTTGCCCGATCTCATCGTGGCTTCGAACGCGGGCTCGTGCTTCCAGCGATTCTCCCTCCGCCGAATCCATCACCCGGATCATCTCTTTGACGGGCCCGCGAATACTCTTGAGGAAGAAAATGTGAATTACCAGGATCAGAAATCCCAGCCCGGCCAGCGTCACCAGCAGGTTGCGGAGGACCAGACCCTCCGTAATCACGCTCAAGTGCAGTTTGGAAACCTTCAGGTTCAGACACGCAATCGACTGATCGTCCTGACGGATGGTCGTCCCCATGATCCAGTAATTCCCATCCGGCGTGTCAATCGTAATCTGGTCAGGATCAGCCCGCTGATAGTCGTTGTAGTCCTGAATGTCGCGGATGTGGTCAAGCTCAAGGACTTGCCCCTTCGGACCCGTGGTCACAACCAGTTGATGCTGCGGCACGTGGGTAAAAACGTCGGCCTGGGTGATGCTGGGGAAATCATGCTCCAATTGCCGTAAGGCGCGCATCAGGATCGGAGGATTTTGAAGAGCGTTCTCGTCCACCAGTTGTTGTGCAATCGACCGGGCCTGCGCAAGCGCCTTGCGATAGGTGTCTTCCTCCACCAGTTGGCGGGTAAGAAGCATGGCAATATAAGTTGAGACGGCAACGACGGAGATAACCGCCACCGCAATGATGAGGACGATCTTGCCCTGTAATCCAAGCCGGCGAAACGTCATGTTATTACGCCTGCCGATTCTAACACCGAGCAGCCCCGCAAGGAAACAGTTGCCAAAAAGAACTGATAACATAGTGGTAGCGGAAGAGTTATCAATTGCATGCTAAGGCTAATGCCATGAGCAGGAACCGCCCTGGCCCGATGGTCCGGGGCTCCAGACACTTTCAACGCAAAAGAGGCCGCTATGGAAAATCACGAAATTGCCGCCGTCTTTGAAGAAATCTCCAACCTGATGAAGATTCTTCAGGAAGACCCGAAATGGTCTTTCAAAGCCGCTGCCTATGACCGCGCCCGGCGTTCGCTTGAAGGCTTCCACGAACGAGCTGAGGACCTGGCCCGTGACCCCAAACGCAAATTGACCGAAATCCCCGGCGTGGGTGAAGACCTGGCCGCCAAGATCAAAGAATTGGTGGAAACCGGCAAGTGCCAGTATCACCAGGACCTGCTGAAAAAAGTCCCGCGAAGCGTTTTGCAGCTTCTTGAGTTGCAGGGAGTGGGCCCGCAGAAGGTTCGCTTGTTTCACAAGGAACTCGGTGTCAACACCGTCGAGGATCTTGAAAAGGCCGTGAAAGCCGGACGCCTGCACGGGCTGCCCGGCATGAGCGCCAAGACGGAAGAAAACATTCTGAAGGCGCTGGAGACTTTCCAGCGTTCTGCCGGGCGCTTCCGCCTGGATACCGCCTATGAGACCGCTGAGGAACTGATCGAGTACCTGAAGGATAGAAAAGAAGTGGAAGAGGTGACGCCCGCGGGTTCGCTGCGCAGGGGCCGAGAAACGGTGGGCGATCTCGACCTGCTGGTTACCGGGACGGATCACGCAAAGATCGCGAACCACTTCTCGAAATATCCCGGCGTCGATCAGATTCTGGGCAAAGGCGAAGACAAAGTCAGCGTCAAACTGAGGAACGGCATGCAGGTCGACGTCCGGCTGCTGGACCGCGAACAGTACGGAGCGGCACTGATGTATTTTACAGGCTCAAAAGAGCACAACATCGCGCTGCGCGAACGCGCCCGGAAGCACGGCTGGAAACTGAGCGAATACGGCCTGTTCGAAGGCGACAAGGTTCTGGCCAGCCGCACGGAAGAAGAAGTCTATAAAAAATTCGGCCTGCAGTGGATTCCTCCGGAGTTGCGGGAGGACCAGGGAGAAATCGAAGCGGCCGAAAAAGGCAAGCTGCCGAAGCTCGTCGAACTGAAGGACATCAAAGGCGACCTGCAGATGCACACTACCGCTTCCGACGGCAAGACCAGCGTGGAAGAGATGGCCGAAGCCGCCAAAAAGCGGGGTTACGAGTACATCCTGATCACCGACCACTCAAAAGCCGTGACCATCGCCAACGGCCTGGACGAGAAACGCGCCGTTGAAAACATCAAGCGCATCCACGCCGCGCGCAAAAAGGTGAAAGGGATTGAGATCTGGGCCGGCGCCGAGGTGGACATCATGGGCGACGGCAAGCTCGATTACCCGGATGAATTGCTGAAGCAGTTTGATATTGTCCTGGTCAGTGTCCACTCACGCATGAACATGCCTGCGGAGGAAATGACCGCGCGCCTGCTGAAAGCTCTGGAGAACCCTTATGTGCGAATCATGGGACACCCGACAGGACGGCAAATCCTGCGGCGCGACCCCTTCCAGTTCGACGTGGAGAAGGTTTTTGCGGCGGCCAAAAAGCATGGGGTCATCCTGGAATTGAACGGCAATCCGGAAAGGCTGGACCTTTCAGACCGGCACGTCAAGCTGGCCAAGGAACGCGGCATGAAAGTCATTATCTCCACTGACGCCCACCACCCGGACCACTTCCAGTTGATGCGCTACGGCGTGATGACCGCACGGCGCGGCTGGCTGGAAAAGAAGGATGTGCTCAACACCCTGCCGGCAGCAAAACTGCTTGCGGCGCTGCGTCCGCTGCCCCAATAACCTCCATGGTGAATTTTGAGGCATGCGCCGTGAATGAATTGTATTCTTGCAACACCAGCACTCGCCCTGGGGGCAAAATTCCGTCTGGAGGAGGATGTCCATGACAAGCACCGTGAAACCTATCCCGGAAGGCTACCACTCGGTGACGCCGTATCTGATCGTCAAAGGCGCCGCGAAGGCAATTGAGTTCTACAAGCAGGCGTTTGGGGCAACGGAGTTAGGGCGCATGACCGCGCCCGATGGAAAAATCGGGCACGCCGAAATCCAGATCGGAGATTCGCGGGTCATGCTGGCCGACGAATTCCCGGAAATGGATGCCCGTGGACCGGAATCGTTTGGCGGCACGCCGGTAATGATTCACCTGTATGTCGAGGACGTGGATACGGTGGCAAAACAGGCAGCCGCAGCCGGCGCCAGGGAACTGCGCCCCGTCAAAGACCAGTTCTACGGCGACCGTTCGGGCATGTTTGCCGATCCCTTCGGCCACAAGTGGAATATCTCCACGCGCAAAGAGAACCTCTCCGCCGAAGAGATTGGAAAACGCGCCGCGGCTGCGGGACACTGAAATCACCCGCCTGCCGCTACGGTCAGCCAGTCTTTGGATTGGCCGTGGCTGCAGCGTTCATCCTTCATACTGCAAAATTCATAACTGAGACTCCTCCTTCCCGTTTTCACTGTCCTCAGTCATAATTTAAAATTGGGACTTTTTAGCAGTACTGGAGGCCAATGCAAAGGCAACTGGAATTACCCGCCGCCGTCATATTTGACATGGACGGCGTTTTAGTAAACAGCAACCCTTACCATCTGGCAAAATGGATCGAATTCCTCGATCATCGCAAGATCAGCTACAAGGAGGAGGAATTGCCCGAGTTGATTCTCGGCACACGGAACGACGCGGCCTTCCGGCATTTTCTGGGGCCGGACCTGACGCCCGAGGAAACCCACCGGCTGAGTGAAGAGATTGAAGAGACCTTCCGCAAGGTCTTCAAGCCGCACGCCAGGCCCCTGCCCGGGCTCGATGCGCTGATCAGGGAATGCCACGCGGCGGGAATTCCGATGGCGGTGGCGTCCTCAGCGGTGAGAAGCAACATAGAATTCGTGGTGGACGCGCTGGGCTACCGCCAGTTTTTCCGCACCATGGTGAGCGGCGACGATGTGACCCACGCCAAGCCCGACCCCGAAATTTATCTGAAGGCCGCGGCTTTTCTGGGCGTTGACCCGGCCGACGCCGTGGCGTTTGAAGATTCGTATGTGGGCATCGGGGCGGTCAAAAACGCCGGAATAAAGTGCGTCGCCATCGCTTCAACTTTCCCTATTGAAAGGCTGGCGCCGCTGGCAGACCTGGCTGTTCCAGGTTTTGAAGACATCAACCTGGGAAAACTCCGGACACTCTTTGTGGGCGAGGGCGAATCATCAAGCGTGGCGCACTGAGCCAGCCGTTCTCCCAAGGGTCACGCGGCTATCAGTACGTGGCGCGGCCGCCGGAAATGTCATAGCACTGCCCTGTGGTAAAAGACGACTCCCTCGAAGCAAGGAAGTGGACGAGGGCGGCGATTTCTTCGATTTTACCCGTGCGCCCCATGGGAATCTTGCTGAGCATGTAATCCAATGTGGTCTTTGAAACGTTGTCCAGAATTTTTGTTTGAACCACCGCAGGCGCAATGCTGTTGACGGTGACGTCGCCTTTGCCGGCAACTTCCTTGGCCAGCGCCTTGGTCAGGCAGATCACCGCAGCTTTGGTCGCCGAATAAGGAATCAACGTGGGGTTGCCTTCCTTGCCGGCGATGGAGGCAACGTTCACAATGCGGCCATACTTCCGCTCCAGCATCTCCCCGATCACCGCCTTGCAGGTCAGGAAAACTCCCTTCAGATTCACGGCGTAAACCTGGTCGAGGTCCTGTTCATTCAGTTCCGTCAGCGGAAGAGTTCTGCCGGCGATCCCGGCGTTGTTCACCAGAATATCAATCGGCCCAAGCTGCCTGCGGACTTCGCCCACAGCTTTCTCCACCGACGAAGCTGATGAAACGTCGCATTCAACCGCTGCGCCGCCGGTCGATTGCGCCACTGAACGAGCAAGGTCTGCGTCCAGGTCCAGCACCGCGACGCGGGCGCCGGCTGCGGCCAGACGGCGCACAATGCCTTCGCCGATGCCCTGCCCTCCTCCGGTAACGATAGCGACCTGGTCTTTCAAATTGAAGAAATTCTGTTCACTCATTCCAATCAATCCTTTTGAGGGGGAGTATGGTTCAAATTCAACAGCAAACTTGATGTCCTGAAGTCCGCCTACTCGATAATGTCAAATCGCTTGAGGCCTTCTTCGTCGATGGTCAGGCCCAAGCCCTGGCAAATCCTCATTGAGTTCGATATGACCGTCGACGGGCATGGGTTCGCCTTTAAAAATATACCAGAAGAGTTCGTTGCCCACTTCCACATCCACCGGAGGGAAAAATTCGGCCATGGGAGAGTTGTAGCTGGCCATCACCACGTGGAAGTTGTGCATCTGGCCGGCGTGCGGAATGACGGGGACTTCAAACGCCTCCGCCATCGCCTGAATCTTCCTGGCCTGGGTAATGCCACCCACGCGGTTGGTATCAAACTGGATGTAGTCGATGGCCCTGGCATCCAGAAGCTGCCGGAAGCCGTAAAGCGTAAACTCGTGCTCGCCGCCGGAGATCGGAACCACGTTCAGAGCCTTCAGCGCCGCATAGCCTGCGATGTCATCGGGAATCACGGGCTCTTCCAGCCAGCGCAGATTGTATTTTGCCGTCAGCGGAATCATTCGCCGGGCGTAATCCAGCGTCCAGCCCATGTAGGCGTCTGCCATGAGGTCGATTTCATCCCCGATCACTTCCCGGGCGGTGCGCAGCAGTGCAAGGTTTTTCTGCATTCCCGCCGCACCATCCACGGGGCCCCATCCGAATCGCAGCTTCATGGCGCGGTAGCCCTGGTCTTTGTACTGTTGCACTTCGCGGGCCAGGTCGTCGAGTGGCTGGCTGTAAAGGCGGCTGGCATAGACCGGAATCTTCTGCTTGGTCTTCCCGCCCAGCAGGCGGAAGATCGGCTGTTTAAGGATCTTTCCCAGCAGGTCCCACAGCGCAATGTCAATGGCGCTGATGGCAACCATGCCGACTCCTTTTCTGCCAAACGCCATGGTGCGGCGATACATGTGCTGCCAGAGAAATTCGGTGTCGAAGGGATTTGCGCCCATCAGGATCGGCTTGAGATACAGGTCGATCAGCGATTTGGTTACGCGAGGAGCCAGCGCCGCCTCGCCGATCCCGACGTGGCCGCTGTCGGTAAACACTTCCACGATCAGCCAGCCGTGAAACCGGAAAGAGCCCATCGGGTCCGACTGCAATTCGAGCAGGTCCATGGGATTCGTGCAAAAGTGCGGCTGGGGCGCGACGGTCTCTCCCCTCCATTCAACCACCCGCGTGCGAATTTCAGTGATCTTCACTGTGGCCTCTTTCTTTGCGGCGAGCCGGGCGATCATCGCCAAAACTTTATTCTTCCCAATCCACCATCAGGATTGAGTTCCTGATTCCCCGCTCACTGTTTTGGTGTTCGAACGCTAAGCTACATCAAAACAGCAATTTTTCGCAACGTTCTTTCCGCATCCATCAACCCATGCCGGGAGTGGAACGCATTCCGAAGCTGGCGTTTCGGGCCGCGAAAGTTTTGAATCGTTCGGGAAAAATGCCATGCGGCGCTGGCGTGGGAGGCAGGAATCAGGCGATAATAGATGGTTTTCGGCTTGCCTTCACACAGGTTACCGAAGATATCATTGGGATCAATGCCGCCGGCAGTAAAGCCAGACGGATAAAGTCTTCTAAAAAGGGCGGACCACGACGGTATCCCGCCAGGGCGATCCCGGCAAAGAACTTACCGGGGGATGGCGCGCGGGAGTGGGATTGGTGGAGGAACAGCGGTTGAAAACGGTCATTCTGGGAGCGGGGATCAGCGGGCTCAGCGCCGCCTACGCTCTTCAGGGAATCTCTCCCCGCAGCTACAGCCTTTACGAGCAGGCGCCCACTGTCGGAGGATTGTGCCGCACGCAGACTGTGAACGGTTATCAGTTCGATACGGTCTCGCACGTGCTGCACTTCCGCAGCGAAGAGACAAAAAGTCTCGTCCAGCAGATCCTGGGTGAGGAACTTGTCCGCCAGGAACGCAGCGCCTGGATATACTTCCAGCGACGTTACGTGCCCTACCCGTTCCAGACACATCTGAACGCGCTGCCCTCAGCAGCCAAAATAGACTGTCTGAGCGGCTATCTCCGGGCGTGGGTGAAGCGCAAATTGACCGGGGACCGGGAACCGGAAAACTTTGGCGAGTGGGTGGAACAATATTTTGGCGGAGGTATTGCGCGGCATTTCATGCGTCCTTATAACCAGAAGCTCTGGGGCGTTGAGCCGGAGGAATTAAGTCTGGACTGGATCCGGCCGTTTGTTCCACGAACCGAATTACGGCAGATCATCAGCAACGTCTTTTCAAAGCGAAACCATCATGAAGTCGGCTATAACCCGTGGTTTTTCTACCCGGCGCGCGGGGGAATTCAGACCGTCTGCGAGGGTTTTCAGTCCCGATTGACGGACGTGCATCTCAATCAGGAAGCGGTTGAAATTGATCTCCAAACCCGCACGGTTCAGTTTCGCAGCGGTGAACGCGTGGGCTACGAGCGTTTGATCTCAACCATCCCGCTGCCCAGCCTGATTCAGCGTACCAAAGGCATCCCGGAAAAAATGCAGCAGGAGGTGGCGGGGCTCCGCTGGACCTCATTATTGAACCTGACCTACTGCCTCAAGCGGAGGCTTCCGCAACCCTTCCATTGGGTTTATTTCCCGGAGTCCAAGTTCCCATTCTTCCGCCTGGTCTTCCCTTCCAATATTTCCGGTGAGCTCGCGCCTGAAGGCGGAGGGCTGATCTCGGCGGAGATTTCAAACCCCGAGCCGGGCAAAGAAGCAGAACTGGAGAAGCAAGTGCAGACGCGCCTGGTGGAGCTGGGTTGGATTGAGAAGGCGGAAGACGTGGTGGGCATCGTGCGAAACTTTTTCCCCTACGCCTATCCGGTGCACGACCTGGCGCGGGGTGAACGCGTCCGCCGCCTGTTGCACTTCCTGCAAACCAGGCGGGTGTGGTCCATCGGACGCTTCGGCGCCTGGCGCTATTCCAGCATGGACGATGCCATCACTGAGGCGCTCCACATGGCCCCCGCAATCCAGGCTTCCGGCTCCTGAACCCGAAAGAGGAGGAAACATTATTCGAACTGTTCCCATTGCACAAGTTTCGCTCGACCAACGTGAAATCCGGGCAGTCGAGCGGGTTCTGAAAAGCGGAAACCTCAGGGCCGGCCGGGTGACCGAGAACTTTGAGTCTTCCTTCGCCGCAGGCGTGGGAGCCCGTCAGGCGGTTGCGGTGACCTCAGGAACTGCAGCTCTCTATCTTGCCTGCCATACGCTCCTCAGTCCGGGTGATGAAGTCATTGTGCCGGACTTTACTTTCGTTGCGACAGCCGCCATGGTGGCGGCCGTGGGCGCAAAGCCGGTTTTTGCCGACGTCCATCCCCGGACCTTCACCCTGGATCCGGCCGAAGCGGAACGTCACATCACGCCGCGAACACGGGCGCTGATTCCGGTCCATCTCTACGGTCAACCTGCCGACATCACGGGCCTGGTACGGCTGGCCCGCCGGCACAAGCTGCGCATCATCTGGGACGCCGCCCAGGCTCACGGAGCACAATTCAGCAGGCGGGATGTGGGCTCATTTCCGGATGTGGTCTGTTATTCCTTCTATCCCACAAAAAATATGACCACCGGTGAGGGGGGAATGATCACAACATCCAATGGCTCCCTTGCCAACCAGTTCCGCCTGCTCCGCTCCCATGGCGAAGCGAGCCGCTACCGGCATGTTCGGATGGGCTTTAATTTCCGCACCACCGACGTCGCTTCCGCCATTGGCCTCGTTCAGCTGGCCAGGCTTGGCAAAGCCATTCGAGCCCGCCAGCGGAATGCCGGAATCCTGCGAGAAGGACTTAGGGGCATTCCCGGGCTGCAAACACCGGAATTGATTCCCGGCACCAGCCACGCATTCAGTCTGTTTACGGTTTGCATCGATAGGAAACAGGCGGGAATGTCCCGGGACGCGCTGGCGAAAGCGTTGCGCCTTCGCGGCATCCAGTCGGCTATCCACTATCCGCTTCCGCTTCACCGCCAGCCTGTTTTTCGGGGTTATGGACTCGACCGGGATTTCCCCGTTTCCGCCCGTCTGGCGAAAACTGTTCTCTCTCTGCCGGTCCACCCTGGGGTCAAGGAAGATGACCTTCACTACATCGTTCGGTCAGTGCGTGAAATCCTGAAAGCCGATGTCAACTAACGTCGGGGCTTCTTCTTTTTTGGCGCGCGCCGGGTGGTGGTGTTGGCTGCGGCCGCCTTGCCGCAAACCTCGTCGTTAAAACGGTCGACCGCCTCCAGAAGCGGTGCGCCGCCGGATTGCCTGGCGACATGAATGATAGAAGCCATGTCTTTGGGCAGGCAGCGGCCACGGTAGCCGCGCTCGGCCGTGACAATGGTGTGGGCCCTCCCAACGCGGTCGTCGGCAAGCCAGAGCTCTCGCAGTTCGTCATAATCCACTCCGAGGCCCTGTGCAATGTCATAGAACTGGTTGGCAAAAGCCACTTTGGTGGCGAGGAATGCATTTTCCATATACTTGCAAAGCTCGGCCGCCTTCGCATTCGTGATGTAATAGTGGGGCATCGGACCCAGAAACTGCTGATACGCCCGGATCACCAGACTGCAGGCGGCCCTTTCTCCTCCAACGATGATGAACCCGTGGCTCTCAATCCCTTTCAACGGATGCCAGGCAGTCTCCCCGACATATTCAGGACTGAAGCAGATCGTCTTGCCCGTCTTCGCAACAAGCCCGTCGACTGTTCCGGGTGGAACCGTGGATTTAACACACATGACCGGCTTGACCCAGGAGACCACCTCTTCAATCGCTGAAAGGTCGCATCTTCCGTCCGGGCCTTCCGGAGTAGGAACGGCAATGAAAACGAGGTCGCATTCCTGCACGGCAGCGCGCCGCCTGCGACTGTTCATCCCTTTGACAAATTTGTCATAGATGACCAGATCAGAATTTCCAGCTTCGAACTTGAAAACTTTCGCTAAAGCCTTCCCTACAACCCCGTAACCAACGATTCCCAGCCTCATCGCCATCGCTATCTTTTCTCCGAACTCCCGTTTGAACGGATTAGGCCCCTGCCATCATCTGGGTGAGAAGTTTCGCCTCTCAATCCCTCCGCCGGAACAGAACCGCTTTCCGTTTCGAATAAAGAACAAGTATTTTGCTCCGGATACCCCTTCAAATGCAACTCTGCGCAGACCTGAGTTTGCCGCTGACCGCTGATTGTCATTCTCGCAGTCACGATTCCCCTTTAATCCGGGTTGGCCCTTGCGCAACTCTCCTGCGCGCGCATTGAAGAGCCATGGAACATGGGGATGAATCCCCTCTGAAGGTGTCGGTCCGCTGATTCCTGCCAGGGCCCCCCCGGCAAGGGCCCGCATGAGGGTGAGCGAATGAGGGGTCTTTAAATGCAAAGTGGGCGGCAGCCCTTTCCGGCCATCGCCCACTTTCTCTTCCGTTATCTGTTCCCTGACCGCCTCTTGTTTACGGGCAGCTGTAGCCTGCCGGAGGTGTGTACGGACTCGGCGTCGACGGATTCTCGTTTTCGTTCTCCACGTTCTCCGCGCATCCCGCCGCGTTCGCCGCCGCTGCCGCCGCGTTCGCTGCATCCGTCGCCGCATTCGCCGCTTCCGTCGCGTTGTTCGCCGCCGTCGTTGCCGCGTTCGCCGCATCCCTCGCGTCGCTCGACCGCGACATTCCCAGCCCCGCCAGCACCGCTGCCGCCGATCCCGCGCCCACTGCCATCACTCCCAGCGTCGTCGCCGTCGTGATGTGCGCGTTCCCAGACGGAGGCGCCGCAGGACTCGGCACCGGCGCCCCTGCCGTCACCGGCATCGTCACCGTCTTTCCTTCCAATACCTGCTCCGTTCGGCCCTGACGC
Source organism: uncultured Acidobacteriota bacterium (assembly GCA_963783155.1). Taxonomy (GTDB): domain Bacteria; phylum Acidobacteriota; class Terriglobia; order UBA7540; family UBA7540; genus SCRD01. Next base: position 109,002 of record CAWANC010000005.1, on the reverse strand, counting down.
TCCACCTGCAGATTCCCTTGCTTCGCCGTCACCACCAGCGACCCGTCCAGCATCGCTACTTCGCCCAGCGTCTTATTCCCCGCCTCAGGCGATACCGTCACGTCTCCGGCTTTCACCGCAACCCCTGCGCTCGCTCCGGGATGGTACATCGATACATTCCCGCGGCTCAGCAACACCGTTACATTCTTCGCTTCCCGCAGAAACGACGCTTCCGTCTCCCGCCCGAACACCATCCGGTTTCCGGCGTCCAACGCCACCACCGCCACCCCATCCCTCACCTGCAGCTTGTCGCCGCTGAAGATCGTCGTGTTTGGCACCAACGCCTCTCCGCTCAGCGTCGCGTTCCGGCTCCCGGCAATCGATCCCACCGCTGCCGACCCCGCCAGCATCGGCATCAGTCCGATCCCCATCACCGCTATCACCATCAACCCAAGTTGCACTAATCTCTTTTGAATCAACATGCTTTCCCCCTACCTTATTGTGCGTGAAGCGGAGTTAGCCCACATTTACGGTGGTTCTATAACCCCTTCAAAACATTAAAACTCTATAATTCTTCTCGTTACATGTCAAGGCTTAAATGGCAAGTGCCGGATACTATCGAGCTAGAGAACAGGTAATTGATGCTCGCGCAACCGCAATCTTTGCAGGCCCGAGGCCCCCTCGGGGGCAGTTCGCGGGCATAAAGCAGCTGCCAGGATGGACGATTCCCTCCGCAATGCAAGCCTGCCGCAAACTATGACCTAACTACGCCAGGCTCTTCAGTTGAACGCCGGCCCTCCCCAGATCGGGGTTACGCCCAACCAGGTCCACCAGGATCTTGCCTTTCTTAAGGCCCCTGATCGCGGCTTCAAATTCCGGATGGGTTCCCGCCAGGACAATGACGTCGCTGGTCCTTGTCAGTTCTGCGGAGGATTGCGTCATCAACCGCGGAAGCAGGGGAAGCTCTTTACGGATAAACGTCTGATTGGCTCCCAGCAGGCGGTCAAACCGTACACGGGGATCATAAACTCTCACCTTTTTTCGGGCCGCGATTAGCCTTTTAACCAGTTCACAGGCAGGACTTTCGCGCAGGTCATCGGTGTCAGATTTGAAAACCAGCCCGAGAACCCCGATCCTTTGCCGCCGGGCGGCAATGAACCAGTTCGACAGCCCTCTCAAGATGGCGGGAATTGCTGGGAAGGATGTTCTCAATCAGGGGAAGGTGCAATCCATTCTTTCGGGCCAGCCACCCAAGCGCTCTGACGTCTTTGGGCAGACAAGGGCCCCCAAAAGCGAAACCGGGCCGGAGATAAAGGGGCGAAATGTTGAGCTTGGTGTCCTGGACGAAAATTTGCATCACTTCTCTGCTGTCGATGTCAAACCGTTTGCAGAGCGAGCCGATCTCATTGGCAAAAGAGACCTTGAGAGCGTGAAAGGTATTATCAGCATACTTCAGGATTTCCGCCGCTTTGAATGGAATTACAAATACAGGCGCCTTGACTGGCCTCCACAAGCGGGACATCCGCCGGGCTGTCCGGGAATCGTTAGTACCCAGCACTGTTTTGGGCGGGTTAAAAAAGTCCTGAATGGAAGAGCCTTCGCGCAGGAATTCCGGATGGAAACACACGCCGAAATCGAGGCCTGCTTTTCTGCCGCTCCTTCTCTCAAGCGTCGGAATCACCAGGTTTTCAGTGGTTCCCGGCGGCACCGTGCTCCGAATGGCAACCACATGGAACTTCTTCGCGCCACCCAGAAACCGCCCGATACCTTCAAGAGCTGAAACCAGGTGATCCAGATTGGCGCTGCCGTCCCTGCATGAAGGCGTGCCCACGGCCACCAGCGAAATATCAGCCCGATCGAGCGCCTCAGCCGGGTCGAGAGTGGCACGGAGTCGGCCTTCGGCTACCATCTTTGCCACCAGGCTGTCCAGTCCCTGCTCCAGCACGGGCGACTGGCCGGAATTCAGCAAACGCACTTTGGGCCCGGAAACATCAACGCCATGGACCGTGTGGCCCATCTGGGCAAGGCACGCTCCCGTTACACAACCTACGTATCCAAGTCCAAAAACCGCTATCTTCATAATGGTTCTTAATTCTCCGGGAAGGCCTCGTGAAAGGCAGCTCTTGCAGGCTGAGCAAAACGAATGGGTGACTATAATGGAGGTCAAAGTCTAAAGTCAAAAAGCCGACTCAAACCTTCATGCTGGAACCCATTCGAACGCCACAGGAAATTTAATCCGGACATCCGGAGCAAATGAAACGCCCCAGGCATCAACCGGAGACACTCGACAGCAGCGCCTGGATGGCTGCCGCCACGCCATCCTTGCACCCGTAAACGGAGGATCCGGCAACCAGCACGTCAGCCCCGGCCTCAACCACCAGGGGCGCGGTCTCGATGTTAATCCCGCCATCCACTTCCACTTCGCAATCGAGATCCTTTTCCTCAATCTGCCGGCGGACTTCACGAATCTTCGGAAGGGTTTCCATGATAAATTCCTGGCCTCCGAACCCTGGATTGACGGTCATGACCAGGACCAGATCAACATTTCCAATGACCTCTGAAAGCAGACCGGCCGGGGTTGAAGGGTTAATGGCCACACCGGCCTTCTTCCCCAGGGAATGAATCTGCTGAATGGCACGGTGCAGGTGCGGCGTGGCTTCCTGGTGGATGATGATCGTATCGGCGCCCGCCTCTGCAAACGCTTCGATGAAATCCTCGGGCGGCTCAACCATCAGGTGCGTTTCCAGCGTCAGGCGCGTGAGCGGCCGCAGAGAAGCTACCGCCTGGGTTCCAAAGGTAATGTTCGGAACAAAGCGCCCGTCCATCACGTCGATCTGAATGCGATCCACTCCAGCGGCTTGCACTTCCAGAACCTGTTCTCCCAAGCGCGTAAAGTCCGCAGAGAGAATTGAGGGAGCAATTCTGATCAAGACTTTTTCCTATCGCTGTGGCTCTTTCGAAGAAGCTGCGCTGCCGCCCGGTCCAGATACCAGTTCAGGCTTCCCTCGGCCGGCCGGATTCCCTGGGCCGGGAATTGCGTTGCCTCGCGCGGCCCCTCCAGCACCTGGCGGAGGATTTCCGCCTTGCCCGCTCCCGCAACCAGAAACATAATCTCGCTGGCCGCGTTGAGGACGGGGTAGGTCAGCGTCAGCCGGTGCATCTGGAGCTTTTCCACATAGTTCGGGCAAACCCATTTGCTGGTTTCGGCAAGCGCTGTGGAACCCGGAAAGAGTGAAGCTGTGTGCCCGTCCGACCCCAATCCCAGAAAAATCAGATCGAAGCGAGGCAGAGGTCCCTCCGCCGGGGCAAGAACGCTGCGGATCTCCACCTCGTATTCTGCGCTGGCGGCGTCACGATCCTGCCATTCGGCTTTCATGCGATGGAAGTTGTCGGCCGCGCCGGGAACCGGCCGGAGCAGGGTCCCGTGAATCATGCGGTAGTTGCTTTGGAGGTGATCAGGAGGGACGCATCGCTCGTCAACCTGGAAAAGATGGACGCTCTCCCACTGAATGCGCTGAGAAAATTCCGGATTTGCCAGAATTTCCAGAAAGGTGTGCGGCGTTGAACCGCCCGAAAGAGCGGCCGTAAACACTTTCCCCTGCTGGACGCGTTCCCGTGCAAGCTCGGTGAATCGCACAGCTGCCGCGCGGCTCAGATCCTCCAGGCCCGAAAATATTTCAACCTTCGGTTCACTCATCCGGCCACCAGACACATCAACTACTGAAGGTCACCACTCTACGAATTGGGCGATCAGGTTCAGGGCCTCTTCGTAAACTCTGTCCCGGTGCGGAAATTTCAGTTCTTCGTTGACCAGTTCCACTTCGTCCATCACCACAAGCCGGGCGGTTCTCTCCAGGGGCGCACGTCCCGGCACCTCTGTGTGAGTTCGCACGACTCCCTCTTCTCTCGATTCCGTCACCGAAAAGTTTGCAGGAGGCGCGGAGCCTGTCTTCAAATTCACCTGGAAAGGCGTTGAAGGCCTGCCCGCCTTCCGGTGGACCACCCATTCTACTCGAACCGGCTTGTCTCCACGCTGGAACTCCAGCACACGGCTGGGATTTGCGCCGGGAGTGAGACGCGCTGCCGGTCGCCACCCCAGGCGGCTGGCCAGCCATGCCGTGAGAAGCAGCGCCTGAGCGGTACGGCTTCCCTTCGCACCGGCTTCCTGGTGCCATTCGAGCGTTACTTCCGCCAGGTCCTGCAAGCAGGAACGGGCTTCGTCAGAATCAAAATTCTGGGCAATCAGTTCGCGGCACGGTGTGAGCCGCGCCCAATTGAGATCGCTGAATGCCATGCCACCGGCATCGCGGAACCGCTCCACCTGCCGTGCCAGGGTCGCCAAGTCCACTTCCGGCTCCTCAAACCGCCCGGAATCCACCAGCACGCGGTTGGTGACACGAAGCACCTGGTCCAGAAATTCTGGCGGGGCAAAACGCCCCGCTCTCCACCACAGATAAACCGGAAGCTCCGGAACAATCAGTGGAAGGACCACATTGTCCAGTCCCTTTACCGCTTCGCCCCGGGCCCGCACATAAATCTGCTCGCAACAAACCTGCCTTGCGCCTGAGGCCGGCAGATGACACTGGGCCGAAATCCAGGCCGACAGGCCCTCCGGGCTTTCCTTCGGTTCAGCCGCCATCAGGATGGCGCGGCAAGGATTCTGGGCAATGACGCGGCTGATCAGGTTGAACGTCTCACGTCCCTCGTCTTCGCTTTCAACAAACGCAAGCAGCGTCAGCACGAAGGCCCGCATCACGGGGTGCTCTGTCCCCGGGTCTTCCGCGGCAGCCCGCCACAGCTCAGACAACTCATCTTCAAGCGTGGCAACCTCGGCGGGTTGGAGTTCACCCTCCGTCAGCGACTTGAACTTTTTTGATACAGGCAACGATTCCTCCTCCTGATGAGTTCCCGGTCGGCCGAAAACGCAACGCGCCGGCGGCCTTTCCGGGAACTAAAGCCGGTGCCAGCGGCGGCCGTCAACCTCGATCAATCTGTCGGCAGCTTCCGGGCCCCAGCTTCCCGCCTCATAAAGCTGCACGCCTTTCTCTCCGTCCTCCCGCCAGCGTTCGAGGAGAGGAGTCAGCAATTGCCAGGCAAGTTCCACCGCGTCCTCGCGGTTGAAAAGGGTCTGGTCACCCAGCATACAATCGAGCAGCAGTGTTTCATAGGCGCTCGGCGGCTCACCGCCAAATGACTCGGCGTAACGGAATTCCATCTTAACGGGCCGGATTTCCATCATCGGCGCCGGAAATTTGGCATTGAAGTTGATTGAAATGCCTTCGTTCGGCTGGATGCGCATGGCCAGCACATTCTGCTCCACCGGATTCTGTGTTTTGCGCCCGAAAACCAAGTGAGGGACACGCCGGAACTGGACCACGATTTCCGAGACCCGCTTGGCGAGCCGCTTGCCGGAACGCACGTAGAAAGGCACATCAGCCCACCGCCAGTTGTCGATAAACAATTTGAGGGCCGCGAAAGTCTCGGTCGTCGATTTCGGGGAGACGTTCGGCTCGGCCCGGTAAGCTGGAACCTTCTCACCCTTCACCCAGCCTTCGTTATATTGGCCGCGCACCACAAAGTCGTCCAGATGTTCCAGATCGATGGGGCGAACGGAGCGCATCACCTTGGCCTTTTCATCGCGCACTTCCACGGCGTCGAATGACGCCGGCGCCTCCATCGCCACCAGGCTCAGCACCGACATCACATGGTTCTGGATCATGTCGCGCAGCAGTCCGGCTTCTTCGTAATAGCGGGCCCGGCCTTCCACGCCCAGGTCCTCGGCAACCGTGATTTCAACGTGATCAATGTAGCGCCGGTTCCAGATAGGTTCAAAAATACCGTTGGCGAAGCGGAACACCAATAGATTCTGGACGGTCTCTTTGCCCAGATAATGGTCGATCCGGTAGACCTGCTCCTCTTTGAAGGCCGAATTCACGGCCGTGGTCAGTTCGCGCGCGCTCTTCAGGTCGTGACCGAAAGGTTTTTCGATTACCACGCGGGTCCAGCTTTTTCCCGGGTCTTCGGGAGACGCCAGGCCTGTGGAACCCAGATGGCCGATAATCACCGGAAAAGAACTGGGTGGCGTGGCCAGATAATAAAGCCGGTTTCCACCGGTTCCTCGCTCACGATCCAGCTTTTCCAGCAGGTCACCCAGCTGCTTGTACGCCTTGCTGTCACCAAAATTATCGGTCAGGTAATAGAGCGATTCCGTAAAACTCTTGAGGGAGGCTTCGTCCACTGAAGACGGCTGTTCGGAAAATTTCCGGACGGCGTCCGCCATGTTCTCTCGGAATTTTTCATTGCTGTAGGGCGTCTTCGCGCACCCGATCACGGAAAACCCCTGGGGCAGAAGGCGTTCACGATGCAGGTAGTAGAGCGCGGGAATCAGCTTCCGCGCCGTGAGATCGCCGGAAGCGCCAAAGATCACTATCGAGCATGGGCTCGGTGTTCTTCGGATTCGCATGCCTTCGCGCAAGGGATTTGCGGCAACAGAGGTATCCGCCATAAAGGTCTTCGTCCTTTCCGGACCGTCATCCAGGGTCCATGAAGCTGACACCGATAACGCTGAAGTGGCCTGCGTCCAGAGAGTACAGCCTCCAGTGCCCCCGCTAACGTCTGGGGGCGGCTCCCACATCACGGCCCCAGTGTTCTCGCAATTCCGGGGTAACGATCAGCCAGCCTGGAGCGTTAACTATGGTCTTACGGCATTCAGTTTCGAAATGCCACAGCTTGACGTCTTTGCCCGAAAGCCCTTGGGCAGGTTTCTGCCCGTCAAGCCTGCCGACTCTGCGCTGGACGGGCTAATCGAAACCACCCGAAACCGTCAGCGGGCGGCCTGCTCGCTCCTCGTGAACGTTCTTTTCTTTTCATCGATACTCGCCAGCAGTTTCTGGTAGTCGTTCGCGAAGGCTTCAACGCCGTTGTCTTCAAGTTTCTGGGTGACAGCACCCAGATCGATGCCAACTTCAGGCAACGCGGAGATTGATCTTGCGAGCCTCATCCAGCCCTTGCTCGATGGTGTCCGCCTGGGGCTTTCCGTGGTCGCGGTAAGCGTCGATGGTGGCGGTGGGCATGGTATTCACGGTGTCGCGGCCGATCAGTTCCTGCACATAAAGGACGTCGCTGTAATCCGGATTTTTGGTGCTGGTTGAACCCCACAGGGGCCGCTGAACGCGCGCGCCTTTCTTGGCCAGCGCTTCGAATCGAGGCGTCAGGAAGATTTCCTTGTATTTCTGGTAGATCAGCTTGGTATTGGCAACCGCCACCCGGCCGACAAGGCCTTCAATTTTCTTGCGCTCTTCCGGCGTCCCCGCAGCAGCCAGCCTGGCTTCCAACTGCTTGTCCACCAGCGAATCAATCCGGCTGACAAACACGCTGGCCACGGAAGCCACCCGGTCGACCGGCTTGCCCCCGGCCACTCTCTTTTCAAGAGCCTGCAGATAAGTGTTGGCGACTTCTGCGTAACGCTCAATTCCAAACAGCAGGGTGATGTTGATGTTGATGCCTTCGGCGAGCGCCTGTCTCAATGGCGGGAAGTCCCTCTTTCGTCCCGGGTATCTTGATCATCACGTTCGGCCGGTTGACGGCGCTGAACAGATGCCGGGCTTCCTCCAGGCTCCCTTTCGTGTCATGCGCGAGAAGCGGCGAAACTTCCAGGCTCACATAGCCATCGCGCCCGCCCGTCCTCTCAAAAACGCCCCGGAACTCATCCGTCGCTTTCTGAATGTCCTCGATGGCAAGTTTCTCGAAAATCTTCGGAGCTTCGAGGCCTTCGGCCACAAACTGGCGAATGCTTTCGTCGTAATCGTCACTGCCGGCAATCGCCTTCTCAAAAATGCTCGGGTTCGAGGTAACGCCCAGCAGGCCGTCTTCATCGATCCGTTTTTTCAAGCCGCCGGAAAGAATTTCCTTGCGGCGGATGTAATCGTGCCAGACGCTCTGGCCATATTTGTCCAATTGCTTTAAAGGATTCTCGCTCATCAATTACCACCTCCTCTGCGTAATTCCGTCCGGCGAACCGCGGCTCAGGCTTCTTCAGCCTCGCGCCGGTATCGCCGCGTGCGATGCCGTCTTCAGGAAGGACAGAAAATATAAAGGCCCTGCCGCCCGAAACCGGCTTGTAGAAATACCCGTGCGGACGGCCAGGCGCCGCCCCGATTAAAAAGCTTAACGCCCCAGTAATTCGTGCGCGTGGCGAACGATGTTGTCCGCCGTGAAGCCAAACTTTTCCGCCAGGACCTTGTAAGGCGCCGACGCTCCAAAGCGCGTCATGCCGATCACGGCGCCTTTGGGACCGATATATCGCTCCCACCCGAAGGGATAAGCCGCCTCGACAGCCAGCCGGGCCGTCGTTTCAGGCGGCAAGACCTCGTCCCGATAATCCTGCGTCTGTTTCTCAAACAAATCCCACGACGGCATGCTGACCACTCGGGCGGCAACGCCTTCTGCCACCAGCTTTTCGTACGCATCCAGCGCCACAGAAACCTCTGAGCCTGAGGCGATCAGGATCACGTCCGGCCGTTGGCCCTTGGAATCTGCAAGGATGTAAGCCCCCTTCGCCAGACCTTCGGCGGAAGCGTACTTTTCGCGGTCAATCACCGTAAGCTTTTGCCGGGTCAGCGCCAGAGCCACCGGACCGTCCTTCCTTTCAATCGCCACCCGCCACGCCACCGCGGTCTCATTCGCATCAGCAGGCCGGATGAACGAAAAATTCGGAATCGTGCGCAGCGACGGAACCTGTTCGATGGGCTGGTGCGTGGGCCCGTCTTCGCCCAGGAATATACTGTCGTGGGTATAAACAAAAATCGAGCGGATTCCCATCAATGCTGCCAGCCGGAGCGTTGGGCGCATGTAATCAGAAAAGATCATGAACGTGGCCCCATAGGGAATCAGTCCGCTCAGGGCCATTCCGTTCAGCGCGGAACCCATGGCATGCTCACGAACTCCAAAATGGAAGTTGCGCCCGCCGTAGTTCCCTTTCTCAAAGTCCGTCTCGCTTTTGATCAGCGTGTTGGTGGAAGGTGCAAGGTCCGCCGAACCGCCCAGCAGGGTGGGCAGGCTTGGAGAAATGGCGTTCAACACGGCGCCGGACGCCTGCCGGGTCGCCATCGGGCCATCGGAAGGCTTGAATGCGGGAATTTTTGTTTTCCAACCCGCGGGCAGTTCGCCGCGCACGTAGCGGTCCCACTCGTCGGCAAGGTCAGGAAAGGCCTGGCGATAGCTGCTCAGGCGCTCCTGCCATTCTGTCTCGGCTTTCTCGCCACGATCGATGGCCTTGCGAAAATGGGCAAGAACGCCATCCGGAATATAAAACTTCGGCTCCAGCGGTATCCCAAGATTTTCCTTGGAGAGCTTGACCTCTTCTTCGCCCAACGGCGATCCGTGGGCGCCTGCCGTGTCGTGCTTGTTGGGGCTTCCGTCAGCAATGTGGGTCCGCACCATGATGATCGACGGCCGCTCCGTTTCGGCCTGCGCGGCCTTCAGCGCCTTGTCGATCCCTTCCAGGTCGTCGCCGTCTTCAATGCTTTGGACGAACCATCCATAAGCCTCAAAGCGCTTTGCGCGGCTTTCCGTAAAGGCCAGCTCGGTAGAGCCCTCGATGGAAATGTGGTTATCGTCGTACAGATAGACCAGATTACTCAGGCCCAGGTGGCCCGCCAGCGAGGCTGCTTCTGACGCCACGCCCTCCATCAGGTCGCCGTCGCTGACAATGGCATAAATCTTGTAATTGACCAGTTCGTGTCCGGGGCGGTTGAAGTGCGCCGCCAGATATTTTTCAGCAATGGCCATGCCGACGCCGTTGCCGAATCCCTGGCCCAGCGGTCCCGTCGTGGTCTCGATTCCCCGGTCGAGGTGGTATTCCGGATGGCCTGGCGTCTTACTGCCCCACTGCCGGAACTGCTTGAGTTCGTCCAGCGGCATATCATAGCCCGTCAAATGAAGCAGGCTGTAGAGCAGGATGCAACCGTGGCCTGGAGAGAGTATAAAGCGGTCGCGGTTGGGCCAGCGGGGTTTCAGCGGATCGTAACGCAGGTGTCGTGTCCAAAGCACGTAGGCCATGGCCGCCGCGCCCATGGGCATTCCAGGGTGGCCGGAATTCGCCTTTTGCACGGCGTCCATGGCGAGGCCACGAATGGTATTGATCGAAAGCAGGTCAAGCTCTGCTCCGCTCCGGATATCTTTTGAAGTTTGAGCCGCTGTGTGTCCGTCCAAAGCGATCCGCTCCTGTTCTGGATTTGCGCACAGGTGAATCAAAGCCCCTGACGAGCGAAGTACGCAATTCGCTCAGGCCGGCATCGCTTGATTTAGATGCGCGAGGGACCAGAATGTAACGTCCAAGGGGTGTATTATATTCCTTTTGCGGGACGAAATCGCGTATCTCAACACTAAAACCTGCGCCAGAAGTCCGCAGAAGTCCCGAAAAAACCACTGATGGGCGGAACTCGAACGAAGGAGGCGACAATGACGAAACGACATCTTGGAGTTGTGGGATTGGGAGTCATGGGCAAGAATCTTGCCCTCAATGCGGAGAGCAAGGGCTTCTCGGCAGCCGGGTTCGATATCGACGAGGACAAAGTCGGGAAGGTTGCGAAGGAAGTCGAGGGAAAGGAAATCACCGTCACAAACTCCCTGAAGGACTTCGTGGCGGCCCTCGAAAGGCCGCGGCGCATTCTGCTGATGGTCCCGGCAGGCAAGGCTGTTGACGGCGTCCTGAATGACCTGACGCCCGCTCTCGACAAGGAAGATATCGTCATCGACGGCGGCAACTCCTATTTTAAAGACACCGAGCGCCGGGTGCAGGACCTGGAGAAGTCCGGCCTCCATTTCTTCGGTATGGGTGTGAGCGGAGGCGAAGAAGGCGCCCTCCACGGCCCTTCGATGATGCCGGGCGGGCATGAGGAATCTTACCGCCACCTGGAACCGATCCTCACCAAAATGGCCGCGCAGACCAACGACGGTCCCTGCTGCACCTATCTCGGACCCCGCAGCGCCGGCCATTACGTCAAGATGGTTCACAACGGAATCGAGTACGGAATCCTGCAGCTCATCTGCGAAACCTACGACATCTTCAAAAATGTGATCCGGTTGACCACGCCGGAAATTCACGACATCTTTGCCGAGTGGAACGCCGGTGACCTCAACTCCTACCTGCTGGAAATCACCACGCTGGTTTTGGGCAAGAAGGACGATGCCACCGGACAGCCGCTCGTCGACCTGATCGTGGACGAAGCCCAGCAGAAAGGCACAGGGAAATGGACGGCGCAGGATTCCATGGACCTGGGGGTCGCCGTGCCCACGCTTGCATACGCGGTGGAAGCCCGCATCCTCTCCGGGCAGAAAGAAGAGCGCGTCGCTGCCGCTGACATCCTGAGCGGCCCCAAGGAAGTTTTTTCGGGCGACCTCACGGCTTTTCTCACCCATATGCGCGAAGCCTACCGGGTTGCCGTGAAGGTCTGCTACGCGCAGGGATTTGAGCAGCTTCGGGTGGCCTCCAGGGAATATCAGTACAACCTGAATTACGCGGAGATTGCCCGCATCTGGAAGGGCGGCTGCATCATCCGCGCCAAAATGCTCGACCACATTCAGCAGTCGTTCGCCATGGACTCCGCCCTGGTGAACCTGATGCTGGCTCCGATTTTCAGCGCAACCCTGAACAAGCATTCGACTGACCTGCGCGAAGTTGTCAAGGCTGCAACCCACGCGGGCACCCCTTGCGTGGCGCTTTCCACGTCGCTGGGCTATATCGACAGCTACCGCCAGGAACGCCTTCCGGCTAATCTGCTGCAGGCGCTGCGCGACTGCTTCGGCGCGCACACCTATCACCGCACAGACAAGAAAGGTGTGTTCCACACCGAGTGGGCCAAGTAAAAAATCGTGGACATGACGCTTTGGACGCATTGTCCATCAATCGAGGCATCTGCTTCTGCCGTGGGCAGGCACGCCTGGCTGCCACTCGAAGCACTATCGGCCTCACTGGGTTGAGGCCTGATTCAGGAAAATACCTTCGGTTTCCGGAGGCCGGATGCCTACTGCGCTCAGAGAGGGCCCGTATCGAGTCTATTTTTTCAGCCATGAGGGAAATGAGCCGCCTCATGTCCACGTTGACCGGGAGAGATTTTCCGCCAAGTTCTGGTTGCAACCAGTCAGTCTGGCGCGTAATCTGGGATTTAGCGCTGTCGAATTGCGCAAGATTTTGAGCATGCTGGAAGGACACCAGAGCGAATTGCTGGAGGCTTGGCATGGGCATTTTGGCGACGAACGCTGACGAACGGGTCGCCGCGGTACGCTTTACCGAGGACGAATTGTCCGTAACATTGATGGATGGCCGGACGATCAGCGTGCCGCTGGTCTGGTATCCAAGACTCCTGAAAGCCTCGCCCGCTCAGAGAGAGCACTGGCAGCTTTCCGCCGCCGGTTACGGCATTCACTGGCCGGAAATTGACGAGGACTTGAGCACCGAGGGTTTACTTCGAGGTGCGCCGGCTCCACGCAAGACGGCCAGCAAGGTGTGATGAATCGTTCGGACAACAGCGGTCCGCCCAGGCACAATGCATCCTGAACTGCATTGAGCAAACTCCAAAGCAGAACGTCTGCCTTAAAGGTTTCCAGTTGATAGCCCTGCCGGGAGCAAGTGCGTTCTGAAAACCTGGAATAATGCTTCGCCGCGATGTAGTCGCATTAAAAAACAGAGGACCCGCAAGGTCTCCGGCGCAGGTCGCGAACACGCCGGAGATGACTCTTCCCATCCCTCGGGCATTCCGGGCGGCTTCGAGTTCCGGGCCCGGCTTTGGCGGAAGGTGCGGTAGGGCGTTCAAATCCCAATCGGCTGAGTGAAAGCCATATAGAAGAAATAGGGGAATAGAGAAAATGACAACTTCCGGACCCACGGCCGGCAAAGGCCCCCGCGAACTGCCACTCTACATCAACGGCCAGTGGCAGCGGTCGAAATCCAGCGACTATCAGGATGTCATAAATCCTGCAACCGGCGAGGCGCTCGGACGCGTCCCGCTGGCCGCTGCTGATGACGTTGACCGTGCCGTGCAGGCCGCCAGCCAGGCTTTCCCCGAATGGCGCCGCACCCCGCCCGAAGACCGCATCCAGTACCTCTTCAAGCTAAAGCAGATCCTTGAGGATCATTTCGACGAAATCGCCCGCACCATTACCACTGAAAACGGCAAAACGCTCGCCGAATCCCGGGGCGAGCTGCGGCGCGCTGTCGAGAACGTCGAGGTCGCCTGCGGAATTCCCACGCTGATGCAGGGCTACAACCTGGAAGACGTGGCGCGGGGAATCGATGAAACCATGGTCCGGCAGCCGCTGGGCGTGGTGGCCGCCATCACGCCCTTCAACTTCCCGGCGATGATTCCCTTCTGGTTCCTGCCTTACGCCCTGGCCTGCGGAAACACTTTCATCCTGAAGCCTTCGGAACGTGTGCCGCTTTCCAGCGCCTTTCTGTTTGAGCTGATGGAGCAGTTGAATCTTCCGCCCGGCGTCCTCAACATGGTTCACGGCTCCAAACCCGCGGTTGACGCCCTGCTCCAGCACCCTGAAGTTCGGGCCATCAGTTTTGTGGGCTCGACGCCGGTGGCAAAGTACGTTTATGCGCAGGCCGCCGCCCACGGCAAACGTGTGCAATGCCAGGGCGGAGCCAAGAACCCGGTGCTGGTGCTGCCCGACGCCGACATGGAAGCCGCAACCCGCATCACCTCCGACAGCGCCTTCGGCTGCGCCGGCCAGCGTTGTCTGGCGGTTTCTCTGGCCGTCACGGTGGGCGATGCGCGGGAAGCCTTTACGCAAAGCATTACGGAGGCCGCCAACTCCATCCGCGTGGGCGATGGCTTGCAGGAAGACGTGCAGATGGGGCCCGTCATCACTGCGGAGAGCAAGGCGAGAATTGAAGGCTTCATCGCAAAGGGCGCAGCCGATGGCGCCAACGTCCTGCTGGATGGACGCAACGACGCCATCGTGAAGGGCAAAGGCAATTTCCTCAAACCGACCCTGCTGGAAAATGTTCCGCCCGGCAGTGTGGTTTCTCAGAGCGAGATTTTCGGTCCCGTCCTTACCCTGAACCACGTCAAAACTCTGGACGAAGCTATCGAATTGCTTGCCCGGAGTCCTTACGGCAACCAGGCGTCGATTTTCACCACCAGCGGCGCCGTCGCGCGCCGCTTCCGCTACGAGGCTCCGGTCGGCAACCTGGGCATCAACATTGGCGTGGCCGCGCCCATGGCCTACTTCCCCTTCAGCGGCTGGAAAGACAGCTTTTTTGGCGTGCTGCACGCGCAGGGCCGCGACGCCGTGCAGTTTTACACGCAGGAGAAGGTGGTCATCGAACGCTGGCCGAAGGAATGGTCACGCAAGTTTTAGGCTTGTTTGTTTTCCCAGGCATTCGCCTTTTTCCGAACCTCTGATCGAGGGAGCCCCCTATGAAGCGAAAAACTCTCAGGCTGATCCTGCCACTTATTCTTGCAGCCGCTGCCCTGCCTGCTCTTGCCCAGGCAAAGCACGCTCTGACCTTCGATGACCTGATGAAAATCCAGCGGATCTCCGATCCCCAGGTTTCGCCGGACGGCAAGTGGATCGCCTACGTTGTCTCCACGCCCGATCTTGATGCCAACAAAATGGTCAGCCACATCTGGCGGGTGCCGCTCGCGGGCGGCGAACCGCAGCAGCTCACGCGCGGCAGCGATTCCGATTCGCGACCGCGCTGGTCGCCCGATTCAAATTCCCTCGCCTTCATGTCGTCGAGGAGCGGCGAAGAGCAAGTCTGGCTTATCCGCGCCGACGGCGGCGAAGCGCGCCAGTTGACTCACATCTCGACCGAAGCCGACGGCGTCACCTGGGCCGCCAACGCCGATACGCTGCTCTTCACCTCTGAGGTCTATCCCGATTGTCACGATGCAGCCTGCAACAAGCGGCGGCTTGAGGAAGCGAAATCGAGCAAGGTGAAGGCGCGCGTTATCGACCATCTCTTCTTCCGCCACTGGGACCACTGGCTCGACGGAAAAGTCACCCACCTTTTCGCCGTTTCGGCGGACGGCGGCGAACCGCGCGATCTCACGCCCGGCCCCTACACCTCGCCCACGTTTTTCCTGGGCGCGCCCGACGGTTACGCCATCTCGCCCGACGGCAAGGAAGTTTGCTACACATCGAACCACTCCCAGCCGCTCAGTTCCCAGGTCTGGACGACGAATAACGACCTGTTCCTCGTCAGCGCCACCGGCGGCACGGCGAAGAACATTACCGCCGCCAACCCCGGCAGCGACGCCGCGCCTCAATACTCCCCGAACGGCCGCTACATTGCCTACACGTCTCAGGCCACGAACGGCTACGAATCCTCCCTGTTCCGCCTGCGGGTTTACGACCGCAAGACAGGACAGATCAAAGACCTCACCAGCGGATTTGACCAGTGGGTACTCGAGTTTCACCTGGGCGCCCGACTCCGACACCCTCTATTTCAGCGCGCCCGAAGGCATCGAGCAGCCCATCTTCAAGACTTCCGTCAGCCATCCGCATGTCACAAAAGATCCTGGGCGGTTACAATGACGCGCTTTCGGTGGCTCCGGGCGGCAGGCTTGTTTTCACTCATCAGAGCCTGACCCAGCCGCCTGAAATCTATTCCACCTCCACATCCGGCGGCGCGCTGACTCAACTGACCCACATGAATGACACCGTGATGGCCACGATTGAAATGAACCCCGGCGAGCCCGTCAAAACGCCCGGGGCGCTGGGCGCACAGATCGAGAGCATCCTGGTGAAGCCGCCCCACTTCGATCCCGGCAAAAAATATCCCGGCCTGATGCTGATCCACGGCGGCCCGCAGGGGAACTGGAGCGATTCCTGGTTCTACCGCTGGAACGCCGAACTGTTCGCCTCTTTCGGCTACGTGGTGATGGCAACGAACTTCCACGGTTCCATCGGCTATGGCCAGGCCTTCACGGCGGAAATTTCAGGCGACTGGGGCGGCGCTCCCTACGAAGACCTGATGAAAGCCACCGATGATCTTGAGAACCTTCCCTACGTGGACAAGGGCCGTATCGGCGCCGCAGGCGCCAGCTACGGCGGTTATATGATCAACTGGATTGAGGGCCACACGAATCGCTTCAAGGTTCTCGTTTCGCACGACGGCGTGTTTGACCTGCGCTCCATGTACGGCGAGACGGAGGAACTCTGGTTTCCGGAATGGGAACTGAAAGGCGTGCCGTGGAAGGATCCCGGCGCTCTACGAAAAATGGTCGCCGTCCCATTACATCCAGAACGCCAAAACGCCCATGCTGATCTTCCAGGGCAACAGGGACTATCGCGTGCCCGAGGGCCAGGCGTTCCAGCTCTTCACCTCGCTCCAGCGCCAGGGCGTGCCGTCGAAGCTGGTCTATCTTGAAGAGGAAAGCCACCTGGTAATGAAACCAGATGACAGCCGCTTCTGGTACAAGACGGTCGAGGACTGGCTGGCGAAGTATTTGAAGTAGACGGCAGGTGGCAGCTAGTCAGGTGTCAGCGATCAGAAGTCAGAAGACAGACAGGAAGAAGCTGATCGCAACAATGCCAGGCGACTTCCGGCTCGCGGCGCAGCGTAGCCCTTCCAACTTTCGGCTTTCGCCTGTAAACTCTTCTTTCACACCACTCCTTGAAGGATGGAACTATGACCAAAGACGAAATTGTTCGCAAGCACAAAGACTATCTGTTCAACTGCGTCGCCACCTATTACAAAGACCCGCTGGTGCTCGACCACGGCAAGGGCCAATACCTCTTCGACGTGGACGGCAAGCAGTATCTCGACTTTCTGGGCGGCATTGTCACCATCAGCGTGGGCCACGCCAATGAAAAAGTGACCTCGAAAATCAAGGCCCAGGTTGACCGCCTGCAGCACGCTTCGACCCTGTTCCCCTCCGAGCCCATGGTGGCGCTGGCTGAGAAGATGGCCCAGATTGCGCCCGGCAAGCTGCAGAAAAGCTATTTCACCAACAGCGGTTCTGAAGCCAATGAAGTGGCCGTGCTCACGGCGCGCATGCACACCGGCAATTACGACATTCTGGCGCTGCGCCACGGCTACAGCGGGCACACCCAACTGGCGAAATCCCTCACCGGGCTCGGCACCTGGCGCAAAGCCGGCATCATTTCTTCCGGCATCGTTCATGCTCCGGGCCCCTATTGCTACCGCTGCCCCTACGGCCTCACCTATCCCGAGCTGCGATCTGCACTGCGCGAAGGACGTGGAAGAAGTGATCAAAACTTCCACCGGCGGCGCCGTGGCCGGCCTGCTGGCGGAAACCATCCAGGGTCTGGGAGGCGTGGTGGTGCCGCCGCCCGGATATTTCAAGATTGTGGCCACGATCGTCCGCAATTACGGCGGGCTCTTCATTTCCGACGAAGTCCAGACGGGCTTCGGGCGCACCGGCAAGCGCTGGTTCGGCATCGAGCACTGGGAAGTTGAGCCGGACATGATGACCCTGGCCAAGGGCATGGCCAACGGTGTTCCCATCGGCTGCACCATCACCCGGCCGGAAATTGCCGACAGCTACAAGGGCCTCACCATCTCCACCTTCGGCGGCAATCCCGTCACCTCCGTCGCCGCCAAGGCCACCATCGACCTGATTGAAGAAGACCGGCTGATGGATCACGCCGAGACGGCCGGCAAGCGCTTCCGCGAGGGCCTCGACGCTCTGAAGGAAAAGCACGCCTCCGTCGGCGACGTTCGCGGCATGGGACTGATGCTGGGCGTCGAGCTGGTGAAGGACCGCAAGACCAAGGAGCCGGCCACGGACCTGGCCAACAAGGTGCTCGAGCGCGCCCGGGCCAACGGACTGGTGATCGGCAAGGGCGGCCTTTACGCCAACGTACTGCGCATGTCGCCGCCGCTCAATATCCCCGTGTCCGATATCGACCAGGCGGTCGCCATTCTCGACAAGAGCCTGGAAGAAGCGGCGAAGGGATGACGGCAACACACGCTTTTAGCGCCGCATCTTGCCGGCATTATCGAACTTATCGACGGCTGCAGCGCTGTGAAGGCGCTGCCGATCCACACAAACGAATCCAAATTCAAAGGGAGCAGAGAATGAATTACCGGGAACTGGGCAGGACGGGATGGAAGGTTTCAGAAATCAGTTTTGGCGCCTGGGCCATCGGCTCGATGTGGGGAAGCGTGGATGAGAAGGAATCGATGGCGGCGCTGCACAAGGCGCTGGACGTGGGCATCAACTTTTTTGACACGGCAGACGTTTATGGCGACGGCCGCAGCGAGCGCCTGCTGGGGCGGCTGCGCAAAGAGCGCCAGGAAACCTTTTACATCGCCACCAAGGCCGGCCGCAAGCTGAACCCGCACACCCCCGAAGGCTACAACCGGGAAAACCTCACCCGCTTTGTGGAAGACAGCCTGCGCAACCTGCAGACCGATTGCGTGGACATCGTGCAGCTCCACTGCCCGCCCAACGCAGGTCTACTACACTCCCGAAACCTTTGAGGCGCTGGAAGGGCTGGTGAAGGCCGGGAAAATCCGCCACTACGCCGTCAGCGTTAGCACCTGCGAAGAAGGCCTGAAGGCGCTGGAATATCCCGGCATCCAGAGCGTGCAGATCATCTTCAACATGTTCCGGCACCGTCCGGCGGAACTCTTTTTCCCGGAAGCCAAACGCCGCCGGGTGGGCATCCTGGCGCGCGTGCCGCTGGCCAGCGGCATGCTCACCGGCCGTATGACCCGCGAAACAACTTTCACTGACGACGACCATCGCAAATTCAACCGCCAGGGCGCGAAATTTGACAAGGGCGAAACCTTCTCCGGCGTCGATTACAATCTGGGTCTCGACATCGTCGACCAGTTGCGCCCGCTGGTCCCGCAAGGCGCCACCATGGCGCAGCTGGCCCTGCGCTGGATCCTGATGTTTGACGCCGTCACCTGCGCCATCCCCGGTGGCAAGCGTCCCTCCCAGGTGGAAGACAACGCCCGCGCCTCTGATCTGCCGCCGCTCGGCGATGAGGCCATGCAGAAGGTGCGCGAGCTTTACGACACGCGGCTGCGGGCGCAGGTCCATCAGCGCTGGTAGCGACCAAGAATTCACAGTATTTCACCACGTCATCCTGAGCGAAGCGAAGGATCTGCATTGTTTCCAGTACACAGGCTAGAAGCAGATTCCTCGCTTCGCTCGGAATGACGGGGTCCAAGGCATTTTTCAGATATCTGCTAAAAAAATCCTTTGCGTTCGAAGCCAGCCTCCGTTACACAGGTTAATCACACCGGAGTGAGCAGCACCGGTGCGCCACTGGAGAGAATGCGGCATGAAAGACATCCGCGCCCAATTACGCGAATGGTCGCTGGACAGAGGCCTGGCGCGGAACGTGGCCTCTCTGTACGGGGTGCAATTCGCCAACTACCTGCTGCCGCTCGTCACCCTTCCCTACCTGACTCGTGTGCTGGGCGTTGCGACCTGGGGACTGGTGGCCTTCGCGCAGGCCTTCGGCGCCTACGCCGGCATCGTCATCGAATACGGCTTCCATCTTTCCGCCACCCGCGCCGTGGCCAGGAACCGCGATTCCCGGGACGAGCTGGCCAACCTGGTGGCGGGCGTAATGGGCGCCAGGGTGATGCTGGCGGCCGGCGCCGTGCTCCTCGCCCTGTTCCTCGAATCGTGGATTCCGCTGTTCCGCGCGCATCCCGTGTTCCTCTGGGCGGCCGTGTTCTGGGCGGTGGGGCAATCGTTCAGCATGCTGTGGTATTACCAGGGCTTTGAACGGATGCGGCTGGTGGCCGTGCTGGACGTGGCGGGCAGGGCGGCGGCCACGGCGGGCATCTTTATCCTCGTGCACCACCCCGCCGACGGCTGGAAGGTGCTGGTGCTGCAGGGGAGCGGTGCCCTGATTTCCGTCCTTGCGGCCACGGCGATGGTTTACCGCGAGGTCCCCTTCAGGCTGCCCACCTGGCGGCTGGTCAGTAGCACCCTGCGCATGGGATGGAGCATGTTTCTCTTCCAGGGTTCCATGAGCCTCTACGGCGCCGGCAACGCCTTTATCCTGGGCCTGTTCGCCTCGCCCGCCGCCGTGGGGTTTTACGCCGGGGCGGAAAAGCTGGCGCGCGCGCTCATGGGACTGCTGGCCCCCATCCATCAGAGCCTTTATCCGCGGCTCAGCCACCTGGTGCAGCACAACCGGCCTGCGGCCAACCGCCTGGCACGGTTCAGCATGTTTCTCATGAGTTCGGTTGGTGTCGTTTTGAGTCTCGCCGCCTTTCTGTCGAGCGCCCTGGGCCGTCCCCCTGATTCTGGGCAGGAGCTTCACAGCCTCGGTTCCGGTGCTCGAAATCATGGCCGCCTTGCCGCTGCTCGACGCCCTCGGAACCCTGTTCGGAGTTTTGTGGATGGTGCCTCTGGGACTGGACCGGCAATTCAACCGGATAATTCTGGCGGGTGGGGCGCTCAACCTGGTTCTGGCCGTGCTTTTCGCGCCACGGTTTGCGCAGGTTGGCATGGCGGCAGCCGTGGTGGCAACGGAAATTTTCGTGGTGCTCTCCCTTTACCTCACTTTGCGCCGCAGGAAACTCAGCCCCCTGGGGGCCACCCAAATGGACCAGGCAGGAGACCAGTCGTGAATTCCCCGCCTGAGTCGACCGGTCTGGAAGCCATGGTCAGAAATAATGAGAATCAGGGACTGCCGGGTCAGGAACCTGTACCTGTGACGCACTGCCAAAGCTGGCCAACAGGTCAGTGTGATTGCCAGGCTGACTCGATTACCTTTACTGCCACAATTTTTATTAATAAACCGGCCAGACATCCTTATTATTAAGAGGCTGATTATATTGATAAGTCATTTAACATAATATAGATACATTGAAAACGCAGGGTCTTATCAAATATGCCAGAGGCTTTACACCGTGGAATTTCTGACTTGACTAAGGGGATTTGATTTGCCAGAATGACGGACTTGTGGTTGTTACGTAGGGTAAGATCTGGATTAATCGGGTGGGGAGGCCCCATTAGGCCAGCTAGGTTTCTACCTTAGGGTATTTAAAGTACGTTTTATTGCCCTCTGGTGGGTGAATCGCCGGAATTCACTAAACAAATCCGGCAGAATAGCCGATAAAAATCGTTAGGTCGAAGGAGAAGCACAAGATGATTGAGCAAACACTCGCTGGCTTCTCTCGTAGGTTGCAAAAACACGCCAAGTCGTGTTTGAAAGTTTGCCTCCTATCCTCCCATCCGCTGGTTTTAAGCGAATTCTCAAAGTTACTGGGCGACTTGTCCTACCGGGTGAAAGCAAAGCACGTTGATTCACGTCTAACAACTGATTTCCACGAATTGTCATTTGCAAAGTGTCCTCTCTACGTCGTGGATGCTTGTGTCCCCAATGCCGCAGCCCTTCTGGTATCGGAGATTATGGACCGGTACCCGGAATCGAAGGTCGTTGTGGTTTCTGAAAAATTTGACGAAAGTAATGCCTTTCCGCTGCTTCGCCTCGGAACCAAGGGGTTGATGACCTATTCCGAAGCGCGCTCGGACCTGGCGCCTGCATTCGATGCCCTGCTCGAAGGCAGCTATTGGGTTCCACGGGTCCTGTTTTCCCATTTTGTGGAATCGATTCTTCCCAGCTCGCGCAACCGAACTCTCATCAGCAGTTCGGTGGGATTGAGCCGGCGGGAGCGGGAGGTCCTTCAGGCAGTGCTGGATAACCTCTCCAACAAGGAAATCGCGGGACAGTTGAACATTTCTGAACGCACGGCAAAGTTCCACGTTTCGAACCTTCTTGCCAAGTTCCGTGTTCAGCGGCGGGCGGACCTGATCGTCATGTCCTTTACGGGGTCGGCCCTGAATCTGGTGCCTCAGCAGCAAAGCTCTATGCAAGCCTGAGCCTATGCCCGCTTTCTTATTTATTTGTCTGTCACAGGCAATTATATATCCAACGTTCGGTGGGTCGTCCTCGTTGCCATTTTTCGGGTCGATTTCGCCGCGCCGGTGCGCAACAAGAACGGCAGGGAAAGCAGATCGGCAATCCCTTAAGCGTTGAACAACCTGTGGGCCCGGCCTCAGATGTCCCAATGAGGCCGGACTTGCATGGCGGCGTGTGCGCCGCGGCTACTCGCTCAGAATTTCAGAAGCCTTAATGGGTTTGGGACGGCCGGCCCACCAGAAATACGGCCTGGCCGCTTTTTTCATCAGGCTGAGCTTCATGTCGTAGAGCTTGGTGGCCAGGCTGGAGTCCGCCAGGTAACGCGTGTCGCCCGGCTGGACAATCAGGCTCACCTCGATATTGGGCGTCACGTCCATGGGAATGCCGTTCTTCCTGCACGCCTCATAAAGGTGCCGGTAAACCACCAACATATCTTCATAGCGGGGCGCCGGCCAGCGCTCCATGTCGGAACCGATGGTGGGCCGGAAAATGCACACGGTCGGGAACGCTCCCATTCCGGCGATCATGTCGATGGCGGCCAGGGTGTCTTCAAGGGGCTCGATGCCGGCAATGATTTCACCCGAGCAGGCGCCCTTCCCCAGCTTCTTTGAGGTATATTCCAGCGCCCGGAAGAAGGTCTTCTGCCCGATCAGCTTTTCTTTGCCGGGACAGAGCTTTGCAAAAAATTCCGGGTTCTGGAATTCGTAGCAGAAGCTGAAGTGGTCGGCCCCCAGGTCCATCAGCCGGTCGTACTTCCACAGGTCGCGGGTGGGCGTCAACTGCACTCCAATCAGGCTGCCCACGCGCGACTTCACGGCCTTTACGTAGGGAGCGGCGCGGTCCAGGTCGCGATTGGTCTGGTAGCCGGAATTGAAGTGCGTAAAGGTCACGCCACTCTCCGCCTTCGCCGTCTGCGCCACCTCGACCACATCCTCCACGTCTTTCATCTCCACTTCATTCACGCCCACGTTCAGTCCCGTGGTGCAGAACTTGCAGTTCAGGGCCGGCGAGTGGTACCAGAAGCCGCAGGAATTGGAAATATAGATTCCGAGATAGGTGCCCTGCAGCACGCCGATGCGCTGCATCTGGACGCCGCGCGCGGTGGCGCGGGTGTACCAGGGCACTTCCGGCGAAAGCCTGACGGGGTAGCTGAATCCCTGCCGGTTGTCGAAGATTTCAAAGTTGTCGCCGTCCCGCACAATCCGGTAGCACGACTTTTTTGCGAACTCTTCCTCGACGGGAATGTTGGCCCAGACGTCCTTCAGCGGCCCCGGAATGATGACCTCGAGTCCGCTGCCCAGGCCGGCGCGGGTGCGCACCAGCGGCCGCCCTTCTTCACCCAGCGTGCCCGATTCGTCCACGCGGACGCCTTTACAGAACAGGTCGATCTCAAGCTCGCAGGGATTCAGCGGTTCGGTGGGCACAAAGGTGTCCTGCTTGCGGTCTTCAACATAAGGAACGGCGTCTCGCTTGTATTCCTTGGACTTCACATTGCTTGCCATCATCGCCCCCTTGATTGAATCTTTCGCAGCCCGGTCCGGTTCCTACACTATCTCTGATCCTCCTCACAGGGCGCTGTGACATAAATCACCAGGGGGTGTGATCTGCTGGTGAGCATGGAAACGAGTTCAAGCAGGCTGTTGAAATATCCGGCAGAGAGGGTGTGGCGGCGGGTTCACCCCGCCATAATTTCAATGCTCTCAACGTGGTTGGCGGCGTAAAGCCGCCGCTACGGCCCATTTCGACATTCTGCTGGAACGCCTGTCAGTTGAAACACGGGCAGGCCGGAGCCGGCGGAGCCATGGCCATGTCACTCTCAAGTCCGGCCTGGCGGCAGGTTTTCTTCACGGCGCATGAGGCGCTATTCCACTGGAACACGATTTGTGCCCGCAGCCGAGTCCATCACGATCCCGGACTTTTCCGTTTGAACCGAGCGGATGGGTGCGGCCTGTCCAGGGTGTCGCTGTGCTGCATGCCCGCGCCGTAGCGAATGGCGCCCGGGAGCTGTGTGTTTGTCAGGAGCGCAGGAATCCGGCGTCAAAGAATTTGGAAGCTGCGCTCACCTGGCTTGCACTGTTTACAGATGTTTGCAAAATACGGTTCGCAATTGTAGCACCGCCGTCCCGGCGGCAATTTTCAAGGCCGGCAAGATGCCGGTGCTACGAAGGCTCGTCACTGTATGATGCCATCCTCAACTAAGAGCGCTCTTGTCACTCTTCTTGCTGCTGGCCCAGCAAGCGGAGATACTGGGATGCCAGTGATTGATCCGGTTGGACTGCTGAAATGAGGAGTTGGTCTTTCGCACCCGAAGCGGAATACGCGTCCTGCGCCCAGCGATACGCCTCGGCTGCCGCGGCAGGATCGACTGGCTGCTTCATGGCATCGACGGGCGAGAGCAGGGCCAGGCGCCGGCCGGCCACGGCCGCGGCGACCTGAGGCAGGTCGAAATGATTCAGCACATCGAGAATGAAAACGTCCGCGCCGTACAGATAACGGTCCACTGCGGTCAGCGACCGGTAAGAGAGCAATCCTTCGTGGCACACAACCGATTGGATGCGCGGGTCAAGCGCGGCGGCGTAGAGCGCCCACAGCGCCCCCGTGCCCTTTCCGATCACCCGGACGCCGGGACCCCCGGCCTCGGGGCGGGACAAAGCATAATCCACGGCGCGCTGAACGTCCGCGACGCGCGATCCAAACAGTGAACGGTCCATGTACCAGTCCATGTAGGCCATCGCCGTTTCGACATCGAACAACTGGCTGAATTCGCTTTGGCCACCTTCGCCCTCGTGCAGCGGGCGCGTCAGGCCGATTCCGCGCACGTCCACGGCGACCACCAGATGCCCCCTGCGGGCCATCTGGGCCAGATACTCCCGGCGCCAGCCCCGAACACTCTTCTCCCGCAAACTCCATGCCGGCAGCAGCCATGCCCTCTCCATTGAAATAGAGGATCGGTGGCGAAGCCAGCCGCCTGCCGGCGGGCAGGTAAGCCCAGGCCGGCAAGTAGATTCCCGGCTCGGAGAGAAACTCCACCTTCTCAATCCTGTAGCCCTTTTCCGGCACCGTCACGACCTTGCGCGGATTGAGCGGATCATCGCTTTTCCGGTAGCGCAGCAACTTTTGAATCCGGGCACGCATTTGATCGCGGTGGGATGCAACCTCACCCGGGTTTTTGGGCGCGGGTCCAACAGGCGGAAGCGTGGCTTGCTTCTTCAGTATGAGCGAGCAGAGGGTCTCGCCTTGTTGCGAGTACCGAATCGATCCGTCCGGCGTACAGTAAAGGTCTTCCGGCTTCTCGGGCACGAGTGTCGGCTCAGAGTCCGGACCCGGGCGCCCATAAAACCAGCGGCTGAACCAGTTCGCCGTCGCCAGCCTCAGCTTGTAGGTCCAGGCGTGCGGGCTGTCGGCAGATACGGTGGAGAATTTTTCCGGCACGCCCAGCAGCCGGTAGGCGGCCCCGATCGACTCGGCGGCATCGTTAAAGCTTTTTGAATAGTGTTCGATGCTGGCCAGCAGCGGCCGGGGCGCGATGGCAACCTGCTGATCCACGTGGTCGATGCCATAAATGGCCGCGGGAAAGACATTTTGCTCAACATCCGAGGGTCCCAGGGGACTAAAAAGTGGAAGATGCACCGGCCAGCGGTTTGCGGTCCCTCCTTCATGAATCACCGCGCACTGGACTCGCTCGTCCACGGCGCTGATGAACTTGCTCAGCGTTCCTCCGCCCGAATGGCCCGCGCATCCGATCCGTTTGGGATCAACCTCCGGCCGGGACATCAAATAGTCAATGGCCCGTATCCCATCCCAAATGCGATATTGCGTCAGGCTTTCGCCCATCAGCAGCAGTAACTGGCCGGGCATCGAGTGCTCGGAAGTCGAGTCGCTCAATCCCGTGTCGCTGCGGCCGGTTTCGGGATTCCAATATTGCCTGCGCTCGCCCTGCCCGACAGGATCATACGCAAGCACCACAAAGCCATTCTTTACCAGGCTCAAATAAGCGGTTTGGTAAGTGGGTATCATTCGCGCCAGGGAATAGTGCCCGCAAGGCGAGATGATGCCGGGAAAAGGTCCGGTACCGGTGCTCGGAACGTAAAGGCTCGCCGTCACCCAGAAGTTTGGCCGGCTTTGGTACATCAGCACTTCGATGCGAAAGCCGTCCCGCTTGAGGACCCTGACGGTAATCGCGCCGAGAGGGGTCTTCTCAGGGAAACCTCCGATCATTTCAACGAACTTCTGCCGGACAAACCGGTTGCGCTCATTGAGAGCTTTCCGGCGTCTTGATCGCCTGGCGCTTCCGGTCCCATTGAGCACAGAGGCTGTTCATCTCCTTTGAAAGGTGCGATACCAGCATGTCCGGCATGGCCCGATCGTGCAATTCCGCCGCCTTCTTTTCTGCGGGCGCGCTGAAGGCTGGCAAAGCTGCAAAACCCAATGATCCCGCCCCCGCCCGCGCAACGAATTCTCTGCGGTTCATTTTTCCTCCGTGGAATGTTCTTCCACCATCCATGGGTCGCCAATCGCGAATTTAGAAACCTGCATATTAGAGCACCCTGAAGATTCTGCGGTAAAGAGAAATCACCATGGCAGGCTACCGGCCAGGTCCCCCCGCCGTGGCGCCCCTTTCCAAAGACCGCATAAAAGGGGAACGGCCTTCTGACCCATGCAACCAACGCGGTATCCCATTATTGACTTCAGCGCGCATTTCGTGGATGATTTCACGCTGGCGAGCGCCCTCCGAATTTCCCGGGCCTTCCGTTTTGCAAGGGAGTCCGGACCGGGCGGGGCGAATCTCCTGAACCCTGCAACCCGAAAGTGCGAAACCTGAAATGGAAAAAACCAGCCATCCTTCGCGCCGCACGTTTTTGCAAACCGCGCTGGGAGCCCTGGCGGCCGAGCAAGCGCTGCCCGTCTGGAGTGAAGCCGCCGATAGTTCAAATCGCCCCGAGGCCCGCGAGACGCGACTTTTCGCCCTGCCGCAGTTTCTCCGCCCCGATCCTATGGGCGGCATCGTGCGCGCCGACCGTGATGCCGCGGCCGCCGCCAACGGCTTCCAGAAGGGCCAGCGGCTTTCGCTCGAGTGTCCCCGGGGCGCCTACGCATCGTTTCATCTGGTGGTCCAGACGGCCCGGCCCGGCGAATACAGCCTCGACCTGCATTGGAACGACCGCAGCGGCAAAATCCAGACCGATCTTTACCGCGAGTGGTTCCACTGGCTGCGCTCCGGCGATTACTACCCGGACGCCCTGGTTCCCGTGAGCGCTCCGCACCGCTCCCGGCTTCCCGAGCCTGACAACAAGATCGAAAAACAGACCGCGCAAGCCTTCTGGGTGGACGTCTGGGTCCCTCCGGACGCCGCGCCGGGCGATTATTCCGGCCGGGCCACGCTGGAAGCCGCGGGCAAACGCCGCACCCTCGCGCTGCAGCTCAAAGTGCTTCCGGCGGTGGTCCCTGCGGAAGACGTTGTGGCCATGGACCACAACTCTTATGACGCTTCCTGGATCGCCAGCCAGTTCCCTTCCCGCGTCCAGGCCGCCAGCGGCAATTTCTTTGAAAGCGACGAACTCTTCCGCCTCATCCACTCCTATCACCGCGTCTTCTACGAGAACCATGGAGTTTTCCATCAGCTCGGATACGGCCACGCCGGCCGGGTGGAGGCGCAGTTCGCTCCGGCGCTCGAAGGCGAAGGACGCGGGAAGCGCATCGCCAACTGGGATTTGTACGACCGGCACTACGGGCCGCTGCTCGACGGCTCGGCCTTTGCCCAAACGCGCCGCGGCCCCAAACCCATCCCCTTTGCCTATCTGCCCATCAACCCGGAATGGCCGGCTTCCTGGCTCGTGTGGGGCGAGGCGGGCTATGAAGCCGAGTTCACCCATGTGGTGGGCGAAATGGAGAAGCACTTCCGCGACAAGGGCTGGACCCGAACGAATTTTGAAATGTTCTTCAACCACAAGAAGCGCTACATGGGCTTTTCGTGGGACGGCGACGAGGTGCGGTATCCCAAAGACCTCAGCTACTTCACCGAATACGGCCGGCTGCTGAAGAAGGCGCTGCCCGCCGACACGCCCGTGCGCTTCGTTTTCCGCGCCGACGTCAGTTGGGACATGGAGCAGCAGTTTCGCGAGCTCAACGGCGTGGTCAACATGTGGACCTGCGGCGGCGGCATCCTCAGCTGGTACCAGGGCGCGCCCAAAATGCTGCGCGATCGCGGCGACATCGTCTGGTACTACGGCGGGCCGCCCCAGGTCACCCAGCCCGCCTCCGCCATCACCGAACTGGTTTTGCGCGCCTGGGTGTGGGACGCCATGGGCTTTGTGCACTGGCTGGCCGTGCAACCCGGCAAAGATCCCTGGTTCAACTTTACGGGCGGCGGCACCACCCTGGTTTATTCGGGTGATCGCTTCGGCCTGCGCGATCCCATCCCCAGCGTGCGGCTCAAAATCCAGCGCAACGCCGTGCAGGAATTGACGCTGCTCGATAGCTTCAAGGCGCGGCACGGCCTCCAGGCTTTGAAGGCGGAAGCCACAAAGCAGTTCAACGGCTCAACGCCCGACCAGTGGTGGAATCCGCGCCCGGCCTTTGCCGACCAACCCACCTATGAATGGACCGATTCCGAGATGACCGCCGCCACCGCGCACACGAGCAAACTTTTCTCGAAGCTCGACGCCGACGCCTGGAACCGCGTCCGCCAATCCATCCTGCAGCTGGCCCGGGAAAACCAATGACAGAGAAGATGACCCACACGCCCGAGCAAATTGAGCAGGAACTCGGCCACATCGCCCGCGTGGCCGCCGTGATGGTGGACGGCGACGCCTGCCGCCGCATCGTCACCCCGCGGGCGCTCGAATACATGTTCAAGTCCGACCCGCATGACCGCTTCCTGGCCGGCGACAACTACGACGTGAACGACGCCGAATTCAATGCCGTCAAGAAAACTCTGATCCGCCTGGCGCGCCTCGCTCCCTTCACCTGCGACGTCAACCTCTGGATGCCCATCCCCGGCCACCCGGACAAGATCCAGGTGGTCATCCGCAACGCGAATGAGCTCAGCCAGTTCTGGACCTTCGGCGCCATCGATCAGGAGATGTTCCCGCCCATGCGGCAGGTGCTCGAAACCGGCAAGCCCGTCACCGTCAAACAGCGGCCCGGCATGATTTCCGTCCTGGGGCCCGTCTACGACAGCCTGGGCGACGTTGCGGGCCTGGTGGAAGTGGTCAACCATTCCTCCTGAACCGGGCCGGCGGTTCCAACGAAAAAGACGCTAAAACCGGCACTTCACTGCGTTGTGTTACGGCACGAGTAAACTCGTGCCGCATCAGGCAGCCATCGGATTGTGCAAGCCCTCGCCGAGAGGAGAGGGTGGACGCGCGAGCGGCCGGGTGAGGGGTCTTTTGCTGTAGCGGCGGGTTCGTCCCGCCATCGGGGCTGGCACAGAGGCGGTTTGTGTCTCTGCGGTCAGCGAAGCTGGGTGGGGACAAAGAGAATTATGAATTCTGAAGGATGAAGAGAGAAAAAGCCCGCAGCACAAAACCGGTGCCATGCCTGCCCGTTCCGGGTTTTCCGGATACAATGATTCCCTTTAAGCTTCGCGGCGCACCTTCTTATGCACAGTGCCTGCCGCGGGACAAAGGTTGAGGCGTCTGTATGCAATGGGTCCTGAAGAAGCTGTGGATTTTCGTTATCCTGCTGGGCTGCTCGACTTCCGCGTCATGGGCAGCGTTGCGGGCGGGTGCAGCGCAGGCCGACATTACACCCCCAGCCGGGCTTCCCATGTACGGCTTTTTCTCCCGCATCAAGAATAACGAGGTTGCCACCGGAACCCGTGATCCTCTTTTTGCGCGTGTGCTGGTTTTGGAAACAGGCAAAACCAGAGTGGCGTTCGTCACTCTCGACCTGGGACGCACCTTTGATCCCGCCACCATGGACCGATTGAAGGCCCTCCTGCGCGAACAGGATGGAATTTCCGATCTCTTCATCTCGGCCTCGCACACCCACTCCGGCCCCAACATCGTGGATGTTGACTCGCCCGCCGGCGTAACAGCATGGGAAAACGCCGCAGTTGAAAAAATCGGCGGCGCCGCGAAGGATGCCTGCCATCATCTGGAAAAGGTTCGGATTGGAACGGGTTATGGAAGCGCCTTCATTGGTTACAATCGCCGGGTGGTCAACGCGGACGGTACCGTCAGGATGCTTTGGACCGACCCCACCAAAATTCCCACTTCTCCGGTGGACCCCACTGTTTCGGTTTTGCGAATTGACCGCACCGATGGGCAGCCGCTCGCAATCCTGGTGAACTATGCGTGCCATCCCGTGGTCTACGGCCCCGACAACCGGGAGTATTCCGCCGATTTTCCCGGCGTCATGACAAAGTTTGTCGCAGAGGCCTTTGGCGGCCGTCCTATCTGCTTCTTCATGCAGGGGGCGCCGGGTGATATTAATCCCTACGATGCCACCATTCCGCTGGCGGACGGCGCTGTCAAGGACTGCCAGTGGACCGGTGAAACACTGGGCAAGGAAGTTGTGAAAGTGGCGCAAGGCATCCACACGGAGGCGCCGGCAGAGCCCAGCCTGCAGTACGCTGAAGACGTGCTGCCCATGCGTGTTCGCTGGAATCCCAAAGAATTCCGCCAGGGCCTTCTCAAGGACTTTGGGCCACAGATCTTTGACGACCACGCGGACTTCTTCAAATCGCAGGCGCCGGATAAGCTCCCGTTTGCTGTGACGACCCTGCTGATCGATAAGCAGATCGCCTTTGTGGGAATGTCGGGTGAACCTTTCGTCGATTTCCAGATCGACTGGAGAGTCCGATGTCCGGTGCCTGACGCCTTTTTCCTCGGCTACACGAACGGTTACTTTGACTATATCCCAACCATTCGGGCAGCCACCGAGGGTGGATACGGCGCGGGCGATTCGGACACCTATGTCGAGGTTGGCGCCGGAGAGCGGATGCTGAATCACGCCCTCATACGTATCTATGGAATGCTTGGGAAGTTCAATGAGCTTCCCGAGGATTTGAGGGAAAAATAAATGCCATGGCGCATGTCTGCGCCTCCCGCGATTCATCGCTCATGCCCATGGGACCCCATTGTGTCGATCAGCATACATTCCAAACTGCGGAACGTTTGCGCCACGCGCGAGATTATTGCCATGGCGCATCTATAAGGCGCCAGCCGCCGGAGGTTGCTCAGCCCTGCTTTTGTTCCAGTTCGGCCCATCGGGCATACAGCTGATCCACTCTCTTCCGGGTCTCTTCCATCTTCGCGCAAGTATCCTGAAGCCGCGGGGCGTCACTCATGATGGCAGGATCTTCCAGCCGCGCACGCAGGGTGCGATGCTCCTGTTCGGCCCTGGCGATCCTCTCTTCCATGCCGGCAAATTCGCGCGCCTCCAGGTAAGAGAGCTTTTTCCTGGCCGTCCTGGCCAGCCTGGCCGGCCTGGACGGGGATCTGCCAGGTGAAGCTGCCGGGCGTGGGGCTTCCGCCGGAACGCGCCGCGCCTCTTTGGCCTGCTGCGCCCGCTGCCAGACCTCCCATTGCGAATAGTCGCCAAACCGTTCCACTCCGCCCAGACCATCCAGACCCAGAACGACGGTTGACACGCGATCCAGCATGAAGCGATCGTGCGTGACCAGCACCAACGCTCCACCATAGCCCAGCAGGCTCTCTTCAAGGATTTCCAGGGTCGGAATATCCAGATCGTTGGTGGGTTCATCCAGCAACAAGACGTCTGCCGGCTGCAGCATCAGCTGCGCGATCAGGACACGGGCCCGTTCGCCTCCGGAAAGCCGCCCCACCGGCTGGTTCAGGTCGTCGGCATCAAAGAGGAACCTTGCCGCCCAGGCGGCCACATGAATCACCCGCTCCTGGTAAACCACCGAATCGCTTTCGGGCGCCAGGGCGCGGCGCAGCGGGAGGTCAGGGTCCAGCTCGCGATTCTGGTCAAAGTAAACCATCCGCAGCGCGTCCGCCCGGCGCACCTCGCCGCCGGTGGCCTGCAGTTCGCCTCGCAGCAGGCGAAGCAGCGTGGTTTTGCCGCTCCCATTCTGTCCCACCAGCCCCACTCGCATTCCCGCCCTCACGGTGAAATTCAGGCCTTCGAACAGGGTCCGATCAGCGACGGAATAGCTCACGCCCTCCATCTCGATCAACTGTTTGGTCTGCCGGTCGGTGGCGGCAAAGTCAATCCTGGCGGCAGCCGTGCGGCTGCGGGAGTTCAGGTCCGCCAACTCGCCGATCAGTTCGTGAGCTTTATCGATCCGCGCCCTGGCCTTGGTGCGGCGGGCCCGGGGACCCCTGCGCAGCCATTCCAGCTCCGTATGCACGCGATTGGCCAGCGCACCCTGCCGCTTTCCCTGCGCATCGAGATACTCTTCCTTCTTCTCGAGAAACCTGCTGTAGTTTCCTTTAACGCGAAGCACGCCATCCGCATAGGCGCGATTGAGTTCCACTATCTCGCTGGCAATATTTTCCAGAAAGTAACGATCGTGGCTGACCACCACGCAGGCAAACGCCGCGTTCTGAAGCAGGGATTCGAGCCATTGAATTCCGGCAAAGTCCAGGTGGTTGGTGGGCTCATCCAGAAGCAGAACGTCCGCCCGCTGCGCCAGCCCCTCGGCAATCATCAGGCGTTTGCGCCAGCCGCCTGACAAGACGGCGGTGGGGATTTCAAAGTCGTTAAAGCCGGCCCGCCCCAGCACCTCGGCTGTTCGGGCCGCCCGCTCCACCCGGGGCACGGCCGCCCGCTCAAGGGCCCTCTCGATCACCGATCGGGCCGTCTCCCCAGGCGCGAAATCGGACACCTGTGCAACCGAGCCGACCTTGCAGCGCTTGCGGGTTGCAACCTCGCCGCTGTCCGGTTTTACGCGGCCGCAGAGAATCTCCAGCAGCGTCGACTTGCCGGCGCCGTTGGGGCCGATCAGTCCAATCCGGTCGCCTTCTGACACCGTGAAGGAGACCTCCTGGAACAACGGCGCTGTCCCGTACTGCTTCGATAACCCTTGGGCATTGATGATCGGGGCCAAGTTGCTCCATGTCCTCCTGAAATGAATGGGGAAGATTTTAGAACTTTGTCCTCATGGGGTTTCACTTCTAACAGGCTGTTGAAATATCTCGCAGAGTGGACGTAGCGGCGGGTTCACCCCGCCATAAGGTCAATCCTTTCAGCGTGGGTTGGCGGCGTAAAGCCGCCGCTACAGCCTTTTTCAACATCCTGCTAATTGTATCGCGAGCTGTGCTTTGTTGCCTGGTGTTCATTCGCCTTGGGACCGTTGCGGCTGGCCCACCGGGCCGGAGCGAAGTCGCTCAACCCCTGGCCCGCCCTGGTTTTGACCTGTAGCGCCGCCCTTCGCGGCCTGCGGTTCTTGATTTTCGTTGCAGTTCTGAGCTCAGGGTTATGGGTTCCTGGTTACGGGGTCTGCCTTCTGAAATTTCAGATTTAAAATGGCTCTGGCGCGTCGGGTGGCGCGTCCGTCGCGGTTTGCGATGTGTGCGGAGCAGCGGCCTTTTGCGAAAGGGCCCCGGGCTGGCGCAGAGGCGGTTTCTGTCTCTGCGTTCAGCGAAGCTGAGTGAGGTTAGAATGGCGCGGAAAGGAGAATGATGAATTCTGAATGATGAAGGATGAAAAAGGCAGTCCCGAGCCACCGCAATGACACCGATGGACCCGGTGGAATGAAAACGGGCAAATGCCTCTCGCTTCGCGAGAACGCAGATACTAAAAGGCAAGCATCTGCGCCAGCCGCGTGAGCATTTTTGAACGGACGCGAGGGCAATTTTGAACAGACACAACCCGAGATTTGTTTTATTGTTGGGTGGATTGCTATTTCAGACTGGATTGAATCCTGGCGACTGGAGTTCTCAAATGAGTAGGCTGGGACATGGAAACCTCAAAGGCGAAGACTGAAAGCGATAATATGATGGTAAAAGATGAGCAGAATAAGTATGCGCGCCCTACCATGCGGTTCGGTGATTCAAGCTGGCGAGGAGTGCTGTAGTGTCGCCTGCGAAGGATTGGGGAGCCAGGAAGGTCGAGATTGCATACGAGTGCAGTCATGGCGCTTGCCCGATTACGGTGCAACAAACCATAGCCTCTTATGATTCCGATTGCAGATTTTTGCGAAGCTTCTGGAAAGAGATTGGCTGCTGTCTTCGGTCAGGTGACGTTGTCTTGGTTTAGATACGGCCCCCCGGTGCACTTCCTCTGAGCAGTGCAGGCAGAGATTGAGGTCAGTCCGGAGATGAAGGGAGATTACGATGTCACTAATTGTGCTGATTATTATCTTGTTGCTTCTGTTCGGCGGCGGCGGCGGCTATTACGGGTACCGGAGATGGGGGACGGGCGGAGGCGTCGGGATCGTCGGGCTGGTCCTGATCATTCTGGTGCTCTTGTACCTGTTCGGCGGATTGCATCTGTCCGGTTGAAGTTGAGAGGGGTCCTAGGGCTCGAACCCCTCAAGACGCCGACGATTTGCGCCACCCTTGCGGATTAAATTCTACGTCGCATCAAAGGAGAAGTATGAAAACTCACAAACTAGGCTTAAGCTTGCTTGCACTGATCATCGTCGTGACCCTCGCAGGGTGTTCAACCTCCACGAAGTCACGCGATGTTTCTGACAGCATTCGCCAATCGCTCGATCAGGCTGGCCTCAAAGATGTCACTGTAAGTCAGGATCGCGACAAGGGCGTGGTGACCCTGGGCGGACACGTGCCAGCGGAGGCGGACAAGGCACAAGCCGAATCTCTTGCAAAGTCAATCGCCGCTGGGCAGGTTGTTGCGAATCAGATTGCCGTGATTCCTCCTGGTGTAGAAAGCGAGGCAAAAACGGTGAACTCGGATCTGGACAAGGGTATCGAAAACAACTTACATGCTGCCCTCGTCCAGAACAGACTCCTCAAGGACGTCAAATACGACGTCAAGAATGGCGTCGTGACGTTGACCGGAGAGGTTAATTCTCAATCCAAGCGCGCGCACGTTGAACAAGTGGCGTCAGGCGTACCAAACGTGCAGCAGGTGGTGAACGAACTGCAAGTTAAAGATCAAAAGGCCAGCTCCACGCCGTAAGATCCTGGAACGCGTGATGGACCGCAGGGCCTTGCGATTCTGTTTGCTCGAGGAGGTGATGAAATGTCATTTGGGCTCTACTCCATTGGGTTCATGCTCGTGATTGGCGGGCTGATTTACGGCGCCTATTTGATGCATGTCCCTGGACACTGGATTGCCGTGGGTGCGATTGTGCTATTGGGCCTGGGGATTCTGACGGGTGTCAAAGCAACGCGGCAAAAGGATCCGGCGGGATAGCGGTAGTTGCTTCTAAATCTTTCGGATTGCTCCCGATAGCGCTGGGTGGCGGCGCATACCTTGGCTGCTATACGTTCGCCACCGTCGTGAAAGGCGCGCCTACCTCCGGAGGCTTTGGACAACCCGCAAAAAGGTTCAGTAACTTCGTAGCTGTGCGCCCTACGATGTGAAAAAGAGGAAACGCCTGTGAAGTTTCCGATCGTTGGAGCAATTTTGACGTTGCTGGGTGGGCTGCCCGGTTGCCCTCAAATCCGGGCTGGCGCAGAGGCGGTTTCTGTCTCTGCGTTCAGAGAAGCGCCGCGGACCGCAACCCCGGAGGTCCT
Organism: uncultured Acidobacteriota bacterium; assembly: GCA_963783155.1. Lineage (GTDB taxonomy): Bacteria > Acidobacteriota > Terriglobia > UBA7540 > UBA7540 > SCRD01. Next base: position 73,537 of record CAWANC010000005.1, on the reverse strand, counting down.
CGCTACCCCTTGGAGCCCGCGCCCTCCGCGCAACGCGCGTCCCGATCCAGCGGAGCCCCGGTCAGAAAACTTTCAAAACGATGGCCGTCATATCGTCACTTTGGGGAGTGTCTTCTGCAAACTCGTTGACCGCCTCAAAAGCAAACCGAAGCAATTCCAGCCCGGAATGTTCCCTGCGTTGTTCGCACACTTGCATCAGCCGTTCCACCCCGAATTGCGCCCGGGCCTTGTTGGCCGCTTCGACCACTCCATCGGTATAAAACACCACCGACTCGCCCCGCTGCAAGCGGACGGAATGCTGCTCATAGACGGCATCCTGAAACATGCCGGGGGGAATCCCGCCGCTCCCAATCGGGCGGCAGCCGGCGGCGGTGATCTGCAGCGGGAAGGGGAGGCCGGCATTGCCCACGGTCAGCAGGCGCGTGTCAGGGTCCAGCATGGCGTACTGGGAAGCGCAGAAGCGGCCGGGCAGAGCGTAGAAAAGCAGCCGCTTGTTTAAACGGTCGAGAAGCGATACCGGCGTTTCTCCGCTCTTGTTGAACCCGCGCAGCATGCCGGCGGCCAGCGCCGCGTAAAGCGCCGCCGGGAGTCCTTTGCCCACAACGTCGCCCAGGTAAATGTCCAGGCGGCGGTCGGGATGGAGATAGTATTCGGCAAAGTCTCCACCCACCCGGTAGGCGGGACGAAAGCGGCAGGCCACTTCAAAAGAATGCGCGCACAGCGGTTCAACCGGAATCATCGCTTGCTGCAGGATGCGAGCTTCCTCGAGTTCAGGACTCCCCGATCTCTCTAATTGCGGCTGCACAGATCTTTTATCGGGCGTTTGCAGGCGAAAGTTGATGGTCGCGTGTCCGCCGGCCTGGGTCGTAGCGGCGCATCCTCCTTTCGTGGGCGTCAGCCCCTGAAGGGTTGTAGCGGCGTGTTTTCCCCGCATGGCTGATTCCCGGCCCCGTCCACGGCTGTTCCCTTTCATCCTTCACCCTTCATCCTTCGTCATCCATCCTTCAGAATCCAAAACTCCGCTATTGCTTTCCCATAGGGCTTGTGATATATGGTTAACCCATAGGAGAAACCATGGGTGAAAAAACGGACGTCTGGCAGGGAACCCTGGCGCTGATGGTGCTGAAGACGCTGGAAACCCTCGGGCCCGTGCACGGCTACGGCATTGCACGGCGCATCGAGCAGACCAGCGGCCATCTGCTGGCGCTCAACTACGGCACGCTCTATCCGGCATTGGTCAAGCTCGAGCAGGAAGGCTTCATCGCCTCCAAATGGGGCGTGTCGGAAAACAACCGCCGCGCCCGGTATTACCGGCTCACGCGTGCGGGCCGGAGGCAGCTTGAAAAGGAAGCGCGGGAGTGGGAGCAGGCCACGGCCATCATGGCGCGGTTCCTGTCGCCGGAGGAAACGGGGTGAAGCATTGGTGATTGGCGATTGGTGATTGGCGATTGAAAGAGGCGGAAGGCCAATTACGAATCGCGAGCTACGAATGGATTCGTAGTTCTGAGTTCAGGGTTCTGTTCCGGGATTTGAAATCTGAAATTTCAGATTTGAAATGGCCCCGGCGCGTCGGGTGGCGCATACGTCGCGACCTTTGCGATGTATGCGAGACGGCGATTTGAGGAGCAATTCTCATGCGGCATTACGATCAACATTGATTCGCCTCGCCGGCCTGTTCCGCAGGCGGCGGCGCGAGCACGAGATGGCCGAGGAACTGGAGAGCCATCTCCAGATGCATATTGAGGACAATCTGCGCTCCGGCATGGCGCCCGCAGAAGCCCGCCGCCAGGCGCTCATCAAGCTGGGCGGCCTGGAACAGGTGAAGGAAGATTGCCGCGACGCCTGGAGCGTGCGCATCATCAGCGAACTCGCCCAGGACCTTCGCTACGGCCTCCGCCAGCTTCGCCGCAACCCGGGGTTCACCGCCGTTGCCGTCCTCACCCTCGCGCTTGGCATCGGAGCGAACACCGCGATTTTCAGCTTCATTGATGCGCTAATCTTGCGCATGCTGCCGGTCCGGCATCCGCAAGCCCTGGTTCTATTCGGGCCCGGAGACCAGTCCGGCAACAGTGACAACTTCCCGGACAGCGAGATGCATCTTTTCTCGTATCCGATGTACCGCGAAATTCAGCAAAAGAATCGGGTCTTCTCTGGCGTCGCGGCGTTCAGCAGCAGCGAGGCTGGCCTGCACGGCACAGTGGGAGCGAGCGGGGAACTTGAAGCGATAGAGGTTGAGCTCGTCTCCGGCACATACTTTCAAGTTCTGGGTGTCAATCCCTTCCTCGGGCGCGTGCTCACAGGCGCGGACGACCGGACGACAGGCGGGCACCCCGTGGCGGTGATCAGTTACGGCTCGTGGAATAGCCGTTTTTCCCGCGATCCTGCCATCGTGGGCAAGACACTGAGCATCGGTCGCGCTGTCTACACCGTCATCGGTGTTACGCCGCCGGGGTTCTTTGGCACTACCGTGGGCCGGTCGCCGGACCTTTGGATTCCGCTCCAGATGCACGACCTGATTGATACAGGTCCGCACAAGATCAGCGACAAATTCTACCGGTCCCTTGACATCATCGCCCGGCTGAAGCCCGGCGTAACCCCAGCCCAGGCGGCGGCCAATGTTAACCTGGTCCTCAAAAACATTCTCCACGAGTACGCCGGTTCGGAACCATCCCATAAACAGCTTGATGACATTCGGAAGGCGCACATCACTCTCAATTCGGCGGCCACGGGCAATTCATTCCTTCGCGAAAACTTTTCGAAGCCATTGTGGATGCTCATGGCGCTTGTCGGATTGGTCTTGCTCATCGCGTGCTCAAACGTCACGAATTTGCTGCTGGCGCGGGCCACTGGGCGGCAGAGGGAAATCGCTGTGCGGATGGCAATGGGAGCGGGACGGACGCGGCTAATCCGGCAGTTGTTGACGGAAAGTGTCTTGCTCGCGGGTGCTGGGGGCGTTCTGGGAATTTTATTCGCGGAATGGGCTTGCCGATTTCTGCTCGCCGTGGTTTCACGCACCCAGCATGTGCTGGTGCTGGATGTCTCGCTAAACACTCCAGCATTCGCCTTCACTACGGTGGTTTCTCTTGGCTGCGCCACCTTGTTCGGAATTTTGCCCGCCCTGCGCTCAACTCGGCTGGAGCTGACACCCGCGCTCAAGGAAGGCCGGGGAGCAATGCCGGCTCACGACCGGAGCCTCCTGGGAAGGGCCTTGATCGTTTCCCAAGTGACGCTCTCCTTAGTGCTTCTGGTTGGCGCCGGACTGTTCATCCGAAGCCTCATTACCCTTGCGAACGTGAATACAGGATTCAACAAGCAAGGTGTTCTGCTATTCAGAGTTGACCCCTCGGCAACGGGCTACAGCGATGAGTTGGTGCTCGCGACGATGTATCGCCAAATGGAACAACGAGTGGATGCGCTGCCCGGCGTGCGAGCTTCCAGCTTCTCAATCTTTGCCTTCCATCAAGGGAGCTGGGACGATTCTGCCTGGGCGGCGGCCTACCCCGCCGCTCCCGGTTTCCAGCATGACGCATCCTTCAATGCCGTGGGACCCGGTTACTTTGCCGCCATGGGACTTCCCATTCTCGCTGGCCGCGGCTTCGGCCCCCAGGACACTGCCGCTTCGCCGAGAGTCGCGGTCATCAACGAAACCATGGCTCGGCGGCTGTTTCCCGGAGGTTCGCCCATCGGCAAACGATTTGGCATGAGCGGCCCCGAGCACAGCAACGACATTGAGGTGGTCGGGTTGGTTCGCGACGCGAAATATTACGCCCTCGACGAGGCCCCCGAGCCATTCGCGTACTATCCGTACACCCAATACAGCCCCCATTGGGGCATCGGGCTTTACTTGCGTGAATTTGAGGTTCGTTACTCCGGCAACCCGCAGTCAGTGGTGCCCGCGGTCCAGAGGGCAATGGGCGAAGTGAACCCGAGCCTGCCCATCGGCAATGTTCAAACGCTGGCGGATCAGGTTGACGCGTCCATTACCGTCCAGCGGCTGGTGGCGGAGTTGTCTGCATTCTCTGGGCTGTTGGCGGTTTTCCTAGTTTGCATCGGAGTCTACGGCCTCGCCTCCTATGCTGTGAGTCGGCGGACAAATGAAATCGGCATCCGCATGGCGCTGGGAGCGGAGAAGCGCGATGTTCTCAGAATGGTGATTGGGCAAGGGCTCAGGCTGGCGCTGATTGGCGTCGCCATCGGCATCGCCGGTGCGCTGGCGCTGACGAGATTCCTGTCGAGCCTGCTCTACGGCGTCAAACCAACCGATCCGCTCACGTTCATCGCCGTCTCGCTCATCCTCATCGCCGTGGCGTTGCTGGCCTGCTACATCCCCGCCCGCCGCGCGGCCAAAGTTGATCCCATGGTGGCGCTGCGCTACGAATGAAGGATGAAGGATGAAATCCGGGTTCGGAGTTCGGGTTTGTCGGCTCTGGAATTTTGAATCTGGAATTTGAGATTTCGCGCCAGCGGCGGGTAGCGGCGCGTTTATCGCGCCATCGGTCGAGCCCGGGTGGCGCATGCGTCGCGACCTTTGCGATGTGTGCGCGGCGGCAATTTGAGGAGAAATTCTCATGTGGCGATTTACGATCAACATTGATTCGCCTGGCCGGCTTGTTCCGCAGGCGGCATCGCGAGCGCGAGATGGCGGAGGAACTGGAGAGCCATCTCCAGATGCATATTGAGGACAACCTGCGTTCCGGCATGACGCACGCAGAAGCCCGCCGCCAGGCGCTCATCAAACTGGGCGGCCTCGAACAGGTCAAGGAAGAATGCCGCGACACCTGGGGCGTGCGCATGATCAGCGAACTCGGACAGGACATTCGCTACGGCCTCCGCCAACTCCGCCGCAACCCGGGCTTCACCGCCGTGGCAGTTCTCACTCTCGCTCTCGGCATCGGCGCCAATCTCGTGATTTTCTCGGTTGTTCGAGGAGTCCTGTTGCGTCCGCTGCCTTACCATGATCCTTCGAATCTGGTAGAGGTTTATACTTCAAACCCATCGCGCGGGACGACTGAAGGGCCGTTTTCCCCGCAGGACCTGCAAGACTTCCGTGCGCAGACAAAGTCATTTTTAAGCATTTCCGGCTATTGGTATGCGCCGGGAATGAGCTTATCCACACTTCTGGGCGAAGGTGAGCCAACTTTGATCGAAACGGCCAGCGTGGATTCCAATTTTCTCACCACACTGGGCGTAGCGCCCGCATTGGGCCGAGGTTTTACTCCAGAGGAAAACATCCCGGGGAAGGATAACGTTGTAATCCTCAGCGATTCGTTATGGCGGCAACGGTTCGGCGGAGATCCGTCGATCGTCGGTAAACCCATCCGCGTGGGAGGCGGTGAGCTGGCGGTGGTGGGCGTGATGGGGCCGCAATTCCGCTTCCCGTCCCCTGATATTGGTTTTTGGGTTCCGCTTTCACGGGTCACCGATGGTGACATTCCGCACCGGCGCGGCGTGCGCTGGATTAATGTTCTTGGGCGGCTGATGCCGGGTTTGACCTCTGCACAAGCCGAAAATGAAACCACCCTGATTCTTACGCGGCTGGCCAGGCAATACCCGGCCACGAACGAAGGGTGGGACAAAGGCATCGTAGAAAACCTCCGCGCGAGCATTGTGGGACAGGTTAGACCGGTCCTTCTGGCGCTGTTGGGAGCTGTGGGGCTGGTCCTGCTGACGGCGTGCGTTAACCTTGCCAACATGACGCTGGCCCGAAGTGCTGCCCGCCGGCGCGAGTTTGCGGTTCGCAGCGCGATGGGCGCGGGACGCTCGCGGCTTTTTCGCCATTCAGTGATTGAAAGTATATTGCTCGCGGCGATCGGTGGCGCGGTGGCTTTCGCAACTGCTCCGTGGATTTCCTCCGGGCTTCTGGCCCTGGCCGGGAGCGCAATTCCGCGGGCGATGGAGATCCGCCTGGATTGGGCCGTGGTGCTTTTCGGCGCCGTGCTGACGCTGCTCACGGGTCTTGCGATCGGCAGCCTACCGGCGCTCAAACTGGCCAATACTGGCGTGGCCGAGTTGCTGAAAGCCGCCGGGGCCAGGGCTTCGGCTGAGCCGGCACGGCAGCGCGGACGGAACAAATTGGTCGTGGCAGAAGTTTCGCTTGCCTGCCTGCTGCTGGCGGCATCCGGGTTGGTCTTGAAAAGCCTGTGGAAGCTGGCAACCACTGATCCCGGATTCGACGCGCGCCATGTGCTGACGGTGCAACTTGCGATCCCCGTCTACAAATATCACAACGCTCAGCTCATTGAGTCGTACCGCGATGAACTCATCCGCCGGGTGGCGGCCATCCCAGGCGTGGAGGCCGTTGGCGCGGGGAAGACAATGCCGCTGGCGGGCGGAGGCGAACCCTTCCAGTTTACGATCCGGAACAGTGGGCGCGGCGGCAAAGTTGACGTTGTGCCCAAGGGCGGCGTGTACATCGTCACGCCCGGATATTTCAGGACGCTCAGGATCCCCATCGTTGCCGGGCGCCTGTTCGACGAGCGCGATTTTCAGGAACATAAGCAGGTGTCGCTGATCAACCAGGGATTTGCGCGTGAATACTGGCCGGGCGAAAATCCCGTAGGGCAATACCTCTATCTCTCTCCGACCGCCAGGGTGGAAGTCATCGGCGTGGTGGGTGACGTGCACAACGAGGGCCTCAGCACTCAGCCTCTCCCCGCCGTCTATGCCCCCATGAACCTTGTGTCGAGAACCAAGCTCGACTTGTTTATCCGCACGGGGGGCAATCCGCTGGCGTGGGCGGAACCGTCCGGCACATCATTAACGAAGTCGAACCGGAACAGCCGATCCAGCAGATTGCGCCGCTGGAACAGGTGGTGCACGATAATGTTGCGCAACCGAGGTTCTTCGCAGTCATCATGGGATTCTTCGGATTAGTGGCTCTGTTGCTGGCTGCCATTGGAGTCTTCGCGGTGCTTTCCTACTCGGTTCGCCAGCGAACCCACGAAATCGGCATTCGCATGGCGTTGGGGGCGGAGAAGAGACGTTTTGAAGATGGTCATGGGCAGGGGCTCAAGCTGGCGCTGATCGGCGTGGGCATCGGCATCGCCGGAGCGCTCGCGCTGACGCGATTTCTTGCGAGCCTGCTCTATGGCGTCAAGCCCACCGATCCGCTCACGTTCATCGCCGTCTCGCTCATCCTGATCGCCGTGGCGTTGCTGGCCTGCTACATCCCCGCCCGGCGCGCCGCCAAAGTCGATCCCATGGTGGCGCTGAGATACGAATGAAGGATGAAGTGTGAAGGATGAAGGATGAAACGAGTCGGGTCGCGCCTACGTCGCGCCATTGGCGATGTATGCGGAGCCGGGTCGCGGCTTTTTGCGAAAGGGCGCGAATTGATGTGCTGTGCGGGCATTTTGCGAAGGGGCACGAGTTCACTCGTGCCGTCCAAAAGCCCGTCCTCTTATCGCGGGCTTCAGCCCCTGTGCCAGGCCGGCCGGGCCAAAGCAGAAACCTCAGCGGCTAAAGCCGGCCATTGGCTGCGTTGCTATTCGACACGGCTGAAGCCGTGTCCCCCTAAAGTTGAAGTTCGTGCCCTCTCGCCGGGACAAAAATAGATGGACCTTTTTCGTGGCTTGCGGTGTCTATAATTGGAAGGGGCCTGCAAGCCGAACCCGTACGTCAATCCCACCTGAAAGCGGGGCTTCGGATGCTTGAACTGCGGAACTTAACCAAGCGTTACAATCGCGTGCCGGCGGTGGACAATCTTGACATCACCCTGGAACCGGGCGAGGTTTACGGATACCTCGGGCCAAACGGTTCCGGCAAGAGCACCACGGTGAAGATGCTGACCGGGCTGCTCGAACCTTCCCAGGGCCACATCTTCTACCAGGGCCGAGACATTCGCGAGGACCTCGTGGAGTATCGAAAGCATCTGGGTTACGTGCCGGAAGAACCGCTGCTTTATCCCTACATGAGCGGCTACGAATACCTGCAGCTTTTTGGGCGGCTGCGGTCGATTCCCCAGGCCGTGCTTGACCGCAAAGTGGAACGCCTGCTCGATCTTCTTTGCCCTTCGCGGGCGGCGCCATTCTCCCATTTCCGCCTACTCCAAAGGGATGAAGCAGAAGGTGCTGGTCTCGGCGGCGCTGATGCACGAGTACCCTGACATCCTGATTTTCGATGAGCCGCTCTCGGGCCTCGACGTCACCTCGGTGCTGGTTCTACGGAGCGTCGTCCACTCTCTGGCGCGCGAGGGCAAAATCATTCTTTACAGCTCGCACATTCTGGAAGTGGTGGAGAAGGTGTGTTCGCGGGTGATCATTCTCCACAAGGGCCGCGTGGTGGCGGATGAAAACGTCAGCCGCCTGCGCGACCTGATGCACCTGCCCTCGCTGGAAGACGTCTTCAGCCAGCTCGTCCTCGAGGAAGACACCGAACAGGTGGCCAGCAAAATTGTCGAAACCATGAAGATGTTGAATTCCGCCCGCGCGATGGCCGATGAGAATCGTCGAAAAAATCCGGGAGAGGGTCCATGATGACGAGTCCCACTTCTTCGACCTCACACGCCACTTCTTCAAGCGCTTTCTCAATCTCGAGTTCGTTTCGGAGGAATCTGACGCGCACCTTGATGTCGCGCAGGTCCTCGCGGTGCTGGTGTTTCCCGGGGCGTATTTTGCGATTGAAAGGTTCTGGGTTTATGACTTCACCTACTGGCACTTTACGCCGAACAGCTACCGCATGCTCACTCTTACCGACCAGTGCCTCTACGTTTTCTTTTCAATGATCGTGATCGGCATGGTCGCCGTATGAAGTGGGGCTCACCTTTCCCCCGACGAGCGTGACTATGCCAACCTGATGCCGCTCCCCCTGAGAATCAAGACTATCTTCTACGCCAAGGCCGTCGCTCTGGCAAAATTCATTGGCCTCTTCATCCTGGCCGTCGCGGGCGCCCCGGTGGTGTTGTACCCGCTGATGTCCTCACGGGGTCTGCGGCCGGCGCCGGGTCTCGGGCATGTCATCTGGATGATCATCGTCCATGGCATTGCGGTCTTTTCCGGTTGCCTGTTCATGATTCTGTTCTTTGTGGCGTTGCAGGGCGTTACTGATCAATCTGCTGGGTTACCGGCAATTCAAGCGGATTTCGCTTTATGTTCAGGGCCTCGCCACCCTTGTGCTGGTCTGCCTGTTGGTCGTTTCAGCCGTTGGTTCCGAAGTTGTTGCCAGACTGGGAAAAGGCGCACAGCCCGCTGCTCTATGCGCTTCCGCCGATGTGGTTTCTGGGTCTGTACAGGACGTTGCTGGGCACTCACAACGCGATTTTCGTGTCTCTGGCCCGCATGTCGGTTGCCGCATTTGCCCTGGCTGCGGTGTTGGCCGTAGGCACCTACCTGGCCTGCTACAGGCGGTTCTCGCAAAGAGCATTTGAATCGGCGGAGGGGGAGGCCCCTTCGCGGTGGGGAATCGCCACACGCCTGGGCCACCTGTAGCTCGACCGGCTGTGGCTGAGAGAAGGCCCCGAGCGCGGCACTTTCTATTTCGTCCTGAAAACGCTTGCGCGAAGCGCCAGACAGCGGCTCTATTTTGTCGCTTATGTCGCTGCGGGGCTGGCGATCGTGTTGCTGGCATTCCTGGTGATGATGGCCAACGCAGCACAGGGATACGCCTGGACCTCCATCACGCGGTCCGGCGAAACGCTGCTCGCCTTGCCGATGGTCATATTCGTTTTTTGCGCTGCTGGGAATGGCGGCCTCCTTTGGATTTCCGGCGGAGCTCGGCGCCAACTCGATTTTTCGCATCACCGAGCAAGACAGCGGAGAAAGTGCATGGCCGGTGTGCGGAAAGCCATGATCATCGTGGCCGTGGTTCCGCTGTTTGCTTCTGGCTTTGTTGTGTACTCGGAATTCTGGGGACCGGCCGCCTCGCTGAGGGCCATCGCCATTGGCGTGCTGGTCTCGCTGATTCTGGTGGAGCCGCTGTTGTATTCGGAGCGAAAAATTCCCTTCACCTGCGCCTACCTGCCGGGAAAACGACCCTTCCCATTTCAGACAGGGTCGCGTGGCTGGCGCTGGCCCTTTACATTTTCTCCATGGCTTCACTGCAGCAATGGGTTTTCCAGAAACCACTGATGTGGGCCGTGGCTGTGGCGGCCGGACTCGTCATTCTCAATCGCATCGTTGCCCGCCGGAACCGTTCGTTTGCAAACGGCCTCGCAGTGGAGTTTGAAAACAAGCCCCTACCCACCGTCCAGACCCTGGACCTCAACGTCTGAAGCCGCCATTGGTGATTGAGCGATTGGTAATTGGCGATTGAAAAGGCAAAGGGCCCATTACGAATGATGAGTTACGAATGGCTTCGTGGTTCTGAGTTATATGTTCTGAGTTATGGGTGCATGGTGGTGGGAGCCGCGATCTGAAATTTGAAATTTGAAATGGCCCCGGTCCCTCGGGCGGGGTGAGGGGTCCTTTCGCCTTCAGCTTTTCCCTACTCCCTACTTCCTACTCCCTTCCTTCCGTACCGCCACTCTCCAGCCCGGCATTCGGTTTCGGTCGTAGCGCCGGTCTCCAGCCCGGCATTCGGTTCTTGAATCTTGAATCTGGAATCTTGAATCGCCCTTTGCGGGTGAGGGGCCGCTTGCTCCAAAAAATCAAAGCCCTCTCCGAGGGGAGAGGGTGGACGCCCAGCGGCCGCGTGAGAGTTCCTTTCGCCTTCAGATTTCCCCTACTCCCTACTTCCTACTTCCTACTTCCTGCCTTCCGTACCGCCGGGCCGGGTGAGGGGTCTTTGAAGGAATTAGTGATTGAGCGAATGGCGATTGGGTGATTGAAAGATCGTAGCGCGGTCCTCCGTTTCTGAGGTCAGCACCTCTTCTGTCCTTCCAATCGCCAATCACAAATCGCAAATCGCCAATTCCTCGCTCGTCACGGCCTTTTTTCATCCTTCATCCTTCACACTTCGTACTTCTGTCTGTCCTTCACACTTCACACTTCAATGCCATTCTTCAAGCGCCGAACTGCATATCCCAGGAACACAAATTGCTTGACATCTGTCGAACCCTCAGCTAGCTTAAAGGTGGCAGCTAAGCGTAAGTCCTGTGGGCACCGCGCGTAAGCGTAAGCCGGGTGTACCCCGGTCGGTCACAGGTGCTGGCTGCTTTTTTGTTTATGGTTTGAAGTAGAGGTATTGCCGCCACTTAATCCGGTCTTCAATAAGTGCATACCACTTGCCGTCATTATTTTCAAATTTCCTTTTGATCGCCCAGCAAACAAAATCTACAGCCTGCAAACCCCGAATGCCAAATTCGACTTTAGCGCGCTGCTCGGCCTTGAATTCCTTCGCCGACTCCGCGTGATAATGGCATATCTGCAAATTGATCGAGGACTTGCCCCTCTCGGCCCTCTCAATGCCAACCTTGCCTTCTAAATAGCCGTCGTATTTAAGCAAATTGTGATATTCACGATTCCGCCGATCGACGAAAAGCTCAACAGCCGGATAGTAACAAAGCGGTCCTTTAAGTAGTTGCCAGGAAAAATGGTTATACAAAATGGCAGAAGGGGCTGACTTCAAACCATCCGATACCGTATCGAGCTTTACCAGGACGAACTCGATGCGGCAATCAAGCTGCCCTAGCCGACCCAGAATATGTTCCATTGGAATATGGGGTTGCTGTTTGTATTTGTATGCGCCGGTAAGCGCTGAGTTCTTTGGCGCGTACCAGATACTTGTGGCCTTGATCTCAAGATCCTTATTCCAGCCGTTCTTGATCAGGTGGGCATTGAAATTCTTGATCTCTTTATTAAGCTTCTTTCCGCTTTCAGGCGAAATGAAGGCAATTACGAAATAGTTCGAACCTACCCCGAATCCCAAGTCTCCGCTTTCATCAACGAATATATGTCTCATAGGCTCAAGTGACGGGATTATACACCCCCTCTTCCTGGACGGGTGGCGCATACCCCCCACGGCCGGCTGGCGCAGATACTCGCTTTGTAGTGTGTGCGCCTCGCGTCCCGACCTGTCGGGGCGATCTCGCGAAGCGAGAGGCTCTTGTTAGAGCTTATTTCCGCCAGTCTGTTTTGGCCGTTGAGGTCGAAAGTGGCGGAGCGGTTCCTGCACCTCGCCATTCTAGCCCCATTCATCTCCGTTGAACGCAGACATTAGAAATCAACGTCTGCGCCACCCGCGATTGGGAAAGAATCTGTGGGACCCGGAAGTCGTGCGCGCCGTGGCGGAATGCGACATTGTGCTCGGCTGTATGGATACGGTGGATGGACGATTTCTGCTTAACGCACTGGCGACGTACTACACGCTTCCATATTTTGACGTCGGTGTGCGTCTCGACACGTTTCGTCAAGGGCCGCGCAAGGGAAAGATCCGCGAAGTCTGCGGCACTGTAAACTACATCCAGCCAGGGAGGTCGAGCCTTATGAGCAGGGGGTTATTCACGATGAAGCAGGTCGCTGCCGCCGGACTTCGTCGGAATGACCCGGCTGCGCACGCGCAGCAAGTGCGGGACGGGTATATTGCCGGCGTTGAGGGAAGTCGTCCTGCGGTGATCAGTGTGAATATGTTCGCGGCGAGCCTCGCCGTCAACGAGCTCTTGGCGCGGTTACACCCTTTTCGAGAAGAAGATAATGCCAATTACGCCGCCGTGATTTTCAGTCTTGCAAGTATGGAACTAATGCCCGAACCTGAGGACGGGCGTTGTGAAATTCTTGTAAGGCACGTCGGCGCAGGCGACGTCAGACCCTTGCTTGGACAAGCCGAGTTATCCGAAAGGCGCGCCGGATGAAGTGGGTTGCCAGCCTCTTTCGGTGGGCTTGCGAGCGCGTCTGTGGGTGGCTCCGCCCGCCTTACAAGACCCGGTTCGTCGAGGATCTGCCTCCACGGCAACTTGAACCCCGGACGCTCTACATCGTCCAGGAAGACGGTTTCCTTGAGCAGGCCGCGCTGTTATGCCCATGTGGATGCGGGGCCGTACTACAAATGAATTTGCTCACTGATGAGCGGTCGTGCTGGCATCTCACGTGCCACACTAACGGGACTGTGACGCTATATCCTTCTATATGGCGTAAGAAGGACTGCAGAGCGCATTTCTGGTTTCGCCGTGGGCGCATTCAATGGGACGGCTTGCACCAAAGAGTAGGGCGTGTCGCACGCTTGTGACACCCTCGCTCGGGGCAGAAGGGCGGCACCGCGCATCAGCCAAGTCCCGGAGGGCAGGCAGGCTTTAGCCCATGGCCACCGACTTCGTCGGGGTAAACTCCAGCCGTGGGAAACGAAACGGAAAGCACCCATCAGCAGAAACGGAGGACCGCGCTACGATCTTTCAATCACCCAATCGCCATTCGCTCAATCACCCATTCTTTCAAGCCCCCTCACCCGGCCACCGGCGCTGCGGGCTTTTGCGAAAGGGCACGACTTCAGTCGTGCCGTGAGCATCGCCCCTCCGCTTGAATGGGCTTCAGAGTCTGTGTGAAAACTGGTTCATTGACAGGTCTGTATAATGCGGAGAGGAGGCCGCGATGAAATTTCAAACTTACAGTCCGGATCAAGGATATTTGTTGCCGCCCGATGTGCGCGGGGTGCTGGGGGAAGAGCACCTGTGTTTCTTCATGCGGGAGGTGGTGGAGCGTGTGGATCTGCGGGCGTTTGAAGCGGACTATGAGGAGGAAGGGCGGCCGGCGTATCATCCGGCGCTGATGGTGAGCGTGTGGTTGTATGCGTATGCGCTGGGGGTGACGTCGTCGCGACGGCTGGAGCAGCGGGTGCGGGAGGACCTGGGGTTCCGGTATCTGGCGGGAGGGGCGCAGCCGGATTACTGGACGCTGAACGAGTTTCGGCGGCGGCACCCGAAGGGGTTGAACGATCTGTTCACGCAGGTGGTGGAGTTGGCGCGGGAAGCGGGGCTGGGTCGGCTGGGACACGTGGCCGTTGACTCGACGCGGGTGAAGGCGAATGCCTCGCCGAATCGGACCGACAGCGTGGAGAAGCTGCGGGCCGAGCGGTTGCGGGTGCGGCGGCAGATACGGCGCTGGCAGCAGGCGTGCGCGGCCGAAGACCCGAACGAGACGCCGGGGCTGGAATTGGGCGGCGAGGAGCGGCGGCGGCTGGAGGAGAAGCTGGCGGGGATTCCGGGGCGTCTGGAGCAACTGAAAAAGAGCGGGCTGAAACGGCGGTCGCTGACCGATCCCCAGAGCCGGTTTCTGAAGGAGCGGCGAGGGTACGTGCTGGGCTATACGGTGACGATGGCGGCCAGTGAGGACCACCTGATTGTGGAACAGCGGGTGAGCCAGAAGGCCACGGACAACGGCTTGCTGGTTCCGGTGGTGGAAGCGGTGAAGCGGCGCTGCGGAGAATCGCCGGGACGGGTCAGCGCGGACAGTGGCTTTTTTGTGCTCGCGGATTTGAAAGTTTTGGAGCAACAGAAGATTGATGCTTACGTGCCGGATTCGAATCTGGCGCGGATGCTGAACCGGGGTGGGCGATTGCGGTGCCGGGCTACGGACCCGGTGCACCGTCAGATGCGGCGTAAATTGCGCGGCCAGGCGGGAAGGGCGATTTACGGGCGGCGCAAAGCGCTGATTGAACCAGTGTTCGGAGTGCTGAAAGAACAACGGGGTCTGAAGCAGTTCCGGCGGCGGGGATTGGAGAAAGCAGCGGTGGAAGTGGCGCTGGCCGCTACCGCGTACAACCTGACGCGGCTTTGGAGCGCCCGACCGGCAGCCTGAACGCCGGCGAACCGGGCCCCCGAGGAGAAAATCGAACCTCGGGATAGCCAAAAATCTCAAAGCCCTGTCAACCCCGCCACATGAATAGGCTTTTTGCACGGCGAAGAGAGTTTCCACACAGACTCTTCAGCCCCTGGGCAGGAGGGGCCATTTCGATGAGGAAGGCGCAGCGGCTAAAGCCGGAATTGGGGTGCGCCTCTTGCGGCACGAGTCAACTCGTGCCCTTTCTCCGAGAGAAGCGCCACACCTGGAACTGACGGCCACCGACCTTGTCGGGGAAAACTCCAGCCGCCGCTACACAGAACGCCGTGCTTTTGCAAAAGGGCGTGGCCTGCGACGGATTCAGGCGCGGAGATGGCGGGACTGCTTCTGGAGGATCATTCGAATAGCCCGGGACTGGTGGCCGTTCATCGTTTCCACCTGGAACTCCTGCCGGCTGAGGGTCTGGAATGAGGCCGCAAGGCGATCGAGGTGCTCCCGGGTGTGGTGCCTCAGGATCACGCCTTCCTCCAGTCGGAACACGCCGTAGAGGCCGTGGCGGGGCTCGAAACGCTCGTAGCGTTTGCGGTTGCGCGCGTCGCTGTTGATGAGCAAGTCGCTCACATAGAGAATTCCGCCGCCCTTCAGCACCCGCAACAGCTCAGAAAACAGCCTGGCCTGCGCGCCCGAGTCCGGCATGCAGGTCAGCACCGCCAGCAGAAGCGCCGCGTCAAACGATCCGCCGGAGAACGGGATTTCCGATCCGGAGTTGCGGACGTACCGGGCGAAGGGATTTTCCTTCCTCGCCCGCTCTAACATTCCGGAGGAAGAATCGACCCCGAAAAGATGCGCAAACCCCGCCTCGTGCAGTTGCCGTATGCTCCTTCCGTAACCGCAGCCGTAGTCCAGAATCCGGCCCTCGAGGCCGACGCGCTTCTCAAGCTCGCCCAGAAGCAGCGGGTGGCCAAACCTCTTTTTGTAAGCTACGGCATCCCAGTACTTGTCCTGCGCCTCCATGCCCCGATCATAAACAAGAACCCCGGGCTTTGAAAGCCTGCGCTGCCGGAAGAGCGAGACGCAGCCTGGCCGCCTGGCCTGACCGGCGCCCGGAGCATCACCCTGATGGCCGCCCGCCTGTGAGCTAGAGTGCTGGCCATCCGGCGGGACGGCGGCACCGCCTGGAAGCATCAGCAGGGGGGCTGCTTGGGAGATTCAGGCGGTCCGGGGGCTGCGCGATGATACGCTCGAATGCTAGGCTAGAATAAGCCGGCGCTCACCCCCAAATGGGACGTTTGGGATTTTTGCGAAAAAACCTTGAAAAAATGTAAGTATAATAATTTCAATATTTTACAAAAATTACAAAATCCCAAAAAAGGCGCTTTTACAAAAAAGTGTCCGATTATGGAACAGTGGGTAAAAATTACAATTTTACACTTTGGGCAAATTCGGCGGTTCTCAATCTCGCTTCTTCACGACCGCCACGCCGCTCCGTTGGGGAACTCGTACTGGTCGAGCGATTCCTGCTTCATGGTGATGCTGTAGCCCGGATTCGCCGGCGGCATGTAGCGCCCGTTGCGGATGACCACCGGGTCCAGAAAGTGCTCGTGCAGGTGGTCGACGTATTCCAGGATGCGGTTCTCCAGCGACGCTCCGATGGCGATGTAGTCGAAGATCGCCAGGTGCTGCACGTACTCGCACAGTCCCACGCCGCCCGCGTGCGGGCACACCGGCACTCCGAACTTTGCGGCCATCAGCAGAATGGCCAGGATCTCGTTGATGCCGCCCACGCGGCAACTGTCAATCTGGCAGAAGCTGATGGCCTTGCTCTGCAAGAGCTGTTTGAAGATCACGCGGTTCTGGCACTGCTCGCCGGTGGCAACGCCGATGGGCGCAACCGCGCGCGCGATGCTGGCATGGCCCAGCACGTCGTCGGGACTGGTGGGCTCTTCAATCCACCAGGGTTTGAACTTGGCCAGCACCTTCATGTTGGCGATGGCTTCGTCCACACCCCACACCTGGTTGGCGTCCATCATCAGCTTGCGCTCATAGCCGATCTCCTCGCGGATGAGCGTGGCGCGGCGCACATCGTCGTCGAGGTTGGCGCCCACTTTCATCTTGAAGTGCGTCCAACCCTTGCGCGATGGCTTCGCGGCAAAGCTGGCGCAGCTTGTCTTCGCTATAGCCCAGCCACGCCGCCGAGGTGGTGTAGGCCGGAAAGCCTTGCTGCAGCATTTCAGCTTCGCGCTGGGCGCGCGTGGACTGGTTCCGGCGCAGGATTTCGAGCGCCTCGTCGGGCGTCAGCGCATCGGTGATGTAGCGGAAGTCGATGGTGGAAACAAGCTGTTCGGGTGTCATGTCGAGCAGCAGCTTCCACACGGGCTTCCTCTCCGCTTTGGCGTAGAGGTCCCACACGGCGTTGACCACTGCGCCCGTCGCCAGGTGGATGAGCTCCTTTCTCCGGCCCGATCCAGCGGAGTTGCCCGTCGCTCGTCAGCTGTCTCCAGAAGGTTTTCATGTCGGATGTAATCGATTCCAGTTGCCGGCCCGCGAGAAAAGGCTTCAGCGCGTTGATGGCCGCCACGACGATTTCCGTTCCCCGGCCGCAGGTAAAGGTGAGGCCGTGGCCTTCCAACCCGTCCGGGCTGTCGGTCTTCAGCACCACGTAGGCGGCGGAATAGTCCGGCGCCGTGTGCATGGCGTCTGATCCATCCAGCGTCCGCGAAGTCGGGAAGCGGATATCGTGGGCCGCAACGTCGGTAATGGTCATTGAAGAATCACCTCGTTCTGAATGATTGGAAATCGGGAGTCCAGTTCAAGGAATGTAAACCTTCACGCCAGGAAGTGCAATGCCAGATTACCCGGGTCCGGAAAGTTGCATCCAATGGACTTGCCTGCGGCATCGTGTGGGCAGACCGTCATCTGCAGTGTTAATCTAATGATTGTCGGACCGGCAAGATTCAAAGGGGCTTCAGGAACAGTCGGCGGCGATCAAAGCCTGGCCCTGCCTTGCAACCGTAAAGGCCCTGAAGTGATATGGCGCGGCCGGCAACAGCTCAGGAAAGAATCATGAATACAGGAACTGATTTTCAGGGAGTTAATCTCGGTTACGTTCTGGAGTTATACGAAAGATACCTCTCCGATCCCAACTCCGTCGATCCAGGAACGCGGGCCTACTTTGAAACCTGGAACCCGCCCGAAGAAATTCTGCCTTCGCCGGAAGCAGTTACCGCCGGCCAGATCGACAAGATCGTGGGCACGGTCAACCTGGCTGAATCCATCAGGAAGTTCGGGCACATGGATGCACGGGTTGATCCGCTGGGAAGCAATCCTCGAGGGGACTATTCGCTCCTCCTGCAGACGCACGGCGTCAGCGAAGATGACTTGCGCCGTCTTCCCTCCAGCCTGATCGTTGGCCCCATCGCCGCCGGCAAGTCGAACGCCTTTGAGGTGATCGAGGCGCTGCGCAATGTGTACACCACTTCAACGGGATACGACTACGGCCATCTGCGCGACCCGGAAGAACGGCACTGGCTGCATGAGGCGGCCGAGTCGCGCCGCTTCCGCGATCCCAACGATCCGGTGGATGCCGAGGCGCTGCTGGAACGGCTGACCCAGGTGGAGACTTTTGAGCATTTTCTGCACCGGACTTTCCCGGGCAAGACCCGCTTTTCGGTGGAAGGTCTGGACATGCTGATCCCCATCCTGGATGAAATGGTGGGCGGCGCGGCCGGGGCCGGCGTGCACAACGTTCTGATCGGCATGGCCCACCGCGCGCGATTGAACCTGCTGGCCCACATTCTGAAGAAACCTTATGCGGAAATCCTGGCCATCTTCAAGGACCCGGTGCAGTCGCGAAACTTCCATGAAGACCTGGGCTGGACCGGCGACGTCAAGTACCACCTGGGTGCGGAGCGCGCCGTCAAGGGCGGCGAGGCCGTGGGTCTGGTCATCACCATGCCTCCCAATCCCAGCCACCTCGAGGCGGTGAATCCCGTCGCCGAGGGGATGGCCCGCGCGGCGGGAACCGTGGTGGATAAAAAGGGAGCGCCGCAATTCGACCCCACGCGCACCCTGCCGATCCTCATCCACGGCGACGCGGCATTTTCCGGCCAGGGCGTGGTGGCTGAAACTCTCAACTTCTACCGGCTGCCGGGTTACAGCACCGGGGGAACCATCCACATCATTGCCGACAATCAGTTGGGATACACCACCACGACAGAGGAGTATCGCAGCTCGCTCTACGCCAGCGGCCTGGCGCGCGGCTTCAAGATCCCGCTGGTGCACGTCAATGCTGACGATCCTCTGGCATGCATTGAGGTGGCGCGCCTGTCCTTCGCTTATCGCGCAAAATTCGGCAAGGATTTCGTGATTGACCTGGTCGGCTACCGGCGCTACGGACACAACGAAGGCGACGAACCCAGCTTCACCCAGCCGCTTCTCTATGAGAAAATCGCGAGCCTTCCCACGGTGCGCCAGCAGTGGGCGGAGACCCTGGTCGAGCGCGGAGTGGTAGCAGAAAGCCGGCCGGATGAACTCGTGCAGAAATTTACGGGACATCTCCAGAAGGTTCTGGAATCGCTGAAGCCCGCCGAAAAGCTGGCTGAAGAACCGCCCGAACCGCCCCCTCCCGGCGCAGCACTTCAAGCGAAGACAGCCGTGCCGATTGACACTCTGCGGGCGCTGAACCAGAGCCTCCTGGAACTGCCGGAGGGGTTCAACCTCCACCGCAAACTGGAACGTGCCCGCAACCGCCGGGCGGCAGCACTCGACGATCCCGACGCCAGCACCATCGACTGGTCAACCGCGGAAGAGCTGGCGCTGGCCTCGATCCTCAAAGACGGCACCGCCATCCGCATGACGGGAGAAGACGTGGAGCGGGGGACGTTCAGCCAGCGGCACGCCGTTCTTCACGACGCCAAGACCGGGCAGCAGCATACGCCTCTGCAGGCCCTGCGGCAGGCCCGGGCGGCCTTTGAAATCCACAACAGCCCGCTCACCGAAAACGCCGTGGTGGGCTTCGAGTACGGCTACAGCCTGCAGGAACCCAGCCGCCTGGTCATCTGGGAAGCGCAATACGGCGACTTTATTAACGGCGCCCAGGTGATGATTGACGAATTCCTGCTTTCCGCAAGAGCCAAGTGGGGGCTGACCCCTTCGCTCGTCATGCTGCTGCCGCATGGATTTGAAGGCCAGGGGCCCGACCATTCGAGCGGCCGCCCCGAGCGATTTCTGCAGCTTGCCGCAGGCACCAACCTTCGCGTCACCAACTGCACCACAGCGTCCCAGTATTTTCATCTGCTGCGCCGGCAGGCGTCGCTGCTGAAGGTGGATCCCCTGCCCCTGATCGTCATGACGCCCAAGAGCCTGCTGCGCCATCCGCTGGTGGCTTCGTCGCCGCGCGAACTGGCCGAAGGCAGCTGGCAGCCGGTGATTGATGATGCGGAGGCCGACGAGCGGCTGGACGACATCCGGCGACTGGTGCTGTGCAGCGGCAAAATCTATGTGGACCTGGTGACCAGCGAGTACCGCGAAAAGAGGAACAACATCGCGATCTGCCGGATGGAGCAGCTCTATCCCTTCCGCGCGGACAAACTCCGGCAGGTGCTGAACCGCTATCCCAAGCTTCAGGAAGTGGTCTGGGTGCAGGAAGAGCCGGAAAACATGGGCGCCTGGGAATTTGTCCGGCCTCTGCTCAGCGAACTGGTGCGCAACCAGTGGCGGCTGCGTTATATTGGACGCTCGCGAAGTTCCAGCCCGGCCGAAGGCTCCTCGGCCCGGCATGCGCTGAACCAGGAGGCCATTGTGCAGAAGGCCTTCAGCATTCGGCTGGCCGAGCGGGAAGAAGACATGGTGCTGGTGGAAAATGTCGCGGAAGGATCAGGAAGGAGAGACCGTGCCGACCAAAATCGTCGTGCCAGAACTGGGTGAATCCATTGTTGAAGCCACGGTTGGACACTGGAGAAAGCAGCAGGGCGACCGGGTGGCCGTGGGAGACATCCTGGTGGAACTCGAGACCGAGAAAGTCGACCTGGAGGTCGGGGCCGAGCGGGCAGGCGTCCTGGCGCGCATCGAGAAAAAAGAAGGCGAAGACGTCAAGATCGGCGACCTGCTGGGTGTGATCGAGGAAGCGCCCGCTGACGGAGCGGCTGCCGCGAAAGGCGGCGAAGCCAAACCCGCCAGAAAGGAAGAGCCCAAAGAGGCGGGAGTCAAACCCAAAGCCGGCGCAGCCGTTGCAGCCGGGGAAGAAGCAGAAACTGCGGAAGCCGAGCCCAAACGGATAGTGACGCCTCTGGCCCGGCGCATTGCCGAAGAGCACGGCGTCGATCTTTCCCAGGTCCAAACCAGTGATGCCGCCGGCCGCATCCGGCAGCGCGATGTCGAGAGTTTTATAGAGACCCACAGCACCGACGCCGCGGCCGCAACGAAGCCGGCAGCAAAACCTGCCCCCGCCGGCCAGTCCCTGCCCCAGCCTGCTCCCGGAGCGCCGGCAGGACGGCCACGGCTGGAAGAACGCGTCCGAATGTCACGCCGCAGGCAGACGATTGCGCGCCGGCTGGTGGAAGCGCAGCACGCCGCCGCCATGCTCACCACTTTTAACGAAGTGGACATGACCGAAGTGATGCAACTGCGGGCGCGCTGGAAGGAAAAATTCAAGAAGCAGCACGGCGTCAGCCTGGGGATTGCCTCATTCTTTGTCAAAGCCTCGATCGGCGCCCTGCGGCAGTTTCCCCGCCTGAACGCCGAGGTCCAGGGGACCGAGATGGTCCTCAAGCATTACTACGACATCGGCGTGGCGGTCGGCGCATCCGAAGGGCTGGTGGTTCCGGTGCTTCGCGACGCGGACCAGATGAGTTTCGCGGAAATCGAAACCGCCATCAAGGAGTTTGCCCGCAAAGCCTCGGCCGGCGAACTGACGCTCGATGACCTCCGCGGCGGGACCTTCACCCTATCGAACGGCGGCGTTTACGGGTCGCTGCTCAGCACCCCCATCCTGAACCCGCCCCAGGTGGGCATCCTGGGCCTTCACAAGATTGAGGACCGGGCCGTGCCCGTGGAGGGCAAAGTTGAAATCCGACCCATGATGTACCTCGCCCTCAGCTATGACCACCGCATTGTGGACGGCACTGAAGCGGTGCAGTTCCTCGTCCGAGTAAAAGAACTGGTGGAAGACCCGGCCAGCCTGCTGTTTGCGCTTTAGAAAGTTTCGGACTTCTTCTCTGAACCGGAATCGCCCGACCGTCCTTACGACGTATTCCCGGCCCGAACCCTTGTCCCTACCCCACGCATCGATATTAAAGAGCGGCAAAACAGCAACCAGGGAGGCAGGCGATGGCTCAGAGCTTTGACCTGATCGTGATTGGGACCGGAAGTGCAGCATCGACGGTGGCGTCAGCCTGCCGTTCGGAAGGCTGGGAAGTGGCCGTCATTGATTCGCGTCCCTTCGGGGGGACCTGCGCCTTGCGCGGCTGCGATCCCAAGAAAGTTCTCGTGGGAGCGGCGGAGGCCATCGACTGGAACCAGAGGCTGAAAGGCAAAGAGATCCTGCAGGGTCATTCCGAAATCGATTGGCCCGCCCTGATGCGGTTCAAACGGACCTTCACGGACCCCGTTCCCGAAGCGCGCGAAAAGAGCTTCTCAAAACAAGGCATCAAAACCTTCCACGGCCGCGCCCGGTTCACAGGCCCGTTGAAGGTCCAGGTGGGAGGTGAAAACCTCGAGGGGCGCTATGTTCTGATTGCGGCGGGTTCGAAGCCGAGGAGCCTGGGAATTCCGGGCGAAGAACATCTGACCACCAGCGACCAGTTTCTCAATCTCGAGGCGCTTCCCCAGCGCGTTGTGATGATCGGCGGCGGCTATATTTCCATGGAATTCACCCACGTGCTGGCGCGCGCCGGGGTCCACCCCATCGTCCTGCATCGCGGCGAGCACATCCTTCCCGGTTTTGATCCCGACCTCACCACGCCACTGGCTGAAAGAACGCGCGGCCTGGGAGTCGATCTTCAGCTCCAAACCACCGCGGAGGCCATTGAGAAGTCAGGCGGGGGCCTCAAGGTGATGGCCACACAAAAGGGGAAAAAGCTGGTCTTCGAAACAGACATGGTGGTCCACGCCGCGGGACGCGTCCCGGAGATTGAAGACATGAACCTTGCGGCGGCCGGCGTCGAGGCCGGTGCAAAGGGAGTCACCGTCAACGACTATCTCCAGAGCGTCTCCCAACCCAACGTCTATGCGGCAGGGGACGCGGCGGCAAGCGGCGGACTTCCGCTGACCCCGGTGGCCGGTTACGAGGGCAAAATTGTTGCCGCCAACCTGCTGCAGGGCAATCACCTCCAGCCGGACTATCGCGGGATTCCGACCGTGGCGTATACCACACCGCCAGTGGCTTCCGTGGGACTTTCCGAAAAGGCCGCGCACGAGCGGGGGCTGAAATTCAAGGTGAACCACTCAGACACTTCCGGCTGGTATTCTTCACGCCGGATGGCCGAAACCTGTTCCGGCTTCAAGGTCCTGGTTGAAGAGGAGAGCGGCTTTATTCTTGGCGCTCATCTGCTGGGCCCACACGCGGAGGAAACCATCAACTTTTTCGCATTGGCGATCAGGTCGGACATCAGCGCGGCCGAGTTGAAGCAGACCATCTTTGCCTACCCCACCCACGCCTCAGACCTTCAATACATGCTTTAGCTCTGGGGGGAAACGCCATCAGTCGCCCAGATGATTGGCGCGGAGAAATTCCTGCACGGCTTGCTTGACGTCACGGTGCTCCGCCACGACTTCGTAATTCAAATGGCGCATGTCGGCGTCGGAGATTTTTCCGGCCAGTTGCTCCAGGGCAGCGTAAACGGCAGGATGCTGGGAAAGCGTCTGGGTGCGAACAATCGGGACAGCCTGGTAGGGCGGGAAATAATGCTTGTTGTCCCGCAGCACCACGAAATCCTGAGCTTCGAGCTGCGCATCGGTGGAATTGCCGGCCACCACGTCCACCTGCCGGTCCAGCAGGGCGCGGTAGAGCAGCCCCAGGTCCATAATTCTGGGCGGCGCCCCGAACTTCAGGCGATAGGTTTTGACCAGACCTTTATAACCATCTTCCCTTTCCATAAATTCATAGCCGAATCCCGGCCGCCAGTGGCGGGCATACGGCACGGCTTGTGAAATGGTTCGGAGGTGGTGCTTCCTCGCCGTCTCGCCACCAACCACCAGGACGAAAGTGTCGTTGAAGCCGAGCGGGGGCATCACATTCAGATTGAAACGCGTGGCGTAGAGCTCTTTGACTTTATCGTAAACGTCAGCGGCATTGTGCTCGACAGGCTGCTTCAGGATGGAGGTCAGCGCGGTTCCGGTGTATTCAACGTAGACATCGATTCGTCCGGCCAGCAGTGCCTGCTGGCAGATGTAGGTTCCGCCCAGATTGAACCGCCGCTCAACCTCAAGCCCGGTTTGCTGGTGCAGGTATTGCGCCAGCATTTCGCCCAGGATCAGCTGCTCCGTGAAATTCTTGGAGCCCACCACGAGTACCTTGCTGCGCGACGGTCCGCAGGAGCAGAAGAGGGTGGCCAGCAGAATTGTCCACAATGCCTTTTTCATGACTTCGCCGAAGGAACCAGGTGACGCCCGGCCCAGCCCAGAAGGAAATCGGCCAGGAGCGCCATCAGCGCCGCCGGAATGGCTCCGGCCAGGATAACGCGATTATCCACCATGGCCAGGCCCCGAAAGATGAACTCGCCCAGGCCGCCGGCGCCAATCGCCGCGGCAATGGTGGCCACGCCCACGGTGATCACCGTGGCCACGCGGATTCCCGCCAGGATGACGCCCAGAGCGAGCGGGAGTTCAACGTGCCACAACAGCTGCCAGTCCGTCAAGCCCATGCCGCGCGCGGCCTCGCGCACGCTGGGGTCAACCCCCATGATGCCGGTGTAAGTGTTGCGAATGACCGGCAGCAGCGCGTATCCGGTGAGGGCGGCAATGGCCAGCCGGTCCGCCCGCGCGCCCAGCCAGGGCATCGGCATCAGAAATCCGAAAAGCGCCAGGCTGGGAATCGTCTGGATGATGTTGGCGCCTCCCAGAATGGGCTTGTTGAGCGAGGCGCGGCGGGTGATGAGGATTCCCAGCGGAACGCCGATCGCCACAGCCAGCAGCATCGACATGCCCACCAGCCAGCAGTGTTCCAGCGTCAGCGTCCAGATTTCCGCGCGGTTTCTAACGAAAAATTCCAGAAAGTTCGTCATGAAGAAATCCCCTTTGTTCCGGCAGCCCAGCCTGGATTATTCACGGCGCAATGGAGCCCCGTGAAAGGGCACGACATCAGTCGTGCCGTTGGAACGCCTCAACATCTGCTATTGGGGCTTCAGCCCCTGAACGGAACGCTCATGGCGCCGGAGTTTTCAGCGGCTGAAGCCGCCCGCTTTGAACCGACTCTTCGGCACGACTAAAGTCGTGCCCCTTCTCCCGTTTCGCGGCCGCGCCCGCCGATTTATGAATATTTCCGCCTCAAGATTCAGCCGCCGGGTTGCCGGCATGCAGCACGCTGAGGTAGGCGTTCACCGTGGGATCTTCAGAATTCAGGAATTCCGTTCGTGAATAGGTTCCCACCAGATGGCCGGCTTCAAGCAGGGCGATGCGCGTGCCCACGGTCAACGCCTCCTGAATGTCGTGGGTGACAAAAACAATGGTCTTGCGCAGGCGCAGCTGCAGGGCCAGAAACTCCTTTTGAATTTCAGCCCGGGTCAGCGGATCAAGCGCCCCGAAGGGCTCGTCCATCAGCAGAATGGGCGGGTCGGCGGCCAGCGCTCGCGCCACGCCCACGCGCTGCCGCTGGCCTCCGGAAAGTTCGCGCGGATAGCGATGGCGGAACGTCTCAGGATCGAGCGCAACCATTTCGAGAAGCTCTTCAACACGCCGCCGCGTCCGCTCCGGCGGCCAGTCTTCCAGCCGCGGAAGAAGGCCGATGTTGCGCTCGATGGTGAGGTGAGGAAGCAGTCCGACTTCCTGAATGACGTAACCGATTCCCCGCCGCAGCCGGATGGGGTCCCACTCGAGCACCGACCGGCCCTCCACCAGCACCTCGCCGCCAGAGGGGTCAAGCAGGCGATTGATCAGTTTCAGGGTTGTCGTCTTGCCGCAGCCGCTGCGGCCCAGAAGCACCAGGGTCTCCCCGGCCTCAACTCTCAGGTTCAGGTTTGAGAGCACGTCCCGCCGCCCGTCGGGCGAATAGCGCACGTTGCGGAACTCGATCATCGTGGCGGGTTGTTCCTGTGGCGGCATCGCAGGGAAACTCCAGTTCGCACAACGTGAAGATTCAGCATTTTCCGGAAAAGCGCTTAAATCGCCAATCTCAATTTGTTATTATCACAGCAGGGCGGAGCTGATTTCCCAAAATAATAAAAATGCAACCTACCGGCCGCAGCTTCATCTAATGGAGCACAAGGGGCAAAATAATATGACCAAAACGCAACTGAAGCTTTCTCCATCCTCGGATATTCTGGCCAGGCTTGGCCAGGCCCGAGTTGCCACGGATCAACTCTTCGAGGTTCCCCTGCGCGAGGCGCTCTACGACCGTCCCATTCCGGAACGGCATCGCATTGTTTTCTACATTGGGCACCTGGAGGCGTTCGACTGGAACCTGCTTGGAAATTATGCTTTCGAGGCCAGGTCATTCCATCCTGAGTTTGACCAGCTGTTTGCGTTTGGAATCGATCCGGTTGACGGCGGCCTGCCGAGTGACCAGCCCTCGGACTGGCCCACGCTGGAAGAAGTCCACGAATACAGCAACCGGGTGCGCCAGGAAGTGGATGCACGGCTCAAGAGCGAAACTCTCGCGGATGCCGCGGGCGATCTCTCGCCAACCGGCGTCTACGTGAACGTCGCCATCGAGCATCGCCTGATGCACGCCGAAACTTTGGCCTACATGCTGCACCAATTGCCTCTCCATCGCAAAGTGAAACAGTCGGCTGCAAACGTGCCCGCAGCGCCGGTGGAAACCGGCAGAATGATCGAAATTCCCGCAGGGGCCGCAACGCTGGGGCTGCCCAGGACCGGCGGTGTTTTTGGATGGGACAACGAGTTTGAATTGAACACAGTCGACGTTCCCGCGTTTGCCATCGATGAATATAAGGTGACCAACGGGGAGTTCCTGAAGTTCCTCCGCGAGGGCGGCTACGATACGAGAAGCCTGTGGGCCGATGCCGACTGGGAGTGGAAGGAACGGGAAGGCGTCCGGCATCCCAGTTTCTGGGTTCCGCGGGGAAACGACTGGGACTACCGAACGATGTTCGCCGAAGTTCCTCTCCCGCTCGACTGGCCGGTCTATGTGAGCCACGCGGAAGCCGAGGCCTATGCCAGGTGGGCCGGCAAGCAATTGCCCACCGAGGCGCAGTTCCATCGAGCCGCTTACGGCACACGCGAAGGGAAGGAAACCGACTATCCGTGGGGCTCCGGCGCTCCCGAGAAGAATTGCGGCAACTTTGATTTCTGGAACTGGGACCCGGTTCCCGTGCAGGCGCATCCCGCCGGCCGCAGTTCCTTCGGCGTGGCGGACCTGCTGGGCAACGGCTGGGAATGGACCTCGACGGTCTTCCAGCCGTTTGAGGGTTTTGAGCCTTTTCCGTTCTACCAGGGCTACTCCGCCAACTTCTTTGACGGCAAACATTACGTGATGAAGGGCGGATCGCCGCGGACGGCGGCGTGCATGCTGCGCCGTTCATTCCGCAACTGGTTCCAGCCGCATTACCAGTACGTTTATTCTGCGTTCCGCTGCGTCAGCAGCTAGATTTTCTGCTAAAGGACAACTATGCCACAGGCCGCCATAGCCAACCCGGTTGCTGACTTCACCTCTCAGTTTGCGGAAGACGTGCGGGCGGGCCTCGAAAAACCGGGGCAGAAGGAACTTCCATCCAAATATTTTTACGACGCCGTCGGCTCCGCCTTGTTTGAAGTCATCAGCCTGCTGCCCGAGTATGGCCTGACGCGCGCGGGCGAGCGCATCCTGCAGCGGCATGCCGAAGAGATCACGGCCCGCGTTCCTTCCCCGGTTGTGGTGGCGGAGCTCGGCAGCGGCAGCGGCAGAAAAACCCGGTTGATCCTGGAGGCCATCGCCCGCCGCCAGCCCACGCTCTACCATCCCATTGAAATCTCCCGCACCGCGCTTTCGATGTGCGAGCGCGAAATGAATCAAATCGATGCGGTCAGTGTTCTGGGATTTGAAACCAGCTATCTGGACGGCCTGCGCAAGGCTGCTGCCCGGCGCAAGCCCGGCCAGCACCTGCTGGTGCTTTTCCTGGGAAGCTCCATCGGAAACTTTGAGCGCGCGCCTGCCGAAGAGTTCCTGCGGAAGATCCGTGAAGTCCTGACCACGGCCGATGCGCTTCTGCTGGCCACCGACCTTCTGAAACCGGTTGAGCAGTTGCTGGAGGCCTACGACGATCCTTTAGGTGTCACGGCAGCCTTCAACCTCAATCTGCTGGCGCGAATCAACCGTGAGCTTGACGCTGATTTCGACCTTCAGAAGTTCCGCCACCTCGCAAAATGGAATGAGCAGGAACGCCGCATTGAAATGCACCTGGTTTCGACGGCCCGGCAGACGGTTACCGTCCGCGAAAGCAGGCTTCTGGTTCCCTTCGAGGAAGGCGAAACCATCTGGACGGAAAGCTCGCACAAATACACCGCCCAGGAAGTCATCGAGATGGGCCGCCGCACCGGGTTCCGAAGTGACGGCCAGTGGTTTGACCACGAATGGCCCTTCGCCCAAAATCTGCTCGTTCCCGCCTGACGAAACCAGAGGACTTTCCAGCTGACTCCCTCCTGTTTCCTTCCCACACCCTGCATTTAGAATTTGCCCCACAGGCAGCCGCAGGATTAGTCTATTGGGTTTGGGCCTCTGTGGAACAAATAGGAACCGTCTGCTTTCCGGGCAGCCGGTTGACGAAGCCCACAAATAAGAGCGAGATGAAATCTGTTTTCCTACATTATGTCGCCGCCCTGGTTGGATTGATTGCATTCGCCGCACTGCCGGCTGCAAAAGCGGCGCAACGCCCACAGGCGGCAAGCTCCCATTATCGAGTCGAAGGCGTTGTCCAGGACCCGAGCGGCGCGGTCGTTACAGGAGCGCAGGTCACGTTGCGCGCAGGCGGTTACCAGGCAACCGAGCCGACGGGTTCCGATGGACATTTTGTTTTCAGCGGCGTTCCCGCGCCCGGCGGAAGCCTGACCGTCCGTGCAAAAGGATTCGCCGCATTTGAAGAACAATGGAGCGTGGGAGCGGATGAAACTGCCTCCGTGGAGGTCGTCGTGCATCCGGCCTCGACGGCCGAGCAAGTGACGGTGACAGCCACGAGGATGCAAACTCCTTTGGGCCAGAGCACCGCCGACGTTCGCGTTCTGACCGAGCGCGAGATTGCCGCCACATCGGCCCTCACGCTGGACGGCGCGCTCCAGCAGGTCCCGGGCTTCACCCTTTTCCGCCGCACCGGGAGCCGGGTGGCCAATCCAACGGCACAAGGCGTTTCACTGCGCGGCGTGGGAGCCAGCGGGGCCAGCCGCGCCCTGGTCCTGGTGGACGGCATACCCCTGAACGATCCTTTCGGCGGCTGGGTCTACTGGGACCGCGTCCCCCGCGACGCCGTGGGCCGCATGGAAGTCGTGCGCGGAGGCGTTTCAGACCTGTATGGCTCGCATGCCATGGGAGGCGTCATCAACATCCTGACGCGCAAACCGACGACTTCAGAGTTTTCGCTCGATGCGTCCTACGGAAACGAGAACACCCCCGACGGCTCATTCTGGTCGAGCATTCACCACGGTCCCTGGACTCTGGACCTGGACGGCGAGGCCTTCAATACCGACGGCTACATCCTGGTCAACCAGCAGGACCGCGGGACGGTGGACACACCGGCCAATTCTGAACATGACGTGGGTGATGTAACACTGGAAAGAAAGCTCGGCGAAAACGGAAGGCTTTTCGCCAAAACCACTTACTTTCGCGAAACGCGCGATAACGGAACTCCGCTCACCTACAACCGGACCCACACGCGCCAACTGGCCATCGGCGCGGACTGGGTCTCGCAGCAGGCAGGTTCATTCACGTTCCGGGGGTATGGCGGGCCGGAGGTGTTTGACCAGACCTTCTCATCCGTCGCCACAGACCGCAACAGCGAATCACTGGTGCGGGCCCAGCGGGTGCCCGCGCAGCAGACGGGAGCCTCAATCCAATGGAGCCGGCCTGTGGGAACAAAACAAACCCTGCTGGCCGGATTCGACGGGAGGGAAGTCCGCGGTTCCAGCAATGAGCTGGGATTCTTTGGCGGGCGCATGACGTCAGCATTAGGGGCGGGCGGACGCCAGCGCACGGCAGGCGTTTACGGAGAAGACGTCATCCGTCTGACGGCGCGCTGGCAGGTGACCGCTGCTCTGCGCTTTGACCGCTGGCGGAATTACGATGCGCTCTCCACCAGCAAATCGCTCACCTCCACCAATCCGGCGACCATCGTCAATTTTCCTGAACGCACGGAGAAGGCGTTCAGCCCGCGCCTGGGCATGCTTTATCGCCTTACCCGCAACGTTTCACTGGTCGGCTCCGCTTACCGGGCTTTTCGAGCCCCGACGCTGAACGAACTTTATCGCGGTTTTCGCGTGGGCAACGTTGTAACCAACGCCAATTCCGACCTCCTGGCCGAGCGCCTGACCGGCGCGGAGGCCGGAGCGCAATTCGCCGCTTTCCGCCAAAAGCTGACCGGCCGCGGCACTTTTTTCTGGAGCGATGTTACCGACCCGATTGCGAACGTCACCTTGAACGTGACGCCCACCCTGATCACCCGCCAGCGGCAGAACCTGGGACGTACACGCTCGCGCGGAGTGGACCTGGACGCTGCCTTGCAGGTGACCCCGACCTTTCGCCTGACCAGCGGATACGAGTTCGTCGATGCCAACGTCCTGAGCTTTACAGCTGATCCTTCTCTGGTGGGCCTGGAAATCCCGCAGGTTCCCAGGCACGTGGTCACTTTCCAGGCACTCTATTCAAACCCCACCGCAGCCAACCGGTGGCGGCGCCTGACTCTGGGCCTGCAGGGCCGGTATGTGGGAAACCAGTTTGACGACGACCAGAATCTGCTTCCGCTGGGCAAGTTCTTCACCCTTGACGCCTCGCTTTCCCACCGCATCTGGAGGGATACGGAGGCCTATGTGGCCGTGGGAAACATCTTTGATGAGCGCTACACGGTGCAGCGGACCCCGGTTCGTCAACTGGGCACGCCCCTGCTGTTCCGCGTTGGCTTCCGGATAAACCTCGGCCGGCGGTAGCCCCACTTACTCCACCCTCAGTCAATTTTCAGCGTGTTTTGTACCAGCCTCGCTCAAAAAATTCCATTATCGATTGAAAATAATAGGTTTATCGGGCAAAAGTGAGAATGGTCCAGCAAGATAATTGGCCCTGAGCAAATCTTGACAAAAAGGTATTGCAATAATCTTGACTCGACTGTATAGATTCGGTAGCATTGAAGTGAGCAAAGATGCAGTTTGGAGGGTTCGACCAGGCGTCAGCGGCGGGCCCGTCATGTTCTTTTAAGATTACTAGTCTTGAGTCAGGAGTAAAGCTTATGCCCTCGCCGGCAAACAACGTTGAAGAGCTTGCCACACAAGAGTACAAATACGGCTTTGTGACCGAGATCGAGCAGGAGACCATTCCTCGCGGCTTGAACGAGGACGTGGTACGCATGATTTCCGCCAAGAAGAATGAGCCGGAATGGCTGCTGGAGTGGCGGCTGAAAGCCTATCGGCACTGGCTGACCATGAAGGAGCCGGCGTGGGCCAACATCAAGTATGACCCCATCGATTACCAGGCCGCGTATTACTACTCCTCGCCGAAAACGAAGGGCAACAAGCCCAAGAGCCTGGAAGAAGTCGATCCGGAACTGCTCAAGACGTATGAAAAACTGGGCATTCCGTTAAGAGAGCAGGAACTGCTTTCCGGGGTGGCCGTGGACGCGGTTTTTGACAGCGTTTCAGTGGCGACAACCTTTAAAGATAAACTGGCGAAGCTGGGCATCATTTTCGGTTCATTTTCGGAAGCCGTGCAGGAGCACCCCGACCTGGTCAGGAAGTGGCTGGGGTCTGTGGTTCCTTACACCGACAACTTCTTTGCCACGCTCAACTCGGCGGTGTTCAGCGACGGGTCGTTCGCCTACATTCCCAAAGGCGTGCGCTGCCCAATGGAGCTTTCCACCTATTTCCGCATCAACGCCAAGGAGACCGGCCAGTTTGAGCGCACCCTGATTGTGGCCGAGGAGGGCGCTTATGTGAGCTACCTGGAAGGCTGCACAGCCCCCATGCGCGATGAGAACCAGCTGCACGCCGCGGTAGTGGAACTGGTGGCGCTGGATAACGCCACGGTCAAGTATTCCACGGTTCAAAACTGGTATCCGGGCGACAAGAACGGCAAGGGCGGAATCTACAACTTTGTCACCAAGCGCGGCAAGTGCCAGGGCGTGAACTCCAAGATTTCGTGGACGCAGGTTGAAACGGGATCGGCCATCACCTGGAAGTATCCCGGCTGCATCCTGCAGGGCGACAATTCTGTGGGCGAGTTCTATTCCGTCGCCGTCACCAACAACTATCAGCAGGCCGACACCGGCACCAAGATGATCCATCTGGGCAAGAACACCCGCAGCACCATTATTTCAAAGGGCATCAGCGCCGGGCACGGCCAGAACAGCTATCGGGGGATGGTCAAGATTCTGAAGAATGCAACGGGAGCGCGCAACTATTCGCAGTGCGACTCGTTGCTGATGGGGGACAAGTGCGGGGCGCATACGTTCCCCTACCTTGAAGTGAAGAACTCCACGGCGCAGGTGGAGCACGAAGCTTCCACCTCGAAGATCGGCGAAGACCAGATCTTCTATTGCCGCCAGCGCGGCCTCTCCACCGAAGACGCCATCGGCATGATCGTCAACGGCTTCTGCAAGGAAGTCTTTCGCGAGCTGCCCATGGAATTCGCCGTCGAGGCCCAGAAACTGCTCGGCATCAGCCTTGAAGGCAGCGTTGGATAATATTGCGATGCTCGTGTGAATTCCGGTTGCTGCAGTGCGCAAACAAAGCTTAAAAGGGCTCGCCGCGGGTTCTTCACTTCATGTAAAGGAATGAGAGCAAGTGGAAGCGCAGGCTTGTTTCGCAGTTCTGCGGCAGCTTAGAGCGAAGAAAGAAAAGCAGATTCTTCGCTCCGCTCAGAATGACGAGTAGCGGGGCTGGATGAATCAGGGAAACCAAGCAACTGGCAAAGGAAAAAAAACGAATGTTACTTGAGATCAAGAATCTGCACGCCAATGTAGGCGGCAACGAAATCCTGAAAGGGATTGACCTGGAAGTCGGCCTGGGCGAAGTGCATGCCATTATGGGGCCGAACGGGTCAGGGAAATCGACGCTGGCGCAGGTGCTGGCGGGCCGCGACCTCTACGCTGTGACAGAGGGCGAAGTGCTATACGACGGCAAGGACCTGCTGGAACTGGCGCCCGAGGACCGCGCGCGCGAAGGCATTTTTCTGGCCTTCCAATATCCCGTGGAGATTCCTGGTGTGAACAACACTTATTTTCTGCGGGCGGCCTTGAATGCCGGGCGCAAGCACCGCGGGCAGGAAGAGCTGGACGCCATGGACTTCCTGACCTACATCCGCGAAAAAATCAAGCTGCTGGAAATGGACGAGACGCTGCTGAACCGTCCCGTGAACGAGGGCTTTTCCGGCGGCGAGAAGAAGCGGAACGAAATTTTCCAGATGGCCGTGCTGGAACCCAAACTGGCCATCATGGACGAGACGGATTCCGGGCTCGACATTGACGCGCTGAAGACGGTGGCCGCCGGCGTGAACTCGCTGCGCAGCAAGGAGCGATCCATCATTGTGGTGACCCACTACCAGCGGCTCCTGAATTACATTGTGCCGGATTTCGTCCACGTGCTCTCCAACGGGCGCATTGTGAAGTCGGGCGGCAAAGAGCTGGCGCTGGAACTGGAAGACAAAGGCTATAGCTGGCTGGATGAGACGGTTCCGGCAACCGAGAAAGCCTGAGCAGGCAGGCGGAAGAAGGAAAGCAGAGATTCATGGCAATTGCACTGAAAGAAAGCGAAGACCTTTATCTGAAGAATTTCCGGGAGTTTGAGAGCCGCGAGGCCTCGACAGCCTCCGAGTGGCTCAGCAAGCTGCGCAAGGAGGGCATGGAGGCCTTTGCCGAACTGGGTTTCCCCACCACCCGGCTTGAAGACTGGAAGTATTGCAACGTGGCTCCCATCACGCGCGTGCGCTTTCAGCCGGCGAGTTACGAACTGAATGACGAAATCCGCACGCAGGTTGAAGAACGCTCCGTGGCCGGCACGGATGGGGTGCGGCTGGTTTTTGTGAACGGGCATTACGCGGAGGAGCTTTCCAACATCGGCCAGCTTCCGCAAGGCGTGAAAGTCGCCAGCCTGGCGAAGACGTTGAAGCAGGAAGACACGGTCACTGCACATCTGGGCCGTTACGCCGGTCACAAGACGCACCCTTTTGTGGCCCTCAACACAGCTTTCATGAAAGACGGCGCATTCATTGAAGTCCCCAGGGGAGTTGTAGTGGAAAGCCCGATCGAGATCCTTTATGTCTCGACTGGCGGCGAGGAACCCTGGGTGGCGCATCCGCGCAACCTGGTGATTGCGTCGCAGGGAAGCCAGGTGGCTCTGGTGGAAACCTACGTGGGTCTGGACGACGGCGTCTATTTCAACAACGCGGTGACGGAAATCGTGGCCGAAGACAACGCCCATGTTGACTACGTCAAGCTGCAGAGCGAGAGCGAGGCGGCGTTCCACGTGGCCACGGTGCTGGCTTATGCCGCGCGCAGCGCAGTCGCGCGGACCAATTCCATCCAGTTCGGCGCGCGACTGGGCCGCGAGGAAGTGACCACGGTGCTGGACGGCGAGGGGGCGGAAGGACACCTTTACGGCCTTTATGTGACCAACGGCCAGCAACTGATCGACAACCATACGACCATTGACCACGCCCAGCCGCACTGCTCGAGCCGCGAATACTACAAGGGCATCCTGGACGGAAAATCAACCGGGGTCTTTAACGGCAAGATTCTGGTGAGAAAAGACGCGCAGAAAACAGACTCCAAACAGAGCGACCAGAACCTGCTGCTTTCAGAAACCGCAACCATCAACACCAAGCCGCAGCTTGAGATTTTTGCCGACGACGTGAGGTGCACGCACGGAGCGACCATCGGCCAGATTGATCCTGAATCGATTTTTTATCTGCGTTCGCGCGGGATTGGCCTGGAGGAAGCCCGCAACCTGCTGATGGTGGCTTTTGCGGGCGAGATTATCGACCACGTGAAATTTGAGCCGCTCCGGGAACGGCTCAAGGCGGCGCTGCTGGCCAAGATGAGAAGGTGATCGGGCGCCGCGCAGGCTGTCTGGCATTCGCCTTTTGGAGCTTGGAAACAAACCATGGCTATCACCTCGCATCACGTTACCGAAACAACCGGCCGGAATTCCTCGCTGAAGTTTGACGTCGAGCGAATCCGCAAGGATTTCCCCGCCCTCGATCAGACGGTCCACGGAAAGCCCCTGGTCTACCTGGACAACGCCGCCACCAGCCAGAAGCCGCTGGCGGTGCTGGAGGCGGAAGAGCATTTTTACCGCCGGGACTGCTCCAACATCCATCGCGGCGTCCATGAACTCAGCGAGCGCGCCACCAAATCCTATGAAGACGCCCGCGCAACAGCGCAGCGGTTCCTCAACGCGCGCGACAGCAGCGAAATCATTTTTGTGCGCGGCGCCACGGAAGCCATCAACCTGGTGGCCAGCAGCTTTGGGCGGAAAAATGTGCAGGCGGGCGACGAAATCCTGATCACCGCCATGGAGCACCACTCGAACATCGTTCCGTGGCAGATTCTGTGCGAGGAAAAGGGCGCGAAGCTACGCGTGGCGCCCATCAACGATCGCGGCGAAGTCCTGCTGGACGAATTCGAAAAGCTGCTGGGGCCCCGAACGCGCCTCGTGTCCGTGGTGCACGTTTCAAACGTGCTGGGGACCATCAACCCCGTCAAGGAAATGATTGAAGCCGCGCACCGCAAGAACATCCCGGTCCTGCTGGACGGCGCACAGGCCGCGCCGCACATTCAGGTGGATGTTCAGGAGCTGGACTGCGAGTTCTACACCTTCTCAGGCCACAAGCTTTACGCCCCCACAGGAGTGGGCGTGCTTTACGGCAAGGCTGATGTGCTGGATGCCATGCCCCCTTACCAGGGTGGCGGCGACATGATCAGTTCCGTGACCTTCGAGAAGACGATTTACAATTCCCTGCCCTACAAGTTTGAAGCCGGCACAGCGAACATCGCCGGAGGCATCGGACTCGGGGCGGCCATCGACTATCTGAACAAGATCGGGATGGAGAGTATCGCCGCTTATGAAGACGAGTTGCTGGCATACGCCACTGAGGCGGTCAGAAATATAGCGGGGCTGAGGATCATCGGCACGGCGGAAAAGAAAGCCGGCGCGATTTCGTTTGTGATGGAAGGGATTCATCCGCACGACGTAGGGACCATTCTGGACCGGGAAGGCATCGCCGTCCGCACCGGACATCACTGCGCGCAGCCGCTGATGGAGCGCTTCAAAATTCCGGCCACCACCCGCGCCTCGCTGGCGTTTTATAATACCAGGAAAGAGATTGATGCGCTCGCCGCGGGGATTCAAAAGGTAAAGGAGTTGCTGGGCTGATGTCGGATGTTCGAAGGCAGGAGATAGAGACTGAGTTCGACAGAAGAAACCGGGGACAAAAGCAGTAGTGAAGCCACCGCTCAAGCCTTTGCATTCGGAAGAAGCCTTAAACAGGACGAAGTTGTTGGCCATGGAAAAACTCACGACCGAAACGATCACACAGTCCTTGAAGCCGGGACATCAGCACTCCCTTAAGACCCGTCCCGACGGAACCGTTCTTGACGGGCACCATCGCATAGAGGTCCTGCGGCGGCGCGGCATCGATGTTGACTCTCTGCCCCGCGAAGTCATCGTGCGGGATGATAACTAGGTAGCGAGCAATACAACCATATGAAGCCGGAAATTTACTGGATTGATGGGCCGTGGAAGGGAAGGCTGGCCATCGTAAGCCGCCCCAGGGGAAACGACTGGCTGGAGGACGAGGTTAGCGCTTGGAAAAATTCCGGGGTCGACGCTGTGGTTTCTTTGCTGACCGCGGACGAGGAGGCTGAACTGGGACTTGAGTCAGAGAAGCAACTCTCGGAGGCGGCCGGTATCCGCTATACCTCCTACCCTGTCCCAGACCGTTCGGTCCCCCGCGACTACGGCGAGAGCGTTCGTTTGGTTCGGGAGGTCGAGGATTGGCTTACTGAGGGGAAGAATGTCGCGCTACACTGCCGGCAGGGTATTGGCCGGTCTGCGTTGCTGGCTGCTTGCCTGCTCGTATCGACTGGGTTGCACCCCGACGCTGCGTTCGCAAGGCTTCGAGAAGCGCGAGGGTGTTCGGTGCCCGAAACTGAAGAACAAAGACAGTGGGTCATGCGGTTTTCGCGAGAAATTGCGCACGCTTAGGCGCATCGCGCGGCAGATCAGGTTGGAGAAGGCAGAACACCATGTCGGATATCAGAGGACTATACCAGGAAGTGATTCTCGACCACAGCAAGAAGCCCCGGAACTATCGTGTGCTGGAAGGGGCTTATCACGCGGAGGGTTACAACCCGCTGTGCGGCGACCGGGTCACGGTTTATCTCAAGCTTGAAAACGACCGGATCAGCGACCTGAGTTTCCAGGGCTCCGGCTGCGCGATTTCAACTTCCTCGGCCTCCTTGCTGACCGAAACACTGAAGGGCAAGACCCTCGATGAGGCCGATGCGTTGTTTGAGAAATTTCACGCCCTGGTGACCGGTGAAACAAACGGCAAGCAGGGGGAAGAAGTTTCGCTGGGCAAGCTGGCGGTTTTTTCCGGAGTGGCGGAATTTCCCATGCGCGTGAAGTGCGCGACGCTGGCCTGGCACACCCTGCGGTCGGCGATGAAGGGCGAGGAGAAAGCCGTAAGCACCGAATAGGAATGGGTTCAGCATGGACGAGAACAATAAAAACAATGAGCAGCAGGCCGCCGGGAATGCGCCTGTCGCCGCGAAGTCCCAAACGGAACCACCGGCTGCCGGGCAAGCTTCAGCCAGCGGCGGCGCTGAGGGCGAAGCTCTGAAGGAAAAGGTCGTCGAGGCCGTCAAGACCTGCTTCGACCCCGAGATCCCGGTGAATATTTATGAACTGGGCCTGATCTATGACATTAACGTCACGGAATCTTCGGAGGTTGAGGTCAAGATGACTCTGACCAGCCCTGCGTGCCCCGCAGCCCAGTCGCTGCCGGGGGAAGTGGAAGACAAGATTCGAGTGATGGCCAAACCGAAAGACGTGAAGGTGGAAGTGGTGTGGGATCCGCCGTGGAATCCAGACATGATGTCGGAAGCAGCCAGACTGCAGTTGGGCATGATGTAAGCATCGGCCAGGGAGCCCGATTGCACGCGGGCGCACGGCAGGGAGATTCAAAATGAAACTGACATCCCAGGAAGAATACGGATTGCGGTGCCTGCTGCGGCTGGCGAGAGAGGGCGAAAGTCTCACCATTCCCAAGATCGGACAGAAGGAAGGCATCTCCAATTTTTATGTCGCCAAGCTGATGCGCATCCTGCGGCGCGGAGGACTGGTGAAAAGTGTCCGCGGGCAGGCCGGCGGCTACGAGCTGGCTCGCCCGGCAGAAGAGGTTGTAGTGGGAGAGGCGCTGGCCATTCTGGGCGGAAGGCTTTACGACCCGGGGTTTTGCGAGGAGCATTCCGGCAGCGCAAGCTCCTGCGCAAACACTGTGGACTGTTCTGTCCGTTCGTTGTGGCGGGCGGTGCAGCAGGTGATCGACCAGGTGCTGAGCAAGACCACGCTGAAGGACCTGCTTTCCAATGAGGCGGAAATGACGTCATGGACGGGGCATCTGGTGAAAGTGTCTCCCGCGCCGGTGAGGCCGGCAGCCACGCCCGTCCACATCAACGAATAGGAATCCCGTGAGAGGTTCCGGCCGCCGCTCCCAGACGCTTCCCCATCTTTCAAATCCACTCTTTTCGAGGATAACAACTGATGACAGCAGACCTGATGCGGAGTCCTCTGGCTGACTACCACGTCTCGCAGGGCGCAACTCTGGCGGAATATCATGGCGCTACCGTTCCCGCCCGCTTTACCCATCCCGCTGAGGAGCACCAGGCGGTGCGCACGGCCGCGGGACTTTTTGATTTTTCGTTCCGGGCAAAATTTTCGCTGGCGGGGCGGGACGCCTCAAAGTTCCTGCACCGCATCGTCTCAAACGACATCAAAAACGTGGCCGGCGGCCAGGGCACTTACGCGGCGCTGCTGAATCCCCAGGGACAGATTCTGGCCGACTTGCGCGTTTACGCCGCCCAGGACCGCCTGCTGGTGGATACGGACGCCGACCTGCGCACTAAAGCCATGGAAACGCTTCGCCGATATATTATCGGTGACCAGGTTCAGGTGGAACCGTTGGAGACTTTCGCCCTGGCTTTTGAGGGACCCAAGGCGGCCGGATTGCTGGAAAAGACCTTGCACGTGGATCTGCCCGCGATGAAAGAGTTCGAACACTTTGCCACAAACTACGCGGGATTTCCGGTTCGGGTGGTCCGCATCAGCAATACGGGCGAAGAAGGCTACGAGGTGTGGGTGGGTGCAAAAGGCATGATGGGCTTGTGGGGCGCGGCGTGCGGGCAGGCGCCGAGCTACGGCATGCTGCCCTGCGGAACTGAGGCCCTGGAATCATTACGGATCGAGGCCGGCATTCCCCGCTACGGTTTAGAACTGGGCGAGGATACGCTGCCGCTCGAAGCCAATTTGATGAACGCCCTCAGTTTCAACAAGGGCTGCTACATCGGCCAGGAGATTGTGGAGCGGGCCAGAAGCCGCGGCAGTGTCAACTGGAAACTGGCCGGGGTGTCCATCGAAAGCACCCAGCCTCCTGCGAGCGGCGAGAAATTGACTCTCGACGGAAAAGAGGTCGGCGAGATCACCAGCGCCTGCGTTTCGCCCACGCTGCAAAAAACCATTGCTCTTGCCTATCTTCGCAAGGAACACCTGGAGGCAGGCACCCGGCTCCAGACGGCTTCCGGCGGGGCGGCGGAAGTGGCTACCCTGCCGTTCTACCACCGCGCGGTTCCAGCCCGCAGGGAATAAACTCCCATGCCAATTGAACGCTCAACAACCGCGTGCGGCTTCTCCATCATGGAACTGATGATCGTGGTCACGATCCTGCTGATCCTTGCGGCCATTGAGATTCCCAATCTGCTGCGGGCGCGCATGGCCGCAAACCAGGCGGCGGCGGTGTCGAATCTGAAAACCATCGAGGCGGCGGAAATCACCTACTCCGTCACCTACAATCACGGTTACACCTCCAACCTCGCCGAACTTGGCCCTTCCGGACAGTCTGCTTCAGGCCAGGAGTCAGCCTTGATCGACGGCATGTTGTCTCACGGCGAGAAAGGTGGTTATTCCTACCTTTACATCCCGGGGCCCGTGGTCGGCGGCAAGGTTGAAACTTACACGCTGAAAGCGGTTCCCTCCATACCCTGCACGACCGGCGATCAGTACTATTCGATTGATCCCTCCGGCCAGGGTTCGATCCTCGCCCAGGATTTCCAGAAGGTCGTCCAGGAGGACTTTTTTGCGCAGGTCCTGAAAGGTTCGCTGGGACACGGACAGACAGACTGCTCCCAGTAGGCCGCAATTCGCATTTCAGCATTCAAAGGATGGGGTGGGAACCGCCCCCCTCAGCGCGCGCTTCGAAAGCACTCTGAGCCTCTTCCTGCCACTCATGGTCCGGCCTTATCCTGACGATTCGAATACTAACGGGCGGAGCGTACGATGAACCCGGCTCCGCAGGGATAGATCAGGGATGGCATTCATGAACGACTCCCGGAAGCGCAGGTCTGACCGGCTGATGGTCAGTATCCCGGTGCGCGTTTCGGGCGTCACCGAAACAGGAGAGGC
Source organism: uncultured Acidobacteriota bacterium (assembly GCA_963783155.1). Classification (GTDB taxonomy): domain Bacteria; phylum Acidobacteriota; class Terriglobia; order UBA7540; family UBA7540; genus SCRD01. The sequence continues at coordinate 32,873 of CAWANC010000005.1, read as the reverse complement.
CTTTGAACGCTCCGGACACGCGGTTGAAGTCAACCGGTTTGGCGCTCATATCCAGATGGAAAAGCCGGTCCAGGCGTCCCCCAAAGTCCTGCTGACCAACCTGAAAAACAATTTGCGCCGGCGAGTTCCGGATCGTCAAGGTCATGGAGAGCTCCCCGGCGGGGATAACGGCCTTAGGCGTCGAAGCCCTGGGGAATTATCCCACTTTCTGGGGGATCGACTTCCCGGCGCGGCCCAGGAAGCCCAGTGAATCGCGCGGCCTTCTGGAATGCCAGCAATGCCATTCTGCAACCCTGCATCCCCTGATTCTGGATGAGATCGAGATGCTGGAATCCGGCGGTTCGGTGCAAGAAGCCGTGCGCGTCCTGCGGCTCCAAAACCGAGTGGAAATTTGCGATGGAAGGCGGGCCTGCCACTCTCCCGGAAGAAGACCCGGATCCTGTCGATGACCAGGATGCGAGGACGCAGCCGGGCACGCGCACCGTCCTCATGCAGCGGCCGGTATCCATCCGGACCGCCACGGGCGAAGTTGAAACTGTGCAGACCGAAAATCTGTCAAAGGACGAAGTTCGCTGCTCCAGTGAGAAGAGTTATGAGGTCAACCAGGTGGTCACGCTGGAGTGGGAAAACTCCGGCACGGGCAAAAGGCTTCGGGTTCAGGGACGCATCCGCCGGCGACAGAGTATTGCGGGAAGCCGGCGCGTGGTTTACAGCATCCGGTATGAGGGAACACCTGCCGTCCTGCCTGCGTCACAACCCAAATCAATCCGAAAGCTCTATGCCGCCATGGCCGTCCTGGTGGCCGCTGCCTCGGTCCTGCTGGTGATCAACGTTCGGGGACTTGTTTTCAGCCTGACCGTTCCCTCCGGGTCCGTGGCCCGTCGGGTAGCTTACCTGGGCGCCATCCTGCTCCTGGTCTCACTGGCGCACAAAGCCTGGAAAACCATCCTGGCCCGCGAGCCTGAAAACCGGCAGATGCTCAGGAAACGGCACCGGGTTATCGCCTGGCTGGTGGCGATTGTCTTTCTGGGATCACTGGGGATGGGGACGCTGTACGGCGTTGCCAGCGGGTACCAGCATCAGCAGATATTGAAGGTCCTCCACGAACTTGCCATCGCCCGCATCTTTGAAAGCAATATAGATTCCGCCGAGAACCGCCTGATGGACAGTCCGGAAAACTACGCCGACGTCTGCGCGACTCTGGCGCTGCTGGGCGGAAAGTGGCAAACGCACCTGGATGCACTCTCGGCCGATGCGCTGGAACTCTACCGCACTCAGTTGTGGCAAAGTGCAAAATCCCGCCAAGAGATGAAGGCCCTTGAAGTGATCCTCGCGCTCAACCGCCAGAAGCTGAAAGTGGTTGAGGAACAGATCGCCCTCAGGGCCGAAGCAGAAACCGTCAGTCCCGACGGGAAGCAGGCTTTCTGGCAATCCAACTTCCCACCCCTGCGGCAGAAAATTGTCGATCTGGATGCGCAGAAAAACCAGGTGCTCAAAACTCTGGTGGCGGCAAAGTAGCCGTGCCGGCTTGTGCGGCGGGACAGCCGGTCCCGTCCTCCCCCGCGACGCTCCGGCCGCGAACCTGATCCGCCAAGGCGGGCGGATCAGAAGAGGATTCTGCCCCGCCCGCCTACCCCCACCCCGCAGACGTAGGGACCTTTCCTGTGGCACGGCCATCCTGGCCGTGTCTTCTGGCCACATCACGGGCGAGACGCCCGTGCCACTAATCAAACTGCGTCCCTACCAAAAACTTCGCCACCCGAGCCCGGGATTGGGTTCCCAATCCCGAGCCCCGTGGCCAGCGGTTACTTGACTCCCACTATGAAGGTGATATTGCCGTACGCCAGGTTGATTCGGAACTCGTACGTAGCCGTTCCCGCAGCCAAATTGCTCGTTGCCATGTTGAATATCCACTGGCCGCCCGAATAGCGGAACGCGACGTCCGGGATATCATTGGTGGCGGAGTCATTCGGATTGTCAACCGTACCGCGAACGGCGCCCAGCAGGGTTATCGAGCCGGCAGAGGTGCCAAAGACCGCAGCCGGGTTGGAGATGGGGTTGCCCGAGGCGTCGCACACCGTGAATTTAACCGGGATAGTGCTGCCGCCCTTGCGGTTGTAAACGCTGCTTCCGTCGCTCTTAATCGGTGGCAGAATCGTTCCGCCCGGCCCATATCCAGCGCTGCAAACCCCGTAACCGATGATGTCGTGGACGGTACCGTTGGCGTTATTGTAGTTCGTGCCTCCGGTGAAGGTCCACGGGTCGGTTGGGTAGTCGCCGGGCAGAGTATGCGTGGTATTGCTCACGTCCACGGTACCGACGGTAGCCCCTGTCTCCCCGTTCACGCCGGTGATCGACGTGACGGTTGCCGTGTGTGAATTGCCATCGTAGACGACGTTGTATGGCGTGACCATGATGGTGCGTTGACCTTGTTAATCACACCCGTGTGTTGTCACGGTGCTAATAGTGTAGTGATGCCCCGGTTGAATCGTACATTCACCGTGTACGCGCTTACGGTCAACGTCTTGCCCGTGCCCGCATTCGATCGGTGTAGCTTCAGCCAGTCCCGTAACCTGACAACGGTCTGTCAAGCTTCACGTCGCGTGGCTACGGCGCTGGTGTTGCCGTCGTAGGTCTTGGTGTTTGTTTGCGCCGTAATGGTCAATGGGGCCTTATTGATCACCCCAGTGTGATCCTGGACAAATGTACAGTGTAGTTGTTTCCGCTGTTGCCGTTGTAATCGCCGATCCGGACGCAGTCAGTGTTTTTGCGGTTCCCGCATTCTTGTTGTCGTAGGTTTCAATGAAGTTCGCGGTGTCTCCTGACACTATCGCCGTAGTCAAGGCTGAGGTAACCACTGGACGTGGAAGCGTCCGAAGTTCCGCCGTCATAGAACTTGGTGTCGTCTGCGCCGTCACGTGATAGGCCTCGCGGTGATCACCCAGCTGTGATCCTAAAAGGTGTCATGGACGGTGTTTCCACCGTTCCCGTCATTCACCGACCCGGACGTTGCCAGGGTTTTGACGGTTCCGGCATTCTTGTTGTCGTAGGTTTCAATGAAGTTCGCGGTGTCTCCTGACACGATCGCCGGACTCAGGGCCGAGGTAACCACCGGGGTCGCAGATGCACTTGGCGTGCCGTCATAGACTTTCGTGTTTGTCTGAGCCGTCACGGTAATGGGACGCTTCGTGATGGTGCCTGAAGCGGTAGCAAGGTGATGTTGTAGTTCGCTGTCACATCACAAGGCTGGCATTGTGGATCGAGCCGGTCAGCGTTAGCGTACGGTTGCCCGCTTTGCGCTGTCGAAAGTCAGAGTGAACACACCCGTGTTACCCGCCGCCAGCGTGCCCAACGTAACGGTCGGAGTGCCCGCTGAATTTTTTGTGCCATCGTAGACCTTGGTGTCCGTGGAAGCCGTCACAGTAACCGGCCGCGGCGTGATGGTAAAGTTCGCGGTGTTGTAGTGTCGCTGTAGTGCCACACTCTCGAGGGGCTGAGAGTGGCGCTGATGGTGTAGGGCTACCCGCCACCGTTTCACCCGGTGTTCGCGAGTAGTTGCAATCACGCCATCGGCCATCAGGAAGCCACTCAAAGTGCCGGTGAGCGTGGGGTCCGCTTCGCCGTACACTTTGCTCTTTGCATCCGGCGTCACCGAGGCAGGCTTGGTGGTGATAGTAAAGGTTGCAGTGTTGTAAGTGATGTTGGATGCCAAGCACCCCCGCTGGGCTGAGCGTGGCACTGATCGTGTAGGGGCTGCCCGCCACCGTCTCACCTGCCGTGCGCGAGTAGGTTGCGGTCACGCTATCGCCGCCAGGAAGCCGCTCAAAGTGCCGGTGAGCGTGGGATCCGCGTCGCCGTATACTTTGGTCTTTGCATCCGGCGTCACCGAAGCGTCCTTCTTGAGCACGTCGACGGTCACGTCCTTGGAGGCGTTGTTGTAATTAGTCGTGTCCGTGGGGCGTGAAGTCAACATGAAGGGTCTGTCCGTTACCCGCGTTCAGCATCGTTCCCGCCGCCGGGGTATAGGTGAATGTCCTGCCACTGAAGCCGTGGCATTCAGCCGTGTGCCGCTCAGCGCCGTTCCGTAAGTAATTCGGCCGCGTTCGGTCGCGTTGATTGACTAGGAAATCCGAGGAGCCGTTGGCAGGAGCTAATATACTGACAGATGGAGCGCTGCTGGCAGCCTGCTTGTGGCCTCAGAGTAAAACGTAAGGATTGTATCGTGTGGAGGCCAAGCCCACTTCGTCACCCCGCAGTTGCGTAGATTGTAATCAAGTAAGTCCCGGCGAGTCCGCGCTGGTGCACTGAGCGTCAACTGAAGCGGCGAATGTATACCGGCCCGTTGAACCATGGTAACGAATTCGGCTTAGACTGCTTGCATTCACCCGCGTGTACGCCGGCTCGTGAACACCACCACCCCTCCGGTGTCGCCGGGTGCTGAGACACCGCTTGACCTCCGTCATGCTTGACTTCACGAGCACGTTGACGCCGGAACCGTATGCCGCATAGCAGGCGCCACAGGTATTGTTGGAGCCATATGCGGGAATTTGGCGTCACCCCCGACACCGCGTTGTTGCTCGCGTCTTTCAAGGTGATGTTATGGTCGAGCTCGCGACGCCATCCGCCACATCCGGGCCCGTCCCCGTGATAGTCGCATTCGAGACCGACACTGCGCTTTAACCACCAGTCCGTCGCGGTGGTCGCGGCGTTGCCATTGCACCCGTTGCCCTTGGAGACCTTTATGGTAAGCGCTTTGTTGCTCGCGGGATTGCCAGATACGGTGTTGATCGTCAGAAGCGAGTGGAGTGTCTGGCTGGAGGAGCCACTCGTCGTAAGAGAGCTTGGGCTGAAGAGCCTGTCGCTCCGGCGGGCAGGCCGGCACTGACGCTTAGGGTGGTAGTGCAGGATTGGTGGGCGATCCGCCACCCGTGGCATTGAAGGCCACGGCAACCGAGGTCGCGGCGGTAGTACCGTAAGTGGCGCTGCTTCCCGCAACCACTGGATTAGGCGTTTGTGCCCCCAAGACCGTAACACTCGAAATCTGGAAGTTAACGGCGTCCGTAAACGTCGTCTGGGCCTGGGAGACGGAGCCGACGGCGGTGAGGGTGAACTTGATGTCTAAATCAGCGACGTTGATTGGAAATGTGATGTTGGAAAAATTTCCGTTGGCGTCGGCTGTGGCAGTGAGAGCGATGGGGCTGTCGCCATCGAGGTCGGGGACCTCAACCAGGCTCATCTGGACGGTTTCATTGGGCAGCCAGCCACTGCCACTGAAGTAGTGCGGTTTCGCCCGGCGAGTAATCGGCTTTGTCCGTCGTGACGGTGGCGAAGCCGTAGACTTCAGCGCTTGGAAGCGTATTCGGTGGCGAAGATGCGTCCAGGCCGCCCGCGACGATCAACGCGCCGTCGATGCCGACGGGGGCGCCGAGAACGGTCTCAAACAGCGGGCTACCTGTGGCGCCCGAGCGAGCCGAAGCCATGGCGCCGGTAACGCTGGTTGCGCCGGTCCAGGGCGTATAAAGTTCAACAGAGGAGATGGCGGCGCCGCTCGAAATTCCTCCAACCACCAGAATGTTGCCGTTGTGCGGAAGCAGGAATGCCAGATGCCCCTGGCGGGCCGTGGTGAGCTGCGCGCCCGAAAGGGCAAAAGCTCCGGCCCCGGGAAGGAGGACAGCAATTGAAGCAAGATCGTTCTGGCCGTCGGTTCCGCCGATGGCAACCACGCTGCCATCAAGCGCCGGGTGGCGGTGAAGTTCATGCGCGGGGCGGCGAGCGCCGGCCCGGGAGCGACTGCGCCGGTCGTGGGATCGAAAATGTCAGTGGAAGCAAGAACGTTGGCATTGCCGGAGGAGGCGTTGGTGGTGCCGTCCCAGCCGCCGGCGATGAGCACGCGGCCGTCGGGAAGCAGCGCGGCGGCGTGGTTCTCACGCGCCGAGGAAAGCACGCCCGCGACGAGCGAAAAGGTGTTCGCGTTGGGGTCAAAAAGCTCAAGGCTGGCGAGCGCCGCGCCATTGGCCGTGCCGCCTGCGATGAGCACCTGGCCCGACGGCAGCAGCGTGGCGGTTGCGCCCGAGCGGCCGACCATCAAGGGCCCCGAAGCGCTCCAGGAGTTTGCGGCGGGATCAAAAAGCTCGGCGCTTTGCGAGGCGCGGCCGGAAGCGTCCGTACCGCCTGCCACCAGCACGCGGCCGTCCAGCAGCACCACGGCAACGTGGCTGCTGCGCGCAAGGTTCATCGGCGGGCCCGGAGTGAAGCCACTCGAGGGGTTAAGAATGTCGGTGGTGGCCAACACGCCGGATGCGCCATTTCCCCCGGTGATGAGAAGCCGCCCGTCCTGTAGCAGAACGCTGGCGGCGCCCGTGCGGGCCGCCGTGAGGCTGCCGGCTGGAAGCCAGGCGTTAATCGAGGCCGGTGGCAATGAACCGTGAAGAACTACAAAACCACCACAAAGGAATGCTGCTGAAGCCAATAGACCGAGGAACCACTTCATCGCGCGCTGCATCGGAATCTCCTTGGCGCCCGGATGGCCGGGCGCTCTTTTTACCAGATTCTTCGAACCACGTTCTGGCTGCCGTCGAACTTGCCAATATAATCAGGCCGGTATGAATAAAGAGATCCCGAACAACTGCTAATCAACCACACGCATAGCAACACAGGCTATCCCCCGGCGATACCGCCGGACCGGGACAGGCCGCCCGCCTGGTGTTTTGTTGGTTCCGTGACTTTCCCGATGTAGCGTTTTTCAGCGGAAAAGGCCAAAAACCGAACCGCCGCTACTCTCTAACCGTCTCCCCGATGGATCAATATTCACCTCCTCATCGTGCCCGGAGTTCCGAGCACTTCCGCCCCGCATTGGTGGACCCACCCGGGGAAAGCAATAGGTGCGCGTTTCGGCCTTTGTCCTTCGGTGCTTCTTTTGTGCTCGCCATAGGTGTGCGTGTTGAAACTCTGTGACTCATAAACCTTAGTGGCAGGCTCTTCCGAGAGGCAGGTGAGAAACAGTTGTGTGGCCCTGCGCCCCTGCGGAAGCATTGGGTATCCGACCATCGACGAACAAAGCCGTCCCCTTCATCGGACCAATGGTACTCCGTTTCTAACTGTAGTCAATCAGGAGATTACCTGTTTTGGAAAGGGACAATAAGTGAGTGCTATACTTTTCCGGTCGACATTACTCTGCGAAGCGGCACGCGACGGACAAGCCTGTCGGCGCCGGCGTGGACGACTCCCCGGATCGCCCGCCAGGCGTTCCACTAACCCGACGGCAATTGTTAAGTTGGCCTTGCCTCATCAGAGCGTGCGCAGAGGACGGCAACAGAATGCGTCAGCCGGTAATGCGGCGATGCGCCATCCACGACACCGATAATTTCTATTGATTTTCGCTTTTTATTCGCCTAAGATGACTGGGCGCGTTGGACGCAATTCCTAACAGGAGGATTCGATGACCATCAGTGAAGCACTTTTGTCCGAGTTTGACCATGAAATGGCAAGTACACGCAGGACGCTGGAACGGGTTCCTGCCGACAAAGGGGACTACACGCCGCATGAGAAATCGATGCCGATGGGCAAGCTGGCGGCTCATGTAGTCCAGTTGACGGGCTTCGGCCTCACGGTGCTGACCACGCCACAACTGGATTTTTCCGCTGGGAGCTTTACACCGCTGCCCTTCGAGTCTTCAGGGCAGCTGGTCAAGGTGCTGAACGAGGAAGCGGCCAAAGTGCGCGCGGCGCTGGCCGGCACGTCCGATGATGCCTGGCAGCAAAAATGGAAGTTGTCGTTCGAGGGCAAAACAATCTTTGAGGCGTCACGCTTCCTTGCCTACCGCAGCATGTTTCTGAACCACGTGGTTCACCACCGCGCGCAGCTGGGCGTCTACCTGCGCCTGAACGGCATTCCCGTGCCAGGCCTCTATGGACCGTCGGCCGACGAGCCCTTTAAGGGGTGAGAACACTGTGAAGGGACCCGCACGGCGACAGAACTCCAAGAGCCGCGGGCCACAAAGACCCGGGCTATAACCGCGCTCACGCAGCCTTCTTTTCAGCAGCGCGCTTGAGCTTCATTTCAGACTCGCCCCATTGGTTCTTGACTTTCAGGCTGCAGGGAATGTGAAAGTTTGTCAGCGGCAGGGCGCCGCTTTTCAAAAAATTGGGCTTCCACCTTCAGCCCGTCGACATGGCCGGATAAGGGCTTGGAGCAGACGGCAAGGCCTGACCACAGCCTTTCGGCAGAGCGCCGGACGCGTGTGCCCGCGCGCTGTCGCAACCCCTTGTACGATCTCATCATCTAAAAGCCCTGGCAGTCGATAAATCTCAGATGGGCTGGAATGTTATGCCTTACAAAAGGACTATATGAAATGCTGGCCGATTTTATCTGCCGCTCTGCCTCTCTTGTTCGCGCTTTCCGCAACCGCAACTTCCCGGCATCCTGATGGAAGCGCAATCTTTCAGGAAAAATGCGCGATGTGCCATCGGAACAGCCGGGAAACGCGCGCGCCGTCGCAAGCCGTCCTCGGCCAACTGTCGCGCAGCTACATCCAACGCTCGCTTGACTCGGGTGATATGAGGTCCGTTGGCGGCCAGATGACAAAACTGGAAAGAGTCGCCGTGGCGAAATTCCTTTCCTCCGAGGAAGGCTCGGATCATCAGACCCGGGCCGGTAATTGCACGATCAAATCGAGTCTGGTGATGGACGATCCCGGCTGGACATCCTGGGGCGTGGATTTGGAGAACAGCCGTTTCGTACCGGCGTCCGTCTCTCTACTCAGCAGGACCCAGGTTCACCAGGCTCAAGCTGAAGTGGGTCGTTTGCATTTCCGGGTGCGTACGCAACGTACGGCCAGCCCTCCGTTTTCGGTGGGAGGATCTATGTGGGCAGTGAAGATGGAACCGTATATTCTCTGGACGCAAAAACGGGCTGCATTTACTGGACGTTCAAAGCTCCTTTCACCGTCAAGACGGCTGTTATTTCAGGCTTTGGCGGGCGTATCGTGTACTTTGGCGACGTGGGTGGCAATGTCTACGCAGCAGATGCTTCAACTGGAAAATTGACCTGGAAAGCCCATGTCGATCCGCACCCGGCGGCGCGAATCACAGGTTCGCCTGCATACTATAGCGGTCGCCTTTACATTCCGGTGTCCTCCGGCGAAGAAGGCGCGGCGATTGATCCGAAGTATCCCTGTTGTTCCTTCCGGGGCAGCCTGGTGGCGTTGAATGCCCTCACGGGCAAGCAGGTCTGGAAGACTTACACTATTCCCGATGTGCCACAAACCACCGGCCGAAAAAACACGGCAGGCGCACCGATGTGGGGCCCGTCTGGAGCTGCAATCTGGTCGCCACCCACCATTGACACAAAGAAGCGGGAAATATATGTTGCGACAGGCAACAGTTATTCCGATCCGCTCAGCCCTTATACCGATTCTGTTATTGCCTTTCGCATGGGTGACGGCAAGATGCTGTGGCACCATCAACTGACCCTGAATGATCGCTGGAACATCGCCTGCGTCGCCCCTGGAAAAGTCAACTGCCCGACTGATCCCGGGAATGACTTTGACTTCGGATCGCCGCCCATTCTTCGAAAGCTACCGGACGGGCGCCGCGCCCTAATCGTGGGACAGAAGTCGGGCGTGGTCTACGCTCTCGACCCTGACCACGATGGGAAAATCATCTGGGAAGCGAGAATTGGAAAGGGCGGACCGCTGGGGGGAATCCAATGGGGAGGCGGGGCGGAAAAAGCACTCGTATACTTCCCGTTGTCAGACTGGGACCCGAATAACCCCGCAGATGGAGGAGGTCTGTTTGCGCTCCGGGCCGATACGGGCGCCCGGGCCTGGTATGCACCTCCTCCCACGCCGGCATGCCTGAAACAAGTGGGCTGCAGCGCCGCGCAGAGCGCACCGCCGACCCTCATTCCCGGAGTCGTCTTTTCAGGATCGGAAGACGGGTATGTCCGAGCCTATGATTCCAGGGACGGCAAGTTGCTTTGGGATTTCAACACGGTGCAAACCTTCCAGGCGGTGAACGGAATTATGGCGCGTGGAGGGTCCATCAACGCCACAGGCCCGACTATCGTTGACGGGATGGTTTACGTCGAAGCAGGGTATACCAATAACATGGACGGCAACGCGCTGCTGGCCTTTTCCGTGGACGGAAAGTAATGCGCGTCTGCCCAAGTCGTCTTCGAATCACCCGCGCCAGCAGATCAGCTTCAGTTCGGTCATTTCCTCGACGGCGTAACGCGGGCCCTCGCGCCCCACGCCGCTCATTTTGGTGCCGCCGTAGGGCATCAGGTCAACCCGGAAGGCGGGAACATCGTTCACCATCACACCGCCCACATGCAATTTCCGCGCTGCCTCAAAAGCCCTGCCGATGTCACGCGTGCAGATGCCCGCCTGCAAGCCATACGCGCTGGCGTTGACGGCATTGATTGCGTCTTCGAGGCGCGAGTAGCGGTGGAGAACCACGAGCGGTCCAAACGCTTCCTTGCAGCAGACATCATCGTCCGGCGGCACGTCTGTGAGGACGGCCGGCTCGATGATGGCGCCGCGGCGTGTTCCGCCGGTCAACAGGCGTGCCCCGCGCGCCACGGCCCGATGGATCCAGCTCTCCACCCGTTCAGCCGCCGCCTCGCTGATCAGCGAAGCCATGTCCGTGCTTTCATCGAGCGGATGGCCGATCTTGAGCCCGCGTGCTCCGGCCACAAATCGCCCGGTGAAATCCTCGGCAATCGACTCGTGAACGTAGATGTTCTGGACGGAAATACAGACCTGCCCCGCCAGCGCGTAGCCGCCCAAGACGCATCGGGGAATCAGCAGGTCCAGGTCGCAGTCCGGCTCGAGAATAACGGAGGAGTTCGAACCCATCTCCAGCGTCACCCGGCGCAGCCCCGCCGCGGCGCGGATTTCCTGGCCAACCTCGGGACTGCCCGTAAAGGTGATCATGGCAATGCGCGGATCATTCACGATCTGCCGCCCGGTTACTTCCCCCGGCCCCGTCACCACGTTGTAAGCGCCGGCGGGCGCTCCCGCCTCAACGACCAGCCGCGCCAGCCGCAGGGCGCTGAGAGGAGTATTCTCAGAAGGTTTGTGGACCACGCTGTTACCGGCCGCGAGCGCGGGGCCGATTTTGTGGAGCGCAAGGTTCAAGGGAAAATTGAACGGGGTAATGGCGGCAATCACGCCCAACGGCTCGCGCACGGTCATCGCCCAGCGGCCTTTGCCGGTCGGAGCGGCCTCCATGGGAACCACTTCGCCCTGCAAGTGCCGTGCTGCATCTGCTGAAGCCGCCAGCGTTTGTTGCCCTCGCGCCACCTCGCCTCGGGCTTCCCGAATGGTTTTGCCGGTCTCAATCGTCACCAGTCGCGCGAACTCTTCCGCATCGCGTTCCAGCAGATTCCGCATGCGCCGCAGCAGCTCAGCGCGTTCATATTGGGTCATGGCAGCCATGGCCTCGGCGCCCTTCTGTGCCGCCGCAACGGCACCATCGACGGTTGCAGACTCGGCGTCGTAAACTTCCCCCGCCGGCGTGCCGTCGTAAGGAAGGCAGATGGTTCGCACCTGGGGCGTCCGAACCCAATCGCTCCCTATCAACATCGGAAAGCTCTGTTTTTCAATGGCTGGTATTCCCATCTTCTTCCTTCCTTTCTGCCGCCGGGCGCCGGTTCAAGGCTGTGAAAATCTCCAGCGTGGCTCTTAATGTTATCTTGAACGAATACGAGGGACATGGCCAGGAGTTCAATTTCAATGTGACCCCGAATACCGGTTGGCCGCAGGGGCCCATATAAAGAACCCGGCGGGACGGCCATCAGACACGAAGTTGTCCCATTTTGGAACAGTTCGAGCACCCGGCGGCCGGGCTCCCGGTTGCAGAACGGCCGCAATTCCGCTAAGATACGCTTCACGAGGAAAAATCCTGGTAAGGTGCTGCTAAGGCTAAGTGCAGCCATGAAAAAACGACGGGGTATAAGATCTGTTCCGTAAGCTCCTGACCTGGAAATCCCTGGCCGGATGAATTCCTGATTTGACACGATGATTACCCGTAAAATTGGCGACGTTTGCTGGTATGCGTATGACGCGGTCATACGGTCGTTTGTAAAGATCAGGATTAATCCCAACATCCTGAGCTTTACGGGCTTTGCCATCAACGTGGTCGCCGCTTATCTGTTTGCGTACGGCTATTTCCGCTGGGCGGGGGTGACCATCATCCTGGGCGGCGTGTTTGACCTGACGGACGGCCCGGTAGCCCGCCGGACGCGCCGGGTGACGCCTTTTGGGGGCTTTTTTGATTCGGTGCTCGACCGCTATTCCGACCTGTTTCTCCTGACCGGCCTGCTGGTGTATTACGGCCGGGTCAACCGCTTTATGTATGTGGTGGTGGTGGCGCTGGCCATGATCGGCTCCGTGATGACCAGCTATTCGAGGGCGCGGGCGGAGAACCTGATTCCGTCCTGCAAGGTAGGCTTCCTGGAGCGTCCCGAGCGTGTGGTGCTGATCATTATCGGGGCGCTTTTTAACCATATGGCGCCGGTGCTGTGGGTGATTGTGGCGCTTTCAAACCTGACGGTGATTCACCGCGTGATCCACACCTACCGTGAGGCCCGGCGGATGGAAACTGAAGCCCCTGTGGCTCCCCAGGAGGAAGAGCCATCCAGGAAACCCGTCACCCCCGTGACCCAGTCTTGACAGCAGCTTCGAGCGGCCGATAACATGGAACGGTTCAGGCCCCAGAGGGGCTTGAAAAGGACCTGATTCCCTGCCTGCTGATGGCACAACAGTCACAATTGACGGAAGCCGGACAAATGTTCCGGGACAACGAAATCCTCCTGACCGGGGGCAACGGGTTCCTGGGCAAAGTGATCCTGGCGATGCTGCTGGAACGCTATCCGGACTTGAAACATCTCCACGTGCTGCTGCGGCCCGGCCAGGGCCTCTCCGCGGAGGAGCGCTTCAGGGCCCAGATCATGGATTCACCCGTCATGGCCGCGCTGATCGCCACACGGGGCGAAAAATTCGTATGGGAAAGGGTCAGCATCTGGCCCGGCGAACTCAGCCGGCCCGACTGCGGGCTCGACGAGCAGGCGCTGAAGATGATTGCAGCCAGGGTGAAGCTGATCATCAACTGCGCCGGCAAAGTGGAGTTTTTTCCGCCGGTTGAAGAATCGCTCCAGGCCAATGTGGACGGCGTGCAGAACACTATCGCGCTGGCAAAACGCGCGGGCGCCCGGCTGCTGCACGTATCCACCTGCTTTGTTTCCGGCGAGGCCAACGGCCTGATTGAAGAAACGGAGCCCATCCTGGGCTTCTATCCGCACCGCAAGGGTCCCGAAGACAACGCGTTCGACGCTCTCAACGAGCTCGCTTATTGCCGCGAGCAGATCCGCCTGATCACGGAATCCGAAGGTGGAGAAGAAACGGCAAAGCCGCAGGCACGCTCCAGGGAAACGGCGCAGAAACTGGTTGCGCTGGGCAGAGGGCGGGCGGAACACTGGGGATGGGTCAACACCTATACCTATTCCAAAAGCCTGGGCGAACAGTTGATTGCCAGGGAGAAGGATCTGGGCTGGTCCATCGTGCGCCCGGCCATTGTTGAAAGCGCTTTGCGGTTTCCTTTCCCCGGCTGGATTGAAGGCGGAAGGACTGCGGCCCCGCTGGTGCTGATGGCCATGAGCGGCCTGAAGCACTGGCCCGTGCGGCGCAACACGCCTCTGGAAGTGGTTCCCGTGGACCTTGTGGCGGCGGCGATCCTGGCGGTGGGCGCGCTGCTGCTGGATGGCCGCGCAGAAAATGTGTATCAGTTGGGGACGGCGGACATGAATCCCATCCGGCTGGGGCCGCTGGTGAATCTGCTGCGGCAGGAAGCGCAAAAAAGGGCGGACCGGAACGGCAAAGGAAGACTGCCCATCCGCATCGCCGCTTCGCGCGGGCGGGCGCGTTTTATCTCGGTTGAAGAAGCTCGGGCCAGGCGGCGGAGGCTGGAAAAGCGGATCGGCCGGGCGCAGGCCATCATTGACCGCATGCACAGCGCGGTGAAAAATGCCGGGCTTCCGGGAAGGAAATCGCTGGCGAGCTGGCAAAGCGCGCTGCGCACGCTGGGATTGCAGGCTCGGTTCCGCGAGCAGACGCTTGACCAGTACCTGCCGTTCATCCTGCACAACCGCTACGTCTTTGAATCCGAAAACATCCGGACCGCCTACCAGAAGATTTCCGAAAAGGATAAGATGCTGCTGCCCTGGGACCCGGAACGGATTCACTGGAAAAACTACTGGATTCACCATCAGATTGCGGGAATTGAGAAGTGGGTCCAGCCCGAAGCCGTAAAGGAGTGGTCGTTTAAGATTTAACACTATGCTGAAAAGGCCGCCCGTCATGCTGAGGGAAGCGAAGCATCCCCGAATTTGCCTGGAAAATGCCGGGATTCTTCGCTGCGCTCAGAATGACGGATGTGCGGCACTTGTTAGCCACAATCAATATGCCCACCACGCCTCGACAAATCGACGCCGCGCAGCTTGAAGAGCAGATGCTGCAGATTGTCCGCGAGCTTCTCACCGAGCTGGGATCGCTGCGCGCGGCGGAAGCCGTCACGCTTCGCTCCTCGCTGGAGCGCGACCTGGGCCTGGGAAGCCTTGAGATGGTGGAACTGCTGGTGCGCACGGAAGCGCACTTCAACGTCCGGCTGCCCGACCGCATCGCGGAAGAAGCCGACACGCCCGCCGATTGGGTGCGCGCCGTGGCAGGCGGCGAAGAAGAAGCCCCTGCCGCCTCGCAGCGCTACACCATCCGGCAGCCCGGGCGCGTTGCGCCGCCGCCGCCGGAGTCTGCCCGCACGCTGATCGAAGTTTTGCGCAAGCATGCCGAGGTGGACCCGGACCGCGTCCAGGCGCACATGCTGGAAGGCAGTTCCGGAGAGGACATCAGCTACGGCAAACTGCTGGCCACAGCCTCCGACGTGGCGGCCGGGCTGGTTTCCGCGGGCCTGCGGCGGAATGAAACCGTGGCCATCATGCTGCCCACCTGCCCGCAATTTTTCTACGCTTTCTTTGGGGTCATGCTGGCCGGAGGAATCGCCGTTCCCATCTACCCTCCGGCGCGGCCCGACAAGATTGAGGAATACGTTCGCCGGCAGGTGGGCATTCTCCGCAATGCGGAAGTACGGTTTCTGATCAGCTTTGAACCCGCCCGGAGGGTTTCCGAACTGTTGCGGCTCAACCTGCCCAGCATTCTGGGCGTGACCACCGTCGAGGACCTTGCAGCGAGCGGCGCGCGGCTGCAGCCCGGAGCCATTGAAGCGGCCGAGGCTGCTTTCATCCAGTACACCTCCGGCAGCACCGGCGAACCCAAGGGCGTGGTGCTCACGCAATCCAACCTGCTGGCCAACATTCGCGGCATCGGCTGGGCCGTGAACGTGCAACCCTCCGACATCGTGGTGAGCTGGCTGCCGCTTTATCATGACATGGGCCTGATCGGCTCATGGCTCTACAGCGTCTATTACGCGCTGCCCATCACCATCCTTTCGCCCCTGGCCTTTCTCAGCCGGCCGGAAAGGTGGCTGTGGGCGCTGCACGACTCCGGCGGCACGCTCTGCCCCGCCCCGAATTTCTCCTACGAGCTGTGCTCGCGCAAGATTCCGGACAGCGCGCTTGAAGGTCTTGACCTCAGCGCCTGGCGAGTGGCCATCAACGCCGGCGAGGCGGTGCTGCCCGGCACCCTGGAACGCTTTGAAAAGCGATTCAAGCCGTACGGATTCCGGGCTGAAAGTTTTGTGCCGTGTTACGGCCTGGCCGAATCCTCCGTGGCCCTGGCCTTTCCGCCCATGAACCGCCGCCCGGTGATCGACCGCATCCGCCGCGACATTTTCGAGTCTGAAGGCAAGGCCGTCCCCGCTGAGCCGGAAGACTCCGGCGCTCTGCGCTTTGTGGCCAACGGCAAAGCCCTGCCGGGACACGAAATCAAAGTGATCGATCCCGATGGCAAGCCGCTTGGTGAGCGCATCCAGGGCAAAGTGCTTTTCCGCGGCCCGTCAAAAACCGCGGGATACTTCCGCAATCCCAAAGCGACGGCGGCCGTCACCACCGAAGACGGATGGATGGATTCGGGCGATCTCGGCTACTGGGGCGGTGGTGAAATCCACATCACGGGCCGCGCCAAGGACCTGATCATCAAGTCCGGGCGCAACATCGTCCCGCAGGAAGTGGAGCTGGCGGCGGCGGAAGTTCCGGAAGTGCGGCGGGGCTGCGTGGCGGCCTTCGGCAGGCGCGATCCCGAACTCGGCACCGAGCAACTGGTGGTGGTGGCGGAAACCCGCGTGGCCAACAAGGAAGACCTGGACCGCATTGAGGCGGAAGTCATCGAGCGCGTGGGCCTGGCGATCGGCATTCCGCCTGACAAGGTGGAACTGGTGGCGCCACAGAGCATTCCCAAAACTTCCAGCGGCAAGATCCGCCGCAATGAGACCCGGCTGCTCTATGAGCGCGGCGCTCTGGCGCTCAACCGCCGGCCGCCCTGGATGCAGATTTTGCGGCTCTGGTGGGAAAACCTGGGCGCCTGGTTGCGGCTTGGGTTGACGCACGCGGGACGATGGCTCTTCCGCAAGTCTTCACAGATGCTGCTTTCTGTTGTGGCGGTTTCCGGCGGCCTCCTGGCGCGGGCCGTTCCCGGCCGGGACGCCGGGGGTGCGATGGTTGCCTTTTCTTCGAGAGTTCTGTTGAAGCTGCTCGGCCACAAGATCAGCTTTGAAAAAAGCGAACGGATTGAACCGGGACGCCCGGCCATCCTGATGGCCAACCGCGCCGGCATCGTCGATGCTCTGGCTCTGGCCGCGATCCTTCCCATGCCTGTGCGTTTCTCGGACCTGGGGGCGCTCGATTCCCTCCCCGGCGCGTTAGGGTACCTGCTTCGACCGCTGGTGCTTCCGCCGCTGCGCGAACCCGCTCTTCCTCCAGGAGGCACGCTGCGCCAGCGCATTCGCCAGGGATTGGAAGACGGCTATTCGGTGATGGTGCTTTCTGAGGGCCCGCCGACCGTGCCGGCGCATCTCAGCCGGTTCCGCCTGGACGCTCTGGACGCGGCAGTGCAGACCGGCCATCCGATTTATCCTCTCGGGGTCCGCGGAACTTCCTCTATACTGTCCAGAGGCGAGCGAATGCCAGGGCGTGGAGAAGCAAAGATTACGGTGGGCGAGCCCATTTACATCCAGATCAACGATGTGCGCGAGCTGGCGGCGCTGCGGGAGCAGGTCCGGGAAGTGATTGCCAATCTCTGCTCCTGAGCGCGTAGCGCCGGCATCTTGCCGGCCCTGAAAAGATGCCGCCGGGAATGCGGCGCTACAAAAACTATGCCTGCAACAACATTGGGAATTGTCGTCCGGTTTATCGTCTGTTTTCTGCTGGGGTCCATACCGTTTGCGGTGCTGGCCATGATCGGGAAGCGGCATCGACATCCGCACGGTGGGGTCCGGAAATCCCGGCTTCAACAACGTCCTGCGCGTGAACAAGTGGCGCGCGGTGCTGACCCTGATCGGCGACATGGGCAAAGGCTATTTCGCCGTGTGGCTGGCCAGCCACGGAACTCATGCTGCGGCGCTGGGCTGGCTGTTCGGCTTTGGAGCGATTCTGGGACATTGCTACTCGCCGTTTTTGAAGTTCAACGGCGGCAAGGGCATTGCAACCTCGGCGGGCGTGATGCTGCAAATTTATCCCTTGTGGGCCGGAGTGGCCATGTCCTATTTTGTGGCGATGCGCGTGGCCGGCAGCAGGCTGAAGTGGCCGGAAGCGGGCGCCACGGCTTCCATGACCACGTGGATGTTGTTTGTCATCCTGATGCTGGTCTTCGTCAGCCCGCAGGATGCGGTGTACGCCGCCTTGCTGACGCTGTTCCTCGGCTGGAGGCACTGGAAGAATTTCCAGAACCTCCTGGCCCGGCGAGGTAGCGCCGGGGCCTAGTGGGATGCCGCAAAACATCATCATGTCATGCTGAGCGAAGCGAAGCATCCCTGTATTTCCTTGAAGAACAAATGCCGGGATCCTTCGCTTCGCTCAGGATGACGGCGAACGAGCTCAGCGTGATCAATCAGCTTTCTTGAGTATTCGGAAAGTCACATCGAATTTCGATACGTTCCTGAACCATGAGCGCAAACCAACGGCTGGCTTTTTACGATTTCGACGGAACACTGACCTCGGGCAACATCGTCCGCAGGTATGCTTACTTCACCCTGCACCAGCCGTCGAGATCGCGGTCGGTTTTGAAATTCTCAAAGCTTCTGCTGAGCATTCCTTCCTGGCTGGCCATGGAATTCCGCTCGCGGCGGCGATTCAACGAAGTGTTCTTTCGCGAGTATCGCGGAATGCGCGAGCAGGTGCTGCGGGCCCAGTCGCGGCAGCTTTTCGATGAGGAAATTCTGCCGTCCATTTATCCGGACACGCAGGTGCTGCTGGAAGAGGATCGCCGGCAGGGATTTCTTCCGGTGCTGGTGTCCGGCGAACTGGATATTGCTCTGGACGAGGTCATCCGGTACCTTGGTTTTCAATCTGTGATCTGCAACCGCCTGGTTTTTCAGGACGGAGTTGCCACCGGAGAAGTGGAAGCTCCGCTGATTGCAGAGGATGAGAAAGTCCGTGCCATGGAAGGCCTGTGCCGGCAGTTCGGCACTGAGATGAAGCAGTGCAAGGCTTACTCCGACAGCTTTTCGGATTTAACCATGCTGGAAGCCGTGGGAGCGCCCACCGCTGTGAATCCTGACCGGCGGCTCAAGCGTGTCGCCCGGGAACGCGGCTGGGCCATTCTGGATTTGAAAAGAGGCATCGATGTCAAACGACGCCGGGAACCATCACCCGGCGGGGCAGCCGGCGTTTGAGTTCGGCGATCCCACCCCCAATGCCGTAGGACGCAACGCGCTCGTCTCGCACGAGGGGTGCGTCGTCCAACTCGAGGGCCGCTCGGCTGAGCGGCTGATGTGGTATGGCGAAGACCTGCTCTCCGTCCGCATGCCGCCGGGCACCCGGGTCGTCTATCCCAATCCTACCATTGCCGGCCTCAAGGACCGCGATGCCGCCATTCGCCACGCCATCGACCATCCCGAGCAGATGGAGCCTCTCGCCGACCTGCTGCGGCCAGGCATGAAGGTGACCATTGCCATCGATGACATTTCCCTGCCCCTGCCGAAAATGAAGAGCCCGGACATCCGCGAATCCATCCTCACCGTCGTCCTGAAGCTGCTGGCCGAGAAGGGCGTCGAGGACGTTCAGATCATCGTCGCCACCTCCTACCACCGGCGCATGACAGCGGCGGAAATCCGCCACGCGGTGGGCAACCACGTTTTCTCCAACTACTACCCCGACCGCCTCTACAATCACGACGGCGATGCCCCGGACGGCATGGTGGAACTGGGAACCACCGAGCTCGGCGAACGGGTCCGCATCAACCGCCGGGCGGCGGAATCCGATCTTCTGATTTACGCCAACATCAATCTGGTTCCCATGGACGGAGGAAGCAAGTCGGTCAGCGTGGGACTGTGCGACTATGCCACGCTGCAGGCCCACCACACGCCGCAGACCATCCTGGCCAGCGATTCCTACTTTGACCACACGCGGTCCGCCATGAATCACTCCTGCGACCGCATCATGGAAGTGGTCAACCGCCACCTGAAGGTCTTCCACATTGAGACGGTGCTGAACAACCGCATGTTCGAGCCCGCCATGGCCTTCTTCACCAAAAATGAAGACCAGTGGACAGGCGTCGACCGCGCCATGTTTCAGGCTACGCGAAAGGGCCTGGGGATGCTTCCACGCGCCGCCAGAAGGAAGGCATTGTTCGCCATTCCGGCGCCCTACCAGATGATTGCCGTCCATGCCGGCGCCACGCTGCCCACCCACGCCAAAACTCTGGCCTACTGCTACGCGCAGTATTGCACGCCGCTGGAAGGGCAGTCGGACGTGGTGGTTTACGGCATTCCGTTCATTTCGCCCTACAACGTGAACTCGATTCTGAACCCCCTGCTGGTGCAGGTGATGGCGCTGGGATATTTCCACAACATGTACCGCGGCATGCCGGTGGTGAAGAAGAACGGCGTGCTCATCATCACCCATCCGCTCTACAATGAATTTGATCCGCTGCACCATCCTTCTTACATCGAGTTCTTCAACCGGATTTTGACGGAGACTCGCGACTCAGCGGAGCTGCAGCGGAAGTACGAAGAACAGTTTGCGCACGACCCGGAGTACATCCGCATGTACCGCACCGGCAACGCCTATCACGGCGTGCACCCGTTCTACATGTGGTATTGGGGCGAGAACGGACGCGCCCACACCGGCAAGGTGATCGTGGTGGGAGCAGAATCCAGACGGGCGGCGCAAATCATGGGCTGGGAAACCGCCCAGAACATGAAGGAGGCCCTTGAAATGGCCGAAAGCCATGTGGGCCGCAAGCCCAGCGTTACCATGATGCACTTTGCCCCCATCCTGATGGCGGATGTGCAGGGAACGCCCGAGAGCATTTGATGGCAATGAAAACCGTTCTGATTACCGGCGCCACCGGCTTTCTGGGAAAGCACCTGGTGGAGCGACTGAAGGCTGAAGCAGACGCCCCGCGGATCCGTGTGTTTTGCCGCGGGCTTTCCCCCTGGGAGCAGGACCCGGCGCTGGAAGTGGTGCACGGCGACATCGTGAAACGAGAAGACGTGGAGCACGCGGCCGAAGGCGTCTCGGAAATCTACCACCTGGCGGGCGTTGTCTCGCGCGACTCGAAGGACCAGGACCTCCTCTACACGACGCATATTGAAGGCACCCGCAACGTCTGCGAGGCGGCGTTGAAACACAACGTGGAAAAGGTGGTGGCGGTGTCCAGTTCGGGCACCATTGCCGTGGGCACAACTCCTGAAGTCCGCGACGAAACCTCCGGCTACAAGAATGAAGTGGTCGCGGAGTGGCCCTACTACCTGAGCAAGATTTTTGCCGAGAAGCTGGCGCTCGACTACCACACCCGCAGCGGGTTGAACATCGTCGTGGCCAGCCCCAGCCTGCTGCTGGGCGTCGGCGATGACCGCAATTCCTCCACGCGCGACGTGGCGCTGTTTCTTCAGGGCGAAATCAAGGTGATCCCCAAAGGCGGGCTGAATTTTGTGGACGTCCGCGACGTCGCCCACGGCCTGACGCTGGCCATGCAATCCGGCAAACCCGGCGAGCGCTACCTGATGGGCAACGTCAACTGGACATTCCGCCAGTTGATCGAAACGGTGGCGGAGATCTCCGGCAAAGCCTCCGCCCACCCTGGAGCCGCCTGTTGAAGTCTCGTTGTGGGGGGCGCGCGCCCTGCGGATGATCTACCCGCTGCTGGGAAAGAAAGTCGATCTCGACGACGCCTCCGTCAAGATGTCGGCCTGCTACTGGTATTGCGATTCCACCAAGGCGCGCACCGAACTCAAATTTGAAACGCGCGATCCGCTTGAAACGCTCCGCGAAACCGTTGAGGACGTCCACCTGCGGCTGTACCGAAACGGCCAGCTTCCTCCTTCCGTATGAGCAAGCCGGGCAAAATTGCCGCCGTCGTCAATCCGCATTCCGCCGGAGGAAAGACCGCCCGCCGGTGGCCGCAACTCGCCCAACTGCTCGAAAGCCGCCTGGGCCGTGTGGAGGCCCGGTTCACCGGCGAGCCGGGCGAGGGCATCGCCATCACGCGCGCCCTGCTGCGCGAAGGCTTCGACCTGATTGTCGCGGTCGGCGGCGATGGGACCATCAATGAAGTCGCCAACGGGTTCTTTGACCAGGACCGCCTCGTCCGGCCGGAGGCAACGCTCGGAATCCTCCCGCTCGGCACCGGCGGTGACTTCCGCCGTACCCTGGAGATTCCCACCTCGACCCTCGAAGCATTGGAAGTGCTGGCGGCGGGGCATGAGGCCCTGATTGATGTGGGCAAAGCCAGCTTCCGCGCCGGCAGCGGCGGGCAATCCAGCCGCTATTTCGTCAACCTGGTCAGTTTTGGAATGGGTGGGCACGTGGCCGCGCAGTCCAGGAATTTCATGGGCCGGTTCGGCGGAAGAGCAGCTTTCTTCTGGGCGACCGTCAAAACCTTTCTCAGCTACCGCGGCCGGGAGGTGAGCCTTTCTCTGGACGGAAGTTCAACCCGGCTGCCCTTCTTCGTCGCCAATGTGGCCATCGGCAACGGCCAGTTCCACGGCGGGGGCATGAGGCCCTGCCCGGAGGCTGTCCCCGACGATGGTGTTTTCGACGTGACGGTGATCCACTACGCGGGAGCTTTGAAGCTGCTCAGCAGTATCTCCGTGCTCTATTCCGGCCAGGTCTATTCGCACCCCGATGTTCGCCACTTCCAGGCCGCTCGCATTCTTGCCGAGTCCGCAAGCGCAACTGAAATTGAAATTGACGGAGAGCCGCTGGGGACCCTGCCGCTGGAAATCACCCTTCTGCCGCGGCAGCTTCGCGTCCTGGTCCCGGCCTCCAGCGCTTTGTTGGGAAAATAGAGGTTAAATAAGTAAGAAGGAACAACGATTCCGCAAAAAAATAGCCTGGGTTGCTTTCGCAACCCAGGCTGAGTCCCGAGTGCCGTGGGGAGGGGGACGCTGGCCTCGGGTCATCCGTCGTTTCCCTTAATCATCGGGGTGGTGCCTCTTGCTTTTGCCGAACGCCTTTTCGCTATCGCGTTCGCGGCGCTTCACCCCGAGTGGGGAAACAATGCTAATTCCAATCTCTCTTCAGCCGCCTTAAACCAACCTCCCGGCGACTCTCAACGCTTTTCCTTTATGCAAACGCTGTTCCAATTTGCAAGGCAATCCGCCTCAGACCTCCAAATCGAACTCCAACACCGCTGACGGGCCCTTGCAGTCCGGCCACCCTCAGGCTTTCCACCGAGCACGAAATCTTCCTCGCCTTGCACACCGCTTTTGCTGCCCAAGCCACTGCTATTACAATCATCTAGAGCCTTTTTCGCCGCCAAAAACCGGCAGAAATTGTGGGAGGTATGGGAGCGTTTTTTGTATAACAACGTCCGCCCTCCTGTCTTTTTACTACGCAGAATAATTGCCAGACAAAAATGCCTGACAAATCTCGATTACTCATATAGCAAGTATGCAATTTATACACAACGGTGGAATAATTTTCACACTTGCGGCAGGCCATGACGCAAAAATTACATGTCCTCTGCGCCTGACCTGGAAAGCGCTGGCTGCTCATGGCAGAAAGCAGAAAAAGGAGAAAAGGCTCCGGCTGGTAGTCGGAAAATATATATCTTTCTTTAAAGAAATAACTTAGGCAAGAATCTCTCGCCGAGTCCTCTTCAAAACCGGGCAGAGAGACAATTTTTCCTCTCAGCCGGCAAGCCTGAGGCCTGATTTACTGAAAAAGTGCAATTCGGCCATTCATTCCGCTGGAAAATTGTTGCAGGGTTACCGGGCAGGAACCTCAATTTACGGTTTGGGAAGCGCGTCCGCAAAGACGAATCCGTCACGTTCAACCACAGCGCCCCTCTCAACCTCGATCGGCGCCTGGAACATGGGACCCTCAAAGGCAAAGGTATGGAACTCTCCATTCTCGCCGCAGGGATCAACATCCGCCGGCAAATCGGCCAGCAGTTGGGCATCAAACAGGCGGCCGGCGAAAGAGGCGTCCAGCTTTTTCGGATCTACGCAGGTCAACAGGGCCCGCAGCCCGGCCTCCACCATCTCTCCGGCAAGCCGGCGGGTATCGAGCCCCCAAATCGGGAAAACCGGCGTAATTCCAGTTCCCGCCAGTTTCTCCTCTCGGTAGCGTCGGATCTCTTCCAGGAAGAGATCGCCAAAAATCATGTGGGTAATTCCCTCGGCGCGGGCCTTTCGAATGGCCGCGGCCATGGCCTCTTCATAGGCGGCGTTCGGGCAGGGATAGGGGATGGGAACGGTGACCAGCGGCAGGCCCGTGCTCTCCGCCTGCGCCTGCAGCAGCGATTCGCGGACCGCGTGCATGGCCACCCGCTGGAACTCGGCGTTGACCGTAGTCAGCAATGCCTGCACGTCAAACTCGCCCTGCCGCCGGATGACTTCCAGTGACCACGCGCTGTCCTTCCCGCTGCTCCACGACAGCCAAGCCTTCTTGAGCCCCATTTTGCCCCTCCTTGAACCCCCACCTTAACCGGAGACCCCTGAATGAGCAAGCGCCAATTGGTCCCGCATGCCCGCAATCATCTTTCACCCCGATTCCGCCGATTGAAACGAAAGCGGTGTTTCAGACATCTCAGTATTCGAGGGCAAAATGAGCAGGTTATCCCGGGACAGCGAAGGCGCTTCGGAGTAAGTCGAGACTTCAATAAGGCTCCCCGCGCTTTTGTCCAGTTTCTGGAAAGTTTCGCTGGACAGTGAAACAGGAGTTTAGTAAAATGACCGATCAGTCATTTTACTATCCCAAGAGGTCATTCATGCCCGTTCTTGGCAAAACCCGCAAGGATGTCATCAAGGAGTTTCGCACCGCAGAGCTGCTGGAGGCTGCCCGCCGGGTATTCGCCAAGAAAGGCTTCCACGCCGCCACCGTCGATGACATCGCTGCCGCCGCCGGTGTCGCCAAGGGCACCGTCTATCTCTATTACCGCTCAAAGCAGGAAGTCTACTGGGCGGCGCTCGAGCACGGCATCACGGAGCTTCACAATGAGATTCAAACCCGGCTGGAGGCGGAAGAGTCGTCCGAAAACAAGGTTCGCGCCTTTATCGAGATCAAGATCCGCTATTTCGAGATGAACCGGGACTTTTTCAGGATTTACTTTTCCGAACTTGGAAGCGGGTTTTCCCACCCGGCCCAGATGCCAACGCAGTTTGAAGAAATGTATCTGCGGCAGGCGCGCCTGCTGGAAGCCGCGCTCCAGCAGGGCATCCAGTCGAAGGCCATTCGCCAAATTCGCACGGATACGGCAGCCGTAGCCATCAGCGATCTCATTCGGGGCATCATCGTACAACGGCTGCTGGGCTGGTCCACGAAAGACGTCGAATCCGACATCAATTTTGTTTTCGATCTTGTCTGGAGAGGAATCACAGCGTGAAAATCAAGGCACAGATTAAGACTCTTCTACTTGCCGCATTATTTTGCGCCTGGACCGGTGCAGCAGCGCAAACCGGCCCCGCCATGAGCAGTTCCCCGGCCGGCAACGGGACAGAATCTGAATCAGCCGTCCCGTCACTTTCCAGGCAGCAGACGATTTCACAAAATCCATTCCTGGGGAGCGCGCCGCCGGGACCCATCCAGCCGGGCGTGTTGCCGCTTTCCCTGACCGACGCCATCCAGCATGGCCTCAAGTACAACCTGGGAATCCTCATGAGCGATCAGGCCACGCAGCAGGCCCGCGGGGCAAGGATCCACGCGCTCAGCAAGCTGTTGCCGCAGATCTCCGCGGGAGCGTCAGAATCCAGCTTGCAGATCAACCTGAAGGCATACGGCTTCCCGGGGCTCCCGGGCCAGTCGCCGATTGTGGGGCCCTTCAGCGTGTTCGACGTCCGCGGATACGTCGATCAGCCCATTCTGGACCTTGAAGACCTTCATAAAGAGAGGGCCGAGTCTGACAACGTTAAGGCCGCGCGGTACACCTATCAGAACGCACGCGATCTGGTGGTGCTGGTTTCCGCCAATCTTTACCTGCAGGCCATATCGGGCTCCAGCCGCGTGGACGCCGCGAAGGCTGAAGTCAAAACCTCGCAGGCCGTTTACGACCGCGCGGTCGATCTCAAGAAGGCCGGCATGGTGCCTGGAATCGACGTACTCCGCAGCCAGGTGGAACTGCAGGCGCAGCAGCAACGTTTGATCTATCTCGAGAACGAGTTCCAGACCGAAAAGCTCACCCTGGCCCGGGCCATCGGGCTGCCGATGGCGCAGGAGTTCCGGCTGACGGACCAGGTTCCCTATGCCCCGCCCCCGCCCATCACGCTCGACCAGGCGCTCACCCGCGCGCTGGCCACTCGCGCCGATTACAAAAGCCTGCTGGCCCAGGTGCACGCAGCCGAGTCACTGAAGAAAGCGGCGCGGAGCGAAGCATTGCCCTCCCTGAACTTCCATGCGGACTACGGCGACATCGGTCCCAGTCCCGGAAATTCGCACGGCACCTACACGGTGGCAGCCAGCGTGAAGGTTCCGCTCTTCCAGGGCGGGAAGGTTCGCGGAGACGTGATGCAGGCGGACGCTTTGCTCAGGCAGCGCCAGTCGGAACTCAAAGATCTGCAGAACAAGATTGATTACCAAGTCCGGACGGCAATGATGGACCTGAAATCTTCGGAAGATCAGGTCCGCGTCGCCACGAGCACGCAGGACCTGGCCCATCAGCAATTGACGCAAGCCCGGGACCGCTTTGCCGCCGGAGTGGTGAACAGCCTTGAAGTGGTCCAGGCTCAGGAAGCGGTTGCCACGGCTGACGAAAATTACATTTCCAGCCTTTACCGGTACAACGTCGCCAAGGCGTCGCTGGCTCGCGCGCTGGGTCTCGCGGAAGAGACCTTCAGGCAGATGACGGGAGGAAGCAAGTAATGGCAGAACCCACGGAAAATGTGGAACTGAACGGCAAAAATAATGGAGGCGCAGACGAGCCCGAACGGCGCCGGTCGTTTTTCCAGCTTCATCCGGGCGCCAAGTGGGCCCTGCTGGTGATCGGCCTGGGCCTGGTGGTGGGCGGAATATTCGTCTGGCGCTATTACTCCACGCGCGAGTCCACGGATGACGCACAGATCGATGGCGACCTTTATCCCATCAGTTCGCGCATCAACGGCCATGTGGTCGCGGTTGAGGTTAAAAACAACGAGTTCGTCAAGAAAGGAACCGTTCTGGTTCGGATCGACCCGGCCGATTACCAGGTGGCGCTGGAGCACGCCCAGGCCAGCTACGCCACCGCGCTGGCAAGCGCCCAGGCGTCGCGCGCCGGCGTGCCCATCACCTCGCTCAATTCCTCCAGCGGCATCTCGTCCGCCCAGGCGGGCGTTGAGCAGGCGCAGGCGGCCATCTCCGCCGCGGAAAAGCAATTTCTGGCTGCCCAGGCCCGGAGCCGGCAGGCGGAGGCGAATGCCACCCGGGCCAAGTCGGACCTGGCGCGGTACGCACAGCTCATCAAGAAAGACGAAGTCTCCCAGCAGCAGTACGACCACGCCATGCAGACCGCCCAGGCGGATGCCGCCGCCGTGGCGGCCGCGCAGTCAGCCGCTTCGGCCACTGAACAGCAGGTTTCGCAGGCGCGGGCCCTCCTGGCACAGGCGCAGGCCGGCCTTCGAGCTTCGGCGACCGGGCCGCAGCGCGTCCGGGTCAGCCGAGCCCAGGCGGACGCCGCCGAGGCCGCCGTCAAAACGGCCAAAGCCAACCTGGACCAGGCGCAACTGAACATGGACTACACCGTCGTTCGCGCGCCGGCGGACGGCGTTGTAGGCAAGAAGGCCGTGGAGATGGGCCAGAACATCGGCATCGGCCAGGCCCTGATGGCGATTGTGCCGGTGGAGGGGCTTTACGTCACCGCCAATTACAAGGAGACCGAACTGAAGGATATGCGGCCCGGCGACCCCGCCACCATCCATGTGGACGCCTATGACCGGGATTTCAAGGGCCACGTGCTGAACATTGCCGGCGCAACGGGCGAGAAATTCAGCCTGCTGCCCCCCGAAAACGCCACGGGCAACTACGTCAAGGTGGTGCAGCGGATTCCCGTCAAGATTGTTTTCGAACCCGGGCAGGACAGCGAACGCGATCTTCGCATTGGCATGTCCGTGGAACCCACGGTGATCACCAGGAAATAGAGAGCTCACCATGTTTAATGTCGTCACCATCAGCCGCGAATATGGCAGCGGCGGTGGAACCCTTGCAGAGATGCTCTCCCGCCGCCTGGGCTGGAAGCTGGTGAATGAGTCCCTGGTGGTTGAGGTTGCAAAGCGGGCCAAGGTCGACCCCGAAATTGCCGCCCGCTACGACGAGTGCGTCGACCCGTGGTTCCATCGCCTGGTCAAGGGCCTGTGGCAGGGAGGTTATGAAGGGCTCGCCACCCGGGTTGACACGCAGATGGTCGATTCCGAGGCCATGGCCAGACTTGCCGGAGAAATCATTCGCGAGGCTGCCGAGCTGGGCGAGTGCGTGATAGTCGGGCGGGGCGGCCAGTGCATCCTGCGCCGTCGCCATGACGTTTTTCACGTTTCCGTCTTTGGCCCTCACCAGCAAAAAATCCAGCGGATGCGCGACCGGCTGGCGCCGGGCACCGACGCCGGGCGCTTCATGGAAGAGTCGGACCGCCGCCGAGCCGCTTACATCCGCCGCTTCTACGGCGAGGACTGGAAAGATCGCCGGCTCTACCACCTGGTGATTTCTTCCGCCCTCGGAATCGAGACCGTGGCAGACACCATCCTCCGCGCCGCGGGGCTCACAACGGAAGCTTCCTGACCATGGCAAAAGAATTCGAGCCGCCCAAAATCAATCCCTGGATCATCGCCACCGCGGTGATGCTGAGCACCTTTATGGAGGTGCTCGACACCACGGTGGTGAACGTCTCCCTGCCGCACATCGCCGGCAGCATGTCGGCCTCGGTGGATGAAGCCACCTGGACGCTGACCTCCTACCTGGTGGCCAACGCCATCATCCTGCCCATGACCGGCTGGCTTTCCAACCACTTCGGGCGCAAGCGCATGCTGATGACCTCCGTCACGGGATTTACAGTGGCGTCATTCTTTTGCGGGCTGGCGCCCAATCTGCCGCTGCTGGTGATTTTCAGAATTATTCAGGGAGCCTGCGGCGGAGGGCTGCAGCCCATTTCGCAGGCGGTGCTGCTGGAATCCTTCCCTCCCGAAGACCGCGGCAAAGCCATGGGCTTCTGGGGACTGGGCATCGTGGTGGCGCCCATGCTGGGCCCGGTGCTGGGAGGCTGGCTGACCGACAGCTACAGCTGGCGCTGGGTGTTCTACATCAACATCCCGGTGGGCATCCTGGCGCTGATCATGACCCAGCTTTTTGTTTTTGATCCGTCCTACATCAAGCGGTCGGTCGGCCGCATTGATTACTGGGGCATGGGAATGCTGGCGGTGGGCATCGGCGCGTTGCAGATCATTCTGGACAAGGGGCAGGAGATGGACTGGTTTTCGTCAGCCCTGATCACCCGGCTGGCCATCGTCGCCGGCGCCGCCCTGATCGTCTTCGTGATTTATGAGCTGGTGGTGGAGCATCCCGTGGTGGACCTGCGGGTCTTCAAGGAACGCACCTACAGCGCGGGCGTTTTTCTGATGACCGTTCTGGGCTTCGTCCTTTATGGCAGCCTGGTGATTCTGCCCATCTTTCTGCAGACCATCCTGGGATATCCGGCGCTGCAGGCCGGCATCGCCATGTTTCCCAGAGGGCTGGGATCTTTTATCGCCATGCCCGTTATCGGCATCATCATGTCGCGCTTCGATCCGCGAAAGCTCCTGATGGTCGGCATCGTCGCCTGCGCGCTCTCACTGGTGCTGCTGGGTACGCTGAACCTGAACGTGGGCTACTGGGAAATTTTCTGGGCGCAGTTCCTGCAGGGATTGTCCCTGGGATTCCTGTTTGTGCCGCTCACCACGGTCACCATGGACCCCATTCCCAATGAAAAAATGGGCAACGCCACCAGCATCTTTAACCTGATGCGCAACATCGGCGGCAGCATGGGCATTGCGCTCTCCACCACCATCGTGGCGCGCAGCTCGCAGCATTACACCAATTTTCTGGGACGCAACGTCACGCCCTACAGTTCGCAAACCCAGTCGATGTTTGAGGGACTTCGCGGCTTCTTTATGAGCTCCGGAGCGGACGCCACCACCGCAACGCAGCGCGCCTACGCCGCCATGTTCGGCATGGTGCAGCGCCAGGCCGCCATGATGTCGTTCAACCACACCTACCTCTTCCTGGCTTTAATGTTCGTCATCGTCATGCCCGCCGTCTTCCTGATGCGACGGCCCAAAAGCCGCGGCCGCATGCCGGTTCACTAGCCACCGAGGGCGTTTTGCGAAAGGGCACGGACATCTAATTCAGGGGGGCGCGGCTTCAGCCGCGCCATAAACAGGCCGCCCCTAACAAAGTAAAACCCTCTCCCCTGGAAGAGGGTGCCGGAGGTACGACGGCAGGTGAGGGGTCTTTTGTGGCGCCGCCCTTCAGCGCGGCAGTTGCTATTGCGTGCTGCCTTCTGCCTACGGCCTCCTGCCTTCCGCCTATTTCCCACTTCCTTCTGCTGTCGTCACGCTTTCCGGACTTCGACAATTTGTACTTTGTGCTCAGGCGGAATGGGCAGAACCACGCCGTTTCTGATTTGGCTGCCGGAAAAAGTTCCGATGGAATCGCCTGTCATCACAGAATGGAGTTTAAATCTCCCAGCCGCATCATTGGGTATCTTCACGCTCACGTTGCGAGCTTTCGTTTCGTTCTTGAAGATAACGATCATACCCTCGCCCTCGCCGCTGAGCCGGGCAAAACCATCCCACGTCGTCGATTTCGGCTGCAACCAGTCGCCCAGCGGGAAAAATCCCTCGCTTAGGTTAATGCTCCGGCGGAGGTTTTTGAACCATGCGATCTTGTCGCGGTACCACTCCACCTGGGAAGAACTGAGGTGGCGAAGATCACCCAGCAGCAGGGGCGCCGATCCGCAGGCGGTTGCAAACCGTTCTTCAATGCTCGGCGTCTCAGCCCTGAGGTTGCCGATCAGCATGGTTTCAACCGGGATCGCCAGCGACCGGTGGTAAAGCAGGGTTCGCGCCTGGCGAGGCCCCGCTGAGGTTGAAGCAGCGTCATCCACATTGCTCATCCAGTCCAGATCTCCGGCATCGAGCAGACCGTAGTCGATGACGTGCTTCTGCCCCCAAAGTTCGAAGGTCAAATCGAGCAGAACGCCGGGATGGTCGCGGTAAATGTATTCGGTCACATACTTCATGCCTTCATAAATGCGCCCCAGCGATTCCGCCCAGGTCTTGTGGAAGTGCCCGGAAGCAAAGCATCCCGGCCGTTCCCCATAGGCATTAAAGACCGTGGTGAGATCAATCTTGACGTAGGCCAGATGGTAGCGGGAAATCAGGTCGCTGATTCTGCGCGCCGCCACTTCCCGGTAGCCGCTGGCCAGGCACATCACGGCGCTCTGGCCTGCCGCGGTGCTGCTCAACTTCGGCTGGCCGTTCTCATCACGGCAAACCCATTCCGGATGCTCCCGGTAAACTTTAGTTTTGGTGCTGATGGCGGCCAGCGGCGCCCAGAGGCCCAGGCGCATCTTTTCCCTTTCAACAGCCCGCTGGATTTCATCCAGGCCTCCGGGAAAAGCCCGCAGGTTGATGTCGTTCT
Organism: uncultured Acidobacteriota bacterium; assembly: GCA_963783155.1. Taxonomy (GTDB): domain Bacteria; phylum Acidobacteriota; class Terriglobia; order UBA7540; family UBA7540; genus SCRD01. The sequence goes on along the minus strand of CAWANC010000005.1, from coordinate 1,625 downwards.
CTCCATATTCCGCCTGCCACCCGTCGTCAACGGTAAAGATATCAAGTCCCATGCGGCCGGCAGTCTTGATCAGCTCCATGGCAATGCTGCTGTTAATCCCGCGCAGGAACGGCTCCCAGGTGTTATAGATCCACGGCGGCTGGTATGAAGCGCCTTTCCGCATCAGGACCTTCGAAGTGTAGCGGGGCATCACCCGGCGGGAATCCGTGGCGGGGCGGTCTTCAAGAAAGAAAGCGATGGACGACTTGGCGCTGGTCCAGGTTTCGCCCGCGGCGACACGCCGCTCAAAAGGAAAAATGTCGGTGTCGAACATGACGCTGACGCTGCGGCCCCAGCCGTTCATCTCCGTCCGCTTCATCCATCCCGGGGCCTCATTCATCACCATGAATCCTTCCCGCGTTCGGGGATTCATCTGCAGGATGGCGGCATCTTCAACCCGTCCCGTAAAGAAGATTTCCCGCGGCTGGACACCGTAAAAAGCCCGCAGGATCTCCTCATCCGGCGGCCCCGACATCAGGTTCAAGGCTTCAAAAACCAGGTGTGAAAGCCTGATCGTTTCGCTTCCGCTGTTCCTGATGGAAAGCCATTTGCGAACCACGGGATGACCGGCATACACGGCGTAGAAAACCGAAACATCAAGAGGCTTCTCCCTGCCCTTCAGCGCGATTTCCAGCACCTTGCCCGAAGGATGCAGGTCCTTTACTTGAGACCCGCTCAGGGTGAAATGAGCCGACCCGCCGCCCGTCGCTCCGCTGAAGTTTTCCGAATCCGCCTGGAACGTGAACTCGGCGCCCGGATGGATTCCTGACTCGTCTTTCATCAGGAAGTCCGTTCCGCTCACCTTATTTTGAAAAGTCGCGGTATAAAGTCCGCGCGCCGGCGAAAATTTGAGCGTGCGCTCAACCAGCCCGTTCCCAATCGCCCACGACTTTGTCTCGCCTGAAGCTTCCGTGCGGACATAGGCAGGTGCTGTGAAGTTTTCAGCCGGCGAATTGGCTTCGGAATCGCCAACTGCGCTGGACGCTTGATCGCGTTCGCCGGGGCCGTCCGCCGATTTGAATCCCCTGCCCGGCACAGCCAGACCAAGCGCCGCCGTCCCTCGAACCAGAAAGCTTCTCCTGTTCATCACAGACCTCGCGACAAGAAATTCGTACTTCTAATGGGCACACAAACTCCATGCTGCTCATCCTGACCCGCCGGAGAGTTTATACCACTTTCAGTGGGTGATTCGGTGGATTCGTCGACAGCTCGGCGGGGGCCACAGCCGATACATTGTAGCTGGTAGGCACGGACAGCATTCTCCTGTCCGTGGGGTTTTGCCTGAGGAAGAACCCACGGTCAGAAAAATCACTGGCCGTGGCTGCCTGCTCCTGTCTTCCGTCTACTTCCTATTTCCAACTTCCTCTTTCATCCCTCATCATGTCGCATACATCATTCTCTTTGACCCCGCCGCCCTTATGCGCCACCCGCGAACGCCATACAATGAACAGACTGGCGAAATCCGTAGGGTGGCCCCGATTCTCCCCCTCTATCGAAAACGCATCATCAGTTTGGCCACGGCTCGCAGGTAGATGTGTTCAGATGCCGGGTCGAGGTGCGTCACGGCCACTTCATACCCACCTCCG
>CAWANC010000004.1:0-156507 GCA_963783155.1 uncultured Acidobacteriota bacterium | reverse complement strand
GTGTCAAGGGCAAAATCTTGACGCTTTGTTTTGAGTGGCGGAGCGAGCAGGCCCCCTTACCCGAAAGTGGGGGGATGCGAGCGCAGCCACACTTCTCCCTCGACGCCTGAACGCCGTTGGCCTTTCAATTCTCAGCGAGCGCAAGCTCACTCATCTATCCGGTCTCGCAGACCAGGATGTCGATTCGCAGCCGGGAGCGACCTAATCACACGTTGAAGGTCGATGTTCTGACCATGCGCCACCCGAGGTGCGCTCCCGAACTTTTTCTCCCTGCGGCAACTTCTCCGCGGTATGCAGGGCGTGCCGCCAGCGGTGGAAAGCGATGACCGCCAGCTTGCGGGCCAGAGCCACGGCCGCCCGGCTCGCTCCGTGCCGTTCCCGCTGCCGTTGGTAGAAGCCGTAAAATCTCGGATTCAACGCCGCCCGATGAGCCGCCTGCACCAGCGCCCAGCGCAGCACGCTCGAGCCCTGTTTGGTGATCGGCCCTCCCCAGCGATGCTCGCCCGAAGCGTAAAGCGACGGCGCCAGTCCCGTGTAGGACACCAGGTGCTTGGCCGATGGGAATCGCCGGATGTCTCCCACCTCCGCGATCACCAGCGAAGCGATGAAGGGACCGATGCCCGGAATCTGCTCCAGCGCCCGAGCCACCGGGCTCGCCTTCGCCTTTTTGCGGATCTCCCGATCCAGCGCCGCCAGTTGAGTGCCCAGCAGATCCAGCCGCTCCAGTTGCCCGTCCACTTCCCAGCGGTCGGTTCGCGCCAGCTCCACTCCCTCCAGAAACTGCCGCCCCTTCGGGCCGAACGGCGAACCGAGTGGAGACCGAATCCCATTGCGGTTCAGTACGCCGTGAATCGAGTTCTTGGCCCGCGTCGCCCACTGCACCGTGTGCACCCGATAACGCAGCAGTTGCCGCTCTTCCCGCACCCCTCGCGGAGCGATCCAGGCCTCGGCCAGAAATCCCGTCCGCAGCAGTTCAGCTAGTGTTATGTTACATAAATAAGTGCAACATGAGCCGTTGTATGGTATAAGGGCTCATGTTCACTTCGCAAAAGCCCTTGCGCCTGCGGCCTCAAGAGCGGGAGGCCTTGCAGGCGGTCATTCGCTCCACACGCTCGCCGGCGGGCTGGGTGCGCCGAGCCCGGGTGCTGCTGTTGCTGGCCGAAGGTTTTTCGGTGCGCCGGGTCGAAGCCGCGACGGGGATGAGTCTTCGCCGCGTGGTGTATTGGAAGCAGCGCTTCCAGCAGGAGGGGTTGGACGGTCTGCTGGATGCGGCGCGACCGGGACGACCGAAGAAGCTGACGACGGAGAAGCAAGCCATGATCCTGGCGGCGACGCAGCGTTCTCCCGCCCGGCCGATCACCCACTGGTCGAGCCGGCGCTTGGCCCGACGCGTAGGGGTCAGCCATGTGACGGTGATGCGCGTGTGGCACAAGGCCGGACTGCAACCGCACCGCCTCCAGCGCTACATGGCCAGCCCCGATCCGGACTTTGAAGCCAAGGCTAAAGATATCTTGGGGTTGTACTTGAACCCCCCGGCGAAGGCGGTGGTCTTCTGTGTGGATGAGAAGACGGCCATCCAAGCCCTGGACCGCACCCAACCGGCCTTGCCGTTGCGCTCGGGGAAGCCGGAACGGCACAGTGTCGAGTACGTCCGGCACGGGACGGTCTCCTTGTTGGCTGCCCTGGAGGTTCACACCGGCAAAGTGCAAAGCCGCTGCGTGGCGCGTCACACCAGTGAGGAGTTCATCCGTTTTCTGGACGAGGCGGTGGTAGGCCAACGGCGGAAACAGATTCACCTGATTCTGGATAACCTCTCGGCGCACAAGACCGCCGCCGTGCGCGCCTGGCGGGAGCGCCATCCTCATGTCCAATTTCATTTCACGCCGACCTATTCCTCCTGGCTCAACCAGGTGGAAATATGGTTCGGCATGATCAGCCGGGACTGCATCCGTCGGGGCATCTTCCGCTCCGTCGTCGATTTGGTGAGCAAGATTCTGAGCTACGTGCGGCTCTACAACCGCAACGCCCAGCCCTTTCGCTGGACCTACCGCAACCCGCGAAAGCGAATTCATGTTTCACCTATTTCGGTAACGCGACACTAGTATGCGCGAATCCAGCCGGTCGTGCTTGATCCGCGCCGAGGCAATCGCCCGCGTCTTCCACGGATGCACCAGGTGCAACTCCAAGCCCAGCGGCTCGACCACGTTCAGAAAGTAATACCAGTTGAACGTCGCTTCCACCGCCAGCGCGGCCGGCTTCCGCACCTTGCCGAAAAACTCCAACAGTTCCGCCTTTGTCGTCCCGATCCTGCGGGATTCCAGCAGGTGGCCGTCCGCGTCGAGGACGGTCACCCAGCAACTCCTCTTGTGCAAATCCACGCCAACATATAACTTCTCCATGGGGGCTCTCCTTTCGAAAATAAGATTTAGTTTTCCAACAACCAAATCCTACTCGATTCGAGCCGCCCCCTTCATGACATCATACGTTCCGTAGTTTGGAATGTATGCGGCATTTTGGTGATATAGAATAGCGCCGTGCCGCGGCAGAAGCACTATTACAGCGAGAATCATCTTCGCTACCGGACCAAGAGTACCTGTCACCGGGCGCAGCTGTTTGATTCAGATCAATTCTGACAACGCCGGGTGGGGGCACTCGGCATCTGCGGAGGACATGGTGTTACTGTTGAGGAAGAAGAGCCGCATACATCGCAAACGGCGCGACGTATGCGCCACCCGCGGAATGCCTCCTGAATGACCGCGATGGACCGCGATGCCGTGAAGCTGAACGGAAACGTCCCGCTTCGCGGGATCGCAGACTCGACAAGGCGCGAATCTGCGCCACCCGCCCGTCGAGCATCGATGCGAGCTTCGCCGCTCGCCGCTCATCGATGCGTCACCCACCGGCAAACCGCAATTGAGATTTCCCTTCCAGGCGATATCATCGGATAATAGCTCTGGCTTATGAAGTTTGAACTGTTTGTTGCATTGCGGTATCTGAAGGCGAAGCGTCGCCAGACTGCCCTTTCCGTGGTCACGGCCATCTCTGTGGTGGGCGTGATGGCGGGTGTGGCGGCCCTGGTGATTGCGCTGGCCATTAATAATGGTTTCCGGCAGGAATTGCAGGGCAAGCTTCTGGGCGCCACAGCCAACGTGAACCTGATCCGTTCCCAGAATGACGGCATCCAGCATTATGATGCGCTGACTCAGCGCCTTTCAAAGCTGCCGCACGTGGTTGCCGCCGCCCCGGCCCTATACGAGCAGGCGCTGATTTCGAACCGCCAGCGGTCCGGCGGGGTGGTCATCAAGGGCGTTGACCTGGAGCGTGAGCTTAAAGTCTGTGACCTGCTCCACCGGCTTACCGCGGGGTCCCTGAAGGGGCTTTCTGAAACATTTCCCGACGCGGACCCGATCATTATCGGTAAGGAACTGGCCAGGACACTCGGGGCAACGGTTGGCGACACCATGACGATTACCAGCCCGCAGGGGACCCTGACGCCCTTCGGGAATGTCCCCAAGTACCGGAATTTCCGCGTGGTGGGCATCTTTGATTCGGGTTTCTTCGATTTCGACGCCCAATGGGTGTTTACCAACCTGGATGCCGCACAGCGCCTGTTTGATTTGAGGAATGTGGTTTCGGTGATCGAGTTCAAGCTGGATGACGTCTACAAGGCTGACTCAGTGGCCCAGACCATCCTGAAGGCTGCCGGCCCCGGGTTTGACACCACCACCTGGATGGACCAGAACCACGCTCTGTTCAGCGCCTTGAAGCTGGAAAGGCTGGTCACCATTCTGACCATCGGGTTGATCGTGCTGGTGGCGGCTCTGAACATCTTTATTATGCTGGCGATGATGGTGATGGACAAGAACCGTGACATTGCCGTCCTGAAATCGATGGGAGCGAAGAACAGGCAAATCTGGACGGTCTTTACGCTTCACGGGATCCTGATTGCCAGTGTGGGTACGCTGCTGGGCCTCATTCTGGGTTACGGTGGTTCATGGCTGGGAGAAGTCTATCACCTGGTCCCCCTGCAGGCCGACATTTACGGCTTGTCCTATGTCCCGTTCATTCCACGTCCCTGGGATGGCCTCTGGATCGCCCTGGCGGTGCTGGCCATCAGCTTTCTTTCAGCGTTTTATCCTTCGTTCTCGGCCGCCAGGCTGGACTCGGCGGAAATTCTTCGTTACGAATGAAATTTGAATCAAACTTTGATTGCCTTGGAAGAGTTCTATGTTAATGTTACCCTCGGAGTTCGGAAATCGAGGTCCGATGCTGCGTGTTGAAAATCTGACCAAGATCTTCCGTTCCGGCGAGCAGGAGGTGGCGGTTCTTGACAGCCTCAGCCTTGAGGTGGAGCAGGGAGAACTGCTGGCCCTGGTGGGAAGGTCCGGGTCAGGCAAAACGACGCTGCTGCACCTGCTTGCGGCGCTAGACACTCCGACGAGAGGTGAGATATACTTTGGGGGGCAGAGATTGGGCGAACTCAGTTCCGAAGAGCAGGCCGAATACAGGAATCGGCGAATTGGTTTTGTCTGGCAAATGCACCATTTGCTGCCTGAATTCAGTGCACTTGAAAACGTAATGCTGCCGCAACTTATCGCAGGAAGTGATTTTGATAAGGCAAGGGGTCTGGCCAGGGAACTTCTGGCGGAGGTGGGCCTGGAAAACGCCTTGGGACGCCGGACCGGCGAGCTTTCTGGGGGAGAGCAGCAGCGTGTGGCGCTCGCAAGGGCGCTAGTCAACCAGCCAGCGTTGCTGCTGGCAGACGAACCGACAGGAAACCTGGATCACCGGACCGCCGAGCATGTGATGGATCTGCTCGAACGGCTGCACCGGGTTCATGGGTTGACTTCGGTGCTGGCCACACACAATATGGAACTCGCGCAGCGCGCGGCTCGGACGTTACGGCTGGAAGACGGCCAACTGACCGAGGTGGTAGTTCCACGGTTTAACTGACAACCTGCTTTGGGGCATAATAAGAGGTGAGGAGCAGGGTCCACGGAAGAACTGAGGAGCTATGTTCGAGAGATACACAGAAAAAGCCCGGCGTGTCATTTTCTTCGCCCGATATGAGGCCAGCCAGTTCGGAAGCCCTTATATCGAAACCGAACACCTGTTGCTCGGCCTGTTGCGCGAAGATAAGGCCCTGACCAACCGTTTCCTGCGTTCCCACGCTTCCATTGAATCCATTCGAAAGCAGGTGGAAGGCCACATTCCCATCCGGGAAAAGGTGTCGACTTCCGTCGAGCTGCCTCTCAGCCAGGAATGCAAGCGGGTACTGGCCTATGCCGCTGAAGAGGCCGAACGCCTGGCCCACAAACATATCGGGACCGAACATCTTCTGCTGGGACTTCTCCGGGAGGACAAATCCTTTGCGGCGGAGATTCTCCACGAGCGTGGGCTCCGGTTGTCAACGCTCCGGGAAGAGTTGAGCCGCTCACAGAGTGAGAAAGTGTCTGCAAACCGCGCTAAAGAGACTTCGCTGCTTTCTGAGTTCAGCCGCGACCTCACCCAGGCCGCGCTGGAAAATCAACTGGACCCTCTGGTCGGCCGGGAGAATGAGGTCGAGCGGGTCATTCAGATCCTCTGCCGCCGCACCAAGAACAATCCTGTCCTGATCGGCGAGCCGGGTGTGGGCAAAACAGCCATTGTGGAAGGCCTGGCGGAGCGCATCGCGGAAGGCGACGTTCCCTCCTTCCTCTCTGACAAGCGCATTCTGGCCCTGGACCTCTCACTGATTGTGGCGGGCACCAAGTATCGCGGTCAGTTTGAAGAGCGCCTGAAAACCATCATGAAAGAACTGATGGAGGCGCAGAACGCCATTATCTTTATCGACGAACTCCACACCCTGGTGGGCGCCGGTTCAGCCGAAGGATCGCTCGACGCGGCGAACATTCTGAAGCCGGCCCTTTCGCGCGGCGAAATTCAATGCATTGGCGCGACCACGCCGGGCGAGTTCCGCAAGTCCATTGAGCGCGACCGGTCACTGGAAAGGCGATTCCAGGCGGTCAAAGTTCCCCCGCCGGACGAAGCGCAAACCGTCAAGATTCTGTTCGGCATCAAGGAACGGTACGAGAAGTTCCATGCGGTGACCTACACGGACGAGGCGGTTATGAATTCCGTGTACCTTTCCAGCCGCTACATTCCTGATCGTTTTCTGCCCGACAAGGCTGTCGACCTGATTGACGAGGCCGGCGCCCGGGTCAAGTTGCGGCAGAGCACCCTGCCCGAAGAAATGATTGACGTCCAGAAGCGCATCAAGTTTGTCGTCCACAGAATGGAAAACGCCATCGCCAACCACGAGTTTGAGAAGGCGCGTTTCTATTCCGATGAGGAGCGCAAGGAACGCGAAAACCTTCGCTTGCTGCGGGAAAAATACAACATTGATGAGACCGCCACCGGTTCGGTTTCCAAAGCGGACATCGAAGACGTGGTGGCGCGCTGGACGGGCATCCCGGTCAGTTCCATCAAAGAAGAAGAGATGTCCAAGTTGCTCCGCCTGGAGGAGGAACTGCACAAGCGCATCGTCAGCCAGAATTCGGCGATTTCAGCCCTGGCGCGGGCCATCCGTCGCTCACGCGCCGGGTTAAAGCCTCCCGGGCGTCCGGTGGGATCGTTCCTCTTCCTGGGTCCGACGGGGGTTGGGAAGACGGAAATGGCGCGTTCACTGGCGGCGATTCTGTTTAACAGCGACCGGGTGCTGATTCGCTTTGACATGTCGGAATTCATGGAGAAGCACTCCGTGTCCAAGCTGATTGGCTCGCCTCCAGGTTACGTGGGGTACGAGGAAGGCGGACAACTCACGGAGCGGGTGCGCCGCTCGCCGTATTCACTGATTCTGCTGGACGAGATTGAAAAGGCCCACCCCGATGTCTTCAACATTCTTCTCCAGGTTTTTGAGGACGGGCAACTGACGGACGGGTTGGGAAATACGGTCGACTTTAAGAACACGATCATTATTATGACCTCCAACATCGGGGCGCGGTATCTGGAACGGCGGTCCAATCTGGGGTTCCAGTCGGCCGCAGAAGGCGCCACGGAAAAGAAGATTGGCGACCTTGTGATGGGCGAAGTCAAACGGCTGTTCAATCCCGAGTTCCTGAACCGCCTGGACGAAATCATTATCTTTAGCGCTTTGAACGACGACGACCTGCTCCAGATCCTCGTTTTGCTGGTGAATACCATGAACGAGCACCTGGCGCAGAAGAGCATCTCTTTAACGCTTTCCCCCGAAGCCGGGAAGTGGATTTTGGAGAAGACCTGTACAGACCGGTCATACGGGGCCCGGCCCTTGCGGCGGGCCTTGCAGAAGTACATCGAGGACCCGCTTTCGGAAGCGTTGATCCAGGGTGATATTAATCCTCCCGCGGTGTTGGAGGTGCTGGTAGAGAACGAATCACTCTACTATCGCCCTGTGAATGATAAGCTGGTCGCGGCCACGCCACTTTCTCACTAGTGTGACTCCTTCGGGGGGCCGGGGAATCCGCGAGTAACCTGAATATCCGACGCATCCTCAAACACATTGGCTTGTGGGTCGGCTTGTCTGGAGTGGGGGACGCCAGCCAACTCCAGGGGAGTTCGTCGCATCGGAGATGCTTAAGCTCCTAAAGTCAGAGCGCGGGAGAAAGGCTGTTTCTTGAGGTTTTTGACAGGCAGGGGAGAAGGCAAGATCAGTCGATCTGGGCGCAGTTGGCTGCCGCGGTTCTGGTTCTCGGGATGGGCGTGTCCGTGCTCCGGGCGCAGGCTTCATCGAGCCAGAGCCAGCCGAAGCAGGCCTCTCCGTCCACACAGACCGAACAACAGCAAAAGCAGCAAAACCAGGAAAGCCAGAAGGAACAACAGCCGTCCACGGAGGCCCCGGCAGAACCCGGGCAGTTGCAGCTGACGACGCCTCAACTCACCACTCCCCAGTTGACCACCCCGAAGCCCGAAGCGCCGGGAAAACCGGTCCCCAAAGGACAGGCGCAGCCTGCCAAGCCCCAAAAGGAAGAACTGGTGGAGGGCGTTGAATTCCGCGGCAACCGGCGGATTCCTTCTTCGTCTCTGCAGGCGCAGATTTTTACGCGACCGGGCGACGTTTACAACGTGAACTCGCTGGAGCGCGACTTCATGGCGCTCTGGAATACCGGTTACTTTGACGACATCCGCCTGGAGGTCCAGGACGGGAAAACCGGCAAGATCATCATCTTTTTTGTCCGCGAAAAGAAATTGGTGCGGGCCATTACTTACAAGGGACTTCACTCCGTTGAGCAATCGGACATCCTGGAGGCTTTTCAGAAGCAAAAGGTCGGCCTGACCATGGATTCCCAGTATGATCCTGTCGTCATCAAACGGGCGGAAGTAGTGATCCAACAGATGCTGGCGGCCCATGGCCGGCAGTTTGCAACGGTCCGCCACAGAACGCGTAATATTCCGCCGAATTCCGTGGCCCTTACCTTTATTGTGGACGAGGGGCCCAAGGTGAAGATTGGGCACATCCAGTTCACGGGCGGCACCGTTTTTTCAAACATGACGCTGGTGCGCCAGATGAAATTGTCCCGGCCGGCGGGAGCGCCTCCGTTTTTCTACTGGTTTCATAAGACCTATGATCACGACAAGGTGCTGTACGACCTTGAAAAAGTGCGCGAATTGTACCAGGACCACGGGTACTTTTACGCGCTTCCAGGCGAGCCGGTGGTCAAGATGCAGAATACGGCGCACCACTGGCCGTTCTTCTTCTGGAGCTGGGGTCACGGAAAAGCTGTGGATATCACCATCCCCGTTGAGGAAGGGGAGCAGTACAAACTGGGCAAGTTCAATATCCGGGGCAACAAGCTGTTCAAGACGAAGCAGTTGCAGCCCATCCTGGGCATGAAACCTGGCGACGTCTTTGACCTTTCCAAGGTGCGAAAGGCCATCGACAATCTCACCAAGCTCTATGGCGAGTTCGGTTACATCAATTTTGTCGCCACCCCTGACCCCGAGCCTAACCGCAAAAGGCGTGAGGTCAACCTGACCCTGGACTTTGACGAAGGCCATCAGTTCACTGTCCACAGGATTGAGTTTTCCGGCAACACGAAAACCAGGGACAAGGTGGTTCGGCGCGAGCTGCTGGTGAACGAAGGGGCGATGTTCAATACGCATTACTGGGATCTGAGCATCCTGCGCGTGAACCAGCTTGGCTTTTTCCAGGAGATCAAAAAGGAAGATTACAAGATCGACCAGAACGCCAAGAATCATACGGTTGATATTGACCTGAAGGTCCATGAGAAGGGACGCAATTCCATCGGATTTTCCGGAGGCATCAGCGGTCTTGCCGGCAATTTCTTCGGGTTCAACTATGGCACCAACAATTTTATGGGGCTGGGTGAAACTTTGAGCGTCGCGGTCCAGACCGGACAATACATGAAGCTCTACACCTTTGGGTTCACAGAACCCTATGTGGCCGACCGCCCGATCACCACCGGTTTCACTATCTTCAAGAGTGATGTCAACTTCAACCAGCTTCAGCAGACCAGCATTTTCTCCGGCGTCAGCCAGACCAGCCTGGCCTCAGCCTATGGGGCCACTTCGTTTCAGAATTTTGCCCAGAATTCGACCGGCTTCACGGCCTTCGCCAGTTATCCGCTCAAACGCCATTTTGCGCGCCTGGGCCTGACTTACAGTTTTTCAACCAGCAGCCTGCAGACCTTCAGCCTGGCCTCCCAGCAGTACTTTAAGGCCCTGAACTTCCAGAACATCACACAGGGTCCCAACTCGCTGTCGGGCATCCGCACCAGCTCCGTCATGCCCACCTATAACTACAACACGGTGGGTCCGAATTACCTGGAGCCCCATTACGGGAAATCAATCTATGCCGCGCTGCAGTTTGCGGGGAGCGTGCTGGGGGGCAATGTCAACTCGATCACGCCGACGGTGGATTTGAAGTATTACCATCCCATCAATCACAACCGCAACACGCTGGCCTTCCATGCTTTGGTGACGTCGATCAGCGGATACGGCGGCAAGGTTCCACCTCCGTTCGCACGGTTTTATATGGGCGGCGAAAACGATCTCCGCGGCTTCGATATCTATTCGATCAGCCCGATTGCCTTCTTCCCCACGGTGGCCTCCGCCTGCAATCGTGACGCAGTTGGGAACCCCATTCCGGCTCTCAACTCCGCTGGACAACCCACCGGGGGTTGCGGTTCGTTTACCCGGTTCCCGGTGAACACGGTGATCTTCCCCGGAGGCGACACGCAGTGGGTGACCAACCTTGAGTACCGCATTCCGATCGTAGGTCCCGTGGCGGTGGCGCCCTTCTTTGACGCAGGCATGGACTTCATCTGGCATAAGAGTGAATTGAATTTAAGGCCAAACTCGCTGACCTCCCTCACGCAGGAATTCCCGTTCTTTAATGCTCCGGCGCAACTCCAACTGGCCAAGGGAACCAATTACCAGCCGCGGAGTTCCGCCGGGATCGAGTTGCAGGTTATCGTGCCGCACTTTAATATTCCTTTCCGTCTTTACTACGGGTACAACTGGCTGCGGATGAATAAAGTGATTACGCCGCCGCAGGATTCTGCACAAGTTCAGGCGCTCTTCCCCAATACGCCCACGTACCTCGGCGCCTTGCCCTATTTCCAGAGTTTCCGGTACGAAGAGCGAAAGACCCGGCTTGGATTCACGGTGTCAAGAACTTTTTAGCTTGACAGCTGTTCAGGGGCCGGTGGCAAGATAAAATCCAGTCTTTAATGATGGCAAAGGAGTCAGGAAGAATGAGAAATCGTGTTTGGGTAATGATGCTTACGATAGGCCTCATGGTATGTCCGATGTACCTGGGGGCGCAAAGCACGCCGACGACTGCGGAGAAGATTGGCGTCGTTGACATCCAGCAGGCCATTTTGGGCACTGGGGAGGGGAAAGAGGCGATCCAGAATCTCCAGAAGAAATACCAGCCGCGTGAAACGGAAATCAACCAGCGGCAGCAGGACGTCCAGCAGTTGCAGCAACAGCTGCAGAAGCAGTTGACAACGCTGAGCGCGGAAGAACAGCGCCGGATACAGCATGATGTCCAGGAAAAGCAGACGATCCTCCAGCGTCTGGAGCAGGACGCGCAATCGTCTTTCCAGTATGACCGCGACACGGTGATGCGGGAACTCGGGCAAAAGATGGTGAAAGTGATCGATGATTATGCCTCGGGACATGGGTTCTCTCTGGTGATCGACGGCAGCCAGGTGCCTGTCTATTATGCGGCGAAGGGTGTCGACATTACTCCCGAGATTGTCAAGCTGTATGACAGCTCGCATCCGGTGCAGCCGGCTGCAGCTTCCTCGGGCAGCGCCGGGTCCGGGACAGCGGCGAAGCCTGCAACCAAGCCCAAGCCCAAGCCCTGAGGCCGAAGAGCAGGATTTCGTTGCCGGCCTGATGCGGTTTTGCATGTGCCGATGAGACCGGCAAACACAAAAGTATCAACCCCTGTCCACATCGATTTCCTCATGCGGGAATTCGATGCGGGCAGGGGTTTTTAGTTTTACGCCTCCTGTCTGGAGTGTGAACCCCGTCGAGACGATCAGTGTGCTGACCCAACAGCCGCTTCCTACGCCGCTTGCAAAGGCACACCCGGAAACAAAAACGGGGACCAGGCGATATTCTGCCTGGTCCCCGGAAGTTTTTCTGGATGGACCTGCGCTAGTGTGCCTTCAACCCCACTGAAACGGTATGGGATGTTCCTGTGGTATTGGTTCCGGTAATCGTCAGCGTGTAATTCCCTGACGTGCTTGAGGGAACCACCACCGACAAGGTCGTGCTGCCCGAACCGGTCACCGAAGACGGGCTGAACGTTGCGCTCGAACCGCCCGGCGCCCCGGACAACTGGAAGCCGACCGTCGGGTTCGACCCGCTGGCGGGCGTTACGCTGACCGTATACGTTGCTGTGCCACCGTTGCGGAGCGTCGCGTTGCCCGGCGAGGCTGAGAGCGAGAAGTCGCCGCCGGCCGCTGTTCCCACCACCAGGGTCACCGTCGTGGAATGCGTCACGCTGCTGGTGCCGGTGATGGTGACGGTGTAGGTGCCCGTCGGTGTTGAAGTGCTGGTTGTGATGCTCATGGTGGACGAGCCGGACCCGCCGCTCACCGAAGTCGGGCTGAAGCCGGCTGTTGCACCGCTCGGCAAACCGCTGGCGCTGAAGGCCACCGCATCGCTGAATCCGCCCGAGGCCGTGACGCTGACGCCATAAGACGTGCTCGATCCGGGATCCACCGTCTGGCTGGATGGCGATGCTGAAATCGAGAAGTCGGGTGAGGAGGTTGTTCCGACGACCAGCGTCAGGTTCATCGTTTTTGTCACGCCGCCGCCGGTGGCCGTAAGCGTCAGCCCGTAAGTCCCGGTCGACGTGTTCCGGTTGGTGCTGATGGTCAGGATGGAGCTTCCAGGGCTGCTGGTGATTGTAATGGGATTCACGCTGAAGCTGGAGCTGGTTCGCCGCGGCAAGCCGCTCAGGCTGAGACTCACGCTGCCGGTGAAGCCGCCGGAAGGCGTCACGGAAATGTTGTCCGTATTGCTCGAATTGACGCCCACCGTGATGGTTGCCGAAGAAGCACTGAGCGCGAAGTCGGGGTTGGCAGCCGAGTTCACCGTCAGGCTGACGGTTGTGGTGTGGACCAGGCTGCCGCTGGTGCCGGTGATGGTCAGCGTGTAGGTGCCCCCCGGCGTCGAGCTGCTGGTCGAGATGGTCATCGTGGAAGAACTGGTGGCGGGGTTAGGGCTGAAGCCGGCGGTTGCTCCGCCTGGAATCCCGCTCACATTGAAGGTCACGCTTCCAGTGAACCCGTTTGAGGGGGTGATGGCCACGCTGTAGTTGGCGCCCGTCCCGGCGGTTACTGTCTGGCTCCCCGGGGTGGCAGCGATTGAAAAGTCCGGCGGTGGAGGATTGACTGTGAGGCCGGCGGTAGTTGTATGGGTCAACCCGCTGCTGGTGCCTGTCACGGTGATACTAAAGTTTGAACTCGACGTTATGCTGTCCGTGCCGCTTACGGTAAGAGCGGTTGAACTGCCGGCAGCGATGGATGCGGAGCCGAAAGTGCAGGTGAGCCCGGTGGGGCAGGTGCTCCCCACGCTCAGATTGACGGTTCCGGTGAACCCGTTCAGGGCGTTTGCCGTAATGGTGTAGGCGGCGTCCGTGCCCGAGGTGACGGTCTGGGACGAAGGGTTGGAACTGACTGAGAAGTCGGTTACAGCAAGCTGCACCGACGTCTGGCCGGTGATGCTGCTATCAGACGTGTCAGTACCCTTCACCACGATGTTGTAGCTCTGTGCAGGAGTGCTGGAACCGGTATCCACGGTCAGGGTCGTGTTGACGGGCGTACTGCTCGTGCTGAAATCAGCCGTGGTGGTTGTCAAGAGAGCAAGTGGCCCCGCTGGGGCAGGTGTTTTGATCAACACTCAGATCGACGATGCCGTTATAGCCGCTTGCGGGCGTTACAGCGATCGAGTAGGAGGCCCCCGCGCCCGCGATGACCGTCTGGCTCGATGGCGCGTTTACGGAGAACGAGAAGCTCGACGCGGTGGATCCCGAGCAGTCCCCAATGCTGAATTTGCCAATCTCGGTACCCCAGAGAAAATCAAAACCCAGGACGGGCGTCTTGACGTATTCGTTGGTGTACCAGAAACTGCAGTCGTCGGAGGGGTCCACGCTCATGCTGGAGTAATCGCCCCAGCGGCTGTAAGTGCCCTCATAACTCCGGTCGCTGCCATTGTACATGCTCTGCCCCAGCTCCATCCCGGAGTCGGTGCCGTTCAAAAGTCCGGTGACGGAGATGCCCGGAACACTGGTGACGCCCGAGGTGCTGTAGCCGAGGCCCAGATCGCCGTGCTTGTTCTGGGCCATGCTGGCCATCCAGCGATAAGTGCTGACGTCCGGACTGAAGGTGTTTTCCTTGTCCACATAGAAAGGGCCACCCTGGTCACTGCGAAGGGCGTACCAGCGGACCCCCGTCTGGTTGTCGCTGGAATTGATCTGCACGGAGTGGTTGGCCACGATCTGGGAATAAGTGTCGTAGGCACGGTAAGAAAGGCGGTACATCAGGCGGTCGCCGAGGGAGTCCAGTAGTTGGGCCGTGCCCGCCTGGGGGATGCAGGTGCCTCCGCCGCAGGCGTCATGAAAGTCATTCACCGGCAGGTAGCTCACGGTGTTGAGCGAGCCTGACGTTGGGTCAAACTGATAAAGCCTGAGCACATTGCCCGATCCGGGGCCGAGGTTATCGACATACTGCAGGTAATAGTCGTGACCACTGGGAAGATTGGCGGTCCCTGGCGGATTTTCCAGGTCAGCCGGCAGGATATTGTAAATGGCGGCATCATTCGCCGGAGAGCAGCTGAAAGTTAGATTGCCGCCGGGCGGCGGATTGGTGACGTAGCTGCGCGGGAAGCTGCAGGCCTGGGCGCCCGTAAACTGAAGCGTGCTGCCGTTGCTGGTGAAAATATTTGCCGAAAAGTAGATCCCGTCCGGCCAGATGGCAAGTTTCGGATAGTCAGGCAGGTTCGAGCCGAATGGAATGTCATAGGCGTCATAGACGCCGCCTGCATCCGAGGTTTGCGAGACGGCCAGGCAGAGGTGGTTGTCGGTAAACGCAGAGTCATAGGCCAACTGGCTGATGATCCAGCGCCCGTCGAGCTTGTCGAACAGCACAATGGGATCGCCGCCGTCTACCGTGGAGCACATGCTGTTGGTCAGGTTGGCAAAAAGGCTCGATGAGAGGTAGCCGCTCGCGATTCCGGTTCCTGTCGCAGTGTAGATCTCAAAGGAGGTGTTGACGATCTGTACGACCTGAGTTTGGGGATTCCCCCCGGTCGTATTGATCCCCACGGAGAGGTTCTCATCCGGCGGTAGCTTTCCGGTAAAACCGATGCCCCCGAAAACATTTTGCAAGGTCAACTGTGAGGGGTTGTAGGTGCTCTGAACGTCGGCGTCTGACCAATTTCCGACCGAGGGGGCTGAAGGGCCGGCTTCACCTCCGCTTTTTTTTGCGGCGCCTGTATCCTCCGGCCGGTGCAAGGGAATGACCCGCGCCGGGCCGAAAATCTTCTTGTGAGAAAGCGCGTTGAAAGATCGAAGCGGAGCCGAAGTGGCGTGAGCCACAGAGGGCAACGCAACCGGTCCGCGCCGCTGCTGTGCCTGAGCGGATGAAAAGGAACCTGTGGCCAGAAAAACGGCCAGGGTGGAAATCAGAGTCAGATGCCGGGTATTCATCAGGGCCCCCACGCTTGTATTTTCGGCATTTGGCTGAACGGGCAACGGCGGTCAACGCTTCGCTCTGCAATCGTGCCATCATGAAGCGCCACACGACGCGCAATGCACACCCTGCCAGGCTCGTGAACCTGGGAAATCCCCTGCCGTCTTGCTGGTTGCCGAATATCTATAAGGCCAGGACCCTGGTAGGTAGCCTTAAGATTTGCACCGAACGTAGCATAAAAGTTTGGGCGATGCAATTGTAGAGGCGTTATTAATTTATCAGTACACTTCGTGTCGTTGAAATTTCGGCTGGCGGGGACCCTGCCGATCGCATTCATCGCGGCCGTGAGATGCGGTATCCCGCCGGCTGCACAATCGACGGCATGCGACTCCGGATAGAACTTCAAATCGGGTTGAATTGAGCCGGCGAGTGACGTAATATAATCAGGTAGACCAGCAGGAAGTTAAACGGAACAGGCTACCGCTGTTGAGGCCGGGGCATCGGTGTGGAACCGGCCGCGGGCGGGTTTTGAAGCGCCGGGCATTCCTATCTCCGGGCGAAGGTAGTGTTGTATCACGAGGTTGCC
Organism: uncultured Acidobacteriota bacterium; assembly: GCA_963783155.1. Classification (GTDB taxonomy): domain Bacteria; phylum Acidobacteriota; class Terriglobia; order UBA7540; family UBA7540; genus SCRD01. The sequence goes on along the minus strand of CAWANC010000004.1, from coordinate 140,733 downwards.
CGATGGCGCCTCCAGCAGTCGTGAACATTCAGGGAGTTTGTTGACCCTTGCAGAAGCGGAAGCGGAACGGGAAGACCATCAGCGAGTCCAGAGTGGAAATGGTGGAGGTTGTTCTACCGAACGACGCCAATCCGCTCGGCAACATCCTGGGCGGCAAGGTCATGCATTTGATCGACATCGCCGGGGCGATTGTCGCCCATCGCCACACCCGGAATGTGGTGGTGACGGTTTCCGTGGACAATCTGGATTTTGTCCACCCCATTCGGGTCGGCCACCTTATTATTTTGCGCGCGCATGTCACGCGGGCTTTCCGGACCTCGGTTGAAGTGGCGGTGAAAGTCTATCTGGAAGACCAGCTCACCGGCGAGCAGCGGCAGACCAGTTCGGCCTTTGTCACTTATGTTGCCCTGGACGCCGAGGGGCAGCCCGTGAGCGTGCCCCCGGTGATTGCGTTGACTCCGGAAGAGAAGTACGAGTATCGTGAGGCGTTAAGCAGGCGTCGTCATCGCCTGGAAGCAGCAGCACGCACGCATCGCCGCTACTTTGAAAAACAGAAGCGAAAGTAGTTCAACCGCAGGAAGCAGTTGAGACCCATCAGTACACATCTGTCCCGGTGCCTGCTCATCGGGGAGCTTCAAGGAGGGATTGATGAAGAACAAGCGCACTAAAATATTCACTGGGACCCCCTGGGAACCCAAGGTGGGATACGCACGCGCCGTGCTGGTGGGCGATACGGTTTTTGTTTCCGGGACGACGGGTACGGACCCTTCAGGAAAAGTTCTTGCCCCCGGTGATGCTTATGCGCAGACCGTGCAAGCCTCGCGGAACATAGAGAACGCCTTGAATCGCCTGGGTCTGGGCATGGAACATGTGGTCAGGACCCGGATTTATCTCACCGATATGGACCGCTGGGAAGAGGTGGCCAAGGGCCACGCGGAATGCTTTGGCGAGGTCCATCCCGCCACCAGCTTTGTGGGAGTCACCCGGCTGGTGGATCCCGAAATGCTGGTGGAGATTGAAGCTCTGGCGGTTGCCTGACACGGACGGTTCATAAACCAGCGGATGTTGCTGCGAAAGGGCACGATTCAGTCGTGCCCTTTCCGCCGATCGACCAGCCACATCAACGGCAGACTAAAGTCGTGCCCTTTCACGCCTCGGCGACGGGCGCTCCGCGCCGCCGCGCGCGGCCACCCGCTTGACGTGCATTTTCCCCATGGGCAGAGGGCCCTTGAGGATTTCCGGAATCTTCGGAAACACCTCTAACGCCTTCTGCACTTGCGGATCGCCTTTGATGTTCACTTCGTTTCCCGCCCTGAGCCCGAAAACCAGACTGAAAACTTCCATCCTGATCCTGAGCTTGAGGTAGTCCTGGTCCTGCACCCAGTATTCCAGCGGGGTTCGTATGCGCCGGCTGGAGAGGAAGTTGCGGAACTCCTCCAACACATCCTTGTCGGGTTCAAATGTTTTTTTCAGGTCCGGGTGGTAGGTGATGTATTGCGAGGCGAAGTCGGTAAAAAGGCCGCGCTGGGTTAGAAAAACGGCCCAGGGATCGAGACTGCGAGCGGGAAGGGGAACGTCCGGGGTGATCCCTCCGCCGGCGGAAAGCGGCCTGCCGTCGTCCGTGTGGAAGCCCTTGCTCCTGCCGATACCCGAATCAGCGTGGGCCAGCATGGTTCCCGGCAGGCGGCGCTGGATGGAGCGCCCGCTGGGTGTAAAGTACTGGGCGACGGTGAGAGCCAGTCCGGTGTCGTCAGGAAGCGGCAGCACGTTTTCCACGACGCCCTTGCCGTAGGAATCTTCGCCCGCCACCACGGCCCGGTCGTGTTCCTCGAGAGCGGCGGTCAACAGTTCCGCCGCACTGGCCGTATCGCCGTTGATCAGCACCACCATCGGCATGGTGAAATGCGCCTTCATGGGCCGGGTCTTGTAGGACTTTTCGGGAACGCCGCGGCCGCGCATGGTCAGAATAGGCAGCCCGGGCTTGAGAAAGAGGCTGGCCACGCCGGCTGCGGTTGCAACCACGCCGCCGTGGTTGTCGCGCAGGTCCAGCAGCAGTCCCTTCAGCTTTTCTCCGCCCAGTTTCTCAACCGCGCTCTGCACCTCTTCAGTTGTCTTGGCATCGAAGCCCGAAAGGTGGAGATAGGCGATCTGTGTGTCCGGAAACAAAAAAGCGTTATCCACGGTGGGGAGTTCAACTTCCCTGGGAACCAGCCGAACCTCCTGCGGCACATCTTTTCCCGGGTGCAGAATCCCCAGCCTGACAGGATGGGAACGGGAACTCTGCAGCAGTTTGACCAGCGCCTGGAAATCAAGCTGGACAACCTTCTCGCCGTTGATTTCGACGATTTCGTCGCCGGGCCCGAGCCCCGCCCTCCAGGAAGGCGAGTTCTCCGCGGCCTGCAGCACCAGAACTTTTCCCGGCCTCACATAAAGGATTGAACCGAACCCTATGGCCTCGCCGCGCGTCTGCTCCTGCAGCTGCTTGAATTGCTGCCGGTCGAAGAAAGCGGAAAACGGGTCCAGCGTGTCCAGCATCTTGCGGATTCCGCCGTCGAAAATCGCGTGATCCGGGTCAATGGGATCCACGTAATGTTCTTCCAGCAGGCCGTAAATGCGGGCAAACTTCAGGCTTTCCTGGGTGACGGGATCATCGGGAGGAGTCGTCTGCGGAAACAGGAAGGCCGGCACCAGGAGCAGTAATCCTGCCAGAAAAAGAATTCGATCTCGTCGTGGCGTGTTGTGCAACCGCTTCCCTGTTCACCAAATGTCAGTATACCCCACGTTTCGATGGCCCCGGGAATGCAGCGCGGGGCGCCGCAGCCTCTCCGGGGGTTCGACCCGCGGATGGCGACGGGCGAAGCAATCGAGGGTCAGGCGCTTTGCGGGATGCAGTAAGCACGCCTGATTCACCGGCTGCTTTTCGCCGGCCACCTGTCACTCATCACTCGTCACTGAATTTTTCAGTTTCCTGTGGCGGCTGAAACGCCGGCCCGCCGGCGAACTGCGCTCAGCGCCCGCAGGGCCGCGGCGGCCACCTCGGAGTTGGGGTCGTGCGAAAGCTGCTCAAGCGGGTGGACGCTGGTGTCGTCCCCGGCGTACATCAGAACGTTGCACAGATGCTGCTGAACCTGGGCGTTGCGGCTGTTCATGTAAGGATAAAGCTGGGCCAGAAAATTCGGGTTGCGCGCCAGCTCCACCAGATAGGCTTGCGCCACGTCGGCTTCACCCGAGTCCAGGGACTCGATGATGGAGCTGAGATAGTCGTTTCGGCCGAGCGAAGTGACGGCAAACTCCATGGCCAGGCGGGCGTCTGCGTTCTTTTCGGCCGGCGCGCTGCGCAGCAGGTCCGGCAGCGCCTTCTGGTCTTTGGCGCGGGCCAGCCCCTGCGCTGCATAGCCCCGGATGGAAGCCTCCTTGTCGTTGAGGGCCTTCAGAAAAATCGGCACCGAGACGGGATCGCCGAGGTACGCCAGCCCCTGCAGCGCCTTCAGCCGGGTCTCCTTGTCGGGGCCGTTTTCGTAAAGGGCCTGCAGCCTCGGCACCGCCGAGCGCGCGCGCAGAATTCCAACCGTGACGGCCGCGTCCTGCTGAACCTTTCTGTTCGGCGAACTCAGCAGATCCACCAGTTTGGGCCCGGCGGAAAGGTCCTGGACCTTCCCCAGGGAGTTCAAGGCTTCCCGGGCCAGGTCTTCGTTAGGACCGTGCGCGGTGATCACCAGGTCCGGGACGGCCTGCCGGGCCATCAGCATTCCAAGCGCCCGGGTGGCCTCCTGAGCGGCCCGGGCGTGCCCGGTGTCCATCATCACGCGGTCGAGCGCCGAAACGGCCTGCGGGTCGACCGCGGTCCCGGGAGTGATGCGGATGGGGCCTCCCAGGAAACTTCTTTTGGCGCTGCGATACTGGCTTTCCATGTAACCCATAAAGCCTGTCTTGCGGGTCACGCCCGTGTAGTATCCTTCGATACCCTTCACGGCCAGCCAGCGGACTTCCGAATCGCTGTCGCTGGTGGCCTGGATCAGTCCCTGGAGCGATGCCTTCACGCGGATGGACGCCAGCGCCACCACCACCTGCTTCCGCACCCTGGTGCTGGGATCATTCAGCGCCGCTATCAGCGCCGGCACCGCGGAGGGATCGCCGTTTTCACCGATCTCCCGCGCGGCTTTGGCCCGGACTTTCTCCCTGGGATTTTTGAGGTCTTCCACGTCAGAACCGCTGACGGCCTTTGAGGGCGCGGCCGCCTGCGGGGTTGGGCTTGCGGTGGATTGCGGCGCCGCTGTTCCACGCGGAGCCGCGCCTGCAAATGCCGCCAGAACCAGAATTTGTGCCAGTATGGGTACGTTTCGCTTCACGTCAGTATCGCTCCTTGCCCTGCACCATCTGGTACAGGGCCCTGGGCCTCATTCAAGTTTCGGCTGTTTCCGGGGCCCTCCTGATATTGTACAGAGGTCCTGTAAACTTTAAAGCACCAAAGCGCGGAAGAAATGCGGCGTGTGAAATCCAGGGCGAAGTTCCGCAGGCGTTCCGCGCCGGGGGTCGGGATTCGAATACAATGATCAGAAGAAATCGCGCAGGGGCGTTTTCAATGCGAACAATGGCCCCGGTTCGTGCATCCTATGGAGCAGCGGGTCCTTCTTTCAGGGCAATTGCAGGCGAACCCAAAGGCGTGGGGCCATAAGTCCGATACAACGGGAGGTGTATGCATGGCAGAAATTTCAGCATTGTTCTGGGATGTGGGCGGCGTTCTGCTCACCAATGGCTGGGACCGTCGCTGCCGCGAGCGCGCGGCGCAGAAATTCAGTCTGGACTGGGAAGATTTTGAGGACCGGCACGAGCTGGTGGTTAACCGCTTTGAAACCGGCAGGCTGAGCCTTGACCGCTATCTGGACCGCACCATTTTCTACCGAGAACGGAATTTTGCCAAAGACGCTTTCAAGGCGCACATGTTTGAGCAGTCAAAGCCCATTGAGGGCTCCCTGGAGGTGGCGGCCCGGCTGGCGAAAGCGGGGCGTTACCTGATGGCGACGCTGAACAATGAGTCGCGGGAACTCAATCTTTACCGGATTGAGCACTTCGAGCTGCGAAAACATTTCAGCCTCTTTATGAGCTCCTGTTTCCTGGGCGTGAAGAAGCCGGAAGACGAAATGTTCCGCCTGGCGCTCGACCTCACCCAGCGCGACCCGGAAGAGTGCCTCTTTATCGACGACCGGGAGATTAACCTGGAAGGCGCTGATCACCTGGGGCTGCGAACTTTGCACTTCAAGAACGCCCCCCAGTTGGAGAAGGATTTACACAGCCTCGGCCTCAAGTTCTGATCGTCATCGTGGTCCTGCCAGGCGGGATGAGTAGCTTTGGATGTCTTGCCGGGCATCTTGAACCATGCTTTTCTCTGTGTTCTCTGTGGGGAAAAACTCCAGCACAGAGGACACGGAAGGTCTCTGTGCCCTCTGTGTTAACTGCTTTTGATGTATCTTTCTCAGGCAGTTTTTTCTTTTGACAGTTCTTGCAGCAGCGCAGGCAGCTGCTGGCTGAAGGCTGACCGTGCCATCACGCGGTCGCAACCTGCGGCGCGCGCCGCCTGGGCCAGATCGGTTTGCACGTGGGAAAGAAAGGCGACCACGGGAATCGAGCGCGTGGCGGGATCGTCTTTCAAGCCCTCCAGCACGGCAATCGCTTTTCCGGAGCGATGGTTCAAGTCCACCAGAATGGCGCTGGCGCCGTTTTGTGCCAGGCTGCCCTGCAGCGCATCAGGCCCCACGGACTCAACCGTGACGCCCAGTTGCCGGGCGGTCTGCTGAATTTTTGCCAGGAAGAAAATATCCTCAACCACAGCCAGAATTTTTGCAGCCACATCCGCTCCTTTTGCAGGCCGTTGGCCTCTGGCAACATGTGAGGTTTCACATCCTCCGCTGCACTGCCGCCACCCCTTCAGCATACCTCAAAGCGGACGCCCCGGTGGCCGGCTTTGCCGCTCTGCGCGAGCGAACGCGATGTGATTGAGCCATCGCCGGGCTTGCGCGGCCCCGCCTTCACGGTCAAGAATGGTGTTGCTATGCTCACTGACAGCAAGCCCCGGAAGAAGGTCCTGCTGGCCGATTTCATCAAGAGCGACGAGGACCGGGCGCTGGCCGTTCCGCCGGACGACCGCCTGCAGAGTTTCTCTTCATCCCTTGAGGAGGCGCTCAAGGCGGGAGAACTCCCGCCGGTCCACCGGTTGTGCGAAAAGTTTTTGAACGTCGCGGCTGATTTCTACAAGGTGGAGAGGGTGCCTATCCGCGTTCTCGCGGCCCGCCCGGTCCGCAGCCGCGAGGGTAGCGGGTACGAGCTCTTCGGCGACTATCATCCCGACACCATGCTCATCCGCGTCTGGATGCGCACCGCCGTGCAGAAGCGCGTCACCTCTTATGGAACCTTTCTCAGCACCCTGACCCACGAATTCTGCCACCACCTCGACTACAAGCTGTTCCACTACCGCGACTCCTGGCACACCCGCGGTTTTTACAAACGCGCCGCAGTGCTCTACCACCACGCGCGCGGCACGCCGGCAAAACCATTGTTCTGGGCCCAATACCCCGGCGGGCGCTGGAGGATTGACTGGCCGCGCACCAACCGCGGCCGTTGAGGCGTGGCAGGCGTGGCTACCCGTCATCCTGGTCTCCCAACACGTCATTCTGAGCGCAGCGAAGAATCCCTGCATTTGCCTGAAATTAAACTGCTGTGATCCTTCGCTCTGCTCAGGATTGCAGGCGAATGGGCTCAAGTTCGTAGCGCAGAGTTGTTCTGTAACTCTGCGGCTTTTTATTTCGATAAGACAAACCGCAGAGTCATTCCGCACGGCGGAACAACTCTGCGCTACCTTTCTGCGCTACCTTCTCGTGAAAGGGCACGACTTTAGTCGTGCCGAAGAGGCAGTTCGAAGGAGGCGGCTTTAGCCGCTGAAAATACCGGTGGGATGAGCGTTCCGTTCAGGGGCTGAAGCCCCTTTGGGAGATTTTGAGGCACTCCAATGGCACGACTGAAGTCGTGCCCTTTCGCAAAATGCCAGTTTTTATAACAACGCGGTGGCATCCGCACGGCCATGAATCAACCTTGCTATGCCCGTTCCAACCGGCCGCCTTCGCGGCGATCGGCGCGCAGCAGCAGCAAGGAGAAGATGAGGCCGCAGAAACCGAGCGCCCCAAACATAATCTGGCTGGCGGTATATCCGTGCGTGGCGTCGCGCAGCGAGCCACTGGCGAGCGGGAAGGCTGCCAGGCCCACGTTCTGCAAGGCGGTCATCATGCCGAAGGCCGTTCCCACGCGGCGCTCGTCCACGATCAGCGGCACGGACGGCCAGACGCAGGCGGGCACCAGCACGAAAGCCGCCCCCAGCACGATCATGGGGAAGATGGGCCAGATGCTGGTGAGCCCCATCAGCAGGTGGGCGGGAACGATCAGCAGCGAGCCCAGCACCATCAGGGTGGCGCGGCGGCCGATCCGATCCACCAGGTTGCCGGCAAAGGGCGCCAGAACCATCGAGGCCGCAATGATAATCGACGTGGTGCCCTGGGCGGTGCTGAACATGTGGGTGAAGTTGTAGAACACGCCGGAGAGAAAGCCGTGCCCTTCCGCCGAGGCCAGCGGCATGCCCCACTTGTCGTGGAAGAAGTCGGTGGCCAGCGCCGTAAAGGGAAAGATGGCGGAATAGAACGCCACGCAGATGCCCACCGCGTACCAGTAGGAGGGCCGGAACTTTCCGACGTCGGCCCAGGTGATCTTGTCGCCGCCGCCCGCCCTGGGCAGTTTCAGAATGGGTTCTGCGTGCCGGTCCATCAAGGTGTAGATCCAGTTGCACACCAGGCTGGCCACGCACAACCCCGCGGCAATCCACAGCGCATTGCGCCATCCAAACCGGTTGGCCAGCAGTTGTTCGGTATTGAAGGAAAACAGCGTGCCCAGGCGGCAGATGGTGAGGGCGATGCCGAAGGCCAGGGCCAGTTCCTTGCCCTTGAACCAGCGCGCGATGATGGCGCTTTGCGCCACAATCATGGATTCCGAGCCGATGCCGAAAAGCACCCGCCCGGCATACAGCAGGGGCAGGTCGGGCGCCCAGGCCACCAGGGCGGCGCCGGCCACGATAAAGCAGGAGAAGATCAGGCTGGCCAGTCGCACGCCCGCGCGGTCAATCAGGTAACCGCCGGCCAGCACCGCGAAAACGGCGGCCACGCTGTACATCGTATACATGGTGCCGATGGCGGCGCGGTTGGTGTGGAAAACCTGGATCAGGGTGGTCTCAATGGCCCCCACGCTGTCGTAGGCAAAGTAGCTGCCAAAAGCCATCAGAGAAGCAAAAGTCAGGACCACAAAGCGGTAGGGCCGGCCGGTGGGATGGAGCAGTCCTGGTTCCGATCGAGGCATGGAAGCCGAGTATAGCATAGCCCCGCGGCGCTACCCTCACGTGGCACGGGCATCTTGCCCGTGAAAAACCTGGCCAGGATGGCCCTGCTCACAGGCCGCCTTTTTTAACCCCCCTCAGCTTCGCTGACCGCAGACATCAAAAATCGATGTCTGCGCCACCCGCGCTTGTCTGTGCCGCAGGCCTTGGAGTGCGGCGGCTTGCCGCCGCCTTTTCTAATTCCACGGCGGCAGCTGGCGCTGCCGCACTCCAAAGCGGGAGCAAGCTCCCGCGGGAATGCCTGGGATTTTTGCGAAAGGGCACGACTTCAGTCGTGCCGAAAAGCGATGGAATAACACACGGCTTCAGCCGCTGCGCAGGCGAGGCGCTACCGCACTCCAAAGCGGGAGCAAGCTCCCGCGGGTATGCCTGGGGTTTTTGCGAAAGGGCACGACTTCAGTCGTGCCGAAAAGCGATGGAATAACCCCCGGCTTCAGCCGCTGACAGGCACTGGGGTTTTGCTCTTCTCTTGAGTCTGAAATCTTCAAATCTGAAATCCCACAGCGGGTGGACTGCAAGCGGGTAGCGCAGAGTTGTTCTGTAACTCTGCGGCTTTTTGTCAGATTCGGGTTCGCTCATCCGCGAGCGTCTGCGCCGGTACCGTGTCAGAAAGTGAAGGTGGTTCTCGCCGTAATAATGCTTCTGCCGGGGCATGGCGCCATTCTACATCACCAAAATGCCGCATACATTCCAAACTGCGGAACGTATGCGCTACCCGCCCATCGAGGAGCCACGGCCTTATAACATCAGACATTAAAAATCAATGTCTGCGCCACCCGCCCGCGAGAAGGTTCCCGCCGCTACTTCTCGGAAACGCGCAGCACTCTCTCAATGTCCCCCAGTAGCTGTTTCCCGAAACGCTGTAACCTGTCCTCCGTCGTGTGCAATCTAGTTGTCACACGGTCCTGACCGTAGGAGGACAGGAATTGTTACATGCAGGAAAGCCCTGAGGTCGACGGACGCAGAAACCACGCGACAGTAGTCGCTAGCGTGACTTATGCGTTCGAAGATGAGCTCAAAACTCGGCTCCGCCACAGGCACAAACGTGAAATTCCGTGATGCATCGGCGGCTGCGAGGAACGCTCGCAACTCGTCTCGCAGGCGGCGAAGGTCATCTTCGTAAATCTCAACGTACCCCTCCACGAACGTGTGGAAGCGGTTTTCCGTCGCTAGATAGTGCTGTTCCGCTATGGATCCGGTGATCCACTTGGGGTCTGAACTGAGCTGCTCGTACAACTCGACTGTAACTGCGAGTTGGTCCGACGTGTTTGTTAATTGCGCCATTGCTATGGTCTCAACTGCGTTGGCCCACCGACGCGGGCCGAAATTATCTCTTGCGTGTTCGTGGCTGGCGCAGATGCTTGCCTTGTAGTATCTGCGTTCTCGCGAAGCGAGAGGCTTGAAGTGATGAATTGCAACTCGCCCGGAATGTAGGGAAGCCTGCGGCGCGCCATGGCTCCGCAGTATAAGCCTTGCGGCCCATCAAGACCAGTCCCTTCGGGACTACGCAGACACTACAAAGCAAGCGTCTGCGCCAGCCGCGGCCCATCCCCTCAATCGCCGATGAACCTTAGGTATAATTGCTCATTCCGGCACTTTACCGCCAGGTCGCGAACGCGCATAAACTCCCTCATCGACTCCTGGTATGCGGGGTCGCGTGAAGCCTTATCCCACTCCGCTATGAATGCCTGCAGCTGCTCAGGATTAAAAAAAGTATCGTAATAGGGTGCGATCGAACTCAGGATCGGATACTTTTCCTTGTCGGACGGAAGTGCCTCGGAGGGAACCGAGATGCCGCAAAGTGTCGGAGCCCCCGTTTCCGCTTGTATCGCTATCGTCCAGCTCATTGTCGCTCCCCTATGGCCTTCCTGGAAAGGCCGTCACGAGATTGCCGCCTGAATCGGTGATGACAGTATAGACCGACGTGGGGTTGCCAGCCCTGTCCTTCCCGACTATTCTGCCAGCATCGATGATCCTTTCAAATTTCCCAGCAAAGCGTCCGGACTGTGCGACCGCTGGGCTGGATTCGGCCGCTTTTATCAACCCGGCCACCTCCTCCGGATTATCAAAGAGGCTCTTACCTGCACTCAGCAACCCTCCCGCAGTATGTGCCTCCAGGACCTTTGTAAGGCGTCCCTCTAGAATGGTAATACCCTTTTCCGCGTCACCCCCGGGCCCGATCATTGATAAGGCAGTGCCAAGACCCACGCCAATTTTTGCCGCAACCCCGCTGCCGGTCGGGATGTTCTGCATATACGAAGGACGCCCGACAATTGGCGCGAAATAGGTGCTTGCAAAATTGCTAAGCTGGAGTAGGGCGTTTATGGAGATAGCCGCGGCCGCGCTTCCCGGCTTTCCAGTGACCGTCACGCTTCCCGGCTTATCAGAAAAGGCCTCCGCACACGTCTCGCCCGCGCTTCCCTCATCGTGCCAGCTTCCGTCGCTTCCCTGAACACAATAAAGGCCGCTCGGGTCGCTGTTCGTAATCGGGTTATCCCCCGCGTAGCTGTACATGTTCCAGCTCTGGGGGGCGGAAAGAACGGCTCCTGAATTGTGGGGATCGGGGGTCATCCAGCGGTAGACGCGGAAGTTGTATTCGCGGCTGGCCGAGGGAAACAGCGGGTCATTGACCTGCCAATCCAGCCCCGCGAACACCGCCGACCCGCGCGTGCCCGTCTGCTGCCACACCCGCCCCCAGGGATAACGGGTGATGTCCCAAACCACCGCTCCGCTCGGGTCCGTTTCCATCACGGTGGAACCCACCGCGTCCGCGTGGTCGATGTAGGCGCTCGATCCGCCCATGTTCAGCCGCTGCCCCGCTACATGCGACCAGTATACGTCCCAGCCCACCCAGTTGACGCTCGAATGGTCGTCCCAGATTCCCGTCCGCTGGCCAAAAACGTCCCGCGGATAATAGAGCTTCAACGAGTCACTCGACCCAGCGGATTGATAATCCTCCACCCGCTGCCCCAGCGCATTATACGTCGGATACTGCCACTGGCCCGTGGCGCTCGAATGCGTCACCCGCCCCTCGGCATTGTAGGGGTAGATGCTGGTGGTCAGAAAGTGAAGATGGTTCTCGCCGTGATAATGCTTCTGCCGCGACATCACGCTATTCTACATCAGTGACGTTGCGACATCCGTTCCCGCTGCGAAAGAAGAGCCGCATACATCGCAAAGAGCGCGACGTATGCGCCACCCGCGTGCTGCTCACCGCCGGCCGCGCCAGCGACGCGAGAATGGCCCATCATTTTGATCTGCCGCCGGGATCGATCGTCGCCGTCGATCGGGGCTATAACGACTTTCGCCTCTTCGCTCGCTGGATGGCTGGGGGCGTCTTCTTTGTCACTCGGCCCATGCACCACATTACCTACGCCGTGGTCAAGTCCCGGCCCCTGCCGCAAAACAGCAACATCCGCTCCGACGAAATCATCCGCTTGTCGAGCAAGATGGCTCGACAAACCTTCAAGCACCTCTTGCGCCGCATCGCGGTCTGGGATGCCGACCAGGAGCGCGAGATCGTGCTGTTGACCAACCATTTCGACTTCGCAGCAACGACCCTCGCTCAAATCTACAAGGACCGCTGGGAGATCGAACTGTTCTTCAAGGCGCTCAAACAGAACCTCAAAATCAAGAGCTTTGTCGGTACCACGGAAAACGCCCTCCACATCCAGATTTGGACGGCCTTGATTGCCATGCTCCTGCTGAAGTGGCTCCATCACCTCTCCCAAGCCAACTGGTCGCTCTCCAATCTCGCGACGATGCTGCGTCTGAACCTGTTTACCTATCGGGATTTGCGCGATTGGCTGCACAACCCTTTTGGCACCCCGCCCATAGTCCCCGGCCCCGAACAGCTTGTTCTTTCACTGGCATGATTTGGACAGGCAACGAACTTATGAAACCGAAACCTCCTCCTCATTTACCCATCCACCCTGTCCTAAAGCCTTTCTTTCTAAGAGCTCGACGATGGAGGTTCCGTTATCTTGGACAGCAGTGGCAGACTTTAGCCCATGGCAGGCGCCATGGGAAACCATCGTCGGCGGAGTCCCCCCGCGCGGATTGGACAGTTCATAGCCCGGGGCTGAGACCCTCGAACCCGCCATCCGTAACCTGCAATTTGCCTTGCCGGCCCGGCGCCGGGGCTCCTTAGTAGGCCCTCAAAGTAGGCTAGAATTGGCCCTCAAGACGCCCCCAATGGGACGTTTGGGACGTTCATTTGCTTTTTCTTCGCAATTTGTAAATAATTGATAATGCTATATTTATATATTTTAATATGGTGATTTGAGTTTTGTTTTCCAAAAAGTTGTTCAATTCTCGTACAGTGGGTAAAAATTACAATTTGCCACTTTGGAGACAATCCCGCACTTCACGCCGGCCAGTCCGGTGCAGATGCAGACCGCTTGTGGGGGCGCAGGTATTTTGCTACTATCAGCCTTCTTTGGTCACAGACCCCTTTGTTTGCTAAAGACAACTGACCAGCAGCACTGAGGCAGAATGGCCGTGCCGGGAAGACATCTGAATTTTCAGAGTGGGAGGGTTTCGTGCGTCGCCTAGGACTCATTGCAATTTTGTGTGTTGCCTCGATCGCGCTTACGGCCAATGCGGCCGAAGAGCATTCCAGCAGACTGGCGGGCTATTCCGCTCAAAGCTCGCAGGCCGAACGGGAGTGGGAAGGGAAGTTCAAGTCCATCCCTGAGCCGGACAATTTGCAGGCGTACATGAAGCGCCTCTCGGCCTACCCGCATCACGTTGGTTCTCCCTACGACAAATCGAACGCCGAGTGGATCCTTTCGAAGTTCAAGGAATTCGGCCTCGACGCCCACATCGAAACCTTCTATGTCCTTTTCCCCACGCCGAAGGAACGCCAGGTGGAAATGGTGGCGCCCTCGAAATTCGTTGCAAAGATGCAGGAACCGACTGTGCCGCAAGATCCCACTTCCGGCCAGCATGCCCAGCAACTGCCGACCTACAATGCCTATTCGAGTGACGGCGACGTGACGGCCCCGCTGGTTTATGTGAATTACGGTGTGCCGGACGATTACAAGAAACTCGAAAGCATGGGGATTTCCGTCAAGGGAGCCATTGTCATCGCGCGCTACGGACTCAGCTGGCGGGGAATCAAACCCAAAGTTGCGGCCGAGCACGGCGCCGTCGGCTGCCTGATTTACTCCGACCCTCAAGAGGACGGCTACTATGGCGGCGACGTTTTTCCGCAGGGGGCCTTCCGCCCGCTGGAAGGCGTACAGCGCGGCAGCGTGATGGACATTACGAAGTACTCCGGCGACCCGCTCACCCCCGATGTCGGCGCCACGAAAGACGCCAAACGGATTCCGTTGAAAGAGTTGACGGTTCTCACCAGGATTCCAACCTTGCCGCTCTCCTACGGCGATGCGAAACCTTTGCTGGACGCGCTGAGAGGTCCGGTTGTTCCCATGGAATGGCGCGGGGCGCTCGGCATGACCTACCACGTGGGGCCGGGACCGGTGAAGGTCCATATGGCCGTGAAGGCCAACTGGGACGTAAAGCCCATCTACAACGTGATCGCGAAAATTCCCGGTGCGGTTTACCCCGACGAATGGATCCTCCGCGGCAACCATCATGACGCCTGGGTCAACGGTGCGGAGGACCCGGTTTCAGGGCAGAGTTCGCTGATTGAAGAGGCGCGCGCCCTCGGCCAGTTGCTGAAGCAGGGATGGAAGCCCAAGCGAACCATCTATTACTGCGCATGGGATGGTGAAGAACCGGGCCTGCTGGGGTCAACGGAATGGGCGGAAGAACACGCCAGTGAACTTGAAGATCACGCGGCAGTTTACGTCAACACGGATTCAAACAGCCGGGGCTATCTTGCGATAGAAGGTTCGCATACGCTCCAGAAATTCATCAACGGTGTCGCCAGAGACATCCAGGATCCCGAGAAAAACATCTCGGTCTGGCAGCGGGATTGGGACCAGCGGATTCGGCGGGCCAAGACGCCGGCAGACCGGCAGGCCCTGCGGAAGGATCCCGACTTGAAGATCGGCGCGCTGGGGTCAGGCTCCGATTACACTGTTTTTCTCGACCATCTTGGAATTGCTTCTCTGGTGCTTTCTTATGGCGGTGAAAGCAACGGGGCGGGCATTTACCATTCGATTTACGACGATTTCTACTGGTATACCCACTTTGATGACACCAAGTTTGTTTATGGACGCGCCCTGGCACAGACCGTGGGTACCGCCGTCATGCGGCTGGCCGATGCGGACATTCTGCCCCTGGATTATTCAGAATTCGCAAATACCGTGCGCACCTATGTGGATCAACTCAAGGAACGGTTGAAGCATGAGCAGGATGAGTCGAAGGAGTTGGACACGGAAATCAAGGAAGGTGTTTTTACCGCAACCTCCGACCCTGAAAAGACCTCCGTTCCTCCCAAGCCCCAGGACATGCCACCTTTTCTGAATTTTGCGCCGCTCGACAACGGCGTGGCCGCGCTCGAGTTGAGTGCGGGGCACTACCAGAGAGCGCTCCAGGCAGCAGAAAGCGACGGTGGGGCTGCCCTGGCAAACGCTTCGCTTGCCCGCGTGAATCACCGAATCATCGAGACCGAGCGGAAGCTGATTCGGCCGCAAGGACTGCCCGGAAGGGCCTGGTATCGGCACCAGATTTATGCCCCCGGAGCCTACACCGGTTACGACGTGAAGACGCTGCCGTCGGTTCGTGAAGCCATTGAGCAGCGGCAATGGGATGAAGCCGGCAAGCAGATCGAGATTGTTGGAAAAGTTCTTGAAGATGAAGCCCAGGCGATCGAAGCCGCGGCCTCCGCTCTCGAAAATGCTTCCCCATGACCGGGATGGTCATGGTCTGAGAAACCATAATTGAGGCTTGCATCATACAGTGACGAGTCTTCGTAGCGCCGGCATCTTGCCGGCCTTGAAAATTGCCGCCGGGACGGCGGCGCTACATTTCGTGGCGTCTTTTTGTAACCTCGCAAGCTTGCAATGCGTCTCCACTAGTGTAATGCTCATCTGGCCGATGAGCGGTTATGAAATCATATTGAGTTAATGCTGGCTTGGAGTGGGTATTACTTCAATAGCAGTGTTCTCATAAACACAGCAAGAATGTCCGTTCGAGGTTTGCAATGTTATCTGCAAAAGAACGGGTCATTCGTGTGCTTCGACCATCTGTCATTGTCTTATGTGGTCCTTCGGGATGTGGAAAATCAGCATTTGCTGTCCGGCATTTCCGTCCAACTCATATTGTCTCTTCCGATCTTTGCCGGCGGCTGGTATGTGATGATGAGACTGACCAGCGTTACCCTTCACAAACGTTTGCTCTTCTAAATTTCCTCATTGGTCAGCGCCTCTCCATCAACCGCTTGTGTGTTGTTGATTCGACTGCAGTCACTCCGGGGGCACGAAAGTCTCTGCTGGATGTTGGTCGGAAGCACCGGGTCCGTACGGAGCTTTTTCTTTTTGATATCGCGCTTGAGAAGTGTCTTGAGCGCGACCGGGGCCGTCCGCGCTCCGTGGGTTCGAGGGTCATCGAGGAACAGTATCGATTGTTCAAGCGGGCGCGGGAAAGTGTCCGTTCCGAGGGGTTTGACGAGATCGTCGAGTTGCACGAAAAAGATTTAGAGAGCGTGCGCTTTGAAATTCTCTACCGTCCTATTAACCTGATTGGCCGTAATAACCATTTAAAAGACAGGCACCGTGCTCTGGCTCCCTCCACCGTTTCCGAACCGCGCAGTTGACACTCCGCCTCACTACCTCATAGAATTCTCAAGGGCTTAACTTTATGGTACCGGGATCCAAAGAGGCCGTTTTGCAGCCTGGCTTGAAGCGCGCAACCGACGTTTTTTCGTTGATCGGGAACACGCCGCTGGTCCGACTGCAAAGAGTTTGCGCAGAGTTTCCACAGGTGGAACTCCTGGCGAAGGCGGAGTGGGCCAATCCCGGAGGTTCCGTGAAGGACCGCGCTGCATGGAACATTATTCAGGAAGCGGAGCGGGACGGCCAGTTGACACCGGGCAAGATTTTGCTCGATTCCACATCCGGAAACACCGGAATTGCCTATGCCATGATTGGCGCGGCGCGGGGATACCGTGTCAAGCTCTTTATGCCCCTGAATGTGAGCCTGGAGCGCAAGCACATCCTGCAGGCGTTTGGCGCCGAGATCGTCTATACGGATCCGATGGAGGGATCTGACGGCGCCATCCGGAAGGTTCGCGAGCTGGCGGAAAAAGAACCCGAAACCTATTTTTACGCCGACCAGTACAACAATCCTGCCAACTGGCGGGCTCATTACCAGACCACTGCACCCGAAATTTTTGAGCAGACGGAAGGACGCATCACGCATTTTGTGGCGGGGCTGGGCACCACCGGAACATTTGTGGGCACCGCGCGGCGGCTGAAAGAACTCAAGCCGGACATTCGCTGCATTTCTTTCCAGCCGGATTCTCCCTTTCACGGTCTGGAAGGGTTGAAGCACCTGCCCACTTCGATTGTTCCCGGCATTTATGATGGTTCGGTTGCCGATGGAGAGGTGGAAGTTCCGACGGAGGAGGCCTACGCCATGGCTTTGCGACTGGCGCGCGAGGAGGGCTTGCTGGTGGGCATTTCTTCCGGGGCCGCCGTGGTGGCTGCTCTCAAAGTGGCCAGGCAGGTTGAAAGCGGGACCCTTGTCACAATATTCCCCGACAGCGGCGACAAGTATCTGAGTGAGCGTTTCTGGAATGAGACGCCGCCGCACTCCTAGCCCGGACTAATCATGAACTGGAGGATGTTGCCGTGAATGGGGAGAAGGGGCGCGACTTCAGTCGTGCCGTAATAGGCGGTTCGAAGCAGCCGGCTTTAGCCGCTGAAAGTTCCGGCGCCATGAGTGCTCCGCTCAGAGGCTGAAGCCCCGATAGGGACGTTTCAGGCGCTCCCAACGGCACGAGTGATGTCGTGCCCTTTCACGGAGCCCTGCTCTACGATGAATAAGGCGGGCGAGCCCGGCGCCTTCCAGGTTTTTAGAGCTGCCGGCACTGCCGGGACAATCCCGGGCTTCTGCCGGCATCTTTTTTCTGCAACGCAAGGGGACCGAATGGCCATACAACTGAAGGGCGACCAGCTTGAGAGCATTCGTTCGCATGGGGCGCGGGAATACCCCAACGAATGCTGCGGGATGCTGCTGGGCCGAGCGGACGGCGCCGCCAAGGAAGTTTCTGAGGTTGTGCCACTGCGGAATCTGCGGCATGATTCGGCGCGGGCGCAGGAACTGCTGCCGCTGGAAGATCCCGGCCGCGAATCCGAAAAAAACCGGTTCCTGATTGATCCGCTGGAACAACTGCGGGTTGAAAAGGAAGCGCGCCATCGCGGGCTGGACGTCCTGGGCTACTACCACTCTCATCCGGACCATCCGGCCCGGCCATCGAATTATGATCGTGAGCACGCCTGGCCATGGTATTCTTATATTATTCTTTCGGTTGAGCGTGGCGAGGCCGGGGAAATGACCTCGTGGGTTCTATCGGAGGACCGTGCGCATTTTGACCCTGAGCCGTTGAAACTTTAAACCACTGATGTTCATCCAAGGATATAGTGGACTTTTTAGTGTATAATGCTCAGTTCCGGTTCGGTACGATGGATCGAGGAGAAAGAATGCCTGTAAAAGTAGTGATCCCCACCCCTCTGCGGCAGTACACGGGGAAGAAGGATTCGGTGGAAGTTGACGCGAAGACCGTCGGCGAGGCGCTGGCAGGCTTGACTTCGCAATTCGGTGACCTGCGCAAGCACCTTTACAATGAAGAGGGCAAGCTTCGCAGTTTTGTGAATGTGTACGTCAACGACGAAGATATCCGCTTTCTTCAGAAGGACCAGACCCCGCTGGCTGAGACTGATGTAATCAGCATTGTTCCCTCCATTGCCGGCGGTTCCATGATCCGCTGTATCTGTAGCTAGCCTGGATCCCGCAAGAACGGGATTCCGGGCTTATCCCCCCACGACCAGGAAATCTCAAGCAAAAGCAGGAAAGATTGGCGATTCTGGCCCCGGATTGGGCGGGTATTGCAGGGTTCAGGAATTTTAAGGAAATGACAAGCAAAGAGGAAAAAATGTCAATACTAACAACGGCTCCAACGGAGCAATTGAGTAACGATGAGATTCTTCGATACAGCCGGCACCTGATTATGCCGGAAGTGGCCATGGAAGGCCAGTTGAAGCTGAAGCAGGCCAAGGTGCTCTGCATTGGCGCGGGCGGCCTGGGCACGCCGCTGGCGCTTTATCTGGCTGCGGCCGGCGTGGGAACGCTGGGCATCGTCGATTTTGATGTCGTGGATTTCACCAACCTTCAGCGGCAGGTGATTCACGACACGGACGATGTGGGGCGGCTCAAGCTGGATTCGGCGCGCGACACCATCCGCGACATCAACCCGAACGTGGAAGTGATTCCGTACGAAACGCGGCTGACTTCTGACAACGCGCTCGACATCTTCCGCGACTATGATATTGTTGCCGACGGCACGGACAATTTCCCCACGCGCTACCTGGTGAACGACGCGTGCGTGCTGCTGGGCAAACCTAACGTTTATGGAAGCATCTTTCGTTTTGAGGGGCAGGCTTCCGTTTTCTATGCTCCGGAAGGGCCGTGCTACCGCTGCCTTTATCCGGAGCCGCCTCCGCCGGGCCTGGTTCCGAGCTGCGCCGAGGGCGGCGTGCTGGGCGTGCTGCCGGGCATCGTAGGCTCCTTGCAGGCGCTCGAAACCATCAAGCTGATTCTCGGCAAGGGCGATTCGCTGATCGGCCGCCTGCTGCTCTTTGATGCGCTCCACCTGAAGTTCCGGGAGCTCAAACTGCGCAAGAATCCGGAGTGCCCGGTCTGCGGAACGCATCCAACCATTACGAAGCTGATTGATTACGAAGAATTCTGTGGTATTCGAGGAGAGGAACACGTGCCTGAGACCCATGTGCCGGAAATTACGGCGACAGAAGTGAAAAAGATGATGGACGAGAGCAAACCCTTTGTTCTGGTCGATGTTCGCGAGCCCCATGAATATGATATCTGCAATATTCCGGGCGCCAAGCTGATCCCGTTGGGCGAAGTTCCGAAGCGCATGCACGAACTGAACTCCGCGGATGAGATTGTTGTGCATTGCCGGTCCGGAGTGCGCAGCGCCAAGGCTGTGGAATTCCTGATGCAGGCCGGCTTCCGCAGGATCCACAACCTGCAGGGCGGCGTCCTGGCATGGGCGCGTGACGTTGATCCTTCCATGCCCAGCTACTAACCCGGTATCTCGTTCCAGCCGGGGCGGACGACCGTCTGCCCCGGCAAGCCTTCCCCCTGGTCAACGCCTCGGGCATAGCGTCGGCTGAAAGCCGGCTCTGCCGGAAGCCCCCCAGCCTGTCTCGCCGCGCCATCAGTTCCTCCTTGCTCTTGTTTCTGAACTGTCATACCATCGGGGTAATCGATTGATTTCCCTGAGGGGGTGCACGATGAAAGTTCACGCCAATCGCCGGGAATTTATCCAGGGTTTTGGAGCAGGGCTTGCCGGGCTCGCTCTGGCTCCGCGCCACGTTTTTGGGGCTGCCACGCCGGCGCCTCCCGTAGCGGTGGCAAAGTGCCTTGAATACGGACCGCAGGTGCGTCCAACACTGGCCAGGCTGTTTGACCAGATTGGCGGCCTCTCGCGCATCGTGCGCGGCAAGACGGTGGCCGTCAAGATGAACATGACGGGCCATGCGAACAATCTTGTTCAGGGCATGCCGATCGGCACGACTCACTGGGTCCACCCCGAAGTGATCGGGAACACCGTCTATCTGCTGGGGCAGGCCGGCGCCCGAAGGATTATCCTGGTGGAAAGCTCGCTGGACCCCTCGCACTCCCTTCAGCAATTTATGTCTGACGCCGGTTGGAACCCGCGCGACTTTGCCAGCGCCGCGACACGGGTGGATTTTGTGGACACCAACTACGGCGGCCCGGGTGGAACGTACAAACGGCTCTGGGTGCCCGGGGGCGGCCTGCTGTTCCGGGCCTATGATCTGAATCCTGTCTATAGCGATATCGACGTTTACGTTTCTCTCGCCAAACTGAAGGAGCACGCCACGGCGGGCGTGACTCTTTCCATGAAGAATTCCTTTGGCATCACCCCCTGCACCATGTACGGGGATGGCGCCGGCATCGACAAACCCTCCGACGTGGTCAAAGGTTCGCGCGGCGGCACTCTGCACAACGGCAAGCGCCAGCCGTCCAAAACGGCGCTGGCGGAAAATGACCCGAACTCGCCCCGCGATCCCGGCTATCGCGTTCCGCGCGTCACGGCCGATCTTGTCCACGCGCGCCCCATCCATCTGGCCATCATTGACGGCATCCATACCGTTGCGGGCGGGGAAGGGCCCTGGATCCCGCGCTGCCGCCCCGTGCACGCGGGAGTGCTGGTGGCGGGGACCAATCCCGTGACCACCGACGCCGTGGCAAGCGCCCTGATGGGATTCAATCCCATGGCCGAGCACGGGACCGCTCCGTTTGAAGAATGCGACAGCACCCTGAAGCTTGCCGAAGGTCTGGGAATCGGCACCCGCGACCTGAAGCGCATTGAAGTGATCGGTACACCCATCTCCAAAGCCCGAATCGATTTCCGCCGCGCCTGAACGCAGGCGCTCCGGCGCGGTGTGCCAATGACGCAACAGGGACCCTTGCCCGCCTGGGGGCGTGTGCGCGTCCACACCCCTCCATGTGTTACCATTCCCCCTTATGGCTCAGAACAGTGGAGAGCGCCGGCCGGGCCGGTATGCCGCCTATGCCTGGATGGTGCTGGGTTACAACATCCTGGTGATTTTGTGGGGAGCGGTGGTGCGCGCCACCGGTTCCGGAGCGGGATGCGGCGAGCACTGGCCGCTCTGCCAGGGTGTGGTGATTCCACACGCCGAACAAATCGCCACCTTGATTGAATTTTCCCACCGCGCCACCAGCGGCATCGATGCGCTTCTCGTCGTCGGCCTGGTCTGGATGGCTTTCCGGCGCTACGGCCAGGGGCATGCCGTCCGGCGCTACGCTGCAGCTTCAGGCTTTTTTACTATTACCGAGGCCCTGGCCGGAGCGGCGCTGGTACTTTTCGGCGAGGTGGGTAACAACGTCTCCACGGGCCGCGTGGTGGTTCTTTCCATTCATCTGGTCAACACTTTTATGCTGCTGGCATCGCTGGCGCTCACGGCCTGGGCGGCCAGCCGGCAGCTTTCAGCCGACGAGGGCGCGGCGCGGCCGCATCCGACGGCGCCGGGCAAAGGGCTTTATGTTGTTTACGGAGCGGGAATCGCCGGCGCCATCGCGATTTCCATCACCGGGACCATTGCCGCGCTTGCGGACACTCTCTATCCTGCCAAGTCCCTGGCGGAAGCCTTCCGGTGGGATTTTTCCGGCACGGCGGCTCCTATTCTCCACCTTCGGATTATTCATCCCGTGGTTGCCGTAATGGTGGGCGGTTATCTGCTGGTGGTGGCGGTGCTGACGCTCAGTTCACCCGGGCCGAACGCAGCCCGGCGGATGGCGCGGCGCCTGGCAGGGCTGGTCCTTCTGCAATTTGCTATGGGCGCCGCCAACATCGTTCTGCTGACTCCCGTGTATATGCAGCTCCTGCACCTGCTGGTGGCGGACCTGGTCTGGATTGTTCTCGTTCTGCTCACGGCGGAAGTTCTCGGCTGGCAGGCGGAATCCGCGGCTTTGCCCGTTGCTCCATCACCCGCCGCAAATTCAACCGCAACCTCTGTTCAGCATTTACCTGCCTCAAGATAATTTTTAACTCAGGCCGGGTCTTTTGCGACGGTCGCGACTTTGCGCGCAGTCTGCTGCACCCGGCGCCACTGTCGTCTAGGCAAGCTTGTGCGGAAGGCTTTAGGATAAGGCATGGCCACGAAGGCTGCCATGACGCTTGATCGTGTGCTTTCCCGTTTCGGGATTGCCTCGCGTACCGCCTCACTGGATTTCATCCGAGCCGGCCGCCTGAAGGTGAACGGCAAAGTTGAACGCGACCCCGAGCGATGGGTGTGGCCCGAGCGAGATGTTGTTCATCTCGACGGCAAGCCGCTGCGCCCCGTCCCACGAACTTATCTGCTGCTTTACAAACCAAAAGGAGTGATCACCAGTCACGGCGATCCGGATGGCCGCAAGACCATTTACGATTTGCTGGGGCCGGGCGGCCGATGGGTGGCGCCTGTGGGCCGCCTGGACAAAGACACTTCGGGCCTGCTGCTGCTCACCAACGACACGGAGTTCGGGCACGCCGTGATGAGCCCTGAATCTCAGGTACCCAAAACCTACATGGCCAAGGTTAATGCCCTGATGAGCGATGAGGTGATTGCGCAGTTGGCCCGGGGCGTGGAAATGAAGCGTGGCGACTGGGCGCGGCCTCAGAATGTGCGGCGACTGGAAGACCGCGGCAAATATTCGTGGCTTGAAATCGTGCTGACGGAGGGCAAGAACCGCGAAGTTCGGCGCATGATCGAAGCGGTTGGCTTCAAGGTGCTCAAACTCGTCCGGATGCGCATCGGCCCGCTGACGCTTGAGGGCCTCGAAGTCGGCAAATGGCGCGCGCTGACCCTGAAGGAGATTAGCGCGCTCCGCCGCAAGACGATGTCTCGAGCCCCGCGGCTGGGAAAGTGAGTCGAATAACCGCACTGCCGGGCCGTCCGCCTTAACGCTTGAAGCGAGTGGCCTGCCGGGTGTTTTCCTTTGAGATCGAACGTCATGCTTTTGCCTTCACGATAGCCCTGGGTGATAGAGTTTTTGATGAAAGCCTTCGCTATCGGCGTCAGTGGGCAGTGTCCTGCAGAAATTCTTCCTATACCTCAAAGTCCTGATCCCCTAAAATAGCGTTGGGACTTTAAAGTTCAAGAATGGTGCGCGGATGCCGTTTTTCAAACGGCAGCGGGAATCTGTTCCGCGTGCCGCCCGATTCCTGAGAGGAGGCGTAGATGGCACTGAACGTTGGAGACGCAGCGCCGGATTTCAATTTGAAAGCGGCCATAGGTGATGAGCAGGCAGAATTTAAACTTTCCAATCACCGGGGCGCGAGGGTCGTGATTCTTTTTTATGCTCTGGATTTCACTCCTGTTTGACGGAATGAACTCTCGGCATTCCAGGAGAATCTCCAGAAGTTTGCCGAGTTGAACGCCCAGGTCGTGGGCGTATGCACTGACACAGTTTTTTCCCACATCGCATTTCAGGAGTCCATCGGAGGAATAAAGTTTCCCCTGGCTGCGGACCGCTGGCCTTATGCCGCCACAGCGCAGGCTTACGGAATTTTTCCGCCCACCCGGCACGAAATCCCCTTTGTGAATGACCGCGCCATCTTTATTGTGGATAAGAACGGCAACATTGCGTGGTCAAAGATTTATGCTTTGCGGGATTTGCCGGATGTCGACGAAGTGCTGACCGCGCTGGCAGGCATTACTTAATGGCGTGCAGGCTTCAGGACTAAACCGCTACCTCGGATAACAGAAGCGAATAGCACACTGTGCAGCGGGGAAATCAAGGTTCCCCGCTGCCGAGGTGCCTTCGTTGCGTTCCCATTCCCAAGCATCGTCAGCCACGGAATGCCTGCCTGCGATCATGGCGCAGGTCACGGGCCTGGTGCCTGAACTGGTGCCTGGCATGCTTCAATCGCCTCCGGTCAACCCTGGCCCGTCTGCTGCCGGGGCCGTAATTCCGAACATCTGCCCGAAGCTTGTGTTGCCGCCGAATAATTCGCCGCCCCTGGCGATGCAACGTCCGGCGATCCTGCCGCCTGTCCACGCGGTTTCTTCGGATTCCAGGTTCATATCGCCCCTGGGCAAAGACTGGATGAGCGGCCGCGAAAATTCCTGCCAGAACCACCGGCAAAAGCCACTTCAGTTTGTTTCGCATCGTGATGTTCCTCCTTCGCATTGGGTAGCTCCTGCTTCTGCAGATGAAACCCGCCGCGGAGGAAAAAGTTTCGGAAAAGGATCCAATGCCCACACTCAATTCGATGGGGGTTTGGGGTTGGTCGTTTTCGCGGCTGCGGTTTTGCTGGCGGGCCTGGCGCAGTTCAGGGTTTTGGGGGCTGGCTTTGCGCTGAACTTGCCTCACTGAATGTCGCCCGGCTTTGGGCGCTTCGCCGTGATGGGCGGATCGGGCTTCAGCCCGTGTGGTTTTCCGGCTTTGTTTAAGCCGGCTGCGCTGAGATTGCGCCTCCTGGTGATGAATCCCTTTGATCTTCTTTTTGCCGGGTGCTGCCGGATTGGGCCCCAGTCCTCGGGCAATAATTGAGGGCGCGGCCAGGAACAGCCCAGCCAGAAGCGTAGGTAAGAGCCATCTGAATGTTCTGCGCATCGAATTCTCCTTTGGAGTGCGCTGCTGCCGGCCGGGTTCGAAAGCCCGCAGCGCCGAAAAAACTCAAAAGCCCTGAAATATCGCCAAGCGGCTTTTGCTTGTTTGCCGGCGTCAAGCGCTTCCCGGTGGGCAGGTTTTTGGGGCCCGCCAGCCTCCGGGGACATCTTCCTCCTGCTGTATGATAGTAGACGGGGAGATGATAAGCACGAACAAAAAGCCGGAGGGAACGAGATGAAAGTTGCTCTTTATAGCCTGCTTTCCTTTTGCCTGCTTGCGGCTCCGGTGATGGGGCAGCAGAAAAGCCAGGGGAAAAAGGACCCACTGGTCGATGGGAAGCTGATGTACGTGGGGCCAATGCCTGAAAATATTGATGCCTGGATTGTCCACGACCTGGGTGCCTGGGGCCGCTACAAGCCCACGCGGCAGATTGAAGGCGTGGACCTGGTGATGAAGGCATACGAGCCTGAAACGAGAACTCAATATAAAATGCGCCGGGGCATTCCTCAACCCAAGGAAGTGCCGAAGGACCGCAGTCGTAAACAGGTGATGTTTTCTATCGTGGTCACCGACTGGGTGAGCGGGCGAGACATCTGGCAGGCGGACGTTCTGAACCGCAAGCCGAAAAGGGATTCGGAAGCGACGCCGGGCGAAGACGTCGAGATCAGCGCCAGGGGGTTGTCAACCCAGCAGATTGCCCAGGCCATTACCCGCGAGCTGCGCAGATATGTGGACCATCTGGGTTCGCCGTCGGGAACTCACTAGAGACCTTGCTCCGGCCGATGGACTTGCTGCCATCGCGAGACAGCCTTGATTTGAGGAGTTGGAGAGGAACTGAAAGGGCGAAGTTATGAAAATCGCTGTTACGGGATCGACGGGTCTGTTCGGCCATGGGCTTGTGGAGGTTATCAGCAGGCGCCACACGGTGTTTTCGGTAGGGCGTGCCGAAGCGGACATCACCCGGTTTGACGAGGTGAGGAGTGCCTTCCAGCGCTGGCGCCCGGACGTGGTGGTCCACGCGGCGGCGATTCCCAGCCCTGACGTCTGTGAAACTGATCCGGCGCAGGCTTATCTTGTCAACGTCCACGGCACGCGCCATGTTGCCGAGGCTGCGAAGGAAGTCGGGGCGGCGGTAGCCTATATCTCCACGGACGCGGTTTATGACGGCGAGAAGAACGCCCCGTACGTGGAAACCGATCCGACCCTTTCCCCAACCGTTTACGGACGGACCAAGCTGCGAGGCGAACGCCTGGTGGCGGCATTGCCAACCTATTGGATCTTTCGTGTTTGTCTCCTTTTCGGGCCCGGAAAGGCGAATTTTATTGAAAAGGGACTTCGGGCCATGGCCGCCGGCCAGCCCTACGTGGTGGCTTCAGACCAGGTGGGGAATGCGCTTTATACGCTGGATGGCGCTGAAAAGATTCTGGAGGTGGTGGAGCACGGACGCCCGGGCCTTTACCACCTGACCAACAGCGGAACCTGTTCCCGCTACGAACTTGCAAAGTATGCGGCGGAAAAAGCGGGTGTTGACGCCAGCAAGCTTGCCGGGATCCCGTCGGACCAGATGGGCCGGCCCGCCAGGCGCTTGAAATACTCCGTATTGGAAATGCGGGCCCTCAGGGAAGCCGGCTTCCCTCTGCCGAGACCCTGGCAGGAGGCCATGGATGCCTATCTCGGGACTTTACTTCCTCTTTGAGCTTTTTCTTCCAGGCCGGCGGAATGTCCATTGCCGTTTGTCGTGAATTCAACGTCGTGGCCGGGGAAGATTCTGCTGCCCAATGCCAGCACGCGCGCGCGGTCCCGGCGGGATTGTTCCCGGTCGCGCGGAATCATGGTCAGGACGCGGGCGTCTTCTGAGCGGCTCAGGCAGGCGTCGCCGGCCACAACCGTGGTGTGCTCATTTTCCGGAACGATCACCGACACATGCCCCGGCACGTGGCCTGATGTGACAATGGCTTCCAGGCCTTCCGGCAGCGAATGGGATTCGAGCCAGCGATGTTGCGAAGAGCCACCGAGCCGCGAGGGGTCCCACCATCGCAAGGTGAACTTGCGCATCTGGTGGAGGTGCTCCACGGCGTGATCGTACTCCAACATTTGCGGATAGTATTTCAGGATCGACTTTTCCCAGTCCTGGTTGTCCAGCAAATCAGAGTAAAGCGAGCAGCACCAGTCGTGTGATTCCTGGGTGGCATAAATGGCGGCGCCGGGGAAAAGCGAATTGTTCAGGACGTGGTCGATGTGGAAATGAGTGGTGATGACGGCATGGATGTCTGAGGGGGTGAGGCTGTGTTGCTGCAAGGCGCTGAGAAGCTGGTGCTCTTCATGCGGCATGCCGGTATCAACCACCAGGCGGTGGCTTCCATTGGACAGCAGGACTGATGCCGCGCTGCGCCAGCTTCCCTGCAGCAGGGTTTCCGCTTTCCATCCTCTTCCTTCCATGACGACCCTTTGACATGTAGATTTTAGCAGGAAGGCGGATTAATTGGCTCTGCAAAGAGATTTTGCCTGGTGAAGACTTTTTGGGGTTGGAGGGGAGAAAGCAGTGTTCAGTTTGAATCTGGGGCTTCAACTGCCAGCCTGGCGTCAGGCTTTCGAAGAGCCGGGGCTGCCCTGGAGGCTGCCGGACTGTGTGCTGCGAATGATATGGGCCTCCATTGCGCTCAGAATATCCGTTCTGGTAACAACGCCCTCTAATTGCCCGCCCTTTGAGGTGACTAGAAGGATGTGATGTCCCACCTGCTTCCTTAACAGATGAAGAGCCTTCATAACGTCACATTCACTGGGAATCCTGAGGGCTTGTTGATCTGTGATGTCGCGGACAACCGTTCGAGACCAAAGTAGCGGATCTATTTTGCCAAGAGACCGGACTGCGACAGTGCCCAACAGGCGGTGGTCGTCGTAAACAGGGAAGACCGTGTGATGGGAGTGGTCCTGTGCCGCTTCCGCCAGCGCCTGCAGGGTGGACGATGCCTGTAAGACCACGATGTCTTGCTGCATGATGGTGGAGACGGGGACGTACCCGAGTTCCTGTATTCGGATGCCCTCGTGGAGGCGCTGATCAGCAGAGACGGAGGCTTCTCCAGAAACGACGTAAGCCACGGCCGCGCCTACAAGGGCGGGGATGATGAAGGAGTGCCCGCCAGTGGCTTCAGCCACAAAGACGACTGCAGCCAGCGGAGTCTTATAGCCTCCGGCGATAAATGCCGCCATGCCCACCGCCGCATAGAGGTCCGGCGAGGGGTTGTGGACGACGGCCTGGTTGAAGGCCGTGCCAAATGAGGCCCCGGTGAGGAACAGGGGCACAAACATGGCGCTGACCCCGCCGCTGCCCAGCGAAAACAATGTTGCCGCAAGCTTGAACACTCCAAACAAAGCCAGCTCAATTGTCGTGTGTCGTCCCAGGAGAATCTTGCCCACGGCTTCGTAGTTGGGTCCGATGGGAATCAGCGAACCCTTAAAGATGGAAACGAACGCCAGGCCGCACAACCCGGTCAGCAGGCCGCCCACGGCCAGCTTGACCCAGTGGGCGAATTGAACAACGGATCGCAAATGCCCGGGCCCGCCGGTAAGTGATATCGAAGGCCATCGCGATGAGCCCGCAAACGCCCCCGAGCACGGCAGACCAGAGCAGATCCCTCCCCGAAAAGGAAGTTGTCCCTGCAAAGTCGAACAGGGGACGCGACCCCAGGAAAGAAGCCAGCGTGCCGTAGGCAACTACCGAAGCGATAAGCGACGGCACCAGCGCCTCATGGGCCAGATCGTCCTTGTAAGGCATCTCGAGCGCAAACACAAGGCCGGTTAACGGAGCTCGGAAGACCGCAGCCATGCCTGCCGCCGCTCCGCTGATCAGCATGATGCGGCGGTCGCGAGGTTCGAGGCCGAACCGCCGGAGTTTGCTCCAGAGCCATGAGCCGATGGCGCCTCCTCCGTAAATGCTGGGGCCTTCGAGAGCCGCGCTTCCCCCACAGCCAACCGTTGTGACGGCGGCGATCAGCTTGGGCAGGAAGGAACGCATTTTAATACGGCCCTGGTGCTCATGGTAGGACCGGATGATTTCCTCGGTGGAGTGCTCGTTGGGATCGGGAGTAAAGTGCTGCATGATCAGTCCGGTCAGCACAAATCCCGCCAGCAAACCTGGAACGATGGCCCAGTAATGGCGAAGGAAGAGGTTCAGGAGTCGCGGCCATATCACGTCCAGAATGACGACCGCGATTCCCGTAGTGACCAGCCCCGCCAGGACGCCGATGACAGGGGCGACAAACAGCCACTTGTGGAGATCGCGGGAATAAGCTGCCGCAAAATCTTCACGGAACAGTCCCGCATATTTTCGCAGCCGGGAGCGGTTCAGGATGGTTTTCTTTTGCTCAGTCATGAGTGGTGTGCGAGTCCTGAATATTCGGGATCCCAAGCCGGAACTTGCGGACCTCTGTCTGGTGAAGTTCGGTCAGTTTATTCAGCAATCTTTCACCCTCAGGCAGAAGGAAAACTCGAACAATCCGCTGGTCACCTGCTGATCGACTCTTGCGGACAAGCCCGCGGAGCTCGGCGCGCTGGACGAGCCCGACAACGGCGTTGTGGCGCTCCTGGAGGAATTCGGCCAGCTCAGTGATCGTGGCCGAGCCCCGGCCCGTAAATCCTGCAACACCGAGAAGCAACTGGTGCTGTTGGGGTGTAAGATCATTCGCGCGGGCGGCTTTTTCACTGAAGCGCAGAAACTTCCGAAGCTGGTAACGAAAATCTGCCAGTTGGCGGAGGTTTGGAAGTGCGGTGGATGCCTGGGAAGTGAATGGAGAACCCGCGAACGCTTCATGGCAGAAATTATATCACAGTGTGATATAAGTGGAATTCTGTGCCGGAAGCCCTTCGGAATTAGATTTTTAACGAAGAGCAATGTTGACAAAAAGAGTGATGCTAGGCGAAGATAGTAAAGTTCACCCATACGAAATTAGGGATAATAGAGAATTGTATACACACTTTCAGAAAAAAGAACGAGGAAGAATACGGTGGCACATCGTTGATGCCGAGGGGGTTGTGCTGGGGAGACTGGCGGCCCGCACTGCGAGGATCCTGATCGGGAAAGACTCGCCTGACTGGACTCCGTTTTCGGACCATCGCGAAGGAATCATTGTTATTAACGCTGAGAAGGTTCGCTTGACCGGGAGAAAGCTTGAGCAAAAGCTTTACCGGCGCCATACAGGATACCCTGGGGGGCTGAGAGAGGTTTCGGCTCAACGGCTGCTGGAGACCAAGCCGGGAGAACTGGTGCGGGAAGCGGTGCTGGGAATGTTGCCGAAGTCCCGGTTGGGAAACCGGTTGGCGACGCGTCTCAAGGTCTATGCTGGTCCGAGGCATCCGCATGAGGCGCAGAATCCTGTGCCGGCCCGCCTGGCCGTTTAGTTACGATTTAGACATCAAGAATTTTTCATGAGGAGTTGGTGTGGCTGAGTTAAGTCAATATTGGGGGACGGGACGTAGGAAGACTTCTGTGGCGCGGGTGAGGCTTATTCCCGGAACGGGAAAAATCCAGGTGAATCACCGGACCTTTGAGCAGTACTTCCCCTCCGAGGCCTTGCGAGCCGAGGTTCGGCAGCCGCTGGTTTTTACGGAGAACGAAGGCAAGTTTGATATCATGGTCAATGCTCAGGGTGGCGGGATTCACAGCCAGGCGGGAGCTGCAAGGCTGGGTATTTCCCGTGCGCTGCTCCTTATTGACCCCGAGTTGCGTCCGCGCTTCCGACAGAGCGATTTTCTTACCCGCGATCCGCGTGCCAAAGAGCGAAAGAAATACGGCCAGAAGGGCGCCCGCAAGAAGTTCCAGTTCTCGAAGCGGTAAAACAAGAGACTGACAGGTATCAGGCGACCAGGCCCGGGCCTTAGGGTGCGGGCCAGTGAATGCCCCTGATTTTTTTGGTGTTGGAGGAGATTTGCCGAATATCACGATGAAAGAGTTTCTGGAGGCTGGCGTCCACTTCGGCCACCAGACCCGCCGCTGGAACCCCAAGATGAAGGAATACATCTATGGGGAGCGAAACGGTATTTATATTATCGATCTCCAGAAGACGCTCAAGCATTTTAAAGAGGCGAGCAAGTTTCTTGCCGAACTGGCGCGGAACGGCAGAGTGGTTCTCTTTGTGGGAACCAAGCGTCAGGCGCAAGAGGCGATTGCTGAAGAGGCTCAGCGGTGCCAGATGTTCCACATTAACCATCGCTGGCTGGGTGGTTTGCTGACAAACCATACCACCATTCAGAAGTCGATTCAGCGGCTGCGCGAGCTGGAGGAAATGAGCAGGGATGGAAGGTATGACCTGCTGACCAAGAAGGAAGTTCTGCGGCTGGAGCGCGAGCGCATTCACCTGGATCAGAACCTGGCCGGCATCAAGGACATGCCTGGGTTGCCCGACGCCCTGTTTGTGGTCGATTCCAACAAGGAAGAAATCGCGGTTCTTGAAGCGCGGAAGCTGGGGATCCCGGTTGTGGCGATTGTTGATACCAACTGTAATCCGGACCTGGTGGATTATGTCATTCCGGGGAATGACGATGCGCTGCGGGCTATCCGACTGTTCACCTCGCGTGCGGCTGATTCCATACTGGAGGGACGCCAGCAGGCACTTGAGAAGCAGATGCAGGAAGAGAAGATTGCTGCAGAGAAGGCTGCGGAAGATCTCGAGGCCCAGCGGCAGGCTGAGGCCATTGATGCGGGGGATCTTATTGTCGGAGAAGCGGATGTCTCTTTCGACATTGGTGACGAGGATTACGAAAAGTATTTGAAGTTGGAAGAAAAAGAGGCGGAGCAGGAGGTTGTGAGAGGCGCCGCGGAAGATGCGGAAGGCTCCGAAGGGCGTTCCCGGGCCAAGAAGCGGCAGAGGTTTGCAGGTAAGCCTCGAGGTCGTCATGGCGAAGAAGGTGGGCCGGACGCGCTCGGCCTTGAAAGTAAATAGGAATTGAGAAGATGACGCGTTAAACAAGGGTAGGCAGGCTGGGTTACTCTGCCTACCTTTTTCGTGTCTGGAGGGTGAGAGGACAGGATGGCGGTTTCAGTAGAGGCAGTTAAAAAGCTGCGGGAAATGAGTGGCGCTCCCATGATGGAGTGCAAGAAGGCACTGGATGAAGCGGGTGGAAACCTGGAGCAGGCCTTCACGGTTCTGCGCAAGCGCGGCCAGGCTGCGGCGGCCAAAAAGGCGAGCAGAGCTGCGTCCGAGGGTCTGGTGGGCTGTTACATTCATGCTGGAGGAAAGATCGGCGTGATTATTGAGGTCAATTGCGAATCCGATTTTGTCGCCCGGAATGTCGAATTCCAGCAGTTGGTCCACGATCTCGCCATGCAGATTTGCGCAACGGACCCCCGTTTTGTCCGCCGTGAGGACGTGACGCAGGAGGTGCTCGATCGCGAGCGAGAGGTTCTGCGCGCGCAGACGGCGGAGAGCGGCAAGCCCGCCGAGGTGGTCAATCGGATTGTCGAAGGCAGGCTGCGGAAATTTTTTGAAGAGAATTGCCTTTACGAACAGCACTTCATCAAAGACGGAACCGGAAACGTCACCATTGGGGAATTGATTAATTCCAGGATTGCCAAGTTCGGTGAAAACATCCTTGTTCGCAGATTTTCCCGTTTCAAGGTGGGGGAATCGGCAGGCGAAGCCGAGGCGGACGAGGCGTCAAATTGAGGCCTTGTGCGCGAAATGGCGCGGAAGGGTATCATTAGTCTATGAGTGAGCCTGCCTTTCAGCGGATCCTATTGAAATTGAGTGGGGAAGCCCTTATGGGTGGGCGTGGTTTTGGAGTTGACCCTGTCGTGGCATCGCGCATTGCTTCCGAAGTGCATGAAATCCAGCAAATGGGCGTCCAGGTGGCGGTGGTTGTTGGGGGTGGAAACTTCATCCGCGGGGTAGCAGCCTCGCAACATGGAATTGACCGCGTGGTCGCCGATAACATGGGAATGCTGGCGACCATTATCAATGCTCTGGCGCTCCAGGATGCGCTGGAGAAGGCTGACTCGCCGACGAGGGTCGTGACGGCGATAGAAGTCCGCGAAATTGCAGAGCCGTTCATCCGGCGTCGTGCCATTCGGCACCTTGAAAAAGGACGCGTTGTCGTTCTGGCGGCAGGGACCGGGAACCCTTATTTCTCGACAGACACCGCCGCTGCGCTGCGGGCCATGGAGATCAAGGCTGAGGTGATCCTTAAGGCGACCAAGGTGAACGGCGTCTACGACGCAGACCCCGCCAAGGTGGCCGACGCCAAGATGATTACCAGGATCAATTATCTGGATGTTTTGTCGCGTGGCCTTGCGGTGATGGATACGACAGCGATTTCTCTTTGCATGGACAATAATTTGCCGATCATTGTCTTCAATCTGACGGTACCTGGCAACCTGAAGCGAGTGGTGTTGGGCGAGAAAATCGGTTCACTCGTGGCGGCGTAAGGCGCGCTCAAGAAGGATTTTCCATGATCAATGAGACCATCGCGAATGCAAAGGCTCGGATGACAAAGGCGCTGGAGGACTTGCAGCAGGAGTTGGCGACGCTTCGCACCGGGAGAGCGTCCCTGGGAATTTTTGATCATCTCCGGGTCGATTACTATGGCGTGCCTACACCGCTGAGCCAGGTGGCGACGCTCGGAGTGCCTGAGCCCAATCTGGTGACCCTGCAGCCGTGGGACCCGACTTTGCTGGCTGTGCTGGAAAAGGCGATTCGGACCTCTGATCTGGGCCTGAACCCGGTGAACGACGGGAAGATTTTGCGCGTCCCGATTCCGCCGCTCACGGAGGAGAGGCGTAAGGATCTTGTCAAGCGCGTCCACAAGGTTCTCGAGAATCACCGGACGGCCGTGCGGAATATTCGCCGGGACGCGAATGATGAGTTGAAGCACCTGCTGAAGGATAAGAAGATATCGGAGGACGAGGAGCGTCGCGGCCTGGAAAGTGTCCAGAAGCTTACCGACGATTTTGTGAATAAACTGGATGAGCAGGGGAAGGTCAAGGAATCCGAAGTTCTGGGCGGGCATTAAGAAGATTAGATCGTTGAAAACTTGACACCTAGCCGCGGTTTTGTGGTAAATTTAAAAGGTTTGAGCACAACTTAATTTATTTAAGGTGTGGAGGGTCGCAGAAAGCAGTTTCGGCCCCGCCACACGGAGATGGATGGATGCCCACATTTAACCAACTGGTTCGCCGCGGACGCAAGGTGGAGCGGTATAAGACCTCGAGTCCGGCGTTGCAGGGTTCGCCCCAGAAGCGGGGAGTGTGCATCCGTGTTTACACCCAAACGCCGAAAAAGCCGAACTCGGCGCTGCGAAAAGTAGCCCGTGTTCGCCTGACGAACGGGTTTGAGGTGACGACTTATATTCCTGGGGTGGGTCACAATCTCCAGGAGCACTCGATCGTTCTGATCCGGGGTGGGCGCGTCAAGGACCTTCCCGGCGTGCGTTATCACGTAATCCGCGGAACGCTGGACTCCGCTGGAGTGTCGGACCGCCGCCAGAGCCGGTCGAAGTATGGCGCAAAGCGCCCCAAGGCTTCCTGAGCGTTTCCTTGCAACTGCAAAGCCGGAAAGCTCGACGGGAAATGCAGAGGAGAATGAAGAACCGATATGCCGCGTAAAGGGTACGTCGAAGTACGAGAGATTAAGCCGGATCCGTTGTATGCGAATCCGCTGGTTCAGAAGTTTGTGAACTGCATCATGTACGATGGGAAACGGTCTACGGCGCAGCGGATCGTCTACGACGCTTTCGACATGATCAAGGAGAAGACCAGCGACGATCCGTTGAAGGTCTTTAAGAAGGCGCTGGAGAACGTGAAGCCGGCGCTGGAGGTCAAGAGTCGTCGAGTAGGTGGCGCAAACTATCAGGTGCCGGTTGAAGTGAATCGAAATCGGCAGACCTCACTGAGCATCCGCTGGATTATTGGTTATGCGCGTGGTCGCGGTGAGAAGTCAATGGTTGAAAAGCTTACCGGTGAACTTCTGGACGCATCGAATAACCGCGGTGGCGCTGTCAAGAAGAAGGATGACACGCACCGCATGGCGGAGGCCAATAAGGCCTTTGCTCATTACCGCTGGTAATCCCTGAAGGCCAGGGTCAACACGGACAGGGCGGGATGTGGTTCGGCCTCGAACCTCGATCCGCTTTGTGGGTCGTATCCAGCGACCCTCAATGCCAACTGGATTCTAAAAGGACACGATCTTCTCCTTCCTCTGGGAGGAGGGGCTGGGATATTTGTCGTGCAAATGAATTTATGCCAAGGTTAGTGCCGTTAGAGAAAATTCGGAACATCGGTATCATGGCCCACATTGATGCCGGCAAGACAACCACGACGGAGCGGGTTCTCTTTTATACGGGCATCACACACAAGATGGGTGAGGTGCATGAAGGCACCGCCGTCATGGATTGGATGGAGCAGGAGCAGGAGCGCGGGATCACCATTACGTCTGCCGCCACCACCTGTTTCTGGAAGGATTATCGGATCAATATTATTGATACGCCGGGCCACGTGGATTTTACGGTGGAAGTTGAGAGGTCGCTCCGGGTTCTTGACGGCGCAATTGCTATTTTGGGCGCCGTGGAGGGCGTGGAGCCGCAGACGGAGGCGGTCTGGCGGCAGGCGGACAAGTACCGTGTTCCACGAATGGTGTTTGTCAATAAGATGGATCGTATTGGCGCGGACTTTGGATCCTGCGTCGAGCAGTTGCGCTCCAAGGTTCACGCCAATCCTATTCCGGTCCAGTGGCCCATTGGCGCTGAAGACAACTTCCAGGGTGTGATCGATCTGATTCAGCAGAAGGCCTTCATCTGGAAGGAAGAAACTCTGGGAGCTAAGTTCGAAGTCGAAGAAATTCCCGAGAGCCTTGTGGAAGTGGCACGGAAGCGCCGGGAGGAATTGATTGAGTCCCTGGGCGAGGCTGACGACCAGATTCTTGAAAAATACGTGCACGGCGAGGATGTTACGGCCGACGAGCTGCAGGCCGCCGTTCGAAGAGCAACGATTGGCCTGAAGGCTGTCCCGGTGCTTTGCGGTTCAGCGTTCAAGAACAAGGGCGTGCAGCTCCTGCTGGAGGCTGTTGTTGCGTATCTTCCCTCCCCTGTGGATGTCCCACCCATTGAAGGCGTTAATCCGACAGACGAAGAAGAAAAGATTGTCCGGCCCCCGGTTGATAGTGAGCCGTTCGCGGCGCTGGTTTTCAAGATTATGACGGACCCCTTTGTTGGCCAGCTTGCCTTTATGAGGGTTTATTCCGGATCGCTCAAGAGTGGTGACAGCGTCTATA
This sequence comes from uncultured Acidobacteriota bacterium, assembly GCA_963783155.1. Lineage (GTDB taxonomy): Bacteria > Acidobacteriota > Terriglobia > UBA7540 > UBA7540 > SCRD01. The sequence goes on along the minus strand of CAWANC010000004.1, from coordinate 104,751 downwards.
ACCCGCGGCGCGACCGGCGCGAGCGAATCGGAAGGCTCCTCAAGATGCACGCCAATAAACGCGAGGAGATTAGCGAGGTTTTTGCAGGTGATATCGCCGCCGCCGTCGGGTTGAAGAGTGTTTCCACGGGTGATACGGTGTGCGACGAATCGGCTCCAGTGGTTTTTGAGGCGATGGAGTTTCCCGCACCCGTTATTTCAGTTGCCATCGAGCCCAAGACCAAGGCGGACCAGGAAAAGCTGTCCGGCTCTCTGGGGAAGTTGATGCAGGAAGACCCCACTTTCCACGTGCACACCGAACCTGATACAGGTGAAACTTTGATTTCCGGTATGGGTGAATTGCACCTTGAGATTCTGGTGGACCGGCTGATGCGCGAGTTTAAGGTCAGCGCAAATGTTGGGCGGCCCCAGGTGGCCTACCGGGAAACCGTCAGCAGGGCCAGCGAAGCGGAGGGGAAGTACGTTCGCCAGACAGGAGGCCGGGGCCAGTACGGGCATGTTGTCCTGCAGGTTGAGCCTTTGTTGCATCCGGATGCGGCAGCTATTGCTGATCTGATCAAGAAAAAGTCCACCAATCGGTTTGACGCCGACCTTCAGTTGCTCTTTATTGATGCGATTGTGAGTGGTGTGGTGCCCAAGGAATACATCCCCGCAGTCTACGGCGGCATACGCGAAGCGATGGAGGGTGGCGTCCTTGCCGGATACGAAATGACGGGGATCCAGGTCAAGCTCACCGATGGTTCATACCATGAAGTGGACTCGTCGGAAATTGCCTTCAAGATTGCGGGTTCCATGGGATTCAAGGAGGCGGCCCGGCGGGCGCGCACTATCTTGCTGGAGCCGGTGATGAAGGTTGAAGTGGTGGTGCCTGAAGAATATATGGGCGACGTGCTGGGCGATCTGAATTCCCGGCGCGGGCACGTTGAGGGCATGGAAAGGCGCGGGTCGACACAGATTATCCGCTCCACGGTTCCTCTTGCCGAGATGTTCGGGTATGCGACGGACCTCCGTTCCCGCACCCAGGGGCGCGCCTCATACTCCATGCACTTTGCCAAGTATGAGCCGGCGCCGTCATCGATTGCACAAGAGGTTGTGGCTCGCGTGCAGGGGCGCGCAGTAGAAAAGTAGGGCAGAGACCAAGGGATGATAGCAGAGCTTTTCGAATTCCAAATGATGAGGCGATAGGGTATGGCGAAGGAAAAATTTGACCGATCGAAGCCGCACATGAACATCGGGACGATCGGGCACATTGATCACGGGAAGACGACTTTGACGGCGGCGATCACGAAGGTACTGTCGAAGCACAATCCGAAGATCGCCTTCCGGGCGTTTGATTCGATTGACAACGCGCCGGAGGAGAAGGCGCGGGGGATCACGATTGCGATTGCGCACGTGGAGTATGAGACGGCGAACCGTCACTACGCGCACGTGGACTGCCCGGGGCACGCCGACTACATCAAGAACATGATCACGGGGGCGGCGCAGATGGACGGCGCGATCCTGGTGGTGGCGGCGACCGACGGACCGATGCCGCAGACGCGGGAGCACGTGCTTCTGGCGCGGCAGGTGAACGTGCCGTCGATTGTGGTTTATCTGAACAAGTGCGACGCGGTGGAAGACCCGGAACTGCTGGAACTGGTGGAGATGGAAGTCCGGGAGCTGCTGAGTAAGTACAACTTCCCGGGCGACGACATCCCGGTGGTCAAGGGCTCGGCGCTGAAGGCGTTGGAAGGGGACGAGAAGTGGGAGAAGTCGATTGACGAGCTGATGGCGGCGGTGGACAGTTACATACCGCTGCCGACGCGTGAGATCGACAAGCCGTTTCTGATGCCGGTGGAAGACATCTTCTCGATTTCGGGCCGCGGCACGGTGGTGACGGGGAGAGTGGAACGCGGGAAGGTGAAGGTGCAGGAAGAGATTGAGATTGTGGGATTGAGGCCGGAGCCGTTCAAGCGGGTGGTGACGGGCGTGGAGATGTTCAAGAAGCTGTTGGACGAAGGCCAGGCGGGCGACAACATCGGAGTGCTGCTGCGGGGAACGGAGAAGGACGACGTGGAGCGCGGGATGGTGCTGTCGAAGCCGGGCTCGATCACGCCGCACACGAAGTTCAAGGCGGAAGCCTACGTTCTGACGAAAGAAGAGGGAGGGCGGCACACGCCGTTCTTCTCGGGATACCGGCCGCAGTTCTATTTCCGGACGACGGACGTGACGGGGGTGGCGACGCTGCCCCAGGGAACGGAAATGGTGATGCCGGGAGACAACGTGAGCATGGAGATCGAGCTGATTACGCCGATCGCCATGGAGAAGGGCCTGCGGTTCGCCATCCGCGAGGGCGGCCATACCGTCGGTGCAGGCACCGTCACGGAAATTATTCAATAAGCGAGCGAAGATGCTTCATCAGAAAATTAGAATTCGTCTGAAGGCTTATGATCATCGAGTGTTGGACCAATCGGCAGCCGATATTGTTTCCACTGCCAAGCGGTCCGGAGCGCAGGTGGCGGGTCCCGTTCCGTTGCCTACGGTGAAGAACAAGTATTGTGTCCTTCGCTCGCCTCACGCGGACAAGAAGTCGCGTGAGCAGTTTGAGATTCGAACCCACAAGCGGCTGGTAGACATTCTGGAGCCGACAGCGCAGACGATTGATGCGCTGACGAAGCTGGATCTTCCCGCCGGGGTTGACATTGAGATCAAAGCATTCGGGAAGGAGCACGCGAAGTAATTGCAGTGCGGGGCCTCCAGTCGGCCCGGCTCGCAATTGCATTTGCGGCGAAAGCATTATTATGTTGAAGGCTATTCTGGGTAAGAAGCTGGGTATGACGCAGATCTTCAATGAGAACGGCGATGTTGTTCCTGTAACCGTTCTGAAGGCGGGCCCTTGCGTGGTGGTTCAGCGCAAGACGGCTGCAAAAGACGGATACGATGCGGCCCAGATTGGCCTGGTGGAGGTTCCGCCTCCCCGGCGGGTGACGAAGCCTCTGGAAGGCCATTTTAAGAGCGCCGGCGCTAATCCGGCGCGGTTTCTGCGGGAAGTACGCCTGGACGAGGAGTCGGGTGATGTGAAGGTCGGCGACAAGGTTCTTGCGGAAATCTTTGCGGCCAACGACACCGTGGACGTGATCGGGACCTCCAAGGGCCGTGGGTTTGCCGGAGTTCATAAGCGGCATCACTTTGGCGGCGGCGGTGGTGCGCATGGATCAATGTTCCATCGGGCGCCGGGCTCGATTGGGCAGTCGTCTTATCCTTCACGGGTTTTCAAGGGAATGCGGGGTGCCGGACACATGGGCGTCGATCGGGTTACCGTGCGTAATCTCCGCGTGGTGCGGGTTCTGCCCGAAGATAATGCGATCCTGGTTAATGGCGCGGTTCCGGGCCCGGATGGCGGCTATGTGATGGTGCGGAAGGCAAGGGCTCCCCACAAGTAAACTTTGAACGGGCCGCGGACAGAAGAGAGTCAGAAACATGGCAACAGTGGAAGTTAAAAATCTTGAAGGGGCGAAAGTCAAAGACCTCGAGCTTGCCGACGAGGTCTTCGCCGTCAAGCCGAATGGTAGCCTGCTGTGGGAGGCAACCAGGGCTTATCTGGCAACTCAACGCCGGGGTACGCACTCGACCAAGAGTCGAGGAGAAGTATCCGGCGGAGGCAAGAAGCCGTGGCGGCAGAAGGGAACCGGGCGGGCCCGGGCGGGCAGCATTCGAAGCTCCTTGTGGCGGCATGGATCGATTGCGCATGGCCCCAAGCCGCGCGATTACACTATCAAGCTCCCGAAGAAGATGCTGGCGGGCGCGCTGCGTTCCGCCCTGGCGGCAAAGTTCCAGGAGAACAAGATGACCGTGGTCGACCGCCTGGGTCTGGAAGAAGCCAAAACCAAGTCGTTTGTCGGCATCCTTGGAAAGCTTGAGGTGGGACCTGGAACGCTGGTTGTGAGCGACGCGCGTGACCGGAACCTGGAATTGTCTTCCCGGAACGTGGCGGGCTGTGATCTGGTGCTTCAGCATGATGTTCACGCCTATCACATTCTGAGCCATGATCGGCTTTTGATTTCCGAAGGCGCGCTCACACGCTTGCAGGAGGCCTTGCGATGAAGAAGACGGGTCACCAGATCCTTCGCAAACCCATCATTACCGAGAAGAGCGTTGATTTGAAAGATGCAGCGCGAACGCTGTGTTTCCATGTGGACCGGGACGCGAACAAGAACGAAATCAGGGAAGCGGTAGAAGAGATGTTTGTGGAGCTTCGCGACAAGATCGAATCTGTTCATACGGCTTCCTTTCGAGGAAAAGTCCGGCGGCGCGGGTGGACCAGCGGGCGGCGGCCGGACTGGAAAAAGGCGTACGTCAAGCTGAAAGAAGGGACCCGTGTTCCTGAGTACGCTGAGACCGTGTAAAAAGTAGTTTCAAGAGTGAGCGGAAGATTATGGGAATTAAAACCTACAGACCGTACACAAAAACGCGAAGGTACCAGACCGGGTCGACGTTTGAAGAACTGACGACCTCGAAGCCCCATAAGCCGCTTCTGGAACCGAAAGACCGTATCTCCGGGCGCAACAATCGCGGGAGGACTACGATCTGGCGCCGGGGCGGCGGGCACAAACGGCACTATCGGGTGATCGACTTTAAGCGGGATAAGGTTGGGATTGCGGCGAAGGTGGCGACTGTTGAGTACGATCCCAATCGGTCGGCGTTTATTTCGCTGCTCCATTATGTGGACGGGGAAAAGCGTTACATTCTCTGTCCCCAGGGGCTGAAAGTCGGTGATCAGGTTGTCGCGGGGCCGGAGGCTGATATTGTTGTGGGCAATTCGCTGCCCTTGAAGAATATTCCTCTTGGAACCACGGTTCACAACCTCGAGCTTCGGCCGGGCAAAGGCGGACAGCTTGTCCGGAGCGCCGGCGGCAGCGCGCAGGTCGTTGCCAAGGAAGGCGACTACGCGCAGGTCCGGCTTCCCTCGGGCGAGGTTCGGCGCCTGCACATTGATTGTGTTGCTACGATTGGCCAGGTGGGAAATCTGGATCATGAAAACATCAAGATCGGCAAGGCGGGCCGGCAACGCTGGAAGGGAATCCGGCCCACGGTTCGTGGCGTGGCAATGAACCCGGTCGACCATCCGCTGGGTGGTGGAGAAGGAAAGACCTCCGGCGGCCGTCACCCTGTGACTCCATGGGGCAAGCCCACGCGAGGATATAAGACACGGCAGAACAAGCGGACCGACGGCTATATCGTCAGGCGGCGCGAGAAGAAATAGGGAGGAAAGGTTGCCGAGATCTCTTAAAAAAGGACCTTTTATTGATGATCACCTGATCAAGAAGATCGAACTGCTCAACCGGCGGTTTGAGAAAAAGGTGGTCAAAACCTGGTCGAGACGTTCGACGATCGTTCCTGAAATGGTCGGGCATACGATCGCAGTGCACAATGGCAGAAAGTTTATTCCCGTTTACGTCACGGAAAACATGGTGGGGCATAAGCTGGGCGAGTTTGCTCCGACGCGGACTTTTAAGGGACACAGCGTGAAATCGGCGAGTGAGCGGACTGCAAGCGCAAGGTAAACGGCGAGAAACGAGAATTGAAGGTCTGGAACTGACAATGGAAGCGAGAGCAACAAGTAAATATCTGAGAGTTTCACCCCAGAAAGCCAGGTTGGTTGTTAACCTGGTTCGCGGGCAGAACGTCAACGCCGCGCTCGATACCCTGCGATTTACCAAGAAGCGTGTGGCGCAGGAAGTTTTGAAGATCCTTCAGTCTGCGATTGCCAACGCCGAGCAGAAGTCGGATTCGGTTGACGTTGACGAACTGGTGGTTTCAAAGGCCTATGTGAATGAAGGTCCGCGAATGAAGCGCATTCGGCCGGCCCCGATGGGCAGGGCCTATCGCTACCAGCGGCGGATGAGCCATATTACGCTGGTGGTTGAATCGCCGGAATCACAGGAATAGCGGGCTGGAGTGTGTTGCCGCAATTTCCGGCATGGAGTCGGAGCGGGCGAGGGATTGGCAGAGGAGGTTGTTGGTGGGTCAAAAAGTACATCCTTACGGATTTCGTCTTGGAGTCATCAAGACGTGGAAGTCGCGGTGGTTTGCGAAAAAGGGTTACGCGGACCTGCTTCATGAAGATTTGAAGTTAAAGCGCCAGCTCAAGGCTCGGTTGAAGAGCGCCGGGGTATCGTCGATCGAAATCGAACGCCCGGGCAACAAGTTGAAGATTACCATTCACACGGCGCGTCCCGGAATCATCATTGGACGTAAAGGGTCCGAAATTGACCGCCTGCGTCAGGAAGTCCAAAAACGAACGGGTCGCGAGGTGCTGCCCATCAATATTCAGGAAGTGCACCGGCCTGAACTGAACGCCCAGCTGGTAGCGGAATCGATTGCTCTGCAGCTTGAAAAGCGCGTGGCTTTCCGCCGCGCCATGCGAAAAGCGGTAGACTCGGCGCTGCGTTTTGGCTGCAAGGGAATCAAGGTTCGGGTTGGCGGGCGCCTGAACGGCGCCGAAATCGCCCGGACGGAATGGTACCTGCAGGGGCGGCTTCCCCTGCACACGCTGCGGGCCGACATCGACTACGGACTGGCGGAAGCCCGGACCACTTATGGCGTGATTGGCGTGAAGTGCTGGATTTACAATGGTGAGATTCTTGAGCAACGGCGCCGCCCCGTTGCGAAGGCTCCAGTGAAGGATGCTGAGGCGCCGGTTGCTTAGATTGCTTCCATGGTGCCGGGGTAAACGGGATTGAAGGTGAATGACTTATGTTGATGCCAAGCAAGGTGAAATTCCGGAAGCAGCAGCGAGGCCGGATGGCTGGAAAGGCCTGGCGGGGTTCCAATATCTCCTTCGGTGATTTTGGACTGAAAGTGATGGAGGCTGGCTGGGTTACAGACCGCCAGATCGAAGCCAGCCGCGTGGCGATCATGCGTTTTGTCAAGCGCGGCGGGAAGTTGTGGATTCGAATCTTTCCGGACAAGCCCGTGACCAAGAAGCCTGCTGAAACCCGTATGGGCAAAGGGAAGGGCGCTCCCGAATTCTGGGTCGCCGTTGTAAAGCCAGGCCGAATCCTGTTTGAAATAGAAGGAGTGACGGAAGCAGAGGCGCGGCGGGCTTTTCGGCTGGCGAGCGATAAGCTTCCACTGCCGACCCGGTTTGTCACTCGGCTGGAAACGACACATTGATCGGATGAAGGAGTGCAGGGCGTGAAACTCGAAAAGGATAAGAAGTGGAAATGGCCGGCCGAGAGCATGCGGGAATGGACCGACGAAGAGCTTGAAACAAATCGGGGCCAGTTCGGCCAGCAACTCCTGAAGCTGCGCTTCCAGCTTATTGGCGGCCAGGGAGATGTTCTGCCTGTGATGCGCCGGCTTCGGAAAGGAATTGCCCGGGTCCAGACGGTGCAGCGGGAGCGGGAACTGAAATTGAGTGCTCAGAAAAAATCCTGAAGCCGTAGTGAGAGGGCAAAGAGATAAGGACGATGGGGAATGCTGAATAAGACACGGCAGCAAAAAATCGGAGTGGTCAACAGCAATGAAATGCAGAAGACCATCGTGGTAACAGTGGATCGAAGGATCATGCATCCTCTGTACAAAAAGGTCACCCGGAAATCGAAGCGATTTCTGGTTCACGATGAGAGGGGCGAATGCCAGCCTGGTGATAGGGTGCGCATTGAGGAAACTCGCCCGCTCAGCCGGCGGAAACGCTGGCGGGTCGTGCAGGTTATTTCCAAGGCCGTGCAGGTCGGCGGAGTGGCGGAGGAAAGCGCATGATCGGAATGCGAACGATGCTGCAGGTGGCCGATAATTCGGGCGCCCGGAAGATTTCCTGCATCCTCCCTCTCGGTGGAAGCGTGGGGCTGCAGGCCGGGCTGGGTGATGTGATTACAGCGTCCGTGAAGGAAGCCGCTCCGGAAAGCCCTGTGCCCAAAGGCAAGGTCGTGAAAGCTGTAATTGTTCGAATGCGGAAGGAGCAGCGGCGGCGGGACGGCAGCTATATCCGCTTTGACGAAAATGCGGCAGTGCTGATCAATGACCAGGGGGAGCCCGTAGGAACGCGCGTGTTCGGGCCTGTTGCTCGTGAGCTTCGCGAGAAGAAGTTTCTGAAGATCGTTTCCCTCGCTCCGGAGGTTTTGTAATGGGAGTAGCGTTGGATATCCGCAAGAATGATCAGGTTCAGGTGATTGCCGGGCGCGATAAAGGCAAGACGGGCCGCGTGTTGAGTGTGCTGCCTGGCAAGGGGCGGGTTTTTGTGGAACACGCCAACATGATCAAGCGCCATACCCGGCCGAACCCCGCCAAACAGATTCGGGGTGGGATTCTGGAAAAGGAAGCCTCGATTCACGTGTCGAACGTTGCCCTGCTGTGCAGCGAGTGCGGTCCGACCCGGGTTCGCCACCAGCACATGGCGGGAGGCGAAAAGGGGAAAAAGGTTCGTCAGTGCACTAAGTGTGGAAAGGTGCTTGACAATTAAAGATTGAGGAAGACCAGGCGATTATGGCAGCGCGATTAAAAGAGAAATATCAGTCGGAAGTGCTTCCAGCTCTGATGGAAGAGTTTAAGTATCCCAACCGCATGGCGGCGCCTCGGCTGAGCAAGATTGTGGTGAATATGGGGCTGGGCGAGGCTATCCAGAACGTCAAGATTCTGGACGCCGCCACGCGTGAGCTTGGCCAGGTCACCGGCCAGAAGCCGGTGGTGACGCGGGCAAGAAAGTCCATCGCGAATTTCAAACTGCGCAAGAATATGCCGATTGGGGTGATGGTGACCCTGCGGGGCGACCGGATGTACGAGTTTTTTGATCGCCTGGTCAATGTGGCCCTGCCGCGCGTGCGGGACTTTCGCGGCCTCTCTACAAAATCGTTTGACGGCCGGGGCAGTTACACGCTGGGATTGCGGGACCAGCTGGTTTTTCCCGAAGTAGAGTATGGAAAGATCGAGAAGGTCAAGGGAATGAACATTTCCATCGTGAGCGACGCGCACAGCGATGCGGAAGCGCTCGCGCTGTTGAAGCATCTTGGCATGCCGTTCCGGGCCGAAGCTCAACGCCGCCAGGCCGCGCAGGAAGATTCTAAAGAGCAGGCAGGAGGATAAACAGTGGCTCGTACCAGCCAGATGGCAAAATTAGTCCGGAAACCGAAATTCAAGATTCGCCACAGGAACCGCTGCCGCATCTGCGGCCGGCCACGAGGCTATCTTCGAAAGTTTGAGCTGTGCCGCCTCTGCTTCCGTAAGCTTGCTCTGCAGGGTGATATCCCTGGGGTAATGAAATCAAGTTGGTAATGGGTAAAACGATCGCAGCAGGAAGGAGCCAAGCTGCGACGAGTCTTTTGAATTGGGAGCTATATGTCTGCTGTTTCTGATCCGGTCGCTGACATGCTGACGCGAATTCGTAACGGTTTTCGCGCGCGGCATCAACGCGTGGATATGCCGTCCTCAAAATTGAAAATCGAGATTGCCCGGGTATTAAAGGAAGAGGGCTACATCAGCAACTACAAGGTCTCGGAAGATAAGAAGAAGCAGACCTTGCGAGTCTTCCTTCGATACGCGCCAGGCGGCGCCAGCGTTATCTCCAAGATCGGGCGGGTTTCTAAACCTGGCCGTCGCGTTTACGCTGGTTCCCGTGAGGTGCCGAAGGTCCTCGGCGGGCTGGGTATTAACATTCTAACGACGCCCCAGGGCGTGATGACTGGCAAAGTGGCGCGCCGGACAAAAGTGGGCGGCGAAATTCTCTGTAACGTGGAGTAGGCCCGAACATCGGGCAGGGCTGAGGTTTATGTCAAGAATTGGTCGAAAACCGATCGTAATTCCGTCTGACGTCACCTTTCAAGTAGAAGCGTCTGCGGTCACAGTGAAAGGGCCGAAAGGAACTCTGCGGGTTCCTCTTGCCCGGGGAATTCGTCTTGAGAAGCAGGACGGAACCTATGTGGCGCAGATGGAAAGTGAAGACCAGGTGGCATTGCGCGGACTGGTGCGCGCGGAAGTGGCGAATGCCGTTGAAGGCGTGAGCAAGGGCTTTGAAAAACACCTGGATATCGTTGGAATTGGTTATCGTGCCGAGGTCACTGGGAAATCGGTTGTGCTGGCGCTTGGTTATTCGCACCCGGTGAACTTCCCCATCCCGGAAGGAATTTCTGTCGGCGTTGAAAAGCAGACGCACCTGGTGATCAAGGGAATTGACGCCCGCCTGGTGGGTCAGACTGCGGCCAAGATTCGCGGTTTGCGGCCACCGGATCCGTACAAGAACAAAGGGGTCCGATACACGGGTGAGCGGCTGAAGAAGAAAGTCGGGAAGGCGGCTGCGGGAGCCGCCAAGTAGGCTTCAGGAAGGAATAGCAGAGGCATGTTGACGCAGGTTTCAAAGAATTTTCGCCGCCAGAGGGTTCACCGTCGCATCCGCCGTCGGGTGCGAGGAGCGGTGTCCGCTCCAAGGCTGAACGTATTTCGTTCGCTCAAGCACATCTATGCTCAGATCATCGACGACGCGCGTGGCGTTACTCTGACTTCCGCGTCGTCGTGTGATGCAGAGATCCGAAGTGCCTTGAAGACCGGAGGCAACATTGCGGCCGCCAAGGTTGTCGGGAAGGCTCTGGCGGAGCGTGCGAAGAATGCTGGAATTTCCCGGGTCGTTTTTGACCGCGGGGGTTATACCTATCACGGGCGCGTCAAAGCGCTGGCCGATGAAGCTAGGCAGAACGGCCTGACGTTTTAACGCGAAGGAGAGCGCAATTTGGCTGTTGGGATTGACCCAAGTACGTTAGCATTGAAGGACCAGGTCGTATCCATCAATCGTGTGACCAAGGTTGTGAAAGGCGGGAAGAACCTCAGCTTTTCGGCTTTGGTGGTGGTGGGCGACGGCAATGGCTATGTCGGTTTTGGCACCGGCAAGGCACGGGAAGTGCCTATGGCCATTCGCAAGGCAATCGAACTTGCCAAGAAATCATTGCACAAAATCAACATCACTGAAACGACGATACCGCATGCAGTGTTGGGCCACTTCGGTGCGGGCCGAGTCTTGTTGAAGCCGGCCTCTGAGGGCACGGGTGTCATTGCCGGCGGGCCGGTCCGGGCTGTGGTTCAGGCTGCTGGAATTCAGAACGTCCTGACCAAGTCGCTGGGCACAACCAATCCGCACAATGTCGTTAAAGCCACGATGGAGGCTCTCTTGAGCCTGCGGAGCATCGAGGATGTTGCCGCGTTGCGTGGAAAGTCAGTGGAAGAGATTTAGGGAGGCTTAAGGATCGTGCCAAAGAAGACCGGGACAATTCTCATCAAGTGGGTCCGGAGCGGTATCGGATTTTCGCGCAAACAGAAGGACGTGGTCAGGAGTATCGGTCTGGGACGTTTGAACCAGGTGGTTGAACGGCCCGACACGGTGCACTTTCGTGGTTTGGTCGCGAAAGTAAGCCATCTGGTCGAAGTGGTGGGTCCGTCGGAGGCGCCAGCGTGGGCCGGTGTGCCGGAGTACAAGATTATTCCAGCGGAGGCTGCCCCCGGGAAAGCTTCACCGGCCGCAAAGAAGACGAAGGCGGCCAAGGAAGCCTCTGCTGAGGCGCCTGCTGCAACTCAGGAAGTTGCAACCAAGGAAAAAGAAAAGGAAAAGGCTGCCGCCCCTGCGAAGAAGCCGGCCACGGCCAAGACTCAGGCGGCTAAGCCCCCTGACAAGAAAGCTGCTGCGGGATCTGGAAAGCCAGCGGCAAAGCGGAAGCCTGCTGCGGCAAAGTCTGCGGCCTCAGAGAAAAAGGAATCCAAGTCGAAGAAAGGTAAGAAATAACCGTCATGGCCATTCATATTGGAACTCTTCGGCCTCCAGCCGGCGCGCATAAGCGGCGCAAGAGGGTTGGCCAGGGCATGGGCTCGGGACACGGGAAGACGGCGACTCGCGGAAGCAAGGGACAGCGATCGCGCTCCGGCATGCGGATGCGCCCCGGGTTTGAAGGTGGCCAGATGCCTCTGCAGCGCCGTCTGCCGAAGCGCGGTTTCACAAACATTTTCAAGAAGCGATACGCCATCGTAAATCTCGGCGACCTGGCAAAGCTTGACTCCAAGGAAAAGGTGACGCCGGAACTGCTGGTGAAACGCGGCATTGTTGGACGCCTGCACGACGGGCTCAGGGTTCTGGGAGGAGGCGAGTTGACCGCGCCCCTTCAAATTACAGCACACTATTTTTCCAAGTCGGCTGAAGAAAAGATTGCCAAGGCCGGCGGGAAAGCGGAGGTGATCTCCGCATGATGGAGAATCTCAAAAGCCTGACTGAGATTCCGGATCTGCGGAAACGCATCCTGTTTACGCTGCTCATGCTGGCTGTGTATCGCCTGGGATCGTTCGTCCCCACCCCGGGGATCAATCCCGACGTTCTGGCGCAGGCTTTAAGCAGTCTGGGTAACACCCTGTTTGGATTGCTTTCCATGTTCTCGGGAGGCAGCCTGAACCGCCTCACTGTTTTTGCTCTGGGAATTATGCCGTACATTACGGCATCCATTATTCTGCAGCTGCTGGGTGTGGTTTCTCCTACCCTCGAAAAGCTTCAGAAAGAGGGCGAACTCGGACGTAAGAAGATCACCGAATATACTCGCTGGATGACGGTTGGCCTCAGTCTGTTTCAGGCATTCGGTATTGCGATTGCGCTGCAGAAAGAAACCAGCGCGAACGTGCCGCTGGTGACTCATCCTGGTTTAGGGTTTACCTTGAGCACGGTCCTGACGCTGACGACCGGCGCGGTTTTTGTCATGTGGCTGGGCGAGCAGATCACCGCTCGCGGCATCGGCAACGGCATGTCGCTCCTGATCTTTGCCGGTATCGTGGTCGGGCTGCCGCACGCGATCGCGAACCTTTATCAGAAAGTGTTTGTAACGCGGACGTGGAGCTTCCCGGTTGTATTTCTGCTGCTGGCTTTTATGCTCGTGGTTGTGGCGTTCATTGTGTTTGTTGAGCGTGGTGAGCGGCGTATTCCGATCCAGTACGCAAAGCGCATTGTGGGACGGAAAGTTCTTGGCGGCGTGTCCACTCACCTCCCGCTGAAGGTCAACAGCGGCGGCGTGATGCCGATCATCTTCGCGGTCTCGATTCTGACCTTCCCGCAAACCCTCGCGTTATTTGCGGGGAAACAGGGAATTTTGGGTGCGGTGCTGACCTGGTTCCAAACGGCTTTTGGCTGGGGTGAGCCGCTTTATACTTTGACTTACGTCATCATGATTATTTTCTTTGCGCATTTCTATCTCTCGATTATTTACAATCCGGACGAAGTTGCCGATAACGTTCGAAAACAGGGCGGATTTATACCGGGCATTCGTCCCGGGAAGCGGACGGCTGACCATCTGGATGATGTTCTGACGAAGATCACCTGGGTCGGCGGGCTTTATCTGGCACTGATCGCACTGATACCCGAAGTGATGCTTGCCGGTTTGCGAGTGAATCACCTGCCGGTCTGGATGGGCGGCGCTTGGTTTGACTCAAACCTTCCCGGCTGGCTGTTGCACGGCCTCAATATTAATTTTTATTTTGGCGGCACCTCTTTACTAATTGTGGTGGGTGTTGCGATGGATACCATCCAGCAAGTTGAAGCTCAATTGATCATGCGGCACTACGAAGGCTTCCTGAAGAAGGGGCGTGTCCGGGGGCGTCGCGCCGCCTCGTGAGTGAACCGAACGTGAAGAACGTAAAGAATGCGAACGATGGCGCAGATCCTTATTTTCCTGGGCCCCCCAGGTGCCGGCAAAGGAACCCAGGCTCGGGTGGTTGCCGCGGAGCTCGGTATTCCGCACATCTCAACAGGCGATATCCTTCGGGAAGCCGCGCGGAAAAAAACTGGCCTTGGTCTGGCGGCTAAGGCTAAGATGGATAAAGGAGAACTGGTTCCGGACGATGTCATCTCTCCAATCGTGGAAGAACGTCTAAGTCAGCCTGATTGCAGGGAAGGCGCCATTCTGGATGGCTTTCCCAGAACTATTGCTCAGGCCCAATTCCTTGGCGGCATGCTTGAAAGAACCGGCTTGAGTGAGCCGATTGTTATCAATATCCAGGTCGCGAAGGATTCCGTGATCAAGCGGCTGACCGGCAGAAGGACTTGCCAGACCTGTGGAGAGATTTACAACGTTAATATGAATCCTCCACGCAAAGGCGGCGTCTGTGACAAAGACGGAGGCCGGCTGATTCAGCGAGCAGACGATAACGAGAGTGCAATTAAAATTCGCCTGAAGGCGTACGAACGGGACACCTTGCCGCTGATCGATTATTATCGACAAAAAAATGCCTTGAGGCAGATTGATGGAAACGGGGAGCCCGAGGTCATTACCGAGAGGCTCCTGAGCCTTGTGAAAACGCATGATTATTTGTAAGTCGGCAACGGAAATCGAAAAGTTGCGCCGGAGCGGCCGGCTGGTCAGAGAAATATTGGAAGAAACGCGCGAGCAGGCAAAGCCGGGTGTTACAACGATGGACCTTGAGAACTTTGTTGAACGGCGCCTGGCAAAGTCAGGTGCAAAACCGGCTTTCAAGGGGTACAGAGGTTATCCTTGTTGTTTGTGCGCATCTGTGAATGAGCAGATTGTTCACGGTATTCCGTCGAATCGACGTCTGAACGACGGTGACATCATCAGTCTGGATCTGGGCGTGATTATTGACGGGTATTATGGCGATTCTGCAATGACGGTCCCTGTGGGGACGATATCGGAATCGCTCCAAAGGCTTCTCCGCGTGACGGAAGAGTCGCTGCAACTGGCGATTGAAAAGGCGCGCGTGGGAAACCGGCTGGGTGATGTTTCGTCCGTTGTGGAACAGCACGTCGTCAGCAGCGGATTTTCAGTCGTGCGGGAGTTTGTCGGCCACGGGATTGGGCGCCAACTCCACGAGGAACCCCAGATTCCCAATTTTGGCCAGCCAGGTTATGGCCCTTCGTTGAAGGAGGGGATGGTCCTGGCGATCGAACCCATGGTCAATGCAGGTAGTCCCGGGTTGAAGATTCTGGATGACCAGTGGACGGCTGTCACGGCCGACGGCGCTCATTCGGCGCATTTTGAGCATATGATTGCCGTAACACACAACGGACCGGATGTTTTAACCCGGTTGTAGCCTGTAGGCGAGAGGGTTTGGCTCGCAATTAACGCGAAGAAATTGTTCTATGGCCAAAGAAGAAGCGATAGAAGTGATGGCGACAGTGGTTGAATCGCTCCCGAACGCCATGTTTCGTGTGGAGTTGGAGAACAAGCACAAGGTTCTGGCGCATATTTCAGGGAAGATGAGGAAGAATTTTATCCGAATCCTCCCGGGTGACAGAGTTGCCGTGGAGCTTTCACCATACGACTTGACGCGAGGCCGCATAGTCTACCGCTACAAGTGA
The DNA here is from genome assembly GCA_963783155.1 of uncultured Acidobacteriota bacterium. Lineage (GTDB taxonomy): Bacteria > Acidobacteriota > Terriglobia > UBA7540 > UBA7540 > SCRD01. The sequence goes on along the minus strand of CAWANC010000004.1, from coordinate 89,445 downwards.
CGGCGTGAGACTGGTGTTCCGGAAGGTCCGGAGCGCGACGGCGGCGCCGGCTGTGGTCAGACGGCAAATTGAACGGTCGGTGCAGGGAAAAAGAGGGCAGAGATGAAAGTACGTTCTTCTGTAAGAAAGATTTGCGCCAAGTGCAAGTTGGTGAGGCGCGGCAGGGTTTTGCGCGTGATCTGCGTGAATCCCAAGCACAAGCAGCGGCAAGGGTAGGAAGCTGCCAACGGGTTTTGCCGGCCCTTTCGGGAAAGCGGCTGGCGGGTTTGAGCGACTTGGAGGTTTTTTATGGCACGGATTGCAGGGGTCGATTTGCCGATTCGAAAACGGGTTGGAATTGGCCTCACTTACATTTACGGAATTGGACGCGCACGGGCGCTTTCTATCCTCGGCCGGGCAGGTGTTGATCCCACTAAGCAGGTCAAGGACCTGACCGAAGAGGAAGTGACGAACATTCGGAAAATCATCGAGGAAGAAGGCGGCGTCGAAGGAGACCTTCGAAAAGAGGTCGCGCTGAATGTCCGGCGGCTGATTGAGATTGGTTCTTATCGAGGCATGCGCCACCGGCGCAACCTGCCTGTCCGGGGACAGCGGACTCATACCAATGCCCGGACGCGCAAAGGTCCGCGCCGCGGTACGATTGCGAACAAGAAGAAGGCAACTGGAAAGACTTAAACTTTGACCGGCAGAGCGGCATCGGTTGGGTCCGGTGATCGTAACAGGATTTTCCACGGAGGATTATGGCGAAGGCGGCTAAAGCAGGCAAGAAGAAGAGTTTTAAAAAGCGTGAAAAACGCATTGTCCCACATGGCGTGGTACACATTCGGGCGACCTTCAACAACACGATGGTGTGCATTACTGATCCCGACGGCAAGACCCTCTGCTGGTCCAGTTCCGGCGCCCTGGGCTTTCGTGGGTCCCGCAAGGGCACGCCCTTTGCCGCACAGCAGGCGGCCGCTCGGGCGGCCGGTGCGGCCCGGGATCACGGGATGCGGAGCGTACAGGTTCGGGTGAAGGGACCGGGAGCGGGGCGCGAATCAGCCATCCGCGCACTTGCGGCAGCGGGGCTGGATGTCCGTGAACTCAAGGACGTGACGCCGATTCCACACAACGGCTGTCGCCCGCCCAAGAGGCGTCGAGTTTAAAGATGAGCAAGCGTACGAGGTTTGAGGAGACGGGGCCATATTGAATTCGTCAGAAGAACTGGATTGCCGCCCCGGTCCGGGAAGGGAAATGACAGGAGGTTTGCTTGGCAAGATATCGTGAAGCAGTATGTCGGCTCTGCCGCAGGGAAGGGCAGAAGCTCTTTTTGAAGGGCCAGCGTTGTCTGACCGACAAGTGTGCCATTGAGAAGAGAAATTTTCCTCCGGGCCAGCACGGGAAGGCGCGGCGTCCGAAACCCCGTGGCTATGGGATCCAGCTCCGGGAAAAGCAGAAGGTGCGGCGGCTTTATCAGGTTCTTGAGAACCAGTTCCGCAACTATTTTGAGAAGGCTGCAAGCCGAAGGGGCGTTACCGGCGAGATGCTGCTGCTGATGCTTGAGCAGCGGCTGGACAATGTGGTTTACCGGCTTGGTCTGGCCGCGTCGCGGGCCGAAGCGCGGCAGTTGGTCCGGCACGGCCACATCGAAGTATCAGGGAAGAAGGTCGATATCCCTTCGTTCCATGTGGTCCCGGGACAGGAGATTGCGGTCCGTGAAAAGAGCCGCAAGCTGGAATTGATTCAACGGTCTCTTGACCTGTCGGGGAACCGCGGCGTTCCGCCGTGGCTGGCGCTTGATCGTGAGAGCCTGAAGGCCCAGGTGGTTTCAGCGCCGAAGCGAGAAGACGTCAATTTCCCGATTCAGGAACAGATGATCGTCGAGCTTTATTCGAAATAGTTTTTTACCCAAGATGATAGTGCTGGAGGCGGCGAAAACGCCTTCAGGGAGGTGAAGGGATATGCTTTGGAAAGGTTTTCAAAAGCCCAAGCGGCTTGTGTGCAACACAAATACCCTGACCGATAAATACGGTCAGTTCACCGCACAGCCCTTCGAGCGAGGCTTTGGTACAACGATCGGCAATGCGTTGCGCCGCGTTCTTCTCTCTTCGATTGAGGGCGCAGCGATTACCGCGGTCAAGATCGAAGGAGTCATGCATGAGTTCTCTTCGATTCCCGGTGTGGTGGAAGACGCAACGGACATCATTCTCAGCCTCAAACAGATTCCCTTGAAGATGAGTGTCGAGGGGCCGAAAACCCTCACGCTGGAAGTAAGCGAGCCAGGCGAGGTGACCTCAAGAATGATCCAGGAAGATGCAGATGTTGAAATCCTGGACAAGGACTCCTATATCGCCACGGTCAGCGAGGGTGGCAGTCTGCGGATTGAGATGCGCGTAAAGAACGGAAGGGGATACGTTTCGGCGGAAAAGAACTTTGATGAAGATCTTCCGATCGGTTATATCCCGGTAGACTCTGTGCACTCCCCGATTCGCAAGGTTAACTATGCAGTGGAAGCTGCCCGACTGGGACAGATGACGGACTATGACAAGCTGACGCTTGACGTCTGGACCAACGGCGCCGTGACTCCGCAGGATGCGATCGGCTTGGGCGCCAAACTCCTCAAGGACCATATGAGCATCTTCATCAACTTTGAGGAAGGTACCCTTTCTGAGGAGATCGCCGAAGAGAAACCTTCGACCGTCTATAACGAAAACCTTGACCGTTCGGTTGAAGAGTTGGAACTCTCCGTCCGGTCTTACAACTGTCTGAAGAACGCCAACATTTCAACGATTCGAGAGCTGGTGCAAAAGTCTGAGCAGGAAATGCTGAAGACCAAGAACTTCGGCAGGAAATCTCTGAACGAGATCAAAGAAATTCTCACGGCAATGGGCCTGGGCTTGGGCATGAGATTTGACGAAAGGGGTAATCCCCTGCCTGTGGCCAGCCAGCCGGCTTCAGACCAACCAGCCTGGGGACAGGAAAGCTAAAGATGCGGCACCGTAATTACGGAAGAAAACTTGGCAGAAATACGGAGCATCGGCGGGCCCTTTTGAGGAACCTCGTGACTTCGCTGATCCTGGAAGAGCGGATTGAAACCACTCTCCCCAAAGCCAAAGAGGCGCGGGTTGCTGCGGAGCGTATGATTACGCTTGGCAAGCGAGGCGACCTTCATGCCCGGCGGCTGGCGGCAAGTTATTCTCTGAGCGCCGCGGCGGTGAAGAAGCTCTTTGAGGATATCGCAAAACGCTACGAGTCGCGCAACGGCGGATATACCCGAATTGTGCGGACCGGCTGGCGAATCGGTGACGGAGCCGATACGGCCGTGCTGGAACTGGTCGGGACCCAGGTTTTGCAACAGCGTGCCGAGCTGCGCGCGAAGCGTGCCGAGCGTCGGAAGAAAGCTGACGAGGAAGCAGCAGCCCAGCAGCCTGGATTGCCGCCCGAACCGGAAGAGTAGCGCACGTCCGGAACTTTTCAATCAGATGGTGTGGAACGGGCCGAGTGGGCTGATTCATCCCCAATCGGCTCGCTCCGATTTCAGATCGCGTCGTGCCCTCCTGGTCCCGACGTTTGTCTGTGCGCTATTCCCCGAGTACTCTCTCCCTGCTAAAAGCTATCCTCTCGCCTGTTAAGAATGCATTACAATCTGTTTCATCGGCCTCGACTTGTGAGATAATGCGCACTCTTCATAAATCCAAAGGAGTGTGACGGAATGAAATTGCGCACGTTGCTTGTTGTCCTGGCAATCCTTGTTGTTGTCGTCGTTGTTTTTCAACTGGCGAGAGGATCTGAAAAAGCACAGCCGCGGTCCGTTAACCTTCCTTCCAGCAAGGCGCTGTACGTTCCGGCACCCGGTCGTCCGCAGCCTACCAGCAGTTTTCCAACGGCTGATGCGTTGAGTCCGGATGGCCGTTATCTTGCGATCCTGAACAACGGCTACGGTACAGAGCAGTCAGATTTTCAACAGTCGATTGCGATTCTCGATAGGACGGCGCACAAGGTTACAGATTTTCCAGACACCCGTCTGGGTCAGCGCGCCGGGCAGACTTACTATTTGGGTCTGGCCTTCAGCCACGAGGGAAGCAGGCTTTATGCGTCAATGTCATCTCTCACGGACCCTCTCGGCAAGAAGCCCAACGACACCGGCAACGGCATTGCGGTCTACTCATTCAAGGACGGAAAACTTACGCCGGAAAGGTTCATCAAAATCCCTCTTGCTCCTCTAGCCCGCGACAAGAAATCAATCATCGACTCGAAAGCACTGCCGAAAGGCATGACGATTTCCTATCCGGCGGGCCTCGCCGTGCTTCCTGGCACGGGTAGCGAAAGGCTGCTGGTGGCGGAAAATCTGGCTGACGACGCCATTGTGCTGGACACAGAAAGCGGCAAGGTCCTCCAGCGGTTTCCATTGAGCCCTGCAGCCGTTGTGCCCGCTGCTTTCCCGGTGGGCGTGACTGCGACGCGTGACGGAAAAGTTGGATTCTGCTCGCTCTGGAACGCCTCGGCCGTTGCCGAACTGAACCTTGAAACCGGCGCGGTGATTCGCCGCATTCCACTGCTGGAGCCGAAATCTCCGGTAGCTTCCGGCTCGCATCCCACGGCGATGTTGCTGAGTCCGGACCAGAAATATCTCTACGTAACGCTCACGAACAGCGATCGGGTGGCGGTGGTTGATGTTGCAAAGGCTGAACTGGCTGGCCTGCTTTCCACGGATCTGCCCGAGCAGAAGTTCGGGGGCAGTTCCCCCGACGCGCTTGCCCAGAGCCCGGACGGTAAACGGCTCTTCGTGGCCGACGCTTCTGCCGACGCCGTGGCCGTTTTTGACATGAGTCAAGTGGGTCCCCAGTCGCTCAGTGTTTCGGCGCCACAAAAGGCGATCGGCTTCATCCCCACCGAGTGGTACCCGACCGCGCTTGCGGCTGATGGGAGCGATCTGATGATTGTCACCGGAAAAGGCCAGGGATCCGGACCGAACGCAGGTTCGCTGGTCAAGGCACGGCCGAGAGGAAAGAGAAAGTACCCCTACATTGCCGCATTGCTGCATGGTTCGGTTGCGGTGGTGGGCATGAGCGACGTCCAAAACCGTCTTGCCGAATTTACTCACGAGGTCGAGCTCAGCAACCTGATGCAGGCAAAGTCCATGGAAAAGGTTCTCTTCAATGGCGGCCCGAGCCCCATTCGCCACGTGATTTACATCATCAAGGAGAACCGGACCTACGACCAGATATTCGGAGACCTGAAGCCCGGCAACGGCGATCCTTCCCTGTGCATGTACGGCGAAAACATCACGCCGAACCAGCATGCGCTGGCAAAGCAGTTTGGCGTTGTTGACAACTTTTATTGCAGCGGCGAGGTCTCGGGCGACGGGCACGTCTGGTCGATGGCTGCGATCACCAGCGATTATAACGAGCGGACCTGGCAGATCGGCTACCGGAGCGGGGAACGGACGTACGACTTTGAGGGCGAAGTCCTTGGGCACAATCCGCTTGCTGAGAACATTCCGGACGTTGACGATCCGGGCACGGGATACATCTGGGCGGACGTTGCCCGCAACGGCCTGACGCACCGAAACTATGGTGAATTTGTCACCACACACTGGTGCGACAAGGGCGAAACTGGCGCTTCCCCCAAGGCCGGAACCCCGCTCGCTTCGCGCGGCGCCTGCCGCCAGAAGGCGGTCCTCCCGGGCCAGCCTTTGCCTCCCGACGTGGGTGATCCGCGTGGTTCCGCCAGCCCCTGGCCCTGGCCGGTTCCGATGATTGCCTACGACGAGGCCACCAAGCCCGAACTGCAGGGACACTTTGACCCGAAGTTTGCCGACTTCCGGCTCGACTATCCGGACCAGTTTCGCGCCGACGAATTCCTGAACGAGTTCAACCAATTTGTGAAGGCACGCCAGGCGGGGCACGGCGAGACTCTGCCGCAGTTTGTGATTCTCCGGCTGCCGGATGACCACACGGCAGGCACGTCCCCTGGCATGCCGACCCCTCCGGCTTCCGTTGCCGACAACGACCTGGCGGTTGGCCGGGTGGTTGACGCGGTTTCGCACAGCCCTTACTGGGACGATACGGCGATCTTCGTTCTGGAAGACGACGCCCAGGATGGGCCCGACCACGTGGACGCTCATCGCAGCACGATGCTGGTGATCAGCAAATATTCTCAGGGTTCCTCCAGCCATCCTTTTGTCGATCACGATTTCTACACCACGGTCAGCACGGTTCGAACCATGGAATCCCTGCTGGGCCTGCCGCCCATGAACAACAACGATGCGCAGGCGCCGGTGATGGTCCCTGAATTTTCGGGGTCCGGAAACCAGCCCGCCTTTACCGCCGATTACCAGAACCAGAAGAATGGGCTGATCTACCAAAAGAATTCGCCTGGAGCGCCCGGTGGGCGGGCATCTGCGAGGATGGACTTTGTTCATGCTGACCAGGCAAATGCCGCGGAACTCAACCGAATCCTGTGGCAGGAGCTGAAAGGCAACGTTCCCATGCCCAAGCCACGGCACGTCGTCTTCCGGTAGTCAGCATAGGGAGCGGTGATTGGATGGGCGTCGTAGCGCCGGCTCCTGTGGGTGTTGCCTGTCAGATGCCGGTGTTGCCGCCTGCTTGTCAGGGCGATTTTCCCTCCAGTTCGTCGGCCAGTGCGCCGGCATCATAGACCTTGCGCAGCGCTTCGATAATGGCCGTCGTGGCCACGGCCACGGAGCGATTGTCATTCTCGTTGTAGACAAAATAGCCGACCAGGCTTTCGATGTTTCCGTCGAAGATCAATCCCACCACATTGCCGTTGCGGTTGATCACGGGCGAACCGGAGTTGCCGCCCACCACGTCGCAGGTGGTCACAAAATCCAGCGGCGTTTTCATCTCAAGTTTGCTTTCTGACTTCAGCCAGAGGTCCGGCAGGATGAAAGGCGACTTCATGCCAAAGCCGTAGGCACGATCGTAGAGGCCATAGAATGTGGTGAGAGGCGGCGCCTGGGTTCCATTCATCGGGTAGCCCTTCACCGTCCCGTAGGCAAGCCGCAGGGTGAAGGTTGCGTCCGGGTAAGCGCTTTTGCCGTACACCGCGAAGCGTGCTTTGCCGATTTTTTCTCCCGCGCGGGTTTCAACGCTTTCAATGTTGTCTTCGTGCCACCTGATCATCGCAAGGATCTCCGGATTGATTCTCCGGGCGAGAGCGATCAGCGGGTCTTTGGAGGATTTGACAGCGGCCTCGCCGCCTTCAACCAGCGATTTGCGGAACGCCGCGTCACCCATTTTCGTTCCTGCAAAAGCCTCGCGCGCCGCTTCCTGCGGAGATTTTCCCTGGAGGGCCGCGCGCACAAACGGGTCATTCGGGCCGAGTTCCCCACTCGATTGCTCCAGGGTGCTGGCCAGCATCGCCTGCTCCAGAGGAAGGTAGAACGGCGCAGATGAAAAGATCTGATACCGCAGGGAAGGGAGCTGTGAATCGTGAAAACCCGGGAGCCGTTCGCCATCCGGCTTCTGTACCTGCTGGACGTAGAGAACGATGGTCAGCGCCCTATTGGCCAGCGGAGCTCCGCCGATGGACCGGAAGCGGTAGGGTTCCAGGTTCGCAGCCAGGGTCTTTTCCGCCGCCGCAATTTCATCCCAGGCAGTTCCGTATTCCTTTTGCCACTCGGGATTGGCCGCAACCCGTGCGCGGAATTCCTTCTCCTCTTTTTCTTTTTTGGCCATCAGCCCGGGGTTGCGCAGGCCGTTTTCCATGCCGGTGTAAGCTTTGAGGGAATTCTGGAGAAAGAAGATGGTGCTGGAAGCCTGCCGTGCCTGTTCCGCACCCAGGGCCGAATATTTTTGAAGGGTCGTAAGACGGTGGTTGAGAATCTGGACTGTCACGGGAAAGACACGGTCGCGCAACTGTTGCAGCTGTGCCAGGGTATCCTGGCGTCCGGTTGAGCCGGGATTGCCCGAAACAAAAACCAGCGCATCGTCTGCCGGGCCTTCGGGGTCCCACTTCAGGTAGTTTCTGCTTTCGACGGGCTTGCCGTTTTCGTAGACGCGGAAAAGCGCGAAGTCGAGGTCGTAGCGCGGGTAGGTGAAGTTGTCGGGATCGCCGCCGAAGAAGGCAATCTGCTGTGAAGGCGCGAACACCAGGCGCACGTCGGTATACTTCTTGTACCGGTAAAGCCAGTATTCGCTTCCCTGATAGAGTTGAACCACGTCCGAGCGCAGGCCGGTGGAGCCGAGGCTCTCCTTTTGGATCCCGGCGATTTCGGCGCGGCGGGCCTTCAGCGCCTCTGTGTCGGTCATGCCGGGTTTCACGGCCGCCATCACCCGGGCCGTTACGTTTTCCATTGAAATCAAAATGTTCAGCTCCAGATCGGGGCACTTGAGCTCCTGCGCTTCGGTACGGGCGTAGAAAACTCCGCTGGCATAGTCGTGCTGCGGCGTCGAGAGTTTCTGCAACTGGAACAGCGCCACGTGATGGTTGGTCAGCACCAGGCCGTGCGGGCTGACGAACGATCCCGAGCCGCCGTCGTTGAATCGTACGCTCGAGAGGCGAACGTGATCGAGCCAGGCTTTGGTGGGTGTAAACCCGTATCGCTGTTTCAGTTGCCTGGCCGGGGGATTGTCAAATGTCCACATGCCTTCGTCTGCAAATACACTCGTACTCAGCGCAACAACCGCCGCAGTGAACAACAGAACTGAAATCGCGATTTGCCACGGGTGGTGTTTGAAATGACGCATCGTTTCTCTCGTCCTTTCCAGAGATTATTCGCTGCAGCCGCCACTACTGATTGCGCGCCTGCGGGATCTTGCGCGGGCCGGAACCGCCCACTCAGAACCATCCGCGATCGGGGTTCAGGCGGTTCCCCTGGAAACCTGCTGGATGGCAGGCGAAGCTATTTGCCCAGAAGTTCAAAATAGCGGATGACGGATTCGATGCCACCGTAGAAATTAGGCAGATGGAACTTCTCATTGGGAGCGTGGAGGTTGTCGTCCGGAAGGCCGAAACCCATCATGATGCTTGGTATTTTCAAATGCTGAAGGAAAATGCCGACGATGGGAATGGAGCCCGCCGGAGCGCATGTAAACAGTCTTCTTCCTGAAAACTCTTCGCATGGCTTCCGCGGCTGCGGCGATGTAGGGGCTCTCGGTTGAAACTACTGAAGCGGGCGCTGCGCCGAAGTCGCGCACTTTAGTCCTGATTCCCCTGGGCGTGTGTTTTTTCACGGCTGCGGTGAACTGCCGGAGCACTTTCTTCGGATTCATCTCCGGAACCAGGCGCATGCTGATTTTGGCCGTGGCCACGGCGGGGATCACCGTCTTGGCGCCTTCGCCGACGAAGCCGCCGCGAATGCCGTGCACTTCAAGAGTCGGCCGCGCCCACGTGCGCTCCAGCACAGAGAAGTTTTTCTCGCCCGTCAGCGCCGAGGATCCGACTTCCTTTTTCAGAAAGGCGCTCTCTTTGAAGGGCAGCCGCTTCCAGGCTTCCAGTTCTTTTCGGCTGGGCTTGCGCACGTCCTCGTAAAAGCCGGGAATGCGGATTTTGCTGTCGGGACCCTTGAGTCCTGCAATAATTTCCGCCAGCGCCTGCATGGGATTGGGGGCGGCGCCCCCATAGACGCCTGAATGCAGATCGTGGCTGGCCCCGCGGGCTTCCACTTCCGTGTAGATCAGGCCGCGCAGTCCGGTGGTGAGAGTCGGCAGGCCGGGCGCAAACATCTCGGTATCACAAACGACGGCAGCGTCGGCTTTCAGCCGTTCCCTGTTGAGGGGAACGTACTCCTCGATGTGCTCTCCGCCAACCTCTTCCTCGCCTTCGATGAGGAACTTGACGTTGATGGGCAATTTGCCTTCGCTTCGCAGGAAGCATTCCACCGCCTTCAGCAGGATGTAAGTCTGGCCTTTGTCATCGGAGGACCCACGGGCAAAGATGTCTTTCCCGCGGATGGTGGGCTCGAACGGCGGCGAGGTCCATTCTTCCAGCGGATCGGGCGGCTGGACGTCGTAGTGGCCGTAAAGCAGCAGCGTGGGCTTGCCAGGCGCTTCCAGCCACTCCGCGTAAATCAGCGGATTCTGGCTGGTTTTCCCCTTGATGATCTCTACGCCGCGCATGCCCATCTGCGCGAAGTTCATGGGCAATGGATTCGGCCGTGCGGCGGATGTCCGGCTTGTTTTCCGGCAGCGTGCTGATGCTGGGAATCCTGAGCAGTTCCTTTAAACCGTCCAGGAATTGTTCCTTGTTCGCTTGCAAGTAATCGATGGAAGAGGTTGCCACAATCTGCTCCTTGGGAAGGGGTGGCGTAGCCGGAGCATACGGTCTCCCGGTTGCGCGGTGATGAATTAACAACCCAGTCTACTCTTTGCCATTGTGTGCGTCAATTTGGCCTGTTCGCCGCCAAGCCTTGCGAATTGCAGGGGCGGCTTCACGCCGCCACGTGGCGGGGCAAAGCCGCCTTTACTCAGGGACAGGTTCGAGGGCATCACATTCATGGAAGCTGGAAGATGGGGCTGGATGGCAGGCTACAGGCTAGGCGTTGACCGGTCAATTCTCCGTTATTTTTGGGTTTGTTTTTTCGACGTTATTTATTTTCAATAACATGGCCGGGTTCGTTTTTGGGTTCGTTTTTCCACAGCTACGTATTTTCAACAACTTCCCGGCTTCGTTTTTGGGTTCGTTTGGGTTCGTTTTTGGTGCCGATCGTTTATTATCAATAACTTCTCGGGTTCGTTTTTCAAAATAACATCTTTTTTTGTCCCATTTGTCCCAAAATTCGCCCCCCGAGGCAATATAAAGACTACCACGCTAGGCCACGGATGTCAAGCAAATTCGCAGACTGTCGGGTAAAGTAACAAGCTGGCTGCGCTGGGTCTCGAACCTTGGAGAATCTGCGCTGCCCTACTGCAACCCTTGTGCTGATAGGCGGCGGAAGAGCCGCGGACCTCAGAAAACGGAGGACCTCGCTACCCCGCTTCTTCCTCGCGATGCGAGTATCGTTTCTGGACGACCAGCAGGTAGTGGAAACCCGAGGCCACGGTGATGGCGGCGGCGAGAAAAATGCAAACCTCAACCACTGCGCCCGTCACCCACGGGACCCGGGCCAGGAGACAAAGCGCCGCGAAGATCGTGACCGACTGGATCGCCGTGGAGGCCTTGCCCAGGGCGGTGGGATAAAATGGACGGTAACCCGCCACCAGGACGATGAGCAGGGCGGTAATGAGGATGACGGCGTCCCGGCTCAACACCATGATGGTGAGCCACCAGGGCAGGGCGCCCCGGAATGAGAGCGTCACAAACGCGGTGCTCATCAGCACCTTGTCGGCGATAGGGTCGAGCGCCACTCCGAGCGGCGAGACTTGCCGGAAGACCCTGGCAACCGTGCCGTCAAGAATGTCAGAAAACGCGGCCGCGGCCATCACCGCGAGCGCCCCGACATCGTGCCGGCCCACCACGAGAATGGCGAATACGGGAACAAAGGCCAGGCGCAGGATGGTAATCTGGTTGGCCGTTGTGAGCACGCGTGAGGACATGGATGGTTACACCAGCAAAGTTGTCAGTTCTAAATATGATCAGTCCAGCGGCCTGGTCAGACGCGATAGGTTCCGGGGTTCGAAATTAATTTCAATTCCGGCTCGCTGCGCTTCTGGACCTCTTCAAACGTAACTCCCGGCGCCAGTTCCTGAACGAGCAGTCCTTCCGGGGTTATTTCAATCATGGCCAGTTCCGTCACGATGGAATGGACCACGCGCGTTCCCGTCAGAGGCAGGGTGCACTTGGTCAGAATTTTGGGCCGCCCGTCCCGCGTTGTATGTTCCATGGCGACAATCACGCGTCGGGCGCCTGAAACCAGGTCCATGCTGCCGCCCATGCCCTTCACCATCTTGCCGGGAATCATCCAGCTTGCCAGGTCACCCTGCTGGTCAACTTCCATGGCCCCCAGCACCGTCAGGTCAATGTGGCCGCCGCGAATCATGGCGAACGATTCCGCGCTGGACATATAAGCGGTGCCGTGAAGCTCTGATACGGTTTCTTTTCCGGCATTGATCAGGTCGGGGTCCACTTCGTCCTCAAGCGGGAAGGGACCCACGCCCAGCATGCCGTTTTCCGACTGAAGAATCACTTCCATGCCGGAAGGAATGTAATTGGAGACCAGCGTCGGGATCCCGATCCCAAGATTGACGTAGAAGCCGTCCTGCAGTTCCTGCGCAACGCGCCGCGCAATCAATTCACGCTTTTCCATCAGGCCTTTTCTCTCACGGTCCGTCGTTCGATCCGCTTCTCGTAATGAACACCCTGCAGAATGCGGCTGACGTAGATTCCCGGGGTGATGATGCCATCGGAATCCAGATCTCCGAGTTCGACCAGCTCTTCAACCTCTGCAATGGTGATGCGGGCCGCGGTGGCCATCATGGGATTGAAATTTCGCGCCGTCTTGCGATAAACCAGGTTGCCCCAGCGGTCGCCTTTCCAGGCTTTGATCAGGGCGAAGTCCGCTGTCAGAGCATTTCCAGCACGTATGCTGCGGCCTTCGAACTCCCTGATTTCTTTCCCTTCGGCCACAACGGTTCCGACGCCGGTGGGGGTGTAGAAGGCCGGAATGCCCGCGCCGCCGGCGCGAATCCGTTCAGCAAAAGTCCCCTGCGGATTCAATTCCAGGTCGATTTCGTTGTTCAGCACCTGGTTTTCAAGCACCTTGTTTTCGCCTACGTACGTTCCAATGAGTTTCCGGATCTGGCGCGTCTGGAGAAGCCGGCCCAGGCCGAAGTCGCTGATGCCGGCGTTGTTGCTGATGACGGTCAGGTCCCTGACGCCCTTGCGCTGGAGAGCGTCAATCAGATTTTCAGGAATCCCGCAGAGCCCGAAGCCGCCCGACATGATGGTGGCGCCATCGGGGATGTCAGCAACGGCGTCGTCGGCGTTGGTGCAGACCTTGTTCATGGGCGTCGCGTTTTCTCGTTCAGCAGAGTTGTTTGGTCCAGGCTCAACCAGCGGTTCCGCTCAATTCTTTTCGCGCAACCTTTCGCGCAGTTTGCGCGCCTGGTCGAATTCGCGCTCAAGCTCCCGTGTGCTCAGATGTGTCTTTATGGTATCAAGCTTTTGGATCATTGCGTCGAGAGCGGACCGAATATTTTCAATGTTGGTCAGGCAGATATCGCGCCACATCGAATAAGGGCTTTCGGCCAGGCGCGTCAGATCGCGGAACCCGGAGCCCGCCAGTTGCAGCGGCAGGTTGGCCTGGCCGGTTTTTTCCTCCATCACGGCGGCCAGTCCCGTTGAAAGAAGCTGCGGCATGTGTGAAAGGTAGGCCACGGCCACGTCGTGGCCGGCGGCGTCCATCACCCAGGGTTGCGCTCCAAGCGACTCGACAAGACGAACAAATGCCTTGACGCGCGCGTCTTCCATGTCCGCCGCAGTAGCTGGAACAATGGCGTAACAGGCGTTTCGAAACAACTCCGCGTCAGCAAACCGAAAGCCGGAGCGTTCCTTGCCGGCCAGAGGATGCCCGCCCAGGAACATCGCCCCGCCGGGCGGCAATTCCTTTGCCTGCTGCAGGATGCGCTGCTTGGTGCTGCCGACGTCGGTGATGAGCGCCTGCGGAGGGACGGACGATTTCAACCGGGGCAGGTATTCGAGGATTTTCCCGACAGGGGTGGCCAGGATCACCAGGTCGGCGTTTCGTACGGCCTCTTCGATGTCCTTCGCGGCTTCATGGACGGCCCCGGATTCAACTGCTTGCTTCAGAACGTCCGGGACGTCAAATCCCACACGCTGTGCAGCGTAACCCAACTGCCGCAGAGCCAGCGCCCATGAACCTCCGATGAGGCCCAGCCCGACAATGGAAATCCGCTTGAAAAATGGTTCGGTCGGTTCCACGGGGAATCATTCCCTTGCGCGGCGGGGAATCAGATGGTTCGTCCCACCGCGGGTGCGATCATTCGCAATTCTTGCATCAGTTGCTCAAACTGTTCCAGGTAGAGCGACTGCGCGCCGTCGCTCAGCGCCTTTTCCGGATCAGAGTGGACCTCAATCAGCAGGCCGTCGGCTCCGGCGGCCACGGCGGCGCGGGCCATGGGGGAAACCTTGTCGCGCCTCCCGGTGCCGTGCGAGGGATCGACGACAATCGGCAGGTGCGAAAGTTTCTGGATGACCGGAATGGCGGATATATCCAGCGTGTTGCGGGTGGCGTTCTCGAAGGTTCGAATGCCGCGCTCGCAGAGGACCACGTTGTAGTTGCCTCCGGACATGATGTATTCCGCTGAGAGCAGCAGCTCTTCAATGGTGGCGGAAATGCCCCGCTTCAGCAGGACCGGCTTTGAAACCTTTCCCAGCTCCTTGAGCAGATTGTAGTTCTGCATGTTGCGCGCGCCCACCTGGAAGACGTCAACGTAGTCGAGCATGGCGGGAATCTGCGTCTGGTCCATGACTTCGGAGACGACCAGCAGGCCGTAGCTGTCCGCGGCCTTGCGCATCATTTTGAGGCCGGGCAAGCCCAGGCCCTGAAAGCTGTAAGGGGAAGACCGGGGTTTGAAGGCCCCGCCACGCAGTACGGTTGCGCCCAGTTCCCTGACGCGGGCCGCGATGGCATCCATCTGGCTTTCGCTCTCGACGCTGCACGGGCCGGCCATCACAACCACCTGCTTGCCGCCCACGGCGACGTCCTTGCCCAGTTGGATCACCGAGCCGTCCGGACGGAAGTGGCGGCTGGCCAGTTTGTAGGGCGCCGTGATCCTGACGACCTCTTCGACCCCGTCGATCAACTCAATATCGCGCGTATCAAAGTCAATTTTCGCGCCGACGGCTCCGACCACGGTCTGCCGCATGCCCGTGGAGCGGTGGGCGTCAAAGCCCATTTTCATCAACCGGTCAATGACATGCTGGATTTGTTCTTCCGTCGCGCCTTCTTCCATCACTACCACCATTGCCGTTACTCCTCGGTCTCTTTTGCCTCGGCCGAAGACTCCATCGAGTGGCGCTCCAGAGACCTTGCTTCATCAATGATACGCTCAAAAAGGCGGCGGACCGCGGCATCATCGAGCGGGCCGGGATTTGACTTCACGATGTTGCGCAGGATATGAGCTTCCCGGTCCGGCTGCCAGGCAGCCAAATTCAACGTCTTCTTCAAGTGTCCGATTTCCACCGCACACTTCGATCGCTCATTCAGCAGCTTCACCAGTTGCTGGTCGATCTCGTCGATTCTCTTGCGCCAGTCGTCCAAATCGCTCATGCAGGTGAACTCCCTGTGCCTTGTTTGAGCCAGCGTACGTAGCGTTCCAGCGCCGCTGCGCCCTCACTGGAGAAATGTTCTTCGATGGTTCGAACCACCGCGCTTCCCACAACCGCAGCGTCCGCCAGTTCCTGTACCGAACGGACTTGCTCCGGGCTGGAAACGCCGAAGCCGACGGCAAGCGGAAGCCGGGTCGTCTTCCTGACCCGTTCGATCAGCGGCCGGGTGCTCTGTGACATCTGGCTGCGTTCACCCGTCACGCCGGCGCGCGCAATCAGATAGAGAAAGCCTGTGGAAGCCCGGGCCACGCGCTCCAGCCGTTCATCGGTTGAAGTGGGCGCGGCAAGGAAAATAGTATCCAGGTTCCACTTCCGCATCGTTTCGATGTAAGGGCCGGCCTCTTCCGGCGAGAGATCAACGGCGAGCACTCCGTCCGCGCCGGCCTTGCTGGCGTCGCGAGCGAACTCTTCCAGGCCGTATTGCAGGATCGGGTTGTAATAGCTGAAGAGGACCAGCGGGGCTTTGACCCTCTTTCTCCATTCCGGAATCGCTTCGAGCACTTTGTGAAGGCTTGTTCCGCTTGCCAGCGCGCGTTCCGATGCCCGTTGGATGACAGGGCCGTCCGCCAGCGGGTCAGAGAAGGGAATGCCCAGTTCGATGATGTCCGCACCCCCGCGTTCAATAGCTTCGAGCAGGTCTCCCAGTGGCCTCAAGGGTCGGGTCGCCGGCGGTCAGATAAATCACCAGGCCTTTGGCCTCGGCCTCGCGCAGTTGCCGGAACCTCTCCTGAATTCGCGATGTCGAAAGTGTTGGCATGTCTAGCGAAATCGATTCCTGTTGGTCTTACAAAATTCCCGCGGACTGGAAAATGCCCAGGTCCTTGTCACCGCGGCCGGAAAGATTGACCACGAAAATCGTTTCCTTACCGGCGCCGGGCGCGCGCTTCACCACTTCCGCCAGCGCGTGCGAAGATTCGAGCGCCGGAATAATTCCTTCCGTACGGGCCAGCAGGCGCGCGGCCTCCAGCGCTTCCTGGTCCCCGGCATCAGTATATTCCACCCGGCCCTGCTGGTGGAGCAACGCGTGCTCGGGGCCGACGGCCGGGTAGTCAAGGCCGGCTGAAACCGAGTGCGTTTTTGATATCATGCCGTCCGCGTCCTGCAGCACGTAAGTGTAGGTGCCGTGCAGCACGCCCGGCTTGCCGCCGGAAAAGCGCGCCGCGTGCTCACCCAGGTCGAGCGACCGACCGCCGGCCTCGACGCCAACCATTTTGACCTGGGCGTCGGGAATGAAGTCATAGAACAGCCCGATGGAATTGCTGCCACCGCCCACGCAGGCAATGAGGCAGTCCGGCAGCCGTCCCGCAAGTTCGAGAATCTGCTGGCGGGCTTCCTGCCCGATGACGCGCTGGAAGTCACGAACCATCATCGGGTAGGGGTGCGGCCCGAGCACCGAGCCCATCAGGTAGTGAGTGTTTCGAATGTTGGCAACCCAGTCGCGCATGCCCTCGTTGATGGCGTCCTTCAGCGTTCTGGAGCCGGAGCTTACTCCCGCCACCTCTGTGCCCAGCAGGCGCATTCGGAAGACATTTGGCGACTGCCGGGCCATGTCTTCTTCGCCCATATACACGCGGCACTCGAGGCCCAGAAGCGCCGCCACCGTCGCCGTAGCTACTCCGTGCTGTCCGGCTCCGGTTTCGGCAATCAGCCGCGTCTTGCGCATACGCACTGCCAGCAGTCCCTGGCCGATGCAGTTGTTGATCTTGTGAGCGCCGGTGTGGAGCAGGTCTTCCCGCTTCAGATAAATCTGCGCGCCGCCCAGATGCCTGGTCAGGCGTTCGGCATGGTAGAGCGGCGTGGGGCGCCCGACGTAGTACCGCAGCAGCCGCTTCAATTCCGCCTGGAACGCCGCGTCGTTCCTGGCATCTTCGTAGGCGCGCTCAAGCTGCTCGATGGGGTGCATGAGGGTTTCCGGCACGTAGCGCCCGCCAAATTCTCCAAAGCGCCCGCGACCGTCAGGCCCGGTTGTTGTCTGTTGCGCGTCCGGCATTTTGTTCACTTCCATTCCAACCCGGATGACTTAGAGATTGCGGTCGGCTTCCTGCACCGCAGCGAAAAACGCGCGAAGCAGCGCAGGGTCCTTTTGCCCCGGCGCGGATTCCACGCCGCTCGCGACATCGACGGCGTAGGGGCGAACCTCCCGAATGGCGCGTCCCACGTTGCCGGGATTCAAACCGCCGGCCAGGATGATGGCGCCATACCTGTTGGCGTCGCGCGCCAGTTCCCAGTCAAACTGCTTTCCCGTTCCGCCGCTCAGCCGGGGATGAAAAGCATCCAGAAGAAATGCATTCGCCTGCAATGCCGCCAGCGACTCAGCTTTAAAACCTTCTCCCACCGCCACCGCGCGGATCAAAGAGTAGCCGGCCGGCGGCCCGGCGGTCTCAGGGAACTGTGGACCGTGGAGTTGAATGGCGACAACTCCGGCTTCAGCAGCGACGGCGGTGACGTGGCCCATGTCCGTTTCGTTTGCGTAGACTCCAACCCCGGTCACAAACGGCGGCAGGCGCTGGATGATGGCGCGGGCCGTCTCCGGCGCAATATAACGCGGCGAGGGCCTGTAAAAATTAAAGCCCAGCGCGTTGGCTCCCAGTTCGACGGCCAGCAGCGCATCTTCAAGGCGCGTGATTCCGCAGACTTTGATCCGGGTCGGCATCGGGTCAGGCCCCGGCCATTTTCAGAGCTGGCGCGCTGTTGAGAAGCCGTGACAATTCTTCTCCCGGATCTGCGGCCAGCATCAGGTGTTCGCCGATCAGCACAGCGTTGAATCCTGCCTTGGCAAGCCTTTCCAAATCCTCGCCGCACTTGATTCCGCTCTCGCTGACCGCCAGGCACGCCGCAGGAATCTTCTCGCGAAGCCGGAACGACGTTTCCAGGCTGACCTCAAGGGTGCTCAGGTTGCGATTGTTGATTCCGATAATCTGCGCGCCGGCGGCGATGGCTCGTTCCAGTTCCTCCGCCGTGTGAACCTCCACCAGCGCGGCCACACGCAACCGTTCGGAAAGCTTGAGGAGTTGTCTCAAGTCCTTGTCCTCAAGCGCGGCGACGATCAACAGAAGTGCGTCAGCGCCAGCAGCCACCGATTCATAAACCTGGTATTCGTCAACGATAAAGTCTTTGCGCAGGATGGGCAGGCTGACCACGCCGCGCACGGCCTTCAGGTCATTGAGCGATCCCTGGAAAAACTCTTCTTCCGTCAACACGGAAAGCGCCGAAGCCCCCGCCTGCTGGTAGGCCTGCGCGATTTCCGGGGGCCGAAACTCCGGCCGCAGCAGTCCTCGCGAGGGCGAGGCTTTCTTGAGCTCCGCGATCACGCTCAACTTCTTGCCCGAGAGCGCTCCGGAAATATCACGGAAGTCGGACCGCGCTTCTGCCGTCTGGCGAAGGCCTGCCAGGGGAACGCTGGCGCGCACTTCATCAATGCGACGCCGGCGGGCAGCGATAATGGTCCTTAAAACCTGACTCTCCCTCACCTTATTACCCCAATGCAGGTTGTCGTGCTCGAAGTGGAAAATCGCGACTGGGACGAATGTTTACTCTAACCTTGCCGAAGAGCCGAAGTCAACGTTCCAGGCGCCTTGCGGAGTATACTGGAACGAGAGATGTGCAGCCGCTAAAGGTCCTGATGGACCTGTGCCATCGCGCTGGATATTCCGCGGGCTTGAGGGCTGTTTTTTGAGTGGCATCACGAAAGGGGCTGAATTTTTCCTCGGAAAGCCTTATATTTAGCAGTTTGGCTAGAACTCAATGCGGAGGATATCGCTATGGCGGATGTTGTAACTTTTGGCGAAGCCATGATTCGGCTTGCGCCTCCACACTTCCAGCGGCTGGAGCAGACCCATTCTCTCGACGTCCAGGTGGGCGGCGGCGAATTGAATGTGGCGGTGGGCGTTAGCAGGCTGGGGCTAACCAGCAGCTGGATTTCCCGCCTGCCCAAGAACGCCCTGGCCCGCCTGCTGGAGAATCGGGCGCGGCAGGCCGGAGTTGACACTTCGCAGATTATATGGTCGGAAGGTGGAAGGCTTGGCCTCTATTTTGTGGAATTTGGTGCGGCACCCAGGCCGAGTTCCGTTCTCTATGATCGCGCGTATTCGGCCATCTCCACCATCAAACCCGGCGAGGTGGACTGGAAGAAAGTTTTTGAGGGCGCCAAATGGTTCCATACCAGCGGCATCACTCCCGCCCTGAGCGATTCGGCGGCCGCCGTCACGCGCGAAGCTCTGGAGGCGGCAAAGCGCGCCGGC
Organism: uncultured Acidobacteriota bacterium; assembly: GCA_963783155.1. Classification (GTDB taxonomy): domain Bacteria; phylum Acidobacteriota; class Terriglobia; order UBA7540; family UBA7540; genus SCRD01. The sequence goes on along the minus strand of CAWANC010000004.1, from coordinate 69,973 downwards.
GTAACGGTCAGTTACGACCTGAACTACCGCGGAAAGCTCTGGTCGCCGGACAAAGCGCAGACGGTGCAGGAACCCCTGATGGAATTCGTGGATGTCCTCATCACCACGGAAGAAGATACGAGCGTGGTTTTCAAGATCAAGGCCTCGGGAACGACGGACGATCAGGGATTCAAAGAGATCACCGCCGAGAGCTACAAGGAAGCGGCCCAGCGCCTGCAAGAGAAATTCAAGTTCAAAGCCGTGGCCATCACCCTGCGCGAAAACCCCCTGGTGTGGCGAAACACCTGGTCGGCCATTGCCTATGCCGACGGCAAGTTTTATGACGATATCAAATATGACCTGGAGATAGTGGACCGTGTGGGCGGCGGTGATTCCTTCAGCGCAGGGTTCATCTACGGCTACCTGGCAAAGAACACCTACGATGCCGCCGTGCGTTACGGGAACGCCTTCAGTTCGCTGAAGCAGACCATCCCAGGCGACTTTAACTGGGCGACTCTGGAGGAAGTGGAAAAGCTGTTGAAAGGCGCAAGTCTGCGCGTGGCCCGTTAGGCCTGAACGTGTCGCGTGAAGGCCTGCCGGTTCCACGGAGCGGCAGTCCTTCCCGGCAATCCAGCCCTTGGAGGCCATCGCGCTTCGTCATCTCGAACGAGAGGATTCAGCCATGTCGTGGTGCAGAGAAAAAGTTTTAAGCCGGCTTCGGGAAGTGGGAGTTGTTCCCATCGTCCGCGTATCGAATCCGGAAGATGCCTTCAAGGCGGTGGAAGCGGTGGTCGCCGGAGGTGTCCCGGTCGTGGAGATTACCATGGGCGTGCCGAACGCTCTTCGCGTGATGGAACGCGTGGTGGAGCAGTTTGGTGATAGTGTGCTGCTGGGAGCGGGCACGGTGCTGGATACGGAAACCTGCCGCGCGGCTTTGCTGGCGGGAGCGGAGTTTATTGTCACTCCCTCTCTCGACATCAAGGTTATCGAGACCTCGCGGCGTTACAGCAAGGCCTGCATTCCCGGCGCCCTGACGCCGACCGAGATCGTGACGGCCTGGCAGGCAGGGGCGGACCTGGTGAAGGTGTTCCCGTGCGCTGCAATGGGCGGGCCGAAATATCTCAAGTCACTCCGTGGACCCTTGCCGCAAATCGAATTTGTTCCAACCGGCGGCGTCACCCTTGAAACAACGCCCGATTACATCCGGGCGGGGGCGGCCGCGGTGGCCGCCGGCGGGGAACTTGTTTCAAGCAAGGCGCTCCGGGAGGGCAAGACGGAAGTCATCACTGCCAATGCCCGAAAATTCCTGGAAGCCGTCCGTTCAGCCAGAGCGGAACTGAAAAAGTAATCCGGCGGAGACTCCAGGGTGGCAGGTTCATCGAACCGGACAGGAAAAAATGGAGTCACAGGAGGCGTCAGGCTTGGGACAGCGAGTGCAGGAACAGCGTCATATAGCGCTCGAGTGAGCTGGTAATCAGCAGTTGCTCGCGCACGTGCTCGTGGCCCATCTGGCCCAGGCGCGACGCGAACGATGGGTTGGAAAGTAGATAGCGAAGCTGGTAGGCTGTACCCTCCACTGAGTGCGCCAGCATCCCCGTCTGTTTGTGGATGACCTGGATGGGAATCCCGCCCACGGCTGACGCAACCACCGGCTTCTTCTTCCACAGGGCTTCCGCCACCGTCAGGCCAAAACCTTCTCGAAGACTTTTCTGAATGACGATGGTCGAAGCGCGTTGCAGAGCGTTGATCTCGAGAGCGCTCCAGGGCGGCAGGTCCAGAATAAAAATGTCAGGATCGCCCGCTGAGACCTCCCGGACCTCGTCCAGCACTTTGCCGCCTTCGGGGTCGTCGGCCGCTCCGCCGCCGGCAAGAACCAGTTGGCAATCGAAGAAGCGCTTGACTATCTTGTAAGCCTGCACGACGCCGACAGGGTCCTTTAGCCGGTCAAAACGGGAAATCTGGGTCAGGATGGGCCGCTTGGGGTTGATGTTAAATCGTTCCAGCACGCCCTGGATGAATTCCGGCTCCAGGTCCCGGTTTTTTTCAGACAGCGGATCGATGCCGGGATAAAAAAGGTACTGCGGGAGTGGCATCGGATGAGTGAAATCCGGAGAGGAAAACAAGGCGCCATCATAACGCAGCACATAGGGCTGCAGGAAATCCCACACCTTTGGATTGGGCCGGGACAGATCAATATGGCATCGCCAGATCCAGTGCCCGGCGCGGTCGTTGCGGCCGTTGATCAGGGCCACCGGCTGAGGATCATGGATGATGGTGAACTCGGAGTCCATCTCAAGCCGGGCGCGGTTCTGCTCATTGTAGGCAAGAAAAATCTCGAAGCTCTCAGGAGACTTCTCGTAGGGCGCTCCATGCAGCGCGTTGTGGAATGCTTTGGTGATTTCAAAAAAGTCATCCCCGCCGGTCATGACATCCCACCGGACGTTGACCTCCAATTCCTTAAGCAGCGGGACCAGGCGGCTCAAAATCTCAGCCACGCCTCCGCCCACGGAAGTTGAGTTCACCATCTGCACGGACCGCCCTTTCAGCCGGGCGGCAAGAGCGCGCAGTTCCTGGATTTCCGGCGCGCCCACCACCGGACCATAATCTTCCAGGTGGACGGTGTGCGATTCCCGCCTGGGATCGTTCATGGGCTGATCTCCTGGCTGACCATATCGAGAAGCTGTGCGCGGGCGGCTTCCAGCGTGTTGATGTAGAGGTCGATACGGTTCGCTCGCCGTGCCAAATCGTCCAATCCCAGCGCCGTGGAGAACCAGAGCGAGAAATCGTTATTGCGCAGGTGAAGGCGCAACCTTGAGGTCACGAAGTGAAAGTGGAATGAATCGTTGCTAAGCTTGCCAAGAATCTGCTGGAATTCCTCGATGGTCTGCGCCTCAATCCCCAGGGGGAGAGCGACCTGAATGGCTTCTGAGAAGTAAAAGGGTTCAAACGCCTTCTGCTGGGCGCGTTCGGGGAAGGCCTGGCAATAGTCGGCCACCCGTGACCGGAGGTCATTACGCAGGCTGGCCAGATTGGAATATTCGCGCAGGTCCAGAGATGCCAGTTGCTCGGCGAGTTCCGCCAGGTTGCAGGCGGCCATGATCCAATGGGCAAAGTCGTCTGAAAAGCCTTCAGTGAGGAAATGGTAGCGGCGCAGGCTGTGAAAGGTGTGGTAAAAAATAGACGCGTCACTGCACTCACCCAGCCCCTTATTCAATTCCACCAGGCGCGTTGCCCTCTGGTTGCAGATGCGCGTCAGATATGAAGCCGTGGCAAACCGAAAAGGCTGACGGGCTTTTGTCAAGCTAGCGATTCCTCCAGCTTCTCAAGAAACATCAGAACCTCAGCCGGACCGTGCAGGAAAAAGTTCGCCTTTGTTTCCCGGAATTTGCCGACCCGTATCGTGACACCATTTCGCAGCAAAGCAAAAGCTGTTTCATCTGTCGTATCGTCCCCGGCGTAGACCACCAGCTTGCGGCCTGGTATCTGCTGGAGCAGGTCCTTCGCCGCCAGACCCTTGCTTCCCATGTCCTTCGGGTAGATTTCCCAGATCTTTTTGCCAGCCATTAATTCGTAGCCCGGTCCCATTCGGGCCAGCACTTCTATGACGAGCGTGCGGGCTTTCTCCACGGCCGGCTTGCGGGCGTCGCGGTAATGGATTCCGAAGCAGATTCCCTTGTCTTCCACTCTGATTCCCGGGATATTGCTGACCTGCTGCTGGACCCACTCCATGGTTTTTCGAAGCTTGCGCGTGCCCGGTATGTCAGGCGGCTGCCCATTGCTGCGTTGCCAGCCGTGCAATCCGAAATAGATGGCGCCTTCCACGGGCGCCCGATGCTGCAGGTCGGCGAGTTGCCGCCCGCTGATGAAGCAGAGCGTCACCTCCCGGCGAGCGGACAGTTTGCGCAACACACGCCGCGCCGGGGCTCCCAGAAACACTTCTTTGGGCTTTCGGCGCAGCCGCACCAGGGTGCCGTCGAAATCGAGAAACACAGCAATGTGCCTGGCTTTGCGGAGGCGCCTGTCCACTTGGGTCCAGCCGTCAAAGAGGTGTTGCGGCTTCAGACCGTTAGGGGACTGACGAGGCTTGGGTGAACTCTTCGGGGTTTTCGAACCGGGTGAACGGCGGCGCGACGAACGGACTTTTTTCATAGTGTCGGGTTGAGACCAGCGTTACAGCCGGAAAGTCTTGCAGGCCTTTCACAGGAAGAAGGGCTGCTTTTTGTTATCGGACCTTTAACGGCTCCGGCCTGTCGAGCCGGACTTCTGAAAGTTCGCGGACCAGGCTTGCCGCCCAGCGATAGATGTTATGCTCGCGGACCACGCGGCGCATGCGCTGCATCCGAAGCCTTTTCTCTTCCGGATCCATCGACAGAGCAAAGCGGACGGCTTCCGCCAGTTGCTCGGTGTCGTAGGGATTGACAATCAGCGCGTCACGCAGTTCGCGGCAGGCCCCGGCAAAGCGGCTCAGGATCAGCACACCCTGGCCGTCATTGCGGGCTGCGACAAACTCTTTGGCCACCAGGTTCATGCCGTCGTGCAGCGACGTCACCATACAAAGATCGGCAGCACTGTAGTAGCGCATGATCTCCTTGTGGCTGTGATGACGCTTGATCAGGATGATCGGTTTCCATGCGCCCCTCTGGAACCGGTTGTTAATACGCTGGGCCTCCGATTCAATCTCTTCCACCAGGTTGCGGTACTGCTGGATGTCGGTCCGGCTCGGGGCGCCGATCTGGACGAAACTAAACTTGTTCTGGTAGGCGGGGTATTTTTCGATGAACCGTTCGATGCCTCGGAAACGTTCCACGATTCCCTTGGTGTAATCCATGCGGTCCACACCCACGCCCATCAGCGTCCCTTCCGCTCCCAGCTCCTTGAATAGATCTTCGGCCTCGGGCGGGCTGGCCATGGCCGACGCACGCGCCGTTTCAGTATCAAAAACGACGCTGACAGGGAACGGACGCACCAGCGTGAAATGTCCCCGGCGGTTGACGGCAAAACGATCCCATTCAATGCGGCACTCAAGAGCCCGATCGACCGTTTCAAGGAAATTGTTGCAGTGGTTTTGAATATGGAAACCGGCCAGATCGGCGCCCAGCAGCCCGTCCAGCAGTTCACGTTGCCAGGGACAGATGCCGAAAGCCTCGGCGTTCGGCCAGGGAATATGCCAGAAGATCGCGACCCGTGCGTCTGGCCGTTTCTCCTTCACCATCCGTGGCAGTAACGCGAAATGATAGTCGTGGATGAGAACGGCGGGTTCCTCTGTGCCCTCCATCTCTTCCAGCACGGCTTTGGCAAACTTCTCATTCACCGCCTTGTATTGTTTCCAGTCTGCCTCTCGAAAGGTCGGGCGTGTGTGCGCAATATGGCAGAGAGGCCAGAGGCCTTCATTGGCAAAGCCGAGATAGAATCCCTGTTCTTCCTCTTTGCTGAGCCAGACCCTTCGCAAAGTGTAATGCGGGTCATCAGGAGGCACGCGCAGGCGGTCTTTGTCGTCGACGGTCTCACGGTCTGCATTCCCAGCCCCGCTTGCCACCCAGGTGCCGTCGCAGGCCCGCAAAATGGGCTCCAGCGAAGTGACCAGGCCGCTGGCCGGAACCAGACATTCGATTCCGCCGTTCTGACGGACGTGCATATAGGGTTCGCGATTGGAAACCGCAAAAATCGGCTTGTCCCGAAAACGATTCCGCACGTGCATCCGCAGGCGTTCCGGCGTCCAGACGGCTTCGCCCACTTCACGCAGCCGGGCCTCTTCTTCGGCGGCTGTCCGCGCGACTTCCAATGTCTTGGCAAGTTGAGAGACTTCATGCGCGATCGGCTGGAAGATTTCTTCCGTGGGCAGAGGGTTCGATCGAAGTCCCTTGCCGGTCCTCAGAGCGCGCAGCCACTGCGCCGTTTTGGTGACAGGCTCCAGGATGCTGATGCGGATAATCAGCAGGCAGATGAAAGCGATGAGGAGCGTTTCCACGAGCAGGCGCAGAAACGTATCCCGCCAGAGCCGGAACGACTGGGCCTCAATGAAGCTGGCGTTGTGATAGAGCGCCAGTACCCCTTCCGCACCCCCATTCCCATGGATAGGCAACGCATAGACCTCCATGGGTACGCCGTCCAGATTGAAGAACTGGCTGACTCCCCGGTTTCGATAAATTGCCTGGCGGACTGCAGAAGGAGCGACATCCAGTTGCGTTTCCAAAGTGCTGGCAACAGCGATCTTGCTCCCATTCTTGTCATAGACCGCGATTCCGTCGAGGGCTTCCCGGTTCTCAAATCGGTTGAGAAGTACCTGCAATTGTCCCCAAGACTGGTTGTGGAGGAGTGGTTCGACGTTGCCTACAAGGCTCTCTGCCAGAATCTCCGCACGCTTTTCCAGATCGCCTCGAAGAGCACGCTTCTGCGAGCGAACCTGGAAGAAGGCGAAAACAAACGCCACCAGAGTAATGCTGATCGTCAAGGAAATAATAAGCCGATGTCGAATACGCATATCGAAAAATTTCATCGCCCTTCTTGCGATTTTGCGACAGAAGGGACTCAGCAGCTATTAGCCGTGAAGTTAATAGCGTTGCACAGCTAAAGCTCGTTGACCTGGAATGATTCGTGGGTTCTTATTATAAGACATGATGGAGGTGAATGGTGGATTTTAAAGACCAAGTGGCGATTATCACAGGTGGAACGGGTGCTCTGGGCCGTGCTGTTACATTGGACCTGCTTAAGAATGGGGCATCTGTTGCAGTCCCATATCATGGAGAAAAGGGTTGGGAATCTCTGCGAACGGCTGCCGGTGAGCTCTCGGGCAGCCTGATGGGCGGGCCGGTGGACCTGAGGAGTTCGGCTGACGTTGACCGCTTTGTTTCCAGGGTGTCAGAGCGTCACGGCCGAGTGGATTTTCTGGTCTGTGTAGCGGGAGGCTTTGCTGCTGGCAAGAGTTTCGAAGCCGATGATCCCGCGTGGGACCATATGCTCGATCTCAACCTCATGAGTATTATCCGGACGCTTCGGCCGGTGGTTCCCGTGATGGTCCGCCAGAATTTCGGGCGCATCGTCACGGTTTCAAGTGGGGCCATCCTGAAGGGCGGGGGCGCCGGGATTGCACCCTATGCGGTGTCCAAGGGAGCGGTCCTGCAGTTGACCGAAATCCTTGCGCAGGAGATGGAGAAGTACGACGTTCGCGCCCATTGCATTCTGCCCGGGACCATGGATACGGAGGCCAACCGCAAATCCATGCCCAAGGCAGACTTTTCGAAATGGGTCCAGACCGAAGACGTCGCAAAAGTGATCCATTTCCTGTTGAGTGATGCGTCGCGCGCTGTGCGCAGCGTCACAGTGCCCGTGCTCGGCTAGGCCCGTGGCGTACGCCGCGGCCCATCGCCGGGCGCACCGCTGAAGTTGAAAGCAAATGCAGACACGAAAGAGAAGACAGGGGTGTGCCTGACAGCATCAGGCCGCCGCGTGAATTTTGCTTGACCTCGCGCGCGCGCTCGATTAGCGTTTCTGCTGTTATTAGTCACAAGCCAGTGTTGGATGGGTACGCTATGAGAGTCGGAATTTATTGCAGGAAATGGATTGCCGGCGTGGTGATTGCACTGGTGGTGGCAGTCACCCCCGCTACGGTCGTGCGGGCACAAACCAGCAGCCACCAGCCGTGGATGAACAAATCGCTTTCCGCCGGGCGTAGGGCCGACCTGCTGCTGCGCGCGATGACGCTGAAGGAAAAGACCGTTCTGGTTCACGGCGTCAGCAGGAAAGAACATCCGTTCAATGGGTACGTCGGTTATGTTCCGGCGACCCCGCGCCTGCAGATCCCAGCTCTCAAGTTAGCCGACGGGCGCGCGGGAGTCGGGAACAAGGCCACTGGCGTAACCCTGCTGCCGGCCCCGATTGCGGCAGCTTCCAGTTGGGACACCTCGTTGCTGAATACCTTTGGGCGAGTTCTCGGGGAAGAGCAATGGGGAAAAGGTACCAACGTTGAACTAGGTCCCACCATCGACGTTGTTCGCGTGCCCGAGTGGGGACGGACCTTTGAAACCTATGGCGAGGACCCGTATTTGAACGGCCAGATGGCTGCGGCCGAGATCAAGGGTATCCAGAGCCAGGGCCCCATCGCGAACGCCAACATGTATCTCACCATGAACCAGGAAAGAGAACGCTTCCATATCGATTCCGTGGTGGATGAAAGGACAATGCAGGAGATTTATTTGCCGCCATTCCACGCCGCCGTTTCAGGCGGCGTGGGCACCGTCATGTGCGCCTACATCATGACCAATGGCATCTATTCCTGCGAGAATCCGCACGTTCTGAACGATCTACTCAAAACCCAACTGGGCTTTCGCGGCTGGGTGATGAGCGACTGGGGTGGCACTCATTCCGCGGCGGCTTCCGCCAGGGCGGGCCTGGACCAGGAAATGCCCGACGGTCGCTACTATGGACAGGCGCTTGAAACGGCTGTTCAGCAGGGTCAGGTCAGCATGGCGACGCTGGATGAGCACGTCCGGCGGATACTGGTGACGATGTTCGAGCACGGGCTTTTTGACACGCCGCAGCCGGGCGACTGGGACTCCAAGGTGCGAACCCCGGAGCATGCCGCCTTTTCCCGGCATGTCGCCGAGCAGGGAACCGTCCTCCTGAAGAACGAAGGCAACCTCCTTCCGCTCTCCGGTGTCTCTTCCATTGCCGTCATCGGTATGGATGGCGGAACCCAACCTCAGGTTGAAGGCAAGGGCAGTTCTCACGTGGTCGCGCCGTATGTGATCAGTCCGCTGGAAGGCATCCGCAAGCGCGCCGGCGTGGCCATCAAAGTAACTTACTCGGACGGCAGCGACCTTGCCGGAGCCGCCGGCGTAGCCAAAGCAGCCTCCGTCGCCATCGTGTTTGCAAGCACTGTGGAGGGAGAAGGCGATGACCGGCCGAATCTTGAACTGCCAGGGAACCAGGGTGAACTCGTCAAAACCGTCGCTGCGGCCAACCCCAAGACCATTGTTGTGTTGAACACCGGCGGCCCGGTCCTGATGCCCTGGCTTGATCGTGTGCGTGGCGTTATTGAAGCCTGGTATCCGGGCCAGGAAGACGGCAATGCCATTGCCGCCATCTTGTTCGGGGACGTCAACCCGGCAGGCAAACTGCCGCTGACGTTCCCTCTCACAGCGGATAAAATCCCCACCAGCACTCCGCAGCAGTGGCCAGGCGTGAACGGCAAGTCCATCTACAGTGAGAAACTCAACGTTGGCTACCGGTGGTACGACGCGACCCGCAACCGGCCCGTGTTCCCATTTGGCTATGGGCTTTCATACACAAGCTTTCGGCTGAGCCATCTTGTCATTACACCCACAAGGATGGGTAATGAGCCAGGACTCATCCATGGGACTGTCGATGTCACAAACACAGGTGGCCGCGCCGGAGCCGAGGTGGTCGAAGCCTATGTCACCCAGCCTTCCGGGAACGGTGAACCGCCGCGGCAGTTGTGTGCCTTTTCCAAGGCCTTATTGAAACCCGGTGAAACCAAGCAGGTGCGCCTCACCATCGACCCCCGGTCGCTGTCCTTTTACGACACCTCGGCGCATCGCTGGACGCTGGCCGCGGGTACCTATCGGATCCTGGTGGGGACCTCTTCACGCAGTTTGCCGCTGCACAGCGATCTCACCATAACGGACGGCACAAACTGACGAGACCCGTGCGGGAAGCGGTGCGGTGATCCCGGCGGCTTGATGCGTTTCATGTCATTCACTTTTCCGCAAAAGGGCGAAATTATTGTGCCGATTTCCAGCCTGCCACCTCGTTTGACTTTCCCGGGGCGGTGACGTAGAGTACCTTCTTCCTGCAGGCCATGTCGATCGCTCGTTGCCTTGTTCCAGTCTACGCGGGGAGTCTCCGGCCGGCATCTGCTGGAAAAAAGAAGCGGACCTTTGGCAAGGATTATCAAGGGAAAACTCCTCGCGCGGGGTTTCGCACCCTGGGTCCACGGAGGACCCGGAGTTGAACCGGATGCCCGGCAGGGTTCCCGGTTTCACATCGGCTGTACTCAAGGAGAATGCTAATGTCCACACCCAATGAAGCAAATGCGCCCGCCCCCTCAACGGCGCGGCCGGCGGGGAGGATTTTCAATTTCGCCCCAGGGCCGGCCATGCTTCCCGACGCAGTGATGGTCCGCGCGCAGCAGGAATTTTTGAATTACGGTGGCCTTGGCGCGTCCGTCATCGAGATCAGCCACCGCTCCAAGGGCTTTGTTGCCGTGCTGGAAGAGGCGGTTGCGCTTTTTCGGGAACTGGTTTCGCTGCCGGAGAATTACTCCGTGCTTTTCATGCACGGCGGGGCGCGCATGCAGTTTTCCGCCGTCCCCATGAATCTGATTGGATTGAAGCCCGCGCACCGCGCAGCCTACGTTGAAACCGGTGTGTTCTCGGCCAGTGCGATAAAAGACGCCGCTCCTTATGGCGCCATCGAGACCATCGCCAGCGGCAAAAGCGATCATTTCGTGCGCATCCCGGAGCTGGACATGGAGAGAATCCCCCGAGACGCTTCTTATCTTCACATCACCACGAACAATACTGCCTACGGAACGCGGTGGAACAAGTTTCCCGAAACGGGCGATTTAACTCTGGTGGCAGATACGACATCGGAAATTCTGTCGCGTGTGATGGACTACTCCCGGTTTGGGCTGGTTTATGCGAGTCTCCAAAAGAACCTGGGTCCCGGCGGGACTGCCCTCGTTGTCGTTCGCAAAGACCTCCTCGGCCACGCGCTGCCGCTGACCCCGCCCTTGCTGAACTACGCCACCGTGGAAAAGGGCCAGTCGCTGGTCAACACGCCGAGCTCATTCAACATTTACATCACGCGCGAAGTCCTGCGCTGGATTAAAGAACAGGGAGGCGTCAGCGAGATCGAACGGCGCAACAATCAAAAAGCCCAGCTTCTCTACGACGTTCTGGACCAGTCGAGTTTTTACAAACCGTATGTGGACAAAGCGCACCGCTCCACCATGAACGTTACGTTCGATCTGCCAGCGCCTGAGGCGCTTGAAGCCTTTCTCAAGCAAGCCTCCAACGAAGGGCTCCATTCCCTGAAGGGTTACCGTGCGGTTGGCGGCGTGCGCGCTTCCATCTACAACGGAATGCCGATCGAGGGTGTCGAGGCACTCGTCTCATTCATGAAAGAGTTTGAGCGATTGCATGGATAGAAGCCGCGGCGTTGACTGATGAAAGGCCGCAATCATGGCGAGGGGAGGTGGAACCGGCCCGGAAGTTCAACTGATTTTGGCGCGGCGAACGAGATGAAGATTCTGGTTGCTGACAACGTATCCCAGAAGGCGGTGGAAGTACTGCAGTCGGAAGGTTCTTGGAATGTGATCTTTCTGCCCAAGCGGAAGGACCTCTCGCTGGCCGAGGAGATCCGGGACGCCGACGCGCTGGTGGTGCGAAGCGCCACCAAAGTAACTGCCGATCTGCTGGCGCACGCCGAATGCTTGCGCGCCATCGGCCGGGCGGGCGTGGGTGTCGATAACGTGGACCTCGAGGCCGCCACGAAGCGCGGCATCGTGGTGATGAATACGCCGGGCGGCAGTGCGCACAGTGTTGCGGAACAGGCTGTGGGGCTCCTGGTATCTCTGGCACGGCGCATTCCGCAGGCCGACGCTTCCATGAAAAGGGGCGCCTGGGAAAAGAAGAAATTGACCGGCACGGAGCTGCGCGGAAAGACACTGGGGTTGATCGGCCTGGGGCGGATAGGAAGTGAAGTGGCGCGAATGGCCCGGGCGTTTGAAATGAGCGTAATGGCTTACGACCCTTATGTGCCTGCTCGCCTTGCCCGGGAGCAGGGAGTGGACCTGGTTGAGTTGGATGAACTGCTGGCCTCAAGTGACTTCATTAGCCTGCACACCGCAGCCACTCCGGAAACCCATCACCTAATTAACTCCGAGTCCCTCGCGAAGATGAAGTCCGGCGTTCGAATCGTGAACTGCGCGCGCGGAGAGTTGATCAAGGAGGACGACCTTCTCCAGGCCATTGAGAGCGGGCAGGTTGCCGGGGCCGCCCTCGACGTTTTTGAAAAGGAACCGCCCACGGACTCCCGGCTGGTGGCGCACCCGAATGTTATTGCCACGCCGCATATCGCCGGTTCCACCGATGAGGCACAGGAAATTGTGGGTATCAGCATCGCCGAGCAGGTCCGGGATTACCTGCGGCTGGGCGTCCCCCGAAACGCCGTTAACATGCCTGCCATCTCGCCTGAAGAGTACAAGAAGCTGGAGCCTTATATTCAGCTGGGAGAAAAGCTCGGTGCCTTTGTGGCCCAGATTGCGGGCGAGCGCCTGGAAGAAGTGAAGATCAGCTACGATGGCGGGCTGGCGAAGCTGAATACGCACCTGGTGAAGAACGCCGTGCTCAAAGGAGTCCTCAGCAAGCCTCTGCTGCATGAGATCAACCTGATTAACGCCGCGTCGATGGCCCAGGATCGGGGCATTGAGGTTGTTGAGGTCAGAAGCGCGCGACGCGCGGCTTATTCAAATTCGCTGGGCATTGCGCTTTGCACGGACGTGGATTCGCCCTCGGTTCTGGGCATGGTGGGAATGCGTGGTCTGCGCATTCTCGGCATCAGCGACATCGACATCGAGGCGCCGCTGAAAGGATTCCTTCTTTTCATTCGCAATCAGGACGTGCCCGGCGTGATCGGCCGCGTGGGAACGATTCTGGGAGAAAAGAAGGTGAATATCGCCAGCTTTGCTCTGGGCCGGAACCCGGAGTCCGGAGAAGCTATTGGGCTGGTCAATATCGATGAGCCCATTTCCAGGGAGTTGGTGGACGAAATTCGCAAGGTGCCGGCTGTTCGCTTTGCCTGCATTGTGAAAGTCTAGTCCCGCGCCGGACATCGGACGGCGCAAAGTTGAAGAATTCCCTTCAAGTCCTGTCCTTCAGCCTCGTTTGGGCGTGGATCTTTTTGACGGTTGAATACGCCCCGAACCCGATCATGGCACCGAGCACCAGATAGACCCAGGCGGGGATATTGCGCCCCACAATCAGCAGGTAGAGATACGCAGAGATGAAAAAGAAAGAAGCTGCCAGGACAGGCAGCACGATCGGCTTTTTCCGGCGCAGGTTGCTGATGATCCAGCCCACGCAGAGGGTGAAGAAGGGAATGGCGCCCACATAGATGCCGCCGAAAATGGCTGGATTGACGTTGTACTTCCGTCCCAGGTTTGCGAACCAGTTGCGAAACCAGTTCACCAGCCAGTGGATCCCCAACTGAAATGACGAGTAGCCCTTGCCCCGTCCGGACTGATCGTTTAAGCCCCAGTGATACGTGGCGAAGCGGATGGCGAACTTGCCGTCCCTTAGCTTTTCCATGGCCGCCGGCGGACCGAACTTGATCAGGAACCCGCGAAGCCCTCCCGGGTAGGCGTCGAAATCCTTGCCATACCACTTGAAGATCGGGCTGACGGTTGCCAGGCGTCTGTCAGGATCAAACTGATTGAGCGCGGAGTTGGCCAGCCATTCGCGCAGGTTCGAATCCAGTTGCTCGTCGATGTTGGCGGCCGTATAGGCTTCGCGTCTGAGCGGAGGGCAACTGCGCGCGGCGCACACCAGAGCAGCATGAATCCTGGAGTCCTTCATTTCGCGAAGGCGGGACTCAATCTCATCCAGTGAGATGGGTTCTCCCGCCAGTCGAAAGCGGTGCGCGTTGAAGGGCCGAGGAGTATCCCAGATGCTCTTCACCGGGTAATTCTCGACAATCCACTCCATCGTCATGGCGTTGTAGGCGTTGATTAGGAGCGCCTTCTTCCCGGCCGGAGAAAGCGACTGCGATCCCTGCTGGCCGAGTCTCGCGACAAAATCACGGAGCTTCTTACAATCCTGCTGTTTCAACTCTGTGTAATCGACCAAATGCTGCCCGTTGACGTACTGGTGCAGTATTTGGTCCCACGGCGCTGTATTCACGCTGGGCAGGCTGCCTGCGCCGGAAGACATCAGAAGGAAAAGCACAAGAATGGCTGAGTATAGTTTCAAGAGACTTGCCGCCCCAGTTATCGCACAAACCTGAACAACCCAGGGGTTTAGCTGAGAGAACCAAGACTTCGCACCGTACTTCCCTTGGTCTAATGATAAACGGCTGGGTTTTCAACTACGTCTAAAGCTCATAACGGTTTCCTTCTGATTTTGCCAGAACATCCATGAGGTACGCGCCGATCGAGCTCATGCCGGTCCGCGGATGTGGATACCCCTGCCAAACACTCCAGGCATTAAGCGGGATAGCGTTTTCCTGTGAATAACGATCCTCAATCGTGTCAATGTTTGGCGCGCCTCTAGTTATAGTGCCACTGCTTGAGGCTGGCGTCCGGGGGCATGTTGGCAGAGACGTGACTGGCCATCATGCGAACCATGTTCTCCTGGGTGGTCGATTGCCACCCATGACCTTTTTCGGGCCGGCCGTATTTAAATTCTCCCTGGTAGTAGGGATGGGTGGTGCTCCCTAGAAATCTCTGCAGGTCGTAACAGGCCAGGTTCAGATAGTAGTTGTCCATGTCACCCACGTTGATGTGGATTTTGCCAACGAGGCTGGGACCGATCTTCGCCCAGTTTCGCCTAAGATATTCCGTGAGATCGTAGTCGTGCTCGCGCATGTAGTCGGCCACGCTATGGTCGATTTTTCCTGTGTGCTTGTCCCAAAGCGGTTTCGGGTAACCGTCTTCGCCTACGGGTCCGTACACCGCTTCCCAGGCTTCTAGCTGCTGGCCTGAGCGGCCGTGGCTGCCCAGTACATCTTCGAGTTGGCTCTCCTGCTGCTCGGTTGTAGTTACCTGACCGTCTGTATCGCGGCTGAGAGGCCTGACCGCCCGCAGCCAGCGGCGTCCCGGCGCAAAGAAGGCGTTGTCGTCGCTGTAGATGTTAATAAGCTGATCATGCGTGAAGTCGACGGGATCAGGATAGAGCGTCCAGGTGCCGCCAAAGAACTCAGGATGAAACACCTGCAGGGCCAGCGATTCCCATCCGCCCGTCGATCCTCCCGTCAGCACGCGGGCATAGGGCTTGCGGATAATGCGGAAATGCATCTCGACGTACGGAATCAGTTCCGTCATGATGGCGTCGCCGTAGGGCCCGTTGTTGGCGGAGTTCACTGCGTAGGAGTCGTCAAAATAGGGTGTGGGGTGCTGGAAAGTGACGGCGATCATGCGAGGAAAGTCGCCTGAGTTCCAGGCCTGATAAAACTGATAGCCGGTCTCAACATTGTAAGAACGCATCAGGTTCGTCCAGCTTCCGGAGACCTCTTCATCTGTGGTTGAAAATCTGAACGGAGGCTCCAGTCCAAAATGTCCCTGCTCATAAATCACCGGGTAATAGCTGTCTGGATGCGAGTCGTAGCCCCTGGGCAGCAGGACCACCGCGCCCAGATAGATGGGACGTCCCCAGAACCGGCTGAGCAATTCGCTCTGGATCTTGATGTGCTTGACCCAGGCTGTATCCGCCGGAACCTTAACGGGCGCGATCATCTGCGTCAGGCTCAACTTAACGTCAAAGCCTTCGGCGGGATCGAGATGGACGCGCCGGACTTTGCTGTATAGGTTTCCCGGTGAGCGGTTAAATTGCTGGCCTTCCCACTGGTCCATGTGCGCCCAGATGGTGTGGCCGTCTGACCGATGAAACTTTGTGTAGATGTTGACCAGCCCCTGCACGTAGTAGTCGCCTGGCGGAAGGTCTTTCAGGCTGCGCGTCGGAAAGCCAAGCGTGCTTCCGTCGATCACGGCAGGCTCCCCCGGCTTCAGGCTGCTGACGTCCAAACTGAAAAAGGGTGGGTGGCTGCCCCATGACCCGACCTGCAGACGTGGCTCAGGATGCTGTTCATCGGAAATCATCAAGTAGACGCGCCCGGTGATGGGTTGGCTGTGGACCGAAGCCGGAAAAGAAATTTCAAATTTCAGCTCGGGAGTTCCTGCGGGCGCTGCCGCGGCCACGATAGCAGTTGAAATCAGGATGCCGAGTAGTGCCAGGGTAAGCGTCCTGCCGCGGGCGGAGTTCAAATTTGTGGTGCATCATTTTCTCCTGAGGAATGGTGCCTGCGTATTCCGCTTCCTAGAGGAAGGTATTGCGAATGACAAGGAACACTGCCAGCGCGGCAAGGACAAAGCCGAAGAATCGCTTCATTTTGGTCTTGTCCACTTTAACCGAGGTCCGGGCACCGATCTGGGCGCCAATAAAGATGCCTGGCATCAGAATCAATGCCGTCTTCCAGTCAATGTGGCCGGCTGCCAGATGGCCCAGAAACCCTCCGCCGGCCGTGAGCCCCACCATGAACGCCGAGCTGCCAACGGCGATGTTCATGGGCACGCCAAACAGCAGTACCAGCATGGGCACCTTGAGGATGCCGCCCGAGACGCCAATCATGCCGCTGACCACGCCGGCGACAAATGCAATGGGAAGAGCCAGTGCAAGGTTGACGCAGTATTTTTCAGTTCCAATACCCCGGCGCCAGCGGTAAAATCCTCCGGGCTTCTCGCCGCAACGATTTGGAATTTCAAAGTGTTTGACCATGAAGAAGGCGGCAACAGCGAGCACGCCTGAGAAAAGGTAAATGAGGAATCTACCCGAGAAGTGGCTGGAGTACAGTCCACCGAGAAAAGCTCCGAAAGTCGTTGATGTTTCCAGCACGATGGCCAGGGGCCAGTCCACCACCGCGGCTTTGCGGAAGACCAGGGTGGCCGAGAGCGACGTGACCATGATCAGAAAAAGGCTGGTTGAAGCGGCTGTGTGGAACTCGATGCCGAACAAAAGTTGAACCGGCGTGTAGAGCACGCCACCACCCTGGCCGAGTGCCGAAAACACCGAGGCGATTAAGAACATCACCAGATAGAAGAGGGCAAAGACCAGGATGCTCATGGGTGTCTATCATTTCTCCATACAAGGGATGCAGACCTTCTTCCCGTTTTTCAGACGGCCATATTCTTCAACGACCATTTCTTTACATTCTTCACAGACGAAAGAGTTGAAGGAATGAGGCGGCTCCTGGTAGGGGTGGTCAAAGACTTCGCTAACTTGCAACAGTTGCTTTTCCGGAGAGCTTAAGACTTTATCGACCAGCGGTTCGACCACTTCCAGGGGCACCTTGGTGGGCGGAACACCCTTCATGCGGTAGTGCTGAAAGAAATCCGTCTTCTTGTTTGCCAGCATCACCTCGGCCCGGGGCACAACTCGAACCGCCTTGCTCCGTTTCTTGTCGATTAAGGTCAGTCCCCACTTTCCGTAGCCGAGCTTGCGAATATTACCCTTGCCAAAGGTGCAGCCCGTAATCATCTGGATGCCGTCGGCAAAGCAGGTGGCACAGTGATTATCGCCCAACTCGACCAGGGCCAGCCATTCGCTGTCACCCGTGCGGTTCACACCCAGCTTGTTCATGGCTGCGGCCCCGGCACGCAAACCCAGGGGCATCGCCGGGCACTTATGCCCGTGCAGCTTCAGCCCGTCATTAAAGAAGTCCTTTGCGTTGACCATTGGATCCTCCTTTCATCCTGAAACCAACGCACTCAATGGAAGGCGAGGGCAATCACAGCCTAGTGTAACTCAGCCATGAAAGTCATGTCCGGCTTTTCGGTGGACCCTTCAGCGGATTCCAGAGTGCGGATATTGTTTGTGGACGCGCCGGAAAGGCTGTTTTTGCGGTCCGAGGGCGGACTTTCACCGGCGCCGGCCGGCGGATAGCAGCCTCAGTATACCGGAGGTACCCGGCGGCTTTCACAGGGTTAATCGCCAGCGGATTTTGGTCCCCATGTCCAATAGAGCCCGAGGTAGGCGTAGTTTTCGGTTTGCCCCGCGACAGTGTGCCCGTAGCAAAACAGCAACTGGAAACCCGGATCGTGCAGGGTGTAGTAGCCGCCGATATCAACCATCGTGGCGTAGCGCGAACTCAGGAGTCCGGCTGTTTGCCTCCCGTGATAATAGACTTCTCCACCCAGCCTCAGTTTCTTGTTCACGTCGCGCTGAACCATCGCACCGCCGAACGGAAAATTCCGAGCGCCCGGAATGTGGCTGATGTTTTCTCCGCCGCCCCAGTCGAATGTCCATTCGCCAACCGTCTTTTGCATCCAGATGGGGATTTTCCATGAAGGTTTGCCCGCTCCCAATCCCCGGTCCGGGTTGCCCGTGGGAATTTCCAGCATTGTAAACGTTCCCACCATGGGCCGGTGCTTGGTTTCCTGGATAAAACGGTATTGCAGGCCCACTTCACTGTCGCCAAGGCCGTACGTGGCAGGGCCGTCTGAGGGAAACGCGGCCGCGGCGGGAACAATGAAGTGAAACATGACGTTGTGAATCCCGCTATAGTTCAGTTCCAGGGCAGGGGCGGCGAGGTCCGTCTCTCCCGGAGAGGAAGCGGCTGCTGAGAACGTATAGAACTCAAAATTCCTGTAAGGGATCACATCGGGATCGTCCAGTTGGAACGGAGGACCGGCAAACGACGTGATTGGGCAGGAGGCCAGCAGGAAAAATAGCGCCAGGAAAAATCTCATAATTCCTCCTCGAAAAGTTCTCCGAATAGTTCCTTGACGCGCTGTTTGGCCATTTTCAGCGCTTTGCGGCCAGCCGGAGTGGCCCGGTAAAACCGGCGAATCCTGCCGTCAGCCAGCCGGCGTGATGAACGTAGCAACCCCTTCTTTTCCAGGCCGTCCAGCAGGGGATACAGCGTGCCTGGGCTCAGGCGATAACCATGGCGGGCCAGTTCTTCAATCATGCCCAGACCAAAAATCGGTTCCTCGCAGGCATGATGAAGAACGTGCAGCCGGATGAGGCCGGAAAACAGTTCGCGCTGGTGATTCAACATGGGCTCACAAATTGCGGCCAGCAGCCGCGCGTTTACTTGCCGAGCAAGAGATCCGCCAGGGGCGGAAAGGTCAGCAACAGGGCCACCCCCAGAAGGACAAAGGCCACCGTATTAACCTTGGCGATGGCAACCGTCTTTGACCGCCACCGCCTGGCCAGAATCAACCAGGATAGCAGCCACACCAGAATAGCCGTAGTTGTTACTCCTGACAGTGGCCCCGTTGGCAGGTAAAACGTAAGCCACTGGGCGGCGGCAGCAGAGCCGTCTCCAATCACGGCCAGGATGCCCAACGCGCAGCAACCGATTCCAGCCGACAGAATCGCCGCGGCTACGGGTCCGTTTGGAAGCTGGTCGACCGCACTCGAGTTGTCGCGTTCCGCCTCTCGCGATGGGATAGCGTTCATTTGCCCTCCGATACAAGATGGATTGTGGCTCCGCCCCTGACGGGCGCGTGGTTGTCAATGATGGCCCCAAAGAAACCTGCGATGCCACCGGACACAAGCGCGACCAGAGCAAACACCAGCACGGCTGCGCGGATCTGCGGATACTTCTGCATGGCCAGCCGGTGTTTGGTCATGACGTATGCGACCATCGTGATGGCAATGGGTGCAAACCAGCCTACGTGCTCTTTCCACTCCATGCCGACCCGGTGCCAGCCGGATGTGCCCGGTCTTGACAGCAAGAGGCGCTGCGGGTACCCGGCAAGGCTCGCAACGCCGGCAGGAGGAATGGCCCGATACCAGGGATAGACAATGTAAGCGCCCAGCAGCACGGCAATCCAGCCCAGCGCTGCGGTAGCAAACAGATAAAAGCTCTTCAGCGACTGCCCCCTGGCCGCGAGTTCAGAAGGTTGCTTGACGTACTTCGATCTGATCAACTCAACAATGACGCCAAAGACTGCCATTAAAAAAAAGCCGCCGATGAGCATGCCGTGCAGTTCACTGGCAAACGCACGGACAGAGATTTCCATGTCGGGCCTCCATCGCTTCGTGAGGAGCTTGGTTGCTGTTGAGACGCACCTTTTGACGAAACTCGATATTGAAAACCGATATCGGGGGCCGATTATATCATCGGAAGCAAAATCCGGCCAACGATTACTTGTGACGTGAGGTCTTTGACTGACGGGGAGCGGGCACCGGGGCGGCCGCGGCTGGTTGCTGGGCCTCGCCCTCCAGCACTGCCATCACTGCGGGCGGCAAATTTCTGGCGTTTCCCACAAAGTGGCTTACCTCCCGGATTTGCTCCTCGGTGAGGGACCCCTTGAAGCCAGGCATTCCTGTTAACCGCACCCCGTTTTTCACTTTCCAGTAGGCCTTGGGGTTGAAGGGGCGGAAAGCGTGGCTTGCATCGTACGTGGTGGGTCGGTCAGGCCGGAAAAATTGCGGGGGATGAGGATACATTCCCTTTGAGATCGCGGTTTGAGGCGCGTTCGGGAGTCCATGACAAAGTGCGCAGTTTTCCCGATACAGATTCGCGCCGGCTTTCAAATCGGCCTCCGTCGGTGGAACCGTATCCGCCTTGGGGACATCGTGCGACAGGGTCGCGCGCATGGCAAGCTTTGCAAAGAAACGCTCAAACGGCAGCGGCGAGGCGGACGTGGAAACCGGTGCGTATCCCGAGCGCAGATAGAGATAGATTGCCGCCGGAACCAGAAGGATTCCGGCGACGAACACAAGCAGGTATTTTCTCATCGTTTCAAGTGCCCTTTACCCAGAATAACAGTTGGCCAGCGTCAAACGTTTCGGCAGCACTCCGGCACACCGATTATGACCGACCGGCCCTGGAGGTACTATTTCGCCCTCGAAACCGCCGGTGTATTCAGCGTCCGTCCATAACCACCGAATAACGGGCCTGGCATTTGACACTCGGCCAGTAGTTGACGGTTTTGGTCAGGCCCTTGGCACGAACAACAAACTCGAGCGGAGGTCTGCGGACTTTTTCCGGCAGACCTACAAAACGCGCTTTGCCTTCATTGTTGGTCCCGACCTTCAAATCCATCTTTTTCACGCCCATAAAGCCGTAGGCAATCTTTACGGATATCTCAGCGTTGAAGAGAGGCTGATTGGCCATTTCGCTGACCGTAAAGTCCACCGTGCAAGGGCCGAGGTTGGCGTTAACCTGGGGAACGGGTACCGACTGTTGCGAGGCGAGGGTCACCCCGGCAAACAGCAGGTTGAGCATCAGCACCTGGATGGAGTATTGCACAAGGCGCATACTTCTGATCGAATTCAACGTCATCGCTTGGAACCTCGCAAGAGAATTCACCGGGAACAATCGACAGCTCATTGTAAGATTCGTGTCCCGCCCCATAAGTTGCCGCAGGATATTCAGTCGCCTGTTCCCCGGCCGGGCCTGCAGTCCGTTATAATAGTCCTTCTGGGAGATACTTGACCATGCCTGGGCTTGAGATCAGCCGCTGGCCGCAGGACCAGCCTTTGGAAATGGCGAGTGTTGCAGAGGTCTGGGCTCATGAGGGATTCAGTTGCGATCTCTGGGTGGACCCTCCCGGACAGCAGTGGCTCGATTTTGTGCACCAGACCGACGAGCGCGTGGCGGTGAAAGAGGGAAGTGTTGAGTTTGAAGTAGAAGGCGTGCGCGCCATGCTGGGCCCGGGCGACACTGTTTTTATTCCCGCCGGCAGCCGCCACAGCGTATGGAATCGCGGTCCGTCCACCGCGCGCTGGTTTTATGGCTACAGGCAGGGTTGATGCCAGCCGGGCCGGCGCGTGGCGGCAAGGCCCTCAAGGTCCCGTTTACCACTGATTCAAAACTCAAACAATGTAACTGGAAGAGCACTTGTCCCCCCAACCCGATTTCTTAAGCAGTCAACCCGTAACCTCCGGAGTCAGAGTCATCAGAACGGTTTCGGTTATCGTCCTGATCCTGATTCTGGTCGTCATCATGTTCATTGGGCTCTTTGGCGCCATGGTGCATTTTCGAGACCATCGGGAAGTAGTGCTTCCCAAACCCACGGGCGCTTACGCGGTCGGACGAACGCTTTTTGACTGGACAGACTCGAAGCGTGACGACCCCTACTCATCGAAGATTGGAAAGCATCGGGAGTTGATGGTGTGGCTGTGGTATCCGGCCACCGTTCCGCCGCAGTCAAAACCTGCTGAATATATTCCCTCGGCCTGGGCTTCTGAACTCCCCTGGCGGCCCGTGACGATCCCGAGCCGAATCCGGGTCCATGCCGTTGCCGACGCGCCCATTGCGGATGGCCAGCCGGCGTATCCTGTTCTGGTTTTTTCCACTGGTTTTGGTAATCTGCCCAGTGATTACACTTCTTTGATCGAAGACATCGCGAGCCATGGTTACGCCGTGCTGGGGATTACCAGCACTTACAGTGCGCCCGTCGTGCGGTTTCCTGACGGTCGCAGGGCCAACCACCTCGCCGCCGCCTCGTTTCCACGGGGTTCGCAGCAGGCCATCCAGTCGGCGGGCAATCGGATGGTGAAGGTGTGGGCGGCGGACGTCCGCTTTGCGATCGATCGACTGGCGCAGATGAATTCGGATACAAAGAGCCGTTTCTACGAACACCTCGACCTTTCCAGGGTCGGTCTGTTCGGCCAGTCTTTTGGCGGCGCTGCAGCCGCGGAGGCGTGCTCGACGGATTCCCGCTGCAAAGCAGCCGTCGACATTGACGGAAATCTGTTTGGCGATGTGCTGAACGAAGGAATCAAGCAGCCCTTTCTGTTTGTCTTGAGCGACTGGACGCTGCGCCCTCCCTGGCTGCAGAAGACGCTGGCGGGTGTTTCGGTTCAGAGATTTCAGCAGGAGCAGGCCCAATTGAAGCACGAAATGCAGGATACCTGCCAGGAGTCTGAGCATTGCTGGGAGATTCACATCCCGGGGACCCGGCATTTTAACTTTACGGACCTTCCGGTCCTTTACAGCCCGGGATTGAAAATGATGGGCTACCTTGGGCCGGTTGACGGCGACAAGGGCCTGGCCGAAACATCTTCCTGCGCGCGACTCTTTTTCGACAAGATGCTCAAGCCGCCTTTGCAAAGTCAGCCCCCTGAATCGTCTAACTCCGGTTGCAGTTTTCAGCCGCTGGGCCACAGCCCTGTAGATCCGGAGTCTGTTGTGCAATGAACCGACCTGTACTTCCAAGTGGTTCTTGCACTCTTCAATTCTCGGATCTCATTCGGCTGATACATTGAACCTGTGTCTGCGGTATGATTCACACGGCGTGCGAGGGGTGCGGTTCCTTCCCTCATGAAACAGAAGATGAGGAGGAGTGATGCAGAGGCGGAATTTTCTAAAGGGTTCAGTTGCTGGGGCAGGAACGTTGATCACGAGCCTGGGCCATGGAACCCGCAATGCTGATGCTGCGGAGAGTTCGGCAGCGTTTGATGAGGGGCAGACTTTAACCCGAGGGTGGGTCGAAGTACCCGGCAAAAGTTACCAGGTCATTGACGAGCTGACAAAGGTCCCTGTAACCGTCACTATCGGAAAGTTTGTCATCGCTTCAAAGGAGCTTACACAGCGGGAGTTCGAAGAGGTTATGGGTTACAACCCTTCGTTTCACCGGGGCGCCGATCTACCCGTTGAGACGGTGAGTTGGTGGGAGGCGATTCGTTACTGCAACCTGCGCAGCCTGCGCGAAAGCCTCGAACCCTGCTACAACCTGGAAACCGGCTTCTGCGACGTCAGCAGGAAGGGATTTCGGCTTCCCACTGATGCTGAGTGGACCCATGCGGCAGGTCCGGCGCCTGCCGTAGAGAGCCACGCCGGCGCCGCCAACCTGGGCACTTCAGACACAAAGGACGTCTCGCGCCTGGTAGAAGAACTGAAGGATGAGGGTACAAAGCCGGTGGGGAGTTACCCTCCCAATTCACTGGGTCTCTACGACATGTTCGGGAACGTCTGGGAATGGACCAGCGATTATTTCAATCCTGAGCGGACACCGCAAGCTTCCTATAATCCTGCCGGGCCGTTGCGCGGACTGGCCCGAATCGTTCGGGGCGGCTCATTCATCAGCACCACGTCACAGTGGGCCCGCGGATACCGGTCGTCTATCGAGCCGTCTTACAAGAGTCGATTCACCGGATTCCGGATCTGCCGGACGGCCGCGCCCCGGCCTGTTCTGCCGCCTTCGCAGCAATCGCCGGATTGGTTCAAGCCTTACAACAACCCACCTGCCGGTTATGAAACATCAATGGGCGCGCTGTCCTCGCTTGTTGCCGGAGTGGGCTCCGTTCAGGAATGGAACGCCCGCCGCCAGCGCATCCAGTCGAAATGGCTCCAGCTGCTGGGCTCAATGGAAACGAATCCTCCTTCTCCTCAAACACGGCTTGTTGAGACGGTCAAAGACCAGAATTACACCGCCCGCCTCATGTACCTTCAGGTGGAAGCGGACTGGTGGGAAAAGATTCTTGTGATGATGCCCGCGAGCGACCTTCAAAGGCCGCGCCCGGTTGTGATTGTGCCGTTCTACGACGTGGACACTCCGGCGGGCCGAAATCTGTCGGGACATCACTTTCTGGGGATGGGCGTCGATTCCTATGCCTACATGGCCGTGCAGAAAGGGTATATTGCGGTGGCTATTCGATGGTTTGGCGAGAGCTACGGAGAGTGGTATTCGGAAGCCGTCGCCAACCTGAAACTGCGGCATCCTCATTGCACGGGTCTTGGCAAATGGGTGTGGGATGCGCATCGCCTGCTCGACTACCTCTACACCCTGCCGGAAGTTGACCGCGACCATATCGGCATCATTGGCCATTCGCTGGGCGGGAAAATGGCGCTGTACGCGGCGGCGTTTGAGCCGCGGATCACCACCGTGGTCTCGAACGAACTGGGCACTGGCCTGTCATTCTCGAATTACGACGATTACTGGTACTTTGGCGAATTCATCGACAAGGTGGACAAGGGAACAGACCAGCATGAGCTTATCGGCCTCATCGCGCCCAGGCCGTTTCTTCTGATCGGCGGCGACACGTACGATACTGCAAAGAGCTGGTATTACATTAACGCCGCGCGCGAAGTTTACAAGCTTTACCGCAAGCCTGAAAACATCGGCTACTTCAACCATCACAAGGGGCACATGCCCACGCCGGAAGCCGTATGGCGGGCCATGGAATGGCTGGCGCACTTCCTGGGCCCGCCGAGCTGACTCCATCCGTACGTGGCGGTCAGCGAGCTGTGATGTTGACGGCTTAGAACTCTGTTAGACTTGGGATACCCAGGTAACACCTTTCACGGATCGGAGGTTCCCATGGCAAAGTATCTCGTCCACGCAACCTACTCGGCTGAGGGTTTCAAGGGCGTCATCAAAGACAAAGCCTCGGGGCGAAAGGCAGCTGTTGAAAAGGCTATGGCCAGTGTCGGCGCAAAACTGGAAGCCATGTACTTCAGCTTCGGCGATTATGATGTGGTGATGATTGTTGATTCGCCTGACGCCTCCAGCCTGATGGCCGTCGGTTTGTCAGCATGCTCCACGGGCCTGGCCCGCACCAGCACTACCCCTCTGCTCACCGTAGAAGAAGCGGATCAGGCCATCCAGAAGGGCGTTCAGTATCGCGGACCGGGACAGTAGCCGCAAAACAA
Organism: uncultured Acidobacteriota bacterium; assembly: GCA_963783155.1. Classification (GTDB taxonomy): domain Bacteria; phylum Acidobacteriota; class Terriglobia; order UBA7540; family UBA7540; genus SCRD01. Next base: position 44,653 of record CAWANC010000004.1, on the reverse strand, counting down.
AATAGAAGTCCGCCCTTCGGCTTTTTCGTGATGTTGAGTGGCCCGAACTCCAACCTCCATTTGAAGATGGTGAGGAATGGCGCGAGTCCGGGCAACCTGCTGCATCGTCGTGTGCTCTGTCCCGTTCGACTTTCACCGATGGTGAAGCTGGTCTGACTCAACTTCCAATTGTGAACATCGTCCAGGGTTTCGAAGGCATGTCGCGAAGCAAGGGCGCCTGCCAGTCGAACTCAGGATGCTTTTTCAGGTGCTCGGCGGCATCGAAGTCGATGCCGCAGCAATGGCCGGCGGAGGCGGAGAGCGCCATCTTTTCGATCATCGCCGCGTCTGCGCCCTTGCTTTGCACAGCGCCGGCGGGGCCGTAAGGCGGCTGCCAGGTGCCCGATCCGCGCGGCGACAGGTCAATGTGGCCGCAGAGCGTGCGTTCGTCGGGCTCCTCCTTCTTATCGTAGGTGTCGTAGTGGTCGCCCAGAAACTTCTGCGCCATCGCCATGTCAATCCTGCCCTTGTTCTCGGCCATCAACTGCTTCCAGCGCACGTGCCGCGCGTTGGCGCTGGCGCCCATGTCGTTCAGGTCAAAGTGGGTTTCCTCGCTGGCCAGTTTGGGGCTGACCGGGAAGTTCGAGCCCACAAAGCAGCCGTCCTTGGTGCGCCACAGGTTGACATTTTTCAATCCCAGTTCCAGGTCCGCCACTTCATTGGTTTTGCGGTCGGCGATCAACCAGTTGTTCGCATACCCGCCGTTGTTGCCCTCTTTCATGATGCGGGCGTAGTCGTCGATGGAATTCGAATACTGCATGCCCTTGCGGGCGCGCACAAATTCCGGAATGCCTGACGGATCGTAGCCGGAAAAGCCGGAGATGGTTGTCTCGGTGATGGCGATCCCCGCAGAGTTGATGCCGAAATCATCTCCGCTGTGGATAAAGCCGGGGAAGCCGTCCATCAATATCCTGTAGCCGTGTGCGGGCGCAATATCGAAAATGATCGTCCAACGCGCGCCGTCCAGGTACTTGGTCCAGCAGTTGTGGGCGATGACAATCTTACCGTCCTTCGTATAGCTGCCGGTTGCGGCAAAGGCGCTGCAATGCTCGGGTATCGCGAGCGCCGCGGACTTTTCGGTCTTGGGGGTTTTGTCGTACTCGTTCACGTAATAATCCCACTCCATGGAAGCGTTTAACGCGACCACGTCCCAGAGGTCGAGCTTGCTTTCGTGGGCGCGCAGGCCATCGGCGATGCCCTGCAGTTCCTCGCGATACTCCGCCTCGATCTTTGGCCACAACATGTTTTTCGCGGCATCGCGATAGAAATTCCACCCGTATGTTCTGCCGTGGGTCTGCTCGAGGACAGTGACCTTGGCAGTGTCTTCGATTCTGTCGGCCAGCAGATAGCCGTGCTGGTAGCCGATCTCCGCGGGCGTCCCTTCCAGGTGTACGAACGTCCAGCCGTTTCTCTCCGGGCTGCGGAACGCGCCCTTCAGGCGGGCGTCCAGCTTAGTCTGGTGGCTGGCTGATTTGCAGGATACGTCCAGCAGCAGGGCGCCGCTGAGACCTGCCAGAGAACTTTTTATGAATGCTCTACGATGCATGTTTCCCTCCGCTCCAGATAATGCAGGCTAGAGTATCACCCAAAGTGCTTTAAGGAAAAGCAGGAAAAGCGGCGCCCTCTTGGTGCCGCTGCGTGGTGAGAGGATCAAACCGCCGCTTCATGCCGGATGGTGACGGTCGTCACGCTTGACACGTTTGCCGATCTGGGCAAATATCATCACCATTGGAAAGGGGCGCAACCGTATGCAATCTACAACACCGGAAACGGGGAAAACACTCTACGAACGGCTTGGCGGCTACGACGCCATTGCGGCAATTGTTGATGAGTTTCTCGGCCGCCTGCGGGCAGATCCCATGTTTGCCCGATTCGGAGGGGGCCGCAGTCTCGACTCCACCCGGCGCGGGCGCGAGTTCCTTGTCAGCCAGATGTGCGAGCTTTCTGGAGGGCCGTGTGTTTATATGGGCCGTGACATGAAGGCCTCCCACGGCGGACTTGGCATCACGACTGGCGAATGGGAAGCGTGCCTCCGGCACACTGCCGATGCCCTCGATCACCTCAAGGTTCCCGCCACAGAGAAAGAGGAATTCCTCGCACTGTTTGAACGTTACAGGGGCGACATCGTGGAAGCGTGAACGCGCAGGACCAGCCCTGATGTGAAAGGGTGGGGCGGTTCATGCTGCGGGGAGTGCCAACCGTTAATCCTCAAGTCTAGCGCGCTGTCCAGCCTCCGTCGATCAGGATGGTGTGGCCGGTAATCAGTGACGCCGCCGGTGATGCCAGAAAAACCACCGCTCCGGTGACTTCCATCGGCTCGCCGATCCGGTGCAGCGCCGCGATGCGTTCGATGGTGTCGGCGCGGAATGCCGGGTCTGCCAGCGCCTCTTCAGTGCCGGGCGTAAAGATGAATGTGGGCGCAACGGCGTTCACCGTGATGTTGTGTTTTCCCCACTCCACCGCCAGGCATTTGGTCAGGTGGGCGATGGCGGCTTTGGTGGTGCAGTAGACCGATTCCGTGGGCAGGGCCACAAAACCCGCCTGCGAACTCATGTTGATAATGCGGCCCCGCTTCTGCCGGATCATCACTCGTCCAGCCGCCTGGCTGGCGAAGAAGGTGCCCTTGACGTTCACGGCCATGGTGTAGTCAAAGTCTTCTTCCGTAAAATCCTCGGCCGGATGGTCCGGAGCGACGCCCGCGTTGTTGACCAGAATATCCAGCCGGCCAAAATGTGCGGCGGCATCCTCGATGGCGCTGGAAATCTGGCCGAGGTGCGCCATGTCCATCTGCAGCGGAAGTGCCCGGCGTCCCATGGCTTCAATTTCCTGAGCCAGCGCGGCCCCTGTGTTCCGGTCGCGAAGTCCAAGGGCCACATCCGCGCCCGCATTCGCCAGCGCCAGCGAGATCGCCCGGCCCAGGCCGCGCGCCGCTCCCGTCACCAGCGCTACCTGGCCGGTCAAATCAAATTGTGGAAATTCGTTCATGGGTGGTACCTCGGACTGTCCCGCAGTCACAGAAACTCATTACAGGCAGAAAGAATACCCCGGCACGGCCAACTTGTTCAATGTCCGGGTAGCTAATCCCTGTGGAGGGATCGCGGCAACAAGTGAATTTCGCGTTTGCGGACCAGCCGGTATCCCGCCTCAATCAGGAAAGCCAGCAGGAGCAGGCCGGCCAGCACCCATAGTTTCCCGGGGGCCTGTGTAGCAGTTCGCCATAACAGGGCAGCCAGGGCCAGCACGCAAATTATCGTTCCAATCTTTGATATCCACGCTTTCGCATGTGTCACGCTGCTCAGCCGGACGTTTGCCAGGTTGACCGCCGCAAAAATGATAAGAAAGCCCGCGCTGCCGACCGTCGAGATGCTTGAGAGGTCGAGGGAATTGGCAATCACCAGCGTCAGCGCGGCGGTGATGAGCAAACCCTCGATGGGCTTATGCCAGATGGGCTTTTCCAGCCTTTCCGGCAGTTCGCCGTCTTTGGCGATGATGAAGCTGAGCCGGGCGGATCCGTACAGCGTGGCATTGATGGCCGAGGTCGTGGAAAGCAGCGCGGCGATGGCAATCAGGGTAAACCCCGCCTGACCCAGCATGGGTCTGGCTGCTGCGGCGAGTGCGTAATCCTGGGCGGCAGCGATTTTGTCCAGTGGCAGATTGCCAACCGTTACGGCCGCGATCAGAAGATAAAGCACGATCACTATCACAACCGAAGCATAGAAGGCGCGAGGCAACGTGCGTTCCGGATTCCGAACGTCGGCGCCTGTGTTAGCGATCAGTTCGAACCCTTCGTAGGCGACAAAGATGATCATGCCGCCGGCCGCCAGATTCAGTGGTGAAGCCCAGGCAGTTGGAGCCAGCCGCGCTGTTTTGATTCCCATTACTCCCACGACAATGAAAAAGACCAGGATCAGTAATTTGATGGCGACAATCCAGTCTTCAGCCCGCGCAATGAGGTCCGCACCCAGCGTATTGAGCAGCGTAACCGCGATGATGATGGCGCTGATCAGCGCGTGTTTGGCAGTCGGTTGAAAGTTAGGGGAAAAGAAGGTGGCGCCGTAGCTGCCGAATGCGAAGGAGTATAGCGACAGCATAATGATGTAGCTCAGCCACAACAGGACGTTCAGTGAACCGGTCAGCAGGCCCTTGCCGTAGGCATGATTCAGGAAAGTGACCGTTCCTCCCAGGCTGGGTAACGCCACGGACAGCTTGGCGTAGGCGTAGGCGGTGACCAGTGCGACAACGCCGGCAATGGCAAAAGCGATGACGGTGCCTCCACGCGCCATCACCACGGCCAGTCCCAGAACCGCGAAGATGCCTCCCCCGACCATGCCTCCGATACCGATCGAAGTGGCCCCCAGAAAACCTATCTTATGGGGCTTGGGGCTGAGGAATGCCCTTTTCAATTCCGCCTCCCGGGACTGGCATAACCCTGACGAGACATGTGTGCATCATCACACGGTATTCACCCGCCGGGATGTTTCTCCTGAGCCATGACTACGGGCACAGGTTTCTACGGCAAGCGAGGCCGGTGATGGATGGTTCGGCGCCGTTGCTCGAGTGCTTCGTGCCGACGTCATTCCTCACAGAGGTGCGGGCTCTGATACGGTGGGGGACTCAGCCTGCCCGCGGTGCATCCTGCAGCCGTAATATGCATAGTGCGTGACCACAGCGTAGCAGACCAGTGGAATGACCATGGCAATGGCCATGCTGTGCCAAATTTCGTACAGAAGACCCATGGCGGGCGGAGCTGCGGCGCCGCCGACGATGGCCATGATGATGAACGATCCGCCGAGCTTGGTGTTCACTCCGAGTCCTTTTATGCCCAGCGCATAGATGGTGGGGAACATCAGGGACATAAAGAAGCTTGTCAGAAACACGGCTCCCACTCCCACCCATCCGGGAAACAGGACACCGATCGCCGCCAGCGCCATGTTGATGATGCCAAAAGCGCCCATCAGTTTGCTGGGCCGGAAAAACTTCATCAGGTAGGTGGCAAAAAAACGGCCGACGGCAAACGCCACCAGGCTTCCCGTCAACAGGTAGCCGGCGACTTTCTCAGATTGATGTGTGTAATCCTGGATGTATTGAATCAGGAAGCTCCAGGTTCCCACCTGCGCCCCCACGTAGAAGAACTGCGCGGAGACACCCTGAAGAAAATGCGGGTAGTGGAGCAGGTCGCTGAGCTTGCCTTTGTCCCGGTCATCTTTTTCCTGGGCTTCCTCTTTGATGTGGGGGAATTTTGTTTTCAGGATCAGGATGGCCATAATCCACACGACCACCCCCAGGACAATATAGGGATGGACCACCCTCAGCGTTTCGCTTTTCAGGTAAGCGTCGAGAGTGCCTTGTGCCTTGAGTGTGTCGATCTGCCGGGAGCTCAGTTCGATTCCGGAAAAGATGAAAACCGTGCCGATCAGGGCTCCCGTAATCGACCCCAGCGGATTAAAGGACTGCGAGAGGTTCAGGCGCTGCTCCGAACTCCTCGGATCACCCAGCACGGCGATAAAGGTGTTTGAGCCGGTTTCGAGAAAGGAAAGTCCACTGGCGATGACGAACAGCGCAAACAGGAAGAATCCATAGCTTCCTATGATGGCCGCGGGCCAGAACAGAAACGAGCCTGTGCCGAAGAGAAACAATCCGGTGACGAGGCCTGCTTTGTATCCGAATTTTCGCATCAGAAGCGCGGCCGGCATGGCCAGGCAGAAATAGCCCAGGTAGAACGCCGACTGCACCAGTCCTGCCTCAAAGCGGGTGATCTGAAACGAGGTCATGAACTGCTTGATGAGAATGTCATTCAGGTTGTTGGGAATAGCCCAGAAAAAGAAAAGCGACGTGACCAGAACAAAAGGCAGCGTGTTTCCGGGAGAAAACAATGGAGGACGTTTGTTCTTCTCAGTTGTCATGTTCATGATAGAAGCTTGTAAGGCACAAGGCCCGATTGCGCATAAGTGTTCGCACTTTTTTGAATAGCCCTAATGAGTTTGATTGGGAGTAACGCTTCAGCCGCGCAGTTTGCGATACTCCTGGAGGCACAGCTCCGCAGTCTTCATCTCGGAGTATCGGCTGCCTTCCTGTTCGATCAGGTAATACTCAACGCCGCCCACGCTCTCAGCGGCGGCGAAAATCTTTTTCCACGGCGCCACGCCTTCGCTAAAGAGCACCTCATAGCCCCCGTGGGGAGACCAGTTTTTGAGATGGAGAGAACGGATGCGGCCGGAGTTTCTTTTGATCCAGGCCACAGGATCGTTGCCGGTCTCAAGACAGGTGCCCACGTCGAGTTGCAGCATGATGGTCTCGTCCGTATTCGCCGCCAGAATTTCGATCGGCTTCCGGCCGTCCACCGGTTTCCATTCGAGATCATGGTTGTGATAGCCGGCGTGCAAGCCGTGGGCTGCCATCGTATGGTTGGCCTTGTTCAGCGTCCCCGCAACCTGTTTCCAGCCGTCGATGGTGGTCACCCTGCCGGCCGAAGCCATGACAATATAGCGCGTGCCAAGAATGTGGTTCAATTCCATCGCCTTGCCGATGCCTTCCGGCGTGAACGATTTCGGGCCATTGTGTGTCGAGTAGCAGCGGATGCCCAGATGGTCCATCTCGCGGCGAACCTTCCGGGCTTCGTCCGGGGTCCAGTTGTAATAAGGCGCGTAGAACTCCACGCACTGGTAACCCATTTGTGCAACCTGCCTGACCGTTCCGGCCAGATCTTTCTGCAGATCTTTGCGAACCGAATAGAGCTCCAGCCCGATCGGGATCTGTTTCGCGGTCGCGGCCGCCATTGCAGCCGCCCCCAGGGGAGCCGCCGCTAAAAGAGACAGAAAAGAGCGACGTGAACAACCAACCACCTTTTTCATAGTAGCCAAACAATATCACAAGAGCGGAAATTCGATCACTTGAAAAGAGAAAAGTGCTGCAGATGCCGAATTCAGCATCCACGAAAATTCCGTAGCAGAGCGCAGAGTTCCGTCGCAAATGCACTTTGTCGCGGGCTCAAAATCGCAAAGCAGGAAGGGGGAATTTCGAGGTGAGGACAGGCATGAAAATTTTTCTTGACAACGATTTCATTTGGCCCTATATATCGTGGTAAGGGAAGCGCGAGGATACAAGATGTTGACCTCGTGCAAGACTTTTGATCCCCCGAGAGGGAAGGAGGTCTATGGCCGCTAAAAAGAAAGCAAAACCCAAGGCAAAAAAAAAGAAATAAGGGTTCCCAATCAACAACGGTTTGTATCTCCAGGCCCGCCATTCTTTCCAGGCGGGCTTGGTGTTTTCAGGCGGGATTTTTGACGCAGAGCGCTGAAAAATCGGTCCTGATCCGAAGCTTTTTCTTTGTCTCCCTCTGCTTGTTCAGTGGAGGTAGCTGCTCCGACGCTATGGGAGACGAAATTTGCCTCCGTCAGGCTTCGTCGCCCATCTCCGGATTGGGAATTGGCTCGCGGGGCTCCAGGCGGGCTTTGCGGGCCACCATCGAACCGGGAAACCCTCGAATGCGGCGGTTGTAAGTGCTGACCAGTTCGTTGAAGATTTCCTGGTGCTCCACGAGATTCCTTTCCAGTTCCGCATTCTGTTTTCTGAATTTGACGAAGTTGCTGTTGGACTTCAGTCCCGGGTAGTCCGCGGCGATTTTGAAAATCCCTTCCAGCGCGCCTGTCATGGCGATATTGGCCAGAGACTTTTCCCGCATCATCCGCGCTTTCTGGTAATTGCTTCTGGCACGGGTGATGGGCTCAAACGCCTCGTGGTCGTGCGCCATATACCCTCGGCAGGTGCCCAGCAGCTTGGGAATCTCATCATGCCGTTGTTTCAACAGCGCGTCGATGCCGGCCCAGGTTTTATCCATGTTTATTCTCGCCCGCAGCAGGCTGCGGCGCGTATTTGACAAATAAGCAAGGAATGCGAGAATGGCCGCAACAAGCAGCGGCATTGCAAGCCAAATCCAATTGCCATGCATGTCAGCAAACTCCTTTGGTGAATCCGATCCATTATATCCACAGACGTTGGCGCCGGAAGTCTTTGTGGCATACGTCCTCTTCCTGCCGGTGATCGCAGAAGCTCGGACCCGCAAGCTCTTCGCCTGCAAACATGCCCGGCAAGGTCCGTTCCGCGGGGCAAGGACGTTGAGCTAAGTTACCACAACTTGAGTGATAGAAAGGCGGCAGGAGAATTGCTGCCTGGGGAGCGCATACAAGAAGGGCGCATCCTCTGCAGCAGGTCGGTTGGAGACAGTTCATTCGCCGATTCAGGCCTACCTGCATCGCCGCGCAGAAACGAAAATGAGGCGATTAGTTTTGGGGCGACGGCTCGGGGACCGCTTCACCGTCTTTGCGCGGATCTGACGCGCCGTTGTTTACTCCCGTCGCCGAATTGTGAAGGACGGCCTGGCCGCCACCGACCCATTCCGCATAGGGACCCGCAACGCGAAGGTCATATCCCAGCACGGAAAGTCCGGTGAGGGTTTCTTTCGGGACACGGCTTTCGATGAGATAGCTGCAACCGCCCCGCCCGAACTTGTTAAACCGGGGCGCTTCGAGCGCCTGCTGGATGTTCATTTTGTAATCGACAACATCCGAAACGAACTGCGCGTGGGCCAGCGGCTGGTTTCCTCCTCGCATGATGCCGAACCCGATATGAATGTCACCACGCTCCATGAAAGCCGGGATAATTGTATGGAAGGGCCGTTTGTGCGGAGCGAGTACGTCGGGACTGCCGGGTCTTAGCGTGAATCCGGTGGCGCGGTTCTGCAGGATGATGCCGTAGCCGCGCACCGCAACCCCTGATCCGAAAGCGCCAGCAAGGCTCTGGATCAGTGAAACGATATTTCCGTCGCGATCAACCGTGGTGAGGTAGCTGGTGTCCGTTCCCGGATGGGGAGTTGCGAAGGCAATGTTTGGATCAGCGCCGGGCGGCGTGCCCGGTTGAAAATCGCACTTGGCCTGGCCGGGGTCAATCAGGCTGGCCCGCCTTTTGGCGTAATCCACCGAGAGCAACCCCTGCACAGGCACCTTTGCGAAACGGGGGTCGCCCACGTAGCGATGCAGGTCCGCGTATGCCAGTTGCTGCGCCTGCATTTCAACGTGATACCTCTCCGCACTTTCTGCCCCATAGGTCGAAAGCGGGAATTGTCCCATGATGTTCAGCATCATAAGCGCGGCGATTCCCTGCGCATTGGGAGGAATTTCAAAAACTTTCCAGCCGTGGTAGTCCGTTTCAATCGGCTCGACCCATTCTGCCTTGTACTCGCTCAGGTCCTTCGCGCTGAGGACTCCGCCGAGTTCCTGCGACGTTTGCACAATTGCGCTCGCGATAGGGCCCTCGTAGAACGCGCGTTCGCCCTCGTTTGCGACCAGTTCGAGGGCCTTAGCGTACTCGGGATTCCGGAAGATCTCGCCGAGTTTGAGCGGTTGTCCTCCCGGGAGATAGACGCGCGCTGCCTCCTTATCTTTGCGCAGCACCTCGGCGTATGCCGGCCAGTACATGCTGTTCCACTGGGCAATGGGGAAGCCGTGCAAGGCGTAATAGATGGCCGGCTGGAAGAGTTCTTTCCAGGGAAGCTTGCCGAATCGCTGGTGCAGTTCCCACCAGCCCATCACGCAGCCCGGGACGCTGACAGAAAGAATTCCTGTTCCCGGAATGCGCTTCAGGCCTTTGGACTTGAGGTATGCGAGCGTGAGTCCCTCGGGGGCCCAGCCGCTCGAGTTCAGTCCCCTGACCTTGCCGCTCTTCGAGTCATACTCGATCGCGAAGAGGTCGCCCCCCATGCCGTTCATCATGGGCTGCATCACTCCCATCGCGGCGCTCGTGGCTATCGCCGCGTCGGCCGCTGAACCGCCTTTGGCGAGGATTGACGCGCCTGCTTGCGCGGCAAGGGGTTGTTCCGCGGCAGTGATCCCGAGTTGTGACGAAACCATGGAACGACCTTGCGACCAGGTCATTATCCTTTCAGACCGCAGCACTCGAACGGCGCTGACTGCGCAACCTGAAAGAACCAGCAGAATCAGCAGTCCCCTCTTCATTTGTCACCTCCCTACATCCGTCGCTGGCGGCACACGCGTTTTCTACCGAGCTTGTGCGCCGAAAGTTGTGGCAAGTGCCATTTAGACGCCGGGAATATTTTGCCTTAAGGCATGTGCCTGCGGGTAGTAGAAAATGGAAATCCAAGCGGGCAGAGACTTTGCAGTCCCCGCCCGCTGTTATCAATGGGCCATTTCACACCGTGGCTTTATCACCGCAGGTTCAAATCAGGCCGGCACACTTCTAGGGTGAGCCGGTAGGCAGCGTCAGAAATCAACCTCAGCTCCGATCTGGAAGATCCTCTCTCCGAACGCGCTAGTGATCTGCCCAAAGCTGCCACCGCAAACGCCAGTGGTTGTTATGGAACAGTTCGTGTTCGGATTGTTCCAGTGAGGAGTGTTGGTAAAGTTCAGCATTTCAAACCGCATGGCCAGGTTATACCGCTCCGCAAACTTGAAATTGCGGAAAACGCTGAAGTCGAGCTGTGCAAGGCCCGGCCCGCGCAGCCAGGAAATGCCCCGCCCAGCCGTACCAAGGCGCGCCGTCGTGACGGGCACGAAAGCGTCCGTATTGAACCACAACTGGCGCGGTCCCGTTCCTTTGGCCATGTTGAGTCCTCCAGCGGTGTCCGGAACTTGGCTGGTCGCTGGAGTATTAAGGAAGGAACTTGTCTGAGTGACGGTCAATGGAGCGCCCGAGAGTGCAGTCAGGACTCCGTTGGTCTGCCAGCCTCCCAGGAGGTACTTGGCTGGGCCGTTTGAGTTGGCCCACTTCTGGCCCGCCCCAAACGGTAGATGATAGACGAACGCCATCTTCAGCACGTGGGTGTGATCAAAAGCCGGGGCTCCACGGTTGAAAGGCTGGCATCCCTGCGGCAGAGCCGAAGACGAAGGACAATTGAATCGGAGACCACTATTGGAAGACGAAGCGGCCTCGTCGTCCTCATAAGCGATTGCATGCGAATAGGTGTATGCTCCCTGCAGAAACAGCCCGTTGGAAACCCTGCGATTGAGCGATACCTGCAGGGAATTGTAATGAGAGTCCAGATAGCCCTGGCCTTGCAGCGTCTTGATATTCCGACCGAAGACGGAAAGAGGCTGTCCGGAGCCTCCTGTTCCAAGAGGCGCCGCATTGATGTCCCGGGCGTTGAATTCATGGACAAGGTGGTTTCCCACATAGCCGACATTCAACAGGATGGCGCCGGGCAACTTTCTCTCCACTGTGAGATTCCACGACTCCACGTAGCCGCGTTTAAACTCACCGGGGCCCAGGCTCCCGACGACGACGTTGGTTGGAGGCGTCAGCACGCCTGACTGGAAATCGGCCGGGCCCTGGATGAGCGGCACACCGTCCTGCAATCCAGGGATCGCGTTGGCTGTGTTTGAAGCAAGGCTGAAGCTCGAAACCGGAAGGAACCGGGTGACGTTGCTGTTGCCTGCTACAAAGTTGTCAGCGGCGATGGTATAGGGGAAGAACCCGCGCAAGGGCCTCTCGAGCGGCAGCGTGTCGTAGGTGATACCGAAAGCGCTGCGGACCACCGTCTTGCTGTTAAGCTGGTAGGCCAGCCCCAGCCGCGGAGCGAACAACTTCTTGCTGCTGGTCGCGGCGAGAGGAGTATTGTCGAGGTGCGTACCGTTGCTTCCCAGCCCACCCAGAAACAACTGATTGGTGCTTGCATCATAGACTTCAAACTTGCTGGCGCCGTCACGAGTGATCAGCGGGAAATACTCCCACCGGACTCCGGCCGTCACAGTGAACCTGGGCGTTATCCGATAGGTGTCTCCGACGTAGAGGGCTTCCTGCCAATCCTTGTTGGTGAGTTTGATGAACTGCTGGCCGTTCTGGACTTCGTTCGCCAGGCCGAGGTTGAATTCGGCGATTGCATTCCAGGGTGCGGAGTTGAAGCCCACCGGATTGCTGCCACTATCATAGAGCTGTGGTTGCGCTCCGGTGCCGGCCAAATCCGTTGCCAGGTTGAGGAACGTGTTGTCGGATGAAGTGAAGACGTTTCCGCGCACGCAGCAAAGGATCTCCGGCTGCCAGTGGTTCAGGTGATTGTGCGCGGCATCGAATCCAAACACAATCGAATGTTTACCCTTGATCCAGGTTGCATTTTCATCAAGGGTCAATTGCCAGTCGTTCCGGAACATCGGTTCCCATGACTGGTTGGTTCCGAGTGTCGTGAAGCCGCCGCCAAGGGTAACCCCTGGCATGCCGCTATAACGCGGGTCGTCCACCGGTGTGTTGCTGTTGGTCAAGCCGAGAACAGACTGGCCATAATTCTGGCCGAAGTCCGGCAACTTGTTATTTTCGCTCATGCGAGTGAATCCGATGTGGCCCGTCAGCACGAGATCGGACTTTGCGGCCCAGGAATGGCCGATGGTCACGGTTTGGGCCGTGTCGTCTGTTATTCCGGTGCCGCCCCCTTGCCCGGCAATGCCGTAATCACTGCCGTCGTTCAGCAGAGCTTTCTGCAAAGTGTACTTGCCCCACAAAGACTGTCGGTCGCTGATGTTGTAGTCAATCTTTCCAGTGTAGATGTTTCGGTTCCAGTTTGAGTTTCTCAACCGGATGTCATTCTGGGCTGTGTTCTCGGTAAACGGCTGGCCGAGCGTGTTGTTCGGCGTATAAGGGTCCATCAGTTGCCAGAAGTTGGTGGCTCCTGCATACATGCGGCTGGCAGGAATGACGTTGTTCTCGAAAGCGCAGCGACCCTGGCCGGTAGCCGTGTTTCCGGTTGTCGGGTCAAAGAGCATCCCTTCTTGCAACTGGACCGTCGGTCCCGCTCCGGCCCCGCTGGCGTTGCTGGTGCAGACCGTCACCGGGTTGCCGCCGGAATCGTAGAGGGGCTGGCCCAGATATGCCGAAAAGTCCCCGTCCCGCATGTCCGGTGGTGCAATCAAACCCGTGTCCGCAGCGTTCTGGCGCTGGAAGTAGCCATCCCAGTTGCCGAAGAAAAACATCTTGTTCTTGATAATCGGCCCGCCCACAGCCACGCCGTCGTTGTTTCGAATGTCTTTCGGTTTCTTGCCGGAAGTATGGACGAGAGCATTTTGCGCATTCAGCGAAGCGTTGGTGTTGTATCCGTAAAGGGTTCCGTGGAACTGGTTCGTTCCGGACTTCGTAATGACGTCGGTTGCGGCGCCGGCTGTCAGTCCTTTTTGAACGTTGAAGTTGGATGTCTGCACGTTGACTTCCTCCACTGTCGCGGCCGGCGGCACCAGCACCATGTGGTCGGGCAGCCACAGGAATACGTTGGTCGCGCCATCCACGCGTGAAGTGTTGATGTGCTGAGGCAGGCCGTTTGAGTTGATGGCCAGGGAACGGTCCGGAGTGTCAGCCAGCGAGTTGGGGTAATTGTTCTGAATGGCCGAGAGAGAAACAACACCCGGAGCCAGAAGTTCGACGCTCTGGAAGTTGTGGTAGACGTTCAGCGGCAGGTTCTGGACCGCATAATTGCTGATGGTTGTGTGAACGTCGGTCGTCTGTGTTTGGAGTGCTGCGGCAGAGCCGGATACTGTAACTTCCTGGCTGACGGCTCCGACCGACAATTGCACGTTTTGCTGGTTGGTCGAGCCCACGCTGACATTGATGCCGGTGTGTTTAACGGGTTTGAAACCCTGCGCCGTGACGCTGAGCGTGTAGGTCCCCGCGGGGAGGTCTGTGATGTGGTAATCGCCCGCAGATGCCGAAGTTGCATTACGGGTGAAACCCGTGTTGTCATTGATGATGGTGATCGCCGCTCCTGGCACCACAGCGCCAGTCTGGTCGGTAACGGTCCCAGCGACTGAGCCATAGAGAACCTGGGCTTGTAACCGCCCAACCGAAATAAATTCAAAAGTGGCGAGTAAGAGGAGCCATGTGGTGAGTTTGAGCAAATATCTGGGCTTCATATAGACGCACCTCCGCCATTCTAGTGTTGGAGAGAAGCCTCGGACCGACGAAGGGCCAAACCGACAACGCGACCTGCAGCGGCCCAGCCTTATGCTTGCACTGAAATAAAGCTTGCTTTAGGCTGAATGTTTACTACATGAACAAATGCAATGTCAACGATTTCTTTCGGTCAGCGTCGGTTTTTTCAAGATTTTTGTGAAGTCGGAAGATTTCGCGGATATATGGATATTTTTTCAGAAAAGGATGGAAACCGGGCGGCTGACAAGGTAGGGGCCTAATGCGGGTCGCAACATGCGCGGTTTGATGCCCATCTCGCCGGTGTCTCCGGTATGATAAAAGTACGGATTGAAGGGGAGTGCTGCCGGGTAAGCCCTGTTTGGCTGCAGAGGAGACAGGACGGCAGTCTGTTGCTCTTCGCCTAAAAACACTATGTCGCGCTTTCGAATTCTTGAGCACACCGCCGACGTTGGATTTGAAGCTTTCGGTTCCACGCTTCCGGAGGTGTTTGAGAACGCTGCCCGGGCGATGGCGCATCTGATTGCGGACCCGGCAACGGTCAGGCCAGTTGAAGAAATTCAGATTGAAGTTCAGGGCACGGACCCGCCCGATCTTCTGGTAAACTGGCTCAGTGAAATTCTTTACCAGCATGACGCCGAGCGCTGCTTGTTCCACGACTTCAGAGTTGAAAGTCTCGACGATCATGCGGCCTCAGGCGTAGCCCGGGGCGAAAAAATTGACCCGGCTCGGCACCGGACCAACCTGATGGTCAAAGCCATAACTTACCATCAACTGGGCCTGCAGCAAACGGCAGGCGGGTGGCGCGCACAGGTTTACGTGGACATCTGAGATGCAATACCAGGCTCCGGCGCGTTCTCGGGCTTCTCAAAATGAACCCCAGGGGTATCTTTCGGCCTGCAGATCGCTGCGTCCTTTTCCAATCTGTTCCTGCTCTCTCCAGTCGTGGTTTCTGCCCCTGTTAGCGGCACTGGCGCTGTTTTTTCTCGCCGCGCCGCGCCGCGCCGTGGCGGCGAACGGCGGTTTCTATCAGATCAAGGAAATCAAGTCGAATGTTTTTGTCTGGGTCGCGGAAGACATCCTCAATCAGGAAGGCGATCCGGAATTCAACCGTGCCGGAAACGCCGGCTTCATCATCACGCCGGACGGCGTGGTTGTGGTCAACACAACCAACAGTCCCTTCAATGCTCGCGCATTGTTGTATGAAATCCGCAAGCGCACCGATCAGCCGGTTCGCTACGTCATCGATACCGGCGCATCGCCTGACGTGATGCTGGGCAATGAAGCGTTTGAAGATTTTCAGCCGGTCATCATTTCCACCCGGCAGGCGGCCCAGGCGATGAACAATTACAAGAAAGCCTTTCCCGCTCTCGTTGGAAGCGACTGGAAGGTTGCGGCCAGGATGCGCGGTGTCCATCCGCTTCCGGCCAGCCAGGTCTTTGACAAGGAATTGACGCTTCATATGGGCGGCCGGGAAATCAGGGTGATCGACCTGGGCGACAACGCTTCACCGGGCGATGCCGCCGTCTTTCTGCCAGAATCGAAGGTACTTTTCCTCGGCAACGTTTTTGAAAACGAGTATATTCCCCGAATCGGTTCCGCGAATATGGACCACTGGATTGAGACTTTGCGAAAGGTTGAATCGTGGGACGCCGAGGTTTTTGTCCCGGGCCACGGCCAACCCGCCGGAAAAGCCCAGGTGCAGGGCTTCCGGGGATTTCTCGAATGGCTTTACGGCCGGGTGCGCTCGGGTTTTCAGGAGGGCAAAAGCCTGTCGCAGATCCAGGACGAGATGGTGCCATTCCAGAACATTCACTGGCATGCTCCGGAACTTGAGCCTGTGGCCGTCGCGGCCGTCTACCGCCTGCTGGCGAAGAACATCAATCAGACTTCATCATCTGCTGAAACACCCAGTCCGTAAATCAAAGGAGCCATTCCATGACCCATCCCCGACGTGCTTTCCTGGCTGCGATTCCTGCTCTGATGGCTGCCGGCGCCCTGGCGGCCGACAAAAGCTATCTGCCCTCGAAGGTTTATGAATTTTCTCAACTGCCGGCCCATCACGGCAAGACCAATACGTCCCGCCCGGTGCTGGACGGCCTCACGCACGAAAACTGCCGCATCGAGGTCCACGAATCGGACCTGGCCGCGGGCAACATGCCGCACCCGCCCCATCACCACTCGCATGAAGAGATGTTCCTGGTCCGCGAGGGAACACTGGAAGTGACCATTAACGGAAAAAGTTCCAAGGCGGGACCGGGCTCGGTGGCCTTTATTTCTTCCAATGACGTTCACGGAATCCGCAACGTGGGCAGCGACCACGCCCAGTATTTTGTGCTGGCCATCCACCGGCCGGATGACAAGGAAAGCTAAGCCATGACCGACTGGAGAGAAAACGGCATCCGCGTGGTTCCCGGGAACGATCTCGACCCCAACACGCCGCAGACGCCCGGCATGACCCGGGAGGCGGCCATCACGCACGCGCGCACCGGAGCCAGCAAGCTGTGGGCGGGAAAAGTAGTGGTGGGGCCGGCGGTGCGCAGCGGCGCCCACCACCATGGCGAACTGGAAACTGTGATCTTCATCGTGCGCGGCCACGCGCGCTTCCGCTGGGGGGACCATCTGGAATTCGTTGCCGATGCCGGACCCGGCGATTTTGTTTACGTGCCGCCGTTCGTTCCGCACCAGGAGATGAACGCCCGCTCGGACCAGCCCGTCGAAGGCGTTGTGGTCCGCAGCGGCCAGGAACCCATCGTGGTGAACCTCGACATTCCCAGCCCCGAACCCGGCAACGCCGACGCACGGAAAGACCCTTTCCATTCGCGGGATTAGCATTTCTTGTAACCGCGCGCATCGCAAAGGGTGAAATGCACGCGCTGCCCGTGGGATATGGTAGATTACGGTGCGTGGACAAGAACGAAGAACTTCGATAGCGCATACTGCAGGGAAAGTCGGATGCCAACATCAGCTTTCAAGACCTCTGTCGGTTTTTGCTATGGCTGGGGTTTGAGGAACGCATCCGCGGGAGCCATCACATTTTCAGGAAGCAGGGCGTAAGAGAATTGGTTAACTTGCAGGAGGAAGGGAATAAGGCTAAAGTTTATCAGGTGAGGCAAGTGCGTCAGGTCATCCTCCGCTATGGGCTGGACAAGGGAAAGGCCTAGCCATGCATAAGTACGAGATTATTATTTACTGGAGCAACGAGGATCAGATCTTCATTGCCGAAGTGCCGGAACTGCCCGGGTGCATGGCCCACGGCGACACCCAGGAGTCCGCGCTCGCGCACGCCAATGAAGCGATTCAGTTGTGGATCGATACCGCTAAAGAATTTGGACACCATATCCCCGAACCCAAAGGGGAACGCCTCATGCTGGCGTAGTTACGAGCAAAGGTTCAATTTTCACTTCAGTCCGCGACGTGTCACCCCTTGCCAGGACCTCAACGTGGTGAACCTCGACATCCCCAGCCCCGAACCGGGCAATGCCGACGCCCGGAAAGACCCTTTCCATTCGCAGGAGTAGCATTTCTTAAATCTTCGGACACTGCAGGAGGGCCGGCGTTTGCGCCACTGGTCCGGTATTGTGCCGGTAGTTCTCCGTGCCCTCTGTGTTAGAGTTTTTCAGTACGTAGAGAGCACAGATGAGAAGTTATGAGCTACGAAGTTCAGTACCCGGCGGTGGAGACCGGCAAAACCGCGCACACTGCGAAGAATGCGGTGCAGGCGCCGCTCGGTGACACCCAGCGGCACGTGAGTTACCCTTAACGGCGACAACCCTGGCTTTATCCCAGCCAGCGCCACAGGACGACAATCTCGCCGGCAACGAACAGGGTTCCAAAGATGGGCTTATTGTGCCGGGCCAGCCATTCGGGCAGGTAGATGTCAAAATTATCTGCGCGATTTTCCGTATACCGGGCCGCGACGCTGGTCAGCGGGCAGCGGCCGCGATTGAGCGCGATCACCCCGCATTCAGCCAGCACCACCACACTCAACGCCGCTGCCCAGTCGAGACGGTTGATGAGTGCAACCACCGGAAGTGCCACTATACATCCGGCAATCACCGCCCACACGCTCGTGTGCAGCAGCTTGATCGCAATCAGAGATGAGGCGGGACTTGAGAGTTTCATCCGTGGCCAGAATATCACGCCACATGGACGTGCGGCCTCCCGCCGATCAGGCCCGTGGGGGATTTGAGCTTTGGCAATTTCGCAGACATCGCAAAGGGCGCGGCCTCTGCGCCATCCGTCAGGCCTTCACGGCTTTACCACTCTCAGGTTATTCTTTACGGAGAAGATTCCCGGGACGCCATTGGCACGGATGTTTACAAGGTTCTTGTCCGCTTCGCTGTCGACTACGCCTTCGAGAGTTACATTGCCGTTCTTGACGATGATGCGAAAGGGCTTTTGAACGGACAGATCGTAGCGTTGCAACGCCCCATAGCCGTAAATGGCGCGGAACAGTTTGAGGCGCAACTGGTTGTCCATGTTGGAAAGTGGCAGGACTTCGATTTTGTTCTCTACGTTTTGCACACCCTCAATGCGTTTCACGACGTTCCCCGCGGAACTCTTTACTGTGGGCCTTGTTACGGCGCCCATCAGCGTGACTTTGTAGCCTTCCACCTTGAACGTGATGATGTCAAAAACGTTGTAATAAGGAAGCATCAAGATCTGGTGGCGAACTTCTTCCTTGATGCGTTCTTCAGCGCGGGCAGAGGCCGGCCGTTGGGGACTGGCAAGCGAGATGAGAGGCGCTGCGAGAGTGGAGACGAAAAGGGTGACAACGAGGGTTCGATGCATCTTCGTTCCTCCATTCGTCAAGGATCGGGCTGGAGCTTTCCCTTGTAGCACGGAAACTGCTTCGCTTTAACCATCGCTACCTGAAGCCCCATCTTCATTGTTGGTTTTTACCCTCTTCGAAATGTATACCGGGACGAGGTGCAACGCAATACGCAGGTCCGGTTCCGATGTTCCCGTGCGATTGCCCGGGAACATCGGAACAAATTCCTGCTAGCTTTCCAACGCCTTGCGGCAATAAGCGTAGCACTTCTTCATTTCGGCGATGGTATCCATTCCCGGCTTGTCGTATTCGTACTCGATATTTGCGGGAATCTTCCAGTGATTGTCACGCAGCAAATGGAGCACGGCCGTGATGGGCGTATCGCCTTCGCCGAAAGGCACTGCATCACCGTGGTTCTTCTTGCGGTCTTTGATGTGCAGCGTCACCATCTTCCGGTGATACTTGCGAAGGAAGCTGACCGGATCCTGGTTGGCGGCAGTGAAGTGGCCGATATCGAGGTTGATGCCGAGGTAGGGCGAAGCTCCCTTGAGCGCCCGCTCAAAGCTGTCGGCGGTGGAGAACTCGTCGGGGTCCCGCGTGTCGTCGTGGCCGTGGAAGCCCACCGTGATTTTGTACTTCTGGGCCAGCAGGTCCACCTGGTGCGCCAGGCTGACGTTGGAAGAGGCGGTGATGTATTTTACGCCCAGTGCGCGGGCCATCTGGAATCCGCGCTCCATCTCCGCGGGAGTGAAGTCCTTGCGGAAGCTGTAATTGTAGGCGTAGAGCAGCACTCCGGCATTGTCGAATTTCCGCCGCACTTCATGGAAATGGCTCATGGGGACGGTCAGCCGCCACTTGCGCAGCGCCTCGCCCTTGAGATGGTCGGGCTCAACGTGGCCCTGGTAAAGCTCGCACTCGCTGAGCCCCACGGTCAGGTAAGCCTGGATGGCGGCATCGAGCGGCCGGTCGCGAAAAGAATAACTCTGCGCGCCAATCTGTACACCGCGTACAACGGAATTAACCTTCGCGGCGGCGAAGATCGATCTTTCTGCCAGCAGCACGCCGGCCGTTCCTGCAATAAGGATTTTTCCAGCTTCACGCCGGGATATTGGCGCCATAAGTCCTCCTTCATCATCAGCTCTTGAAAAGCTGCTTCAGTATAGAAGCGAGTGTGCCCGTGCGCAAGAGGCAGAGGAGAGGTGTCGCAGCAAAGTGAAAAGATCCTATTGTAGCAAAGTAAGAAGTTCCTGTAGGAAACCGGCAAACTGTCGGGATGAACAAACAACAGGAGCTGTGGATGAGCGCAAGGGATCGGGATCGGTTGAAGGTGTTGCACGAAGCAGAAAAGGGTCACCTGACGCAGAAGCAGGCGGGGGTGCAGCTGAAGGTGAGCGAGCGCTGGGTGCGGAAGCTGTGGGGCGATTGCGGAAGGAGGGCGACGGCGGGATTCTGCACCGGCTACGGGGGCGGGCCTCGAAGCGGAAGATAGCGCGAAGGTGCGGGCGAAAGTGGTGCGGCTGGTGAAGCGGGAATACTCCGACTTTGGGCCGACGTTGGCGGCCGAGTATCTGGCCGAAAAGCACGCCACCGTAGTGAGCAAAGAGAGCGTACGGCAAATCCTGATGGAGGCCGGCGTGTGGAAACGGAAGCGGCGGCGGGTGGAAGAAGTACACGTGTGGCGAGCGCGGCGGCCCTGCTGCGGCGAGTTAGTGCAGTGGGACTCCTCGGAACACGACTGGCTGGAAGGGCGAGGGCCGAAGCTCTGTCTGCTGGCGATGATCGACGACGCCACCAGTCGCGCCCGGGCGCGCTTCGCCGAGCACGATACCACCGAAGCGAACTTCCGCTTGCTCCAGAGTTATCTGAAGCGGTGGGGGCGGCCGTAGAATTTTACACCGACAAGGACAGTATGTTCACGGTGAATCGTCCCATGCGCCAGGCCGACGGACGAGGCTTGGCCAGAGGCTTGGACGCAGATCGGGCGGGCGCTCAAGGAGTTGGGGTAGGTTGGATCGCGGCTCACTCACCGCAAGCCAAAGGGCGCATCGAGCGCTTCTTCGGCACGGCCCAGGACCGGCTGGTGAAAGGTATGCGCAAGGCGGGCGTGCGCACCTTGGAAGAAGCCAACGCTTATTTAGAGCACGAGTACTTGCCCCTATGGAATCGTCGTTTCACCGTGCAAGCGGAGCAAGCCACCGACGCGCATCGTCCACTGCGGGCGGGCATGACCTGGCGGCGATTCTCAGCCACGTCGAGGAGCGCGTGGTGGCCAACGATTACACGATTCGATACGACAAGCAGATCTACCAGATCGCTCGCCCGGATATTCGTCCCGGTTTACGAGGCCACGGTGCGAGTGGAGGAGCGGCGAGACCAAAGAGTGTGGGTGCGGTTCCGAGATCGCTACCTGAAGGTGAGCCTGTGTGATCCGGAGCCGCAACCCACCCGTTCCGCCTCGCCCGCTCGAGGTCGTACGCCTCGACGAGGAACACCCGGCAGCACTTGGATGAAAGAGTTCCATCTGCGGAAGAGTCCCCCGCTATGGAAAATTATGCAACAGGAACAGGCAGTGGAAAAGCAGGAGAAGCACCCCCTGGGGCGCGTCGTGGGCGCTAACCTCAGTCGCCCTACGGGCTCCTTCGCTTAGCGCCCACAGGAACTACTTACTTTGCTAAGAACAGGAACTTCTTACTTTGCCTTGACAGAGGCAGAGGAGAGGAGACGTTGCAAGAGTGCTACCTGGCGGCACGGGCAAAACTGCCGGTGGGAATCGCCAGCGTCGAGGCGGCCGAACTTTATCCGGGGTTCCCGTCAACCGTAGCTGTTCCCAAACCGCCCGAACAGTTGAAGGGATTTGAAAGCTTGGAACTGAAGCCCGGCGAGACGGGCCACGTTCACCTGGTGCTGGACGGCCGGGCGCTTTCCTGTTGGAGTACGCCAAACCACGACTGGGCCGTCATGCCGGGCGATTACAAAGTGATGGTGGGAGCGTCTTCACGCGACATCCGTCTTCAGGGAAGTTTTTCCGTCAAATGAGTTGCAGGTTGGCTGGAAGGTGGCTGAATGGGCGGCACTGCGCCGCCCATCCAGCATGGGGTCTGAAGCACGGGAGATTCACTGCTTCGGGGTGATGTCCTACCTTCTGTGTCCTTCACGGGCGCCGCGGCCCACTTCCCTCCGCTCGCCGCGGAATTCCCGGCGCTCGCCACGGCCGCCAAATCGATAAACTCTATAACCCCCCGGGCCCCAGTAGTAGCCACCCGGGCGTCCCCATCCCCAGTACGGGGAGTAGTAACCCGGCCGACCGTAGTAGCCGTAGTAGAGGGGATAACCATAGCCGGGGCGCTGACCGTAAATGCCGTCCGGCCGGTGCTGAAGTGTCTGCTGAGCGTAGTCCTGCTGGTTCACCGGGCGGAAGGCCGCCTGGGCCGAGAGCGTCGAGATATTGGCCGAGGATTCCAGCCGGAAGGTGAGCAGCGCTTCGGGTGGAATCACCGTGGGCCGGCCGTGGGTCAGCAGCACTCCGGCAACACCCGCGGCGGCGCCGATCCCGGCGCCAATCGCGGCACCCTCCCCTTCACCGGCAATCGCGCCGATGATGGCGCCCACACCCGTGGTGGTTCCGATGGCCTGGGCGTCACGTCCTCTGGTGGTGCCGCCTTCGGCCCGGATGAGCCGCGTGTGGATGGGAAGAGACTGGCCGTTCACCAGCGTCAATTCCGTCAGGGCAATTTCCAGCTTTGACGTTCCTTTGACGCGTCCACCCCTTTGCGCGTCCACAACCCGGCCCTCGATGCTCTGCCCGCGGCGAGCCACCACCCAGCCGTTTACTACCACGGGCTGCTCCAGTGTGGCGGTAAAGCCGTCGCCGGCGCGGTTTTGATTGCTGGAAAGGACCTGGGTGAGCCGTACGGAAACCAGGGTTCCCGAGGCGAGCTGCAGGGTGTCAGGAACTGCCTGGTCCTGCGCCTCGCCGCCGCCGAATGAGCGCGTTTGGCTCGCCGGCTGCGAAGGTTCGTCTCCAGGCTGCGAAGGTTCGTCTCCAGGCTGCGGAGGCGCGTCTTCAGGCTGCGGAGGTGCATCTGCGGCCTGCGCGATGGCCCAGGCTGCGAATACTCCACGTTGGCGGGTGGTGTGGAACCCGATGCATTCACGCTGAGGCTGTCAATCACTTTCACTACTCCGGGCTCCATGCTGGCGATGCTGTCCACAGCGGCCTGCTGGTCCTGCGAATCGACGTTGCCGGTCAGCGTGACCACGCCGTCCTGGGTTGAGACGCGAATGTCCTGCGTCTTCAGCGACGGGTCCTGGAACAGCTTTGCCTGGATGGAAGTGGTGATGGCATTATCGTCCGGCGCGTTCTGCGCATCCTGTTGGCCGCCCATCAGCAGGCCGGAACTTAACAGGAAAAGCCCGCTCAACACAATTACCGACCATTTGAATTTCCGTTTCAGCATGGCGCCTCCCTTTGGCAGCCCGAACCCCGCAGCCAGATTCCTTACTTGCTTGCTCGTAATTCCTGTCTGCTGCCTGTCGATCATCCTACTTCCTCATATCCTATTAGACGCCTGACGAGCTGTGTAAGTCTTCAAAATCCTGAAAAATTTACGTAAAAACTTACTTCCGAGTGGCTTCCACTCCAATTCGCTTTCCGGCGTCTACTTCTGCTTCCAACGATGGCTATAGCACTTTTGCTGCCATTTTTTGCCTGATTCCAAATTTCTCAGCCGGCCGGAGACCCGAGCGCGGGCTGTGCCGCAGCTAAACGGGGCTACGGCCCGACTTCCGTCACCGGTTGGGTGCCATGGCGACCCGCGCTGCGCCAAATCGGCCACATTTCCTTAAACCCGCGAATCGAGAGGAAGTTGCTGGCGGAATCAAGGTAGAGGTGGAGGGCTGGGATGGAAGATCCTCCGGAATCAGCGTCTTGGGCTGTTCCGGCACGCTCCGGGAGAGCTTCAGGATGCCCAAATGGTGACGCAATCCCTTTGCCGGTGTGTTCCCATTGTGATCGCCCGGCCGGAATTTGGCGAAATTCTGGGGGAAAAGTGCTCTCCCGGCAACAGAGTTGCTGAAGATGGGTCCGTCAGGCAGGGGTCGATTGGCCCGGGCCCGGAAGAAAAAATGCCCTGCCTGACCGCAACTCTTTGGCGGGCCATGTGTTATATAGGGTGTGGACGCGATGGTGGTTGACTCGGATCTCGACTTGATGTTGCGGGTTCGCCAGGGCGATGCGGGTTCTTTCGACGAACTTCTGCGGCGCTATCGCACGCCGCTGGTCAAATACTTCTGCAGGATGGTTCGCGACGAGGCTCTGGCGGAAGACCTGGCCCAGGAGGCCTTCCTCCGCGTTTACAAGGCGCGCCACCGCTATCGTCCGGACGCGCGCTTCACTACCTGGCTTTACCGGATTGCCACGAACCTTGCGTTGAACGCCATTCGGGATGTGAAGGGCCGGCGGCGGCAGGACGGAAACGGGCGGACCGAGGACGGAGAAACCTCGTTCGAATTTGTTGATCCGAAGGTCTCGGTTGAGCAGCAACTGATTGAAACGGACCGCGGAAGGATGATCCGCGAAGCCATCGAATCACTGCCGGCAAATCAGCGCACGGCGGTAATTCTGCACAAGTACCAGGACGTGGATTACCGGCAGATTGCCGGGATTTTGAAGGTTTCCGAAAGCGCCGTCAAATCGCTGCTGTTTCGCGCTTATGAGACCCTTCGCGAGCGCCTTGAGCCGCTCGTCAGGGGAGGACAGCTATGAAATGCAACAATCGTGAAAAGCTTTTTCTGTTTGTCCACGACATGCTGGAGGCCCGTGAGGTTGACGGCGTGCGCCGCCACATGGCCGGTTGCGACGCATGCGCCCGCGCGGCGGAAGAATATCGTCGGCTCGACTCGGCTCTCGATGACTGGAATACGGCTGAGCCTTCGCCCTGGTTTGACGCCAGGGTCCGCGCCCGGGTGGCGGCGAGCGAGAAGAACAATTCCGGCTTTTTCGGTTTCGGCAGGGTGAGGGCGCTGGCGGCGGGGGTGGCTGCCGTGGTGCTGATTCTGGTTGCTGTGGTGGTTTTCAACCACCAGGGGGTGGTTGAAAATCAGCAACCGGCCGTCAGCCAGCAGCAGTCGACGGCCAACACGGCCTCGGCACAGAACTCCCCGGCGACCCAGGCACTGCGGCAGCCTCTGCCGCCTGAAGAACAGTTGAAAATGGACGAGAACCTTTCACTGCTGGAAGATTATGAAGTGGTCGCGAACTTTGACGCGCTTTCGGAACTTCCCCAGGCGAATGCGAATTAGCCGTGACGCTGGAAGGCCATTGAGGGCCGGGGCCGTGTGAACGAAGCGGATGATGAAGAATCGATCAGTCAATTCGGGTTTGTTGTCTCTTGGTAAGGCGCGGAACTGCCAGGTTCGAGCGATACTGGCCCTGGTGCTGGCCAGCCTGCTGCTTCCGGCGCTTTCAGCGTTTTCGCAGACCAGGGCGGAGCGGAGAAGGGAAGTCCGCCAGGTCCGCAGAATGCGCGCCCGGCAGGCGGCTCGCCGGGCCGGCTTTTTCGCGCGCCTTCGGGAACTGCCGCCCAAAGAGCAGGAACGAATTCTCAAGAATAATAAACGCTTCCAGAGTCTTCCTCCTGAGCGCCAGGAGCGGATCCGGGAAAACCTCAAGCACTGGAACCAGCTTTCGACGGACGAGAAGCGGCAGGTCCGAAAGCGGGAACAAGTCTATTCACAGCTCACTCCCGAGCAGCGCCAGAACGTGCGCCAGATGTCCGGCGATTGGCGCAATCTTCGCCCGGCGGAAAGGCGCAGGGTGCGGCTGGCGCTCCGTCGCATGCGCAGCATGAGCGCCGAGGAGCGGCAAAAGTTTCTCGACAGCCCTGAGATTCGCGAGCGGTTTTCGCCCGAGGAGCAGAACATCCTGCGAGGCCTTGGTCAGCTCTTTCCGGGTGCAGATGTCCCGGACCGGTAGCTTTATCTCATTCCAGTTTTAGTTTCTCTTTCCGGCAAGACGATTATTTGCCCCCTTCGGCGTTACTTATGTTTCAGTGCTCCCTATGATTGGGGCACGACAGTGTGGGGCGCGTAGTCATGGTCCGGAAATTCCAGGGATTTTATTCACGAAGTTGGCTGCGGCAGTCCCGCCAAAATGAGCCACGGCCTGTCGGAAAAAGATACCACCCAAAATCTTGCCTAAAAATTGATTCAAGGGGATACTTAGCCTAACAGCCGTCCTGCCCTGAACGCTGGATGCAACCGGGCGGGGGCGGCCAGCGTCTAAGACCGCTGTGGGGCATCGGGTCAGGAGTTGAGAGAGGCCGAACGCGGTGACAAAGTCCCCAGCGAGCCATCAGATGACAAAGAGGAGAGTCGAATATGCCGGACAAGGAAGATAAACGCGACATTGGGCATGCCATGTTTGGGTTTAATGAACCGCGTCCCACCCGGAGCGATCCCACGCAGCAACCCGCAGCGCCTCAGGCCGGGCCCGTGCAGGGAGCGCCCCAGGGGCAGCCGGGAGCAGGGCCGCCTCCGGGACAGCCTCAATACATTTACGTGCAGGCGCCACCGCCGCAGCCCGCCGCGCCGCCGCAGGCGCAACCCATGAGTAAGCTGCTGATCGCGGTGCTGGCTCTGCTGGTGGTTCTGGCCGGAGTCAACCTTTACCTGGCGCTCAGCCAGCGGTCACAGTTTGGAAAAGCTCTGGCCACGGATGCCAACCGGTTGACGGTGCTGGGGCAGCGGATGGACCAGAGCGACGACCGCTATGCGCAGTTGAAGGGACAGTTTGACGTGACCAGCCAGAAACTGGGCATGACCCAGGCAGAACTGGCGCACGCCCGCCAGCTGACCGCGACTATCCAAAAACAGCAGCGCGCGGCCGTCACCGAGTTGAACACGGCCATCGCGCAGAAGGCCAGCGCACAGGAACTGAACAAATTCCAGTCCGACGCCAACAACAAGTTCGGCAACCTTTCGGGTGGTATTGAGGGCAACAAGAAGGACCTCGACGCTACCAAGCAAGCCCTGATGGGGGCCAAGGGGGAACTTTCCGGCGCCATCGCCCGGACGCATGACGAACTGGTGGCCCTGGCCCATCGCACGGACCGCGACTACTTTGAATTCAACCTGCAGCGGCGGCATGACCGCAAGAAGATCGGCGGTATCATGATTGAGCTGCTGAAGACCAACCGCAAGCAGAACGTCTACACCATCGATCTCTTTTTCGATGACAAGCGCACGCAGCGCAAAGACCAGGCGCTGGATGAGCCGGTCTACTTCTACGTTCAGGGAGCTCCCACCGCGCTGGAGCTGGTGGTGAACAAGCTGGACAAGAACAGCGTCAGCGGGTACGTCAGCGCGCCGAAGGGGTTCTTCCAGAACACCCCCAACGTCCTGACCGGCCGGCCAAGTTAAGGATGGGCTTTCGCGAAAAGCATGGGTAGTTTGCCCGGCGCTGCAGTGAGACGTGGTGTACACAAGGCCTGAAAAGAGCGAAGGCGTCCGTTTGTGAGCGGACGCCTTTGTGGTTGAATAGGGTAGCGCGGCTTTACTGAGTTTTGACGGTCGTATGGGCCTCGAGAACTTTGGCGAGTTCGCTGTAGGGCCGGGCGCCGGTCAACTGTTCAGCAACCTTTCCGTCCTTCACCAGGATCAGCGTGGGAATGGACCGGATGCCGAACTTGCCGGCAAGCTCCGGAGCCTCGTCCACGTTCACCTTGGCAAAGTTGAACTGGGAGGAATAGGTCTCCGCCAGCTTTTCAAAGGTGGGTCCCATGGCGCGGCAGGGCGCGCACCACTCGGCCCAGAAGTCCACGAAGGTGGGCTTGGAGTCCTTTTCCAGGGCCTGCCACTGCTCGCTGTTCACTTGCTTGATGTTTCCCATTTTTTCTTGTCTCCTCAAATTTATCTGCCTTCTTATGAGATGCGGGCGGACGAGAAAAGATTCAGAATGAGATTAGTTGAGCAGACGCCATGAATGCGTCACAAGTCACATTATTTGAATGATTTGAGCGGCTGCTGCGGCGCCCTCTGCAGGAGAAACGAATGGCAAAGAAATGGCTGTTTAAATCCGACCCCGAACACTATTCTTATCAGGACCTTGCGAAGGACAAAAAGACCGTGTGGGACGGGATTTCCAATAACCTTGCCCTGAAGCATCTGCGCAACGTCCGCCGGGGCGATGAGGTGATGATCTATCACTCGGGCGGGGATCGGGCCGTGGTGGGGTTTGCGGAAGTGCTGAGCGATCCTTATCAGGACCCGAAACAGAAAGAGGAGCGGCTGGTGGTTGTGGATATCGCCGCGCGCGGAACCGTCCCGCGGCCCGTCGGTCTGGATGAAGTCAAGAAGCACGAAGGCTTGAAAGATTTTGACCTGGTGCGGCTGCCGCGCCTCTCGGTGATGCCGGTTTCTGAAAAACATTGGAAGGCGTTGCTGGCGCTTGCAAAAGGGTAAGCGGCTTTGGTTCTCTGCAGGCTGCTTCTGAACCATTCACAATGGCTGAATCTTCATCGTCCAGTCTTAAACTTGAAAAGCTCCAGCGGCGGGTGGTCCGCTGTGCGCGCTGCCCGCGACTGGTGGAGTATCGCGAGAAAGTGGCGCGGGAAAAGCGGCGGATGTTTCGCGACTGGGATTACTGGGGGAAGCCCGTACCGAGTTTCGGCGACCCCAAAGCGGAACTGCTGATTGTGGGACTCGCGCCTGCCGCGCACGGAGCCAACCGCACCGGGCGGATGTTTACGGGAGACCGCTCGGGAGAATTTCTCTTTCGCGCGCTCTATGAGGCGGGGTTCGCCACCCAGCCCGATTCCCACGACCGCGACGACGGGCTGCGGCTGCGCCGGTGTTACATCACGGCGGCGTTGCGCTGCGCGCCTCCGGCGAATAAGCCGCTGCCACAGGAACTGAGGAATTGCCAGCCGTACCTGGAGAATGAACTTGAATTTCTGGGCCGGGTGCGTGCTGTGCTGGCGCTGGGCCGGATCGGGTTTGACCGGTACCTCGCAGTGGTTGCTGAAAAAGTGAATTTGCCTGCGCGCTCAAAGATGCCCTTTGGGCACGGGGCCAGCTATGAGTTGCCGGACGGATTGCCCCGGCTGTTCGCGTCCTATCATCCCAGCCAGCAGAACACACAGACCGGGAAATTAACGCGCGCGATGATGCACCAGGTGTTAACGGGGATCGACAAGTTTCTTCGGGCGTCCCGTTGAGCCGGCTAATCCATCAGCATGCCGCCGTTCACTTCAATGGTTTCTCCCACGATGTAGCTGGCGGCGGGCGACGCCAGAAAGACAACAACGCTGGCGATTTCCTCGGAAGTCCCGGCGCGGCCGAGCGGGATGCTGGCGATGAACTTCTGGAAAACCTCAGGCGGGCTGTAGCGTTCGTGGTAAGGCGTGGCGATGACGCCCGGGGCGATGCCGTTCACTCGAATACCGTGTGGCGCCAGCTCCTTGGCCAGGCTCTTGGTGTAAGTGATCATGCCGCCTTTGGCGGTGGCGTAGGCTCCCGAACCGGGCCCGCCGCCGTTGCGCCCTGCAATGGAGGTCATGTTGATAATGTTCCCGCTCTTGCGCTCGGCCATTTCTTCCCAGACCTGTTTGACGCAGAGGAATACGCTCTTGAGGTTCAGGTCCATGATCTGCTCCCAGTAATCCTCCGTCATGTCGGAGAGCATGTGCCGGCCGAGCAGATCGCCGGCATTGTTCACCAGGATGTCAATGCGCCCCCAGCGATTGCGCGCGCTTTCCACCATCGCCTCCACCTCGCCGGCAGAGGTAACGTCGGCGCGAATGGCATGAGCTTCGCCGCCCGCTTGGCTGATTTCCGCCACGGCCTGGTCGGCGCCGGCCTTGTTTTTATGATAGTTGACCCCGACGCGGGCCCCCTCGCGCGCCATGGCGAGGGCGGTTGCGTAACCGATTCCGCTTGAGGCTCCGGTGATGAGTGCGACTTGGTCTTTGAGAACCATGGTTTCCTCCAGATGGGGATGCTGATACTCTGTTTGGATGTTGAATGAGAGTCCGGCAAAACAAGTTCTCAGGAAACCACAAAATAAAGTGGTTGGCAACCTTTGTGGTTTTTTGGTAATCCTTATTAGTTGAACCTGCGCTCGCGGGTTTGTCCGGGACAGGCGGATTTCAAGATCCATTGCGGGGCACATCGCTCAGGAAATGAGGATGCATTCGTATGATTGAAGTTGAGAATCTGACGAAACGATACGGTCCGACGCTGGCGGTTTCTGACGTCAGCTTCCAGGTGCAGAAAGGAGAGATCCTCGGGTTTCTGGGTCCGAACGGCGCCGGAAAAACCACCACCATGCGCATCATTACGGGTTTTCTTTCGGCCAGCGCCGGGCGCGTTCGCGTGGCGGGCATCGACGTGGCCGACTCACCGCTGGAAGCCAAGCGGCACATCGGGTACCTCCCGGAAACCCCCCCTGTCTATACCGACATGACGGTGAATGAATACCTGGCGTTCGTGGGCCGGATCAAGGGCGTAGCGCGCGGCGACCTCAAGAAACGCATTGGGGAAGTCTCTGAAAAATGCTCTGTCACCGACGTGCAGAACCGCCAGATCGGGAGACTTTCCAAAGGCTACCGCCAGCGCGTGGGACTGGCCCAGGCGCTGATCCACAATCCCGACATCCTGATTCTTGACGAGCCCACGGCGGGCCTGGATCCCAAGCAGATTATCGAAACCCGAGAACTGATCAAGGGGCTGGCCGGGCAGCACACCGTCATTCTCAGCACGCACATCCTTCCGGAGGTTTCAAAGACCTGCCAGCGAGTGGTGGTGATCAGCAAGGGAACCGTGGTGGCCATGGGCGCTCCGGACGAACTGATCGCCCGCCTGCAGGGATACGGATCGGTGCTGGTGACGGTGGAAGGTCCGGCCCCGGATATTATGAACAGGCTGCAATCGGTGTCCGGCGTGAATCTGGTTGAGCCGGTCGACGCTGCCGGTTCCCGCGTCACCCTGGAAGTCCATACGGAAAAGAACCAGGAGGTGCGGTCGGAGCTGGCCCGCGCCATCGTTGAGTCCGGATGGGGCCTGTTTGAGCTGAAAACCAGCGGAATGAGCCTGGAAGACATCTTCCTGAAACTGACGACGCGCGACTTGAGCGAAGATGCTGCAGCGGCACAAGCCCGGCCTGTCAATGCGCCGGAGCAGGAGAAACCTGGAGAAACTGAAGTTGCCAACTGAGGCTGCGGCCTTCACACGCTGAAGGTCTGGCAGCGGCTGGACATGAGCCAACCACCCTGAGGGGGAAAATGAAATGCGCAATATTCTGGCAGTGGCGGGCAAGGAAATTCGTTCCTATTTTCATTCGCCGGTAGCGTATGTGGTGCTGGCGGCGTATGCCCTGCAATGCGGATTTTTCTTTTACAGTTTTACGGCGTCGTATGTCTTTAATACTCTCCGCATGCAGGCGATGGGGGGAGCGGGCGCTCCGTCGATGGGGATTAACAACTACATCGTTCGTCCGCTGTTTGAAGGAGTGTTATCCATTATTACGCTCTTCCTGGTTGCCCTGATTACCATGCGGCTTTACCCGGAGGAGAAAAGGACCGGCACCATCGAGCTCCTGCTCACTTCTCCGGTTACCGACTTCCAAATTATAATGGGCAAGTTCCTGGGCGCGTTGCTGCTCTACGTGGTGATGCTGGCCA
This sequence comes from uncultured Acidobacteriota bacterium, assembly GCA_963783155.1. Taxonomy (GTDB): domain Bacteria; phylum Acidobacteriota; class Terriglobia; order UBA7540; family UBA7540; genus SCRD01. Next base: position 13,246 of record CAWANC010000004.1, on the reverse strand, counting down.
TTACCTTCCTTTACATCAGCGTTCTGTTTCTGGTCGGGAAGCCTGCGGCCATGCCGCTGTTGGCGCATGCCCTGGGATTTCTTCTTTTTGGCGGCGCCCTGCTGGCGCTGGGGATGTGGATATCAACCTTCACGGAAAATCAGATCATCGCCGGCGCAGTTTCCTTTGCAGTGTTTCTGATGTTCTACGTGTTCAACTGGGTTTCAGCCTACTCGCCCGGAGCCGTGGGCAAGGTTTTTTCCTATTTGTCTCTGACTACGCACTATGACAGTTTTGCCAAGGGAGTGGTCGACTTGCAGGACCTGGTCTATTACGTTTCGTTGATCGTGATCGGGATTTTCCTGACGGCGCGGTCTGTTGAAGCCTTGAAGGGGAGGGTCTGACGATGGCGGGAAAAGAACGACCGAAAGGAGGGGGCGGCAAGCGGATTCTGCAGGGCGCAAACCTGGTCCTGTACACCCTGATCGGCATCGCGATTATCGTCCTGGTCAACTGGTTTGTAAACAACCACGACAAGCGCTGGGACCTGACTCCCAACAAGGAGTTCAGCCTTTCACCCCAAACCAAGAAGATCCTCAGTGGCCTGACTCAGAACGTCACCATTTATGCTTTTGACCGCAAGGACGCTTTTTCCGGCCGGCGTGATTTGCTGGGAGAGTACGAGAACGCCTCCAGCCACCTGGAAGTGCAGTACGTTGACCCGGATCGCCAGCCCGCCCTGGCCAAGAAGTACGGCATCCAAAGCTACGGCACCGTCGAAGTGGTTTCAGGTACCCGGCACTTCCAGGCGCAAACCACCAACGAAGAAGGAGTCACCAACGCCCTGATCCGTGTCCTGATGGGGGAGAAGACGATTTATTTTATGGATGGCCACGGGGAGCGCAGCGTTAATGACACCGCCCGGGACGGGTTTGCCAATCTGAAGACGGAACTGAACAACGAAAGCTACAACGTCACGACTCTGATGTTGATGCAGAAAAACGAGATTCCTCCCGAATGCCAGGTGCTGGTGATTGCCGGGCCCAAACACGATTATCTGCCGGCGGAAGTTGCCACCATCAGCAAATACATCGAGGGTGGCGGGCGGGTGTTGTTCATGCTGGACGCGGGCGTCAAGCTGCCCAACCTGAACAAAATGTTCACCGGCTGGGGCATTTCCGTCCGGGATGATCTGGTTGTGGATTTGAACCCGGTGGCCCGGCTGTTTGGGACCACTCCGGACATGCCGCTGATCATCAAGTACGGGACCAACCCCATTGTGGGGCCCATGGAGCGGACGGCGACCCTCTTCCCACTTTCCCGGTCGCTTGAAATCAGCAAGGAAGCCAAAGGCGGCGCGTCGCCCGAAATGCTGTGTGAGACTTCGGGCGACAGCTTCGGGGTGGAAGGTTTCAACTCCAGTGTGCGGAAGGTTTCATACCGGCCCGGCAAAGACATCAAGGGGCCGCTGACGGTTGCTGCGGCGGACACCATCAACGGCCAGGGCGGCAAGAAGAGTGAAGGCCGCCTGGTTGTGACGGGAACGTCCCTGCTGGGAGCCAATGCGTATCTGGGGTTCCAGGGCAACAAGGACCTGGTGATGAACATGGTCAACTGGCTCTCCGCGGAGGAGAGCCTGATTTCCATCCGGCCCAAATCACAGGAACATCAGACCCTGGATATGAACCAGCGGCAAATGTTCTTCCTGCGCTATCTGGGCGTCTTTGGCCTGCCTTTGTTCATTGTCCTGGTGGGCGCGGGAGTGTGGTGGCGGCGTCGGCGATGAACAGAAAATATCTCCAAACCTTAATCGCGCTGGCGGTCCTGGCAGGACTCTGGGGCATCTTCACATACTACGGAGGCAAGAAGCCTGCCCCGGGTTCGGAGAAGAAGGGCGCCGCTGCACAAAAGATCCTTCCAGTGCAGGACGGCCAGATTGTCGCATTTACGGTGACGGCGCCAGGCGGCAAGGCCGTCACCTGCACGCGGAACGGCAAAACCTGGCAGATCACGGCCCCCAGTAAACTCGAGGTTGATTCCTCCACCATCGACAGCTTTCTCAGCAGCCTGACCGGGGCCACGCCGTCCGAAGTGGTGACCGAGCAGGCGGGGAGCCTGAAGGAATTCGGTCTGGACCCGCCCGAGACCACCATTGATGTCAAAACCAATGCCACTCCGCAGGAATTTACCTTGCGCCTGGGAAGCTCCACGCCCACCAACAGTGGGATCTATGCCCAGGTGGCCGGCCGGCCGCGCGTTTTCACCCTGGCCAGCTACCTGAAAGATTCGCTCGAGAAGAAGCTGTTCGACTTCCGCAACAAGAAAGTGGTCACGCTGGCGGGTGACAGCATCAGGCGCATGGATGTTTCCTACCCGAAGGGCGGTTACCAGCTTGTCAAAAATGCCGACGGCATCTGGGACCTGATGCTGCCGCCTCCGGTCCGCGCCAACCACTTTACCGTCCAGGGTCTGGTGGATGAACTGAACACTGCGTCCATGCAGAGCGTTGTTGCGGAAAGCAAGAAAGACCTGGCCCGTTACGGGTTTTCGAATCCCACCCTGACCATTCACCTCACCACTGACGGGGGCAGCCAGACGCTGGTGCTGGGCAGGAAGGACGGCTCCAACTACTACGCCATGAATACGGAGGTGGGCCCGGTCTTCACACTCGGAGCGGACTTTCTCACCCAATTCCAGAAGCAGGCTTCAGACCTGCGGTCCCAGGACCTGTTCACTTTCTCCACCTATGAGGCCAGACAGCTCACCGTGAAGAGTCCCAAGGGGCAGCGGGTTTTTGTGCAGCACAAGGACGGCAAGTGGGAGCAGACCGAGCCGGCCAGCATGGTGGTCTCGAATGACAAGATGCAGACGCTGCTGCAGGACCTCCGCAACCTGAGCGCGCAATCGTTTCCGAAGAAAAACCCCACCCAACTGGCTGCCTACGGGCTGAACAAGCCGCTGTACACCGTCGAGGTACGGTACGGCGACAACAATAAAACCCAGACGGTGGAGATTTCCGAGGCGAGCGATAATGTTTATGCGCGGCGCTCCACGGACCTGGTGCCGTCCGAACTTCCGAAGGACGCCATCACCAACCTTCAAAAAGATCTCGACGCACTTAAGTAGCATTTCATCCAATCCCGTGGTACTGGTGCGTTTTTCGCGCAAGTCTTTTGCACGGGCGCGCCCTGCCGGGGTGAGGCGCCGTGTGCCTGCGCGCAGACAATCTGAAAACATGAAAGGGAACCGGAGCCCCCAATGCGCATTACGAAGATTGAAACGGCGGTGATTGAAGCGAATTATGACTGGACGATTGTGAAGGTCTCGACGGACAAGTCCGTCACGGGATGGGGCGAGGCCTTTTTCGCTCCCGGCCTGACGGGCGTGATTCGCGAGTTCAACGAATTCCTGCCGGGCGAAGACCCGCGCGACGTGGACCGCCTGACGCGCCTGATGCGCACGGCCATGGGCGCCACCGGAACAGCGGGCATGGGCTATCACGCCATCAGCGGCGTGGAGACGGCCCTGTGGGACATTGTGGGCAAGGCTTCCGGTCTGCCGGTCTATCAGTTTCTGGGCGGCAAGTATCGCGACCGCGTCCGCATCTACGCCGACTGCCACGCCGGCAAGGGCCTTTCCAGCCTGTCGCCGGTGCTGCTGCCGCGCACGCCCGGCTGGGCGCAGAAGCCCGGCAAGGCAAAACGTGAGAAGACCGAACTCAGCCCCAAGTATCACGGCGGGCAGAAGATCGAGGCTCGCAAGATTCGCGCCGCGGATTACGCCAAGCACGCCGTGGCCATGAAGCGGCGCGGCTTTACGGCGCTCAAATTTGACGTGGACGTTCCCAGCCAATACTCGCTGGACGATTACAACCGTTCGCTGACTCGCAAAGAGATCAACCTGATGGCGGGCCTGGTGGGCTCGCTGCGCAAGGCGCTGGGTCCGGAAGTCGATCTGGCCATCGATTGCCATTGGAACTACGGCGTGAATGACGCCATCAAGCTGGCGCGCGCCTGCGAGGAGTTTGACCTGCTGTGGCTGGAAGATCCCATCCCTCCGGAAAATACCGACGCCATGCGCCGCGTGACGGACGCCACCACAACCCCCATTGCCACAGGTGAAAACCACTACCAGCGGCACCACTTCCGCGAATTGCTGGAGCGCGAAGCGGTGGACATCCTGGCGCCCGACTACCAGAAAGTGGGTGGGCTGCTCGAAGGCCGCCGCATCGCCGACATGGCGGAAGTGCACTACGTGGCCGTCGCTCCGCACAACATCTCGAGCCCCATCGGCACCATGGCCTCGGCGCACCTCTGCGCCGCCACGCCCAACTTCCTGGCGCTCGAATGGCACGCCGAATCCGTCCCCTTCTTCGATGAACTCATCATGGGCCGCAAAAAGCCGCTGATCGAAAAGGGATACGTCGAAGTCACCGAGAAGCCGGGCCTCGGCATCGAACTCGACGAGCGCGCCGCATACAAGTACCGCAAGCGCGGCGAGCCCTTCTTCGACCAGCCGGCGTGAAAACCAGGGATCAGGATTCAGTGATTGGGGACTCCGGGCCGCCGCGTGGCGTCACTCAATCGGAATACCCACCATTTGGATAATCTTGAGCGCGTTTCCGTGAGCCAACTTTCCTGTGCGGAGGCGATAATCAAAACTCAGCCCCTTTGCGGTTGGTGTGTCGGCAAGATGCACGTTGACCCCTGCCAGCGATCGCTTCTCGGCGATTTCAGTCAGGGCCAGGTCGTGCGAGGTCACCATGCCGATGGCGTGACGCTCGACCAGCAAGCGAATAACGGCTTCAGCGGCAACGCGCCGGTCAGCGGAATTTGTGCCAGCGAAAAGCTCGTCGATGAGAAACAGGACGGGTGGGCCGGAAGTTGCGTGGTCCAGCATTGCTCTCAACCGCTGCACTTCGGCGTAAAAGTGTGAGAGGCCATGCAGCAGAGAATCTTCAACGCGGATGGAGGTGCAAATCTGAAGTTGCGACAGGCGAAGGCTCGTCGCCCGCACCGGCGCTCCCATCCAGGCCAGCGTGGCATTCAGCCCCACAGCGCGCAGCAGGGTGCTCTTGCCGGACATATTTGACCCGGTGACCATGAGGAACTGCGTTTCACCGTCGAGGTTGATATGGTTACGGACACAGTTTGCCGGGTCGATGAGCGGGTGTCCCAAACCGGTCGCTTCGAAAAGAGGGCCGTCCCTTTCGAATTCCGGATTGGGGTCGTCCGGATTCTCATGGGCGTAGGCGGCGATTGCCATTAGAGCTTCAAATTCGCCCAGGGCGCGGAGTTGTTCGTGGAGCTTGCTCCCGTGGCGCTGCCGCCAGCGCTCAATCTGGATGGTCCACTGTGTGCCCCACATCAGCAGAAGACACGCGTAAATAAACCACTCATTGCGTAAAGCATCGCGCTTGATAATAAGCCGCTGTAATTGCCCGACACATTTCGACAATCCTCGGAGCCTCTCTTGCAGTTCTACCAGCCCAGGGGTTTCGAGTTTGGAGTTCTCCACGAGTTCGCCGAGCCGTAGGATGGCCTTGAGTCTGCCAGCCGACAGCAGCAGTCCCTCCATGACGCGCCTGACGCGCCCGCGGAGCCATAGGGCCAGCCCCGCCTCGGCTGCGGCAATGGTTGCCATCAACCACAAAGCCGCATGGGCTTGCAGCAACCCACTCCACCAGCAAGCACCTGCGATCACCATCGAAAGCGAAAGCAGCAACGCCGCCCATGGAGCCCAACGTGAAAAATCAATCGGATCTGCTGTTAACCAATTGCGGAAAGTATTCCAGGAATATTCATCCGCCTTGCCGGCATGCACCAGCGCCAGCTTTTCCCGCAAATCGATTCGGTCGCGCAGATAGCGGACGGAGTGCTGTCGGGAAATCACTTCCTCCGGCTGAGCCGGCTCCTGGAGCCACTGGGCAAGCGTTTCGCGCCCTGCAGGAGTCTGGACGTCGCAGAGCAGTTCAAACAGCGAGCCTTCGCCGAACAGGTCGAGGTCAGCAGCGCTCAGGTTGCCATCCATTTCCAGGTCTTTCCCCGGGTCGCCCTCGCCCATCCACTGGTATCGGATTCGCCTGAGCCGGTCACGGTAAAGGTCGATGAGGCAGGAAGCATCCCTGATGCGGCTCTTGCACCGTTGTACTTCCACTAATGCAAGGACCCCCGCTGCCGCCGGCAGGGCCGCCGGCCATAACGCTATTCGATGTGGACCAAGGGACAGATAAACAAGAACGCCGACTACTAGGGCGCACGCGACGATATACCAGTAACATCTGGCACGCCTGGCAATGGCATCCTGCTTGCGTCGCCCGTTCTGGGTGATTTTGACTTCGTAGACAGAAGTGACTCCATCACGCGCATCCACGGCGGCCGACTCCGGCGTGTCTGGAGCGGAGCATTCTTCTGCGAGCGCCGTTGCGGTGACGGGGTTCAGTGCCTGTCGAATTAAACGTCCCGCCCATCGCAATTCATCGAAACCGGGCATGGAATCCTGCCTCCCCGAGGGTCGGTTCAATATGTTCAGAATTTTACCTCTGTTCGACGGAAGGCAAGCGCGAAATTGAAATTAAAGCTCAGGGGTGATTCTACAAAACGTGGGGCCTGCCTCCGGTGCAGGGCGGAAGCAAGGCCCGCCTCTGCACAAAGGCTAAACGACGCGAATGCCCATCCTCTAGGCGGCGGGGGGGAATGTTCTGGTTGAGGCGGAAGAAATTGGTGGGGTCGTACTTTTGCTTCAGCGCCGCCAGCCGGTTATAAACCGGACCGTAGGCTTCGCGGACGCGGTCCGCACCCTCCTGGCCCAGGTAATTCACGTAAACGCCTCCAGTGAGATAAGGCTTCACGGCCTGCCAGAATTCGCCGATCCACTTGCGGCCGGCATCTTCGTCCTTGGGGTTGTCCCAGATGGAGAAGGCTCCCAGGTTGTAGGAAACGAACCGGTGAGGGAAGGCCGTCGCCGTCTCGGGCACGCGGCTGGCCGCGCCGTGCATGTGTTCCAGGACGAGATGGGTGAGAAGTGTGGGCCGGCGGTGGAACTGTTCGATGAGGGCGTCGATGGCCTCGTCCGTAACGGTGTTCATGAACCCTGACTTCCAGTAATGGAACTGTCCGCGCGGATAACCATCATCCAACATGCTCTGGTGCTGGACGTAAGGAACCACGGCCACGGTGTCGGCCACGGGCGGCCCAAAGGCCCGGATGGGCGCCATCGCCTTTTTGCCCTCTATCGGATCTCCCATATAAGCCACCACCATTGCGCAGACGGGGTTGCCGTCCGGCGCAGTCAGCATGGCGGCATAAACAATCAGTTCATCGGGAAGGTCTTGCGTGATTTCGCCATAGAAGCGCAGGACGTCCCTGGCTTTTTCGATGGGGTGAATCAGCAGTCCGCCTAGCATGGGCTCCAGCGGATGCAGGCGATACTGGAACTTTGTAACCACTCCGAAATTGCCGCCGCCGCCGCGCAGCCCCCAAAGCAGGTCGGGGTTTTCCTCCTCGCTGGCCTGCACCGTTTTGCCTTCGGCCGTCACCACTTCCGCCCCCATCAGGTTGTCGCAGGCCAGGCCGTACTTTCCCATCAGCCAGCCCATTCCGCCGCCCAGGGTCAGTCCCGCGATTCCGGTTTTGGAGACAATGCCCATCGGACTCACCAGGTGGCTGGCGGTGACGGCTTTGTCGTAGTCGCCCAGGGTCAGTCCCGGGTCCGCGGTGGCCGTGCGGTTTTTTTCGTCGACCTGGATGCCTTTCAACTTCGACATGTCGAGCATCACACCGTTATCGCAGACGGCGTTTCCGGAGGCACTGTGGCCGCCGCCGCGAATCGAGAGCGGCAGGTCCTGCTCGCGCGCAAAGCGCACCGCCGCCACCACGTCTTCCGTACCCGCCGGACGCACAATCACCGCCGGCCGGCGGTCAATGACGGCGTTGAAGATGCTTCGCGTTTCGTCATACCCGGGGTCACTGGGTTGCAGAATTTCTCCCCGGACTTGTTTCTTTAAGCCTTCAATCGCCGATGGATTCATCATCCCTCCAAGTATGGAAACTCGTGTCACATGATGCCCAACCACATGTTGACCACGGTTCCTGGTGTTGAAAGAAGCCCCGACTGCTATAACACGGTACCGACGCCGTCTTAGAAAGATGGAGACCATTTTAATCGGAAACCTTGGGAGGAAGAAGCCCAAAGTGTTTGTGGATGGATTGGAACCTTTGGTGCCTGGTAGGTCCGGTGCAGGGCCTTTGCCCTACCGGGCCTTCCACACGGGCTTGCATTTTTCGATCAGGCTACGGAAGGGCCCAGAATGAGGAACGCGTGAACCGTATCATTGCTGAAATTCAGGATGGCCGCGTGGTTGTCTCTCAGAATCGTTTCGATTTGGCCGGTAGAACTGTTGCCACATCGGACCCAAATGACTTTAGGTGGAAAGCCTCGCACAAAGCTCCGCTGGTGAAAGTCAGCGTCCTTCGAAATAATCACGTAGCCGTTATCCCGGGCATAATTCCAAATCGTTTCGTCGTCAGCCTGATCGAGACTCACAGGCCGCACATGGGAGGAACCTGGATAGAGGAGCACCAGATTTTGGACGATGCGATAAGAGAGGTTCTGATCGAAGAGTAGTTTCACGGCAGGGCAGAAGTCAGCTTGCGTTCGCGGTCGGCGGCAAACGCCAGGCACGCTTTGATGTCGTCAGAGGTCAGTTCCGGGAAGTCGTGCAGAATTTCCTGCTCCGTCATGCCGGAGGCAAGATAATCGAGCACATCATAAACCGTAATTCGCAAGCCGCGGATGCAGGGTTTGCCGCCGCGCTTGCCGGGCTCGAGAGTGATGATTTCACGGTAGTCCATACGCTTAAAACCTAGGCGGTTGGTGGGCCAAAGTCAAGCGGATTCGGGGGCGTCCTGGTGTGGTGTCCCGCTTAATTCTTCACGCCCCGGTCGAAAACGTGTCATTCCGAGCGAAGCGAGGAATCTGCTTTTTGACCGTGCTACAAGCAGATTCCTCGGGCCGACAAAAGACGCCGGCCCTCGGAATGACGGGCGCATGGCAAATAATTAGTTGGGACGCCACACTACCGGTTCTTCCACACGGGCTTGCGTTTTTCGAGCATTGCCCGCAGACCTTCCTGGGAATCTTCCAGCTCGAACAACTGGTTGAGGTAGATGTCCTGGGCGCGTTTCAGGGCTTCGGTGAAAGGCATCCAGGTGCCGTTGAAGATCACGCGCTTCAGCAACTGCAGGACGGCGCTGCTCTCATCGGTGATGCGGTGGACCATGGCGTTGACGGTGGCCTCCAGGTCGGCGCGCGAAACCACGCGGTTCACCAGACCGATTTCAAGCGCCGTGCGTGCGCTGATGGGCTCGCCGGTCAGGAGGAATTCCATGGCGCGGCGCGGCCCGATGACGCGCGGATAGACCACCGCTCCGAGCGGCGGAAACACGCCCAGCTTGATTTCCGGCTGGCGAAACTGCGTGTTTTCCGTGGCGATCACCAGGTCGCAGAAAGCCGCCAGCTCGCTGCCCGCGCCGGAAGCGACGCCGTCGACGACGGCCAGAACGGGTTTGGAAACCTCCACCATGGCGCGGAAAACGTCATGGAAAGCATCCATCATCTGGAAAACCAGTTGCTCCGTGTAGCCCTCCACGCCCAGGCCCGCCGAGAAAAAGCCCTCGCATTCGGCGGCGGCGTCCAGCAGGATCAGGCACACGTCCTCGCTATGGTTCAGGCCTTCGATGGCGGCGGTCATCTCTTTGAGCATGTCGATGTTCATCACGTTCTGCGGAGGCCGGGCCATGGTGAGATGCGCGACCTTGCCGGTGTCATCCCAGCGGATGAACTTGTAGTCTTTTTCCTGAGGAGCAGGGTTTGCCGGCTGAGTCACTTGCTGATCGGTTTCTTCCGCCATCGTGGCCTCCTGGGGAACCGGTTCTGCGCCGCGATCCCACTGCCTATTGATCGGCCAATCGGGCGGCTGACTTCAATATCCTGTCCTGTCTGCCACTTTTCATGTGACAGCCGGTTGAAATATGCCACAGGGAGAGCGTAGCGGCGGGTTCACCCCGCCATGGGCTCAACGCTCTCAACGTGGGTTGGCGGCGTGATGCCGCCGCTACAACATATTTCAACATCCTGCTAAGATAAGAGAATCATGAAAGCAGAGCAGCGATTCCTGACAAGCCGCGCTTTGACATTGCTGGTGTTATGCGGCGGGCTGATGATGAGCGCCGCGCTCGCAAGGGCCGCGACCCAGCCGATTTATGACACGCAGGCCGATGCCCCCCAGGACATCGCAGCCGCCCTGGCGCAAGCATCGAAGACGGGCCGGAACATCGTGCTGGTTTTCGGCGCCAACTGGTGCCCGGATTGTCATGCGCTGGATGCGCAGATGCACAGGCCGGAGCTGGCCCGCCTGATCGCGCGCGACTTTGTGGTGGTGAAGATTGACGTGGGGCGCTTTGACAAGAACCTTGACGTCGCGGCAAAGTACGATGTGCCCATCAACAAAGGCATCCCCGCCCTGGCCGTGCTCGACCCGCACGGGAAACTTCTCTACGCCCAGAGCCAGGGCCAGTTTGCCAACGCCCGCGCCATGCCTTACCTGGATTTCACGGAGTTCTTCAGGAAGTGGAAGCCGAAGCGGTAGGCTTATCCTGTGGTAGGATGTAGCTATGAAGTTCTACACTTATCCCATCAAGATCGAACGCGAAGGCAAGAAATTCTATGCCTATAGCGAGGACTTACCCGGTGTCTATGGACTCGGGAAGACTATCGAAGAAGCAAAGGCGAGCATCTTTGAGGCGATGAGAATCTACATCCGTGAATCCCGGGCCCGCCGGAAGCCGCTCCCGCGTTCGCGGACGGTGTATTCGGAAACGGTCTCGATTGCGGTTTAACCCTCAAGGAACTCTCGTTCGCTTAAACCCGCATCCCTCAGAATCCTGAGAAACAAGCCACGTGGAAGGTCGCCGCGGTGAACGGGGATGACCAGCATCCGGCGCACGGGGTGGACCAAGATCAGGTGTGATCCGCTTTGGCGCTTTTGCTTGTAGCCATGTTTCCGCAAGAAACGGAGAAGCTCTTGGGCTGTGGGCATAGGGCTATCTGCCTTCCGTCCTCACTTCTGTGCTCGAATGACCACCTGATCCTTTTCGTGACATCAGCAAACCACCCTTAGAGCGACGTTTGTTCCGCGCCGCGGCGCTGGAAGATTTCGATATAGACGTTGACCAGCGACACGGCGGCGGGCGTGACGCCCGGGATGCGCAGGGCCTGGCCGAGTGTGAGCGGACGGACGCGGGTGAACTTTTCCACGACTTCGCGCGAGAGGCCGGAGATCCCTGCCGTAATCGAACCCGTCCGGTATGCGGCGCTGCTCGGCTCGCTTCATGTGTTCAATGTGCTTTTCCTGCTGGGCCAGATAGCCTTCATACTTGAGATCGGTTTCAACCCGGCGCGCTTCTTCGCGGGCCATCAATGAGGCCATCTCGTCGCCGTTGTGGGCCGCGAGGGGCTCGCTGCCGGCCCGGCCGAGCCCCTCGTTGATCCATTCCATCAGATCGTCAATCTTCAGTTCCGGACGCTTCAGCAATTGCGCGCCGGTGAGCGGCGTGGGGCCGTTGAACCGTCCGTCGGCCATCAGGCCGAGACGCGTGTAAATCTCCCGGCCGGTGTCTGACTGCGGATCGAGACGGGTCTCCAGCAGCAGGCGCGTGGCGGCGGAAATCCGCTGCTGCTTGCGGAGAAAAACATCGTAGTCTTCCTGCCCGATGGTGCCGGCCTTGTATCCGATGGGCATCAGGCGCTCGTCGGCGTTGTCGATGCGCAGGTGCAGGCGGAACTCGGCGCGCGAAGTGAACATGCGGTAAGGCTCATCCACGCCCTTGTTCACCAGATCGTCAATCAGAATTCCCGTGTAGCCTTCGGTGCGCCCGATCACCAGCGGTTCGCGGCACTGGACGCGCAGCCCGGCGTTGATGCCCGCCATGATGCCCTGGCAGGCGGCTTCCTCGTAGCCGGTGGTGCCGTTGATCTGCCCGGCCAGAAAGAGGTTCTGGACCTTTTTGGTTTCAAGCCACGGCCGCAGTTCCGTGGGCTGGATCATGTCGTACTCGATGGCGTAGCCGGGCCGGATCATCTCCGCGTTTTCGAGCCCGGGAATCGACTTCACCATCGCCGCCTGCACGTCAATGGGCATGGAGGTGGACATGCCGTTGAGGTAAATCTCGTTGGTGTCCAGGCCTTCGGGTTCCAGGAAAAGCTGATGATGCGGCTTGTCCGGGAATTTAACGATCTTGTCTTCAATCGACGGGCAGTAGCGCGGGCCGACGCTCTGGATCTGACCGGAGTAAAGCGGCGATCGGTGGATGTTCTCGCGGATCACCCGGTGTGTTTCGTCGTTGGTCAGTGCGATCCAGCAAACGGTCTGCTCCTGGGTGATGGCGCGCGTGCGGAAGCTGAAGGGCGTGGGCACGGGATCGCCGGGCTGCACTTTGAATTGCGAAAAGTCGATGGTGCGGCGGTCAAGGCGCGGCGGTGTGCCGGTCTTCAGACGGCCCACTTCAAAGCCCATGCGCCGCAAAGCTTCACCCAGCATCACTGCCGGAGGTTCGCCCGAGCGGCCGGCGGCATACTTCTGTTCGCCGCAGTGGATCAGGCCATTCAGAAATGTTCCCGTGGTGACCACGACGGCGCCGGCTTCCACCGTGCGCCCGTCGCGCAACAGGACGCCGCGAACGCGCTGCCGTGGCGCGCTGCCGTCGGTTGCGGGTGACGAGGTGCCGTTCGAATCTTCCAGGATCAGGTCAATCACCTCAGCCTGCCTGATGCGCAGGTTTGGTTCCTGTTCCAGCACCTGGCGCATCCTGGCGCGATAGAGCTTTTTGTCGGCCTGGGCGCGCGGCGACCAGACGGCCGGGCCGCGGCTGGTGTTGAGCAGCCGAAACTGGATGCCGACGGCGTCAATCACTTCGCCCATCACGCCGCCCAGCGCGTCCACTTCACGCACCAGGTGGCCCTTGGCGATGCCGCCCACGGCGGGATTGCACGACATCTGGCAGATCAGGTCGAGATTGATGGTGCAGAGCGCGGTCCTCAGCCCCATGCGCGCCGCAGCCATCGCGGCTTCAGCGCCCGCGTGACCCGCGCCGACCACCACCACGTCGTACTTTTCCGTAAAGGTTGTAGCCATAGCCCCGGATTCCAGAAAGATACAGGACACCATTTTAGCAGGATGTCAGGATCGAATCACCCTGGCCTTGGGGAA
>CAWANC010000003.1:0-5581 GCA_963783155.1 uncultured Acidobacteriota bacterium | reverse complement strand
GTGTCGCAGCAAAGTGAAAAGATCCTATTGCGGCAAAGTAAGAAGTTCCTGTAGGAAACCGGCAGACTGTCGGGATGAAAAGACAACAGGAGCTGTGGATGAGCGCAAGGGATCGGGATCGGTTGAAGGTGTTGCACGAAGCAGAAAAGGGACACCTGACGCAGAAGCAGGCGGGGGTGCAGTTGAAGGTGAGCGAGCGCTGGGTGCGAAAGCTGGTGGGGCGGCTGAGGAAGGAGGGCGATGGCGGGATCCTGCACCGGCTGCGGGGGCGGGCCTCGAAGCGGAAGCTGAGCGCGACGGTGCGGGCGAAAGTGGTGCGACTGGTGAAGCGGGAGTACTCCGACTTTGGGCCGACGCTGGCGGCCGAGTATCTGGGGGAGAAGCACGGGGTGGTGGTGAGCAAAGAGAGCGTACGGCAAATCCTGATGGAGGCGGGAGTGTGGAAGCGGAAGCGGCGGCGGGTGGAAGAGGTGCACGTGTGGCGGGCGCGCCGGCCCTGTTGCGGCGAGATGGTGCAGTGGGATTCGTCGGAACACGACTGGCTGGAGGGACGAGGGCCGAAGCTCTTTCTGCTGGCGATGATCGACGACGCGACCAGTCGCGCCCGGGCGCGCTTTGCCGAGCACGACACCACGGAAGAGAACTTTCGCTTGCTGGAGAGTTATCTGAGGCGGTGGGGGCGGCCGGGAGAATTTTACACCGACAAGGACAGCATGTTTACGGTGAATCGTCCGGTGCGAGAGGCGGACGACGAGGCTTGGCCAGAGGCTTGGACGCAGATCGGGCGGGCGCTGAAGGAGTTGGGGGTAGGATGGATTGCGGCTCACTCACCGCAGGCGAAGGGGCGCATCGAGCGCTTTTTCGGCACGGCCCAGGACCGGCTGGTGAAGGGTCTGCGCAAGGCGGGCGTGCACACCTTGGAGGAAGCCAACGCTTATTTGGAGCAGGAGTACCTGCCGCTATGGAATCGTCGCTTCACGGTGGAAGCGGAGAAAGCCACCGACGCGCATCGAGGGCTGCGGGCGGAGCACGACCTGGCGGCGATCTTGAGCCACGTCGAGGAGCGCGTGGTGGCCAACGATTACACGATTCGGTATAACACCCGGATCTACCAGATCGCTCGGGCGGATATCCGTCCGGGGTTACGAGGGGGGACGGTGCGGGTGGAGGAGCGGCGAGACCAGACGGTGTGGGTGCGCTTCCGGGATCGCTACCTGAAGGTGAGCCGGTGTGAGCCGGTTCCCCAACCGACCCGGTCCGCCTCAGCCCGCTCGATCTCGACGCCTCGGCGGGGAACACCGGGCAGCCCTTGGATGAAAGACTTCCATCTGCGTCAGAGTCCCCCGCTATGGAAAATTATGAGGCAGGAACAGGGAGTGGAAAAGCAGGAGGAAGCACCCCCTGGGGCGCGTCGCGGGCGCTAACCTCAGTCGCCCTACGGGCTCCTTCGCTTAGCGCCCACAGGAACTACTTACTTTGCTAAGAACAGGAACTTCTTACTTTGCCTTGACACCCGGCCTTGGGGAAGGGAAATGATCTTCGGGGGAATGTAAGAATTACGCACTGTCCCGGAATTGAACACAATTTTGTAAAACCACATTTTTGGAATGTGGGAATATTTATAACTTGTTGTATTTATTATACTTATAATTTTCAAGGTTTTTTCGCAAAAATCCCAAACGTCCCATTTGGGGCCCGTTTTCGGATTGTAGCCTATTTATGGAGGCTCTAGCTGGGCTCCGCGCACATCGCAAAAGCCGCGATGTGTGTGCTGCCGGTGAATTGTAGAGGCGGCTTTACGCCGCCATGGGCGGGGTAAACTCGCCGCTACGAAAAGCCGTTGGCGAGATAAACTCGCCGCTACGAAAAACCATTGAGCGAGGTAAACCCGCCCCTACGAAAATCAAAACCCGCGACGTGAGCGCCAGCCGTGGAGTTACCGAAAAGACCCCTCACCCGGCCGCTGTGCGTCCACCCTCTCCCAGAGGGCGAGGGTGGAAAATCAAAGCCAACGGTGCCGCTATTTCCGGCACGACTGAAGTCGTGCCCTTTCGCAAAAGCCGGCGCGCTACGATCAAAGTCGTGCCCTGCGGCCCGCCCCTCTCCTGATTTCCCGGCCCATCATTTCACCATCCAGCCGTCCTGCAGGTTGATGATGCGGTTTCCGTAGGCGGCCCAGGTTTCGTTGTGGGTCACCTGAATGATGGTGGTGCCCTCCTCATTCAGCCGCTTGAAAAGGTCCATGATTTCCTTGCCCTGGCTGGAATGCAGATTTCCGGTGGGCTCATCGGCCAGAATCAATTTGGGGCTGGCGATGACGGCCCGCGCCACGGCCACAAGCTGCTGCTGCCCGCCGGAAAGCTGGCTGGGAAACAGGTCCTTCTTGCCGACGATCTGGAAGCGGTCAAGCGTATCGGCCACCATGGCCTGGCGCGCCGAGGCCTTGATGTTGCGATAGGAAAGGGGAATATCGAGATTTTCGGCCACCGTGAGGCCGTCCAGCAGGTGGTATTGCTGGAAGACAAAACCGATGTACGCCTTGTTCAGTTCGGCCCGCTTCTTATTGTTCAGCTTGTGTACGGGATGGCCGAGGAAGAAATATTCGCCGCCGAATACGCTATCGAACATGCCCAGGATGGCCAGCAAGGTGGATTTCCCCGCGCCGGAGGGCCCCATAATGGTGATGAATTCTCCTTCTTTGATCTCGAGGTCAATCCGGCGGAGGACCCAGAACCTCCTCGCGCCCACCGGATAGGATCTTTCAAGGTTGCGAAGTTCAATCATGGAAGCAAAACCTTTCAGAATTGATTCATTGCCTCATTGAGTCATTGGGTGATTTCTTCATTGACCGGCTTGCTGATTGTGTTCCTGAACTAACGACTCAATGCCTCAATCAATCGTCAAATCTTTTAATCGCTCAATCGCCAATTACTCAATCACCAATGGCGCGGTTGACGCGCCTGGGCGATTTCAAATCTGAAATTTCAGATTACAGCCACCGGAACCAGGAAGCCATAACTCAGAACCCTGAACTCAAAATCATGAAGTCATTCGTAACAAGTAATTCGTAATTCATAGTAGTTTTCAATCGCCAATCACCAATGGCTCAATCACCAATGGCGCGGTTGACGCGCCTGGGCGATTTCAAATCTGAAATTTCAGATTACAGCCACCGGAACCAGAAAGCCATAACTCAGAACCCTGAACTCAAAATCATGAAGTCATTCGTAATTCGTAATTGATCCGTTGCCTTTTCAATTGTTCAATCAGCAAATGATTCAATCACAAATGGCGGCGTAAAGCCGCCTCTACTCATACCGCAGGGCGACTATGGGATCGACATTGGCGGCGCGGCGGGCGGGGATGTAGCAGGCCGCGAGCGCCACGGCAAACAGCACCAACGAGGTCGCCAGAAAGGTCAAAGGATCCGAGGGTTGGACCTGGTAAAGGATACTGGTCATCAAGCGGGTGAGGCCAAGGCCCGCCAAAACACCGGTTGCAATGCCGATGCCGGCCAGCGCAATTCCACGGCCCGTAACGAGCCGGTGAATGTCGCGCGGCTCTGCGCCCAGTGCGATCCGAACCCCTATTTCGTGAGTGCGGCTTACCACGTACCGGCTCATGACGCCGTAGATGCCGATGGCGGCCAGCAGCAGGGCAATGCTTCCGAAGGCGCTCAGCAGGAGAACATACAAATGAGGCTGGGACAGTCTTGCGGCGATAACCTTGTCCATGGACTCCATTTGGGAAACGGTCACGCCCTTATTGAGGCTCCAAACCTCATTTCGAAGCGCCGGCGCCAGTTGTGCAGGGTCGGTATCTGTGCGCACGACGAGGGTGATGTACCTGGCCCAGCCGGAAGAGCTTTCCAGGTACAGCTTTGTTTGCAGGTATGGGAAATACATTTCCGGCTGAGGCGAACCGATCCAGTCCGACTGCTTGGCGTTGGTGGCCACGCCGATGATCGAATACCAGACCGGTTGGTCGTTATCATAGAGAGCCAGGCGTTTGCCGACGGCATCCTCTCCCGGCCAATATTGCCCGGCGAGTTTCTCATTGATGATGACGACCGGGGGAGAGTCCAGCCTGTCGCTTCGGGCAAAGGCGCGGCCCCTGAGCAAAGGAATGCCCATGGTTCTGAAATAGCCGGGCATGACCACGCGGAAAACTCCGTGCGGGGCTTCGATCGGTCTCGGCAGGGGCCGGCCTCCGGCGGCAAAATGGAAATTCCATTCGTCGCCGTCCAGAGGAAGGTGGTTGATGGCGCTGACGGACTTGACTCCCGGGAGCGCCTCGATCCGCTGCAGAGCCTCCTGAAAAAACAGGGTTCGGCGGCCGGGTTCCTCCTCCTGGGTTCCCGCCACGGAAATGACGGCGCTCAGAAGGTGTTGTGATTCGAAGCCGGGATCAATCCGTTCCACCTTGATGAAACTCTGGATCATCAGGCCTGCGCCGGCCAGCAATACGGCGGCCATGGCAAATTCGGAGATCACCAGCAGGCTTCGGAAACCACGGCGGCGAATTCCCGTGGTGGTGCCTCTTCCGCCCTCCTTCATCGATTCATTGAGGTTGGCCGAAGACGACTGGATCGCGGGAGCCAATCCGAAGAGAAGTCCGGTCAGCAGGGAAACACCCAGAGCGAACGCCAGGACCCTCCAGTCCATGGCGATGTTTTCGACCCCGGGAAGATCCGGCGGGCTTGCCGCGGTGACCAGCTTGATTCCCCAGGTCCCCAGCACCAATCCACCCAGGCAGCCGAGCGAGGCCAGAACCACGCTCTCCGTGAGCAGTTGGCGGATCAGGCGACGGCTGCTGGCGCCGACCGCGGCGCGCAGCGCAATCTCCTTCCGGCGCGCCGCGCTGCGGGCCAGGAGCATATGGGCCACGTTGGCACAGCCGATCAACAGGACGAAGCCCACGGCTCCGAGCAGCACCAGCAGGGCCGGGCGAATGTCACCGACGACCTTCTCCCGGAGCGGCAGCACGGAGACGTCCCGGTTGGTTCCCGGATACTTCTCTTCCAGCCGCCGGGTGATATTGTCCATGTCAGCGCGCGCCTGCTGGACGGTGACGCCGTCTTTCAATCTTGCGAAGATGCGCAGGCTTTGTCCGTTGCGACTGGCCAGTCGGCCGCCGAGGGCCAGCGGCGCCCAGACCTGGGCCCTGGTGGCCCAGAACGGGGCAAACTTGAAGCCCGCCGGCATCACACCGATCACCGTGTAGGAGTCGCCATCCAGGCGGACAACCTTGCCCAACACAGCCCGGTCAGCCCCGAAGCTGCGCTGCCACAGCCCATGGCTCAAGACGACGACGTGGTCGCGGCCTTTCTCTCCTTCCTCCGGCGAGAAAATACGGCCAAGAAGCGGCTGGACTCCCAACAGACGAAGAATTTCGGGCGTGAGGCGCAGGCCCATCACGCGCTCGGGCTTGCCGTCGCTTTGCAGGTTGGGCTCCCACCATTCTGCCGCGCCCATGTTTTTGAAGACGCGGTTCTGCTCTTGCCAGTCTTTGAAGTTGGCCGGAGCCACAGGCCCTCCCCCTTTTCCCTGAAGCACCGCAACCAGCCGGTCCGGATGGAGGT
>CAWANC010000002.1:0-633114 GCA_963783155.1 uncultured Acidobacteriota bacterium | reverse complement strand
TACAAGAAATGCCCGGTTTGATGAATGGTTGCAATCCCGGCCAGATGACGTAAGATAATAAGTCTTCGAGAATGGCGCGATGACCGAACTTATCTGGGACGGGAAATACAAGGACGGGAAAAAGCAGGGGCCGGTGCGGATTGCGCTGCCGTTTCAGACCATCGAGACGGTGAACGAGAGCGCACAAGACCGGCTGCGGACGCTGGAACTGTTTGCGCAAGGCCGCCAGACCGAATGGCGGAACCGGCTGATCTGGGGCGATAAGAAATATGTCCTGCCCTCGCTTCTGCCCGAGTTCGCGGGCAAAGTGAACCTGATTTATATTGACCCGCCATTCGATACCGGGGCAGATTTTTCCTACACAGCCACGATTCCGGACCATCCTGACACGGCAGAAGACGAGACAGCATTTTCGCTAAGAAGCCCTCCATTGTTGAGCAGAAAGCTTACCGCGACACCTGGGGACGGGACTTGATTCGTATGCAGATGGTTCTACGAAGCAGCCACCTTTCTACGAGAACTATTGACTGAAGATGGCACACTCTTCGTCCATATTGGACAGAATATGTCCCACTACGTAAAAGTGATCTTGGACGAAATCTTCGGGCGGGATCGATATCTCAACGAGATCGTTTGGAGACGACAGACTGCCCATAGCGACGTAGCACAAGGTGCCGAACATCTATGGCGCGATTACATGACGTGATTTTTCTCTACACAAAGACCTGAATCATACCGATGGAACATGCAATATACGCCGTACGATAACTCATACGTCGATGCCTTTTATCGGCACATAGAGCCCGAAACGGGCGCCGATACCATCTTCAGCGATATAACTGCACCGGGAAAATCCCTGAAGGGCAATCCGCACTATGAATTTTTTGGCATCACACGTTATTGGCGGTTCTCCGAGAAAAGATGAAGGAATTGTATAAAGAAGGCGGATCGTACAGACGAGCCCGGTACCGTTCCGGCAAAAGTGTTACGATGAGGAGATGCGGGTGTTCCCCTGCAAGACCTGTGGTTGGACATCAAGCCGATTCAAAGTCAAGCCGCAGAACGACTTGGTTACGATACTCAAAAGCCCGAGGCCTTTTGGAGCGCGTTATTAACCTGAGTCAGTCGGAGAAGGCGATCTCGTGCTCGACTGCTTTGCCGGAAGCGGGACGACGGCGGCGGTGGCGGAAAAACTCAATCGGCGCTGGATTGCCTGCGACCTTGGCCGGTTTGCCATTCATACCACACGCAAGCGGCTGCTAGGCATACCGGGCGTAAAGCCCTTCACTGTCCAAAACCTTGGCAAGTATGAGCGGCAAGCGTGGCAGGTGGCGGAGTTTGTTGTAGGGGCGAAGCGAGGAGGAGAAGCAGATTCTTCGTCGCCTTCGGCTGCTCAGAATGACAGTCTACAGGAACGACGCCAGCGCGAGAGAGCTTACCGCAAATTCATTCTTGACCTCTATCACGCCACACCCGTTTCGGGTTACTCCTGGCTGCACGGCGCGAGAAGCGGGCGGATGGTGCACGTGGGCGCTGTGGATGCGCCGGTGACGCTGGCGGACGTGAAGGCCATTGCCAAGGAAGTGTGGAAGGCCTCGGGCGCTGGTAAGGATTCCCCGCAAAGGGCCGCCGTGGATATTCTGGGCTGGGAGTTTGCCTTCGAGTTGAACGAAACGGCCAAGCAGACGGCGGCGGAATCGCGCGTCAACGTGACCTTCAAAAAGATTCCGCACGAAGCGCTGGATAAGAAAGCTGTTGACCAAGGGGATGTGAAGTTTTTCGAGCTTGGGGCGCTTTCCGTGGATGTGAAGGTTAGGAAACGCGAAGTGAAGCTGACGCTGGAAGACTTCGCAATCCCGATTGACGACATTCCAACCGAAGTCCGCAAGGCCATCAAACACTGGAGCCAGTTGGTGGACTACTGGGCGGTGGACTGGGACTACAAAGGCGACACCTTCCACAACCAATGGCAAAGCTACCGCACCCGCAAAGACCCGAAGATTTCGCTGGACGTGAGCTACCTCTACCCCGAGCCGGGAAAGTACACCATTGTTGTAAAGGTCATCGACATTCTGGGGAATGACACGACGAAGACTCTCGAAATTGAAGTGAAGTGAGTTGAGGCGCCGCTTTGGAACCTCAACGAGATGGTCGCAAATTGCGACCTCAAACAGTTCTGCAAGGAAGCTTCGGAAGGGACGGGCCATGACGGCGGAGAGCCAAAGCATCACACCTGCTGAAAAGATTGAGTCGCGCATCCTGCTGATTCGCGGGCAAAAAGTGATGCTCGACGCTGACATTGCTGAGCTCTATGGGGTTGAAACTAAAGTTCTTAATCAGGCTGTAAGAAGGAACATTGAGCGCTTTCCTGAGGACTTTATGTTTCAGCTCACCGACCAGGAGGCTGCGACTTTGAGGTCACAATTTGTGACCTCAAAAAGGGGGCGAGGCGGGCGGCGCTACAGGCCGTACGCCTTTACTGAGCACGGGGCCGTCATGCTGGCCAGCGTTCTGAACAGCCCTGTGGCCGTCGAGGCAAGCATCCAGGTGGTCCGGGCTTTTATCCGCCTCCGCGAAATCCTGGCCACGCACAAAGAACTGGCGAAAAAGCTGATCGAACTGGAGGGCCGGATCGAAGCTCATGACGAGGGCATCACGGCCCTCTTTGAGGCGATCCGGCAATTGATGGAGCCGCCCGGCAAGCCACAACGCAAAATCGGCTTTCGCTCCGCCAAGGCAAGGTAAGGGAAGCTTCCCTGGTTTTTTTATTGACGACCGATGCCACGTTCGAAACGAAAAGGCGCTGATCCAAGCCAGACAGACCTGCTGGACATCACGTCCCGGTTGCGCACGGGGCCGTGTGTTCCGGCCCTGCGTGAAGCCGTGAAGGCTTGGAAGGCTGGCGGGTGTAAAGGCATCACGGACACCACCCGAATCCTACTCAACTACTGGTTTGAGACCGACCACAAACTGCCCACGGGCCTTCCCTTCAAGTACCATCCCTTCCAGCGTGAAGCGATTGAGACGCTGATTTTCGTGTGGGAATTTGAAAAGGTACGAACCCGGAAGGGTTTGCTGGAGCGTTATGCTCAGAGCTATCGAAACGTCCGCCTTCCCCCTTACGACGATTTTGCACGGTATTGCATCAAGATGGCGACAGGCAGCGGCAAAACAAAAGTGATTGCAATGGCCGTGGTGTGGCAGTACCTGAATGCGGCAAGAGAAGCTGACGAAATTGCCAGAGATTATGCCAAGACTTTTTTGATCTTGGCTCCGAACGTCATCGTTTTTGAGCGCCTGAAGAAGGACTTTTCGGGCCCATCCGTTTTCGCACTGACCCCATGATACCCAGGGAGCTCGAAATTTTCTGGGACTTCGACTGTGTGATTCGGGGCGAAGGTGAGAAAGCCCATTTTGACGGAACCCTTTTCCTGACCAACATTCAGCAGTTTTACGAACGACCCAACCACTCGAACAATGAGGAACCCGAACCGCTGGCAGCGGAGCTGGGTCCGAAGCCTCCCACCAAGAAGCTGGAACTGACCGATTTTGCAGACCGCATCGCCCTGCGCGATGGACCTTTGATGGTGCTCAACGACGAAGCCCACCACACGCACGATGAAGAGAGCGAGTGGAACAAAGTCATCCGCAAGTTGCACGCCGGGACCCCGCTTGCCGCCCAGCTCGATTTCTCTGCCACGCCACGTTTTCAGAAGGGCCAGATTTTCCCTTGGACGATTTTCGACTATCCGTTAAAGCAGGCCATTATTGACAACGTGGTCAAACGGCCCGTGAAGGGCATCGCAAAGGCTACGGAGGCGAAATCCGATATCGCGAGCGTCCGTTACCGACCCTATTTAACGGCGGCTGTGGAGCGATGGCGCGAGTATCTAGAGCAATTGTCTGCGCTCAAGAAGAAACCAGTCCTGTTCATCATGATGAATACTACAGCAGATGCTGAAGAGGTTGCGGACTGGCTGCGAACAAAGTACCCGGACGAATTCGGCGACAAGAAGACCCAGGTGATTCATACGGACAAGTCCGGAGAAGTGAGCAAGCGCGATCTGGACGCAGCACGTGATGCCGTGCGGGGAGTGGATGATCCGGAAAGTCCCATCAATGCCATCGTCAGCGTGCTGATGCTGAGGGAAGGGTGGGACGTTCAAAACGTGACGGTGGTGGTTGGCTTGCGACCGTACACGGCCAAAGCGAATATCCTGCCCGAGCAGACTATTGGGCGCGGATTGCGCCTGATGTTCCGCCACTTGCCGGTGGACTTTACAGAGCGCGTGGACATTATCGGAAATGATGCGTTTCTCAATTTTGTTGACGATCTCGAAAAGCTGGAAGACTTGAAGCTTGACACATTTGAGCTTGGCAAAGAGAAGCTGCACATCGTTACGATTATGCCCGTGGAAGACCGCAAGGAGTTCGACATTGGCCTGCCGACACTGACCCCCCTGTTGATACGCAAGAAGAGCTTGGCGGAAGAAATTGCGGCTCTGGACATCATGGGTCTTAACAGCATTGTGCTGCCAATGAGCAAGGACGATCCAGTTTCAAAGACGTTCCGATACGAGGGCCGGGACATCATCACGCTTGAGAAAATCGTTGAACGTGATTACACAATTGCTGAGCCGCAAACCTCCCAGGAAGTGATTGCCTACTATTCCCGGCGAATCGCTGAGGCCGTGAAGTTGCCCTCTCAGTTCGCGGCACTTGCGCCCAAAGTGAGGGAGTTCTTTGAAGTAAAGGCTTTCGGTCATCCTGTGGACTTGAACGACCCGGCAACGGTGAAGGCCATGAGTACCGCCGTGGCGCATTTTGTCTGCGTGGATGTGTTCAAGAAAGCCCTTGGCGGGCTGGCAATAGAAGAGCAAACTCCGGCCTTACTTGAACCGGCCCGGATGCTTTCAACGTGTCAGCCGTTCCCATGGTCAAGACCCGTGTGGGAAGGCCGCAAATGCGTCTTTAACCTGGTCCCCTGTGACAATGAGTTTGAGCGCGATTTCGCAAAATTCCTGGATTCTGACAATGCCTCAGACGTTCGAGCTTTTGCAAAGATTCCGATGGCCTTCGGTTTTGCCATTGAATACACCGATGGGGCCATGAACCTGAAGTCGTATTACCCGGATTTTGTTGCAGTGGACAATGACGGGACCTATTGGTTGCTCGAAACCAAAGGACAGGAAACCAGCGATGTTCCCCGGAAAGACGCAGCGGCTCTCAGGTGGTGCGAGAATGCTTCGAAGCTCACTGGTAGTTCATGGAAATACATGAAAGTCCCACAGAAGGATTTTGAGACATTGCAGCCCCGCCGGTTGTCGGATCTGGCAGCCCTCCAGCCCCAAACGCTCTGGTAACGGTCCACAGTCGGTGGATTCCTGACCATGGACCTTTTGGCGGCATAGCAGCGCAGCGTTTCGCGTTGCGGAAACTCTGCGGCATTTCTCCTGGGGTAATGCACTCGGCCGTGGCTGGACAAAGGTGGCGACGTAAAGTCGCCGCTACAATCCGGGGCGGGTCCGGTTCTTCATAAAAAAGCCGCAGGCTGCGAACACGGTGGCCTGCGCTGCCAGGCCCTCACCCGGCCCGGCGGCTGAAGGCGCGCGACGTTGCGCCCGCTTGCGGCACGGATAAATCCGTGCCCTTTCGCAAAATTGCCCACCCTCACCCGGGGGCTTGCTGCATCGTACCACCACAGTTTCGTTCTGACGCGATGGTTACGAGACTTAACAAGTTCACGGTCGAGGCGATTCTCCAGAAGCACCAGGTTTGACGCCGTACATGGCGCAGAACATCCGTGGAACCGCTTGCAGCTTGAAAAAGCTGGAATCCTGCCGGAACGGACAAATCCAAACTGAACCTTGCGTTGGATGGAGAAATGGTGCAACATCACCGAATACTGCGGTTGGTGGGACGGATTCAAGCAACGAGCTTGCCTTGACAAAATCAGGTTCACAAAAGGTAAGATGGGCAGTGAACTCAACGAACAGCCTGCGGAGCCTGGATGCCCAATCTCATTTTGTCTGAGTCTGCGAATGCCTGGTACTAAACTCGATCATCCAAT
Source organism: uncultured Acidobacteriota bacterium (assembly GCA_963783155.1). Classification (GTDB taxonomy): domain Bacteria; phylum Acidobacteriota; class Terriglobia; order UBA7540; family UBA7540; genus SCRD01. The sequence goes on along the minus strand of CAWANC010000002.1, from coordinate 627,044 downwards.
CGGTGGCATACTTCTGTCCCTTCCCGGTTTTTCGCCACCATCGCCCTTATGGCGCGTTTTCAACAGACTCCAAAAATCCAGCTGCCAGGGGAGGAGGAATTCATGAATTCAGGAACACTTGCAAAACTGCAGGAAGCTTTTCGCGGCGAGATCATCGCGCCTTCCGATGCCGGGTACGATGCCGCGCGCAAAGTCTACAATGGAATGATTGACAAACGGCCGGCCGTGATGGCCCGCTGTACGGATGTTGCCGACATCATGACGGCCGTTAAATTCGGGCGTGAAAACAATCTGCTGACGTCCATTCGAGGCGGCGGTCACAACGCCGGCGGCCTGGGGATTTGCGACGATGGCCTGGTGATTGACCTGTCGCGAATGAAAAACGTCCATGTGGATCCTAAAACAAAGACAGTCCGCGTGGCGCCCGGATGTGTTTGGGGCGATGTGGACCATGCCACACACGCTTTTGGCATGGCAACCCCGAGCGGATTTATCTCCACCACAGGAGTCGCGGGCTTGACGTTAGGAGGAGGAGTCGGGTACCTCAGCCGAAGGTACGGGCTGACCATTGACAGCCTGCTTTCCGTGGATCTGGTGCTGGCAGACGGCAGGTTTGTTACCGCCAGTGCGGAAGAGAATCAGGATCTCTTCTGGGCGATTCGGGGCGGCGGTGGCAACTTTGGTGTTGCGACCTCTTTTTTGTTCCGACTCCATCCCGTCGACACTGTGTACGCCGGTCCGACCTTCTGGCCGCTGGAACAAACCGAAGAGATCCTGAAGGCCTATCGCGAGTTTATTTTGAAAGCTCCGGAATACGTCTATGGCTTTTTTGCGTTTCTGACCATTCCGCCTGTCCCGATGTTCCCGGAAAATCTGCATAACCAGAAAGTCTGTGGGGTGATGTGGTGCTGCACGGGAGCGCCTGCTGAGGCGGAAAAGGCCACCCAGCCTATGAGGTCGGTTGGCAAGCCGGTGCTTGACCACGTGGGGCCAGTGCCCTTCCCGGCGGTTCAGAGTTTGTTCGATGGTTTATACCCATCCGGACTTCAGTGGTATTGGCGCGCAGATTTCTTTAAGGAAATCAGTGACGCGGCCGTTGCGAAGCACGCCGAACATGGTGCCAAGCTCCCCACGATGCACTCCACCATGCACCTTTATCCCATTGATGGGGCGGCACATCGTGTGGGGAGCAAGGACACGGCATTCAGTTATCGTGATGCCAACTGGGCGGGGGTTATTGTCGGCGTCGATCCGGACCCCGCAAACCGCGACAAGATTACCAGGTGGACCCGAGACTACTTTGACGCCATCCATCCCTATTCGTCAGGCGGCGCCTACGTGAACTTTATGATGGAAGAAGGCCAGGAGCGCGTTCAGGCATCTTTCCGCGGCAACTATAAACGCCTGGCCGAGATCAAGAAAAAGTATGACCCCGCAAACTTCTTCCGGGTGAACCAGAACATCGTCCCGGCGGCTTAGAAACCGGGCTGGTACCGGCAAAACGGTCCGCAGAGGAACTTGAATGATAAGAAGGCCCGCGCTGATGTAACGCTAGCTGCTTCTCGTTTTTGATGAACCGGTGCGTCTGCCGTTCGGCACACGCACCGGCAAGGCATGCGGCCCGCCAACACTAGCTGAATTTCGCAACTCGGGCTGAGACTTCCTGCGCAAAGCGGTCGATGAAGCCGTTGATGTAGGTGGCCGGATCCAGCTTGTCGTCCTGAACGAGAGGTGTTAAATCAACACCAAAGATCACTGAAGTTGCCACATCCGTCGCGTGCGAAGCAAAATAGGTTGCATTGGCCCTGCGCCGTCCGGCCGTCGCAAGGTCATACCTTTTGCCGCCGCAAATCTGCGAATCAAAAATGCCCACCAGCGACATGGCCAGGTTTTCATGCGCGCTCACGTCAAACAGAACCTTGTCGTTATCATTCAGCCAGTCAAGGCCTCGCCAGACTTCGCACCCATAGAGCTTCTCTGGACGCGAATCGGCATCAAGACCGCGGATCGCCTGGATCACTCGCAGAGTAACACCGACGTGGGTGTCATGCTTGTCGGCAAGATTATGCGTATAAACGACCTTTGCCTTTGCAGCCCCCAGCAGTTGCTGAAGGTCGGCCACCACATCGGCGTTGTTCTTGTCCTTGACCGCCCCGCTGGTGTAGTCGAGAAAGGCCTGCGCAGAATATTCTCCCACGTAAGCGGCTTTGCGTTGTTCAACACGCCGCACCCTCTGCATCTCCTCGTCGGAATAGCTGGCGTAAAGGTCGTCGCGCGGACTGCCTGCGCCGTTGGTCACTGTAACGCCGGTAAAGTGTTTGTCCTGTTTGCCAAAGCACTCCAGAATTCCCTGGTAGGCCATGATTTCAAGATCGTCCTGGTGCGCGCCAATGGCAATATGAGTTGAGCGTGCCAGCGCCTGGTCCGGCGGTGCTCCGTCCGGCACATAAACTTCTGATCCGGGGTTATGGAATTTCATCACTTCCTCCTGAGTTCAATGAGTGGCAGGCAGACTTGCGGCCGCGACGGCCTGGCCAACTCTCCTGGTTTTCTCATCCGGTAAATGCAGTTCGATCTTTTCCGCGAGTTCCGGAAATTCCGCCCGCAAGACTTCCTGCGCCTTGTTGAGAACGATGCTCCCTCCGTCGCCGGATGTTACACGTCCAAGGATCAGCACGTGCCGAAGTTCATAGAAATCGGCGTAATGTGCCACTCCATAGCCGATGTAGACACCAATGGTTTCAAAAATTTCCCGTGCGCGCTTATCGCCGTTGCTCAGCAGGGCCTGGACGGACTTCAGCTGATCTGCCGGACCCAGCTTTTCGTCAAGTTGAATGCCGGCAACGGGAGCCAGCCGAAAGACTGCCTGCTGGGAGAAGTACTGCGCGCCCACGCCGGGATCGCCCGACCATTCGTCCACAGGCGCTTCGGGGTCGTAATCCACGGGCACAAAGGCAAGCTCGTCGAGCCACGTGCTGATTCCACCGGTCGGCGTCACGTAGCCGCCTGCCTGGCTGGATCCGAGCGCGATCCCGAGCACGGCGTTGTCGTTCAATGACATGGATCCGGCAAGCGCCGTGACCTCGCCATCGTTCACAACCACAAACGGGATGCCTCCCCAGGCTTTCTGAAGGTCAAGGAAGAGACGGGTGGTTTTCGCATCAAACAAGTCCTTCGGAATGCCCCGGAACAATGACGCTACACGGGGACGGTTATTGATGTAAACGCCGGCGGAACTTCCGCCAATGGCGTCCACGCGTGGCATGTGGCTTGCCGCTGATTTCAAGCCGGCCATGATCTCGTCAAAGTGGTAGGCCGGATCCGCGGAGTTGCGCGGGTCCCACACAATTTCTTCACTGAACACAGACTGGCCGTCGATCACCGCCGCCACCTTGCGGTCAGTCGCCCCCAGGTCAAAGCCAATGCGGCAGCCGTCCAGATGCCTGCCGATCTGCAGGGAGCCGTCAGAAGCGTCAGGAACCTTGTCGGGCAAGGTGGACTCAACCGTGAAAGGATGCTCGTAAACGCCGCCCATAAAATCAAAATCAAATGCCCGCGCGCCACTGGAGGAATAAACCTGCTGGAGGTGCTCTCCAATACTTCCGGGCCCGCCTACAATGACGCGCCACCCTCCTCGCTGCCAGAGCAGCATCTTGAGCGTGCGTTCAGCATAGCGAAGGTTCAACGAAGCTGAAGGATGTCCCTCGTCGAACGCCTGAGTCCGGTAAACCGAGACCGAGCCGTCACCTCGCTCCAGGCCAATGACCAGGGGAACCGCTTTCCCCGATTCCTTGACCATCTTGAGATAAGCATGGTCCGCGAGCACCGCAGGTGCAAACTGTGGGTGCAGTTGCGGCCTGATGCGAGGTGTCGCGATTTCATGAAGTCCGATCATTCCTGAATTCCTTTCCGGATCGTCCTGCTGATTGGGTTATGCGGGATCGTTGAAAACTCTTCATCATAAGAGGATGCGCGATGGGCGTCAAGAAAGAAGGCGCGCGAGCCCGGCAAAACCTTGCCAGACCCACGCGCCACGCTGAAGATTCAATGGTTGGGCAGGATGTCGGTTCCAGACCACGCCTGCTATCCGCGTTCCATTCGGCGGATCTTGAAGTACAGGCCTGAGATGGCGATCACGATCGCGATCAGAGCAATGGCCAGACCTTTTCTCCGGTAATCGCGCTCCTTCAGAGCGCCTACTCCAGCTTCGTAGGCCTTTTGAGCAGTTTCAGTGCCCTGATTGGTGATCTTCAGAACGTCGGCGGCATTGAAGCTGTGGACGGTGACGCGGGCTTTGATCAGGTCGCTGTGGGCGTTGGTCATTTCCACCCTGGCGCTCGAGACCTCCATTCCGGACTTCTCCGCGTTGTTCAATACCGTGTCAGCCTTCTGGTAAGTTGCCTTCAGCTTATCAAACCCTGCTGAAATTTCCTGCGCCGTCTTGTATCCGTTGTCGCCCCCCACATGGCAGGTCACGCAGATCGCCTTCGGGCCTGTACCCACCCAACTGTCCTGGGGCGAGAGAATTTCATGATTGGAGTGGCACTGCACGCAACCGGGAAGGCCCATCCTGGCAAAAGCGGGACCGTGAGGGCTTTTTTCATACAATTGCTGGTTCATGGCGTGGCACGTTCCACACACATTGGCCACAGAGCTGACTCCCGGAGGCGTGGCTCCATGATTGCCGTGGCAGGTGGTGCAGGTGGGAGCGGAGATATCTCCATTTTCCATCGCCCTGGCGTGCACGCTCTTTTTATAGTGTTCGTACTGGTTGGTCGGGATCTTGTAGCCCTTCATGTAATTCGCGTCGGCGTGGCAACGGGCGCAGGTTTCGGCCACGTGGGTGGGATACACAGCTGCGCGGGTGTCCGTTACCGCGCGGATGTTATGGACGCTGTGGCAGTCCACACAAACGGCCACTTTGGAGTCTCCCTGCTTCAGCCGTTTGCCGTGCACGCTGGTGAAGTATTCGCTCATCTGGTCGGTTCGAAGGCTCGGGTTGAACTTCCGCATATAGCTGGGGTCGGAATGGCAGCGCCCGCAGAATGCCGGAATCTGCGCCTTGCTGGGAACCCCGCGGAAACCCTTGGCCGGACTCATCGCGTTCATTGAGTCATCATTGGGGTTGCCGCCGTGACAGTCCGCGCAACCCAGACCCTGCTGGTGGTGAATGTCTTCTGAAAACAACTTGGCGGGCTTGCCGAAGTTGCCCGGAAGGTTAGAGTGGCACGCCACGCACGAATCTTTTGGAGGCGCGGCCGACAGGATGCTGAGACCGCAAAGCATCAGGACCACACCGATGGCACAACCGATTATCCGTGAGCTGCTGATTGGAGGTCTTTTCATAATCCGCATCGCAAAGGCGGGATGCCTTTCATTAAACCTAAAAAATGGCCAGACAAGAGAGCACAATGATGTATCCGAGAGCGAATACCCCAAGGCCCGTAAAGAAACGCGTCACGCGCCCGAATCGCGCTTTGCGGTCAAGGAACGGAATGACCACCCAGAGGGCTCCTGCCAGGCCGAACAACATCAGGCCGAGAAGCTCGCCGTCAATGAAGAAGACTTTCGACGGCAGAAATTTCAGGGTCTGGAACATGAACAGGAAGTACCACTCCGGACGAATCCCGGCCGGCGCGGATGCAAATGGATTGGCCTTCGTTCCAAGCTCCCAGGGAAAGATGGCAGCCAGCGCTCCCAGGACGCCGAGGGCTCCGTACCATCCCATCATGTCCCGAAGAAGAAAGTTCGGGAAGAACGGCATGGAACGCTCGGGCTCCTTCCCTTCCTTGATCTTCTGTTCGACTCCTGGAGGAACGCTCATGCCCAGCTTCTGAACCAGCAGGAGGTGCAAGGCAAGAAGCAGGGTTGCCATTCCAGGCAGCACTGCGACATGGAAACCGAAGAAGCGCGTCAGCGTCGCCCCGGTGACCTCATTGCCGCCGCGCAGGAACACCTTGATCCAATTGCCGATCAGTGGCACAAAGCCGGCCATATCCGTGCCGACTTTGGTGGCGAAGAATGCCAGGGTGTTCCAGGGAAGAAGGTATCCGGAGAATCCGAACGCCAGCACGATGAAGAAAAGCAACATGCCGCTGACCCATGTCAGTTCCCGCGGTTTTCGGTACGCCTTCATGAAAAAGACGCTGAACATATGAATGAAAACGATAAGGATCATCAGGTTGGCAGACCAGCTGTGGATCGAGCGGATCAGCCATCCGAACTTGACCTGCGTCATGATGAACTGAACGCTTTCGAAAGCGCCGTTGGCCGACGGCCGGTAGTACATCAGCAGCAGGATGCCGGTGAGCACCTGGATGATAAAGAGAAAGAGGGCCATACCGCCCAGGTAATACCAGATGGTGTGGCGATGGATAGGCACCCGCTTATGACGGAGAAATGCTTCGATGTCTTCTCCGCCGAGGCGCTCGTTAAGCCAGTCTAAGGTGCGACGTTTAAGGTCAGCCATAGTTATGCGTTCCGAACCACGACAATGTCTTCGCCTTGAATATGAACCTGGTACTGCGCCAGCGGCCGCGGCGGCGGCCCGCTGACGTTTCGGCCTTGCAGGTTGTACATGCCGTTATGGCACGGACACCAGATTTCGTGCACATCCGATCGGTATTGCACCGTGCAACCCAGGTGGGTGCACACGGCGGTAAACGCCCGGTAATTTCCGTCAGGGGTTCGAACCAGAATGGCAGGCGTCGACCCAAACTTGAAAACCTTTGCTGCATTGTCCTTAAGTTCTCCCACCTTTGCAGCTACCACCGAAAGGTTAGTCGATTCACTGACCGGTGGGGGTATCACGTACCGGATGGCCGGGTAGATGAAGGAGGCAATGGTGCCCAACACTCCGGCGCCCAGAATCAGGTTCACCCAGCGGCGACCTGAGTCCAACTTTGCATCATCCGGTCCCGAGGCGGATTTTCCGGGATTGGGATCAGCCGTCATGCGATTTTTTCCTCCATTCGTACCTCAGGCTCTTACCTGCCATTTTGGCTTTACGGCACAAACTGTCTGAAGCTGAGGAATTTCAATTGCTGCTGAGCTTTGGTTGCGGCCGAGGGCGAATAGAAGTAATAAAAGTCCGCCTGCACCGTTGAGCGAATGCCCTGCGGCACTTTAAATGTAAAAGATTCTTTCTTTGTCTCGCCGGGAGCCAGACGGCTGTCTGAAACAACTTTTGCCGCCCTCATAAATACCAGATCCTCGCGGTTGAGCACCTTGCCGTGCTGGTCCGCTACCACGCGCGTGAAGGCCCTTTGCTGGTGCAGCGGCGTGCCTCCAAAAGGAAAGGCGCTGACCTCAAGAATCAGTTTCCGCAACGGCGAGCCCGTGGGCACCATGTGCCCGGCCCCTTGATTGGTGACGTCCACTTCCACTCGGATCTGTCCGCCGTCATGCGATACGACCAGTTTCCCGCGAATGGCCTGGTTCAATTGCGTCAGCGAGTGGCTGCCGGGCATCTGATGCAGATTAATGCCTGCCTTCGGTGTCCTTTTCACCCTCGGGTCTACAACCTCGCCCTCAACACGATACATATGGCAAGATTGGCACCCTTTGTGCTCAGCGGCGTAAGGGCCTTTCTGCCACTCACTGTAAGTCGTGAGTACCGCAAATCCCAGGGAATTCTTGTACTGATGGCACGTCGCGCAAAGAACCGACGAGGTATGCACAGGAGAGTAGGCGGTGCCATGCGCCGGCGAGGTGATGCCTTTCCACGGGCCCTCTTTCACATTGTTGTAAACCACTGCGGCCTTGGGATTAACTCCACTCATGTTCACGCTTCGGATGGAATGGCAGTAGTCACAGGTGATGCCTTCCCAGGTTACCTTGCGCACAAGTGTCAGGTCGCCGGTCGCCGCGATGGTCGGGGCATGGCAGCCCAGGCAAACGGTCCGCGCATGCGGTCCGAGATCGGTATTGGCCATCTGCAAAGCGTCCTGGAACAGCCGGCTCTCCATGGCTTGCGCATGGACCGATTGCTTCCAGCCCTGCTCGATGGCCCGGTGGCAGTTGCCGCAGTACTCGGAGCTCTCGGGCATTTGCGCCGCAGTCACTGCCCTGAAGGGCGTCGTCATCATCATGAGCATAAAAACAAGCAGGTAGGAACCTTTGAACATGGCCTACCTCCCGATGAAATTCACTGACGCTTCACACCACACGCCAACCCCGGACCGGACGATCTGCTGCCCGGCCGCCCGGATTTCCCGACCTGCATTCCGACGGGTGTCCAGGGACGAAAGGTTCACCACTACTTTTCGTTTTGGTTGTAAGCCAGGCGTTCGAAACGGCCTGAAAGTGACACTATCGAATAAAATTGCGAGCCCCTTCATTAAGAAATTCCCCACACGCATGAAGCGATACCGTCCAACCCAGGCACGGGTTCGGTTACTGCCGTGGAACGCGCTTAATTTAACGGCACAATCACTTTAAAGCTGTGACCCTGATCACATCGGGGTGTGACTTATTGCACACAGCAATGGGGAGCACTGCCGGAAGAAGCAGCTGAGCCGCTCCTGCATTGCCCGTTGAGAAGTCTTGGGGAAATCCTGAAAGTGGTCGGGGCGCCCGGATTCGAACCGGGGGCCTCTTGCGCCCAAGGCAAGCGCGCTACCAGGCTGCGCCACGCCCCGACTCTGTGGAATGTGCAGCGCGAGGAGATTTGTGAGTCGAGTCCTCGCACAACCAATCGAATCCCATTCTGCCAAGTTTCGGCACTCCCGTCCAGATGAATCTCCTCGAGACCAGGGCGCCCACAGCCACAGCTGGCCTGCTCCTTAGAGAGGACCATCCTGCTTCCGAATCCCATAGGCCCCGCGCAGAATGCGGTCCAGGAAACTCTGCGGCGAGAGGACTTTGAAATATGGCAGCCAGTGAGACATGCTCCCTGCTCCGTAGCGGAAACGCGGCGAACGTGCATGCGCAATCTTCCAGATCAGCCGAGCCACCTCCTGCGGATCGCCGCCCTTGCGAAGTCCCTCTTCGAGCGTGCGCCATGCAGCGCGGCGCACGGCGTTATAATCAGCGATGTGCTTGCCCGAAACGGAAGCCTGCTCCAGAACTCCGGTCCTGAAAGGCCCTGGCTCTACCAGCGAGACATGGATGCCGAGCGGCCAGACCTCGTGACGCAGCGCCTCCGTGTACCCAGCCAGCGCCGCTTTGGAAGCGCAGTAGAAAGCCTCGCCTGGTTCGCCCACCCAGGCAGCCAGCGAACCCACATTGATAATGCGTCCCTGCCGCGATGCCCGCATGCGGGGCAGGACCGCCTGGGCAACGCGAGCCATGCCCAGAAAGTTGGTTTCAAAGACGGCGCGGGCATCCTCCATCGTCGTCTCCTCGACGATGCCGAAGTGCATGACACCCGCGTTATTGACGAGCACGTCGATCCGTCCCGTGCGCCCGATCACGTTCTGCACAGCGCGTCGGACGGAATCATCAGAGCGCACATCCAGTTGCAGCATCTCCACGCCACCTTCATCCGGTTGCTGTCGCCGGCTGGTTCCGAAGACGTGGAATCCCTTTCTGGCAAAGATTCGAGCCGTCGCCTTGCCGATGCCGGAAGAAGCTCCGGTGATCAGCACTGTGCTTTGAGTTGTCCGCCGTTGTTCCATCACGATCAGGATTGATTATAAGCCGAGCCGCCTTGGTTTGACTTAGTCCCAGTGGCCAGAATAAGATAGCTCCAGATAGCGGCGGTCAACTGCAATGGGGAATATAGCCAATTCGGGCGAGCGAAAAGGCGGCACTCAAAAGGAACGGCAGGAGAAGTTCACCACCCTTTCGGGCGTTCCCGTTCACCCCCTTTACACCGAAGACGACCTCCGGGACTTCAGCTACGAAAGCGACCTGGCCGATCCGGGAGAATATCCCTACACGCGCGGAATTCACCGCACCATGTACCGCGGCCGGTTGTGGACGATGCGGCAGTTTTCCGGTTTCGGCAGCCCGGAAGACACCAACCAGCGGCTGCATTACCTGCTGAAGCAGGGCCAGACGGGCCTCTCCATCGCCTTTGACTTGCCTACTCTGATGGGCTATGACTCCGACCACGCGCTGGCCGAAGGCGAGGTGGGCAAGTGCGGCGTTGCGGTTTCATCGCTCGAGGATATGGAGACGCTGCTGGCGGGTCTTCCGCTGGAGCGCGTCACCACCTCCATGACCATCAATTCCCCGGCCGCCATAGTCTGGGCCATGTACCTGGTGGCGGCGGAGAAGAACGGCGCCGGCTGGAAGCAGATTTCAGGCACCCTCCAGAACGATATCCTGAAGGAATACATCGCGCAGAAGGAATACATTTTCCCGCCTGCGCCTTCCATGCGCCTGGTGGTGGATTCCATCATTTTCAGCTCGCGGGAGACGCCGCGCTGGAACCCGATTTCCATCAGTGGCTATCACATTCGCGAGGCCGGCTCAACGGCCGTGCAGGAACTGGCGTTTACGCTGCGCGACGGAATGGAATACCTCGATTGGGTGCGCCGGGCGGGCCTCGACGTGGACGAATTTGCGCCCCGGCTGAGCTTCTTCTTCAATTCGCACAACGATCTTTTTGAGGAAATCGCCAAATTCCGGGCGGCCCGCAAGATCTGGGCCAATGTGATGCGCGAGCGCTACGGCGCGAAGGACCCGCGTTCCTGGCTCTGCCGATTCCACACGCAGACGGCGGGATGCTCGCTGACCGCGCAGCAACCCTATAACAACGTGGTGCGAACGGCCATCCAGGCGCTGGCGGGCGTTCTGGGCGGCACCCAGTCACTGCATACGAATTCGCTGGACGAGGCCTGGGCATTGCCCACCGAACACGCTGCAACGCTGGCCCTGCGCACGCAGCAGGTGATCGCGCACGAAAGCGGCGTGGCCGGCGTGGCCGATCCGCTGGGCGGTTCCTACTTCCTGGAAAAACTGACACTGGATACCGAACGCGCCTGCTACGAATATTTTGACAAAATCGATGCCCTCGGCGGCATGGTGGCCGCCATCGAAAAAGGCTTTCCACAAAAGGAGATTCACGAGGCTGCCTATACCTACCAGCGGGAAGTCGAGCGAAAAGAGAAGATCATCGTGGGTGTGAACGATTTTGTCAGCGAAAAAGACCGTCAGGTTGATATTCTGGTGATTGACGAAGCGATTGCAACGCGGCAGCGGGAGAAGCTCGCGGCCCTGAAGACGAACCGTGACAACGCGCGCGTCCTGCAGACGCTTGATGCGCTGGGCGGCGCCGCCGAGACTGACCGCAACCTGATGCCCTATCTTCTGGAGTGCGTGCGGGCTTATGCCACGCTGGGCGAAATGTGCGACGTGCTGCGCAAAGTTTTCGGAACGTACGAAGAACCCGCGTTCCAATAGTTTCTCAGCGCTCTCTGCGTCTCTGCGGTGACGAATGACTGATCAGGAGTTGACACACGCAATCATCGGCGCGGCCATCGAGGTGCACCGACAGCTCGGGCCTGGCCTTCTCGAGTCAGCCTACGAGGAATGCCTGGCCAGGGAACTCACGCTCCGGTCCGTCTCATTCGAGCGGCAAAAAGCGCTCCCGGTCGTTTACAAAGGTGTGAAGCTGGACTGCGGATATCGCCTTGACCTTCTGGCGGAGGGACGCGTCATTGTGGAACTCAAGGCAGTTGACGCTCTTGCGCCGATCCATGACGCCATCCTCCTTACGTATCTCCGCCTCTCTGGATGCAGGATTGGGCTGCTGATAAACTTCAACTGCGCGACGTTGAAGGACGGAATCCGAAGGAGGGTGCTGAATTACAAACCAAATGAAGAAACGCACCGCGGAGACGCAGAGGACGCAGAGGAAGAATCAAGATGCCAAACCGCGCAATTCGAGCCGTAGTGGCCAAACCCGACCTTGGCGGGCACGACCGTAACGCCGAAATCGCGGAGGCGCAGAGGACGCAGAGGAAAAACTGAGATGCAAGACCGCAGAATCCGAGTCCTAGTTGCCAAGCCCGGCCTCGACGGGCACGACCGCGGGGCCAAGATTGTGGCCCGTGCCTTGCGCGACGCGGGCATGGAAGTCATCTATACCGGCCTGCGCCAGACGCCGGAGCAGATTGCCAACGCCGCCCTGCAGGAGGACGTGGACGTGATCGGCGTCTCCATCCTGTCAGGCGCCCACAACACCATTATTCCCCGCCTCTGCCAGTTGCTGCGCGATGCCGGCATGCAGGACGTTCTGGTGATGGTGGGCGGCATCGTTCCGGATGCAGACATCCCCGGCCTCAAAGAGGCGGGAGTTGCGGCGGTGTTCCAACCGGGCGCCACCACACAGGAAATTGTGGATTTCATCCGCAGCCACGTGAAGCAGGCGGCGTAGCCGTCATCGCAGACGGTGTCTGAAAGGACCATCTATGGCGCACGAATTCACAACATCGTACGTGAAGGACTCGATCGACCTGCTCCGGCAGCACAAACGCCTGGCAGAAAGCGCCATTGCCCAGGTTCCCGACGACGCTCTGGGCAGGCCGCTCGACGCAGAGTCGAATTCCATCGCCACCATCGTGAAACACCTGGCGGGAAATATGCGGTCGCGATTTACGGATTTTCTGACTTCCGACGGCGAAAAGCCGGACCGGAATCGCGATACGGAATTTGAGGCTCCGCCGAAAACGCGAGCCGAATTGCTGGTGATGTGGGAAGCCGGATGGGAATATGTTTTTAGCGCGCTGACACCGCTCAGCGATGCCGATCTTGGAAAAACCGTATTGATTCGGGCAGAGCCGCACTCCGTAATGCAGGCGATCAACCGGCAAATCGGCCATTATTGTTCCCACATCGGCCAGATCATCTATCTGGCAAAGCACTTCGCCGGTGATCAATGGAAAGCACTGACGATTCCTCGCGGCAAGTCGGCAGAATTTGCCGCCAGGGTGGCGAAGGGCGAGCTTTCACAGCGATAATTGCAGAAGTACTATCTTGGACACCCGCGCCCTCACTTTTGCGTGACGGCGCTACTGCAAAGGGCGAGCCACATTGACAAATTCCCTGCTCAAGACTCAGATCGACCCCAAATCCCCCGAGTTTCAAGCGAACACCCGCCGGATGAAAGAGCTGGTCAGCGAGGTGTTGAACCAGGAGGAAACCATCCGGGCGGGCGGCGGTGAAAAGAATATCGCCTCCCAGCACAAGAAGGGACGGCTGACGGCCCGTGAACGTATCCCACTGCTGGTCGATCCCGATACCGATTTCTTCGAGCTCAGCATTTACGCGGCCTTCGAGATGTACGAGGAGTGGGGCGGTGCGCCGGCCGCCGGCGTGGTGACGGGACTCGGGCGCGTCCATGGGCGGCTGGTGATGATTGTGGCGAACGATGCTACGGTGAAGGCCGGAGCGTTCTTCCCCATGACCGCCAAGAAGGTCCTGCGTGCTCAGCAGATCGCCATCGACAATCACATCCCTACGATTTACCTGGTGGACTCGGCCGGCATCTTTCTGCCGCTGCAGGAAGACGTCTTTCCTGATACGGACGATTTTGGCCGCGTGTTCCGCAACAACGCCGTGATGAGCGCCATGGGCATTCCGCAAATCACAGCCATCATGGGCATGTGCGTGGCGGGCGGCGCCTACCTGCCCGTGATGTGTGACCACATTCTGATGACCGAAGGCAGCGGGCTTTTCCTCGCCGGCCCTGCCCTGGTGCAGGCGGCCATCGGGCAGAAGGTTTCGCCGGAAGAACTGGGCGGCGCAAAGATGCACGCACAAATCAGCGGCACGGTGGATTTCCGCGAGCCGGACGACCCGAGCTGCATTGCAAAAGTTCGAGCATTGGTTGATAAAATGGGCCGCAAACCGTTGGCTGCGTTTGACAAGCAGGAATCCGAGTTGCCCGTCTATCCAGCGGAAGAAATTTATGGCGTATTTTCGGGCAAACAAACCGCGCAGTACGACATGCGGGAAATCCTGGCACGGGTGGTGGACGGCAGCAGCTTTGAAGAATACCGGGCGGAGTATGGCCAGACTCTGGTGTGCGGCTATGCCCGCATCGGGGGTTGGGCGGTTGGAATTGTGGCCAATCAGAAAATGGCGGTCCAGACAATTTCCCACGAAAGCGGAGAAAAACGGATCCATTTTGGGGGTGTGATCTATACGGAGTCCGCGGAAAAAGCAGCGCGCTTTGTCATGGACTGCAACCAGAACCTGGTTCCGCTGCTGTTCTTCCACGATGTGAACGGATTTATGGTAGGAAAGGAAGCTGAAGGGAGCGGCATTATCCGCGCCGGCGCCAAGATGGTGAACGCCGTATCCAATAGCGTGGTACCCAAGATCACCGTGATCTGCGGCGGAAGTTTTGGCGCGGGCCACTACGCCATGTGCGGCAAAGCTTACGACCCGCGGTTCATCTTTGCCTGGCCTTCGGCGCGCTACGCCGTGATGAGCGGAGATGCGGCGGCCAATACCCTGGTGGAAATCAAGATCCGGCAGTTGGAACGCAGTGGAAAGAAACTGACCGACAAAGAAAAACAGGAGATGCTGCGTTCCATCCGCGAGACTTACGACCATCAGTCGGACCCGCGCTACGGAGCGGCGCGGCTGTGGGTGGATGCCATCATCGATCCGGCGCAAACGCGGGATGCGCTGATATGGGCGCTCGAAGCCTCGGCGCTGAATCCCGAGGTCAGGGATTTCAGAACCGGCGTGTTGCAGACGTGAACCGGAGCCTCCCTTCTTATGGACCCGTTTATCATGTTATTGGCGGCGCCGTTGGCACTGGGAATCTTCCTGGTTGCCAGCACGGGCCGTGACGCCCGCTGGCGAGTGGCGCGAAACGTGTCCGGGTTCGTCCTCGTGGCTCTGCCCGTGGGAGGGCTGGGGTATCTTTTTTCAGGAATCTGGATTGCCCGCGCGCTTGGAGTTGGGCATTTCTTCAGCGTGCCGTTCGGTGGCTATGCGGTAACCGATTTCGCTCTCTTATCAAGCCTTGGCTGCTGGGTGGGCCTTGTATTCGCTTTGTTGCTGATTGTGTACCGGCGCCGGCTGCAGCGGGCGCCTTAACTTTACAACTTTGTGCGATTCTGAATTCGTGACAGTCAACGTCCAATGGAAAGTTGAGAAAGATAGAGAATGGAGAGTGTGAAGATCATTGAGTGTCCCCGCGATGCCTGGCAGGGGTTGGAGAAGATGATTCCAACGGAGGTGAAGGCAAATTACCTCGGCAAACTGCTGAAGGCCGGGTTCAGGCATCTGGACGCGGTCAGCTTCGTATCTCCCAAGCTGTTCCGCAGATGGCGGACAGCGAACAGGTGATGGAGCAGTTGGCCGACACGCTGCAGGCCTCAACGAACGGAACGACGCCTGAGATCATCGGCATCGTTGTGAACGAGAGGGGAATGGAACGCGCCCTCGCAACTCCCCGGGTAACGACGTTGGGATATCCTTATTCCATTTCGGCCAACTTCCGACGCCAGAACGCCAATATGTCGCTGCAGGAATCGCGGGATTTGGTGGAAAAGTTGCAGCAAGAAACCCAGAAGGCGGGGCGTGACCTGGCGGTGTACATTTCGATGGCCTTTGGCAATCCTTTCGGCGAGCCCTGGGGCCCGGAGATCGTTGAGGATGCGCTGGAATGGCTGAAGGGCTGCGGGGTCAAAACCGTATCGCTGGCGGACACTGTCGGCGTGTCGACAGCTAAAGAAACAGGTGAACTTTTTAAGCACTTGAAAGCCTTCATGCATGACATGGAGCTTGGCGTCCACCTGCACGCCCGAGCCGAGGGAGCAGCGGAGAAAGTCCTGGCCGCCTACGAAGCGGGCTGCCGCCGGTTTGATTCCGCGCTCACCGGCCTGGGTGGCTGCCCCTTTGCCGGCGACGAACTGGTGGGCAATATCGCAACCGAGATTGTAGTCCAGACGCTTGCCGAGCACGGCGCCCAGACCGGCATCGAACCAGGCGCCTTGCTGTCAGCGGTAGAGGCCACCAACGAGATTCGCAAACAATACGCAGAGTGATCGCTCAGGGACAGACCTATGCCTTACGAAAGTATAAAGCTTGAAATAATGGACACTTTGGCTGTTCTAACGCTCAATCGTCCAGAAAAACGCAACGCTATCTCTCACGAGATGATAGCGGAAATACTTCATGCGTTGGATGAGGTTGAGGCCAGTACCACACGGGCGCTGATCCTGACCGGGGCAGCCAACGCCTTCTGTGCGGGGATGGATTTGCAGGCGCTCAAGAATTTCCGTTCGCAGTCTGACGCGGAGATTGTGGCCGACGCACGGCTGATCGCCACGCTGTTCCGGCGGATTTACGCATTCCCCAAGCCGACCATCGCCGCCGTGAACGGCCCGGCCATCGCCGGAGGGTGTGGGCTGGCCACGGTGTGCGACTTCACCCTTGCCGTTCCCGAAGCAAAGTTCGGTTACACGGAAGTCCGTGTGGGTTTTATCCCGGCCATCGTATCGTCCTATGTCGTTCGCCAGGTGGGCGAAAAGCGGGCCCGCGATCTTCTGTTGTCCGGCCGAATATTTCGCGCCGCCGAGGCGCAGATAATGGGCATCGTGAATGAAGTGCTGGAGCCTGACAAATTGCTGCCCCGAGCGCACGAACTGGCCCGGTCCCTCGCCGAAATGAGCCCTGTGGCACTCGCCCACACCAAGCGCCTTCTGCTGAAGTTTTCTGAAGACGAACTCGACCGCGAAACCGAGTTGGCCGTTGAAGCCAGCGCCCGCGTCCGCAAAACAGCCGACTTCCAGGAAGGACTGGCGGCCTTCCTCGAAAAGCGCAAACCCCAGTGGCGGGGCGAATAGGTGTTCTCGAAACCGGAGGCTTAACACGAGCAGGAACAAAATGACGACCCTTCAGTTAAGTCTTTAGCGCCCATGGGACGGCTAAAAGCGTAGAATTCCAGCGGAAAGTGTCCTATTCTTTTGGGTAGGGCACCAGCTCGTTGAGGTCCAGCATGAAGACGACCAAATTTACATACTGGCAGGATGGCGATTACTTTCTCGGCTTTCTGAATGACTATCCCGATTACGTCACGGAGGCGCTGTCCAAGGAAGATCTGGTCAAGAGCCTCAAAGACCTGCTGGCGGACCTTGAGTCAGGCGAGGTCCCATACGTGCGAAAAGTCGAAGATCTGGTATTGGCTGATTGAAGCGGCGCGACCTTATTAAGAAACTGGAGAAAGTTGGTTGTGTGCTTGTCCGTCACGGGGCGAGCCACGACTGGCACACCAACCCGAAGACCAGGAAATCACACCTGTTCCCCGCCATACCGAAATCCATGAAGGACTGGCCAGGTCGATCATTAAGAAGCTGACTGAAAAGTGATCATCGGTTGCAACAATCCCTGCAATACAAAGCCACTACGCGAAACCTTCCGTTTGCCAATTAAGAAACGCCAGTACTGGACGACTGGCGGGCATCCAGGCGTCCCAATCAATAGTTAACTCCGCCAACGCAGTGCGGTAGGTCCTTCGATGGGGTGTTCCATGGGCCGGCCGGTTTCTTTTGACTCGAGGTAAGCGGCTTTCAGGGCAAAGTACCACTTGGCCGGGCGGTCGGCGTCGTCGATGAGCATCAGCGGAGGGTTGTATTTCAGGCCCGCCGCCTGCTTCACCATGGTTTGCCGGTCCTGTTCGACGAACATGTTACCGAAGAGGCGTAGGATGGCCGTCATGAAGGGCACATGGCGAAAGGCGTTCCAGGCAGCGCAAACGTCAATCCGGCAGTGTGACGCCGTGATGGGAGTGACGGTGGTGCAGCTTGAGAACCAGTACTTGCCGCAATGGATTTCTTCAAACCGCATGTTGGGCAGAACAAACCGGATGGTGGTGGTAATAGGTTCGCCGTAAACACCCAGCAGTTTGTAGGCTGCGCTGTTGGCCGAGGGCGAATGGCTCTTGATGCGGAAGCCGTTCGGGATGGGCTCAAAGATTTTTTCTTTTTCGTGGATGCTGCTGCGCTTGCGCCACCACCAGGACTGGTGCACAAAGGGGCCGTGCGCGGGGTCCATCAGGCCGATGATGCCGTGGTCCACGTGGCAGGGCAATTCGGCCTCCAGGTGCTCCAGGCGATAGCTTTCGCTGAAGGTGGGAAGGCGTGGGGCATCAGGGACTTCCTCATTCCGATGCTCGGGATCGGGGACAAAGACCCAGAAGTAGCCGTCCTGTTCGTCGCAAGGGAAACTGGTGGCATAAACTCGGTCAATTTCAGCTTGTCACGGGCCGTCAGCGAAGGAATGGCCTGGCACTGCCCTGTTTTGCCCTCAAAGACCCAGCCGTGATAAGGGCACTCGACGGCGCTCCCGTCAAAGGTGCCTTCTGAGAGCGGCATGCCGCGGTGCGGGCAGGCGTCGCGCAGCGCAAAACCTTCGCCTTTGGAGTTGCGTCCAATGACCAGCGGAATTCCCAGCAGCATTGCGGTGCGCAGTTCCCTGCCCCGGACGCGGTTGCTGCGGAGAGCCGGATACCAGAAGCCACGCATCAGACCGTCACTGTTTGAACTTTGAGCTGTTTCCCTGGTAAACATTTCAGGCATAACCCTGGCTAATATAGCAGATATTGAAAAAGCTAAGGAGAGCTGAGGAGGGTGGCGGATCTTGCGAGACCCTTTCGATGTTAAATCCTTCCAACACGATGTGCGTCGTCTTGCCGCGGCTGCCGGCTGCAGCCAGGCACGTTGTTTTGACTCCGGGTTTTCCATTGCTGCGTTTGGGTTCGTCCTGACAGGTCTTTGACCGGCATGAGAAATGCGAAACGGAAAGCCTCATTCGGCCCGGGTTCTGGTATAGTTTCATACTTGAACGTGCCTGACAGACCACCCATTTCAAAGCGCGCAGCGCGACGGCTCATCCAACAGGCGTTGGTCCTGACGGGCCGGGACCGTTTGGTACGACAGCACATCCGTGAAGCGCGCATCGAGACGCTCTGGGTGCTTGAGGACTGGGACTTTGAATGGACGGTGATCATTGACCGCGGCAAGGTCCGGTTTGACCGCCGGCCGACCCGTACGCCCGACATGACTCTGACCTGGCCGGACGCGGCGGAGTTTCTTGCCGCCGTTCAGGAAGGCCGTGTGCCGGACGATTCCAGGGTGTTGGCGGGCAATACTGATTTGCGGACTTATGTTGAGCCGGTTTACAAAAGCTTTTGCCGTTGGCTTGAACAGGTCATAAAATACCCCAATGACGATGCCGGCAACCCTCTCATGTAATACTTGAAGAATTATATATATGCTGCTTGTTACCAAAATGCCTGAAAATTGGCTGGATTCGCTTCTGCCGTCTGCAGAGGCTGAATTGCGCGGCCGGATGGATCAGGCTAAGTGAGGCCCGCCTGATGACGACGGAATCTCCTGTGGAATGGACTTCGACAACCTTTCGGGTTCGATACGCTGAAACCGACCAGATGGGAGTGGTTTATTACGCCAACTACCTGGTCTGGTTCGAAATCGGGCGGAGCGAATTCTGCCGGCAGCACGGCTTTGAATACCGCGACATGGAGCGCGAAGACGGGCTCTGCATCATTGTGGCCGAGGCCAGTTGCCGCTATAAAGCCTCCGCGCATTACGACGATGAAATTGTGGTTAAAACCTGCCTTCGCGCGGTCCGGCGGCGCGTGCTGATTTTTGGATATGAAATTTACCGCGACCCGGATAACGTATTGCTGGCTGAGGGCGAGACCACCCATGTGATTGTGAATCGTGAGGGCCGACCCTGCGCCCTGCCCGACAAATATCGCGAATCATTTTTGGCGGGGGTCAGGGTCCGCCAGGGGTAAAAAGCCGGTCAAGAGGGGCACCCAAAGGGCCGGTTTTCGGCAACAATTCGTTCGTCTCCGTCTGGTTGTTCAGTCCGGGGTGAAGCAAATTCCCTATGGGAGACGAACAACGGTCAAAATTCAGCCCCTGGAGTGACAATCCCGAAGCCAATCTGACGCCTTGCCATGCCGCCCATTTCTGCCACCATCATCACGCGAAACGAAGCCGCGAACATCGCCCGAGCCATCCGGTCGCTCGATTGCGCCGACGAAATTCTGGTGGTCGATTCCGGCTCTACCGACGAAACCGTCCGAATAGCCGCCGAGCTTGGGGCGCGGACGATCACACATTCGTGGGAAGGGTTTGCGGCTCAAAAGAGCTTTGCCGTCCGCGAAGCCAGCCACGACTGGATCCTGAGCCTGGATGCCGACGAAGAATTGAACGAAGAGGCCCGTGCCGCCATCGGGGAGTGGAAGCAATCAACGCCAGGGGTTGGAGCTTACCGCTTCGCCCGGCGGGCGCAATACCTCGGCCGATGGATTCTGCATTCGGGCTGGTACCCGGACTGGAAAATCCGCCTGTTTCACCGCAGCAAGGCGCGCTGGGCGGGCGACTACGTTCACGAGTCCGTGGTGGCCGAGGGACCGGTGGAGACGCTCAACGGTGAGATTCTTCATTACACTTGCGATTCCCTGGCCGACCATCGCAGGCGCATCGAGTTTTACACCGACCTCGCCGCTCGCGAAATGTTTGAGCGGGGCCAGCGTGCCGGTTTGGCGCGCCAGCTTCTGGCTCCGCCCTGGGTGTTTTTCCACACCTATTTCTTCAGGCTTGGGGTGCTGGACGGCGTGGCCGGACTTCTGATCGCCTGGATGGCAGCCCGCTACGTGCACCGCAAATTGGTGAAGCTTGCGGAACTCCAAAGCAGCGGCAAAGGCAGGCCTTGAGCCCAACCACTCCACTCAGGATCGGGCATGTCGATACGGGCCTGGTGCTTCGCGGTGGCCAGCGGCAGTTGCTGCTGCTGGCGCACGGCCTGCGGGCACGGGGCCACCGGCAACTGATCGTTTGCCCGGAAGAGAGCGAGCTTTACCGCCAGGCCGGCGAGGACAACTTCAAGGTGCTCGGCCTTCCACAGAATGATTTCAGGCACATCAAGGGCATTCGGTTGTTGCGCCGCCGACTGCACCAGGATGGACTGGCGTTGCTGCACGCCCACGACGGTGTGGGCCAGACGGTAGCCTGGCTGGCCTCGCTGGGGGCCGGTGTGCGGCGCATTGCAACCCGCCGGGTGACCTACCTGCCGAAACGCCGCCTCGACTACCGTCTGAAATACCGCTACACCTGCCACGCTGTGATTGCCGTCTCGCAATTTATTGGGCGCATCCTGAAGGACACTGGCATACCGCCGGCAATGGTCAACGTGATTCCTGATGGGATCGAAGTTCCAGATCGCATCCCGGATGCCGCATCCCGCCAGGCAGCTCGTGCTAAGTGGCGCCTCGGCGAGAGCGAATTCCTCATCGGTCACCTGGGAGGCCTCAGCGCGGAAAAGGGGCAGGACCTGGCGCTCAAGGCGCTCGAAATTCTTGCCCATCAAGTGCCCAACGCCAAGCTGGTTCTGGGTGGGAATATTTCCGCCGAAGATCTTGCGCGTTCCCCGCTGGCGGCGGGAGTCGCCGCAGGGCAGGTTTTATTGGCAGGCTATCAGGAAAACCTTTTCGAGTTCTTCTCCGGCCTTGATGTTTATATAATGCCGTCGCGCTCTGAAGGGCTGGGCTCTTCTGCTTTGCTGGCCATGGCCCACGGCCTGCCGGTCATCGCCTCCAGGGTTGGAGGCTTGCCGGAAATTGTCGAAGAAGGAACCACGGGCTGGCTGGTTGCGCCGGAGTCACCCGGCGCGCTGGCGGACGCCATTGCCGCGGCGGCGGCCAATCCCATGCGTTTGAAAGTGCTGGGGGAAAATGCGCGCCTGCGGTCAAAGAAATTTTCAGCCGAAAGGATGGTTGAGCAGACGGAAGCGCTTTATAGACGCCTGGTCGGTTTGGCGGAATGAATGCCGGCCCAAGTGCTGATGGAATGCGAGTGAGTGGATGATCCAGACGATTGTGGCCTTGTTCGGACTGATCTTCGGCAGCTTTCTCAATGTGTGCATTCTGCGAGTGCCGCGCCGCGAGTCGATTGTCACGCCCGGATCGCACTGCCCGGCCTGCGGCCACGGCATCCGCTGGCACCACAATATTCCGGTCCTCAGCTACGTTCTTCTGCGGGGGCGGTGCCGCGATTGCCACGCACGGATTTCCCTGCTCTATCCGCTGGTTGAAATTCTGACCGCCGTGGTTTTCGTGCTGGAATTCTGGCGCTACGGCCTGACGCTGGAGTTCGTCAAGGGGCTCATTTTCGCCATGCTGATGATCGTGCTCGTCTTCACCGATCTCCGTGAGCGGCGCATTCCGCACAGAATCAGTATCACCGGCATCGCGCTGGGCGTGGCGTTCAGCCTGTTCACGCCCGTAGACAATCGTCCGCTGGGCTGGATTCTCGCGCAGTGGCGAATCTTCCCTTCCCCCGTTCTGCTCTCGCTGATGGGCGCGCTTACAGGCGCTTTGATTGGCGGAGGGCTGTTCTTCCTTGTCGGCGAGATTTTCTACCACCTTCGTCACAAGGAAGGCTTGGGCTTCGGCGACGTGATGCTGATGCTGCTGGTGGGAACTTTCCTTGGCCCGCCTTTGACGCTGATGACCATTCTGCTGGGATCGCTTCTCGGATCGTTTATTGCCATTCCCCTGAACGTCATCAGCTCAAAGTTTCGCAACTACCAGTGGCCCTACGGAAGCTTCCTGGGCATTGCCGCCCTCTTCGCCAGCATCGGCGGCGAGGCACTCCTCCGCGCCTATCTGCAATGGGGCGGGTTTCGGTAAGCGCACTCCGGTTAAAGCTATGTAATCTCTTTTCGGCCGGTCCGGGCTACCGGTGATCGTTAGTATCGTTTCGTCTGGCTGTAGGTCGTGTGGTCGTTTTGTACAACGAGCTTTTCGAGAGCTTCACGAATGGCGGCAAGCTGGGCGACGATCTGACCAAGCTGATTAGAAATCTGCCCCGGGTTCACATCTTCCATTATCATCTCCTTATGCTATTAGCCATTGTACGCTTCTATCATGCGCTTGTCTTTTCCGCACGGGGACAGTTGCGTCTTTCTCCGTCGCGAAAGGTGATGTGAATAGTGGACCCGCGCAGAAAACGGGAGATGCTGGCGGGAAGAGTGACTTCTTTTGTCCCGGCGTTCTGCCATCACCGGCAGTTCGCTTAAACAAAAGCCCGGACCCACCTGCCCCTGCGGAGTAAACTCCAAGCAGGGCTGCAATTACCGTTTGAGGAAGCGGACGAGGTTTTCGAACAGGCGCAGCCCGTCCTGGGAATAGTGGGCGGGGAGCGAAGCTCGCTCGGGGTGCGGCATCAGGCCGAGGACGAGGCCGCTTTCGTCGGTAACACCGGCAATCGCACCCAGGCGAGCCGTTGGGGTTGTCGGGATATTCCGTGGCCGGGTTTCCCTCGGCATCGGTGTACTGGAACGCCACGCGCGGGCGTGCGATCGCATCCTCAGAAATCATGGCGCGGCCTTCGCCGTGGGCGGAGGGCATTCGAAGCACCTGCCCCGCCAGGCCTTCCGTCCACATTGACTCTTCACCCGAAACCAGCAGGCAAACTTTGCGGTCTTCAAAATGCGAGGACTGATTTTCAAGCATGACCATGCCGCGCATGCCTGGACGCCGCGCCGGCAGGATGCCCGCTTCGGTGAGCACCTGGAATCCGTTGCAGATGCCGAGAACCGGCCGCCGGGCCTCCAGAAAAGCCGCCAGTTGTTCGCGCAGCCGCGCTACCATCAGAGTGGCAAAAATGCGTCCTGCGGAAAGGTGGTCGCCATAGGAAAATCCGCCGGGAAATACCGCAGCTGCGTAGTTTTCCAGGCTGTCATGGCCCGCCAGCAATTCGTGGAGATGCAGCAGGGCTGTCCTGCCGCCGGCACGCTCAATGGCGGCCGCCGTTTCCTCGTGGCAGTTGGTGCCGGGTGCGTAAAGGATAGCGATCTTCGCCACGGTTATTCCACTACCTCCCGAAAAGGTTTGCTCCAGGCATCGGCGAGTGCTGCCACGCTCTGCTGCCACAGAGTCTTGCCGCCCTCGGCGAAAATAAGTTGCGGATCGGCGATGACTTCGCCAATGGTCTGGTGCGGAACAGACAAAGCTGAGAGGCCTTTCTCAACCTCGGGCGAAACTTCCAGCAGCACGGTGCCCACAAATTCTCCAAAAAGCAGTTCGTCCTTGCGTGTCCCTGATTCCGCGTTCAACTCGATGCGCGCGCCCAGTCCCGATCCAAACGCGGCTTCAAACAGGCGAAGCAGCAAACCGCCTTCGGCGATGGCCGAGCCGGAAGCGTAGGGCCCTTCGGCATGCAGCGCCAGCACGGCATCCCAGACCACACAAACCGCCGCGGCCGTGCCGGGGTCGAACAGCCGGTCGCCGCGTTGGCTGTGCGTATCGGCATAAACGCTGCCGCCGAGTCCGCCGGGGCCGGCCGGACCAACCAGGACAAGCTTGTTTCCCGCGCGTTTGAACTCCTTGGTCACAACCTTCTTCACATCGGGAACCCGGCCCATCAGCGACACAGCCAGCGTCATGGGAACGTCAATCTTCCGCCCGGCGGATTCAAAAGTTCCGGAGCTGGAATCCTTGCCCGAGATGAACGGGATTCCCGTCTCGACGGAGAGATCGGCGATGGCGTCCACCATCTGCGAGAGTTCCCAGGCCGTTTGCGGAGTGACGCGTGGGGTATAAAAGTTGTCGCAGAGAACGGCTTCCTGATAGCTGGCTCCGGCCACAACGGCTTTGGTGACAGCTTCGATCATCATCAGGCGCGACATGGCTGCCGGATCAATTTCTCCGTAGAACGGATTAAAGGCCAGCGTCGAGACCATGCCGTACGGCTTGCCACGCAGCGGCGCGGAAACGTAAAGGTTCGTCGGCATGCGGTGGTTTCGGCCGCCGTAAGGACCGATGGCCGTTCGGCCCTGCACGGTGGTGTCAAACCGAACACCGGCCGCGCTCTGGTCACAGCAGTGGTAATGCGAGACGACGCTTTCCGCGGCCATCTGCCATTCGGATTGCGTTTGCGGCTCGGGGATCGAAAGCGGCTGGAGCGGTCGCTGGTGCTCGACAACGGCCGTGGGCTCGATGGGGCAGCCTTTCCAGAGAAATTCCATATCAAGATCGACGACTTGCTGCCCGTGCCATTTGGCCTGCAACCTCTGGTTGCCGGTAAAGCGCCCGAACTCGACGTGGGCAACGTCATAGCAGTCAAGAATCTCCCGCGCTTCATCCAGCTTTTCGAGCGGAACCACCACCAGCATCCGTTCCTGCGATTCGGAAAGCAGAATCTCCCACGCGGTGAGGCTGGCGTCTTTCAGGCGCACGCGGCCAAGATAAAGTTCCACGCCGCTCTCGCCACCGATTTCTCCCGCCGCCGATGAGATGCCGCCCGCGCCCAGGTCGGTGAGGGCGCGAATGCATCCGGCATCGCGCAGAACGGGAATGGCAGAGGTGAAACGCCGCTCGGTGATGGGATGGCCGATCTGGACGGCGGCAAATTCCTTCTCCAGCGTCGCGCCGGTCATACCGGTTGAACTGGCCGTGGCGCCGTGGATTCCGTCCCGGCCGGTTTCCCCGCCGATCAGCAGGGCGATATCGCCGGGCTGGGGCGGATCCTTCAGCGCGTCCTTTGCCGGGATCAGACCGATAGAATGGCCCAGGGCAAAACACTTGGCGTAACCCGGATGGATGCGATAGACCGGGTGCATCATGGGGATGCCCATGGGGTTCACGTAGTAGGAAGTTGCGCGGATGGATTCCGTAACGATCAACTGCGGGTGCAGAGCGCCGGTGGGAACCTCATCATCCGCCATGCGCGGATCCATGGTTCCCATCACGGTGGTGCCGCCAATGGGATATGCGCCTTTGCCGAAGCCCAGCGTGTCGCGAATGACGCCGCCGTGCTTGGTGGCAATGCCGCCGAACGGCGCGATGGAGCTGGGGAAATTGTGCGTTTCACCTTTGATGGTGATCACCCAGCCGTCGTAGAACTCCATTCCGCCGGCATTGTCCTTGAAGGACGAAACCACCAGGGGATGGTTGATCTGCGCGGTGGCCTGGCTCAAGCGCTTGAGCAGGCCGAGGCTTTTCCACGTTGTGTGATAACAGTGGTCGCTCCAGCTCTGCACCAGAATTTCAATCTCGGCGTCGGTGTGAGGCCGGCCCCGCCGGACCTCGTGTGCCTGGATGGCTTTCATCTGTGCGAGTGGCGCGTACCAGGAACGTTCAACTGAGAGCGCCTGGAGTTCCTGGTCGCTGAGGCTCTTCAGCGGGATTTCCGTTACAGGATCGGGCGTGCCGGTGGGCTGGAGGGTCTCCACAACTTCATTCGGTTCCCGTACGCGCTCTACAATTTTGTTATAGAGAAAACGCGAGGCCAGCCTGCGGGCTTCAGATTCATCGAGCCCCGTGAACTGGTAACGCCTGCTGAGGCGCGCGAACACCAGGCCGGTTTCTCCCAGCGCGTGGGCGCCCTCCAGGATGGAGGGCGTCTCGGGGTCGGTCACCGCCGGCCGGTAGGCGATCTCCACCACCGGGCCCTGCGCCGGGATCAAGCTGCGTGCGGTCTGAGCCCGCCTGATAAAGCGGATTGATCAGCAGCGGCTGAAGCCGGCTGACATCCACCTCTCCTTCAAGCCAGAAGACCCGCTCAATGGTGATGCGGCTGAGATGGGTGTACCCGTGCCGGTGGAAGAACGCTACCCAGTTGCGCGCTTCCGGGTCATCTTTGGAAAGTGTATAAACCGTGTGAATAGCCATGGGGAGTTTTGTCGCGATGCTGACTCACTATTATAAGCGAGTTCGCGAAAAAGCACGACCCTCGCCACCAGCGGATTGCAGCCGGCAGGTTGCGAGGTGCACTTGCCGCTGCAGGTGGCGGCACGCGACGCAATCAACGCTGCTGTTCGCGCGGGACCATGGGCCACATGCCCTTTTTGTAAGCAAGGATAAAGTAGCCGCCGATGCCCACGCAGATGGTGCTGAAGGCATAGGCCATGAATTTCCACCCGCCCGGCTGAAAGGCGGAGCTTCCAAAAATGTAGAGCCAGCCCACCAGGGCCAGGATGGCCGGAGCCGGATAGAGCCACATCCTGAAAGGCAGCTTCACTTCCGGCTGCGTCTTCCTGAGAACGAACAATCCGATCGTGTGGCCGACAAACTGGATCAGGATGCGGGCCACCATCAGCCCGGTGATGATGTCGCCCAGGCTGAACATGCTGGCCACCGCCGCCAAAGCGCCCACCAGCAGCAGCGACCGGTTGGGAAACTCGCCCGTGGGGTGAAGCTTGCCGAACCAGCTGAAGAACAGACCGTCGCGCGCCGCCGCATAAGGAATGCGTGAGTAACCCAGCATCAGCGCAAAAACCGAAGCGAAGGCCGTGAACAGGATCATACAGGTCAGCAGAATGGCCGCCCAGTGCCCGTAAATTTTCTGCATAAAGACCGAAGCCACAGCCAGGTTGGCCATAGAGCCCGGCTTGATCATGTCGCGCCAGGGAACCACGGATACAAAGCTGAAGGATATGAGGAAGTCGATGACGGTAACCGCCAGGATGGAAATGATGACAGCGTAAGGTATAGTGCGCTCCGGCCGCTTGACCTCATCCCCCAGGTAGCAGACCTGGTAGTAACCAAGGTAGTTGTAAATCACCACAATGGTTCCGTTCCCGAGCCCGATGAGAAAAGCCCAGTTCAGGTGGAAAGCGCCAGCCGGGAAACTGAGCGCCATGTGGATATTCATGTGGGTGAGGCCGGTAACAATCACCCAGCCGGTGGTGATGAGCGTGGTGATCCAGAGAATGAGCATGAGCCTGGCGACGTCATTAATCTTGCGATAGAGCGAAAGCATCACGACGACGGCAATCGAGGCGGCGACCAGCTTGATTGCCCAGGGATGGCGCGCGAGGCCCGTCCACAGGTAACCCATGTACTGGGTCATGCCGACGGTCCCGGAAGCGATTTCGAGCGGCCCGAAGAAGAGGAATTCCCAGGCGAACAGCCAGGCCATCAGCTTGCCCCAGCTCTGGCGGTTGTAGCTGTCGCGCAGGAAAACATAGGTGCCGCCCGAGCCCGGCAGCGCCGCCCCCAGTTCCGAAATCACCAGGCCGTCTGCAATCGCCAGAACGGCCCCGGCAAACCAGGCCAGCAGCGCTTGTGGCCCGCCCATGGTTCCCAGAATGATGGGCACGGTGATGAAGGGGCCGATGCCGATCATGTTCGACATGTTGATGGAAGTGGCGTTCAGGATTCCGAGCCTGCGACGGAGTTGAGGTTGCTGTGAATCCGCCTGGGGGCTCTGGCCGTTGTTGTGTTGTTCTGTGCTCATCAGCTTCACCGCCTGTGTGTGTAGATCGACTTCGTGGCCCGGGCCGGTCGCGAAGCCCCTGCCCGGATGGGCGCAGGGCAGCGCACTCCCCGAAATGCTAAACCAGTATGTGCTCCAATGGGAAAAATTCTGAAACAGGCAGAAGGCGCGCTCGAAATCCATGCGCGAGTCTCCGCCCGTTTCGATTCTGTGCTACCTGCTTCCGGGTTCCACGTAACGCCTGTTTTCGAGCAGGTGGAAAGCGGTTTTCTGCGCACCGTGCACGGCAACCGTTATCACTTTTTCAGCCGGGAGACCGTCCACGCCGTTGACGGTCAAATTAACGTTGTAGTCGGCAGCCCTCGTGAAAGCGTGGGTCACCACCGGCCCGCTGGCGGTGGTTCCGTCACCGAAATCCCAGTGGTAGGAAAGGGCCGGAACACTGTTGGCCACCACAACCGCCTGGAGTTTGATGGCGTCGCCGGTATCGGCCGATGCTGGAGCCTTCAAGGTGACGGAAGGCGACGCTGCTGGAACCGAAGTGTCAATAATCTTGATGAGCCTCACCGAGTGCGGAGGCTGCCGCGCCACGCTGATGCTCCCGCTTTCGAGAGCCACCGGCGCGTCCGCATGCAGCGCGTCATAGACCTCATAGTGGCCGCCTGGGGAAAGCCCAAGGGCGTTGAGCGTCAGAGTGTGCGAGCGTGTCACCTCAGTCCAGTTGAAAACCGCCAGCATCGACTGCCGGGCGTCTTCCTTCAGGAAATATTCGCTGGGCATCCCGTCCTGCCTGGGGAAGGTCATCAGGTCAAGCGGCGTGGCCGCGCGCCGCAACTCGACCATGCGCAACAGGTTCGTGTTTTCCACCAGCGCCAGACGGTTGGGCGTGGAAGCCAGCGTCGGCAGGTCGTCACCGATGTCATACATGCCGCCGGCAACCGCCGCTAGCACAATCTGGACCTCGGCTTCGTTGAAAGTAATGGGCTTGTTCTGGTTGTGCCATGTCTGCTCGGGCTCCACTTCCGTGGAGACACTGAAGGCGTCCGGGTCGCTGATGTAAAAGTTGCGGTTCATATAAAAGCGGGCGGCAATGTTCGGATCGGCGTCCCTGCTGGCTGCAAAGGAATGGCCTGTGTCGGGAGCGATGCGGCCTTCATCCACCAGTCCGACGGGTCCCAGCATGGCGCTGCCGTCTTTATCCAGAAGCACACCATCACCCACCGCGTCGCGGATGATTTTGAGGCCGATGCGCTCCGCCTGGAGAGCCGTGGTATGCGGACGATAGTAGTAGCCTTCGATAGCTGAAGAATCCATGAAATCGAGCTTGATGTAACGAACGCCCCATTCCCGCGTCAGGACCCGGTAAGTCTTGCGAAGATAGGCCTGGGCGCCGGGGTTGGTGGTGTCGAGCACATAGAGCGGATCGACGTGCCCGTGGACGTAGCCAATCCGGATGGGCTGTCCCTTGGCGTCGTGCACCAGCCAGTCCTTGTGATGTTGGTAGACCCAGGCGCGATTGGAGACCTCAAAGGGCGCGGTCCAGACAGCCAGGTGCAGGCCCATGTGGGTGATTTTGTACCCGATGTTTCGCATGCCGTCCGGGAACTGCCTGGCGTTCGCGGTCATATATTCACCGCGGGCGTAATCGTAACCTTCGTCCAGATGGCAGAAGTTGAAACCGAGTTTCTTCAGGTGCCTGGCCAGCCACCTGGCGTTGGTCAGCACCTCGTCTTCATTCATTCCGCCGTAGAAAGCCGTCCAGCTCCACCAGCCCATGGGAGGTTTGCTGGAAACCCGCGCCTGGTGCAATTGTCGAACGGCCGCGCCATAGGCTTCCAGTTGCGAATAATAGTCGGCGCCTGCGGCAAACATCACGGTTTCAGAAGCCAGTTCTTTGCCTGGAGCAACGGGAAGGCTCAGCTGAACACGCTGGGCGGGCGGGATGTCGTCCCTCAGAAGGACGGCCCCGGTTGTCCCGGTGGAATCCACAGTAAGCGCACCGATGCTCGACGCGCCCATGGGAGGCTTTTGAACAGTCAAGTGCAGCGTGGTGACAAAGCGGTTCTCGGTGAGCGCTGCCAGGAGAAGGCTCTGTTCGCTGTGGCGGTTGTAAATCAGGCCGTCACGGAATCCAACATATTCTCCATTGGGGGCCTGGTCGAGGCCGCCGATCGGGATGGTGGGATCTTCGGTAAAACTTTCAAACATGAAGCGGTCTGCCCCTTCCGTGCCGCCCAGGTTGATGCGAGGTGAGCCGATAGCATCGACGTCGCGGATGGCTTCAACGGATACGGATTTAGCAGTGTGGTTCGCAACCTTCACTTCCACAGTGCCGTAAGGAAGATCATTGTATAAATGCAGGATGCAGACAAGATCGGGGGCCGAACTGAGTCCACTGAAGGTAATCGTCGTTTGCCCTCCGGAACCCAGCGCATCCTGAAAGGTGCCCTGGACCGCCTGGTGGTGTGGATAGTCGCCCGAGCGCACCCAGCGGTGGTTGATCTCCGCGCCAACACCTGCTTCGAGCACGGGGGCCTGCAAACCGGCGGCCCTGACAGCATACGAACCGTTCTGAGGGTTGACGGAGACGGCCAACTGCGAATTGTGGAGCGATGCCGCAGCAGATGCTTCTGGAATTACAAATGCGATTGCAAAACAAATAAACAAACCGAGAAAGGAGAAATGAATGGACTTGCTTGCTGCATTTTTCATGGTGGTTCCCTACCCTGGATTTGGATTATGACTGCGAACGGGGTCCGCCTGAGCTTCCGAATGGATGCGGATAAATCGAGACCTTACAGAGCGAATATTTCCCGGCAGTAGCGACCCGTGCATTACGATTGGTGTTCAGGATGCGTGCAGGCGCCAGGGAACGACGTATTATAAGTGTCGCCCTGGTACCGCAGTTCTTCATCCAGGCCGATCTTCGATGTGTAGTAGCCAAAGATGGTCAATCCCTTGATGAAGTCGAAAGCTTTCACGCCCGCCTCGTCTTCCGCTCTGGCTTTTGATGGATCGGCAAGAGGTTTCAGCAGTGCCGTCTGCTCAGCCACGGTGAGGCTGACGAACGGTTTGTTGTGCATTGACAGGCTGCGACCGTCAAACCACGCCAGCGCCTGGATGATTTCCTGCTGCTTCTCCCCACTCTCCTCGTTGTACAGCAGGTCAAGGTAGCGATTCACCAGCGCCTCTTTAGCTCCGGGCGTGTCCGTTGCCGGAATGATCAGGTCAGTGAGCGTAATCAGGGTTTCATTCTGGTGGGCGTCAAAGAACTGCGGTTTCCAGTTGGCATCGGCCTGGGCGGCACGATCAGCGTCCGTGGGCACGCCCATAGCAGCGGCGGGCGCGGGCTGCGCCTGCCCAAGAATCGGAAGGGTGGTCAGACCCCCGGCTCCCATCACCAGAGTCTTCAGCACGCCGCGGCGTCCCTGATTGGTTTCATTTTCGTTTCTTTTTGTCATAACAATGCTCCTCCGTTTCCATGGGTTCGGCGAGAGCTCCTAACCAAGGGCTCCGGTGCGCATCTGTTCAGCAATGTAGTCAGCGGTCCGCATGGAGAGCGCCAGGATGGTGAGGGTCGGATTCTTTTCCGACGAATTGAGAAAACAGGATGCGTCCGCCACAAACAGGTTTTTGATGTCGTGCGACCGGTTGAATTTGTTCAGGTAGGAAGTCTTCGGATCGTTCCCCATGCGCGCCGTTCCGGCCGAATGGATGCTCCATCCGGGGGGCAGCGGAGTCTTCCGTTCGCCGATCACCTCAATGCCCGCCTTCCTGAACATTTCCTCCTGCGTATCAACGGCGTCCCGTGCCATGGCGAGTTCGTTGGGTCCCCATTCCACTTCAAACTTGAGCACGGGAATGCCCCAGGTATCGCGGACCGTCGGATCAATTTCCACGTGGTTTTCAGCCCGCGGCACCACCTCGCCAAACGATCCCATGCTGATGACGGTGGCGTAGTATTTCTTGACTTCATCCTTGAACTCGGCGCCGAAGCCGGGAATCTTGCGGGCAAAGCCCGGAAACTCGCTGCTTCCACCGCCGCCCTCGAATCCGTAGCCGCGTACAAAATCCTTCCTCTGTTCCTTCAGGTTTCGGAACCGCGGAATGTAAATTCCGCCGCCCTCCGGGTGTGCGTCGCCGCCGCGGTTGGTGTTTCCCTTCAGCCGCGGGATGATTCCCGAGATGCTGCCGGCCATAATCTGTTCGCAGAAATATTTCCCCAGCACACCACTGGAATTGCCCAGGCCGTTCGGGTGATCGTCGCTCTTCGAGTTCAGCAGGATGCGCGTCGTGTCCAGGGTTCCGGCGCCCACCACGATCACCTTGCCATAAACTTCTTCCACCTGGCGGGTGATGCGATCAATAAAGACGACGCTCCTGGCGCGGTTTTCCCTGTCAGCCGTCACCTTCCAGACAACGGCGTTGGTGCGCGTGGTCAGGTTGCCCGTCTTTTCGGCAAGCGGGAGCAGGGCTGCCACTGAGCTGAAAGATGCTCCAACGTTGCAAACCCGCCCGCAGTGCCCGCAATAATGGCAGGGGGCGCGGCCGTGGAATCCGGGCTTGGTCACCGTGGCCGAGCGGCCCTGGATCACATGCCGGCTGGCGAACTTGCTTTCAATCTGTCCCTTGAAGATGGACTCCGCGCAGGTGAGTGGGATGGGCGGGAGAAAATGGCTGTCGGGATTGTTCTGCAGGCGGTCCGCATGCCCGCAAACTCCAATCCAATCCTCGACCTTACTGTAGTAGGGTTCAACGTCTTCATAGGAGATGGGCCAGTCCGTGCCAACGCCATCGTGGCTGGCCGCTTTGAAATCCCTGGGACTGAGGCGGAGCGATACAAGCCCCCAGTGGAGCGTTTTGCCTCCCACGGCCTGCGCCCGCACCCACACAAACTTCTTGCCCGTGTAAGGATTTTCGAGCTCATTGACAAAATGCTTCTTGTTCCACGCGTTGGCCGTGTAGTTGTAGATGGAGCGCTCAGATGGCCGGAGGCGACCGCGGAACGGAAATTGATAGGGCTTGCGATGATGCTCAAAATCCGTAGCGATATCGAACTTCGGTCCCCGCTCCAGCATGAGGACTTTCAGACCTTTCAGGCATAATTGTGTTGCCGCCATGCCCCCGGCAGCTCCCGACCCAATCACCACAACATCGTAGACTTTGGCCATTCCGGCTTCCCCTTCAGTATGAGGTTATTACACGCTTGTATGAAAACACCCAACCAGCATCGGGCTGCTGACAAGTCGATTGCAAAGCGCCCCGCCGGCCGGTTTCAGAAACAACGCAAACCACCGGCAACCGGTTCCATTGCAGGCGGCGAAAAGCCTATCGCCCGCGGCAGCCTGGAGACGGCTCAAGAAGCGGCGCAAAACGCCCGCAGCCAACGGCTTGCCTCTCTGTCATTTGACAGGAAGTGCGGCCCCAGCGGAGATCCCAGGTAAACCAGCGTTCCCTTCCCGATACGGCGTTTGGCAGCAACGGGCAGATCGCCGAACCAGGCAATGGTCTCGCCATTCCCGGGATCGACTGGAACAATCCTGCTGAAGTCGCGGATTTTGGTTACAACGGGCCAGTGGTAATCAATATAGGGTGATTGTTTGAGCGAATCGGCGGAATCCCATAAACAAACGGGATCATGAAGGCTCAATCCGAACACTGACCTTATGACACGCTTATGAAAACCAAATTCTTCGGGACTGAGGAATGCCGCCCCGGATTCATAAAGAATGACGGACCCGTTTTCAAGCTGTTCCCTGAGAGTTGCTGATGACTTCGCATCCATTGTGGCCGCAGCCGGCAGGATGATCGTGCGGGCAGAGGCGAGTGATTGAAAAGAAGTCCGCTGAAACGCAACATTCCAAGACGACAAAGCGTCTTCATATCCTGCCGCCGACTCCGGCAACGGACAATCCGGTCCGGGATCAACCACAACACATCGAGAACGGAAGTCGCGAATTTGAGGGAAAAGACCGCCCAGACCTGCCGCCCCGGCTAGTCCAGCCGCCGAAGCGCCCGCCGCATATCCCAGGAATCCGCGTCGTGAAATGGGCATCCTAAACCCTGTTGGCGATCAGGCGGTCGATGGCCGCCGCCGTATCGTAAAACTGCTGATCTTTCGCGTAATGGTACCGGCGTTCCATTTCAGCCACCAGCCAGCCGTCATATCCCACCTTGCTCAGGGCGGCGCGAATGGCCTTCCAGTTGTTGTCGCCGAGAAAAATGTTGGTATAGACGCTGTCGCCGCAACGACCGCGCTTTTTCATAACATCTTTCAGGTGGATCCGAGTGATGTGCGGCCCCAGCATCTCAATCCACTGCTCGGCAAATCCATCGTCATGTATGTTGCCGACGTCCAGATGGATGCCCACCGAAGGTTCGTTGATGTCTTTGAGAAACAGAAGGAATTCGCGCGGCCCCATCAGGAATCTCTGCTCCGAGCAGCAGTTTTCGCAGCCAATCCTGACGCCTGCGCGTGCTGCATCCGGGGCCAGCGTCTTCATGGCTTCGACCGTGCGGGGGTAGACTTC
Organism: uncultured Acidobacteriota bacterium; assembly: GCA_963783155.1. GTDB lineage: Bacteria > Acidobacteriota > Terriglobia > UBA7540 > UBA7540 > SCRD01. The sequence goes on along the minus strand of CAWANC010000002.1, from coordinate 592,357 downwards.
GTTGTAAGGCACCTCTGCGGTCACCAGTCCCGCCACTACCAGGATGGCGTCCGTGCCAAGAATCTTTGCCGTCTCGATCTGCCGCCTGACAATCCGGATGCCTTCTTCGCGGATTTTGGGATCGCGCGCGGAGAGCGAATGTTTCCAGTGGAGGCCGGTTGAAACGTTTGAGACCACCAGACCCGCATTCTCAACCTTGCGTCGAAGTTCCTGCACCTGGGCGTCGGTGGTGCTCATCTGGAACCATGGGACGTCGCCCAGCCACAACTCGATGCCGTCGTATCCAGCCTTTTTGACTAACTCCAGCCCCTGCTCAAAACTCCAGCCCTCAGGAATTTCGTTGTCACCGATGGATTTTTTCAATTTGCCCCGGACCCCGGTTTCGTTAGGTTACGAATAATTTTGACGGACCCATGATTATCACAAACCGCCCGCAACATCAATCCCTATCCCGTTATCGATTGTTTGAAGACGTGGATTTCAACGCAAGTCAAAGGCTTGGAGTCTGAATTCGGACCCACTCCCGGCGAGAGTCAGTGGTTGGCGACTACTCGCCCAGCACCTGCACCATGTAGGTTCGGAGGAGCGGGCCGTCGTACTCCATGAAATAGATGGTTTGGCGCGATCCGCGCACGATCTTGCCATCCTCGATGGGAAACGAACAACTGATGCCGCCCAGGATGCTCTTCAGGTGAGTCTCTGCATTGAAACCCAGGCGGCCGTCGTAATCCAGATAGCGGTGGTGGTGGTAGTTTTCATCTTCAGGAAACAGCCGGCTGAAATGCGTGAGGATGTCTTCCTCGAGGCATGGAATGCCTTCCGTCACCAGCAACCCCGAAGAGGTGTGGCTGGTCATCACGTTCACCAGCCCCTGCTTTACGCCGGTCTTGCTGACCACTTCGTCCACCTGAGGCGTAATATCAATGGCCTCTTCGGCTTTCCGCGTCTGGACCTTAATTTTTTCAAGCTTGATGATCATTGCTGTTACCCGCCTTATTTCCTGCTCTTATTTGAGACCCAGCAATCGGCCGGGGTTCTCTTCAAAAATCTTTTTCAAACAGCCTTCGGTCAGTTCCAGGGTTCCGAGCGCATGAACCATGTTTTTGATTTCAACCCGCGGATAGTTTGAGCCAAAGAGCATCCGGTTGCGCAGGCTGCGTTCCAGCAGTGTGGTTGGAATCTGTTTTGAAAAGACGAACTGAAAAAACTCTCTCGGGCTGTCGTAATAAAGGCAAGACGTGTCGAGATAAACGTTGGGATACTTCAGCGCCAGGGCCGTAGCCTCCCACACCCAGGGCCAGCCCCAGTGCGCCAGGACAAAATCGACTTTCCGGAATCGCGCGATGGCTTCTTCCAGCAGCATGGGATGGCCGCGCTCAATCAGCGTGGAGGGCGCCCAGCTCATCCCGGTGTGTATCAGCACGGGGATCTTCAACCCGGCCGCCGCTTCGTAAAGGTCGTAGACTTTGCTGTCGCGCAGATCGAAATCCTGAAGCGCCGCGTCCAGCTTCAGCCCTTTCAGGCCGGCTTTCTTGACGGCCTGCTCCAGCTCTTTGACCGCGCCCTCTTTCAGCGGGTCGACGCTGGCAAAGCCGATAAATCGGTCGCTGATGGAACAGAGCTCCGCCACCTGTTCGTTGGAACTGACGGCGTCGCCGCGCGCCCTTTCGCAATCAATCGGCAGCAGTACGGCGCGGTCAATTCCTGCCACATCCATCTGAAGGTGGAAAGTTTCGAGCGGCTGGAAATTGTTGCCGATCTGGAAAACCTCCCGGGCCATCCGGCGCGTAGTTCGGATACTTATCCACCATTTCCTGAATCAGTACCGGGTGCGTATGAAAATCAATTCTCATGCTGCCGCCTCATTCCCATGCTGTTGTAGAAATTCCTGCCATTTGGGGCGTTCGCGGAAGGCCTCCGTGCCGCCGGGCTGCGTGGTTGAAAATGCGCCTGCGAGGTTGCCGCCAGCCAGGCAGGTCTGGAGATCTGCTCCGTGAACGTATTGATGTAAAAAGCCGGCGTCGAAGCTATCCCCCGCGCCAACCGGATCCACAGCATTCACGGTGTATCCCGGATGCGTCCATTCCTGACTGCCCCGCCGCACCCTGCAGCCCCGCGCGCCCATCTTCACAGCCACCACCTCGACCTTGGCAGCCAGTTTTTCAACTGCCGCCTGCGCGGTGTCTTCTCCGGTGATCTTGCCCGCCTCTCGCCCGTTGACGAACAGCACATCAACCAGAGGGAGCAGCTCATCCAGCCCGTCCCAACGGTCGTCCGGATCGTCATTGGTGTCCAGCGACGTGCTGAGACCCGCGTCTTTCATCTGCTGAAACAGTTCCCGGATGCGGGGACGCAGCGCCCGGTGCAGATAAAACGAGGAGAGATGAAAGTGCTTTCCGGAACGAAGGTAGTCAAGGTCAAGGTCATCGTATCCCATCTCAAACATGGCGCCGGGATACGTCAAGATTCGCCGGCTGGCCGAGCCCGTAACAATGACAGTCAATCCTGACTTGGTTGATCCCGCCACGCTTCGCACCCGGCTGACGTCCACGCCGCCGGCTGCAAGCCGTTCGAGAGCAATTTTCCCCAGAGGATCCGTACCGATTCGGGATATGAATCCAACCCGGTCGCCGATGACTGCAAGGTTGTGGGCGAAGATCGCGGACGAACTTCCCAGTGTCAGGGCCAGATCGTTTGCCAGAAGCTCCTTTTCGGACTCCAATTCATCCGGAAGTCCGTAAAGGATCAGGTCAAGGTTCAGCTCACCGACCACCGTTACGTCGAATTGCGCCATTCCGAGCCCCTACCCAGCCTTTTCTTTCAGGACAACCACCCGGCTCAAATGCCGCGGCTCGTCCGGATCAAATCCCCGCTTGAGTCCCAGATAGAGGCCCATTAACTGTGCCGTGAGGATGTGCGGGGCCAGCCGTGCAACTTCGGGGACGTCCAGTTCCAGCTCAATCAGCACGTCGGCCGCGCGGCGAACCCTGTCATTGGCGCGATTGGTCACCACCAGAGTCTTTCCGCCGAGTTCCTTCATCTCTTCCAGGACTTCCTGCTCGGAGGTGCCCGTGCTTTCGGCAAGGAAGAAGGTGAGCAACGTTTGCGGGCTTACAATCGACTTCGGACCATGGCGGAATTCCAGTGTGTGAAAAACCTGCGCATAGGAGCAGGACATTTCCGTTACTTTCAGCTGCCCTTCTGACGCGATCCCGAAAAACGGTCCCTGCCCCATAAAGACGTAATCGGCAAACTCGTTGGAGCCGGCAAATTCCTCAATGCGCGGCTGAAGCCGTTCCAGCGCCCGCTGTGCCTGTCCCGGCATCTGCTTGAGCGCCTCCAGAAAGTCCTTCCGATGGCCGGCCCATCCCGCCAGCGCCTGCTGGCCCAGCAGCATGGTGCTGAACGAACGGGTCATCACAGTGCTCTGCTCGTCCGCCGCCGGCAACAACAGAGTGGAGGTCACACGCTTTTCGAGGTCCTGGCCCGTGGCGCAGCTGACCCCCAGGGTTCGGATGTTGCGTTTCTTTTCCAGATAGTCGGCTGCCATCAGGATCTCAGTCGTATGCCCCGAGCGCGAGATCAACACCGGCTGGCACTTCCCATTCCCCAACACCTGGTCGGGATAAAACAGAAGTTCAGATGCCGGCACAGCCTTTGCCCGCTTTCCCGTGACTGCGCTCCAACTCCACGCCGCGGCCTGGGCCACATAATAACTTGACCCGCACCCCACAAAGACCCACTCATCAGCCTCTTCCAGCGGCTTCAGAACTTCCTCATAGCGGTTATGCTCTTCAAGGTCCTGGAGAGTTGCTGCCCAGACGCCGGGCTCTGACATGATTTCTTCAAAACTGTGATGTCCTCGCCCTTCTAAAATTTCGCTCACTCCACTGCCTCCTTGCCTTGTTATAAAAAGTTTTGATTCAAAAGGAGTAAATGTGCGGTGTGGGATTGCAACAGCACACAACTCGCAGCGCGTCACCCGCAACGCATATTACGGTAGCTTTCTTTTTACTACGCATTTCTTTCGAATGTCAAAAGGTTTTATCCCGTTGCGCCATCTGCGCCCAGCCCTTGCCCTCCGCAATCTACCTGACTATGGGCCTCAAACCGCAAAAGAACTTCCTGGCAATACAAAATACGCCCAACACATTTTATCGTTTCAGCCAGGGGGTCACGGGAACCAGGCCGGGGTTCTGAGGCTTATAAGGCCATGTGATTCGCCTGCCGGTTGCGGCGGATTCGTACGCCGCATAGATAATCTCCAGCGTAGCCCGTCCGTCTTCGCCGCTTTCCATCAGTTCCTCTTTTCCCAGCAAAGCACGAGTAAAGTGGCGCATCTCATGCGGAAAACCGTAAAGAAAGGCTTCTTCAAACACGGTAAAAGTCCAGCCTTTCGTCTCACCGGCCTTTTCCACCGCGTACCCGTAGCCATTCTTGCTGTAGGTTTCCATAGAACTGCCGCGCATTAGGTCGCAATTAATCACACCTTCGGTCCCGTAAAGGTCTGCACGATCATCCATGCCGCCGTGGCGGGCCCAGCTATCTTCAATGACGGCGATGGCGCCGTTTTCAAATTCAACAATCACCACGGAATTGTCATCACCCCGGGTTCGTCCCTTGTGAAAAACCAGCTGGCAGTGGGCCGTCACGCTTTTGACCGCTGGCTTGCCAAACAGCCAGCGGGTCCATTCGATGCCATGACAACCCATATCCATCAGCGCGCCGCCACCCGAGCGGTTGACATCGTAGAACCAGTCCGAGTGCGGCCCGGAGTGCTTTTCACTTTGCTTGGCCATATAAACGTCGCCGATGGCGCCCTCGTCAACCAGCTTTTTCGCGCGAGCATATTTGGGCGAAAAGCAGATGGTTTCCGCGTACATCAGCTTGACATTGTGCTTCTTGCAGGCGGCAATCATGGCATCTGCGTCTTCCAGCGTGTGGGCGATCGGTTTCTCCAGGATAACGTGCTTGCCAGCTTCAGCCGCCGCCAGCACCACCTCGCGATGCAGGTCATTGGGAATGCCTACCACGACCACATCCACGTCTTCCTGGTCCATCATCTTCCTGTAATCCGTGACGGCATGGGGAATCTTCCACTTGCGGGCGAATGCTTCAACATGCTCCTTATTGGGCGAGCATGCCGCGACGAGCTCAGCCTCACAGACCTCCTGGAAGCCTTCTGCATGAAGGTTCGAAACAAAAGCCGATCCAATGACACCCACCCTCACCTTTTCCATTCTCGCTCCTTAGAAACGAATTCCGATTGGCGCGGTTCGATGGCCGGATACTGCACAGCAGAAACCTCCGGCACACAAACGACGACCCACCAAGATATCATAAGCACGGGTGAACTCGAATCCTAAATCACCTTCGACGAACTGTTGTGCAGCCTCACCAGGCGTCAGGAACACATTAGCAGGCAGACCATCGTACGCTATCCCGCAGAATTTTGTTGCAGGCAAAAGACGATCAGCGATAGCATCCAATGTTTTGTTCCTGACGGGGGAAACGGTGCGACGAAACAAGATAGACATTGTTGGACTTGGGTTGAACGCCACGGATACGGTGCTGATGGTGCGGGAATTTCCGCCGCTGGGCGGGAAGGAGCGCGTGGTATCGCTCTCCCAGCAGGCGGGCGGGCAGATGGCCACGGCCCTTGTGGCCTGCCAGCGACTGGGACTGCAGGCGCGGTACATCGGGAAGGTCGGCGGAGATGAGGCCGGACGCTTCCAGTTGCAAAGCCTGCGCGAAGAGGGTGTTGATGTCAAATACGCGAGCGTGGTGCGCGGCGCCGCTACACAATTCGGCCTGATCATTGTGGACCAGGCTACCGGCGAACGCACGGTCTTCTGGGACCGCGACAAACGCCTGGCGGTTACCCCCAGGGAATTGAAGCCCGAGGCCGTCACCTCGGCCAGAATCCTGCACCTCGACGGGTGTGACGCCGCAGCCTGCGCGCAAGGCGCCAAATGGGCCCGCAAGGCAGGCATTCCCGTGGTGGCGGACCTTGATACGGTCTACAAGAAAGTGGAACAGATCTTTCCGCTGATCGACTACCTCATCGCGTCCGCAAATTTCCTGCCTGCCGTGACCGGCCACAACGATCCGTTTCTGGTGCTGGAATACATGGCGCGGGAATACAAGATTCGCGCTCCGGGAATGACCCTGGGCCGCGACGGCGCGCTGGTTTACACCGGGGGCCGCTTCTATTACTCTCCCGGGTTCGTGGTTGAAACGGTCGACACAACAGGCGCCGGCGACATCTTCCACGGCGCATTCGCTTACGGGCTGCTCCAGGGATGGCCCATCGAACAGATCCTGGATTTTTCAAACGCCATGGCGGGCCTGAATTGTACGCGGGTTGGCGCACGCGGCGGCATCGGAACCCGGGCCGAAGCCGAAAAATTGATCGCCACCGGCGACGCGCCACCGCAATCCGGACTATGCAAACCTCCCGCGCCGCGGCCGCAGGAGCCCGCGGGGCCCGAGGCTGAAAAAAAGCAGTAACTCTTAAAAAGCCATGCCAGACGATCGCTACACACTCGTTACCGGCGCGTCCAGCGGCATCGGTGAATGCTTTGCGAGAGCCTTTGCCCGGCGCGGCCATAACCTCGTGCTGACGGCGCGCTCCGAGGGCAAGCTGAGCCAACTGGCCGCAGACCTGGTTCGAGAATACTCCATCAAAGTGGAAGTGATCGCAGCAGACCTCAGCCTGCTCGACGCTGCACCGCGACTTGTTGCCACGCTCAACGATCGAAACCTTTCCATCAATGTGCTGGTGAACAATGCCGCTTTCGGCGGCCGTGGCAAATTCTGGGAACTTCCGATCGACCGGCAAATGGCCATGGTTCGCCTGAACATCAACTCTCTGGCTGAACTCACCTACCTGCTGCTGCCTGCCATGGTGGAACGCGGCGAAGGCTCGATCATCAACGTGTCCTCCACGGCAAGTTTCCAGCCGTTGGCCTACACGGCCACCTACGCCGCCACCAAGGCGTTTGTGACGAGTTTCTCAATGGGCCTTGCCGAAGAGGTGCGGCCGCACGGCATCCGCGTGGTAACGCTGTGTCCCGGCGGCACCCGCACCCATTTTTTTGAGGCCGGCAACTACGGCGTGCGCACCCTTCCCGGCGGCCTGCAGGACCCCAATGAAGTGGTTGAAGATGCCCTCAGGAAGCTTGACCGCGGCGGCGGTCTGGTGATCCCCAGGCTCCTCAATAAGCTCGGAGTCTTCGTTCAGCGGTTTGGCCCGCGCCAAACCGTCGCAAAACTCGCAGCCATGGCCTTCCGTCCCCGCAAAGCCGGCGACCCCAACTGAAGGAACACCGGCAGGCCGCTAACGCCTTGGCTGAAAGGACTTTCCCGCATGGAACTGTCAACCTTGATTTCAAGCCTGCGCCAGGCCCGCGTAGTCGACCTGAGCCAGACGCTCGAAGAACACATGCCCAACTTCCCTACCCATTCAAAATTCTTTCACAACCTTTGGGGCTCCTACCAGTTCGGCGGCAGATCGCTCAGCTACCAGTTGCAGGTGCACGAGCACAACGGGACCCACGTGGACGCCCCAGTGCACTTTGTGAGTGACGGAAAAATGGAGGGACGCAAGACCGTCGAGCAGATTGACCCTGTGCGCCTGATCGGGCGCGGCGTGCGTCTCGATTGCCGTGGGTCAAAAGAAGGCGATTACGTGTCCCGGAAGTTCATTCAGGACTGGGAAGCACAGCATGGGCCCATCGAAGCTGCTGACATTGTGCTGTTCAATTTTGGCTGGTCGGAGCACTGGGGACTGCCTCCCGGCAACAGGCGCTACCTCGAGGACTGGCCCGGCCTGGGCGTGGACGCCGCAGAATATCTTGTCGGCAAATCCGTAGCGGCCATCGGCGTCGATTCCCTTTCGCCCGACCCGCCCGCGGCACTCGGCACACGTCCAGTCCATCCTGTGCTGCTTGAAAATGAAGTCCTGATTATTGAGAACCTGACGCGCCTTGACGAGCTTCCGGATTTCTTTCTATTCGTTGCGCTGCCGCTGAAAATCCGGCAGGGTTCCGGCTCGCCTGTCCGCGCCATTGCCCTGGTCTAGGTTGCTGCACAGCCGCCGGCAGGCGCCTGTCATTCCGTCGCGTGCAGATAACCCTCCACTACGGGCTTCCACTTGCCCTGCGAGTCCAGAATGATTTCAACGGTTTCACGAACGGCCCCAAGCCCTCCCGCGGCTTTGGTCAGGTAATGAACATGGCGGCGGAGGAACGGGTGGCCGTTCTGGACGCAGACGGCCAGTCCCACGCGCTTCAGGATGGGAAGATCCACCAGGTCGTCACCCACAAAGCACACCTCTTCGTCTTTCACGCCCGCCGCCTTCAGAATGCGCTCATAGGGCGGGATCTTCTTGAGCGTGTTCTCTTCAATAAAATCCATTTTCAACTCCGCCGCACGGTAGCGAACGGTGTCAGAGCCGCGTCCGCTGATGATTCCGACCCGGATTCCGGCGTCGCGCGCGTAGCGGATGCCAATGCCGTCGCGTGAATGGAAAGTCTTGGTCTCAAACATTCCGCCTTCGGGACGTGGCACGTAATAGATGCGACCATCGGTCATCACCCCGTCAACGTCGAGCAGCAGGAGTTTGATCTTGCGGGCCCGCCGCCTGACCTGTTGTATAGAAAGTGGCATGTTCCTTCCTCGAATTCTGTGCGCAGGTTGCCGGGAAATCGCTTCAGTGTTATCCCCAGAACACGCTGTAAATGTGGTGGCAGAGCATCCTCAAAGGCGCGCTCGGCCCATTACCTCAACCCCAACTTTTGCCCAGCGGCCAACCGGACAATCGTTTCTTTAATACGCCTCTCGCGTGTTTCGGGCCGTTTGGCCGTGTGAATCCACTGCACGTAATCACGCCGGTGGCTGGGCGCCAGGGCTTGAAAGGAGCGCCAAGCTTTGGAATTCTCCCTGATTGCGCTGGCAATGTAAGCCGGTAATTTCGGGATTGCAGGCCGCGGCGCGTACGTATTGGCAGTAGGCGGTGTTGACAACCCCGCCGGCGCCAGCTGTCCGGCCGATTTAAGTTCCGCCCAGCGTTTGCGGTTAAGTTCCGACCATTTGCTTGAAGCTTTCCGTGGCGTAAACTTGCGTGCGTACCGATCGTCGTCCAGGCGTTTAATCAGGCTGTCAACCCACCCAAAGCAGAGTGCCTCACGGACCGAGTCTTCGTAAGGGATGGACTTGACCCCGGTGTGGGCCCTTTGGAACACAAGCCAGACTCCCGGGCTAGATTCATGATGCTCTGCCAGCCACTTCTTCCATTCCCGGCGGTCGCGAACTTCCAGCAGAAAAAGCTCTTCCACTATTGTCACCGTCGCAAAAACATTGACATGGGGAAAGATTCAAAACATCTGAGTGCGCCACAGGTCGTGAATGTGCACTACGCCTTCGAGACGGCCCTCCGCCGTCCACTACCATCAACGAGGTGATCCGCCGGGTTTCCATCAGGTTCAGGGCGCGCGTCGCCAGTTCCTTACGTCGCGATCGTCACGGGGGACCGCGTCATCACCTCACCCGCCGAATGTTCCAGCGCGTGCGCTGCCTTCGCGCTGAAAAAAGCGCCGCAGGTCGCCGTCGGAAATCACCCCGGCGAGCCGCCCGTCGCTTCCACCACGGCCGTATGTCCCAATCCCTTCTTGCTGATCTCGTAGATCACGTCGGGCAGCGTAGTGTCCGGCTGCACGCGCGGAATCTCGTCGCCCGTGTGCATCACGTTTTCAACCCGCCGCAGCCGTACACCCAATCCGCCGCCCGGGTGTAGCGCCGCATAATCCTCTTCCTTGAAACCGCGCCTCTCCAGGAGAGCCATGGCCAGCGCGTCGCCCACCGCCAGCATTGCGGTGGTTGACGCTGTCGGAGCAAGGCCCAACGGGCAGGCCTCCTCGCTGATGCTGACGTCAATCACCACATCGCTTGCCTGCGCGAGTGTCGAGGCCGGCATTCCCGTCAGCACAATCAGGGGGATCGCCAGGCGCTTAACTGTGTCCAGCAACCGCAGGAGTTCTTCCGTCTCGCCGCTGTAGGAGAGCGCCATCAGCACGTCGTTCGGAACCAGACGGCCCAGGTCGCCGTGGAGTGCTTCGGCAGGATGCAGAAAGAATGAAGGCGTCCCGGTGCTCGAAAACGTGGCCGAAATCTTTTGTCCGACCAGGCCGGACTTACCCATGCCTGCCACTACCAGGCGGCCCCGGCAGCCGAAGATGGTTTCCACCGCAAGCTCGAACCGCCGGTCCAGTCGCCCTACCAGGTCGGCGATCGCCCGCGCTTCAATCTCAAGGACGCGTCTGCCCGTTTTAAGACTCATAGAAAATGGCCGCTTAAATCACGGATAATATCACAGGTCGCCGGAGCCTGCTGATGGGGCGGTTACGGATGGGGCTTGACACCTCAACGCTTGAAATGCAAATCTTCGGCCAGAACAGCACGAGAAGATCAGGCTGCAGAGGAGCAGTTGCAACTATGGCAACTTTCGAGACAAAAGAACTTCCCGCCAACCGCGATGCGGTGGCCCCGGACGGGTCAGATGTAAGAATCCTGCTGGGTCTCAAGGGCGGCGGGATGGCCCATTTCTCGCTCGGGCCGGGCCAGACCTCACGCGCCGTCACCCACCGGACGGTGGAGGAGATCTGGTTCATCGTCTCCGGGCAGGGTGAAATGTGGCGTAAACAGGGCGCCGACGAGCAGGTTGTGGACGTCTATCCTGGTGTGTGCCTGAGCATTCCCCTGGGCACGAGTTTTCAGTTCCGATGCACGGGACAAGACCCGCTCGAAGCGATTGGCATCACCATGCCTCCCTGGCCCGGCGAAGAAGAAGCCGTTCTGCTGGAGGGACCGTGGCAGCCAACCGCGGGTGAAGGGGCTGAGAAGTAACCCGCCACATCCTGCCGACGTCACCGAAACATGGAATCAGCAGCAAGTCACGCAAGGGTTCGGAAGCGCAAAGCACACTCTAGCCGGTGATTTCCTTCTCTTCCACGTACACCGTGGTGCAGTTGCGCCCGGCGCGCTTGGATTCATAGAGCGCCCGGTCACTGGAATGCAGCATCTCTTCCAGCGTGCCTCCGTGGTCCGGATAAACGGCAATGCCCAGGCTGACAGTGATGGGGGGGACCTGTCGGTCCTTGACCTGGGGCATGCTCATGCGGCCGACGGCATTGCGGACGCGCTCGGCCACCACCTGGCAGTCCTTGGCGCCGGTGTCCGGCAGAAGAATAACGAATTCTTCGCCACCCAGCCGCGCGGTCAGATTGGTTTCCCGCATGGACTGGGTAACGGTTTTGGCAAACTGCTTCAGAATACGATCGCCCACTTCGTGCCCGAAAACGTCGTTAATGTTCTTGAAATGGTCAAGGTCCAGCATAATAAAGCCCAGGGGAGTGTCTTTGCGACGGGCCATGGCCATCAGTTTGCGCGCGTAATCCTTGCAGAAACGGCGGTTGTAGAGGCCAGTGAGGGGATCGATGTTGGCCTGCTCGCGCATGGTCTGGAGGAGCTGCAGGTTGGAAAGTACCGAAGCGCTGGTGCCCAGGTAGCTCTCGAGAAGGCTTTCACGCTCCGGCGTCCACAACCCGGCTGCGCCTTCGAGCCGGACGGCCCCGATGATGATGCCGCCTGCGATCAGGGGCCCGCAGTAATAGCTGCCCTCGGTGGGCAGCGCGAACTTGCCGGGGCACAGCGGCTCCACGGTGACATCGTTCACTCGGAAAGGCCGCCCCATCCGGACTGCCTTACAGCTGTGCTTGCCTTCGATGACGGGCCAGTCCTGCACATCCTCAGGAAGCGGACTGAGAGACGCCACAACTTCCAGAAAATCTTCTTCCGGGCGCAGTTTGAAGATGATGACCTGCCGGGGCTGGAAACGGTCGCGGAAAGCGTGCAGCATGTGGTCATAGACCTCATTCTCTGAAGTACACTCCGTCACGGCCTCGGAAAAACGCTTGATGGCGGCCAGTTCCTCACGGTCCTGGCGCAGGGCATGGGCCATGTGCAAAAAACTGTGCGAGAGAACACCGAATTCGTTGTGAGTTTCGGGTGGCAGCACGGGATCGAAATCGCCCTGCCGAACACGGTCTGATGCATGGATTAACAGATGGACGGGGTCAGAGATGCTGTGGCTGACAAAATAGACCATGAGCAGCAATAGGACCACGAACAGTAGTGCAAGCACCACGCCCGAAACCACCGACCTGTGGACATCCTTCTGGCGGGCCCTTCTGTTGGCTGCAGCAAGGTCTTGATTCTTCTGCCGAAACTCGACGATCGCCCCCTGGATGGCAGCAACGGTTCCCGCCCTCTTCACTTTTGCAGGCCCGTTGGCAGCGATTCCCCCAGCTTTTACCCTTTCAATAGCCGGTCCGGCCTCCCGGGTTTTCCAGTCCTCGATCTGCCGCTGAAGCCTTTCCAGTTCGGCAATCATAAGAGGATTGCGCGGATTCATATCCCGCAAGTTTTCAAAATTCTGTGAAACAAGCCGCGTCGCCGTCTTGTAATCCCCAAGGAAAGCTTCGCGGCCTGTCAAAACGTAGGCCCGAGCCGCGGTGTCCATGTCATTGACACTCTGAAGCAGAGACTCGGTGCGCAGGGCGGAAAGTTCACTGTTTTCGACGGACTGATTGATCTGGTTCATCTCCCAGTAGTGGTAGGAAAAGAGCCCAATAATTCCAACCAGAATCAGGATAAGCGGCAACGTCAACAGGAAAACCTGGTCGCGAATCTTCAGATTTTGCAGCGAGAAAGTCATCGTCTGCCTCGGTTTTCGCTGTAGGCGGCCGTGGCGGCCCAGCCGCTCCTGTCCTTCATTCAATCAACAAACCGCCAGAATGGTGCAAAATCCTATTTGGGAATGACAATCTGCGCAATTTGGGGGAGAAACGGCTCCTCTGCCAAAGCGCTCTTCCCAACCCCTTTGACACGTTGATATCTGACCGTGCCAAGATGGCTCAGCGCATTCGCCGGATAAAGCCGCCCAGGTCACGGAGCCTTCCGGCAAGAGTGGCGAAGCTCCGGAGATTCAACGCGGATGAACCGTCCGACAGCGCCCTTTCGGGACGGTCGTGAACTTCCATGAAGACGCCGTCGGCGCCGGCCGCTACGCCCGCCCTCGCCAGCGTTTCAATGAACTGCGGTTGCCCCCCGCTTTGCCCGCCTTCACCGCCCGGCAGCTGCAACGCGTGCGTGCAATCGAGCACCACCGGATAGCCCCAGGCGCGCATTACGCCGAAGCCCCGCATGTCCACCACCAGGTTGTTATATCCGAATGAGCTTCCACGTTCGGTAATGATGATGCGGCGGTTCCCTGTCCTCTCAATCTTCTCCACGGCAAAGCGCATGTCCCAGGGCGACATGAACTGGCCCTTCTTGATGTTGACGACTGCGCCGGAATAGCCCGCCGCTTCCAGCAGATCGGTTTGCCGGCAAAGGAAGGCGGGAATCTGCAGCACGTCACAGACTTCCGCCGCTGGAGCAGCCTGGCTTGCCTCATGGATGTCCGTCAGGACAGGAACCCCCACCTGTTTCCGGATGGCCGCCAGGATCTCGAGGCCGTGATTGAGCCCGGGGCCCCGATACGACGACACCGAGGTGCGATTGGCTTTGTCGAAAGAAGCTTTGAAAATGTAAGGAATGCCCAGCCGCCTTGCCGTGGCAGCAAGCCGGCGAGCCATCATCAGCGCGTGTGCTTCGCTTTCAATCACGCAGGGGCCTGCAATCAGAAACAGCGGACGTCCCTGCGCGAGCGTAAGCCTGCCAATGCGAACCGGGCGTTTCATAAGCGATCAGAAGCCGGGACGGTGGAGGTGAGCCACCGGCAAATCCCTAGCCCGAAGATTGGGTACCCTCCTCGATCAGCTCGCCGGCCGAAGGGGAAGCTTCGCTGATTTCCATCGGGCGCTTGCCGCGATGCGCCAGCGCCGCTCCGACGAACGCCTTGAACAGCGGGTGCGGATCGAGGGGACGTGATTTGAACTCCGGATGGAACTGGCACCCGAGGAACCAGGGGTGGTCCCGCACCTCGACAATTTCCACATAGGTGCTGTCCGGAGTCTCGCCCGCAATTTCCAGCCCATTGGCCACCAGAGTAGCCTCGTACTCCCGGTTGAATTCATACCGGTGGCGGTGCCGCTCGGAGATCTCCGCCTGGCCGTAGGCCTCATGGGCAAACGAGCCCGGCTTCAGCGTGGCCGTCCAGGCGCCCAGGCGCATGGTGCCGCCCAGCTCATCAATTCCGCGCAGTTCGCGCAACTTGTAGATCACGCGGTGCGGCGTGGAGGGGTCAAACTCCGAACTGTCCGCCCCCTGCAGGCCGCAGACGTTGCGGGCGTACTCGATGACCGCGCACTGCATCCCCAGGCAAATGCCCAGGAACGGCACCTTCCGCGTCCGTGCGTAGGTAATGCCGCGCAGCATGCCGGGAATGCCCCGCTTGCCGAAACCGCCCGGCACCAGGATACCGTCAAAACCCTCAAGCTGCTTTTCCCAGTCATCGCCTTCCAGACCCTCGGCTTCAAGCCACACCACGTTCACGCGCACGTTATTGGCCAGGCCACCGTGCACCAAAGCCTCATTCAAGCTCTTGTAGGATTCCTGGAATTCCACGTATTTGCCTACAATGGCAATCGAAACCTCATCCTGAAGGCCCCGCAGGCGTTCCACGAGGGACCCCCAGGGCTTCAGATTGCACTCGCCCTGCTCCATCCCCAGGCAGCGGACAATCTGCGTGTCGAGCCCCTCGCCCGCCAGAACGATCGGCACCTCATAAATATTGCCCACATCCTTTGCGGTGATCACGGCATCCTTCTGGACGCTGCAGAACAGGGCAATCTTCGTCTTGATGTCCGCCGGCAGAAAGCGGTCCGTCCGGCAGAGAAGAATGTCAGGCTGGATACCAATTTCGCGCAATTCCTTCACCGAGTGTTGTGTGGGCTTGGTCTTCAACTCCCCGGAGGCATTGATGTATGGAACCAGGGTGACGTGAACGAAAACCACTCTCTCGCGTCCCTGCTCCTGCCGCATCTGGCGGATGGCCTCGAGAAACGGAAGCGACTCAATATCGCCCACCGTACCGCCAATCTCCACGATGGCTATATCCACCTCGGAGGCGACCTTGCGGATAGCGGCCTTGATTTCATCGGTGACGTGCGGAATCACCTGGACTGTCTTGCCAAGATAATCGCCTCTGCGCTCCTTGGTAATGATGGTTTCGTAAATGCGTCCTGCCGTACAGTTGTTTTCGCGCCGCATGCGGGCATGGGTGAAGCGTTCATAGTGGCCCAGGTCCAGGTCCGTCTCCGCGCCATCGTCTGTGACGTAAACCTCGCCGTGCTGGAATGGACTCATGGTTCCCGGATCGACATTCAGGTAGGGATCAAACTTGAGAAGGTTCACCCTCAGCCCGCGGGCCTCCAGCAGGCATCCGATCGAGGCTGCGGCGAGACCCTTGCCCAGAGAACTCACCACTCCCCCTGTCACGAAGATGTACTTGGCGCTCATAATTCTCCTTTAAGGTATCGGACGAAAAGCATGGGATAGTTAATGCCTGTACACCGGAATTGAAACTCGTCTCAGTTCGTACGCATTCACGCTAACTGGTAGGAAAGTGTACCGCCTATTATCAGTTCGGGCAGTAAGTGTTGTCAACGCCAAAACGGACCACCGCGCAGTTGCGCCCCCCCTTAATTATCTTATCTGGCTGGATGATTCTCTCCCCGCGGTTGTGCTAGAATGCTCCCAGGTTATGCCGAGTCTGCAGTGGCGCAACCGGAGGGGGCGGAAGCCGGCTGCGACCAAAGGAAGGTGCCTGGATGCCCGAACACAGCAGTAGGCGCGCATTCCGGGTTGGATTGATTCTTATGATGGCCTTCTGGGCTATTGCAGGCTTATCATCGGCCTGCCTCGCGTCGGGTGACAAACCGCCAGCCCGTCCCGACACCAAGGATCAGGTTCCGGATGTTGAGGTCCGTCGGTCTCCTATCAATACGACGCCCATCCAGATGAATGTTGACAGGGTGATCGTCCCTGTAACCGTAACCGATCCGTATGATCGAATTGTCACTGGCCTTGCGAAAAACAATTTTGAAATCCTTGATGACAAAGTCCAGCAGAAGATTTTGACGTTTGCCACGGAGGATGCACCCATTTCCGTTGGAATGGTGTTCGACACCAGCGGGTCGATGTCTGACAAGCTGCAGAAATCGAAAGAGGCAGCTCTTGAGTTCTTCAAGACATCTAATCCTGAGGACGTGTTTATGCTGATCAGTTTCAGCAACCGTCCGTACATGGTTTCTTCTTTCACCGGCAATTACGAAAACATCCTGGACAGGATGCTTTTTGTGAAGGCGGGTGGCAGGACGTCCTTGCTCGACGCCATTTATCTGGGCCTGAGCCGGATGAAAAAGACGGACACCAGCCGAAAAGCGCTGTTGATCATTTCTGACGGCGGGGACAACCACAGCCGGTATACTGAAAGGGACATCAAGCTCGCCGTCAAGGAATCTGATGTACAGATTTATGCTATCGGAATTTTCGAGCCCCTGGCTGACCGCGACCGAACGCCCGAAGAAGCTTCCGGCCCCTCACTGCTTTCGGAACTGGCCAATATTTCGGGCGGCAGAATGTTTTCAGTTGAAGACCCCAGCGAGCTGCCGGACATTGCAGAAAAAATCTCAATTCAATTGCGGAATCAATATGTTATTGGATATAAGCCCTCAAATCTCGTGCGCGACGGGCATTGGAGACGGATCAAGGTTAAACTTCATCCCCCGCGCGGACTCCCTCCCCTTGAAGTATACGCGCGGACTGGATACTATGCCCCGACCCAATAGGAGATTAACCTCGCTCCGACATTCCACCACATGGTTCATCCTCCGCTCCCTCGCCGTTGTGCTTCTATGTGCACCGCTGCTGGCCCAGGAGGCCGGACCGGGCAAGGGGGGTGCAGCCAGTCCTCAGAAGAAAGGTGACCAGTACAAGATCAACGTCAACGTCAACCTGGTGGTGCTCCACGCAACAGTGGTTGACAAACAGGGACGCATGATCGACAACCTGCCGGAAAAGGATTTTCTCGTTCAGGAGGACGGCGTCCCCCAGAAACTGTCGGTCTTCAGCCATGCCGATATACCCGTGACCATGGGCATCGACATCGATGACAGCGGTAGTATGCGTGACAAACGGGCAGCCGTAAATGAGGCGGCTCTAACCTTTGTGAAAACCTCCAACCCCGACGATCAGGTTTTCGTGGTGAACTTCAACGATGAATACTACCTGGACACGCCTGGAAATTTCGCCAGCAACGTGGGGGAACTCAAAGCGGCCCTGGCCAAGATCGATTCCCGCGGAGGAACCGCGCTCTACGACGCCGCCTCCGCTTCACTCGACCATTTGAAGCTGGGCAATCGCGACAAGAAAGCCATTTTGATTATTTCCGACGGCGAAGACAACGCCAGCCGCTATTCCTTTCCGGACCTCCTGAAGCAAGCCCAGCAATCAAACGCTGTGATTTACTGCATCGGGCTGCTCGGCGAAGAGCATCCGGGAGGGTTGTTCAAGATCCACGGGGGCGGTGACAAGCGGGCCGCAAAAGTGCTGAAGCAACTGGCTGAGGCCACCGGCGGCAAGGCTTACTTTCCCAGGTCCCTTGATCAGGTTGAGCCGATTTGCGTGGCCATTGCGCGTGACATCCGCAACCAGTACACACTCGGCTACTACCCAACGAACGCCAACAAAGATGGTACGTTCCGGCGGGTGCAGATCCAACTCACCGATCACCATGACAGCAAGCACTATATTGTGAGAACGCGCCCCGGCTACTACGCCCCGAAAGGCGAGGGGTCGGAAGCCGTTTCGGCAAACCGCACGAAATAATCCCCACTGACGATAAGTTATTGCCGCGGTTTGAGGATCTCGAAGCTGCACATCCATCCCTCCACCCACGGCGGCAATCCAGGTCATTGAGCCCTGCGTTGCATCCGACTATCTCAAAAAGGTACACTCCTTTTAATGCTGACCGGGGAAAAAGCACAAGCTGAAAACAAGCGGCGGGATTTACTGCTTGCCGCGACCCTGTTTGTAGCAGCTGGGGCCGCTGTCTGGTGGCTATGGGCGAACCGCTTTTTCCTCTCGCTTGACGAAGGCATTTACCTTGCCGGCGCGGAACGCATTCTGCGCGGCCAGGTTCCCTACCGTGACTTTTTCGTCATCACAGGCCCCGGGAGTTTTTGGATTCAGGCTGGGATTCTGGGATTGCTGGGTCCCACGCTTCGCCATGCCAGACTGTCACTTGCTTTCGACCTGGCCCTCCTCACTGGAATTGTCTACTGGTTGACCGCCCGGCTATCGGGACGGAATTTTGCCCTGGCGGCGACCGTAGCTTTCTTTGCGCTTGAAACGCGCCCACTGTTCCGCATGTACGTCAACCATCGGTGGGACAGCAGCGCGTTCGCTCTGCTTGGGGTGGCTTTGGTGTTTGCGGGGACGGAGAATCCACGCTTTCCGACCTTCCTGGGGGGCGGCATAGCTGCGGCGGCGGCGGCGTGGGTCACCCCGTCCCTGCTCCCAGTGCTCGTTCTACTGGGGGTGTGGCTGCTAATGGTTAAGGACCTGCGCCGCCACTGCATCCCCTATCTTTTGGGAATCACATCCATTTCCCTGCTCGCGACTGGCGTGCTGTTTTTCCAGGGGGCTTTGGGTCCCATGTTCCGGGACCTGTTGTGGACATCCACGCATTATCCGGCCGCGAACGCCGTTCCTTACGGATATGGTGCCATTGCGCCGGGCGGACTGCGGGCAATTTTCGTGGGCACGGGGGTTTCTGCATCCGTTGCGCGCGCCACCGGATTTCTCTCCGTCCTGTTGCCGGTCGTCCTTCCACTGGCCGTTTACGCTGGATGGATGGCACGCCGTCTGCGCCGCAAGCAAATGGACCGCCGCGAAAAGCTGGCGACACTGCTGATGCTGGCCTCGTTCGGATTCGTGATTTCAACCTACCCACGCTGGTCGGCTGATCAGCTCCTGTTTATTGCCCCCATTTTCTATGTCCTGGCCGGCTATCTGCTCAGCCGGTTACTGACGGGCAGGATCATTCGGGTTGCGTCCGGGGGGCTGGTACTCGCGCTGGCGGTTGCCTCGCTCAGCTACTCGGTGCTGCACATCCTGTCAGAGCCCGTGATCGAAACGCGCATCGGCAGGCTGCACGCTGAGGCTTCCGACCAGTCGATCATCAAACTTGCCAGCAGCAGAGTCCGGCCCGGCGATTCCCTGTTTGTTTATCCCTACCTTCCCATGGTGTACTTCCTGACCGGTGGGCAGAATCCTACGCCCTACTCGTTTCTGCAACCCGGTATGATGCAGGCCCCGGACTACCAGGCGGCCCTTTCGGCCCTGCGTGCTCGTCCTCCTCAATGGGTCTTCTATTTTGGCCTTTCGCTGGCGAACTACCACGGCATCTGGCCCTCAGCCGACCCGCGCGCGCTTAATTTGACGCCCGTTGACCACTTTATTCTCTCCAACTATCACCCGGTCGGCATCCTGCAAGGCACCGGTACGCATTTTTTCCTGCTTGAGCGGGGAGCGCACTGAAGTTCAGACGGAGGGGGTAAGGGCAGCGGCTAAGAAACGGAATCGTCCTATCGAAGTTAAGCTGCAGCGCCGCGACGTGAGGCGGTGTGCCTTCCTGCGGCGCTACAGCTTAATGGAAATGCGGGATACCACGTTACTTTGCTTTGAAATTTGTTGCCAGCATCAGATCGCCCCACTGAACGGAGAAATGGCCTCCGCTTCCCTGGTTGTCTAATTTAATGGTGACCATTTCAGCCGAATCACTGGCCTTCGACTCATGCAAGGGCACCTTGACCAGGTCAAGTTTAGGATCATGCTGGGTCCCCCACTGGCCGTGCTGCTTGTTGAAGACCAGGTCCCACTTGTTAGCAGACACTTTTTCCGCCCACAGGCTGTAGGTTCCTGCCGGAAGGGTCTTGTTGGCGAAAGCAAGATCCGTGTCGGTTACAAAAGTGGTGGATGAGTCTGCTCCCAGGCGCCAGAACTGCCCCGGTTTCAACTGAGACAGCAGTTCTCCAACAGTCCTGCCGTGAAGAACAGGACGCCCGTAGTCAATGGAAACCGTCTTTCCATCCAATTCAATATCAGTCTTGGCACGGGCATTCGCCGCCTGAAGAGGCAGCGTCATTGCCAACACCACAACCAGCCCGAAAGACATCATCAGAAACCGTTTCATCATCTCCTCCTCAATGTCGTGTACCCATCTCCCCAAAATCTTGTATTCTCCTATCCTACCGCGCTTTTGGCAGGGCGAGAACAAATATCACGGCTGCACAGATTATCAACGGTCCTGCTGTTCAAGAAGCTCAAGAAAGGTCGCCAGTCTGGGTGGGAGCGGGGACTTAAAGCTCACCGGCTCGCCGCTGCGCGGATGCGTAAATTCAATCTCGGCCGCGTGCAGGAAGTTGCGTTCGAGTGTCACACGGTCCTGCGACCCAATCCTGACTTTGGGAGGGGCGCCGTACATCCTGTCGCCGACCACCGGGTGATGAAGATAAGCAAAATGCACGCGAATCTGGTGGGTCCTGCCGGTTCGAGGTTCTGCGTCCAGCAGGGTGAAGTGATGGAACCGCCGCGCCACCCGGTAGAGCGTCAGGGCCTCTCGCGCGCCGATACCGTCCACTCTCATCCGCGCCCGCTTGACGGGATCTCGCCCCACAGCCCCCTCGATCTTCCCCTGTTCCGCCTCCACGCGCCCGTGGACCAGTGTCTGGTAGTGCTTGTGGACGGTCCGCGCCCGAAACTGGTCCGCCAGCACGCGGTGAGCTGAATCGTTCTTCGCCACTACGATGAGCCCGGAAGTCATCTTGTCCAGCCGATGGACGATCCCCGGCCGCATCTCACCGCCAACGGCGGAGAGCCCGTCGCGCAGGTGAAAAAGCAGCGCATTCACCAGCGTGCCGGATTTGGTCCCCACCCCAATGTGGACAGCCATTCCAGCCGCCTTGTCCACCACCGCCAGGTCATCATCCTCGTACACAATGGTGAGGGGTAAATCTTCAGGAAAGGCGTTGAGGGGCTCGCGCTTTGCCAGAATTCTGATGCGATTGCCGGCTTCAACCTTTTCACCGGATTTTCTGACCGGCTGCCCGTCAATTTTGGCAAGGCCCGAGCGGATCAGTAGCTGCAACTGGCTGCGGCTCCAGTCCGGCATGTGTTCCGCCAGGAAGACGTCCAGCCTGTGACCGGTGTCTTCAACTGTCGCCACTAATTCCCGCACGTCTCCGTCCTGAGGCTCGTTTTCTGGCATCAAGGTTTACTTGGAAATAAGAATGTCAAGCAGCAGGAGCCCCGCCCCCACCACAATGGCGCTGTCCGCCACGTTAAAGGTGGGCCAGTGGTAGCTCCGGTAATAAACATCAAGAAAGTCGACCACCTGGCCAAAACGAATCCGGTCCAGCAGGTTGGCAGATGCCCCGCCCACAATCAGCGCCAGTCCCACACCGGTTTGCCAGTTCATTTGCCTGCTTTTCAGAGCGACGACCACCACGGTGAGCAGCAAAGCCAGCGAAACACCGATAAGAAGAACCACCTTCCACGAAGAGGAGGCCCCGGAAAACAAGCTGAAGGCAATGCCGCTGTTTTCCGTGTGAATCAGGTTAAAGAACCCGGGAATGACCGTGATCACCGTGCCGTGCGCAATGGAATCCTGCACGATGTGCTTGGTGATCTGATCGCCTGCAAAAATCAGGACAACGATCAGCGCGTAAACAATGCGGTGAATGGCGAGGTCTCGTCTGGCCGGCGGCCCGGGCATCGTCGCAGAGTCCATGGCCTGGGAGAGTTTTTCCACCATATAGATCAGTTTATCCGAGAAGTCAGCTGCGCGCCTGCGCTGGAGACGTCGTAACACAACGTCCGGACTTCCAACGTTGCGATTGTTGTGTCGAATTCTCAGCAAACACCGCAGAGCCGGAATCCGCACCCTGAACTACAAGCTAATCGGCGCCATCTGCCTCAAGCTCATGCAGGGCGGCCAGGCAGCGCTCGCAGACATCCGGATAAACCTCATCTTTTCCGACCTGCTCGGAGTAATTCCAGCACCGGGCGCATTTCTTCCCCGAGGCTCGCTCAATGCTGATCTTGAGGCCTGGCAGCGAGCTTTCCCCATCGCTGCCGGCAGAATATGGGGCAAACTCAACCTGGGAGACGATCAGAAGGGTGGGCCAATTGTCGCGATATTTCTCAAGCAGAGGACGGAGATTTTCATCGGCACTCAGGATGACCTTGGCCTCCAGCGGGCTGTGGATCACATCGTCGCGCCGTGCAGCTTCCAGCACCTTCAGCGCGGCGTTGCGTATCTCAATCAGACGCGGCCAGTCGTCAAGCTTCTTCCGGTAAGCCGGCGGAACTTCATCGCGCAGGCTTGATGGCTGAATGAATTGCGCCAGGTGGACGCTGGGTTCACGTGAAGCGGCTTGGGGCAAATGCGACCAGACTTCTTCCGCCGTAAAGCACATCAGCGGAGCAACCGCCCGGACCAGAGCGTCCGCAATCCGATAGAGTGTGGTCTGTGCAGCCCGTCGCCGCACCGAATGCACAGGCGAGGTGTAAAGCCGGTCCTTCAGAATGTCAAAGTAGAACGAGCTCAGTTCGATGGTGGCGAAATCGTAAATGGCACGATAAACCTTGTGGAAGGCATCCTCGTTGTAGGCCGCGTAAACCCGATCCAGCAGCTTTGCGGTCTCGCAGGTGCGCCCAGGCGTCAATTTCTTCAAGCTGGTCGCCCCGCACGCTGTTTGCTGCCGGATCGAAATCGTAAAGGTTCGAGAGGCAGTAGCGGAAGGTGTTGCGCAGCTTGCGGTAGGCCTCCGACAATCGCGCCAGGATATCGGGCGAGATCACAACGTCTTCGCGGAAGTCGATGGACGCCACCCACAACCGCAGGACTTCCGCTCCGTGGGTCTTGATGACTTCGTTCGGATCAATCACGTTTCCGAGCGACTTGGACATCGCCCGTCCCTGTGCGTCGAGCGCCCATCCGTGGGTCAACACCGCGCGATAAGGCGCCGCTCCACGCGTAACCATCCCTACCAGCAGCGAACTATTAAACCATCCGCGGTACTGGTCTCCGCCCTCAAGATAAACGTCCGCGGGCCAGGGCAGATCGGGCCGGTGTCCCAGCACGGCGGCGTGGCTTGACCCGGAATCAAACCAGACATCCAGAATGTCCGTTTCCTTGCGCAGATTGCTCCCGCCACATGCAGGGCATTGAGTCCCCTCAGGAACCAGGTCCTTGACGTCGTGCGTGTACCAGGCGTCAGCACTCTCCTGTTTGAAGAGTTCAACGGCCTTCCGGCCAAGGCTGGCATCAAGCAGAGGCTTCTTGCAATCGACACAATGGAAAACGACGATAGGCACGCCCCAAGCGCGCTGGCGGGAAATGCACCAGTCGGGCCGGGTAGCTATCATGTTGGAAATGCGCTCTTCGCCCCATTCCGGCGACCATCGAACTTTCTTTATTTCTTCCAGCGTACGGTCGCGCAGGCGGTCATGGTCTATCCGCATAAACCACTGCTCGTTGGCGCGGTAGATGATCGGATTGTGGCAACGCCAGCAGTGTGGGTAGGAATGCGTCAGGCGTCCTGCCGGTCCCACAAGGTTCCCACGAGATTTGACAAGCTCAATGATCGTCTCATTGGCTTCAAAAACCTGTTTCCCCTTGTATTCGGGCAGACCTTCGGTGAACTCGCCTGCGTCGCCCACAGGGCAATAGATTTCGATGCCGTACCGGATGCCGGTTTCATAGTCCTCGCGGCCGTGCCCGGGCGCGGTGTGGACACAACCCGTTCCGTCTTCAGCCGTGACATAATCCGCCAGCACGCCCAGGAGTTTGCGTTCCAGGAACGGATGCTTGATCTCAATGCGATCGAGTTCTCTCCCCTGGAAGCGCGCCAGCACCTCGGGTGCATTCAGTCCCGTCGCCGCCATGGCCGGCCCGTGCCGCCGGCTCTCCAGGATGTAAACCGGGCCATCCTTGCTGCCGTCGCTCACGGCCACGTAATCAAATTTCGGGTGGAAAGCCACGGCCATGCTGGCGGGAAGCGTCCAGGGCGTGGTGGTCCAGATGATGACGTACACCTCGCGCCCTTTAAGCTCCGGCGCCACGGCGCTCAAATCAGAAAGCACCTGATAGCGCACATAAATGGAGTGGCTGGTATGCTCTTCGTACTCGACTTCCGCTTCGGCCAGGGCGGTCTTGTCGCGGACGCACCAGTAGACCGGCTTCAGGCCGCGGTAGATATAGCCCTTCTCGAGAAAAGTCAGAAAGGTGTCCGCAATCAGCGCCTGGTAGGAAGGGTCCATGGTCAGGTAGGGCTTCTGCCACTCGCCAAACACACCCAGGCGGATAAAATCTTCGCGCTGAAGGTCGACGTACTTCCCGGCGTAGCGGCGACACGCCTGGCGGATTTCCACCTTGCTCATCTGTCGCTTGCGCGGGCCCAGTTCCTTGTCAACGTTGATCTCGATGGGCAACCCGTGGCAGTCCCAGCCTGGAACGTAAGGGGCGTTGAACCCTGCCAGCGTTCTTGACTTGATGATGAAGTCCTTGAGAATCTTGTTCAGCGCGGTTCCCAGGTGGATGCGGCCATTGGCGTAGGGCGGACCATCGTGCAGAGTGAAAAGCGGCGCATCCTTTCGCGCCTGGCGAATCCGGCTGTATAGGTCCTCTTCCGACCACCTGGCAAGCCAGCGAGGCTCGTTCTGGGGCAGGTTCGCCTTCATCGAAAACTTTGTTTGTGGAAGATTCAGCGTCTGTTTGAGGTCGAGCGCCTTTCGCATCGGTCCCCCTTGTCGGGATAAATTGTTGATTATAGAAAAGGACTTCACCCGGTGTCCAGCAAAGCCGCTTGCAGTAGGGAGATTCACAGCGCCGGGATGATGCCGCCAGATGACGAATTCAGCCCGGCAGGGCCGCTGCTACGTTATCAAGACCGCTATGCGGTTCCAGACCCGCACAGTGTCAAAATGGGCTCGATCAGAAACTCCCCTTCAGCCGCAGGGCGAAACTGCGAGGGGTAGCGATGGCAGTCCCCGAAAAAAGGCTGGCAAAATTGATTACGTTCAGCCGGTTAGTCAGGTTTGAACCCTGGGCCTGCAGAGAGAGGGTCCTGCCTTCCTTTTGGTACAATTCGAATCCGGCGCCCGCGCTCACCGAATAAGACGGTCGAACCCGTCCCCGTAAAAAGTCCACACGACTCAGAACACGCGCACCGTATTGCGCCAGCAGGAAGCTGTAATCACTGTTTCCGGTATCAAGTTCAACCGGCAGGCCGCTGCCAAAGGTATTTTCCGTGGCCAGCCAAACGCGCCTTGTAACCTGGTAGTGCAAACTTGCCCGTGCCGTGTTGCGCTGATCCTGGGAGAGCCGGAAACGGCTGTTGTCAGAAACGCCCGCAATGGCTTCTGACCCGATAAACAGGCCTCCGGTGATCGGCCCCTGGCCTGCCGCCACCTGGTTTGAATAACTGATGGAACCGGAAAAGCGCCCCCAGTGGGGAAATGCCAGCCTGCCTTCGGTGCCCTCTATCCTGGCGCGCGCCTCTGCAATGGGAAAGCTAACACCTGTGTTCAGCAGAGTATCATCATCGGCAAAGTTGCGGAATGTTCGCCGGAAAACGTTCACATCCAAACGGAGACGACCCCGGATACCCTTGGTCACGCCCACTTCGTAATAATTGCCTCGCGCCGGTTCCACGGGCAGGCGCAACACCAGTGGGCTGACCCCCTCAAGCGCGGCGGAACTTGCCAGCAGCAGGTTCTCCATGGATGGCGTCTGAAAAACCCGATCATAGTCGGCATGGACCAGCAAGCCCAGCCCGTTAAAGTATCGTGAGACGGCAACCCGCGGGCTCCAGGCCCCCTGCTTAACCACAAATCTGTAATGGTCATAACGCATGCCCAGGCTTACGCTCCAATTTTTGATACGAAACCTGTCCTGTGCAAAGGCAGCCGGCTCAATTTCCGTCTGGCGGTCGGCAAAGACAAAGTGCAAGGCCGTGCCGGAATCGAACTGCAGCGGATTCGTGATGGCATACTGCAGGTTTTCGTGAACAGGATTTATAATCGCATCCGCACCAATTTTCCAGTTCTGAGTACCCTTCGCGCCCGCCAGTGTCAGACGCCCATAACCTTGCCGGAAACCACGCTGCTGGCTGATGTCAACAGGAGTCGACAAAGCATTCGACCAGAGACGGAATGTTTCATCCCTAAAGCTGCCTTCTGCACTGAACAATAACGTGGGAGACATCTCGCGGTCGTAATCAACCTGGAGTCTGGTTTCGCTGTCTGCCGAGTCCTGTCGCTGGCCGGCCTGCTGCTGCACAAGCTCATTCGGAACGGTGTAGCGGACTTCTCCGTGCCGAATCGAAACTCGAAGATGGTCGCGCTGAGTCAGGTCTCGAGACCACATTGCCGCCGACTCGCCGCTCGACCCGTGGTTGGTATAGTTGGCAATGACCGGAGGATCGAGATAACGGTCTGTAGCTCCTGCGTTACCCGAAATCATGAACTGGTTGGCGTTACGCGCATATCCCATCTCGACCCCGCCACTCGCTGTCGCGAAACTCCCGCCTTCGGACGCCGCGCTCATGTGAAAGCCAGCCGGGAATTCCTTCACGGTTGTCATCTCCACCACCCCTCCCAGCTTGCGGCCATACTCCGCCGGAAAGCCTGCGGTCATCACTCGCATGGACTGGACATCGTTCGCAGCCAGGGGGGGCGCAAAGGCCGGAGAGCGGTTTTCCGTAAGCGGGAGTCCATTAACGACGAATTGCACATCATACTCAGAGCCACGAGGGTGAAGCACGCCGTTAGCCTCGTAGAGCCACCCCGGCTCGGAATTCACGGCGTCCGCCACTCCACGCCCTAGCTGCGCCGGAATCTGCTGGTTGAGGGTTTGTGGCCCGGCCGAGTACACCGTGCTGACCTTTTCAGGATCAATGAGCGTGCCGGAATCAGTCACATTAATGCTGCTTCTAACAGGCGCGAGGCCCATCGTAACAGAAACTGCGAGTGGCACTTCAGAGCGGATGCGCACCAACCTTTTCACGGGAAGAAATCCTGCATGAGTCACCTCCAAGCGGTAGAGGCCGAAGGGAAGTTGCAGCGCAACGTAGTTCCCTCGCTGGTTCGTCAGGAAAGTACGGTGCACCTGGTTTGCCTCACTTGCCAACTCCACCGATGCCTTGAGCGGTCCTCCCTTGGGGTCCCGAACCGTCAGACGAATCGCTCCCCGCTCGTGCTGTGCACAGGCAGAAACCGCCGCGCAAGCTAACAGCGCGAGATAGAAGGCCGTTTGGATAAGGACTTTGTGTCTCTGGCTCAACCCCCTATTATACATCCCACCCGTAAGGCCGGCCGCGCGCTGCCCATCCAGTAACTCCGCAGACAGCACCCTCTGCCGGGACCCGGCACACTGGCTTTGCATGCACGGACCTCTACTGCAGCACGTACGCAACACTTCGGTGCCGTCGGTGGCCCAAATTGAAAAATCCACTATTTTTATCGAACTGCGCGACAATAGGACACGGGCTTTATGCGAATTCACCTCTGCCATCACGCGCGTCAGCGGAAAAAGTGCCACCTCTTCCACGCGCCAGAGTTGCTCTTCCTCGGCTTGCTTGCCAACGCCGGCATTCTCAACGCGCTTGCCGCCCCTTCACAAGCGAACTCTTCGGCGCCGAGGCGAGGACCCACACTTCAAGCCAACACCGCAGGGGCGCGGTCCGGCTCTCAGACACCCCAATCTTCTCTTCCCGGCCAGAACGAGGACAACGGCGACCAGGACCAGACCGCAACATTGCTTGTCCTCGTTAATGACGAAAATGGCGTCGCGGTGCCGCTTGCTCGTGTATACCTCATACAACCTGGTACGCAAGAAATCGAAAAAGGAGAGACGAATTACGCAGGGCGATACGTTTTCAGGGAGCTGACGTCGGGCACTTACCACCTGGTGGTGCAAAAGGAAGGATTTTACGCGGTCCGGGCAGACAAGGTTGTCGTCGGAACAACCGAGAGGACGGAAGTCATCTTGAATCGCGTCCGCGAGATTCACCAGAGGGTGAATGTTGTTGCTTCACCCATCGCCATCAATACCGCCAAAACCACCTCCACGCGTAGTCTAAGTGATAAAGAAATCATGAACCTTCCGTACAGCGTGCCGCGCGACATCCGCTACGCATTGCCCTTGATTCCCGGCATTGTCCAGGACGCCACCGGGCAGATCCATATGAACGGCGCTCCGACGCGACAAATCCTCGACCAGTTGGATGGGTTCAACATTACCGACCCGGCAAGCGGCCACTTTGACGCCCGCGTGCCGGTAGACGCGTTACGATCCGTTACCGTCTACGGTAGCCGTTATCCCGCGCAATACGGCAAGTCTTCCGGAGGCGTTCTGGACCTCCAGTCCGGGATGGGTGATGACCACTACCGCTTTTCCGGCACCGATTTTGTTCCCTCGATTTCAACCTACAAGGGTTTTCACATCAACGGCTGGACTCCGCACGGCAGCTTTTCCGGCCCCATCAAGAAGGGCAGGGCGTGGTTTCTTCTGGGCCCGGAAAGCGAGTACGACCTGGAACTGATCAATGAGCTTCCGCCGGGAGCCGACAGCGACACACGCTGGCGGTGGGGAGACTTTGCCAAAACCCAGATCAACCTGACCCCGTCAAACATCCTGACCACCGATTTCCTTTTCAACGAGTTTCGCAGTGACCACGCAGGCCTTTCGCGGTTCAATCCTGTGGAAACCACGACCGCTCTGAACCATTCCATCTACCATTTTTCGGCCATTGACCAGTCCACGCTTTCAAACGGCACCCTGATGGAATATGGAATCGGTTTCAGCCGTTTTCACGTTGCGGAACTGCCGCTGGGAAACTCCACCTACGTGCTGACACCCGAAGGATCGAGCGGGAACTTCTTTGAGCGTGCGGAGGCCCGCTCACAGCGTCTGCAAGTTATTGCTAATCTCATTGCACCCACCCTCAACAAGTGGGGCACACACGAACTGAAGACGGGGGTTGATTTCGACCGGGTCACGGACGTGGAATCCTTTAACCGGCACGCCATATCGATCCTTCGCGAGGATGGAACTCTTTCCCGCGCGGTCAGCTTCCCAGGCAACCCGTCCCTTGAACAAACCAATTTTGAAACCGGCATCTATGGCCAGGATCACTGGTCCCTCTCACGCCGACTTGTGCTCGACCCCGGCCTCAGGGTTGAGTGGGATCGCATTGTCGCTGGCCCTCGGGTTTCTCCCCGTCTGGCAGCCAGCTTCACTCCCTCGGCAGAAGATAATATGAAAATCGTTGCGGGCGCCGGTATCTATTACGACGAATCCAATATCGACCTCTACACACGCCCGCGCTCCGGAACGCGCATCGATTCTTTCTATGATCCAGCCGGGACCAGTCTTATCCGCCCGCCGGTGGAAAGCATTTTTCAGATCGACCGGCAGCATCTGAAAAAGCCCTGGGTCCTGAACTGGAGCGTCGGCATCGAGCGCAAACTTCCGGCCGAACTCTTTTTGCGGACGGAGTATCTCCAGAAGCGCGGATATGACGGGTGGACGTACGTGCACCCGTGCGCAGGGGCGCAGGGCTGCTTTACCGGACAATTCACGATGGAAAGTACGGGCCGCGACCGTTATGACGCGGTGGATGTTGCCGTGCGGCGTCGATTCCGGAGGGGGCACGTTATTTACGCCTCCTACACGCACTCGAACTCACGCTCCAACGCGGTGCTCGATTTCAGCCTGCTCAACCCTTATTTCAGCCCGCAGGGTGGTGGCCCGCTACCCTGGGACACGCCCGACCGCATTGTCTCCTGGGGCATCCTGCCCCTCGTCAGGGAATTCGACCTTGCCTACACGGTCGACTGGCGACGGGGATTCCCCTTCAGCGTTGTCAATGAGGAGCAGGAGCTGGTTGGCCCGCCTGACCGCTTGCGGTATCCCGCCTATTTCTCCCTGAACATGGCGCTGGAGCGGCGTATTTCCCTTTTCGGTTTTCGATGGCAGCTTCGCGCCGGCTTTGACGACATCACGGACCGCCGCAACCCCTACGCCGTCGACAATAACATTGATTCACCCACCTACCTGACCTACGGAAGCAGCGGCGGTCGTTCGCTGACGGGACAAGTGCGCCTGTTGGGAAGGAATTAGCGGGAGAAGGATGTCGCACGCCAGACGAAACGCTCTTCTCGCCTGTCGCACGTCACTCCGCTTTCCAACCCTTGACTGGAATACACTGACAAGCCATGATGGCTGATCTGCCTATGAAATACTTTCTCGGGATTGACGGCGGCGGGACTCACACCACAGCATGGGTTGCCGATGAAAACCTTTCTGTCCTTGCACGCGTCCAGGTGGGGCCCTCCAATCCGGTGAAGGTTGGAATCGCGAACGCCCAGCGCGAACTTGCACGCGCCCATCGCAAAGCTCTTCGCGAAGCAAGAGTGCAGCCTGCAAAGCTTGCAGGTGTTTGCGCGGGCCTTGCCGGTGGCGACAGCGCTCCCATCCAGCGGAGCATGCTTCGCTGGATGCGCAAGGCAATTCCAGCCCACGCGCACCTGATGACAACAGACGCGGCCGTCACCCTGTCCGCGGCGCTCGGCGAATCGCAGGGCATCATCGTCATTGCAGGAACCGGCTCCATTGCCTTTGGCCGTGATCGCCAGGGTGGCATCCTGCGCGTGGGAGGATGGGGCAACCAGTTTGATGACGCAGGCTCCGGTTATGACATGGGACGAAAGGCCATCGCGGCGGCGCTCCGCGCCCATGATGGCAGGGGCAAAGCAACGAGTCTGGCGCCGGCCATCTGCCGCGATCTTCAAATCAGCAGGATCACGGAAGCGGTGCCCATGTCTCTGCCTCCACAGAAGATCGCCGCGCTTTTTCCGCTGGTGCAGCAGCAGGCCAGCGCCGGAGACGCCGTTGCCAGACGATTGTGCCGTGAAGCGGCCGGCGATCTTGCCGAACTGGCGACAACCATCATCCTGCGCTTGCGCTGGAAGCGCCGCGCTATCCCGGTATTTTGTTCCGGGGGCATTTTCCGATCGAGCTCCCTGATTCGCCGCGCATTTACCCAGCGAATCCACGAACATGCTCCGCGAGCCCACATTGCACTCCTCAAACGTGAGCCTGTGGAGGGAGCCCTCATCCTGGCCCGGCAACTCATTCGCCCAAAGATCGCGAAGCAGCTCTAGACGCTGTATGGGGGCGGCGCAGTTCCGGCGTCCTTTTTGAATCTAACCTTAACGGTTCCAATTTCATATGGGCCGATAGGTACGCTGACTTCTCTGCCGTTTGCCTCAAGCGAAAGCGTCTTCTCTTCCTTCTCCATCAGGTTTGCCTGCACGGCTCCGGTTGCAGGTTCCGGAAACCGCAGCCGCACCTGAGAAGCTTTGCCTTCGAATTCATAGAAGCGGAAAACCACCGCATCGTCGTCTTCCGCCTTCTTGATGGCCGAGAGGATCACGTTCCTGGGTTCAATCTCCACAAACGAATGAGAGGCTGGCAGGGCCCCTTCGTGCACCACTGTCTTTACAGGAAGAAGCCGGTAATTCAGTTCGTACCCCCGCAACTCCGTTTCCGCCTCCAGCCAATTGCCTGGGTGGGGATACATGGCATAAGTCATCTCGTGGAAGCCCTGGTCGGCGTGCGGGTCCGGATCAATCGGCGAGCGCAGCAGCGTCAAGCGGATGGTCCCTGGCTCAAACGTGTCGTAGCCATATTTTTCGCGGTTCAACAAGCTGAAACCGCGGCCATTTTCAGAAAGGTCACCCCATTGCTGCGCGCAGACTTCGAATTCCGCTTCCTGCGCCAGCAGGGGATCATACTTCGGGTGCTTCTTGCTGATTTCCGTCGCCTCAGTAAACGGCACAGGTGGCTTTCCGGGCACATGGGGAATCGCCGGTCGTTCCACCGTTCCATAAGGGATCTGATAGGTCGCCGTGAGCGGTTGAATATCCAGCGGGAAACGCGACCTTCAGCATGATCTGCCGCTCGTGCCAATCAGCCTGCATCCTGACATCCACCCGCGGCACTTCCGGATACATGCAGATGTCCTGAACAAAGGAAGACTTCTGGAAGCGCTTCTTGACGCGCACAACGGCGCGAACCGGAGTATTTTCCACCAGCTTCACCTCCTCCGCTTCAAGCAGTTCCGTCTTGGATTTCTCATAGTTCACGTTGATGTTCCAGGCGTCGTACTCCCTGGGCTTGTTCTCAAACGTTTCCAGCAGATTGCCCTGCCCGCCAGGCCTCAGGATGTTCTTCCCGTCTTTCTTGTTGATCAGGCTGGTCACGCATCCCGTCGTGCGATCGATTTCAACCCTGATAAACTCGTTCTCCATACTGAGGCCATTGGCCTTGAGCGTTGAAGAAGCCTTGCCGGGGGTGTCGACGGAAACCAGATGGAACACCCGGTATCCGGTGGAGGGCACAGACCGCGCAAGGAACCGCACCTTCACCGTGCTGGTCGAATCGTCGCGCCAGACCACGGCCGACGGGACAGCATGCCCGTCAGGATCCCGCACCTCGACGTTCACAACCTTTCCGGGAAATTGCACCTCAGCTTCAGCCACGTCCGTTCGCTTCCAGCTGAGGGGATTGAACACCACCACGGGTATGCCCGGCCCGCGAGTATCAACTCGCGCGGCCAGATTCTTCATGGAGCCTTCAAGGATCGGTTCGGTGGCCAGCTTGACGAACTCCATACTCTCCGCTTCGTCCACGTAAACAATATGAATTCCCGAGCCCGCCATGACATCGTGGAACTGATTGAACAGCACCCGCCGCCAGCAATCCTCAAACTGATCCTGTGGATACTTCCGTCCACGCAGCATGGCAAGTGATGAAAATCTTTCCGTGTTGAGCAGCAACCGCTCCATCTGCCGCATACGCTTTTTGCTGTCGGCCTGCGATGTGTAGGTCCCGCGATGAAACTGCAGATACATTTCGTTGTTCCATACAGGAAGGTTCAATTTCGTGAGGCTATTTTCAACCTTGTCAAAGAATTCCTGCGCCGTGCTGAACTTGAAATTCGGGAAGGCCGCCCTCGGAGACTTCTGCCAGCGCGCGGCGGCGTCCAGCATCTGGCGCGTCGGACCGCCTCCGTGGTCACCCACTCCGTAGAGCAGCATCTGGGTGTGGATGCCCGAACAAAGCGCGGTGTCTTCGCCGATGTACTGCGCGTCCTGGACAGGGTTAATACCGTTCACGTAGTCGTGGGGGAAATAAGTGAGCACCCGGCTGCCGTCGGGCGCCTCCCATTGAAACAACTTGTAAGGCAGCGGCACCGTGTCGTTCCAGGCCATCTTCTGCGTTACGAAATAGTCCACACCCGAACGCTTGTAAATCTGGGGTAGTTGCCGGCTGTAACCGAAGGAATCCGGATTCCAACCGATTTTCACATCCACGCCGAACTTCTGCTGGAAGTATCGCTTGCCGGTCAGCAGCTGGCGCACCAGTGACTCGCCGCAGGGCATGTTGAGGTCGGGCTCGCACCACATACCACCGACCATTTCCCAGCGTCCTTCTTTGACCCGCTGCTGAATTTTCCTGAAGAGGTCGGGATATTTGTTTTCGAGCCATAAAAAATCCTGCGCCGTGGACTGGGCAAAGATGAACTCAGGGTACTCGTCCATCAGTTCCACGGCGGTTCCGAAAGTGTCACGGACCACTTCCACTGTTTCGGTCCAGGGCCACAGCCAAGCCAGGTCAATGTGTGCATTACCGACAGCCATGATGGTGAACTGTTTCATCCATTCGGCCAACGGCTGCATCTTCGCGTCCGCGGCCGCCAGCGACCTGTCAAATGCCTTTTGATCACCGCTGTCAAGGGCGGCAAAATTGAGGGATTTCACCACCGCAGACAACTGCTCTTCGCGCTGTGACTGTCCTTCCGGAAAGCCTTTTGATGCCGCCTGCACCGCCATAATCTGCTGGAGCATGGTCAGGGGGTTGGGCTGCTCGGGTGGATAATCAACCTCGAGGCTTGCACTGCTGATCTCTGCCGCGCCTTCCCCCGGAGGAGCATAGGCGGCAACCACAAACCTTTCACCCGGCCTGGCGCTTTCCGTCAACAGGATGGGCTGTTGCGTGTTCCGGCCCGTCATTTCCACCATGGAACCGTTGAAGAATACCCGCACGCGTGAATCTCCCGCGAAGCTCAGCCGCAATGACAGGAACACCCGCTTGCCTTCGATGTTGTACCCGCCCATCGTCTTCGGAATCTCCACCACGCGCCGGAACCATGCCGGCCGCTCATATCCGGGACCGTGGACCGTGACGGATTTCCAGCCTGAATCGCTCAGGGAAGGGTCTTCAGGATGAGGCAGATTGTCCGCGTGCGCACGCCAGTCTGTGAGCGGCATGGTCATCATGGCTTCCAGCCGCTGGAGCGCCGGGCGAAAAGGATTGTTCTGCAACTCGTGCCTCATTCCGCCAGGCAAGGCCTGCGCCAGCAAGGGAAAGGCTGCCCCCTCTACCACCAGGTTCTCAGCCAGGAATGAAGCTGCTGAAATCTGAAAGAAAGTTCTGCGGTTTATGGTGGACATATGAATACCTCCGGTTTTAAAAATGAGAAATTGGCAGGCAACTCCCCATCGAGGGGCGGACAGGAAAAGCAACATCGAAAACTATCTGAAGTGACACGATTGAAAGTCAGGAAGAACATCGTAACTGGACGACCAGAAGTTCGTCAGAAGTCAGTTGTGCAAGTCCGCGGATAAGGTTTCCATCATACACCTGCTGCTGAAAATGGGACGCTCAACTTTGAAGAATTTTCTTTCTCTCCATATCGCGATTCACCCCTGTTCCTAAGCCGCCAGCTCCCACAGCCCGAAAGATGTGACAAAGATCATGTGGTCGGTTGTGCAGATCTGCGTAAATCTGCTAAAATCCAACTCAAGTAAGGACACCGAAGTATGTGGTGCATGTTTTGAGAACAGGCCCCACAAAGGCTGGTGGGCGGCGAGTCATGAGTGGGAGACTTATGCTGAGAGGCAAAGAGGTTACTCATGGATCAAGCAACTGTTTTTGTGGTGGGCGCCGGCCCCGCTGGACTTTTCGCTGCCCGTAAGATCGCCAATGCCGGACATCATGTTGTAATTTTCAACCGCGACATCAAGCCCGGCGGCCTCGCCGAATACGGCATCTATCCCCAGAAATTCCGCATGAAAAACGGTCTACGGAAACAGTTTGCCAAGATCACTGGCCATGCCGAATGTCGATTACATCGGCAATGTCCGTGTCCGCTCCGACGAACGCTTGACCATAGAAGAATTGAAAAAGTGGCAACCCACCGCCATCGTCTTTGCGGTGGGAGCCCAAGGGAATAAGAAACTCGGCATGCCCGGCGAAGATTCCAAGGGCGTGTATTCAGCCAAGGACTTTGTCTACAACTACAACCTGCTGCCGCCTTTTACTTCGCAGGATTTTTCCGTCGGACGTCGGATCGCCATCATCGGAATGGGCAACGTGATGGTCGACATCGCGCGCTGGTTGATGCTTGACCAGCCGGGCGAAAAGCCCGAAGAGGTCATCGTCATCGCGCGCCGCGGCCCCTTTGAAGTCAAGTTTGACCGCAAAGAGTTTGACGAGGTTGAAACCTTCCTCGACCGCAAGCGGTTCCAGGAGGAATTGGACCGCGTTGCGGAAGCCTGCAAGGCCGTCGGTCAGGACGTCAGCCAGGTGCCTGAAACCACATTTCCCTGGCTGAAATCGCAGCCCGAAACCACGCCAGATTCCAAATTGACCTTCCGCTTTCTCTCTTCCCCGGTGGCGATTGAACCTGGCGCGGACGGCCGCATTGAACGACTGCGAGGGGTTGAAAACATCCTGGTCGGCGACGGCGACAAGACCCGGCCGAAGGCGACCGACAAAGAATTTCTCCTGGATGTTGACACGCTCATCTTCGCCATCGGCGACCTTGCGGACCCAGGTCTAGGTCTGCCCTACCAAAAGAGCTCGTATGTTACCAATCTCGACCCGGCCGACCCTGATCGGGCTGCCTATGAGGTTTTCGATCCTGAGACCGGGAATGTGGTGCAGGGCGTTTTTGTCGTAGGCTGGGCGCGCAAGGCCAGCGAAGGCTTGGTGGGCAAAGCCCGCTTTGATGCCGAACAAGGAGTCGATCACGTCCTCAAATACCTCGAAAAGGCGGAAAAGAAGCCCTCCCAAGCTATGGATGAGATCCTGCGCGAGTTGCGGGCAAAAGGCCTGGAACCCGTCACCAAGGACGACGTTATTCGTCTTGTTCAGGTGGAAGCTCAACAGGCTGAATCACTTGGGCTCCAGGAGTTCAAGTTTTCCACGAATGACGAAATGATGCACGCCATCGAAGCCAAGGTCGCCCGTTAACCGTGCGCTGTAACCCATGTCAATCTTTGGGTTCTGGCTTGGCTGAGTACCCGCACATGGCAGGAGTGTGTGTGCTGCAGTGTGTAATCCCGCCTCAGGCTGAAGAGCCTTCACTTTGAAGCAAGAAAGCGTGCGAGAACGTTTCGGGTGATCTGCTGTGCGGCTGGGTTCAGATAGGAAGGCCGCACGTCAGGCACCCCGTAATCATCCAGTCCCCAGCTCCATTGCATGGAGCCCGTTGCAAAGACGGTGGCGCCGCTCGGCGCCCCATAGACTGTCATATCTGAAAAATCCCTCGCGCCGGTTCCAAACACCGAATGCGCCAATCGCACTGTGTTGATTGGAGCGTGGCCGTACATCTGGTCAATCTCATAGCCGAGTAGTCCCGGGAGCGAGCTGCCGTGCGACAAACCGGTTCCCCTGTAGACCCAGTCCAGGGCGTCGTCCACGACAATATCGCCATGGACCGGATTGGTGTAGTACATCACACCAATCACAGCGTCCTCCGGCAGATTTACTGGAGGTTGCCGCCACTGCACTGTGGTATAACGCATCAGGTTTGGGTCGCCGCTCAGGTAGTCGGGGTCTTCCGTCAGGGCCAGCCCCTTGTAACACACGATCGTGCGGTCCGGATTGCCATCCGAGTCGGGCTCATAGCGGATCTGCCAGTACATCGTGTTCGCTGAAAAAACCCCCAGATTCACGCCCGCGTCGCGCGCTGTGACCACGTTCGAACGTTGCGCCCAAGTCCAGTATTCGTCGTGGCCCACAACCAGAAGCGCCTTATGATTCAACAGAGCAGCGGGGTCTTCAGCCGTGTCAACATCGGTCGAATACGTTACGTCGTAACCTTCACGTTCAAGAAAACGGACAAACGGAAACTCCCAGCCTGCCGGACTTCCCTGCGTTGCCGGCTGGACCGTGCTGAGAAACTCTCCCGATCCAACCGCCGGCGCGGAGATTGACTGATCGCCCATAGCGTAAGGCCGGTTGAATGAAACCTTCACCGCCGCCCCACCTGGGGCTATTCCAGTCATAGAGCGATTTCCCGCCCCAGTTGTTATAGGCCTGATAGGTGTTTACGCTGGACTGATAGTGGAAGTCAGAAGGGCGGGCATCGTCGCGAACCACAAATATGATGTAGCTCTGCTTCCCGCTTGAGCTGGCCGTCAGCTTGGCGACATACACACCGCTCGTCCAGTCCGTCGGGTTGCTCGAATTCGGAATTGTCAGCGTGTAAGGATTCGTCCAGTGGCACTCTACGATTCCAGTCGTCGGATCTGGCGCGGGAATCACCTGAGGGTTTCCTTGGAGGCTTACCGGGTCAGTCATTTGCCGCCCGCCCAGGCCGCCGTACCACCCCAGCCGGAAAACCTGCAACGTGTAAGACGAATCGGCCGTATTCACAAAAAACTGGATCTGCCCGCCCCG
Organism: uncultured Acidobacteriota bacterium; assembly: GCA_963783155.1. Taxonomy (GTDB): domain Bacteria; phylum Acidobacteriota; class Terriglobia; order UBA7540; family UBA7540; genus SCRD01. The sequence goes on along the minus strand of CAWANC010000002.1, from coordinate 554,472 downwards.
ATCCACGCTGGTGGCTGACGCGTAGCCTTCAATTTCATGATTGGTTGCGGGATGGGTCAGTTGCCAGTCTGAAGTGCCCGCTTTGGCATTCTCAGCCTTGATAGGATTCGGACCGCTTGTGTTTGTTGTGTTTGATGTTGTGACGGCAACTTGCGTCGAGCCACCACACCCTGCCATCAGGACCGCCAGGCCCAGAAGAATAACGAGCAAGCCATGTTGCCGGGATTTATCCGCCGAAACTATTCTGAAACTCCCAAGAAACCACGGGACCTTGACCATAGCTCTGCTACCAGCCTCACCGCTGCGGGGAGCCAACACGAAGAAAGCTTTGCCCTGCCAGGGTTCATTGCAGCCCCTTATTATACCCGTCCGGCAGGACAAGCTACCCGGCGAGCTACCGTACCTCAAGCTGATGCGGTTTTGCACCGATCCGGCGGTTTATTGCTTCCACTCACCTCAAGAACACTGGAATCCGGGGCTGTCCCTGCCGCAGCCCCCGTTGTGGAGCCCGCCATTGGCCGGCAAGATAAAAAGATCTTTTTTTGAACTGCCTGGTTTCACAATGCCGCTTCGCCGCGTTCCTCGTTGCGGATGCGAATGGCTTCTTCCACAGGGTAGATAAAAATTTTGCCGTCACCGATCTTGCCCGTCTTGGCCGCGCCAAGAATAGCCTCAATCGTGGAGTCGACAAGCCTGTCCGGCAGGACCAGTTCGAGCTTCATTTTGGGGAGCAGGTCAACGTTGTATTCGCGGCCGCGATAGACTTCCGTGTGGCCCTTCTGGCGTCCATGGCCGCGCACATCATGGACCGTCATTCCTTCCACCCCGATTTCGTGGAGCGCAGACTTGACGTTCTCCAAACGCGAAGGTTGAATGATCGCTTCGATTTTTTTCATAACCCATTTTCCCCGTTTTCAAGATAAGCTTGGTTGTTTTTGCAGGGCTACGCATGCTCACAAACACTAAGCTTCAAACGTATACCCTTCTTCTCCGTGCAGCGCCAGGTCGAGTCCCTGGATCTCATGCTCCTCAGGCACTCTAAGGCCGATAACCATATCCACCACTTTCAGGATGATCAACGTGCCGAAGATCGCCAGGCCCCAGGCAATGAGCACCCCCGCCAGTTGGTTGAAGATCTGTCCACTGTTACCGTCAATCAGTCCAACCGGCAAAGCTTTGCCCTGGCTGTCCTTGAAAATAGGGTTGATGGCACTTGTAGCAAACACTCCGGTCAGCAGCGCTCCAATGGTTCCGCCGGCGCCGTGAACCCCAAAGGCGTCAAGCGAATCGTCATAGCCAAAGCGGCTTTTCACCTTCGAGACCATCCAGTAGCAGTACACTCCAGCGACAAATCCGATGAGCAGCGCTGACATCGGACCAACAAAACCGGAGGCAGGCGTAATAGCCACCAGGCCCGCAACCGCGCCCGAAATAGCTCCCAGGACGCTGGGCTTTCCGTTGCGGAGCCATTCCGCCACCGACCATCCGATGGCCGCCGCAGCGGCGCCAAAATCGGTAGCCACAAAGGCGCTGGTAGCCAACCCGTTGGCGGCTAGTGCGCTGCCTGCATTGAATCCGAACCAGCCAACCCACAGCAAACAAGCCCCGATGAAGCTGAGCACTACGCTGTGCGGCGGCATGGGCTCCTTGGGGTAACCGAGACGTTTTCCCAGATACAGAGCGCAAACCAGGGCTGAAACTCCGGAGGTGATGTGCACCACAGTCCCACCGGCAAAGTCGAGCGTCGGGAAAGTCCCGCCGAGCGCTGCATTCAGGAACCCACCTTTGCCCCAGACCATATGAGCCATCGGGTCGTAAACAATAAAGGACCAGAGAATCATGAACGCGATCATGGCACTGAATTTCATGCGCTCGGCAAAAGCGCCGCAGATCAGCGCCGGGGTGATGATAGCAAACATCAACTGGAAAACCATGTACGTTCCGAATGGGATGGTGCCGGCGTAGGTAGGATCGGGAGCACTGCCTACACCATGCAGAAACAGGTGTCCCAGCCCACCGATGAAGGAAGTGCCGGGAGCAAAGCAGAGGCTGAAACCGACCACCGCCCAGATTACGGTGATCAGGGCCATCATAGAGAAACTCTGCATCATGGTCGCCAGGACGTTCTTTTTGCGAACCAGTCCGCCGTAGAAAAGCGCCAGGCCGGGCCCCGTCATCATCAGAACCAGGGCTGCACAGGCCAGCATCCAGGCATTGTCACCGGAACTTTGCGCCTCTGCCACCGCACTCTGCAGCTTCTGCAGCTGGTCAGCCACGGGCGCCTGTGAACTGGTTGCCGACCGTGCGGCAACCGTAGCCGGCACAGAACTTTGCGCAATTCCCCGCCCCGCAAAAAACCCGAAAGCAACCACGAACATCGCGACATAAAGCAACCGTTTCATCACAGATCTCCGCTCCTCATACAAATTCCCACGAGAGTGTACCCATGCGGTCCGCGTTCGAAAACCCCGAACCCGGAAGGATCCACCCTGATTTTCCAGACTCCATGAAAGAATGACGACCAGCCCACAGGTATGAGCCGCCATTATAACCCCGTCAGCACAGGCGTCAAGACCTTTGGCAACACTCCTCGGAACTGAACATTAATGCCATTCCCGAAACAAAATCCGCGAGCGAAAACCTTCCTAATCGCTGAGGATTGTGATAGGTTGGCTGGTTCGGTGCGCAAACAAAATTAAGGTGTGACCATTGATCAGCAGAGGGCATATTCAACGCCGCAGTTGAGGAATGGATCATTCCCAAGGAGGAAAGATAAGTGAGTGAAGATTCCGTCAAGAAGATAGGAAGAAGAGAATTTATGGGGACGGCTGCAGCCGCGGCCGGCTTTATGATTATGGCCCCGCAACTGGTGCGGGGGACAGCCGCGAATTCGGCCATTCGGGTCGGCCTGCTGGGTTGCGGAGGCCGAGGAACGGCGGATGCCACCTACACGGTGGAAACAGGCAAAGCACGCCTGGTGGCGCTGGGTGATCTGTTCCAGGACAAACTGGACGAAGCAAAGGCGCACTATGACAAGTTTCAAAAGGCCAAAGGCATTCCGGCGATCGAGCGCAGGCTCATGTTCCGGGGTTCAAACGCTTTCCAGGAAATTGCTAACTCAAAGGACGTGGACGCCATTATCATCACCACGCCGGCATACTTCCACTCGCAGCACCTGGCCGAAGTGGTGACGGCAGGCAAGCACGTTTATTGCGAAAAGCCCGTGTCTGTCGACCCCGCAGGCTGCGTTTCGGTGCTCGATTCCGCACGCCGGGCAGAGGGACGTCTGAGCCTGGAGGTCGGGTTCCAGCTTCGCAACGCCCCGCCCTACGTGGAGCAGGTGAAGAGAATTCATGCAGGGGCCCTCGGCGACATTGTTTCCGGCGAAGGCCATTATTACGCCACGTGGCCCAAACTGCCTGACTGGCCCACTGCTACGGCAGACGAACGGACCATCCGCAACTGGTATTACTCCCGTATCCTGTCCGGCGATATTATCGTCGAACAGAACATCCACGTGATTGATGTGTGCAACTGGGTGCTCAAGTCGCATCCCATCGTCGCATCGGCTTCATGCTCGCACAAGGGCCGTCCCGAGCACGGTGAGGTTGCCGGCCATTACAACGTGGTATTCAAGTACCCCAACGGGATCAGCCTGACCTTTGGTTCCACGCAGTTCGGCAACAACCCGTGGGAAGTAGGCTGGCGTTTCTTTGGAACCCAGGGTGTTGCAGAAGCGCACTATGCCGGGCCGGTGGCCATCTATGGCCAGAACGCCTGGAAGTGGGGCGGCGATCAGGCTGCCGCGAAAGGCGGGTCGAAGGAATTTTCGACCTCCGGAGTTTTCAGTGACAACCTTGCCCAGGCGGACCCGGAAAAGAAAATGTCATGGGTGAACAGCATTCTGAGCGGCAAATTCCACAACCAGGCAGCCCAGGGAGTGGAATCGGCCCTGAGTTGCATGATGGCCCGGCACTCTGCCTACACGGGCCGTGAAGTCAGCTATGAAACCATGCAAACCTCAGGCGAACGCTGGGATGCCGAAATTGACATGAGTCAGTTTGCCTGAGGCGACCCTGCAAGCTGCACGGGGCGTTGATGGACTAAAATAGTTGAATGAGCCTCATGGGGGCATAGGGTAAGGTTTCGGCCGACAAGCCGCCGGTCGCAACCCACAAAGAATGCCCCCACAATGGCTTCGGCCGGCAGCAACTGAAAAACCGCTCGAAGCAGGAGATTGACATTGGCAAACTCATCAAATGATCTGTCGGTTTATCTGTCTGAACTGAGATTGGTCCTGGACAATCTTCCGCTCCAGGAGATATCACAGGCGGCGGAAATTCTGTTCGAATGTTACCAGGCGGACCATACGGTTTTCACGTTTGGAAACGGCGGGAGCGGGTCGCTGGCTTCCCATCTGGTTGCCGATTTCGGCAAAGGGACTCACTTTCCGGGTCCCAAGGAACTGGCCTCCGTGAGGAGGCTCAAGGCCCTCGCCGTGACGGACAACATGTCGATGGTAACTGCCTGGGCCAATGACACCGACTACGAAGACATTTTCATGCGCCAGATTGAAAACTTTCTCAAGCCCGGCGACGTCGCGATAGCCATCAGCGGAAGCGGAAATTCCCGCAATGTCATAAAAGCCCTGGAATACGCTCGCGTCGCGGGTGCAACCACCATCGGACTGGGCGGCTTCGGCGGCGGCAAGATGAAGGAATTGCTGGATTGCCCCATCATTGTTCCTTCAAGCAGCATGCAGCAGGTCGAGGACGCCCACCTGATCATCGGGCATATGATTTTCTTAAACCTTCGAGACCGCATCGCTGCGCAGGCAGCAGCCCGTCAGCAGGTCTAAGAATTGTTCGCGTCAGACAACACCCAAAACAAGCACGAGCCTGCAGCCAGAAGAGACAGAGATCCCCTGCCCGGACTGTAAGCCCGGGAGCCTATGCTGGTCCACACCTCAGGAGCAACCCTCCACTAACTTACGGCGGTTGTCTGGCTGTTGGATTTCACGATGAACTGGCTGCGTGGGTATTTCCGGGCAAGGCGCTCGAGCCCCCAGAGCGAAGACTCGGAGCCTTCATCTTTCAGTTCCTGGAAGGAGCGAGTGTTGGCATCGCTGCAGCGCGGGCAAATCATCGTGGGGCGACCCACGACATTCACCTTCGGGCTGTCAGAATAAAAGATTGATTTCACTGCGTCATGATCGGTATGCATCATGCAGTTGTGGCAGACAAACCAGCGGCTCCTGTCAATCTTCCGAAAAATACTCAAGATACTCATCGTAGTTCCCCTTCGCTCCTATAGCGTAAACAGGCGTTGAGCCGCCCGTGAGTCCAGTTTCAAGCACCGCTCCCGAGCTTGCATCCTGGAAACGATCGGCATGCGAGAAGGCCCTGCTGCTTCTCCGTCAGGCGGCCACACTTGCGCATCGCTTTCATCAAGCACCGCAAGAAAGGTTGTCGGCACAATCATGCCCGCCGGAGTCGCTACCTGGCTCCCAGCAATTATATTTCGAATAGCAGCAAACTCGCCACAGAAACGCGCACTTTGGGTTTTGGTTGAAATACCAACAGGCCATCCAAATTCACAGAGGGTACCCTTGAAATTGATCTTCCATACTCCACGCTGGATGGTAGAATGCATCCTTATCTCCCTGCGGTTGGCTACCTTCGAAAGGTGCCGGTATCATCAACTCATAATCATCGGAGCTTAAAATGTCAGATACTATTCGAATCGGTATTGCCGGAGCGGGTTTCGCCGCGCGGTTTCATATGAAGGGGATTCAGAGGGTTTACGGCGTCCCCCTTGCCGTCACGGGTGTCACCTCGAATACGTCCGCCTCGCGGCAGAAGTTTGCACAGGAATTCGGGGTCAAGGCTTTCGATACGCTCGAAGAACTTTGCGCTGCTTCTGATGTCATCGATGTCTGCACTCCCGGATCGACCCATGAAATTATTGCGGTTGAAGCCCTGAAGCGGGGCAAACATGTCATCATCGAAAAGCCCTTCACCGGCTACTACGGCCCATCGGAAAACGATGGCGCCGCCTTCCGCGGGAACACCTATTCCAAGGAGGTCATGCTCGGCGAGGCCATGGCGAGTTGCCGTCGCATTCTGGACGCCGCGGCCCAAAATGGCAAACTCATCGGCTACGCTGAGGACTGGGTCTATGCACCATCCGTCCAGAAAGAGCGGGAGATCCTGGAAAAGAGCGGTGGACAGATCCTCTGGCTGATCGGCGACGAATCGCACAGCGGGTCGCATTCACCCTATTATGGCATCTGGAAATTCTCAGGCGGCGGGTCGATTGTGGGCAAAGCGTGCCATCCCCTCTCGACGGCGCTCTACCTGAAAGCAGTTGAAGGCAATGCGCATGACGGAAAGCCCATTCGCCCGGCCACCGTCTCAGCCCGCACGCATGAGATTACACACCTGAAGAATTTTCGGGACGCAGGCATCATTCGCACCGGCTACGACGACATTGAAGACTACGGCCAGATCCACATCACCTTTGAGGACGGAACCGTGGCCGATATCTTCGCCTCCGAACTGGTCATGGGCGGCGTGCACAACTGGCTTGAGGTGTTTGCCAATAATCACCGCACCCGCTGCAACCTGAACCCCATCGACGCCCTCACAACCTTTAATCCTAAAGAGGAGTTTTTCAAGGATATTTACGTTACGGAGAAGATTTCCACCAAGCAGGGCTGGAGCCACCCGGCGCCGGACGAGGACTGGCAGCACGGCTATCCGCAGGAGTTCCAGGATTTTCTTGAAGCCTTCCGCGACAATAGAGAGCCGCTGGCAAACGGCGTCCTGGCATCGGACAGCATCGCGGTACTCTACAGCGCCTACCTTTCAGCCGAGCGCCGCGGGACGGAAGTGGAGATCCCGAAAGGGTAGTCGTTCCAGGCGGTTTTCGTCGATTTGGCTACAACCCTTCGGACCTTCGAGGCCCGGACCCCGCGCTTCACAGCGTCCGTGTTACGATCTTCAGCGAACGAGGTTTATCAGGGTCGATGCCCTTCAGTTCTGCCAGCAGGCAGGCAAAGAGTTGTCCTGGGACGATGTAAGGAATGGGCGTATAAACTTCGGGAATGGAGGCCGGAATCCGGATGGCATTGCACTTCGCCGGCAGCCTCACGCCTTCGGCGGAGATGATCAGCATTTCGGCCCGCAACTTGCGCACCCGCTCCGCCAGCAGTTTCATGTCGCGATAGGTTTTTCCCGGAGGAATGAACAGCATCACCGGGAAGTCGCTCCCAACCATGGCAATGGGGCCGTGCAGGAAGTCGGCTGCGGAAAACCTTTCGGCCACCACGTAGCAGGTTTCCATGAGTTTGAGTGAGAGCTCAAAAGCGTTCGCATAATTGAGGCCTCGCGCCACCACCACGCACTGCAGCATAAAGCGATAACGCTCGACGATCTGCTGGATTTCAGGAATCATCTTGAGAGAACTTGCCACCCACTTCGGAATTTCGCCCACTCGTTCCAGCGTCACGTGATTTCCGAGCGCAGCCGCCAGCATGTAAAGCATCAGAAGCTGCCCCGTATAGGTCTTGGTGGCGGCAACCGACCGCTGGGTTCCTGCACGCACAAAGAAGCCGTCATCCACAATGCCCGCCATGGTTGATTTTTCTTCATTCGTGATGCCCACGGTGAAAGCACCCTGCCGGCGCGCCGCCTTGAGGACGGCGTTGACGTCTGTTCCTTCGCCGGACTGCGAAATGCCGATCACCAGAGCCTTTCGCAGATTGACTTTGGCGTGGTAGAGCGTGTGGACCGAAGGGGCGCACAGGGATACCGGAATGCCTGTGGTGAGTTCCAGCAGGTATCGGCCGAACAGCGCAGCGTTGTCGGAGGTTCCACGCGCAACCAGAACGATCAGGCGGAAATCCTGCCGGGCCGCGAATTTTTTAAATTCAATGGCATGTTTGCGCTCCGCTTCGTAGCAGCGCCGCAGCGCCCGAGGCTGGTCCAGAATTTCCCTCATCATGAATGACATACGGTACCTTCACGGCCAAAGATTCACACCCGCCACAGGGCGGCAGTTTCGAAGGGCGCTTTGCCCCAAGTCACCCGCCGCGTCTGGCATAACGATTCATTTTTCATTCTAATACTCAGACGCGCCAGCCCGTGGGGGAGACAGGCTGTACTCTCCCACGGCCGGAGAAATTCTTCGACGATAGAGGTTTATCAAGGAAGGGCTTTTTCCAGAGCTTCCAATTCCGGGTCGCCGGGGCCGAGCGGCAGCTTGATCTTGCCCCGCTGGACGGCTGAACGGCAGATGCCCATCATGATTTCAAACCCTTTGTAGGCGCTCTCCCCGTTGCAGGGATGCACTTTGTTCGGATCATCCAGCCAGTCGGCAATCTCCTGGATATAGGGCGGCATATCGTGCGCGTAGTCCATACAACCGGGACCGGAAATCACGCCGCCGGAATCCTTTGTAATGGCGCGCCAGCCGCCGCCGGTCAGGACCTCGGCAAAGCCTTCCGTGCCCTGAGCGCCGATCCGGCACTTCCGCCACCAGTAATCAACTTCCGGAACGTCTGGAGCACCGTCGCCACTCTCTACAATCCCGCGTACGCCATTGGCGAACTGGATTAATCCCGCCACGTAATCGGGCGAGGGGTGGTTGTCGGAAAATTTCTCTTTGCCGGCCGCCTGGCCCACAACCCATTCCGCTTCGGCATTGTCGTTAAACCAGCGGATGTATTCAATCAGGTGAGTCATCATGTGCATCATCCAGCCGGTTGCTGTGCCATAAACCGTATGGACCCTGCCAATGGCCCCGCTCGAAATAATCTCCTTCACCTTCTGGTAGTGTTCGCCGTAGCGGTGCTGGTGGCTGACCACGGTCTTCACGCCGGCATCACGCACCACTTTCATCACCTGAAGGGCTTCGTTGGTGGTCATGGCGATGGGCTTTTCATAGGCAATCAGGCTTGCGCCCGAGTCCACGCCCATGCGGATCATTTCCAGCCGCAAGGTGGGCATGGTGCAAAAGCAGAAAACGTCGGGTTTCAACCCCTGCATCAAGGCCTTGGCGTCTGTGGCGGTTTTGGGCCCGCCGAATTTGTTTGCTGCGGCATTCAACCGCTCTTTGTCAATATCGCAAAGGCCCACAATCTCAAACCGCGCGTTATTTGCAAATGCCTCGGCGTGGTGCATCCCCCGCTTTCCGAGTCCTACAACAACAACACTGTATTTCTTGTCGCCACTCATTCTCTACAAACCCTCCCTCAATCTCTGTTGACAGATTTCCAGGTGAGTGCCTGAAAGGGCAGGGTTCCCTGCCCTTTCGCGGCTCGTGCAGGCCATCATCACTCAGGAAATCCCGGCTGCGGACTGACTAAGCCCCAGCCGATCCGACTGCGCCCTTGCGTGACTTCTCCCACTCGAGAATCCCGTCAATCACAAGCTTTGCTTCTTTCGAAGTCAGCTCAGGGAATAAAGGCAGTGAAAGCAGACGGTCCGCCGATCGCTCCGTGTGTTCCAGGGAGCCTGAAATCCGGGCTGTCTGTCCCCACGGATATCCTTCCTGCTGATGGATGGCAATGGGATAGTGAGTCAGGGCGCGGATGCCCTTGGCCAGCAGGAATGCCTGCAAGTCATCACGATGCTCGGTTTCAACAACATAAAGGTGGAAAATGTGACGAAACCCTGCCCGCATCGTAGGAAGTTGCAACGATGTGCCGGCCAGACCTGCATCATATTCCCCGGCGCGTTCCCGCCGCAGGTCATTCCATTTGTCGAGTTCCTTCAGTTTCACGCTGAGCACTGCGGCATGGATGTCGTCCAGCCGGCTGTTGTACCCCAGGCTGTGCTGCGAACGCTTCGGCGAACCGTGGTTCCGCAGCTTTCGAATTTCAGCAGCCATCTCGGAATTATTGGTCATGACCGCGCCGCCGTCGCCAAAACAGCCCAGGTTCTTCTGGATGATGAAGCTGGTGCACAAGGCGTCGCTCAACTCGCCGAGGGCAAAATCGTCGCCCCGCGCGCCCAGCGCCTGCGCAGCATCTTCGATCACGAAAAGGTTGTGGGCCTTGGCAATTTTTGAAATCGCGCGCATCTCCGCCGGCTGCCCATAGAGGTGCACCGGAATGATGGCCTTCGTCTTGGGAGAAATGGCCGCTTCAATCAGGTTCGGATCAATGTTGCAGGTCTTGGGCTCAATGTCCACAAACACCGGCGTCGCACCCACCAGCCAGATGGCCTCCGCCGTCGCAAAGAAGGTGTTGGATGTCGTAATGACTTCGTCGCCCGGGCCGACCCCCAAGGCCTTCAGCACCAGGATCAGGGCGTCCGTGCCGGAATTAAGCCCGACGGCCTCTTTGGTGTTGCAATACTTGGCGAGCTCACCTTCAAGCTGCTTGAGCTTGGGGCCCAGCACATAGCTTCCACTTTCAAGAACTTCAAGAATGGCCGCGTCGATTTCTGCCTTCAGATTGTGGTACTGACGAACGTGGCCATAAAAATCAACTTGATACTTCGACACAATAAACCTCCCTTAGATCATTTTCTTGAGTTTTCAGAATGCTCACGTTCCCGCCTGGTCGCATAGGCCGATGATTCAGCTTTCGGGTAACGGAACAAAGATTATAGCACCTCTCCCTCCTTCCACGAGAACTCATCCGCGGTCGATTTTCGGAATTCAACTCTTCGCCGGGCGGCAAGTGAAGCCCTGCAAGCCCAAATCCACCCCGGCCGGCGCTGAATGAAAAGTCTGCATTTATTGCTGAATCTACCCACCAACCTGTGAGAGAATAGCCAGAGTATCGAATTGGGTAGCTGTTGAGCCATCGACGGAAACTGAAGGAGTAGTCGTTCTGCAGCACGCCAGGCATGGCTGCACCAGCACTGAATTCCGGGACCAGAAGGTCCCGCTGATCTCGGTAACTCTATCCCGAGCCATGGATGATATATCTAAACCTGTGAGGAAAACGAATAATGAAGAACCTGTTTGTAGGTAACCTTCCCTTTACCGCCACCGAGGACGAACTACGGGATATGTTCAGTGCGTTCGGAGAAGTACAGCAAGTCCGGATCATGACGGACCGCGACACGGGCCGGTCACGCGGCTTTGCCTTTGTGGAAATGCCCGATGACGAGGCCGCCGCGAAAGCGGTTACGGACCTCAACGGCAAGGATTTCAACGGGCGCCCCCTGACCATCAATGAAGCCCGGCCCAAACCTGAACGCAAGGGCGGATTCGGCGGCGGCGGCGGCGGAGGGTTTGGCGGCAAACGCCGAGGAGGCGGTGGTAGTGGTGGTGGAGGTGGCCGAGGTGGCTCGCGCGGCGGACCGTTCACACCCCGCGAACCGCGCTGGTAAGCGAATCCCTCGAACTGACGCCACGGCTACCTGTATCTCATCGCGATCCCGTCCATAGCGGACACTTCCGTCAAGCGGCTCCCAGGCGGGAGTCTCCGCGGCCGGGGGGCTCCAAACCCTCTTCCCGCCTTCACCCCTGACAGATTTTGATTGCGGAGCGGGGGCGTTGGTTCGTGGACTGATGCTTCACAGTCACAACCGCCTCCCTCGCCGGATCGCAACGGAAGAAAGACGCGTCACTGACAGAAACTTGCTCAAGGTCCTTTTCCACCCATACAATAGCCCTATGGGGACGGCACGGGTCCAATGGGCGCTATGTTTTTTTGTTCTTCTTGCAGCTCCGGTGTTGCTGCCTGCCGCTTCGCTTCCTCCCCTGCCCAGGCTGAATACCGCCAACCTTTTTCCGGGCGTCGTGAAGCAAGTGGAGGAAGCCTATCAATCGGCCCGCGCTCATCCGATGGATGCTGCAGCCAACGGCACACTGGCCATGGTGCTCGACACTTACCAACAGTATTCTCTTGCAGGAGTCTGCTACCTGCGCGCGCACCGACTCGATCCAAAGTCCTTCGACTGGGCCTATGATCTGGGCCATGTCCTTTTCAAAGAGGGTCGGTACCCACAGGCCGGTGAGGCTTTGCGGGAGGCTCTCAAAATCCGGCCTGACTATGTTCCCGCAAAGTTGGAGCTCGCGGAAAGCCTGTTCTCGTCGCATCAGATAGACGCCGCAGGGAAGCTTTATCAGGAAATCCTCCAGCAGAGCCCCAGTAGCGCCGAGGCTTGGTACGGGCTCGGCCGGGTCCAGGCAACGCAAGGCGATACCCACTCGGCCGCTGTGTCACTCGCGAAAGCATGCGAACTTGTCCCCCAATACGGCGCAGCGCAATTCGCATTGGCAACCGCTTACCGGAAACTTGGCCAGGCCGACAAGGCACGCGAACACTTCAAGCTCTATCAGGCGAATATGACCAATGTCCCTCCGGCCGTGGATCCCGTACGGGCCGCCGTGCAGCAACTCGACCACAGTGCCACCGCTCACTTGCGGCGGGGGCTCGCCCTCGCTGAAGCCGGTGATCTTCAGGGAGCCATTCAGCAGCACCTGCAGGCAATTCAGTCAGACCCCAAGGAAGTCCAGGGCTATATCAATCTGATCCAGCTTTACGCGCGCGTCGGAGAAACTGACAAAGCCGTGGAGTCCTACCATCAAGCTGTCGCGATCAACCCCAACCGCGCCGACTGCTATTTCAATTACGGGGTGCTGATGTTTGAACGGCACAACTTTACTGACGCCGAAAAGGCGATGCAAAAGGCGATCCAGATTAATCCCTACTACGCAGAAGCTCATGACAGCCTGGGTTACCTGTTGGCCATGCAGGGCCACCTGGATGAAGCCCTGGTCGAATATCGAAAAGCGGTTGCAGAGCGGCCCGATTATCGCCGCGCCCGATTTCACATCGGGCAGGTCCTGGTCAACCAGGGTAAGGATGCAGAGGCTATTCAGGAATTCCAGAAAATCCTCACCCCGATCGACGACAGCACCCCAGGCTATCTTTATGCTCTGGGCGCTACTTATGCACGGGCGGGCGACCGGCAGAATGCGTTGCTTTATATGCACAAGGCCCGGGATGAAGCGGCGGCACGAAATCAGGCAAAATTGCTCAGCAGCATCAAACGGGACATCGCAAATCTTGAACGATAATGAAATTCATGCAGAAAACAGGCCGCGATAGCCTGTCGGCGGAAAACGCCCCGACAACCATAGCGAGGATCCCTTGACACGACGAGACCTCTTACTGGCCAGCCTTGCTGTCTGCGCCTGGCCCCGCAAGACCCGTGCAGCCGGTCCAGTTCCGCCGGCTCCCCAGCCGCTTTTCCGCGACGTGGCTGCGGAAACAGGTCTGGACTTCCATCACTTCAGCGGCGCCGCCGGCGACCTTCTGATGCCGGAAATTCTGGGCGCGGGCGTGGCGCTGATCGACTATGACAACGACGGCGACCTGGACGTTTACCTGCTGCAGGGAACCATGCTCCAGCCCGACAAGAAGCCGCTGATCCCCCCTCCTCTTGGCTGGAAACCCGGCAACCGCCTGTTCAGGAACCTGCTGTCGGAGACCGGCAAGCTGCAGTTTGAAGACGTTACTGAAAAGGCCGGTGTGGGCCATGTCGGCTATGCGATGGGAGTTGCCGTGGGAGATTACGACAACGACGGCCACCAGGACATTTACGTCACCAATTTTGGCCGCAATGTTCTTTACCACAATAACGGCGATGGGACTTTCACAGACGTCACGGAGCAAGCCGGCGTCGGCGACCCGCGCTGGAGCACCAGCGCAGCATGGGTTGATTACAACGGCGACGGCCTGCTCGACCTGTTTGTCTGCGATTACGTTGATTTTACCGTGCGGGGCCACAAGAAATGCTATTCCCCCTCGGGCCAACCGGACTACTGTTCGCCGATTGCGTATCACGCCATCCCATCCCGTTTATTCCGAAATCTCGGCAACGGCAAATTTGTTGATGTTACCGAGTCCTCCGGCATCGGCTCTTCCTACGGGCCGGGACTCGGTGTCATTTGCATGGACTTCAACGGCGATGGATTGATCGATATCTATGTAGCGAACGACACGGCCGCTAATCTCCTCTGGCTGAATCAGGGCGACGGCACTTTCAAAGAGGCCGGTCTTGATCTAGGCGTCGCCCTCAGCGCGGATGGCCTCCCCAAGGCGGGCATGGGCGTTACCGCGGACGATATCGATAACGACGGTCATCTGGAATTGCTCATCACCAATCTCAACCGTGAAGGCGTCAGCCTTTTCCGGAGCGACGGCAAGGGCATGTACGACGAAGACACCGCCCAATTCCGTCTCGCGCAGCCGACTTTTGGATACACGGGTTACGGCGTCAGCTTTTTTGACTACGACAACGACGGCCTGATGGACCTCTTTATTGCCAACGGGGCCATGACCATCATCGACTCCATGCAAAACGACGCCACTCCCTATGCCCAGAAGAATCAACTCTTCCACAATGAAGGGCCGGGCAAAGGCTTCCGGGAGGTTACCGGCGTTGCCGGCCCCGCGTTGCAGATGATTGAGGTCAGCCGCGGCGCCGCCTTCGGCGATCTTGACAACGACGGCAACATCGATATCGTGGTGACTAACGAAGACGCGCCGGCACGCATCTTCCTGAATGAAGCAGGGTCCGGGAATCACTGGCTATTGGTGAAGCTCGAGGCACCCAAAGTCAACCGCTTCGGCATGGGAGCCCGGGTAGGAGTTTTCCGCCCTAATATGCCCACCCTGTGGAGGCACGCCCACACCGATGGAAGCATGTTGAGCGCCGGCGACATCCGGGTGCATTTCGGACTCGGCAACAACCCCAAAATCGAGGCGGTCGTCGTCGAATGGCTGGGTGGGAAAAAGGAAAAATGGGAGAGGGTCCGCGCCGACCGGATCATTACCCTGCGCCAGGGTACCGGCCGTCCTCTGTAAGCCCCAGGCCTCCATTAGACATTCTTGACCGTGCCCCGCACCACCAAATCCGTTGAAAGCGTTTTCTCCACAAAAGTCATTTCCGGGTGATGAAGCCTCTCCAGCAATGTCCTCAAGCAGGCCTGGCCAATCTCTTCTTTACTGACTCGCACCGTTGTCAACGGCGGGTCCATCAGCGTGGCCGCCTCCCGGTCATCGAAGCCGACCAGGCTGATGTCATCGGGAACGTGGAGGCCCCGACGGCGAATGGCCCGCCACAGTCCAAAAGCCACTTCGTCGTTTACCGCCACCACTGCTGTCGGCGATGGTTTTCGCGTCAGCATCGCACTACACGCCCACTCCCCGTACGCCATAAAGTCGGGCGCCCGAGGGCTCGTGATCGAATGAGGTTTGATCTTGGCTTCCTGACACGCCTTCAGATAGCCGGCGTGGCGATTCCGGGCCCACGGGTAAACCAGATCGCCTACGAAAACAATATTGTGATGACCCTGGCCTATCACGTAAGTGGTGGCCTCATATTCCCCCCGGAAGCCGTCAAACCCCACTTGGTCAAAGTGTCTCTCCCCGGTAAAATCAAAGATGTTATTACCGAAAACGACAAAGGGAATCTGCATTTTCTCAATGCGTATTAGCAAATTCGGATAATTGGTTCCCGCTAGTATCAGGCCGTCAAACAACCCGCGTTCTTCCAGGATGGAGGGCAGTTCGATGCGGTTCGGGCGCGTCGTGGCATCGTAACGGACTCCCGCGAAAAGGACGTGCTGCTTCAGCTCGCGGGCGCCGTCTTCCACGCCCTGGAGAATTCGGGCGTGGAATGAATTGGGAAATGCCCGGTTGCTGAGGACAAAACAGACTGTTTCGGAGCTCTTTCGGTGGATCCTCCGGGCTTGGGCGTTGGGCCTGAACCCCAGTCGACGGATGGCCTCGGCAACCCTCTCGCGGGTGGGCCGGCTGACCTGAGCCCCACCATTCAAAACCCGGGAAACAGTTCCAATTCCAACCCCCGCGTCACGGGCCACATCACGAATTGTCACTACACTGCGAGATCGATTCATGTCAGACTTGCCTCTTTCTCCAGAAAACCAACCCCATTTAGATCTCGAGGTTTGCACACGCAACCCTACCGCAAGGATCTTTGTGCCCTGTTAAAGCCACCAATTAACGGTAAGCGTTAAAAGCCAAAGTGGTCCATATAATCCTTTTAGACGTGCAAACAATATTTCTAGTTACATCTGTAAAAAACTTCTTGACAACTATTTCGTCTGCTGCTATACCTTGGAACCGTTTCCGGAACTCTTCTGTTACAATTCGGCAAATCAGAAGACTTTTCCAGGCGGAATCAGGGGCGAGCGTTTCCGCCGCAGAATGATTGCACACTGAAATACTTCCTGCCCAGTCAGGGCAATTCAGTTGGGTCAAACACTCAAATGGTCGGCAAGGAGGAAAACTAACTTATGATTGGAGACGTTTCCAATTACCGCACGAACTACAATCTTGTCGTACGCAGTGCACTTTTAGCTGTTGCCGCTTTTGCGTTCTTATTGGCTGTTCCCGGAACCGGCGTGGCGCAAGTTCTTTACGGCACAATTGTCGGCAACGTTAAAGACCCGACCGGCGCCGTTGTTCCCGGTGCGACCATCACCGTCACTCAAACCCAAACCGGGCTTACCCGCCAGGTAAAAACCGATTCACGGGGCGGATACACAGCCTCAACGCTTTCGGCAGGTACTTACACGGTCAAAATCGAAGCCAAGGGCTTCAGAACCTATTCCAAGAGTAATGTGGCCGTTGCGGTCAGCACGGTAAGTCGTGTTGATGCCGCTCTTCAGATTGGAGCAGTAAGCCAGGAAGTACAAGTCAGCGCCAGTGCGGCGGTTTTGCAGACCGACCGCGCAGACGTTCACCACGACTTGACGGCGCAGACTCTTGAACAGATCCCACTGCCGCCTGGAAACAATTTCCAGACGCCTGATGCGCGTGATTCCGGGCGCCACGCCCCCGACTACTGCGCACTCCATTGCCACCAATCCTACCCGTTCACTGGACTTCCACGTGAATGGGACCAGCGATTATGGAAACACGGTTCGGATTGACGGTGCGACTCAGTACAACATCTGGGTGCCTGAAAACACTTCCTACGTCCCCTCGTCCGACGCAATCGAGACGGTCAACATCACGACCGCCAATTTCGACCCGGAACAGGGGCTGGCGGGCGGTTCAACCACCAACGTGGCGATCAAGAGTGGAACGAACCAAATCCACGGCGATCTTTACGAATACCATTTTGACAACAACACAGAGGCCCATAACTTCTTTGATCCGAATAATGGCATTACCCGTAAGCCCAAGGACATCTTCAACCAGTTCGGGGCCAGCATCGGCGGGCCGATCAAGAAGGACAAACTGTTCTATTTCTCAAACGTCGAGTGGATTCGCCAGGCGCAGTTTGCCACGCGGACAGCCACCGTTCCGACGCCCAACATGGTTCTGGGCGACCTGACAGGCAACGATGCCTGCGCATGGGCTTACAGGCAATTCTGACATCGTCTACGACCCGACCACCGGCAACGCGGATGGAACAGGCCGTACGCAGATTTACGCCACCAACGACCCCAATGACACCGCACATTACAACGCACTTTGCACCAGCGCGCAGTGCATGAACATGATTCCAACCAGCCGCATCAGTCCGGCCGCAGCCAAGATCTTGGACCTGCAGCAGCAGGCGCCCGGCCGTTTCCTGCCAGCGCCAGCACGTCGGAGCCCAGCGACAATTATCTGGCGGCGACCGACTTTCTTTGACCGCTTTTCCACAGACGACAAGGTCAACTGGAACGCTACGGATAAGTTCACGATGTACGGGCATGTCGGCTATCTGAATTTCGATGCCCTCGACCCGCAGCAATTCGGGGCGGTCGGCGGCACTGAAATCAGCGGCTTTGGAGGCAATGAAGGCCACATGTATGGCTACACCGCCACCACCTGCCATTACAGGAAATTACGTCGCCTCGCCGAATTTCGTTATCGACGCCAACTTCGGGTTCACGCGCCAGACCGTAAACTCCGAGATCTTGGACGTCAACAGCACGCCAGGATCTGACATCCTCGGAATCCCTGGCGCGAACGGCACCGGCGGTTTGAAGGAAGCTGGCCGCATTTCGGGATCAGCGGCTTCGACGTGCTCGGCACGGACCACAATTTCATGCCGTACTACCGTAACGACCCTCAGTACGTCGTGAGCGGCAATGCCAGCTGGATTCACAGCAACCATACAATTCGATTTGGCGGGACGTTCTATATCCAGAGCCTGCACCACCAGCAGCCGGAATGGAATGCTGGTGGCTCGTCCTACGGCCCGCAGGGCGGTTTTGGCTTTGGGTCCGGTCCCACCGCGTGCAGGACTGCAACGCCGGCAGCGGGTCAAAGACCAACAACTACAACGACTTGGCAACCTTTCTGCTGGGACTGGACACGAATTATGGCAAGAACATCCAGATTCCGGATTACTTCGACACTCACACTCACTTTTTCTCGGTGTATGGTGGTGACCAATGGCAGGTTACTCACAATCTGACCGCCAACCTGGGCCTGCGCTGGGAGTACTACCCCATGCCTACCCGCGGCGGCAACCGAGGTATGGAACGGTTTGACTTTGCCAACTACGCGATGATGCTCTGCGGCGAAGGTGGCGTTCCGACAGATTGCGGGACTTCGGTGAGCAAGACGCTGTTTGATCCGAGCATCGGCCTTGCTTACCGTGTGACTCCCAGTTTCGTGGTTCGCGCCGGTTACGCGCTTGCCAACGAGCCTTACAATCTGGCCGACAACCTTCGTACAAACTTCCCGGTCATGATTCCGCTTTACGTCAGCGCGGACTCCTATCAGGCTTCGGGAGTGATGAACCCGCAAGACCTCCAGAACAGCCCTGTGGGATCAACGCTGCCGGTCGGCATTCCGCTTCCGGCAACGCCGTGCCAGAACTGCGCTGCGGATCCCATCCCCGGCAACGTTTCTCTGGGAACGACTCTGGATAACCTTAACCGTGGTTACATCCAATCCTGGAATTTCACTCTTGAAAAGGAACTGCCGGGTGGCTGGCAGGCGCAGGCTGGCTATGTTGCCACGCGCACCGTCCGCCAACTGGGCTTCCAGGATTTGAACGTCGAATCACCCATCGGCCCCACCGGATGCACAGTGGGCGTAGATTGCGGCGGGCACGCCAGCCAGCCGTTCTACTACAACAACGGCAATTCGGCCATCTGCACGGGCGTCGATTCGCTCGTGGCCGGATGCCGGCAGGCTTCCACCAACATCGTCACGCCCATCGCGAACATGCATTACGATGCCCTGCAATCGCAGTTGAAGCATCAGTTCGCGAACGGCTACCAGGTCATGTTGGTTTACACCTGGTCAAAGACCATTGGGATGGCCGGCGTCAACAACGAAAAGAGCCACCCTTACATCAATACGCCAGCATTCTACTATCTCAACCGAGGGCTTGCGCCCACGGACCGTCCCCAGAATTTCCAGGCCGTCTTTATTGGCCAAGCGCCGTTCGGGGCCGGCAAGAGATGGCTGAACTCCGGAGGAATCGGCGGCAAGATTCTCGGAGGCTGGCAGATCAGCGGCGTCATGTCAAAGGTTTCGGGGACCGTCTTTGAGATCCATGCGGGCGGCTCTTCGTCTTCCAACTTGAACGCCACGGTGGGCAATGTGCAGCGACCTGATCTGGTGGGTCCCATCACGATCCAGAGCGAGTACGGCCCCGGCTCGAAATGGTTCGACCCCTCAGCCTTTGCGGCAGTGACGGACAAGAACCGTTTCGGGACCTCGCCGTTCTATCCCCTGCACGGGCCGCCCTATTTCGACCTGGATGTAGCCCTTGCGCGGACCTTTAAGTTGACTGAGCGCTTCAGCCTGCAGTTCCGAGCCCAGTCAATCAACTTCACCAACACGCCACACTTCAGCAATCCGAATGGCGACTTCAACAGCAGTTCGTTCGGTCGGGTCAACGGGCTGGCGAACACGGGACGCGACGGCGGAGTCGACGCCCGGCAATTCATCTTCGCCGCCAAACTAAGCTTCTAGTTCGGGCTCCGAAACGGTGAATACAACCCCCGGGGACCGCAATTGTACGCGGTCCCCGCTTTTTTTGGCGCGAGAAACAGCACACGGCAGGAAACACTTGGCCGGAGAGAATTCCTGCTGTCAGGACTTCCCTGCTCTTGACTGGATGGCGCGGACTACCCGCCCCACGATGCCTCAATTTCCTCGAGGGTGCGCCCCTTGGTTTCCGGAACCAGCCGGAACGCGAACACGAATGCGGCCACACACGCGGCGGCGTAAATCCAGAACGAGTATTTTGCTCCCACGGCCCCCATCAGGCTCAGGAAGGTGATGCTCACAAGCAAGTCGAAAATCCAGATGGTAACCGACGCCACCGACATCGCCTGGCCGCGGATGGTGGTGGGATAAATCTCCGAGATCAGCAGCCAGAACACCGGCCCGAGCCCAATGGCAAAGCAGGCCAGGTAAACGAGTACATCCGCCAGAATTGCAGCACGGGAGACGTGCGGCGCGCCGAAAAGGTATCCCAGGACAGTCAGACTGAGCAGCATCCCGCCAATCCCGAACAGCAACAGCGGGCGGCGCCCGATGCGGTCCATGAGGAGCAACGCTGCAATGGTCACCACTAGGTTGACCCCGCCCACCAGGATGGTGGCCAGAATGGCGCTCTGCGCGCTCTTGAATCCCGCCATCTGCAGGATTGTCGGCGTGTAATAGATGATGGCGTTCACTCCCGTGATCTGCTGGAAGATGGCGAGTCCCACGCCGATCATCAGCGGCTTTCTGAAGCGGCCGCCGAAAAGGTCCCGAAATCGCAGCTTGTCGGTTTCCGTCACCGCCTTCAGTTCCTCCAGGTGGCGGCGGGCGTCTTCACTGCTTTCGACGCGGTCGAGAATCCGGAAAGCGTCGTCTGGCTGCTGTCGGCTTACCAGCCAGCGGGGACTTTCCGGAAGGAAGATCAAAGCCACCAGCAGAATCACCGACGGCACGGCCGCACTGATGAACATGGCCCGCCAATTGGCCGAACCCGAAAACAGGTAATCCACGTAATACGCAACGACGATCCCTGTAACGATGGCCAGCTGGTTGAGGGTGACCAGCGCCCCGCGAATTTTTGGGGGAGCCAATTCGGCGATATACAGCGGCGTCAGCATCGACGCCACCCCCACCGCCACTCCAATCATAAAGCGCGCCGCCAGAAACACTATCAGTCCGTTCGCCATGCCCGTCAAGACGGCGAACACGCCGAATAGGACGGCATTCACAATCAGCACGGGCCTGCGCCCATAGCGATCGCCAAAGGAACCGGCAAAGCCTGCGCCAATCGCCGCCCCCGCAAGCACGATGCTTACAGCCACTTCCGTCTCAACCGGCGTCAAGTGGAATTGTTGCCGCACAAACAGGATGGCGCCCGAGATCACGCTGGTGTCGTATCCAAACAGCAGCCCGCCCAGCGCCGCAGCCATGGCAATCATCAGCGCATAGCCGCGCTTGCCCAGCCCAAATGGAACTTTGTGCATGAGACCTCCGCCCAAGCCCTAAGATAGTAATCAATGCCCGGCGGGTTGTCACGCCTCGCTATGCCGCGAGGTTTGTTGTATATTTCTATCGTAACTTGCTGTGGGTCGAAAATTCCCGACGGAAACCATCTTATGAAGACTTCCCATTTTCGAACCCCGTTCACGGCGATGGTTATTTTTTTCGCTCTCGCCATCACCTGCGGCGTGAGTGATCTCCCTGGCCAGGCGAGCCCCTCTTCTCGTTCCGAAACGATCCTCATCAACGCCCAGGCGTCCGCTCATCCCTTCCCTCATTACTGGGAGAAGATGTTCGGATCGGGCCATGCTATTCTTTCTCTGCGGCAGAGCTACCGCCGCGATTTGACAGCCGTGAAGCGCCTGACGGACTTCCAATACGTCCGCTTCCATGGAATCTTCGACCGCGACGTGGGTCTCTACAGCGAAAACAAGCAGGGCGAGCCTGAATACAATTTCACCAACGTGGACCAAATTTATGACGGATTGCTCGCCAAGGGTGTTCGCCCCTTTGTAGAATTAAGCTTTATGCCGCAGGACCTGGCTTCAACACCCCGGCAACAGGAATTCTTCTACCACCCCTATATAGCGGCGCCGAAAGACTGGAAGCGCTGGGGCGATCTGGTTTACGCCTTCGCGCAGCACCTGATCGACCGCTACGGCATTGATGAAGTCTCGCAATGGTATTTCGAAGTCTGGAACGAACCCAACATTGGGTTCTGGGCGGGTCAGCCCAGGCAGGCCAGCTATTTTCATCTCTACGATGTTGCCGCACGCGCCCTCAAGAGCGTCAGTCCGCGGCTTCGCGTGGGAGGACCGGCCACCGCCCAGGCGGCCTGGGTCAGCACCTTCATCAACCACTGTGCACAAAATCACATTCCGGTCGATTTCGTCTCGACGCACGTTTACGGCGATGACACCTCGGAAGACGTTTTAGGCACTCATCAGAAGATTGCACGGCGCGACATGGTGGTCATGGCAGTTCAGAAGGTTCATGCCGAGGTGAAATCTTCACCCCTCCCCAACCTTCCCATCATCTTCAGCGAATACAACGCCACCTATATGAATATCCCCGGCATCACCGATTCGCCATTCATGGGACCCTGGCTGGCGGAAACCATCGGCCGCTGCGACGGGCTGGTCCATCTGCTCTCTTACTGGGCCTTTTCAGATGTCTTTGAGGAACAGGGAGTAGCCAGGACCCCATTTTACGGTGGCTACGGACTCGCTGGCTACCGGCCACATTCCGAAGGCAGCTTACAACGATTTCGTTCTGCTGCACCACCTGGGCCCCGAACGGCTCGATCAAGAAAGCGGACCCGTCATCGTCACGCGCCGGGCCGACGGCACCCTCGCCATCGCGCTGTGGAATTACGCCCCGCCCGGCAACGGCGGAAACGCTCGCACCTATGAGCTTTCATTTAAAGGACTCAGTGGCGCCCATCACGCCATCATCTGGACGGTCGACAAGAATCACGGCTCGCCGCTCGCCACGTGGGAGTCGATGGGCCAACCCAACTTTCCCACTCGGGCGCAGCAGCAAATCCTTCGCCAGGCAGCGCAGCTTCCGGCACCTGAAATTAAGGCGCTCCCGCCAGACAAGCCGCAACTCACGCTTACTCTCGAACCGCATGCTTTGTCAATGATCGAGATTACGCAATAACGGGAAAGGCAGGGTTTGTCGTCACTGTCGAAAGGGAGTTCGACAAGCCTGTCAGAGCATGCCGCTTCGAGGTCAACAGTTCCACCGCCGCCGGTGCGGCCAGTCCTTTCAGGCTGGGTTGGCAGGAATAGCGCACACTTCAGGCACCGGCTGTGCATACATCGCGGGCAACAGGCAGCGTCCGGACCCGGGAGAATCCTACACCCACTCGCCCTGGCGCATTACGGGATCGGCTTTGCCGTCGGCGGTGATGCCGTCCACATCAATCTCGCCTGATCCGATCATCCAGTCCACATGGATCAGGCTTTCGTTGGCTCCGCGGGCAGCCAGTTCCTCGGGCTTCAGCTTGTCTCCATCCTTCACGCAGTTGCTGTAGGCCTGTCCCAGCGCGATATGGCAGGCGGCGTTTTCATCATAGAGCGTATTGCTAAAAAGCAATCCGCTCGCGGCAATCGGCGAAGAGTGCGGCACCAGCGAAACTTCACCCAGACGCCGGGCGCCGTCATCGGTATCAATCATTCGCTGCAGCACCTGCTCACCGCGCGTGGCATGGGCTTCCACAATTCGCCCGCCCTCAAACCGAACGTTAATACCCTCAATCATGGTTCCCTGGTGCGACAGCGGCTTGGTGCTGGTCACCTGCCCTTCCACGCGGTCCTTGTGAGGCGTGGTAAAAACTTCTTCGGTAGGCATGTTGGGAATGCAATATCGGCCGTTGCCCGCCGTGGTTCCTCCACCCAGCCAAAGGTGGTCGTCGGCAAGTCCCACCTTTAAATCGGTTCCAGGCCCCTTGAAGTGCAGCGCCGAGAATCGACTCTGATTCATCCGCTTGGCCCACGCGTGCAGCTTGGCGTCATGCTCTTTCCAGGCGGCCACCGGGTCCGGAAGGTCGGCACGCGAAGCCGCAAAGATGGCGTCCCACAATCGGCCCATAGCTTCATCCTGCGGCAGATCCGGAAACACCGCCTTCGCCCACGCCGGCGTGGCGCAGGAAACAATCGTCCAGTTGATATCGTGCCGCGTAATCAGCTCCATCGCCGGGCGGTAAGCTTTCGATGCGGCGCGATTGGCCCGGCTCACCTTTTCCGGGTCTTCCGCGGAAAGCAGCGCGGGATTGCCGCCGGCAATGGCCAGCCGCGCTGCTCCGTTGCGGTAGGCCTGGGCCATGCCCTCATAAAGCCACGATGCCGCCACATCAAAGCTTGCGTCAGGCGCATGGCGATAGCGCAACAGCGCCGATTCCTCGTCGCCCAGCAGCGTGGTCACCAGCGTGGCGCCGGCCTTGTAGGCCTGTTCCGTGATGCGACGCACCAGCGGAACAGCGTCCAGGGCGGCGGTCATCACCAGTTGTTGGCCGGGCCCAAGTCCCAGTCCTACGTGGACGGCAACTTCGGCCAGGCGGTTGAGTTTCTGTTCAAATTCGGGGGTACGGGCAAACTGCCCTTCGGCGAATGCGGTTGTCGATGTCATGACACCCATTATGACTTGAGGCGCGGACCATTGGCAACCGCCTGAGAAAGTGCTTTGTGGGTCAGATCTTTTTCACCTCGGCCACAGCGCCCTGCAAATCCCCGGCAACGTTGTCATTAGCTCAGGCTCAAACGGTACCAAAGTTCTATTGTCATGGTCGTTCTGTTAATGGTATTTCATATACAGGGTCCAGACAGGAAAAGCCTTTTAAGGCGCCGGGCAAATGTAAAGGTCCAAAGGGAGGGGGACTTATGATTTGCACGATGTCAGTAGAAGATTTTGACCAACGAGTCAAAACGATCGTGATACAGGAATTTGTGGGAGTTCTGGAACTGGGACTCTTATCAGAAGAATCTCTGCTGCCGGTTGTCGCTGGCATGCGAAGTTCTCTCTGCGACGCTTTCCCGGCCATGTCAACTGCGGAGGCGGAGTTCCATCTGCAAGCCTTACGCGACCAATGCAGGGAGGCAGCCACCAGCATCGTCGCGTTGGCTGACTCCGAATACTGGAACTAGGCCTGTTCAAAAGTATGGCTACAAACCCGCATGTCGCAGGGGCATACCCTGCAGGTACCAAGCGCGGGAAGAAGGCCACGGTCAATAGACTTCTCATCTGGCCGTGGCCTTCGTTTGTGCTCAATGCCCGCTAGTAGCAAAACACCATCCGCTGCCATTCACCGGCCCGTTTGGTCCACGTGGAGTCTCGATCCTACGATATACGTATCCAAAAGGGATTGGACCGTACGCGCAAGGTCCGCTTGCATGGCAAACCGGCATTTCCTGACTTTGTTTATAAGTGTCCCAAATTTGAACACAAATAGCTATTGTGTCTGGCATGCCACGTGCTCAAAGATATGGCAGGTCAGACACGCTTCAACTCTTCCAGAATTGGAGCCCAGGTGGTAAGTCCAACATATCTCCCGGGCTCCAACTCCTCCACTTAACATCAACTTCTTTGATATCATATAGTTATAGTTTATGACTCAATTGGTGTCAAAATTCGCCGAGCATCAGAGTTTATGGATCTATTGTCGCCATCCACTATCAGCAATAGGTCCTAATTTCACGTTTCCGGTAGTTTTTACCGGGTTCATCTCGGACTGCAGTCTTCTTGCGCTTATGCTATTCCCTGCGTGTGCAACCGATAGAAAGCCCAGGCATTGGAGGTTCGTGACGTTTGGCAACCGGACAGCGTGCAACGATGGCTTAGCCCTGAGCCTTCCAAGCATGGCGAAATCGCGCCTGGCTTCGGTGAAAATCTACAAACAAGCGTGATTAACGAAATCTCGCCGACGAATCAAAGTTCCACCCCGGGGCCCAAGGGCGCCATTGCAACGGTAATGTAGGGATTGAAAACCTGGTCTTTGTGTTCCCGGGCGAATTTCCACATGCGTTTGATCAAGTCAAGCCGCACCTGCGCGAGTTGCGGCGGCAGCTGCGGCCATGGCACGTCCTGCCTGGTCTTCAGCCCCTGGCCCACTTCCACCCGCGCACGCGCCGCCTTCACGTCAGGAAATGCCAGGTTCACCATTTCGTGAGGGTCTTGCTTCAGATCGTAAAGTTCGTCGTAGTCAAATCCGTTATAAACGTATTTATACTCGTGGGTCATAACGATCCGCTGAGTGTAATTGAGCTCCACGCCGTTGAGCTGCTCAAAAACGGCCTCCCGCCAGTTTGACGGCCGTTCACCGCGCAGCCACGGAAGCAGGCTGTGGCCGGACATCTGCACTTGTGAAGACTGGAATCCCCGCCGCATCGAGAAAAGTCGGCGCGTAATCGGTGGTGGAAACGAAAGCATCCAGCCGCCGTCCGGGATTCGCAATTCCACGCGGCCACCGGATGACGCACGGAATGTTATATCCCTCGTGGAAGCCTGGAACTCCCTTGGCCCACAAACCGTGCGCCCCAGCATAGTCACCGTGGTCCGACGTATAGACGACGATGGTGTTTTCCGCCTGACCTGTTTTTTCCAACGCCTCCAGCAATTCCCCGAGCATAGCGTCCTGCATGGTGAGCTTCGCCCAGTAGTGGGCAATCGACTGGCGCACCTCGTCGTCGCTGAGTTGCCACCAGTATTCGTAACGCATGCGTTGGTAGATGCGCGGCTTGTCCTCCAGAGTATCGCGAAAACTCGCTGGCAGTTCAATCGACTCCGGATGGTACCTGTCCACGAAATTCCGAGGTGCTACGTAGCGATCGTGGCCTCCGCTGTTCGAAACCATCAGACACCAGGGTTTGTCACCGCCGGCCAGCATCTGCATGCCCTCCATTCCTCGCCGGACGATTTCATAATCGCCGGTTCCCTCATAACCCTTCGGCCCCCGTGGAGCGTAACTACCATAGAGCTGCGTGTTTCCCCATCCGGGCCGCAGAACTTCCCCGGCCCTGCGCGGTCCCGTCTCGTTCAAATCCGCCCGCGCCCTTTCCCACGCGGAAGGACGGCGCATCCGGCCGGGAACGAACTTCACGTGTCCCGGATTCAGATTGGTCCAGCCATGGTCTTCAGGAAACTGGTCACGCGCCACGTGCCATTTGCCGGAGTACGCCAGGTCGTACCCGGAGTCGCGCAGCATCCGGCTGAAATAGGGGAGCCCGGGATAAGGATTCGCGTGGATGGCCGTATCGGTATCAACGTTGTTGAACACACCGTGTTCGCTTGGGTAGAGGCCCGTCTGGAAGCTGGCGCGCGAAGGACAGCAATGCGGGGCAGGACAATAAGCCTGGGTGAACATCACGCCTTCCCGGGCCAGCCGATCGACGTTTGGAGTCAGGCACGGATGGTCCGGCAGCACGGTGGCTCCCTGCTGCTGGTCGGGCATGAAGATCAGAATATTCGGGCGTTCACCCGGCTTGCCCGCAGTGGTTTGCGCCTTTGAGGGAGCAGGCTTCAGCAGGCTTGCTGTCGTCAATGCGGCGCCGTTTCGCAGAAATTTCCGCCGGCTCAATTTGTCCATCCCTGCCCTCCTGATCACGCTTCTGAGTTATCACACCTTTCGAGCCTGCAAGCCCTTCCATTCCTGGCGGTATCCGCCATCGGGGTCGAAGGCCGCCACCGAGTAAGTGCCCGGCTCGCGCACCAGCGGCCTGAAAGACGTTCCACTCATCCGCACCGTGTAAACCACTTCCCCGTCCGGCTCTTTCCGTACCTGAATCACCTGATCGCGCTTGCCCGGCGTCTCGATCTCCTCCAGCGTCCACTGGGCGCCGTGCAGACCGTTATCCAGCTGCTTGATCGTAATCGGCCATCCCGGGTAGGGTTTTGCGCCCGGCTCAGACGGATCAACCCAGCGCGGCCACACCGCCACCTGCACCTCGCGAGTCGAGCGGTTACAGCGCAGAATCGAATAGCCCGTTGCGCGGTTCCGCAAACCTTGGAGGCCGGAACCGGGATACTGGTGCGGATTGGCCACCGCCAGCACCGTGATGCGGTTGCCAAAAGCGTCCTCATAGTCGCCGGTGTTTCGAGTACCGGGCAGGGCGTTCGGGGCCCGGTGGGCCGGGAACCAGCGGCGCGGCCACAGGTTTGAAATGGCCGGCGTACAGACGGCATACACCCCGTCGCGGAACTCATCCGTGCCGTAGTGCGAAGTTGTACCGAGATGCTGATCGCCGCTGAGGTGCATGGCAAACCCTTTGCGCCATTTGCGGATCGCGTCGTTGCGCCCGGTCTGCGGCCAGCCATCCGAATCATGGTCGGCCATCATCCAGTCGTTCGGTGGGTGATCGCCCACCGCCAGAATCGGCAGTTTGGGATCAATGTTGTCGTCGGGATTCCCGGTGGGAGTGGTCTGCAGGCAGGCGAACAGCGTCTGTGAAACGGCAAACTTCATCCAGGCGCCGCCGCTCCAGTCCGCCGCCCAGTCTTCCAGGAAATCGAGCTGCCGCTGCCCGAGCAGTTCGGCCGTCGGAACATCGTCCTTCCGGGCGTCCCATCGCGGGTCTTTGGGAAAACCGTTCGTAATCTGCGCCATCGGACACTCCACCTTGGGCGCCGATTTCCACTTGCGGTCTTCCACAACGGCAAAACTGATGCCGCCCCACAAAAGATGCGTGTAGTAAACCGTAATGCCCTGCTCCACCGGCGTGGCATCAAACGGATCAGGCAGGTGCGCGGTCTGCGTCCGCTGCGCCATGTTCACCCACCGCGGCGGCATCTTGTATCCGCCGGAGTCCTGCGCAGCATCTCCGGGCGCGGCATTCGGATCGGTCGGCTTGCCGCCGCATCCCCAGATATTGCCGTGGTACATGTCGTGGTCGTCCGGCATGCACACCGATGGAATCTGGCGCGTCAGGTCGCGCGTGGCCCAGCCAAAGATGTACCACTTGCGCAGGTAGTCGTGCATGGAGGGAATCAACAGTTCCGGGTCGCGCGTTTCCATCACACCGAAGCCGCCCACAGCTTCGTAGACCTGATCGCCCGTCCAGAGCAGCACATCAGGCTTGTGCCCGCCCAGATGCCGCGTGAATTCCGCGTGCGGAAAGCCCATATCCCACATGCAGGTCAGCAGGCCCACGGTGATTTCGTTCCGGCCCTCTGGGGTCTTTGCGAATCGTCCCCTCAAAGCTGTGCTGCCGCAACTTCCCGCCGGCGTCCGGCATGGCGTAAAGCAGCCGATAGGCATGGTCCCTGGAGTCGTTCCACGCCGGCACGCGGAACACCGCATTCCAGGCGTCCGGATCCAATTCGGCCGTCGAAACCGTCTTCCAGCGGCCTCCGCCGTTGCGGATCTGCAGCCGAACTTCCTTCGGCGCGTTGCCCAGGGGCGGGCACTGCGCGGAGAGTTTCAGCACCCCACGGCTCACCGTATAAAGCGCGAACAGGATGGGACCGTAAGTTCGATCGTCATGCGCATCAACCTTTGTGCCAGCCGAGCATCCAGTCGGCAAACCAGAAGCGCATGGTCCCGCCCCGCTTCTGGCCCGGCGGATAAAACTCGAAACCGGTCAGCTTGCCCAGCGGCTTCGGGGTGGCCTCAACCTTGCCGGAACTCGATACCAGCGCCACGCCTCCCTCCAGCCACTCGCCCGGGACCTGCCGGGTGATTTCGGCCAGCCGCTTCCCTTCCCCGTCCGCCGCACGAAGCGTTACGGCATAACTGCTGCCGGAGGGGTGCGCCTCCAGATCCAGGCGCAGTTCCTGCTCCAGCTTTACGCGCGGCGATGACGCCTGAACCTCGCCGATGAAAAGCCGCCCTTCGGCGGTTACCCCCACATTCATTCCGCGACCGTGAATAGCGCGTGCCCGATAGTCGTCCACATAGCTCTTGATGCCCACGCGGAAGCCGGCGAAGCCTTCCTCCAGATGCGACGAGCCCTCCATCCGGCCAAGCCTCACACTCATGGCCACATTGCCCGCGCGGCCCGCAACCTCATGCGTCAGCAGAAATACATTGCGATCGCCGCCTGCCCCGATACATTCCAGGCGCCCTTGCACGAATTCGCCAATCCTCCAGCGGATTGGTCCAGTACTCGGGTCCGGCCCAGGTGCGCTCCGCCTGCCGCGGCCAGGCGCTGTGGAAACTGTTTTCGCCGGCTGCCTCCGCCCGCCCCGGCCCCAGCAGCGAAACGGCGGTGGCGCCCAGCGCCGCCCCGCTGTACTCCTTCAGGAATGATCGTCGGTCAATTCGTCGAGCCATGGGTTCAGTTCTCCTTTGTCGTTTGGCGCGCGCCACACACAAGGCAGGGCTGTTGGTATCTCTGGCAGGGTGATTTCATATACCGGGCATCGCTATTTCTCACCCTTGCGCCGTGCCTCACGGGTTCTCACTGTAGGCAACGATCAGGCAGCCAAAGGCGCACAACGAGGCGCTGTCGATCAGGAAAATATCTTTTGATCGCATGAGAACATCTATTCCTGATTCAAGGCGGCATGCCCTGCCGGCACAGCCTCAACTCTCTGCAATCAGTTTTTTCAAATACGCCATATCTTCACGGATTTCCTGGTCGCGCTGCTCGCGCCCCAGGACCGTCTCAATCGTAATCGGCCCTGTGTAGCCAAGCTTTTTCAGCCCCGGAATCAGCCGAGGCCACCCTACCTTCCCATGTCCGCAAGCTACCTGACGTCCCAGATAGCGCGGGTTGGTGGGATAAAATCCGTCCTTTGCGTGAACGCCGATGACATATTTCCCAATGACATCCAGCGAATCCACCGGACTTCCTTTCCCGTAGAGGATCAGGTTGGCCGCGTCCAGAACAACCTTCACATTGTCCATCCCTGTATCCAGAATCGTCCTCAGCAAAGTCACCGGGGTCTCCTGCCCGGTCTCGTTTACAAACGTCTGCCCGTTTGCCTTGCAATGGGTGGCGATTTCGCGCACCGCCTTCACCGTAGGTTCGTACAACGGGTCACTGGGAACTTCCGGAATGTAACCCCACTGATTGAACGTCACGGGAATGTTCAGCCGCCTGGCAAAGTCCGAGGCGCGCTTGAGATGGTCAACGCGCTCCTGGCGGTAGCGTGAACCCACCAGCCCAAAACCGAGAGGGCCGTCATACAGGTCGTATTTCTGCTCCCCCGGCCCTGACGACACGAGGACCGTGGCCTCAATTCCGTTGCTGTCCAGTGCCGTGTGCAGACGACTGCCCATGGCGGGTGAAAAATCTGAGGTGATCACATGGACCGTGGGAATCCCAAACCCGCGAACATACTCCATCACCTTTTCCGGTTCGCTGGTTGCGCTCACCAGCAGTCCCATTCGCATGGGCTTCGGCTCGGCAGCTCCGGCATTCCTGAAGGTTCCTGCGCTCGCAACTGAGGCCGCAGCCACCGCCTCCAAAAATCGCCGCCTATCCAGACTTTGCATCGATTCCTCCTTTACCTTCTGTGCCTGACTGATTTCATAGCCAATCCAACGCCACTCCGGCAAAACGCTCCACCATTGCCGGGCGGGCGGAGTAAGTTTTTCACTATAAGCGGTTTGATCTTATCACGGGCCAGCCCCGCAACGGTCAGGGCCACCACACGATCTACTTGATCAACTGATTCTCCCGCTGCGGTACGGCATGAGTTCCAGAAAAGAAGATCGAACGAGGTTTCCCCAAATGAGTCCAAAGGGTAATGCGGATGGCGGGCTATGTCTGACCGGGCGTCGTCCCGGTGACGGCCTTCACACTCTTCAGTTCCGTCTTGCGACGGAGGAGCAAAACCGCCGTAACGCCAAGGGATGCATTTTGCGTGAAAATCTCAATGATGTGAATGAAGCGTTGCGCGGGCGACATGAACGCATTCGGCGCCAGGAGCGGCGACAACCCTCCCGCCACCCAGATCAGCAATCCCACCGCAATCGCCGCCTGCTTCCGGCTCACTCGCAGCAAGTAGATGACCGGCAGCACCGCGAGCGTCATCAGCACGCCGCGGCCCACCTGCATGGCGGGGAACCACCAACCCAGCCCCCTCGCTTCCTGTGCGCCCTGGGGGTAGTACGGCTTCGTAAAATAAAAGAACGTGATCCCGCCAAACACGTAGTAGAAGACCAGATAGGCAATGCCGCATACCACGACCATCAGCACCATCATTCGTGCTGAACGCAGTTGTACGGCAAACCCGCTAGCGACGGGTAGTTTCAGCCCCACAGCCAGCACCGCCAAAACCAACGCCGCAATGCCGTAAAGCGCCAGTCCTCCCACCAGGTCAAGCAACATGTGCTGCTGAATCTCCGGGACAAAAACCATCCCTTCGGTCCATATGCAAAACACGGACACAATCCAAAGGACCGGCAGGACCACTCCCAACTGGGCAAGGAACCTGCGTGGTCCAAACAATGCCACCGGCACAAAAGATGCCGCCAGCACAATCCCTGACAGCCAATACCACCCGAAGTGTCCGGCCGAGAACGCCTGAACCGTCAGAACCAGCCCTCCCAGCACGCAGAAGAGGGCTACACGAAGTTTCCGCATCACCTGCCTCCTCGGCGGTTACTCCTACAAGATCGAAGCCCGCAAGCCGGCTCTCCGGTTGTCGCCCGAATTTGATTGTCCTTCTTCCCTCTTGACTGCCGTGTGACCACACAATACGAAGCTGTCACAGCCCTTGAACCCGACATTTACACCCGTCCTGCCGTAGAGTCGATAAAAAGCTGCACGGCATAGGCTTAAAGTCATTCGGTCCAGGAGCAGCCGACTCTTCAGGACTCCATCCCCTACTTTTCCGCAGCGGCCAGCGTCACATAATCTGACTCGGTCACCCTGGCGGGCTCGGCCATGGACTTCAGCATGTCGAGATCAAAGTCCTTGTAAAGGTCCAGGCAGAACACGTCCGGCACTTCGCTGGACTTGATCGGCTCTACAAGCAGGTCGGCCAGGCTGCGGATTCCCTTGTGGATGGCGATGCTATGGAAAAGGCGCGGCTGGAGAGATCCCGCCACCAGCGATACCAGCTGCATGCGGTAGCCTTCACTCTCAAGAGACACCTGCGAAGGGTGCCATTTCTGTTTCGCCCAATTCGTAATCGCAATCAGCTGTGCAGCCTCAAGGCCCAACGGCGGGGCGCCCACAGCCGTCATCATATAACCGAAGCTTCCCACATTCCGCTTCGAGGGGCTGGCGTCTCCAGTAAAGAGGACGGAAAGCGCCAGCACCTGCCGGCCCGTAGCCACCAGGTTGGCGGCTTCGGGGACGTGGTCGCCTTGCTGCCCGTCAACCCCCTCCCGGCCCCGATCATTAATCATCACAACCAGCGGAGCGTTTTCCGGCGTCCAGGTCGACTTTGTCCAGACCCCCGTCGCGCTCAAGCCATTGCTCATGGCAAAGCGA
Source organism: uncultured Acidobacteriota bacterium (assembly GCA_963783155.1). Taxonomy (GTDB): domain Bacteria; phylum Acidobacteriota; class Terriglobia; order UBA7540; family UBA7540; genus SCRD01. The sequence continues at coordinate 521,154 of CAWANC010000002.1, read as the reverse complement.
AACGAAATGGATTCAACCGTGCTGTGGTTTGTGTTCGCGACATACCAGGGCTGCTCAACCTGCACAGCCTTGTAATGCACAAGCTTGCTGAGGGCAGCCCGCTGCCTGCCGGCCCACTCCGTACGCCCAGCCGAATCCCCCGGGACGGGCGCATGATGGATCTTGGACGCAAATTGCCTGGCCAGCCCCAGAATGGTGAGGTTGTCTGCCGGCACGCCCGAGGCGAGCTCACTATAACTGTTGACATAGTTTTCAACCGGAATTTCGTCGGGCTTGTCTGGAAGGTGAAACCATTTTGAGAGAAACCGGTAAGCCTGCTGCCGGCTGTCACGCTGGTAGTTGTGAGCAGAAACCTGTGTGTTCGCGTAAAACTGGAAGGCATCCTCTTTGCCATAGAGCGCGAAGAACGGCTTGACCGCGTCGTAGATGTCCGCCTTGACCAGCGGCGCCCGAAAGCAGCACGAGTCTTCCGCGTTGTTGATTTCAAGTGTGGGCCGGGGGGCTCGCATGGCAACCAACGTCTGATACCCCTGGCCATCCAGCAGGCCGGGCGCAAGCTGCTCATAGTCCCCCGGCTCACCGGGAAGCCGTGCCAATCTTCCATTCAGCGAATCAAAACCGGCGACCGGAATGGAAACCAGAACCCTTTTGTCCAGCGAACTGAGCACGATGGTCTGATAGCCACCGCCCGAAAGTCCGGTGACGGCGATGCGGCTCTGATCCACGTGCGGGTTGTCATAAAGGAAGTCAAGACCGCGCCGCATGGCCAGGTAGAACAAACCCACGCCGTTCACGCCCACCAGGTCAAGGTCCGATCCATAATAGTGCGAGTTTCCATCCGCGCGGAGTTCGCCCATATCGATAAAGGCGATACTCAAAGCAACCATCCCGCGCAAGGCCTGGTTAATGCAGAGTTTCTGTTCGAAGGGCGAGGACTTCCCGGTTGGAAAGTGGCCAAGGACGTCCAGCACGGCCGGCGCTTTTCCCTCAAGATGCGCCGGCTCATACAACACGGCAGTCGAATAGAATCCTGGAACAACCTCATAGCGAAACTTGCGCAGGCGATATCCTGCCCCGGCGGGCACGGGCACCGATCCCATGTCTTCAAACTTCGGCGGAGAATCCACCCACGCTTTCGGCCATCCATGGTAAATGACGTCACTCAAGACGCGCTGCCGGATATGATCCGCCTCCGCAGTCCATTGTGAAGCGTTGGTCACATGCGGGAGCCTGGGTGCATTGCCCATCAGAAACTGCTGCATCTGGTACGTCACAACATCGGTTGTCTGCAATTGATTTGTCAGAAACTCGTCCACCATCCTCTGGGCGCTTTGGGCCATGGCAAATGAGTTTCCCAGTAGGATAAACACCATCAGGAACAACTTGGATTTCATGGATTCTCCGTTGTCAGCGAAATTAATTTGTGCTGTTCGAGGAAGGACGCACCAACAAGGTGTGCGCAAAAGCTATTTCACAAGGTCCATCCGCATGAACGTCAACAGCCGTGTCAGAATAACTCAGTTTGCACTCTTCTACCACCGCAAGAAATCTTCGCGTGTAGGCGCAATTTCCCACCCCAGCAGGTACCCCGGATGCGCGGACCGCATGGACATCCCTTTTATGGCGCAGACCATTTCATGGTTTGAAGAATGTATGTTGTTGCAGGACGCTGCGCATAGCCCAAGTTTTTCTCTTCCACACCCTGAACCCGCCGCTTGACCCGGATCATCACCTTTGCAGGTTGAAACGATAGAGTCAGCCTGCCGCCGAACTTGCAGAGACTGACATCCAGTCGTGGGCGACACATTCCTTTAAGGGTTTTCTATCGAAGCAAACTGCAGGGTCACCCGCAAGGTGCAAGACAGACAAGACCTACACCCGCTGGAGTCACCATGAATTTTCTAACTGTTTATCAGGGCTGAACATTGCTGGGGGAAGGAGCAATCTGCAGCAGGGCCCTCAACCGGCCTACCAGATCGAAAATCACGCGGCTTTGCCGGATTCGGAGAAGAAAGTATCGTTCAATCAAGTCCAGAGTTGAGTGGTCATCCACCTCTCCGGTTATCACCAGGACCCGCCCCACAAGGCTGGGGCGTATGTCGTGGATTCCGGCGACCACTTCCTCGGGAGGGAGCGATGAGCTTCTCAGGTCAAGCAAGACTGCGTCAAAATCCTCTGAACTCACCATAGCCAATGCTTGCTGTCCATCTGCGACCACTTCACCATGGCAGCCCAGATTCTTAAGCAGATCCCGCAGAAGCTCCCGGGCAACGGGTTCGCCCTCAATCAGAAGCACTTTCCGGTTTTTAGAACCAATCTTCATGCCAGGCACAATTCCAAACTCCACCGCGGGTTCACACCTGGTGGCTGCCAGCCATACCGGGCGCGCTGGCCGAGGTTACCCTCTCTCCAACCAGATTCGTAAAGTGATGGAGGATGGCCGTAAGTTTGATCACGGCTTGTCTTTCGTGGAAGTGAAGAGCATAGCGAATGGGAAGGACGAAAAGAAGAACCCGGAAATAACCAACCAGGAGCCGCTCATGCCATGAGAAATGGCGCCGTTCGGGATTTCCCTTCTTCATCAGAAAGGTCAGGGTAAAGTAGTCCGCCTTTAATGATAATTGTATCTGGGCATAGCCGACGGCTGCATTGTTCAGGATAGCCTCCCGTACACGCGGGAACTCCAGGTCAAGGGCATTAAGAACATCCTGAAAATACGGGCGGCTGAACTCGCGACGAAGCACTTTCTCACAGAGCGTGTGAATGTAAAAAATAAAGAGCGCTGTCGAGAATATTAGGATTCCGATCGAGCAAACCATAGGCCAGTCCTTGGACTCTGAAATCGCGTCCTCCCCTTCCCCTTTACTATCGTAGCCACCAGGGACTTGAGAAGCAATGTTACGATAGTACTAGAGGTGGGCCGAGCACTAGAACTTTAGTCGCATCGGCAAGTGCCATGCTACACGCAAAGTTCTCCCCCATACATTAGAGTTCTCTAAGACTTTCATGCCCCCATGCAACCTGAGAGGGAGACACTCCACCTCGAAGGGAAAGTGAATGTCCCTCGCTTCGCTGCACGGGTCAGGCCGCCCTCCTGGCCGTGCACCAGTTGACAGTGGAACGACAGCGAATTCCAAAGATCGCGAAACTTCAAGGAACCTTCAAAGCACGTCGGTGGTATTTTTGCGGACCAGCATTTTTATCCCAAAGCGCGGCCGCAAAGTAAGCGAGGGCAGGAGTTCGATTCTGGCATCCGGGGCCAGTTCAAGACGAAATCTCCGCGCACAAGTCGCAAGCAGAAGAACGGCTTCCATCATCGCAAATGAGGCGCCGATGCACTTGCGGGGTCCGCCCCCAAAGGGGAAATAGGCAAAACGCGGAGGATTAATTTCCTGCAGGGATTCGTCCCATCGCTCAGGCCTGAAACACTCAGGCTCAGGATAAAATCGCTCATCCCTGTGCGTGATCCACTGCATCAGAAAGATGTTGGTTCCGGCGGGCAGTCGAAAACCGTCGATTTCGAAATCCGCCACGGCTCTGCGTCCAATACCCCACGCGGGTGGATAAAGGCGCATCGATTCCTTAATCACCCATTCCGTGTAGCGCAGGCGTGGAATATCGGCAACGGTGGGGTCCCGGTCGCCCAAAACGGCATCAAGTTCATCGTGAAGCTTCGTCTCCGTCTGCTTGTTCAGTGACAGCAGGTACCACGTCCAGGAGAGACAAACGGCGGTCGTTTCATGGCCGGCAAGCAGCAACGTCATCATCTCATCGCGCAACTCCTGGTCGCTCATCGGGCGTCCGTCCTGGTAACGCATCTTGAGAAGGGCGCCGAGCAAATCGTTCTGATCGGACGGATTCACTCGCCGCGCGCGGATCATCGAATAGAAAACATCGTCCAACAATTGGATCCCACGTCGTAACCGGCGCCTGACGGGAAGCGGAAGAAAATCAGGCAGGATGAAGGACAGATTGGCGTGCCAGGTGAATTCCTCCATCACGGATTGCAGCCCCGTGGCGACATCGTCGGCTCGGTCCAGAACGGTTGTTCCAAAAAGCGCGCGTGAAACAATTTCAAGCGTCAGGTGCGTCATATCCTTGTGGATGTCACGCGCAACGCCTTCTTCCCATGTCGCCAGCATCTGTACCGCGCAATCCACCATCACTGTTCCATATTCGGCGATATTTTCGTGGTAAAAAGCCGGCTGCACCAATTTTCTCTGCCGTCTCCACACTTCGCCTTCGGCGGTCAGCAGCCCCTCGCCCATCACGCGCGAAAGCACACGGTAATCGCGCGACTTCACAAAATTAGACTGGTTCGTAACCAGGACGTGCTCGATGTAGTCGGGGTGGACCAGCAGGCAGATCGGGACGTTAAAAAATCTGAAGAAAACAGCGTCGCCGTACTTCCTGGCGCAGTCAGTCAGAAATCCCATCCAATTGCGGGAGAGTTCCGGCGCATTCCCGACAAGAAAGCGGCCCGGGGGGCCCGGCGGAAATTTTGGAAAAGATGCCATTCTCTTCAGCACTGGCCGTGTCGCAATGTGACCACGTCCGTTCGGGCTTCACGGCTTTCCTGGGCAGGATTGCTCACACCACGTCAAGAACCGCAAGGGTGTAGGTGTCAAGACGCGGCACCGTGAAATGTACCCTTCCCTGTTCAACCCTGCCCGCCACTTTCTGGGTTTCACCCCCATCCGGTGTCAGCAAGCTCACCGTTCCTGCCCGCTTTCCCCGGGGAAGTTCAACGGCTACGCGCAGGTTGCTCACCGTTTTCCCCTGCGGCCCGGCATAATTCACCAGGTGAACCAGCCGCCGGTTCTTTGCAGGCTGGTCCATTAATTCAGCCACAACGGCCAGCGTTTCTGGAGCGATCACTTCCAGCGACAGCCTCCCCCCGGCCGCCCACTTCACCCCCTCGATCAGTTCTTTCCAGTTCACCGGCAGCTTCCAGTACCTGCTCGACATTCGTTCCGCCCGCGGTTTCTCAATAGCAGCTTGAACTGAAGGAATATAGACAACACGCCCGCGGCCAACCCTGGTTCGGACCGGGGCAATTGCAAGGTTCTTTTCCACCGCTCTCGGCCCTTGCCACTGAGGGGCAGCCACCTTGAATAAGTTTTGCAGACCAAAGTCCGGGCGTCTGAGCCGCCGGGTGGTATAGAGCGATGTCTGCTCCGTCGCGACCACTGCCCCGCCCCGCTCCACAAAGTTTCGGATCAGGTGCATCTGCGCTTCGCTCAGGCACTCCTGATCGGCCAGCACCAGCACGCGGTACTTCGACAAATTCTTCAAGTGCTCGTCAAAAATAATGTCAAAGGGCGCCATGGCCTGGATCAACGCCTGAGTGAACAGCATGAAGCTCACCGCAGGGCGATCGTTATTGAATCCCATCGAAGCATAAGAGTAGAGCACGGCCACATCCGGAATGTTTTGAACATCTTTGTAGTATTGAAAGTTCCGGTGGAAAAACCTGATGTATTGCTTTTGGTCGTCGGGAAGTTCCGGAGCTTTCAGAATGCCTCCCACCATTCCCAGACTCTGGCGGTTGAAAACCATCGATTCCGCCATCGAGGCGCGATTACCGCCTTCGCCTCCGTAATAGCCGCCGCCGGCCGTATAAGTAATAATCTGCGTTCCCAGGATGCTTCCTGTTTTGTAAGTGCGGATTTTGGAAACAAGAATACCGTCCAGTGTAACTCCGGCATAATTCCCCTCCTCGGTCCAGCTGATCTCCGTGTGAGGGAAAAGCCCGGGATAGGAAATTCCCTGTTCCCAGATGGTGTTCGAACCGGCCAGGCCTGAACTGGGGTTGCTGTCAATCACCGCCGCCGGATTCAGTCCATGAACATAACTCTGCATCTCCGCGTAGTAGCGGTTGAGCTGCTGGCAGCGGAAATCCGTCCAAAGCTGCAAGAGCGGATCGTCAATGACCACCTCCGGCCTTTCGATCACCGGCGGCAGCACGTATTGCACGTTTGAAAAGCCGAGGCGCTCCTTCAGTTCAGCCGCCGAATAGTTGCTCTGGAGGTATTCACGAAACTGCCTGACGGCCAGCGGGTGCTGGAAGATCTCCGGACGTCCCTGCAAGCTGGTATTGTCAAAATGGATCAGGTCGGCCTTCAGGTCCTCGACCCCCATGCGCACCACCCGCTTGATATAGTCCACATAGCCGGGATGCATAAAATAAACGCGCTTGCGGAAGGACTGATCGCCGTAAATGACCGGCCTCCCCAGGTAATCAGGAACGAACCAATCCTGCGCCGAAGGCTCTTCCACCAGGAAGGTCTCGTAAGCAATCGTGCTGCCCACATAGAGCCCCACCCGGATACCGTGCTGGTGGAGCAACCCTGCCATTTTTCTGGCCAGGTTGATATGCTCTGCCTCCGCCTGCAGTCCAAAACCTTTAAAGAAGTCGATAACGGCCATGGTGACACCGAGGTCTTTAAGCTTTCGCACGGTGGCTTCCGTGTGTTCGCTGCGATAGGTTGCTTCTTCCCAGGTTCCCTGTCCACCGACCCGCCGGAAAAAAATCGGCATATCATCCCAACTGCCGACAGCCACCAAGGGTGAGTTCTTCAGCCATGCGCCGGGAGAACCGGCAACCGTCTCCTCACCACCCATCAGGCCTGGAATTTGCGTCGCGGAAAGTCCCGCCGTGACGCCCTGCATAAATTCTCTGCGATTCATCTCTTCCCTTTCCGGAATGGGGCCATTGGCCACCGTTCCCCAATTTTTTCCAATGTGTTGCAACAAAAGTCAACTTGCAGACTCGATCTTTCCCATCCGGGTGTCATGCAGGCGCCGCCGCGCCGCATGGACTCAACGGAAACACCGCCTCGCCTGATCTCCCAACCTGTCCAAACCCGAATGCAGATAACTGCCAAACCCTCTTGTTTCGTTTCCAATGAATTGCCATAATAAACGATGCTTTATCCGGCCTGTGAGGGACAATGGGTTCATTTCCTTCTCTAAGAAGACAATGGATTGCAGCCAGTGAGTCGCAGCGTATCGAACGAATCCTGGCAGCCACAAGAGCTCTACTGGCGGTTGCCTCGTTGTTTGCCGTCTGGATCGATCCCACTGAACCCCGCCATTATTCCACGATCGTCTACGGGCTACTGGCGCTTTTCGTCTTTGAATCCGTCGGGGTGCTCGCCCTGGTGCGGACCCAGCGGAATTCATCCCCGCAGTTTCGACTGGCCGTCCACTCGCTTGACATCTTGTGGCCCGCGCTGATCGCGATTTTTACGGCGGGATCAAATAGTCCATTCTACCTCTTTTATATTTTCGTTCTCCTGGAAGCGGCCTACCGTTGGGGATTGCAAGCCACCTTATTGACTGCGCTTGTCTCCACGGGGCTCTTCATCTCGCAGGCGTTCTTCACGCTGGCAAAAGGGTTGACGTTCCCGTCTCTGTTCCGCGGCTCCTATGACCTGAATTCGTTCGTCATGCGCGGAGTCTACCTGCTCATCATGGGGTATTTGCTGGGCTATCTGGGTGAAGAAGAAAAGCAGCTTCGCGAAGAGACGGCATCGATCGCCAAGGTCATGACCAAGGCCCGCGCGGAAGCAGGCATCCGCGGAACACTCGAGGCCGTTTTCGAGGAGGTCCTGCGCCTTTTCCGTTCCCGGCAGGCAGCATTGGCCGTGCTTGACCACAAATCGGGGCGCGCCTATCTTTGGGAGGCGCATCAGAAGGCAGCCGGCGAGAAAATCTTTCTATCCACCAGAGAACTCCGGGCGCAAGAGGGTGAAAAAGACCTTTTCGAGACGCCCGGACACGTCTGGTACGCCAGGCGCAACCCCAAGTCCGCCGATCCTCTGAAATACCATATCTATGCGCTGGATGAAGATGGAAGAAGGCTTTTCGACGAAACATGGTCCCCTCCCGGCGCTCTCACAGGTGACCAGAAGGTGCGAAAGTTCCTGGGCGCGCGGACCCTTTACGCGGATGAGTGGTCAAGCGTCATGCTCCTGTTTGATCCAAGCCTCCGCTCCAGCCCGGAAGCCGCTGTTCGCTTCCTGCGCAACCTGTCCCTGCAGGTGAGCCCTGCGATTTATACCTCCTTTCTGACCACTCGTTTACGGACACGGGCGGGAGCGCTTGAGCGCGCGCGAGTGGCGAGGGAACTTCATGACGGTGTGATCCAGTCTCTGATCGGCCTGGAAATGGAAGTGGACGTTCTTCGCCGGCAACGAGACGCGTCGACAGCCGCGGTCGTGGACCGTCTGTCTCACATCCAACGCATCCTTCGGCAGGAGGTCCTCAATCTGCGCGAACTGATGCAGCAGATGAAGCCGGTTGATATCCGTCCCCATCAACTGCTGGACTTCCTTGTGACCATGGTGGACAAATTCCAGCGAGACACGGGAATCTCCAGCCGGTTCGTTTCGACCCTGCAGGAAATCTCATTACCGCCTCGCGTTTGCGCGCACTTGGCCCGGATTGTGCAAGAAGCGCTGGCCAATGCAAGAAAGCACAGCGGGGCCCGCAAGATCCTGGTACAAATGGGCCAGCACGACGGCCGGTTCCGCCTGGCGATCGACGACGATGGGTGCGGTTTTGACTTTTCAGGCCGCCTGACGCTCACCGAGCTTGATGCCATTCGCAAGGGGCCTCTGGCCATTAAGGAAAGAGTTCGCACCATTGGGGCTGAACTTGTTGTAGAATCAGTCCCCGGCGAAGGAACGCGCCTGGAAGTCAGCCTGCCGAAGAATACTTATGAGTGAAACACCACAATCCGTTCGCATTCTTGTTGCTGACGACCACCCCATTTTCCGTGACGGCTTGCGGAAACTGCTGGAGGCAGAAAAAGATTTCGAGGTCATCGGCGAGGCTGCTGACGGCGGCGAGGCCATTAAGATGGCCCAGCAGCTCAAGCCTGACGTGCTTTTGCTGGACCTGGCCATGCCTCGCGTCCCGGGCCTGGAGACGCTTCGGCAACTCGGGAGTTCCGTTGAAGCCATCAAAGTTATCCTGCTGACGGCAGCCATTGAGCGCGAGCAGATCGTCGATGCGCTGCACCACGGTGTGAGGGGCGTTGTCCTCAAAGAATCGGCCACTGAACTGCTCCTGAAAAGCATCCGGTGCGTGATGGACGGTCAGTACTGGGTGGGCCGCGAAAGTGTTTCTGACCTGGTCCGCATCATCCGCGACCTCACCGCCATTCCGGAACAAGGAACAAGGAAAAGGTCCTACAATCTCACGCCGCGCGAACTCGACATTATTTCAGCCATCGTGGATGGATATACCAACAAGGACATCGCTGAAAAGTTCCACATCGCCGAGCAGACCGTCAAGCACCATCTTGGGAATATATTTGACAAGCTGGGCGTGTCAAACCGTCTGGAGTTGGCTCTGTTTGCCGTAAACCATAACCTGGTTGAAGACAAATAGCCAGTCCCGATCCCTCCTGGCAGAGATAAGGAAATCCCCATCCGCGCGCCAACCCGGGGTGCTTCCAGCCACCGGGAGAACAGGAAACCGAAGCAAACAGACCCACTCCAAGCCCGGCCGCGCTCAGACCATTCGCCGCATTCTTCATCTTCCGGGAAAAAAATCACACAGGAGTAACGGAAACCGTTAAAGCGAGGGCCAGAGCGACTCCCAAATCTTGAACTCGATGTGGAAGCCTGACTCCTCCGCGCGAACCGTCATCCGGCCCGAGGCAACGTCAAGCGTGTGCTCGAAGATGCGCCTGCCAACTTCTTCAACCGATTCATTCCCGTCGAGGATGGTTCCCGCGTTGATGTCGATGTCGCCGTTGTGACTGGAAACGAAATTGTTCGAACCAATCTTCGTCACCGGCCCCAGCGCGCAGCCGATGCCCGTCCCGCGGCCCGTTGTAAACAACGTGACCTGGGCTCCACTGAGGAAGAGAGCCGGCGTCGCCAGATGGTCGTACCCCGGCGTGTAGAGGACATAAAGCCCTTTGCGGTCGCCCAGCCACTCGCCGTAGTCCACCAGGTCCTCAACAATGGAAGTTCCGCCTTTGGCTTTGACGCCGCTGGACTTCAGAAAGATGTTGTAGAGCCCGCCTTTCTTGTTCCCGGGCGAAGGGTTATCCCGAAAGTCCTCGCCGAACATCTCGACGTACTTCTGATAGCGCTTTAGCGCCTGCATCAGCTTGTGCCCAACCTCACGGGTGCGTGCGCGGTGAGCAAGGTCCACCATGGCTCCGCCCTGGAGTTCGGGAATTTCCGGCAGAAATACCGCAGCTCCCGCCTTGACAAACAGGTCGGCGGCAGCACCCACAGCCGGATTGGCCGTGACGCCCGACCACCTGTCGGAACCACCGCACTCCGTTCCGACGATCAGGTTCGAAACAGGAACGGGCCGGCGCACACATTGGTTTGCCACCGGAAGCATCTTCTCAACCATGGCAAGGCCTTTCTCCACGGCCTTACGGCCGCCTCCAGCCTGTTGAATGGTGAGGTTTACAACCCGCTGGTTATAATTTCCGATTTCCTTCTCGAAGATGGGCACCGAGCATTCCACGCAGGTCTTGCCGCAGCCAAGATCAATATAAATGGCCGCGCCGAGATTCGGATGGCGCAGGGTGTTGGTCAGCAGACGGTTGAGGAGGGTGACCGCTTCTCCGTCCGGCATTCCACAGCCGGATTCATGAACAATGGGCACAACGCCGTCGACGTTGGGATATTTCTCGCGAGTGTAAATCTCCCGCATAGCGCGAAAAGCAATCTCGCGCGCTTCAGCAGCCGAACACATCCCGGAAGTCACAATGCCCACAAAGTTGCGCACTCCCACGCTGCCATCCGGACGCACAAAGCCGTCGAAAGTGCGCCCGGCAAGATCAGGATCAACAGGACTGGGCGCCGGGTTGTCACGATAGCGGACGCGCAGGCGCGGCAGGTGGTGGTCGATATTGCTTTCGTCGACAGGGTCACCCGCCCTGACGTCACAAGCCGCAAGCCCGATAGGGTCGCCGAGCGAGACGTAGGGCTTTCCGCGGGCAATGTCACGGATGGCAAAACTCTGCCCCCGAAGCGCCCGCCCGGAAAGATTAATCGCCGCGCCGTTATGCTGCAGTTGGGCGCCCTTTTCAATAAAGTCTGCCTTCACCACAGCAACATTGTCTTTTTCCGGACGGATAATAATCGCAACTTCCTTGAGATCCACAACCGCCATAACACGTCTGCTCCTTGAGCAAAATCATCAGCCCATGGTAAAGCCAGCAAACAAACCGCGGGACGCGCCGCTCATCATCAACAACTTTTTAAATCCGCGCCTCAGGCCAGCATCTGGCCGATCAACACCGGGCCCTTACAATACGATCATAAATCAATTCCCGGTTAATGCCCAATCCGCCAGGCTTCGCTATCCCATGACCTGACAAGACTCTTAAAATGGCAGGCAGGTTTGTGCTAAACTCTTTTGTTGTTGTTCCAGACTTCATTTAGTCGGAATTAGCGGGCCGTTAGCTCAATTGGCAGAGCAACTGACTCTTAATCAGTAGGTTGGGGGTTCGATTCCCTCACGGCTCACCATCAAACCTCAGTATCCCGCAAAACCTGCCTGTTCACTTTACCGTTTTCACTTTTTGTAGCGATTTGAAAGCCCTCCGCCGTATCCGGGTGGGAACCTTCTTTCCAATCTGCTTTCGTTTCGAGCCATTTGCGACAACATCCATGAACATGGACTCAAAATCGGGGTCCAGCACCGCATCGCAAGTTTAAGATTCATCAGATGTAACCCAACCGCCTTGAGGCTCGTCAGCACAATGTCATGTCTTCCCCTTCAGACTCAAATGTGGGATAATTTCGCGACCAACAAAAAACAGGAACACATGAGCAAAGTCCGTAAATTCCTTTTCTTCACATCACTTTTGTCTGTAATGCTTCTGAGCGCGTGCACCGGCGGCGACCCACCGGCGCACGGTTCAACAACCAGCGGAGAGATTGCGCGCCCGACGACCGGGGCTGCAGTGCCTGTAATGGTGGGCGCGGCCAGGCGGACAACCGTCCCGATCGAACTCACCGCCATCGGGACCGGCCAGGCGTATCAGACCGTCTCCGTAGAGTCACAGGTAGCCGGCATCGTCAAGGAGGTCCACTACCATCAGGGGCAATTTGTCCGCAAGGGCGACTTGCTGGCGACCCTCGACAAGGATCCTTTTCGAGCCGCAATCGCACAAGCTGAAGCAGCTCTCGCCAGGGATAAAGCCCAGGCCCAGCTTAGCCAGTCCGAACTTCAGCGCAGCCAAATGCTCTATAAGGAAGGCATCGTTTCCCCACAGCAGTACGACCAGTCGCAGGCAAGCTCGGCGGCTTCCGAGGCCGTCGTCCGCTCCGACGAAGCCGCCATTCAGACGGCCAACATTCAACTTTCCTATTGCTCAATCTACGCCCCCATCAGCGGTGTCACGGGAGCTCAGCTTGTTTCTCCCGGCGCTACCGTCAAGGCCCACGACACGCCAACGCTGGTGGTGATCAACCAGGTGGAACCCATCTACGTTAACTTTTCTATTCCCCAGCAGTATCTGGAACCCATTAAGAATTCCATGGCGCGTTCCCGTTTGCAAGTTACAGCCACCCCGCCCGGAGGCACCCAGGCCGAAAGGGGCGTTCTGACCTTTGTGAACAATACGGTTGACACAACCACCGGCACCATTCAGCTGATGGCCACGTTCCCCAATTCCAACCACCGGCTCTGGCCGGGACAGTTCTCCAATGTCGTGCTGAACCTCGGCCAACAGCAAAATGTGCTGGTGGTGCCCTCACAGTCCGTACAGGCCGGACAGCAGGGTGATTATGTCTTTGTGGTAAAACCGGACAACACCGTGGACGTCCGGCAAGTGAAGGTAGGGCCCAGTGTCAACAACCAGACGGAGGTTTTGCAAGGGCTCACAGCAGGCGAAAAGGTAGTGACCGACGGGCAAGTGCGTCTGGTACCGGGCACCAAGGTCTATTTCACCAAGTCCCTGTAATGAGGCAGGACTGTCATGAATTTCTGCGAACTCTTCATCCGCCGGCCGGTCATGACCAGCCTCCTGATGCTGGCCATCCTGATCTTTGGCATTTTTGGCTACCGCTACCTGGCCGTCAGTGACTTGCCCAACGTTGATTTCCCCACCATCCAGGTATCCGCCGGCCTCCCCGGCGCCAACCCGGATACGATGGCCAGTTCTGTGGCAACCCCGCTGGAGAAACAGTTCACCACCATCGCCGGGCTGGACTCAATGACCTCCACCAGTTCCCTCGGCAACACTTCGATTACTTTGCAGTTTGACCTCAGCCGGAATATTGATTCGGCCGCTTTGGACGTCCAGTCAGCCATCGCTGCCGCCGCCCATCAGCTTCCGGCCAACATGCCCTTTCCTCCGACGCTGCGCAAGGTGAATCCGGCCGACCAGGCCATCTTTATGCTGGCGGTAACCTCGCCGACGATGCCGCTCTACAAAGTCGACCAGTATGCCGAAACTCTGGTTGCCGAGCAGATTTCAATGATCCCCGGCGTCGCTCAGGTCGGCGTCCACGGCTCGGCAAAGTATGCGGTGCGGGTCCAACTGAACCCCCAAAAGCTGGCCAGCCGGCAGATCGGCATCGACCAGGTCGAGGCCGCCATTCGCAACGCCAACGTCAACATGCCGATGGGAACGCTTTACGGGGCGCACAAAGCTTATAATATCGAGTCCAACGGACAGCTTTCCGATGCGGCCGTCTATCGCCCGCTTATTGTCGCCTACCGCAACGGCGCCCCGGTACGGCTCGATCAGGTAGCAACGGTCGATGACGGCGTGCAAGACAACTACATCGCAAACTGGATCAACAACGTCCCGGGTATCATGCTGGCGGTCCAGCGGCAGCCCGGCACCAACACCATTGATATCGTCAAGAAAATCCGCGAAATCCTCCCGCGTTTTTACTCGCTCCTGCCGCCGTCGATCCACCTTTCGATTGAATATGACCGGTCGGTCTCGGTCGAGGAATCCGTCAATGACGTCAAATTCACGCTTCTGGTCGCCATCTTTCTGGTGGTGCTCGTCATCTTCCTCTTTCTGCGCAATGCCTCTGCCACGCTGATCCCGAGCATGGCCCTGCCCATGGCCATTATGGGGACCTTCGCGGCCATGTACCTGCTCGGTTACACCATCGACAATTTATCCCTGCTTGCGCTGACTCTCTCGGTGGGCTTTGTCGTCGATGACGCCATCGTCATGCTGGAAAATATTGTGCGCCACCTGGAAATGGGCAAGACGCCGCTCCAGGCAGCGCTGGACGGTTCGAAGGAAGTCAACTTCACCATTCTCTCGATGACTATTTCGCTCGCCGTCGTCTTCCTTCCCGTCTTTTTCATGCCTGGCGTCTTTGGCCGCCTGCTCCACGAATTTGCCGTGGTCATCATTTCCGCCGTACTGGTTTCCGGCGTGGTTTCCGTTACCCTCACCCCAATGCTCTGCCACCGCTATCTGCGTCCCCACCATGAGAAAAAGCAACGGTGGCTTTATCGCACGCTGGAAAACATTCTGGACGCCGCGCTCCGCCTGTACGGATGGACGCTTCGCTGGTCGCTTCGGCATCGTGTGGCGGTCATGGTATTTGGCTTTCTCGTCCTGGTGGGAACAGCCTATGAATTCTATAAGATTCCGAAAGGCTTCCTGCCGAATGGCGACTCCGGCAGGATTGCCGTCTCGACGGAGGCCAATCAGGGAATCTCTTTTGACGCCATGAAAATGCACCAGGAAGCCGTGAATCGCGTCCTTCAGGCCGATCCCAGTGTTGTCCAGTTCTTTTCGGGCATCGGGGGCTCATTCAACGACGGCATGAACAATGGGCACGCCTTCCTCCATTTGCTGGACCGTCCCGACCGCCCCTGGAGCCATAGCCCGGCCTATGACCACCTGCTTGCCCGCTACGGCCATGTCCCCGTTCTCGATACCGTGGTCCGCCTTGCTCGCCCGCTTTATGAACACCACCTGACGATCAACGACGTCATTCAAGGATTGCAACCCAAGCTCGACAGGATCCCCGGAATCAAGTCCTTCCTTACGAATCCGCCCTCCATCCGGATTGGCGGACATATGACCAAGAGCCTCTACCAGTACACGCTGTCAAGCCCGCAGGCGGACCAACTCTACCAGTACGCAGAGAAATTTGAGGCGAAAATGAAAACCCTGCCCGGGCTCGAAGACGTTACCAGCGACCTGCAAATCAAGAATCCGCAGGCCAACGTGGTGGTTGACCGCGACAAAGCCGCGGCACTGGGAGTGACGCCTCAGCAGGTAGAAGACGCTCTCTACAGTGCCTACGGCCAGCGCCTGGTTTCTCCCATCTATACTTCCAGCGACGAATACTGGGTGGTGATGCAGGTGCAGAATAAGTTTCAGAGCGATCCGAACATGCTCTCGGAACTCTATATCAGCTCTTCCTCCGGCCAGCTGGTTCCACTCAGCTCGGTCTCACACTTTACGACCAGTGTTGGCCCTCTCACCGTGACCCACAGCGGCCAGATCCCTTCGGTGACCATGTCCTTTGACCTCATGCCCGGCGTCGCTCTGGGCCAGGCCGTAAGTGAAATCGAGGGGCTTGCTACATCCATGCTGCCCGTTTCCATCACCACGGACTTCCAGGGCACGGCCCATGCCTTCAAGGAATCACTCACCGGGCTGGGCGTCCTGCTGATCATGACGGTGCTGGTGATTTATATTGTTCTGGGCATCCTCTACGAAAGTTACATCCACCCCATCACCATTCTCACCGGACTGCCGGCGGCCGCTTTCGGCGGCCTGCTCACGCTTTCGCTGTTCCACATGGAACTCGACCTCTATGGGTTCGTCGGCCTGATCATGCTGATCGGCATTGTCAAGAAGAACGCGATTATGATGGTGGATTTCGCTCTGGAATTGGAACGCAAGGGGAATTGCACGGCGATCGAATCCGCTTATCAAGGCTCCATGATCCGCTTCCGCCCCATCATGATGACCACCGCCTGCGCCATCATCGGCACGCTGCCCATCGCCATCGGGATTGGCGCCGACGCCGATTCACGGCGCCCCCTTGGCGTTTGCGTGGTGGGCGGTCTGCTGTTTGCGCAACTGGTAACCCTTTATCTGACGCCTGTGTTTTACACCTATATGGACTCTTTCCTGAAATGGCGCACAAGCAGCAAACGGCAGCTCGATTCCGAGGCTGAAGGCGCACCCATGCTTGCGCCCGACACTGAGCACCTCGCCCAGAGTTAGTTTGGCTTGTCAGAATGATCGCCTGCATCGAGCGGCAGGCTCCGGTCGGCTCATCGGGCAGGCCGCTTCAATCGCCCACTTGTCACACAGACACTTCGCGCTCAGGCAAGCGTGCTGGACCAGCCCAGCGTGATGATGGCCAGTATCAGTACCAGCAGCCCGGCTCCCATGAATATCCGGTCAAGGGTGCGTGAGAAACGCCATTCACCGGCAAAAATGCCGCAGACGTTGGCTGTGAGCAGCCCGACAGAAAGGCTAATCGGCCAGCCGATAGCAGGACCCAGCCTGCCGAGCTTGGGCGCGGCCGACCCATAAACAAAAATACTTCCGCCCCACAGCAGGCCCATCAAAAGAGTCAGGCCGTAGAGTGACGCGGTTTTGGGCTGCACATATTTTCCCAGGCTTCGGTTTTTCCTGAACAAATAGGCGCAGAACCCCAGATTTGAAACGGCTCCGCCGGTCAGCATCAGCAGCCAGACAAGGTTTGAACCCGCAAAGGCGCTGTTGCCCAGACGCTCTGCTGACTGGATGATTCCCTGCGCCCCGCTGTAGCCGATGTTGAAGACCGCTGACAGCACACCCGCGCCGGCGCAGAGTAACAGTCCGATCCAGAACGGCCGCGCTTCACCCACCATCTGCTGCCGTACATTCTGATTCATCTGGCTGAGTTCCTTCAGCTTCGCCGCGTAGCCGCAAAGGGCGATACCCGAAATCGCAATCACCGTCCCCGCCATGATCGCCTCGCCCTGCTTCTCAAACAATTTAGCCGGATCGAGCAAAAGAATCGGCAGGAACGACCCCAGGGAGGAACTGATGGCCAAAACGAACGTGTTGCCCAGCGATATGCCTATGGCGCTGACACCCTGCCCGAACATAACGGCCCCGAAACCCCAGGCAAAGCCGCACACGATGGCCATGACAATGGCATGAGTCGGAGCCTGGTGAAGCGATTCTCCCAGGTTATGCACCGTAGTCGCCGCAATGACAACGGGCATCAACAGGCAGGCGATCAGAATAAAAAGAGCCCAGACGTTTTCCCACGACCAGCGCCCCAGGTATCGCATGGGCAGCGTGAAAGTCCCGTTCATCAGCCCGGAAACAACTGCGAGCGTCAGGCCTAAGGTCAGCACGGAAGAAGTAGTGTCCATAAATCCCTCAGCAAAACATTTGCCGGCCGCCTACCGGCCAAACATGACCGGCAGAAGTTGATTGAGATCCGCCCCCAGTTCGTTGCGCCCGGTCAATTCCCACAGCGAAGTGCGAAGGTTGCGCATTCCCAGCACGGAAGTGATCCAGGACTGAGTCCAGCCGGTCTCGATCGACCATGGTCCCCAGCCCCAGTCTGACCCACTCGCCCAGTAGTCCCAGGTTCCGTAATCAAAGGCCCGGAACCACCCGCCGGCAAGCTCCGGATGCTTTTCTGAGCGAACCTGGATGCGGCACAGAAACTCCGCCAGCTTGTTTTCCGCCTCCACATACATCGAATCGCCGGTAGCGGCGGCGGCTTCGTGCAGGCCCAGAAAGGCAAAGTTTGTGGTGTAAAGCAGGTCTGCCACCGGATCGCCATTCTGCTGTAGCAGCGGCGCTTCGCTGGTTCCGTAGGCGGCATTCGATTTGGGCGGGCCGTATTGGCCTTCACCTTCGGAGCCGACTTCTTCCCGGATAGCTCCGGATTTGTCCTGGAAGGAAAGCAGGTCGCCGGCAACGCTCTTGAGCCAGCCGCGATGCTCCGGCGTGTCGTGGAGCCGGACAAGCCATGCCAACGCCAGCAACATGCGAGCACGCTCCTGCTGCAAACCATTGGTCCACCGCCACTGGTCGGGATAGGCCGCCATGGTCATGCGAATCGCTGTTTGGGTCCGTTCCAGAAAAGGCGCATAGCGTGTCTTCGCATAGGCCCGCAGGAAACACGCCCAAAGGTACGCCTCAAAGTGCGGATGGTAGTTTACAAGCTCTTCTTCGTAGAAGTGACGCCACCCGAGTTTTTGAAGTTCTTTCTCCGTCAGGCTGTTGTGGCGAAACCCCAGCGTGCCCGTCGTCCGCAAGTTCGCCAGCAGGCACCGCAGCACGTCGGGGGCCCACCGGTTTGAACGCAACAGTCCTGAAGCGGCCATGGTCCCCAGCATACTTCGGGCATTGTCATCGCCGTAATAGGTTCCCGGAGCCAGCGGCAGCGTCCAGGCCACCAAACCGTACGATGGACTCTTTGGATCGCCCCTGGGTGCGGAAGCAACTTGCGAGTTGAAGTAGATAAAGTCGTTCAGGTTCCGGGCAATCGTGGTGTTCTCCGGCTTCTTTTCGATCACGCCTGAAAGAGCCATGCTCATGGAGACCTCGCCGATGCAATCGCTGCGAAGGTTCCAGCCAACCGCTTGCACTCCGTTCCATTCAATGTTGCTCGAAAAGCCTTCCAGAACTCCTTCGCTGCCGTCGCCCAGCGGCCAGCTCGCCTGGGGACTATGCTCCACAGCGGGGGCAGTGGAATATTTGTTAACCATCTGTTTCCATGAGGGCGCTACGAACATCTTCGCGTTGGAATACCACGCGACACCCCTCCGAAAAGCATCGAACTCGGCTCCTTCGGGCAAATGCTGTTCTCTCCTGAACGCCGGGCGGACAACCGGCGTCCAGGGCAGCAGAGCCGCTGATTGCCCGGCTGAGAGCCATTCGAAAACCCAACTCCAGATGTAAGGCCAGGCCGCGGGCGGCGCATAACGGCCTTTGACGAATTCGCTCAGCTTTGTTGCGGCTACAAGGACGTCCCGGTCCGGATGCCTGAAAAGAATGGGATGAACGCCTTCCTCTGGAATCCCGTAGACTGCAGTATCAAACCCCGCGACCCGCGCCAGAACCAGCTCGGCCGCTTGATGCTCTACCGGAACATAGATGCAGTTGTGAAGCGCAAGAATCCGCATCCGCTTGAGCGCCGGAGCAAACACATCTGTGACAACAACGCATCGCTCAAGAACGTTGTGATACCTTCCCTCCGCCACGTGCTGCGGATCACCCACAGAAATGCCCGGAATGGAATCAGGAAACTCCACGTACAGGCGCAGCCTCTTCTTTGCAGCTTCCTCATACACCGCGGCATCGACGGTGGTCTGTCGATGGGGATAACCTTCAGCAAGCACCATAACGCCGGAACCCTCGGGCGCATGTGCAACGGCCTCCTCCGCGCGGTCGTAACGCGAACATGCGATGCGCGATGCTGTCGCCACGCGGTAGAGGTCATTCTCCTCGCCACAACTCAAATACAGCGGACGTGCCGTCCGCGCCTCCGCAAGCGCCGGAACAAACACCGCTAATGGGATTGCCCCCAGTGCCTTCAGAATTTGGCGACGCGGGCGGATTCTTTCAATAGCGATTGCAACCACCACTCAACCCTTTCTTGGATCTCCTCGATTGACCCCTTCCGCTTGAACAAAAGCAGTCATCAAGCAGAAAACCTTCCCACGGCAGGCGTCATGACGACTGAGTTCGCCATGACCTCACCCGATTATTGGGCCGCCGTGACTGTGAAATATTCTCACACAGATATTTGAGACAACCTTTGAACACGAAACCCGAGACGCCCCACACCGCAATTTGGTTCCACTGCCTCGCGCAGGTGAAATATACTAATGTTCGTTTTGAACAGAAACAGTACGCTATCACAATTGAAGAACGGACTGATTGTTTCCTGCCAGCCGCGCCCCGGCTCTGCCTTCGACCACTCGAGTTTTGTTGTCGCGATGGCGTCCGTGGCGCAGGAACAGGGCGCCGTAGCAGTCAGAGTCCGCGGCGTGCGAGACATTCGAGCCGTCCGCCGGGCCGTACAAATCCCTGTCTTAGGCATTGAAAAGATAGACGATCCCGACTCCGAAGTCTACATAACCCCGACGCTGGAATCCGTGCGCCGCGTATATCGCGCAGGCGCGCAGATTATCGCTATGGACGCTACGGACCGCCCGCGGCCCCGCGGCCAATCACTAGCCGGCATCGTCGCCGCGGCCAAGGACGATCTCGACGCGCTTCTGATGGCGGACGTGGCAACTCTCCGCCAGGGAGTGGAGGCGGCGCGGCTGGGCTTTGACATGCTCGCCACCACGCTGTGCGGTTACACTCAGGACACCAGACACCTCAAAGGTCCGGCGTTCGACCTGGCCCGACGGCTGGTGCGCGAAGTGGACATCCCGGTGATTCTCGAAGGGCACGCCCAGGAACCAGACCATGTGCGGCAGGCCTTTGACCTGGGCGTTTACGCAGTGGTGGTAGGCACAGCCATCACCGATTTCGAATGGATTTCCCGGCGCTTTATTGAAGCCTGCCCGAAGGCCGCGGCAAAAGACCGCAGACGTCCCACTCCGCGCAGGATTTCAACCAGCCGCCCCCCTTCAGGGACAGGAAAAGGAAGCTGAAACCATGAAGCTCTTTCTCGGCGTTGATGGCGGCCAGACCAGCACCCAAACCGTTCTGGCTGATGAGAATGGCACGATCCTCGCCCGGTCTACCGGAGGCCCCAGCAATCACACGGAGGAGCCCGGCGGCCCCGAACGGCTGGAACGGGTCGTGCTCGGCACGGTGCGCGAAGCGCTGGCCGCAATCCACGTTGCCAACCCTGAGGAGCAAACGTTTACGTCCGCATGCTTTGGGATGACGGGTGAAACCGACATCAAGACCCGGATTCTCCAGCGCATTATCCGGGCTGAACACCTGTCGGTTGTCCATGATTCGGTCAACGCCCTGGCGGGAGCAACGGCCGGCCAGCCGGGAATCATCGTGATTGGTGGCACCGGTTCCGTGGCCCGCGGAATCAATGAACAGGGTGAAGAGGCACGCGTGGGCGGATGGACCCATATGTTCGGCGACGAGGGCAGCGCCTACTGGATTGGCCGCGCGGCGGTTCGCGCCACCCTGGCGGAATACGACCGCATGGCACCCAAAACGATTCTGACCCCGATGCTTTTTGAACGGCTGGCAGTGGCTTCGCCTTATCAACTGATCGAGAAGTATTATGCCGGCATTTTGACCCGCGATCACCTGGCGGGGCTTTCCGTCCAGGTGGATGAGGCCGCCCGGCGGGGCGACAAGGTTGCGCAGGAAATACTTCGCGAGGCTGCCCACGAGCTCGCGCAATACGCAAGGGCCGTCATCGCATTGATTTTTCCCCACCCTGAAGGTCCCGTGCACACGGGGTCTAAGCATAAATTTCTGATCTGCTATGCCGGCGGCGTGTTCCAAAGCGAACTCCTGGTGAAGGGTTTCTCCGATGCTGTGATGCGCAGCGACCGCCGGGCGGAAGTCCGCGCTGCCCTGCTCCCGCCGGTTCTCGGTTCGCTGCTGCTGGCCTATCGCGCCGCCGGGGTTCGATTGCCGCGCAATGCAGTCAGCAGTTGGACGAAATCCATGCTGTAAATCGGTAACGCGCCGCGCAATTTGCATTTGTGAAGGTACACGGCTGCGGTTTGTTCCGCCAAGGTGAAAGAGGCCCAGTGGCTCACAATCAACCAGCAGAGATGGAAGGCACTTCGCATTTAAACAACGTGCGGCGCCATGGTATTTTTACCAGTGCCACGGCCATCGTGCTGTACGTTGCTGCCGGCAGCTTCGTGGCCCACATGCTGACGGCGGGCCGCTACGGCTACTTCCGCGACGAACTTTACTACCTCGCCTGTGCCCGCCATCTCGCCTTCGGCTACGTCGACCAGCCGCCCATGATTGCGCTGGTCACGTGGCTCACCGTCCACACGATAGGCACTTCGCTCCCGGCCCTGCACTTTCTGCCGGCGCTGGCGGGCGCTGCCATGGTCTGGCTTACCGCCGTGATAGCGCGTGAACTTGGGGGGTGGCGCTTCGCCCAGGGGCTTGCCGCTCTGAGTATTGCGCTGGCGGGCGTGTTCGTAATAAACGCCCATCTGCTGACCATGAATGTGTTCGAGCCGCTGTTCTGGATGGGCTGCGCCTGGGTGGTGATTCGCTTCATCAAGACCGGCAACCAGAAACTCTGGTTGTGGTTCGGCGTGCTGGCTGGGCTGGGCCTCGAGAACAAATACTCGATGGCCCTTTTCGGGTTCGCTGTTGTGGTTGGTTTGCTGCTGACTGCTGAACGCAAAGTCTTCCGCTCACGGTGGATATGGATTGGCGGAGTGATTGCCCTCGCCATCTTTCTGCCCAACCTGATCTGGAATGTTCAGCACCACTGGCCATTTGTCCAACTGATGCACAACATTCGGGCGAACGGCCGCGATATTGTCCGTGGCCCGCTGGCCTTCATGGGCAACCAGATTTTTATGATGTCTCCTCTCAATTTGCCCATCTGGCTTGCGGGCCTGTTCTTTTTATTCTTTGGAAGCGACGGCAAGCGCTTTCGGGTGCTGGGATGGGCTTTTCTCGTGGTCCTGGCTGCAACCATGCTGCTGCACGGCAAAGGCTACTATTCCGCACCGGCCTACCCCATGCTGCTGGCGGCGGGCGCCATCCTCATCGAACGCGCGGCCGGCGTTCGCCACTGGCTCAAGCCGGCCACCGTGGTGGCGCTGGTTGCGGCCACGGCGCCGTTGCTGCCCATGATGATCCCAATCCTTCCGCTCGAAACGTATGTTCACTATCAGGAAACACTTCATCTGGCGCCGCCCGCCACGGAGAAAAGTCACCTCCGTTCACCCCTGCCTCAATACTACTCGGACGACCTGGGCTGGGAGCAGATGACAGCCGCGGTGGCCCAGGCATACGAGAGGCTTCCACCAGGTTTGCGCGCAGCGACGGCCATCTTTACGCAAAACTACGGCGAGGCAGGGGCCATTGACTTCTTCGGACCGAAATATGGTCTGCCCAAAGCCATCTCCGGCCATCAAAACTATTTCCTGTGGGGGCCGCGCGACTATAACGGCCTCGGCATGATTGTTCTGGGGGACAACCGCAAGAACCTTGAGAAATACTTCGGCCAGGTGATCCACGCGGGCGATTTCGGAGTGCCTTACGGACTCGAGCATGGACCCATCTGGATGTGCACGCAACCCCGCGGCTGGAATTTGAAACAGATCTGGCCGAGGTTGAAGAATTGGGATTAGCGCCTTAAGCGTTGTTCGATCACAGGAGGGGAGCCTCAAAATCCCTGGCGGCAAATTGAAGTCTGCCATCAAATACGATGGTCCAGCCCCTGGCAGGGATCCCAAGGGAGGAGCGTCCGAGCAGAACATCAAAGGTCCGGCATCCGCCCCTGCTCAGGAGTGGGAAGATTACTGCGGGCGGATAAACCGGAATCTGAGAAAAATAACTAAGAAAAAAGTGGTCGGGGCGCCCAGATTTGAACTGGGGACCTCTCGGTCCCGAACCGAGCGCGCTACCAGGCTACGCCACGCCCCGAACTCTCAAAGAACCGTGGCGAGTGACCAGGGCAAAGCAGGGGCTGCCACGCACTCAGTCTCATCACTCGCCACTCATTACCTCTCGAACAATTTCTGGTCGGGACGGCCGGATTTGAACCGGCGACCCCTTGCACCCCAAGCAAGTGCGCTACCAGGCTGCGCTACGTCCCGGAAATCCGCGCATTCACGCTCAAATATAGGCTGAATGGCACGAATTCAACGCTAGCATCATCTGGAAACTATTGTCAAGATTCCACGGAGTTCGCGCTTGATTGCTTTTACCTGAGCATCACTGATTTTGGAGGATGCGCCAGGGTTGGTCTCCGCAACCGCGGCTGACGTTCCGGCCAGATACCTGCGTGCTCCTTCAATGGTGAAACCCTCTTCGTAAAGCAACCGCTTGATCTTAAAGACCATTTCCACATCCGGCCGCCGGTAAAGGCGATGGCCCGTAGCGCTCTTGACAGGCTTCAGGGTCGGAAACTCTGTTTCCCAATACCGCAGAACGTAAGGCTTGGTATCAGCAAGCTCGCTCACTTCCCCAATGCGAAAGTAAAGCTTGTCCGGAATCAGGATTCCGTCGGATGAGCCCCGAACCTGATGGTTGTTGCGCGGCTTGCGTTGTTTCAGCATAGCCCCAATCACGACACAGAGAGTTAACGCCTTCGTGTCATCTTAGATAACCGACGGCCGGGCGTCAAGGACATGTCATGAGACGACCCTGTGCATTTCCAGAACGCTCATAAATATATTGCATCGCTGACAAAACTATCGGGTTTCTTCATTTGGTTTCTTAACCGTGGCGCCACCTGTCGGGTCCCCCTCAGGGATTGCCGAGAAGAGGGCCATATCGTCCTGCCATCGTTCGAGCGTCATCCGCCAATGGACGGCCTGCAGCCCCCGCATGATCCACGCATATCGATCCGGATAATTGACAACAAAGACGTAACATTTTTGCCCGGAAGCAACAAAGCCACGAAAAGACTTCACGTTCAAACCTGCCCAGGACTTCATCTCCACCAAACCTTTCTCCGGGTCGTCTGTCCTCGTATATCGAAGGGCCCTCTCGGGGTCCGCCAGGTAGATCAGCCGCCCTGCAAGAGAGCGGGGAGCGTTGTAAGTAAGTTCAGTGAAATCCATAGGACCCGAAATCACGATGGGGGCGTCGCCCTGCGCGTTGCTTTCGAGAAAGGCGTACGTCGACGAACGCAGTGCGTTGTCTGCCTCCACGCGCCGATAGGTCTGCGCTTCCTTGACGGCCAGAAACAACACGAGCACCAGTCCCAGCGCTGCGGCCGGGGCCCTTCGCGCTGCCAGTGAGCGGTGAAGTCCCCAGGCAATAATTATGCTCAGACCAATCACCGCGGGCAGCGCATAACGGTCAGAAAAGGCCCCCACCACGGTCTTGGCCAACACAACGGCTACGACAGGGATCAACAGAAAACCAACAGCCGCGGCCACTTCATGCAAAGGGACGGAAGCGTGCGCCGGCGTTTCAGCCCCACCACCTTCGGCCCGGCGAAGAGTGCTATACACAGCCACGGCCAGAAAGATGGCCAGCAGCGGAACTGCGCTTGGGGTCAGCAGAAAATGTTCGTAGAAGTACGCCATGGAAGACCAGTGAGGCTTCGCCCAAAAGTTCAGGGCAAATTTCCTCGCGCTCTCAATCAAGGGCAGGAACACCAGCAGCGGCGACAGGGACAGCACCAGGGCCAGCCACACGCCCACATCCACGCGCTTCCGCCGGAAAGAACGCACCATTTCTCCCAGGCCCAGAGGAAACAGGCTGAGGACGGCGTAATAATGGCAGGATATCGCCGCGGCAAGGCTGACGGCCAAACCTGCAAGCGCCAGCGCCCGGCGACGCCCCTCCCCGGCCCAAATCCAGCAAAGCAGTCCAAAGGAGGAAAAAGCAAGAACCAGGGCATACGCTCGTGCCTCGAAGGCATAGTTGAAGGCCGTGGTCATGAATGGGATCAGCGTGGCGAGAAACCCATAAACGGCTGAAGTCCGGCGGGCCACAATGTGAAAAAGGCAGACGCACATTAACGCAAACCCCAGCAACTCCGGGAAACGGAGAGCCAGGCCAGAGGTCCCGAACGCATGAATGTCAGCGCGCGATATGGCATAAAAGAACGGAGGAGTCTGCTCTGCTCCCGTGGCCAAAGCACCCCAGATATCGCGGAAGTGAGGAAGCCGCGCGATATAAAGCGTGAAAAGCTCGTCATTCGAAATCACATTCTTCCAGGCAATCAGGCAAAAGCCAACGAAGTAAATGGCCGCAAATAAAAGCAACAGCAGCCCCGGCCTTCTACCGAGCCGATCCAGCGCCGTCACGGACCGGCACCATATTTTGCGGAACCTATCGCTCATGGCTCATCTCAACCCGCCTTGCGGTCAAAACTGCGACAAGGCAGCACCTGCACAGTCTTACATAGAGGCTGTTCGTTTGTGAATAGAGAGAAGATGCCGGAAGAAACACAGAGGGCCAAAAGTGGTAGCCAATGCCGTCAATGTGAACGAGTGGAATTGGCCCCGCCAGTATCGCCACGTCGCGCGAAGAAGCACGCCCAGGTAGGCAGGGCCAACCCTCACCAGATTGAAAGAGGACTTACCCATGTCCGCCGTCCGGTTGATCCAGGAGGTCGGAACTTCCCGAATGCGGTAGTTCATCAGAAGGGGCTTCAACCCCGTTTCCACGTTCGCCGCAAAGTGGTCCTCTTCTATCTCGAGGTTCTTCAGGATCTCCGCGCGATAAAGCTTTAAATTGTTTGAAACATCGCGAACCCGCCTGCCCAGCAGCAGGTTCAGCAGCAGGTGATAGCCGCGGTTGCAGACGATCTTAAAGAACGGATAACGGACCAGCGCAGATTCCGATGAAAACCGGCTGCCGATCGCACCATCGTAACCCTCGGCCACAGCATCGAACAGCC
This sequence comes from uncultured Acidobacteriota bacterium, assembly GCA_963783155.1. Lineage (GTDB taxonomy): Bacteria > Acidobacteriota > Terriglobia > UBA7540 > UBA7540 > SCRD01. The sequence continues at coordinate 494,671 of CAWANC010000002.1, read as the reverse complement.
CCCTGAATTCCGAGGCAATACTGACGAAGTCACAATCAATCGTCAGAATGTATTTTCCTTTTGCTGCGGCATAGCCGTCCCGCAGCGCGCGGCCCACCCCGCCCGGAGGTTTCCGCCTGACCAGCTTCACGCGCGGTTCGGAACTCGCCACGGCAGCCGCCACCTCAGCGGTTCGGTCTGTGCTGTTATCGTCAACAATCACGATCTCGTGGAGGTAATCGTCATACATTCCCACGAGCGTCTTGACGAGGCGGTTGATGTTCGCCTCCTCGTTGTGGCAGGGGACCACCACGGAGACCGTGCCGAAAAGCTGCGGATGCACCGCCAGGCTCAACTGCGGAGCGTCCTCGTTCGTCGCGCTGCCCGGCTTGGCGCCCCGCAGGCTGACGATTTTCGAAAACCGGCGGACCAGCGGAGTGCGTTCCAGAATCAATCCAACTGCCTGCCCTGCCCCGTTACGGAGAGGAGGGATAACTTCCGAGAGTGCCGATTCAACGCTCTCGAAACCACGCTCGAAGGCAGCGTCGGTCCACGACTTCAATTTGAAGTCCTGCTGAAGGTCGCTGGCCTGTTTCTTCCTGCTGAGGAGGCTTGAGGCCTTGTTGACAAAAGCAAGGGGACTCGCCGGATTCCGCGCAAAGAACAGAAATTGCCCACCGGGCTTCAGGTAACGGAAGGCAACTTCAAGCGCCGCGGGACATAGTTCATCCGCCAGGATCTCCGTTGCCACCACATAGTCAAAACTCTCCGGAGAAAAAGCGGACTGAATATTCTCCATGGCAACGACTCTGGTATGGGGAAGATTTCTCGCCCGGGCCCTATGCCCCAGGTCCTCATTGAAAACTGCGGCGGTAAGAGGATTCTGTCCCTCGAAAACGGATGACAGGTGTCCAGTCCAAAGGCCACTCCCCGCCCCAAGTTCCAGGACTGTCCTGCCGGGAAGGACCGGCAATGCCCTGGCCACCAGAAAGGCCCGCCGGCGAAGTCTGGCAGGGAGCCATCGGGAAGCATGCTCCCAGTCTACCTCACGCGACATTTCCGCCTCTCGCCAACGCTGCCCGAGTCCATCAGCAATTCCCGGCAAAGCAGGTCGGCCAACTGTGTCGGCGCGATCATCCGCTGCGGGTTTTTCGAATTCCTTTTCACAGGCCCGGGCATGGGCGTCTGCGGCCACGTGTTCCCCCTCCGCTGTCAGGGCAGTATGGCTTCCTTCAATTCAAAATCAATCGCTGCAGAACTAAAGCTTCCGGTTCGCCGTGAGGGCCTCTGCGCCGCCCGGCTCTCGTCTCGAACGGACTTCAACAATCTCTGCAACAATCTGATCCAGGCTGTGTTTGATTTCCCAGGCGGGAAAATGCGCCCGCACCTTGCCCAAATCAGTGATGTAGCAGATGTGGTCTCCCATCCGATTTTTAGAGTCGTAACGATATTGCAGCGGCAGACCCATACCAGCCAGCAGATCGATTGTCTCAAGGATGGATACGCTGTTCTGTCTTCCGCCGCCCAGATTGTAGACTTCACCGCACCTGGGGGACCTGAAGAACTCCACCAGCAGCCGGGCGACATCTTCGCAATGAATCTGGTCGCGAACCTGTTTTCCCTTGTAGCCGAAAATCGTGTATTCGCGTCCGGAGACAGCACAATCAACAATGTACGCCAGGTAGCCATGCAGTTGGACGGCCGCGTGCTGAGATCCCGTCATGCAACCCGCGCGAAACACACCCACCGGCATCTGGAAATAGCGGCCGAATTCCTGGCTCATTACGTCCGCCGCCACCTTGGAGGCTCCAAAAACAGAGTGCAGGCAGGCGTCAATCGACATCGTCTCGTCGATTCCTTCCCGGCCGTCGGCATACTCGTAGCGCTTCGGTTCCTCATTCAGGGGCAGCGAATTGGGCCGGTCACCGTAAACCTTATTGGTGCTGAGAAAGCAGAAGGGCGCGTCCCGGCAGTAGTCCCTGGCCGCAACAAGCAGATTCAAAGTCCCGACCGCGTTCACATCAAAATCTTCGTACGGAATTGAAGCAGCCCGGTCGTGCGACGGTTGCGCCGCCGCATGGATGATGAAGTCCGGGTGTTCCTGCCGGACCAGGGCGCGAATCGCCTCACGGTCGCGAACGTCCAGCGCGCAATGGCGGTATCCAACACAGGAGTCCTGCAGAAATTTAACCGTCGGAGCGATGGACCCCTGAGGCCCAAAAAACTCCTGCCGCATGTTGTTGTCAACGCCAACAACTTCCCATTCTGCTTCGTTCAAAAGGCGCGCACAGGCCGAGCCGATCAGGCCACCGGAACCTGTAATGAGGGCTTTCATTCTTATTAGAATCTACTGATGGACTGTAACAATTGCAAGATGTGACGCTGCAAGCAGTAACTGTAGAGTAATTCATAAATTCGCGCCTCGGACGCCGTCTCTCGCCTGTGCCAAACACCTGCCGCAGAACCACAGGAAGACCCTGGCTCCCACGGACACAAAGGACCGTGACGTCCGACACATCATCGAGTGAGTCCATTTGCTATAAGCAGAGTGGAAAGGAAGGTTTCCATGGGCACTGTATTCTATTGGATTGTTTCAGTTACGGGTGCCGCCGTGGCGATTTACGTCCTCTATCGCCTTTACGGCAGCGCTCGGACCTACTTCAAGTTTCGGGGCAAACGCCTGGTGACATGCCCGGAAACACACAAGACTGCGGCTGTGGAACTCGATGCCAAAGATGCTGCCCGCCAGGCCTTCAGTCAAAAGCCGCGGATGGAACTCAGCGAATGTACCCGCTGGCCGGAGCGTAAGGATTGCGGCCAGGATTGCCTGAATGAGATCGCATTGTCTCCCTCTGATTGCCTGGTCCGCAACATCGTCATCAACTGGTTTGGCGACAAGAATTGTGTCTTTTGTGGAAAGTCCATCGCAGAGGTCAAGGAATGGTGGGTAGACCACAAACCTGCCTTGCTGACTCCCGAAAAGCAGATTGTTGCGTGGAATGAATTCGCGGCTGAACAGTTGCCTGAGCTCTTCCAGAAATGCAAGCCGGTCTGCTGGTCTTGCGCGGCAACAGAAACGTTCCGCGTGCAACATCCGGAACTTGTGAGTGACCGGACCCCGACACCCTTACGGATCCGGCACATCAAATAGCGGCCTCCACGGCCCTCACTCTTGCGCCCGCCAAGCCCGCAGGCTGAGTATGCCCGCACTGCCCTCAGCCCATTAATCGAGATGAAACACTTCTTCCAGCTCCCGCATCATCTCATCCGGACGCGAACCTTCCAGCGACTCAAAGTAAGGCGCCATCATCTTCTGCCACCGCGCATTGACTTCCTCATTTGACATCGCCTCCACCGCGGACTTCAGGTCAGCGGACGCCTCAAAATATCCAAAAAGCGTGCCATCGCTGCGCATGAAAAGCGAGTAGTTATGCCAGCCCGTGCGCCGAAGGGCCTCCAGCATCTCGGGCCACACTTTCTTGTGGTGCTCCCTGTATTCTTCGATCAATTCGGCCTTCACTTTCAGGATGAATCCAACTCTCTTCATTTCGCCTCCTCTTGTCGGATGTTGACACAATCGGGTATTGAACCATCGGGGTCGGAACAAAAGCTACTCCTGCTGAAATGGACCCCTTTCCATCCATGGGCCATCGTCCTGCACACCGCACCGATAACCACCGTGGAAAGCGGACGCCATCCAATCTGCCATTCGCCACAACAATTTCAAGCTGTTAGCTTGAAGGCGAGGATTTCTTCAGCATAAGGTTGAAATGCTCGCCGAATCCATGGATACGATTACTGGAAACACCGGCGCCAGTTGCAGCCCGAGCCGAACCGCAAGATGGTCAAGGACGTCGCCCCTGAAACAATGCGCTGCTCCGATAATGAAAAGGACGCTTCCTGACGACATTGATGGGTGAAGGAGGCTCCTGATCCATGGCGGCCAAAACCACAACGCGTTCCGGAAGGTCTGCAAAACACCAGGCCACCAACGCTGTCGACCGCTTTTTTGCATTTTCTCTCCTGCTGCTGCTCGGAATCGGCTTCGTGACTCTCGCTTCCACGGGAAAGCTGGACCTCATCTCCGTCACGCTGGTTTTTGGAGCTCTCGCAGCGCGGCTTTGGGGTTATGCGGCGGGTTGGAACCTGAGCATCTCCCCCCAAACGGTAACGCGCCTGGCTCTTCTGTATATACCCTTCTTCACTCTGGATTTTCTTTTCCTTTCCTCCGCAGAGACCTCCCTCGAAAGCATGCTGAACGCCACCGTACATCTGGTTCTTTTCGTGACGGTCGCCAAAGTCTTCTCCGCCGTGACTCGCCGTGACTATGCCTACCTGGCAACGCTCTCACTCCTGATGATGCTCGCCAGCGCGGTGCTGACGATCAACACAACTTTTCTGGTTTTCCTCACCCTTTATATTCTCTTCGCCATCGCCACCCTCATCAGCTACGAAATCAAACGGTCTATTGAAACGTCGCGCCGCTCCACATCAACTCCGCTGCTGGTCCCCGGAGAACGGCGGGCGCTTGAACGCGCCCTGGCAAGAACCGCCGCGGGCCTCGGGCTGGGCATTGTCGCCGCGGCTTCGCTGTTCTTCTTTGTGATTCCGCGCTACCGCTCAGGATACTTCACCGGACTGGGCACGCATCCGGAGAGCATCACCGGCTTTTCCGGCAGCGTAAAACTGGGCGACCTCAGTCGCCTGCTGCGCTCAAATGCGGTGGTCTTTCGCGTCCTTCCTGAGGGGAATCTTCACGACTACATTGGCGTCAAATGGCGTGGCGTGGCGCTGGACAGCTTTGACGGCAAACACTGGTACGATGACAACACCAGACAGACCGCCGTCCTACCGGTCTCGCCCGGCCGCTTTGTCATTCCCCGGGAGCCCGGCGCGGAAAACCGACCTGAAAAAGTGCTCCGCTACAAGCTCCTTCTCTCGCCTGTTTCTTCCAACGTAGTCTTCGCCGCATCCTTCCCCCGGCTGATCACCGGCAGAATACGCCTGCTGACGCTGGATGAGACGGATTCCCTGCACTACGCTCATGATGCCTTTTCCCCTTTGCAATACGAGGTGCTTACGCAGGCAGGGCTGCCGTCACCCACTACCCTGAGGATCGCCCCGGACGCCTCCTCCCGCAAGCTTCGCGCTCTCTATCTTCGCCTCCCCCCGAAACTGGATCCCCGCATCCAGGCGCTTGCGCAAAAGGCCGCCACTCACATGACCAACAACTACGACCGGTCAGTGGCCATCCGCAACTATCTTCGCGGCAATTTCGGCTACACCCTGGACGCGCAGAAGATTGATCCCTCTGATCCGCTGGCCAGCTTCCTGTTCCAAACCCGAAAGGGTTACTGCGAATATTTCGCCTCGGCGATGGCCGTGATGCTTCGCACCCTGGGCATCCCTGCCCGAATGGTCAATGGTTTCCAGACAGGTTCCTACAACCGCTTTGGCAAGGATTTTGTTGTGCGGGCGCGTGACGCCCACAGCTGGGTGGAGGTCTACTTTCCCGGTTCCGGATGGATTCCCTTCGACCCGACTCCCCCGGACCCGCGGCCGGTCGTCCCTTCCGAACTGGACAATTATATGGACGCGCTCACGCTGTTCTGGAGCGAATGGATCATCAACTTTGACTTTTCCCACCAGGCGCGCCTGGCGAACCAGGTTGAAGTTCAAACACACACGTTTCAACAGGATGTTCATCATCACTTCGACCGCCTGCGAGGTCAACTGACGCGGATCACTTTGACCTTGGAACGAGGCCTCGTCACGCACACATTTCTCCTGCTCATCATCATCCTTGGGACAGCGGCGGGCTTTGCGCTGGCCGCAGGCAGATGGAGTCTTCAGGAGCTGAAATTCTTATGGACATGCAACCTCCTGCGCGCTGACCGGCCGGTAACCCTGCAGGACGCGACATTCAGTTATCATCACTTCCTTAAAATCCTGCGTAAGAAAGGCTATCAAAAACTTCCGTCCGATACGCCGCAGGAATTTGTTCAAAAGATCGAGCCACCGGCGCTGGCAGGTAAGGCCGGGGAATTCACACGGCTTTACAATGCCACACGTTACGGCGGTGAACATCCCTCATTGCCGATGTGGAGAGGATTATTACAGGAGCTTTCAAGAACTGCAGGCCGGCCGCGCCCCAGGAAATAAGTCGGCTTCACGGAATGGATTTACCGCCATCCACCGGGAAAATCTGTCCCGTGATAAAATCCCCGTGACAGGCCAGGTACAGGACCATCCGGGCAATATCTTCAGCCCCTCCCGCCTTCTGCAGAGGCGTAGCTCGAATAACGCTTTCTATCAACTTGCTTCTTTTCTCTCCGGGGAACAATATCGTTCCAGGCGCAATGCTGTTGACCCGAATTTCAGGAGCAAGCGCTTTGGCCAGGCATCGGGTCAGCATGATCAGTCCGGCTTTGGAAGAACAATAGTGCATGTAGTCCGGCCACGCCTGGAGCCCGCCGATTGACGAGATGTTGATAATCTGCCCGCGCTTTCGGGGGCGCATCAATCGTCCCGCTTCCTGTGCGCAGAAAAAGGGTCCCTTGAGATTAACGGCCAGGATCCGGTCCCAGTGTTTTTCGGTGAGCTGGTCCCATTTTACCGGGAAGAAAATTGCCGCGTTGTTCACCAGCAAGTCCAGTTGCCCAAACCTTCGCTGAACCGCGCGGAACATGCGCCGCACCTGCGCAGGGCTCGCAACATCAGCCCGCAACGCAACCGCGTCAGCCCCGCCAACCTTGATTTCATCGACGGTCGCCTGCGCCTCGGCTCTCGAATGGTTGTAGTTCACGACCACGCTGGCGCCCGCACGGCCGAGTGTCAGCGCAATTTCGCGCCCAATGCGCCGGCCGGCGCCGGTGACCAGGGCAACCTGTCCCGCAAGAGCGCGCTGCTGATTTTTATTCGGCATCATTTCCTTAAGAATGCAGGGATGATTATTTATGGCATTCCCAGTTGAGAGAATCAAGGAAAACCCACGGCTTCATCCGTCCTTATTTCTTTTAAACGCCCGCGTACGGGCGGTCGCTTGACCGCCCGTACGCCCTGACCCTAAAATCATTGGGTTTGAAGAAAGGGATCGGAACGCTGCCGGGTGCTGAATGGGATTGCCCGAGATCATCGTCTATTCCAAGCCGGATTGCTGCTTGTGCGACCGGGTCAAGGGACAGCTCAAAAGGCTGCAGCGGGTTCATCAGTTTGCCTGGCGCATAATCAATATTCTTGACGATCCGGCTGACTTTAAGAAGTTCCAGCACGAAATCCCTGTTGTCTTTATCGACGGCCGAAGGGCTTTTACGTATCACCTGGATGAAAAACGGTTTGTCCGCCAACTTGAATCAGCCGCCCGCAAGCGACGGGCCGAGGCCTCATCTGCGCCCTGATCCGGCCGACAACCACCGGTAAAATTAGAAAGGAATCAGCCAACATGCAACTCGATGTTCTCTCTATCGCCGCCCATCGTGATGACACCGAACTGACCTGCGGAGGAACCGTTATCAAAATGGTTCAGGCGGGCTACAAAGTGGGACTCCTGGACCTGACCGCAGGCGAAACAGGTACGCGAGGCAATGCGGCTTTGCGCGAACGGGAGGCGAACCGGTCATCAAAGATTATGGGCATCGTGCATCGGGAGAATCTTTATATGCCCGACGCAGGCATCGAGCATCTTCGGGAATACAAGCTGAACATTGCGCAAAAAATACGCGACTTGCGCCCTCGCACCGTGATTCTGCCCTATTGGAAGGGCCGTCACCCGGACCACTACACCACCGGCCAAATCAGTTACGAGGCCTGCTTCTTCGCAGGTTTGGCAAAACTTCCTCTGAAAGGGAAAGCCTACAGGCCTCATAAGATCATTTATTCAAGCCTTTACGTCCCGGCACTCCGGCCGTCGTTTGTTGTGGATATTACCGCGCAGTTTGAAAACAAGCTGAAGGCGATCCTCGCCTACAGTTCGCAATTTTCCGCCCAGAAAGACATGCAGAACCTCTTCCCTTCACGCCGGGACCTTCGCGAGCGCGTGGCTTCCCTTTCCCGGCACTTTGGATTGATGATCGGCGTCCGCTATGGCGAGCCTTTTGTCATGCGAGAAGTCGCCGCCGTGGATGACATTGTGGACATGCCGGTGAGATCGATCTAGCCGCTTGCGGGTTGCCGTAACCGTCCTTAAACTGGGCGCTGGAATATCGCCTGAATGCAATCCAAAAAAATTCCAGCGGTTCGACCTGCACTCAGTTGGCTGGCAGCCGGTTCTTCCACCGGCTGCGGATAAACCAGACGGCGCCGGCAACCAGCACGATCACGAAGACTGTATCAAAGCGGTGGAAATACGGCCCCAGAGTTTCCCATCGCTCTCCCAGCTTCATACCTGCGTAGGCGAGAGCAAAGCACCACGGCAAAGAACCCAGAAAAGTATAGATGTTGAAGCGCACAAAGTTCATGCGCGAAATGCCCGCGGGCAGAGCGATAAAGGTCCGGACCACCGGAAGCAGCCGGGCAAAGAAAACCGCCCAGTCACCATAACGGGCAAACCAGCGGTCAGCCAGTTCCAGGTCATGCCGGGTGATCAGCACATAATGGCCGTAACGCTCCGCCAAAGGACGCCCCCCGACCGCCCCCACGTAATAGGCCGCAATCGAGCCCAGATTGCACCCCAGCGCCCCGGCAACGGCCACACCCCAAAGGCTGAATCGCCCGGCTGAAACCAGGTAGCCCGCGAACGGCATGATCACCTCAGAGGGCAGCGGAATGCACGCCGACTCAATGGCCATCAGCAAAACAATTCCCAGATAACCGGACCCGGAAATGAAGGCCATAATAAACCCGGCAAGAATTTTAATAACGGTTGTCAGCATGAATGAATGAAATCTGTCCTATCCTGGAACACCCGATTCGGAATGCAGCGCAACCGCGGCAACCGGTCCGTCGTCTAGAACTCTTCCGACTCCTGGGAAAACTTGAACCCGGGAAGCGCAACTCCATCGGAGGATTTCACGATCGCCAGGCGGCGAACGTCACTGTCTGAGCCGCCGACCTTGCGGACCATGGCGTAGGACGTAAAGGCTTCTGAATAGATTTTCGTCACTAGCCAGCTTTCCTCCGTTCCTTCCAGAAGCCACACCTGGCCGGGCTGAATTTTTGCAACCGCCATAACAGATCATCCGCCTTTCCGGGGACCGCTCTCAGCAGGGTCCTTAACGCCCTCCCCGAATTCAGAAAGGTCAATCTAACCTGCCGGGGGTTTCAGAGTCAACGTCGGCGGTAAATCGAACAAACCGAGGGCGCGACAACGGCCTGGATTATTTACCCTGAACCGACAGTTATCTTGCAAACGTCGAACATATCCAGAGTATAATGAACCCAAGGAGGACAGCCATGAGAATCCATAGGAGAACCCCCCTCGCTCTGACTGTCATTATGGTTGCAGCGTCCCTTTCCGCATGGGCTTCTGACAAGAAGAAGGACATCGACGAAATTGGCAATCGCAGAGTTGCGCACCGGAGTATGATTTCCGAACAGAAGGAAATCGCGATTGGCAAGCGCTATGCCACGGAAATCGACCGTTCAGCGCGGATCATCAGCGATCCTGTCCTCAACGAATACGTCAATCGCGTTGCGCAAAACGTGGCGCGTAATTCCGACCTGAAGATCCCATTGACCGTCAAGGTCATCGACTCTCCGGATATCAACGCCTTCGCCCTGCCGGGTGGCTTTCTCTACGTCAATTCCGGGCTCCTGAAGGCGGCAAACGAGGAAGACCAGGTTGCCGGAGTCGTTGCTCATGAGATCGCCCACGTGGCGGCGCGCCATTGGGCCAGCCAGATGACCAAATCAACTATCCTCCAATATGCCATGATTCCGCTGATGTTCACGCCGATGTCGTTCCCTGTGTATATCGGCCTTTCTGAGGGACTGAACATGGGAATCCCCATGGCCTTCCTCAAATTCAGCCGTAACGACGAGGCGGAAGCCGATTTTCTGGGAATTCAGTATATGTACAAGGCGGGCTACGACCCCAATGCCTACGTGGCATTTTTCGGCAAGATTGTTCAGGAGCAGCGCCGCAATCCAGGGTCCGTTCCGAGCATTTTCGCCGACCACCCGCCGACGCCGGAACGCATTATCAAGGCTGAAGAAGAGATTAAATCCATCCTCCCCCAGAAGTCCGAATATCTCGTCAGTACTTCAGAATTTAACGACATGAAGACGCGACTTGAGGGAGTCATGTCAATGCGAAGGAAGATGGAGAAGGCTGAGGGAGGCCCGACCTTGAAGAAGCGCCAGCCCAAAACCACAACCTCCCCCGACACTCAACCCAGCGGGCAGCAGACACCGGAAGATGACAAGCCGCCGGTGTTGCAGCGGCGGGACTGAATATGGGGGAACATTCCGCCCTTGCCTGATCGTCTCCCAAGCGGTGTTCAACACACCCTTCATTTGAGAGATTTCGGATTCCTTGTGCCCCGCGCTTGCGGGCCTCTCCCTGAGGGCAAGTGCAGGCATAACCCGGTTCCGAAAAACGGAAGTCTGAAGGTCCGTTCTTCTATTCCTGCCTGGTAACCAATGGTGAAAAGGCTAGTGCTGTTGTGAGAAAGGGGCAACTCCGAGCTTTCGAAGCTCGTCCTGGTAATACTTGCGGTAGAGGATTTCCCATTCGCCACCGCCTTCCGGAATGGTTCGCTGATGCGTCGCAATCCGTTGCCGTACCGCCTGCTCAATCTTCTCTTCTTCGTGGAGCAGGTCAGTCAGGACCTTCACGGCCTCCTGCCGGATGATATTGGGCTCATCGTAGATCTCGACCTCGTCAAGCGCCTCAATGGCCGAGATGATGCGGTGCGAAAGCTGGATGATTTTTTCGTGGGAAAGTCTCATGGGATCATGGAAGCAACATCGGCTTAAAGAACGATCTTCCGCTCGCGGATAATTTGTTTCTTGATAGCCTTGAAGGCATCTTCATACGTTGCGCCGAAGCGCTTCATCTGGTCGCTATGCTCTTCCAGAATCCTGCGGGCCTCGTCGTTGATGCGGTCTTCGACAGTCAGTTCGTCCAGCACCACCTGTAACATGACCTCGTTCACGTATTCCGGCTGTTCAAACTGAATCAGCCCCTCCTTCGAAAGGCGCTTCAACAGCTCCTTGCTCATATACGTTGCGTATTCTCGTGATAGTTGCATTGCAGTGTACTGCGGGAGTTGACCGTCCCAAATTTGTTAGTGTATAGTTTTTATGTTGAGAGTGTCAAGGCAGGCGCGCAGTGCTCAACCGGGCGAAGGTGACGCGCCGCGCGGCCTCAAGGGGCGGTTAGCTCAGTTGGTTAGAGCGTCTGCCTTACAAGCAGAAGGTCATCCGTTCGAGCCGGATACCGCCCACCATGTGTCAGGGCTCGATGTTCACTTGGCTGCTTGCCTCTCCATAAGCAACACTTTGCCGACCGTAAGGGTTTCCCTTGCGCACAACATGATTGGGGACGTAGTTCAGCTGGTTAGAACGCATGCCTGTCACGCATGAGGCCGCGGGTTCGAGTCCCGTCGTCCCCGCCAGCATTTTCAATCACTTGCGGCGCTGGCATTCCCTCTGACTCGCCTTTTGTGACGTTCCGTGCGACGCGACCCCCTCACAACCCTCTGATCCTGACGTTCCGGCCGCATGGCGAAAGCGTCCAAGGCCCGGCGCTTGGCCTCCAACCGAACGTGATGAAGGCGCTCTACCCATGTCGGGCCAGTTCCGGGTTGCCGTGGGAGAGCTCAATCGAATCCTCGGGGACCTCCGGAAGCAGGCGATGGAGGGTTTTGAACAGTTCCTGCGGCCGGATGGGCTTGGTGACGTAATCATCCATGCCGGCCTCTCGGCACCGTTCTTCGTCTCCTTTCATCGCATACGCCGTCAGCGCAATGATCGGCAGGTGCCCACCCTCCACCTTCTCCTTCTCGCGAATCAGCACCGTCGCCTCCAGCCCATCCATCTCCGGCATCTGCACGTCCATCAGCACCAGGTCGAAGGAGTTCTTTTCAAGCGCCGCCAGCACCTCCTTCCCGTTGCCCGCCGCCGTCACCCGCAGCCCCCTTTTCTCCAGCAGCTTTATCGCCAGCATCCGGTTCACGGCATTATCTTCAGCCAGCAGAATGTGCACCCCCACCTGCTTCTCCCGCAGAGAGTGCCGCGTCACCAGCGGAATCCGCTCGGGCCGTCCGCTGGGCTTCCCCAGGGCATCCAGAATCGCCCGCAGCAGTTCGCTCTGCCGGATGGGCTTGATCAAATAGGCGGCAATCCCCAGTTCCCGGCAATGCGCCGCATCTCCCCGCTGCCCGCTCGAGCTCAGCATCATGATGGTGGCCGTCGCCAGTCTGGGATCCTTCTTGATCCTCTCCGCCAGCGTAAAGCCGTCCATTTCGGGCATCTGGGCGTCAATCAGAATCAGCGGAAAGACTTTGCCGGAAGCCGCGTTCTCTTCCATCGACGCCAGGGCTGCTTCCCCGCCCTCAGCCATCGCCGGCTCCATCAGCCAGTGCCGCAGCATGGCGTCCAGAATGCGCCGGTTGGTCGCGTTGTCATCGACCACCAGCACCGCCATCCCCTCGAGGGCCACCACCTCTCTCGGCTCCACTCGCGCCGGAACCACCACCACTCCGAATCGCGCCGTAAAGTGGAAGGTGCTGCCCTTGCCTGGTTCGCTCTCCACCCAGAGCCGCCCTCCCATCATCTGCACCAGCTTGGCCGAGATCGTGAGCCCCAGCCCGCTGCCCCCATATTTCCGCGTCATCGAGCTGTCCGCCTGCGTGAAAGCCTCAAAGATCAGCTTCTGCTTGTCTTCGGGAATCCCAGCGCCCGTGTCGCTGATCGAGAAATGCAGGCAGGCCTCACTCGCCGTCTGGGATTCCGTCTGGACCCGCAACGCCACCTCTCCCCGTTCCGTGAACTTGACCGCGTTGCCCAGAAGATTGACCACGATTTGACGCAAGCGGCTGGGATCACCCACCAGCGCCTTTGGCACATCGGGCTGGATCTGGCAGGAGAGTTCCAGGCCCTTCAGTTGAGCCCGCGGAGCGAACGTTCTGGCGGTATTGGTGAGGCAATCCTCCAGGTCGAATTCCGTCGTGTCCAGGGCGAACTTGCCCGCCTCAATCCTCGAAAAGTCCAGAATGTCATTGATCAGGGTCAGGAGCGAGTCACCGGACTGCTTGACCATCTCCAGATACTCGCGCTGCTCCTGCGTCAGTTCGGTATCGAGAGCCAGGTCCGTCATGCCGATGATCCCGTTCATGGGTGTCCGGATCTCGTGGCTCATAGTGGCCAGAAACTCGCTCTTGGCTCGGCTGCCGGACTCGGCAATATCCTTGGCTTGGTGAAGCTCCTCCTCCGCCTCAATGCGCGCCGTGATGTCCTGCGCGATGCCACATGCGCGGTAGACCTTTCCTTGCTCGTCCCTGATGGGAAAGGTTCGGGCGCGTACCCAGCGGACCGACCCATCGGGTCGCACGATACGATATTCTTCGTCAAAGCCACCCTGCGCATGGCCTGGTAGCTTTGCCAGAATGCGTTCCCGGTCATCGGGATGGATTGCATCCACGAAAGATACCGGGTTGTCGTACAGACTCTGCTGGGTGGCCCCCCAGATCTGTTCATAAGCGGGGCTGATGTAAATCATCTTTGTGATCTCGGGGTCGCTGATCCAGAAGACTTCATTGATATTCTCCGTCAACTGGCGAAAGCGAAGTTCGCTCTCCCGGATGGACTCCTCAGCTCGCTTGCGTTCGGTGATGTCCAGGAATGTCACCACGGCCCCGGCCAATTTTTCCCCATCCCGCACCGGGTAGGACCAGTATTCCGCCTGGAAGCAGCTTGCGTCGGCCCGCCAAAGGACTTCGTCATCCACGTGCATTGCTTCTCCACTTCGGAAAGCCTGGTAAATCCTGCACTCAACCAAAGGGGAGGGCGCGCCGTCCGCGCGGGCATAGTGGATGACCTCGTGCATGTTCCTGCCGAGCAACTCTGCGGCACTTGTATATCCCAGGATCCGCAGGCAGGCAGCATTGGCGAATGTGCAGTTGCCCTCAAGGTCGATTCCGTAAATCCCCTCGGCGGTGGAGTCGAGCAGCAAATGGACTTTTTCCTCGCTTTCCCTCAAGGCACTTTCCGCCCGCTTGCGTTCGGTGACGTTGGAGAAGGTGCCGTCGGCGTAATGCACGCCATCCTTTTCGTAAGTTCTGAAAGCACGGTTGCGGATCCAGATCCAGCGGCCGTCTTGGCGCTCCATCCGGTATTCTTCATCGAATGGTTGATGGGTTGAGAAGAGGGATTGAAAAGCCTCGATCACCCGTCCGGAGTCTGCCGGGTGAATTCGTCGCAACCAATGTTTCTCACCGCTTTCGCAAAATTCCTCCGCTGTGTAGCCAAAGATCTCTTCCACGTTGGGACTGATGTAGTGGATTTGTCCGTTCATGTCCGAAGTCCAGGTCACGTCGGGAAGGTTGGCTATGAGCCTTCTGAAATTCTCTTCGCGGTCGCGGGTGGCCTCTTCGGCCAGACGGCGAGTTGTTACATTCTCATGGGCCACTACGACACGGACGGGTCCAGGCCTTTGAAAACGACTGGCGCGGACAACAAACCAGCGCCTCTCCATGAGGCTGTGGCACGGATATTCCCAATGGAATTCGTCACGCCGTCGTGCCATAACATCCCGGATTCCATTGGCGACTTCGAGAGCATCGGAGTCTCCCATACCCGCGGCCGACTGGCAGGTCTGCAGGTAGTTTGTGCCAAGCCCGTGGTCCGGGGAGAGCAGGCCATTCTCTGCTCCAAATCGCCGCCACGCGCCGTTCACGCTGATAATCCTGCTGGTTTCATCCAGGATGGCAATATGCTCTGGCAAAGCTTCAAGTGTGGCTTGGAAGAAAGATCGCGACTCCTCCAGAGCTTCTTCCGCCTGCTGCCGGTCCGTGAGTTCGGTGGCAATCTGTCGAACCAGCCGCATTTGCCGGCGCAATCCCCAGTAGGCGGCGACGCCCGCAAGCACTCCGCTGAGAACCAGTACCTGCCCAAGACCTTGCCAGAATGTTGCAGAGGACAATGCCGTGCGCTGCACAACCTCAAAAGCCACTTCGCCAACCGTCACGAACAGGACGATTTCAATCAAAGGGTACTTGAGGCGGGAGGCCCAGGCAGGCCTTTGGGCCTTTACAGGTGACACGGCTGGCCCCGGCGGAGACGGTGTGGAAAGCTTGGGAACGCCCCTTGTTTTCAGAGGAAACTCCTTTCTCGCTTTTTCTATCTATCGGCCGTTTTCGAACATTGCTTCAAGGCTAGTGGGTGGGGATAGGAGGGAACGGAGGTGGGAGCAACATCTTTCGTTTCTGTAGGATTGAACAACCCTGGATCGTCTGGAATCCATTCTCACCAATTAGCCGGATCATTCCCAGCGAAACGCTCTGCTCAGCATGCTCGATGCACTCCTGCCGCCGGTTCAGTTGAGGAGTATTCCGGACGGCGAAAAGTGGCACCCATTGCTCGGAAGCCAGCCACGGGCAATAGCAGGGCAAACCATTCCGTGGAATTGCCGGGCCTTTCAGAATGGGTCGATTCCACCCCGCTGGAACCTGACCTCGGAGGGGGCGACGTCCACTACCTGTCGGTTTGGAGCAAGGGCAGGGTTTCGCGCGTCGCCGCGGCGGATGTGGCCGGGCGCGGCAGCCACGCTGGTTCCATAGCGGAGTACCTTCGAAACGCCTTGCAGCACCACACCCACAACTGGGACCAGTCCGCCCTGATGCGGGAATTGAATGAGGCTTTTGCGCGCGAGTCCCAGGAAGGCCAGGCAAACATTCGGGGCGCCGGGGCGGAGGTTGATCGAATCCTCCGGGAGCTCTGGCAACAGACGATAGAGGGTTTTGAACAGTTCCTGCGGCAGGATGGGGTTCGCATTACTGCTTGTTCCCACAGTTATCAGTGTTGGAACGGTCACGCATGAGGCCGCGGGTTCGCATCCCGTCGCTCCCGCCGGCATTTTCGATCGTTTCACATTCTAGAATCCCTTCCCTTCGCTTTTGGGGTCACTCGGCTGTCCGCCGGAAGACCTGCCGCGGTTCCCTCCCCCACGGGAAACCATCGGGTCGGGGCCCCACTGCCCGGCAGACAGGCCTCGACTTTCCGCCTCGTACACCACTCCGTCCGGGCCCGGGGAAACCGGAAGCCGCGAACTGCCGCGGAGCCATTTCCCTGAAACCAAAGTGCCGTGGAATCATCCTATGGAGCATGAGACCGGAGGAGGAAGGAACCGGTTACGGCAGAATGGCGGACGCCCGGTTGACCCCCGAAAGATGATACGGGTATTATAGCCACTGTCATCAGGAAGACAAATGGAGTTGTCATGAGCTGCGACGAGAGTCGCAAGGCTGAGCCGCTGCCCGTTGCAGAGGCAAGCGGGCCTTTGAAGTTCCAGATGAAGCTGGCCAGCGACCCCCGCCTTTTGGCGGTGGTGCGCGGCACGGTGGCGCAGCTTGCCGAGACTCTGGGCTTTGAAGCCTCGCAATGCCGAAAAATAACTCTGGCCGTTGATGAAGCTATGAGCAACTTGATCCGCCATGCCTACAGGAACGAGTGCAACCATGAGATTGAACTCCACTGCGAGGCGCAGGAGAACTGTCTGGAGTTCACCTTCGTCGACCGTGGCGAACCGGCGGACCCGGCCCGCATCTGCAGCCAGCCTCTGGATGAGGCCGCGACCGGCGGCCGGGGCACTCATCTGATTCGCCAGATCATGGATGAGGTCCGTTATGAGCGGCTGCCTGATCAGAACCGATTGCATTTGAAGAAGCATCTGCCCGGCGCAAAGAGAAAGGACTGAAAGGCCCTGGAGCCATCACGAGGTTGATCCCCATGAAGACCGCAACCCGCCAGCAACCGGGAACCACCATCGTCGACGTGACCGGCGATATCGATATGGGAAGTTCACCCGACCTGAGGAAGATATTATTGGACTCACTGAAATCTGCCACCCGGCTGGCAGTCAATTTGGGCGAGGTTCGTTATATTGACAGCTCGGGCATTGCGTCGCTTGTCGAAGTGCTGATGAAGGCGCGCGACAGCCAGAAGCGACTAATCCTTTTTGGTCTGAACAAGACCGTCCAGGAAGTCCTCCAACTCACACGCCTCACCACGGTTTTTGAGATTCGCAAGACAGAAAAGGAGGCTCTTCAGGCTTAGGGGCGCGCAGCCGGGCCCCTGCCTGTTGTTTGCCCGGGTATCACGGTTCCTGTCAGTTATTGATCGACCGCTGCCTGAATGGAGCTTGTGGATTGGGAGCTGCTGAAAAAATGACGGCTTTGCCGGACCGCCTGGGCTCGGCAACTCTGAACGGCCTGGCCTACATCGGGGACCTGGCTCGTCTGGCCGGAGAGTCCGTTTACATCACGGTAGTGGGGCCCTTTCGAGGCAGAGGCGTGCGCCTGCAGCGGGCTTTGCACCAGGCCATGGCGGTGGGCGTGGGAGCCATTCCCATCGTTTCTCTCATCATCTTCTTTGTCGGCCTGATCATGGCCTTGCAGAGCGCCTATGAATTGCGGCGGCTGGGGGCCATCCAGTTTGTGGCCGACGCCGTCGCCATCTCCATCATCCGCGAGCTGGGCCCGCTGATTACGGCCATCATTGTGATTGGCCGGTCGGGTTCGGCCTTCGCCGCCGAAATCAGCACCATGCAAGTCACTGAAGAAGTGGATGCGCTGGAGACCATGGGGCTGCGGCCGGTGGCTTTTCTGGTGGCGCCCAAGTTCCTGGCCATGCTGGTGATGGTGCCCTGTCTCACCATCTGGGCGGACTTTATGGGCGTGATGGGCGGTTGCCTGTTCGGAGTGACGGGGGCCAACTTCACCGTCATGTCCTATCTTCGGGCCACCCGCGATGCGCTGCTGGTCGGCGATATACTGACAGGTCTTGTGAAGAGCGCGCTGTTTGCTGTTGTCATCACCGCCGTCGGCTGCCAGGAAGGTTTCTCCAGCGGAGCCGGCGCCGAGCAGGTTGGGCGATCCACCACCACGGCGGTGGTCCGATCGATTTTTCTGGTGATCGCGGTGGATCTGGTGTTTACTGCACTGTTTTACATGACGAACAGCAGCTGATCCAAATTGACGGAAGGTGCGCAGAGCAAAATGAATAAGCCTGTCGGCGATGGTCCGGTGATCTCCGTGGTGAATCTCCGCGTCAGCTATGGCGAGCGCGAGGTGCTGCACGGCATCAGCTTCGACGTGCGACGGGGCGAAACCCTGGTGATCCTGGGCGGGTCCGGTTCCGGGAAAAGTACCCTGTTGCGGACCCTGATGGGTCTCGAAAAACCCGGCGCCGGCGAGGTCTGGATCAAAGGCGTGAACATTGCCACGGCTTCCGAGAGCGAACTGGACGAGATTCGCAAGAAAATGGGCGTTTCTTTCCAGGGCGGCGCTCTGTTCGGCTCCATGACGGTAGGCGAGAATGTGGCGCTCCCGCTGCACGAGCATACGCGCCTGGAAGACTCCACCATTGAGATCATGGTGCGAATCAAGCTGGAACAGGTGGGTCTGGCAAGTTTTGAGGACTACATGCCTTCCGAGCTCAGCGGGGGCATGAAGAAGCGCGCCGCGGTGGCGCGCGCGCTGGCCATGGATCCCGACATGCTCCTGTTTGACGAACCTTCGGCGGGGCTCGACCCCATCATTGCGGCCGGCATCGATGAGCTGATCCTGGAACTCAAAAAGGCTTACTCGATGTCCATCGTGGTGGTGACGCACGAACTGGCCAGCGCGTTCATGATTGCCGACCGCCTGCTCCTGATCGACCGCGGCAACGTGCTTGCCATCGGCAACAAAGAAGAGATCCAAGCCTGCACCCAGCCCCGGGTGCGCCAGTTTCTCGACCGCGTACCGGAGCCGCAGGTTGAAGACGAACTGAATTATCTGCAGATGCTGACCCGTGACCTCAAAGCACGGAACTGATGCGCAGCGCCGCCGGCATCGCCGGCGCTGACCGCGGCTCCTGAGGATCGGGATAAGGAGAGCAAGCGTGAATTCGCGACACAGCCGGGCGGAGCAGGTCTGGGTGGGACTGTTTGTGCTGGTGGCCTTTGGCCTGCTGATCACGGCCGTACTTGCCGTGAAAGGGGTCTTCAGCGGCGGCGATATTCCCCACCGCTCCTTTTTCAAATTTGCGGGCGGCTTGCAGCCGGGCGCCGCGGTTCGGTTCGGCGGAATGAAGGCGGGCTCAGTGCAGGCAGTCCACATCGACCCGCAGGACTCAACCCGCATCGAAGTTGACTTCAGCATCGAAGAGAACATTCCGTTAAAAACCGACAGCCTGGCAAAAATCACGAGCCTGGGCCCGCTGGGCGACAACTACCTGGAATTGAGTACCGGGACGCGCCAGGCCCCGAAGGCCCCGCCCGGGAGCGTCGTGGAATCAGCCCCTACATTCAACTTTAACGATCTCGGGGAAATGATCGCCGGCCTCCAACCCATGGTCCAGCAGACGCTCGAAAAACTGAACCAGCGCCTCGACGAGTTGCAGGTAACCGTGGCGCGCGTGAACGACTTGATGAGCGATAAAAACCGAGCCAACCTCAGCCGATCATTGAGCACGGTCAACTCAATGCTGGCCGAGGACCGGCCCAAGGTTTCCCGAACGCTCGACAACGTCCAGGCGGCCAGCGCGCAGATCAAGCCCCTGCTGGATGACCTGAAGAAAACGATGGCCCAGGCGGACGACGCGCTGGACCACATCAACGCGGTAGTGCTTGAAAACCGCCAGGACCTGCGCGCCTCTGTCAAGGAACTGCGGGAAACGCTTCTCTCCGCGTCAAGCGTCATGGAGCAGCTCAACCACACCTTGAATTACAACTCCGACAACATTGATGAGATCCTGGTGAACGTCAGGGTAGCCACGCAAAAGCTCAAGGACCTGACCGGCAAGCTGGAACGCCAGCCGTACACTTTGATCCGGGCCAACCGGGCAAAAGAGCGCAAGCCCGGCGGGAAATAGGAGGGAGCACCGATACCGATGCGTCGATTGATCCGTTTTACTCTGGTTGCGCTGGCCGTGGCGGCCCTCAGCGGTTGCCTCGGAGGGCGGACTATCAAATACTTCACCGTATCCATTCCACCGGCGACTCAGCCGGCGGCACACGCCTTCCCCGTCGGGCTGCTCATAGGCCGCATCAGCGCACCGGAGATCCTGCAGGACCAGCCCATCGTCTATCGTTCGGGCCGGAACGAAATCGGCGTCTACGAGTACCACCTGTGGGCCGCCCCCCCCGCGGAGATGGTCAAAACGGTGCTGATCCGCCGGCTTCGGGCCTCGGGACGTTACCAATCGGTGGCCCAGTCAGGCGGGTCGACCCAAGGCGACTTTGTGTTGAGGGGCCGGCTTTTCGATTTTGAAGAGGTTGACACCGGCGGAGCGATCACGGCGAAGGTCTCGCTGGAGTTTGAGCTGATTGACCGCAGCACCCACAAGTCTGTATGGGACCATTTCTACTCGAATGCGGAGCCGGTGCAAAGCAAGGAAATCCCCGATGTTGTTGCCGCGCTCGACCACAATCTGGAACAGGGTCTCAGCGAAGTTGAGTCGGGACTGGGGGCCTACTTTGCCTCCCACTTGCCCTGAAAAGCCTGAGTCCCAGGGCGCCGTGGCTTCATCCAACGTGTGAGCACAGGGAACCTGCCATGAAGGATAGCAATCGGCTTGCGTGCTTCGAACTGTGGGGCAGCAACGGCAATGCAAACCACGCCGTGGAATTGCCGGGCCTCGAGGGATGGGTCTATTCCACCCCGCTTGAAGCCGGACGGGACGGGGGCGATGTCCACTACCTGTCGGTTTGCAGCAAGGGCATGGTTTCGCGCATCGCGGTGGCAGACGTGGCCGGACACGGCAGCTACGCAAGTTCCACGGCGGGAAACCTGCGAAAGATCCTGCAGCGCCACACAGACAACTGGGACCAGGCTGCCCTGATGTGGGAATTGAACGAGGCTTTTGCGCGCGAGCCTCGGGAAGGCTTGTTCGCGACCGCCGCCGTTCTGGGCTTTTACCTTGAAACGGGAGAACTGCTGTTCAGCAGCGCCGGCCACCCTCCGGCCTTGTGGTACCGGGCGCGGGAAAAATCCTGGGAGGTGTTGCAGGATGGCACCCCCTACTCGGTGGAAATCGGCGGCTTGCCGCTGGGCTTGATTCCGGGGACGGCCTATTTCCAGACGGGCGTGCGCCTGGGCTCAGGCGATACACTGGTTCTCTATACCGACGGGATCACGGAAGCAAGAAACCCAACCGGCAACGAGCTTGGACAGAAGGGCTTGCTGGAAATGCTTCGCGCGGCCAAGCCCGCCTCGCCCGTTGACACCTGCCAGAACCTGTTGTCGGCCCTCAACGCCTTCCGCGGCGACCAGCCCCGCCACGACGATGAAACCCTGCTGGTCCTGCAGTACGCAAAGTGAAGTGAAGCCTGAGGGTGACCTTCGATGGGCGCTGAAATGGAATTGCAGGCATTCTGACATCCGTTCCTGTTGGGCGGCACAGTTCCTGATTTAACGCGTGAAAATAAGCCCACCGGACCCTGGCTCGCGCATCAGTTATCAGTCTTGGGGTCTTTTGGCTGCGTAATGGGCAGGTAGACCCGGAAGCGAGTATCACCCGGCTGCGAAGAAACACGGATGTCGCCGTGGTGGTTCCTCGCAATTCTGCAAGCGGTATCCAGACCCAGACCGGTTCCCTCCCCGACTCCCTTGGTGGTAAAGAAAGGGTCAAAGATGCGCGGCAAAACGTCGGCCGGGATTCCGGGGCCGTTGTCGCAAATCTCCACCACGATCTGGTCGATTTCACGGGCGGTCCGTATGCGAATTTCGCCTTTCCCGTGCATAGCCTCGATGGCATTATCAATCAGGTTTGTCCATATCTGGTTGAGTTCTCCCCCGTAGGCGCAAATCAGCGGAAGGCTCTTGTCGTATTCACGCACCACATGGATACCGTGTTTCAACTGGTGGCCCAGCATCGTCAACGTATTCTCCAGTCCCTGGTGCACGTCGGCCTTTTCCATGGCGGGGCGATCCATGTGCGAATACTCTTTGACGGCCCGGACCAGATCAGAAATACGCCTGGTGCTATGTTCAATCTCGCCGACCAATCTTGCGATGCTGATCAACGAAGCAATGCGAGTGAGCGCATCGTTCAGAACGAGGTCACCTACTTCGGCAGCCAGATCTTCCAGCTTGCAGACTTCCACACCAACATCGGCCAGCACCGGAGCGATCTTCCAGGCATCCGGCACCTGGTGCTTTTCGAGCCACTTCGCGATCTCGTTCTTCGCGATCGCTTTGGGCCAGAGGATCAACGGGAATTACAGGCCGATATCCGCCTGCTTCGCGTTCAAATCGAAGGATGGTCTCGCGTTGCTCCGGGGAAAGGGCATGGCGCGCAAGCCTGATGCTGGCGTCGCGAACGGTCTCAAGCGTTTCCCGCAGATTAGCAGTAGCTCTTTGCGCCGCCGCTGCGGGATTGTTCAGCTCATGCGCCAGGCCCGCTGAAAGCTTGCCCAGGGCTGCCATCTTATCGCGCTGGGTTTCCACCCGGGTGGTCTCACGGATTCGGTCTGCCAGAAGACCCACAAATCGCTCCCCAAGCTGCGGCATGCGCTGCAATAATTCGGTAAAGCAGTCCCTGGGAAGACGCAGCACACGCGTGGGCACAACCGCCTGCCCGGTACCCCGGTACACGGTCATCCGGGAATAGGGCAGTAAACCGGTGACCTGCCCGGCAGGGACCCTGTAAACAGGCGCGTCGGGTCCGCCGCTCAGTTGAAAACGAATTTCCCCCTCCAGAATAACAAAGAGGCTATCCGCGGGATCCCCGACTTGAATAAAGACCTCTGCCGACAGCAGATGCAGCTCTTTGGACTTTTCAGCTATCCAACCCAGGCCCTCATGAGGCAAGTCCGCGAAGATCCCGATCTTGCGCAACTCTCCAACCAGGCGCGTGGTATTTTCCGTGTTCAAATCTTCCGCCATATCACACCGCACTGAGGTATTGATGGATAAACTGAACCGCGACGGAGCCTTCGCCCACCCCGGAGGCCACCCGCTTCACGGAGCCGTGGCGGACATCCCCTGCAGCGAAGATGCCCGGCACATTGGTTTCCATCCAGTACGGGTCACGGTCCAGCGGCCACCCGCGGGGACGTTTTCCGTTGAGGGCAAGGTCGGTGCCGGTCAGGATAAAACCGCGCTCGTCGCGTTCCACCACGCCGGCCAGCCAGTCCGTGAGGGGCTCGGCCCCGATGAAGACGTAGAGTGAATGGGCAGGAACACGGTTGGTCTCAGTGCTGTCCCCGCAGTAAATCGAGATCGCTTCGAGGTGATCTGTGCCGTGGACCTCCGCGACTCGGGCGCCGGTGACCACTTCGATGTTGGGCGTCCGTTGGATCTGGTCAATCAGGTACTGAGACATCGTTGCGGAAAGAGACGGCCCGCGCACCAGCATCACAACCCGTCGCGCAAACTTCGAGAAATACATTGCGGCCTGACCGGCGGAATTCGCGCCGCCAATGATATAAACGTCTTCGTCCTTGCACGAGAGGGCCTCGGTCATGGCCGACCCGTAGTAGACGCCGCGCCCCTGCAACTGCTCAGCGCCAGGCACGTCCAGCCTGCGATAGGAAACACCCGTCGCAATCAGCAACGCTTTACAACTCAGTTCGCTGCCGACCGCCAGTTTGACCACTCGCGTCGAACCTTCTGCCCGGACGCCCACAACGTGCTGCGGCGTCAGGATTTCCACTCCGAATCGCCGGGCCTGGGCCACGGCGCGCCGCGCCAGGTCACCACCACTGACACCGGAAGGAAAGCCCAGGTAATTTTCAATTCGGGAACTCATCCCGGCCTGGCCGCCAGGCGCTTCCATTTCGATCATCACCGTACGCAGGCCTTCCGAAGCACCGTAAACCGCCGCCGCCAGGCCTGCAGGACCACCCCCGGCAATCACCAGGTCGTAAAACGCCATTTCAGGCCGCGCCCGCAAGCCAAGTTTTTCAGCCAGGTCCGCCGTGCCCGGAGCCGCCAAAGACGACCCGTCAGGGAAAAACACCATCGGCAGGCTGGAGGCTTCGGCCCCCACAGCCTCCCGAAGTTGGCGCACTTCAGGATCGCGTTCCGCCGTCTCAACATCAAGCCAGCGGTAGGGCGTCTGGTTACGCGCCAGAAAATCTCTTAAAGCGTAAGCCTGCGGCGACCAGCGCGTGCCGAGAACCCGAACACCCTCGAAGCGGGGACGAAACGATGATGCCTGCCAATCCTCCAAAAGGTCGTCAATCACCGGGTAAAGGTGCTCTTCCGGAGGGTCCCAGGGCTTCAGCAGATAGTGATGAACTGCAGCCTCGTTGATGGCCCGGATCGCCGCGTCAGTGTCAGCGTAGGCCGTGAGAAGCACCCGCCTGGCATCCGGATAAAGCTTCATCGCTTCACCCATAAACTCCACCCCCGTCATCTGCGGCATCCGCTGGTCGGCCAACAACAGGCCCACAGCGTCGTCCCTCTGCTTCAGTCCACGCAGAGCTTCAAGAGCCGTCATCCCGGAATCCGCGCGTAGAACGCGATAGCGGTCAGCATATCGCCGCCGGAGGTCACGCTCGACAGCGAGCAGGACTTCGGCATCATCGTCTACGGTTAGGATGGTTGGCTTCGCCATAGCGAACTCACCGCCGGGGACCCCCCGGTCCAGAACTCCCCTCGAAGGCATTCCCGATCTTATCGCCTTCAACTGATACCCCTCACACGGATTGGCGCAATATTGCCCATATCTGCACAGGAGGATGTCAACATTCTAATTGCCAGCCGTCCTCGCAGTCCACAACAATGCAACCGCGTCCGTGTCATTCCCCCGCTTCACGCCGCTGCTCTGTCATGCAAACCGGGGACGACGTCTTCGTGCAAACCGGTCCTGCCTCAACTATACTGATGCCGACCGGGCAGCGCCGCCCGGCAGCGGGCTGGATCGGAACAAAATCACACCTTCGGAGCTTTAATTTTGAAACGTCGCGAATTTGTAAAGGATCTGCTGCTTGCGGGCGGAGCGATTGCCTGCGGACCCG
This sequence comes from uncultured Acidobacteriota bacterium, assembly GCA_963783155.1. Taxonomy (GTDB): domain Bacteria; phylum Acidobacteriota; class Terriglobia; order UBA7540; family UBA7540; genus SCRD01. Next base: position 469,587 of record CAWANC010000002.1, on the reverse strand, counting down.
GGTTTGAAATTGCCGCCGCCATGCCGACGGCTTCCGCCGAGGTCAAGCGAGTTACTGGTGGCTTTCACCTGCCATCTGGACGTGGGATTCACAGATACCCAGGCAGCCGTCATCGCCAAGTACTTTGACCAGTACTATCCCGCGGCCATGCGGACCGCGGACGCCCTGCGGCAGTCGGGTGAAGACCGCTACGTGTGGTCAACGGGTTCCTGGCTGCTTTACGAATACCTCGAACATGTCACCGGCGCGGCGCGTACCCAGGCTGAGCAAGCTATTGAAAGAGGCGAAATGGCGTGGTATGCCGTTCCCCTCAACCTGGAGACGGAGATGCTCGACCGCTCCATGCTGGAAGGGGCGTTGGGAATCTCCCGGGCGCTCGACCGGCGCTTCGGCAAAACGACAATCGGCGCCAAGATGAGCGACGTTCCCGGGCACACTCGAGGACTGGTGGCGCCATTTGCCGCAAACGGCGTCAAGTTTCTCGACATTGGTGTCAATGGCGCGAGCACGGTGCCGGAAGTCCCGCCGCTCTTCGTCTGGAAGGAGCCGCAGGGCGCATCGGTCACGATGATGTACCACCATGGCTACGGCGGCGTGATGCAGGTTCCGGGCTCAGACCTGGTGGTGGCCATCGAGGTGCGTAACGACAACGCCGGCCCACATTCCGTTTCAGAAGTGAAGAAGATTTATGCCGAACTGCGAAAGCGATTTCCCAACGCAAAAGTAAGCGCCGCTAACCTGAGCTGAAATCGCCCTGGCCGTGGAACCTTACAAGAGCAAGCTGCCTGTGGTAACGCAGGAAATCGGCGACACCTGGATTTACGGCGTGGCCAGCGACCCGGTGAAGGTGGCGCGGTACCGCGAAGTGATGCGGCTGCGGAAAGGATGGGTCGCACAGGGGAAATTTAAAGTTGGCGACTCAACGGATATCCGCCTGTTGAAGCACCTGCTGCTGCCTCCAGAGCACACCTGGGGCGTCGATACAAAGCGGTTGAAAGACTACGCACATTACACCCCGAAAGCCCTCGCTACTGTGGTCAGCAGTCCCCGCTTTCGCTGGGCGGAAAACAGCTGGGCGGAAAAACGGAAAGACATCGACCAGGCAGTCGAAAGCCTGCCGGCGGCGTTGCGAAGTGAGGCTGAGGAGCGCCTCCGTGCCTTGCAGCCGAAAGCTCCAGACAGAACAGGTCTGGACCCGCACATGGCGGGATCGGAAATAGAAACCGCCCACTTCACTGTCGTACTCGATCCCAAAACGGGAGCTATCCACCGTCTGCACGCCAAAGAAGGCGGCCGCGAATGGGCTTCTCCAGACCATCCGCTCGGACTTTTCGCTTATCAAACTCTTTCCGCGAAGGACTACGAGGATTATCGCGCTGCCTACATCATCGAAAAAACATGGTGGGCGCCGATGGACTTTGGCAAACCCGGCATCGAGAAGTTTGGCGCCGAGAGCCGGGTGTGGCTGCCGCGCGTCTCCGCCTGCTGGGCCGGCAAAGTCCGCAGCGGCTTTCGAATTCTCACCGAGTTGCAGATCACGGACGCCGCAGCCGAGCGCGCTGATCGCGTGGCCTGGCCGAAGCAAATGTACCTCGACCTGGTTTTCCCTGACTCAGAACCTGTGATCCACATGGACTTCACCTGTCTCGGGAAGGCCGCGAACCGCCTTCCGGAAGCGATGTGGCTCAGTTTTCTTCCAGTGGCGCCGGAGCAGCATGGATGGACGCTCGACAAAGTGGATCAGCCGGTTTCTCCCTTTGACGTGGTGAAGGGCGGCAATCGCCACATGCATTCGGTGACCACCGGCATCTACTACAAGGATTCCAGCGGGAGCTTTTCGATTGCGACCCTCGACGCGCCTGCAGTGGCGCTGGGCGAGAGGTCGCCGATTTACTACTCGAACGACCAGCCCGACCTCTCAAAAGGCTTCCACTTCAGCTTGTTCAATAATGCCTGGGGAACGAACTATATCCAATGGTTCGGCGAAGACACGCGCTTCCGGTTTATTCTAAGGACCTGATTGCCCATCCCTTGCAAATCAACCAACTATGCTTTGTGCGGGGACCGCGCGGAGACCACCACAAACGGCTTCCACTTCAGGTCCGGCTGGAAAGGATAGCTAGGGATCCGGTGTTTGTTCGCGATATTGACGATGTCCTGGTTGACCGCGCCCTCGGTGAGCGCCATCAGATTGGGATTGGCAATTTTATTGATTTCAGGTTCCAGGTAGCCGGCCTTGACCACCACAATCCTGAACTTTGTGGGATCGAGTCCCAGGGATGTGAAGTCCTGGATATGATGGAAAGGACGCCGCCGCTCCGTCATCATCACGGAAATGCCTTCCGTTTCAACCACGGCCTGCCGACCCAGCGGGTCGTCCCCGTGCGAGAGGAAACGCACCTTTGCCTTGACGTGCACGGGCTTGCTGGCTTTGGGATCGAGGGTAGCTCCGATGTTGAGCGGAAGGGTTGCGCCCACACCAGCCCGGTAACAGGCATCCGTAGCGGGCTGGTCGCAGATGCCCCCAATCACCACATTGCGGACATGGCGCTTGAGCAGCGCCGCCAGAACATCCGCGCGATCGTCGGTGCCACCGGCAGTAGGATTGTCTCCCGAATCGGAAATCACTACGGGATGCGTACTCAGGCTCACGGCTTTTTCGATCACCTTGTCGAGCGGCCCCGTGGGCACGCCGAACTGGAATTCCTTGCGCGCATCCCAGTATTGCTGCGCCAGCGACAGGGCGTCCTTCTTCAACTCCGCTGGCCGCGTGCCGGTGAGGACGGCGCTGGCGGTGGCCTTCGGCTCGTCCGCCCAAACATATCCCACCAGCAGCGATGCATCCAGAACTCCCGGGTGGGCGTTCATGGAGGGCAGTTGCCCCCAAAGGCGTTTGGCCGGCTGGTAACGCGTGCTGCTGCGTTCGCCCGGCATCAGCACCGGGATGGGCGACCAGACCATGGTGGGCCGGATGCCCTGATCCATGCAGTGAACCATCATGTCACAGGCGCGCTGCGTGGTCTCCTCACGGTCAATGTGCGGGGCCGTCCGGTAGGCGGAGAGCATGTCGAGGTTGTTGATGGTGCGATGGCTGAGGCTCCCGTGCAGATCAAAGCTGGCGGTCATCAGGCAATCCTTGCCCACCACTTCGCGCGCGGAGGCAATCCAGTCTCCGTCGGCGTCCTGCATGCCCTCCACTGACATGGCGCCGTGCATGGCCAGATAAAGGCCGTCGAGCGGAAGCAGATCTTTGACGCGACCGAGGAATTCCGCTTTCAGCTTCTGGTAGGTTTTTGCTTGCACCGGCCCGCCGGGAACCGCGTCGGCCAGAAGCGTGGGCTGGAAGGGATAGGGGTATTTCTTCAACATGCTGAAGAACGGCATATCCGCAAGGGTCTGGCCACGGCTGATGGCGAAGTCTTCCATGCGGGTGAGAATGGGCGTATACGTGCTGCACTCGATTCGAATGCCGCCAAAGGCCACGCGTTTGGGTTCCGCCGCCCGGCCGAGCTCCGAGGTTCCGAGGCGGGCGAGTGGAGACGCCAAAGCTGCCATAGTCGCGTTTCTCAGAAAGGTTCTGCGTTTCAAGATGATTCCTCCGTTGAGGGTGAAACGGCGTGGAGGCAACCTGCCAGGCGGCTTGCTCCAGCCGGAATACACATTTGGACAATTTGAAACACAGCAGTATACCGTGCTCCAACCGGTTTCCCAAAAGGAATCGCCAGGCCGGACTCCAGGAAAGGCGCCGCAAAATTGTAAAGCTTCCCTTCCCCCTTCGGCATGCGGCGGCTGGCCAATCAGGCAAGCCCGAGCTTCTTCTGCATTTCCTCCAGCGTCACGCCTTTGGTCTCCGGGTAAATGAAGAGCACCACGAAGAACTGGAGCACCATCATGGCGGAGAAGAAAGCAAAAGGATAGGCTCCGGACGAAGCCGCCATCAGGGGAAATATCCCGGAGATCAGCGCGTTCATAAACCAGTGGGAGAAGCTGCCCAGGCTCTGCCCCTTCGCGCGGACGCGGTTGGGGAACACCTCGCTCAGGTAGACCCAGATGACGGCTCCCTGGGAAAACCCGAAGAAAGCGATGAAACCCATCAGCAGCCATACCAGAAGATTCTGATGCGCCGAGGTGAAAAAGACGGCCGCCACTCCGGCCAGACAGACGGCAGTACCCACCGAACCTACCAGCAGCATCTTCTTGCGCCCAAGACGGTCAATCACCAACATGGCGATCACGGTGAACACCAGGTTGGTGGCGCCCACAGCCACAGCCTGTAACGAGCCGGAAACCGCGCTGAATCCCGCGTGAGCAAAGATGTCATTCATGTAATAAAGTATGGCGTTGATGCCGGAAAACTGGTTGAACATGCCGATCGACACAGCGAGAAAGATGGGCAGGCTGTACTTTCTGGAGAACAGCGGTTCCTTTTTGCGCTCCAAGTGCATGGATTCAAGGATGTCCTGGAGTTCCTGTTCGGCGTTCGCCTCGCCCACCTGCTGCAGCACGGCGCGCGCTTCTTCCACTCTCCTCTTCTCCACAAGCCAGCGGGGGCTTTGCGGGATCCCGTAAAGCATCACCATGAACAGCGCAGCCGGAATCGCTGCGACGCCCAGCATCCACCGCCACTCGGCCGCCCCGAACTGCATGAGGGTCACGAGGTAGTTGGAAAAATAGGCCAGCAGAATGCCGAACACGATGTTGAACTGGAAAAACCCAACCAGGCGCCCACGCCATTTTGCCGGCGCAATCTCCGCGATGTACATCGGTCCCAGAACAGAGGAGCCGCCAATGCCCAGCCCGCCAAGAAAACGGAAGAACATCAGCGGATACCATCCCCAGGCGAAAGCGCAGCCCAGCGCTGAAACCAGATAGAGAATCGCCAGCACCCGCAGGCTGTTGCGGCGTCCAAATCGCTCACCGGGAAGTCCGGCCGTCATGGCGCCGACGATGGCGCCCCACAGCGCGATGGCGACCGTCATCCCCAGAGAGCCAGGCGTCAAACCATATGCCATGGTCAGCCCGTGAGTCGTTCCGGAAATCACGGCCGTGTCAAATCCAAAAAGAAGGCCGCCCAGCGCGGCCACAACAGTGCTCTTGATCAGAAATCGGTTCAGCTTCATATCACCTGCTTGAAAGTTGGAATGAATATCAGCCGGAGTTCCCTGCCGGCTGAAACATCAGGACCAGCAAAAGATAACAAGTGATGCTACTACTTGCCCAGTGTTTTGATGTCGTCCATCGTCCAGGGAGGAATGGCGCCCGGACAGCCGGCGACCAGAGCGCCCACGCGATTGGCAAAATCCGCCACCTGCCCGGCAGGCCATCCGCTTCCCAGTCCGTGCAGGAAAGCCGCCGCGAAGGCATCGCCCGCTCCTACCGTATCAACCACCTTGACTGGGTAGCCCGGAGCGCTGAACAATTCATCGCCAAGCAGCAAAACGCATCCTTCGGCTCCTCGCGTGACGCAGACAGCTTCCCAGCCAAGAAGGGCCGCGTAGTCACGGCAAAAATCCTCCAGATTCGAATGCGACCGGCCGCACATCTGGTCCACCATGGAAACCTCTTCGTCATTGAGCTTGACCACCGTGGCCTGCGACAGTAAATCACGGACCATGTACGGCGTATAGTAAGACGGGCGCAGGTTAACGTCATAAAAGCGCCGTGCGCCGCCCTTAGCAGCGAGCAGCTCGCCGGTAACTGCATGCGCTTTCGAGCTCACCTGGAGCAACGTCCCAAAATAAATCCAGTCCGGAACAGGCGACAAGAGCTCCTCAAAGTCCGCTGCCGTCAGTTCCGGAAAGTCGTATGCGGCCGGGTGCTCGATGCGGAAACTTGGCTGGCCCTCGGCGTCCAGAGTGACCGACGCAATGCCCGTTGGAAAGCCCTCCGTGCGGCGGACGAAGCGGGTGGAAAGGTTCATTTGTGCCATGCGTTCGAGCACCCGGTCACCCCGTTCGTCGCACCCGACAGCGCTGACGAATTGGACGTCGTGCCCCAGCCTTCTGGCGTGCGCCGCAAAATTAAACGGCGCGCCGCCCAGATGTTCCTGGTCACCGATCACATCCCACAAGACTTCGCCGATGCTGACAATTTTCATAGAGGTTTCCCCCGGCAGCCTGGACCTGAAGAGCGGACCATCCCTTCGGTGCGCTCTATTCTTACCACGCTGACTTCAGGTTCCAGACGTCAAGCTTCAGAATCTTTGCAGAGCCGCCGCTGGAAAACAATCGAATGCCCTGGCTGGAAAGCGAGGGAAAGATCAGTTCAGACATGACCCTCTCGCCATGCTGGGCAAAGACCTCGACGGAGCAGCGGTCAACAAAGATGTGCCATTCGACTGTCTGCCCGCGGGCGACATTCAGCGGAGCGGTCTGGCGGCCTGGAAATTTGGGATCGAAGCCGGTATCACCGGATCGGGTACGGTCAACAAAGAGTTCTGACATATGCCGATCGTAGCCCATTGTGGTTTGCTGCGTGCCGCCTTTGCGAATTTCAAAGCCGAACGAAGCGGCTTTATCCGGATCGAACGTAGCCTCGATTTCGAGCGTATCTCCCGTCACTCCCATCGACTGCAGCAACCTGTTGGCGGCCTCAACGCTTTGATTCCTCACAGCCACATGCCGCCCGCGCAGGCTGGTGAGTTCCGCCACCGGCTTCTGAACCAGACGGATCCCCTGCGGAAGGCGTTTGAGCGTGAGCGCCCGAGGGATGGACTGGATGCCGCGCCAGGGCGACGTGGGAACGTGGACCGCGTATTGCCAGTTGCCGAGCCAGCCCATCCAGATCCGCCTGCCGTCCGAGGACGGAATGTCCGAGAAGGAAGTAGAAGCATAAAAATCCTTGCCGTAATCAGCCCAGAGTGCCTGGCCTGCGGGATTGTCGTTAGTAAACTTCCTTCCGTCGAACCGGCCAACGAAATATTGGTTGCCCGACCCTCCGGCCACCCCGCCGGGATTCAGGTTAACACTCAGGACCCATCGGCTCTGGCCGGATTCGTTCTCGACCGGGAGTTCAAACAGGTCGGGACATTCCCAGGCCCCGCCCGCCGCTCCTTCGGGGCCAAAATCGCTGAGCATCGTCCAGTGTTTCAAGTTCGTCGACCCGAACAGCCGGACTTTGTGTTCTGCCGCCAGCACGGTGACCATCACCCACTTGTGGCCGGGATCGCACCAGAAAACCTTGGGATCGCGAAAGTTCCTGCGGTGGAGATCGATCACAGGATTGCCGGAATATTTTGTCCAGGTGCGCCCGCGGTCGTTGCTGTAGGCAATGTTCTGGTTCTGTTCCTTACCCGTGTGGCCGGCGTAGATGGCCACCAGACAGCTGTCGTCGCCCCCGTTGGAATTCTTACAGAAACCGCTGGAGTTGTGCCGGTCCACCACGGCGCTTCCGGAAAAGATCATCACCCCGTTCCCTTCAGGGATCGCGACGGGAAGCTGCTTCCAGTGGACCATGTCACGGCTGACGGCGTGGCCCCAGCTCATGTGCCCCCACTTGTTTCCAAAAGGGTTGTACTGGAAGAAAAGATGGTACTCGCCCTTGTAATAGACCAGCCCATTGGGGTCGTTCATCCAGTTTTTCAGTGGAGTGAAATGATACTGAGGGCGAAACGGCTCATTATAAGGACGGCTGCCCGCCAGGACAGCGGCACCCCAGCCCGCAAACAAGAGCGCCGTGACCAGCAGCCATGAAGTGCTTTTCCCTTTTACCGCGACGCGGCTGCCATGCCGGCCTGCCGGAAAGTTGTTTTGATGCAGCATCCTTTCCCTGCCCGCAAGGATGGAGTCGATTGGACCGTGCTGTCAGGATGACCCAACCGCTTTCGTGCCCGTGACAGTATAACGATTAATGGCAGCCGCAACCCTTCCTTTTGCAATCCGGATTCGCCGGACGACCCGGAATTTTAGACTTTCAGAAAAGGACTTTGCTGGTTACCGCGGCGTTCTGCTGTGAGTCGGTTAGCAGCTTGCGCGATTGCAGGTTCCCCTGGAAGTCGGCGCACGACACCCGGGTTCAGGGCCGCCAACCTGCAGGACCGGCCGATAAACCCTTCATGGAACTGATTGAAAAGAATGGTACGCCCGGAGAGATTCGAACTCCCGACCCCTTGCTTCGTAGGCAAGTGCTCTATCCAGCTGAGCTACGGGCGCAAACAGGAGCGAAGGACATTTCGCATTTGACCTTGCAAACTCTCATTTTGCATGCCTGGCCCCATTCTGTCAACGCAACTGTCGTCTGCCAGCCGGCAGGCGGAGGGCCAGGAACCTCCACTACCGGGAATCACCCGTGCCCCTGAAGCCGGCAGGCAGTGCTTGCCCTCAGATCAATGGTCTTTTATACTTGCCACACGGGGGGATAGCCCCTTGCCAGGGGCGCCAACGGGCCCTTGTGGAAATCACATACCAGTGGCGGCACGTGCTATAATTTTTCAAGCAGGGCAAAGGAGCTGCAAAGTGATGAAGCAAAGTCGACGTGCGGGATGGTTTATCTTCGCTACGCTGGTCGTATGTGCAATGCTGGGCGGGTTATACGGCCCGCAGGTTGAAGCCACCACAGCAAAGGCAAACGACAATGACTCATCCTTTCAGGTCAGTCTGCGCGAGTTTACCAATATCTACGATAAGATTCAGGAAAATTACGCCAGCCCTGTCGACCCCAACAAAGCTATCTATGGCCCGACGAACAGCAACTTCCTGGGCGCTATTCCGGGCATGCTGCGGACGCTGGATCCCCACTCCAACTTCTTTGACCCGCGCGCCTTTGCCATGCTGCGGGAAGACCAGGAAGGCCGCTACTTCGGCGTTGGCATGAGCATTCAGTCCCGGCCCGGCAAGATGGGCAAGCTGGTAACCTTTGTGGTGGCACCCATTCCCGGTTCTCCGGCCTTCAAGGTCGGCCTCCGCCCTGGCGATGTGATCGAGCAGGTCAACGGCAAGAGTGCGGTCGGCCTTGAGTCCTCACTCAATGAGCAGACCGACAAGGTCGCCAAAATGCTGAAAGGCCCACGCGGCACCGTAGTGCATGTGATCGTCCAGCGCCAGGGGGCCGCCAATGCCCTCAGTTTTACGATCACCCGGGGCGAAATCACTCAGCCCAGCGTGGATGATATCTTCATGGTGCAACCCCACGTGGGCTATATCCACATCAGCCGGTTTAATGAAACCACCAACTCCGAACTGTCGCAGGCGCTGAAGAATCTGGACGCCGAGCAAATGACCGGCCTGATTTTGGACCTGCGGGGAAACCCCGGCGGGCTGCTCCAGGAAGCCGTTGAGGTCTCAGACCATTTCCTGAAGAAAGGGCAGCTGATTGTCTATCATTACGGACGCTCTTCACCCGAGAAACGCTATTATGCAACGCACGGGGACAGGGGGAACCGCTACCCCATCGTCATATTGATCAATCGAATGTCGGCAAGCGCAGCTGAAATTGTGACGGGCGCCTTGCAGGACCACGACAGGGCTCTGGTGATGGGCGAGAGCAGCTTTGGGAAGGGCCTGGTCCAGACGGTTTACCCGCTGAGTGACGAGACAGGACTGGCTCTCACAACGGCCCGCTATTACACGCCAAGCGGCCGCCTGATCCAGCGCGATTACGACGCCGTGTCACTCTACGATTATTACTACCACCCGCAAGGCTCTCCAGAGCCCCATAGCGAAGTCAGGCTGACCGACGGGGGCCGAAAGGTCTACGGAGGCGGAGGAATCACGCCGGACGTAAAGGTGGAGCCGCAGAAGTTGAACGACACGGAACGCTCGCTGGTGCAGAATGGAGCCTTCTTCAGCTTCGCTCAGCACTACCTGGCCGGCCACAAGACGATTCCGCAAGACTTCCAGCCGACAAGCTCGGATATCACGGAATTCAATAAGTTCCTGACCGATCAGAAGATCCCCGTTACGACCGTCGAAGTGCAGAAGAACCTGGACTTTGTCAAGCTGCGTATTCGCGAACGGCTGATTGAAGACATCTACGGCACCAACGTGTCCGACCGAATCAGGATTGAGAACGATCCGCTGGTGGAAAACGCCGTTGGCCACATGTCCCAGGCGCGACTGCTTCTGGAGAACGCCCAGAAGTACATGGCCGCCACTGAAAACAAGTAGAAGACCACGCTGGCATTGTTCCGCCGGCCAGAATTCCAAAACTTTCACCTGAATGGGAAGATTGTGTGCGGGTTTGCCTTCCCTTTACCCCGTGTCCTTGGGCGGCCTCAGATACTTGAGCAGCGACCACCCTCCAGTAATCGGCAGAAGGAGAATCTGCCGAATAATCTCGCTCCTCCCCTTTTTACGCAGCCGTGCCTGCTTTGTTGACGTCTGCCCCTGAAAGACGAGCATCGTTGCGTACTTTGTAAAATCCAGGCCGCACTGGTCGCAGCGGCCGCCGTGATCCTGGGTATGCTTGCACGAGGGACAGTTAAACCGCGCAGGAGCGTGGCACCGTGAGCAGAATTCATGCGTGTCCGGGTTTTCCTGCCCACATTTGGCGCATCGCATGGCGGGATTTCCCCTTCTGGTGAATGATATTTCTATCGGCGTGCGCGAACTGCAACTGGAGGACGAAATCGGCCTTTAGGCCGAAATGAGTAAAGAGGGACTAATGAAAAGCTGGTGGACGCGAAGGGATTCGAACCCCCGACCTCAGCGTTGCGAACGCCGCGCTCTCCCAACTGAGCTACGCGCCCAAAACATTAACTGTAACTTCGCTAATATAACACGTCGCCTTCCAGCCTGACAATTTCCCGCGCAGGCTGCTGCCGCGTGAAGACGCCGCAGACCAGGGCCGCGCAGGGCCGCTCGTGCTACAATTCAACCAGAATGCCCATTCGCGTAATCGCAGTTGACCTTGATGGAACCCTGCTGAACAGCCATCTTGAAATTTCTCAGGCCAATCGCCTGGCCCTCGCAGAAGCCTCAGAGCGCGGCATCCGGATTGTGGTCATCACAGGACGCCGGTATCACTCCGCCCGGCCGCTGCTCAATTCCCTGCCCTGTCCCATTACCCTGGTAACCTCCAACGGCGCTCTCATTCGGACGCTTTCCGGCGACCTTCTGCACCACAACTTCCTGCCGCGGGAAATAGCGGTTCAGGCGCTCGAAGCAGCCATCGATTACCGGCCCTACGCCGTCGCCATATTTGACCATCCCGGGCGCGGACAGGTGATGATGCAGCAGGATGCCTCGCCTGACGGGCCTCTCCGCTGGTATCTGAAGACGGCACGGGATTATCTATTGCAGGTCCCAGACCTTCCTGCCGAGCTGCCGGGTGATCCCATCCAGGTGATGTTTGGAGGCGCGCCGGCGTTTCTGGAGCCCCTGGAACATCTGCTGCGCTCATCCACCGCGGGCAGGAGCGTCCATCTCACCTGGACCAAGTATTTTGAGCGCGACATTTCGCTGCTGGACGTTATGAACATGGGCTGCTCCAAGGCCAGCGGCCTCCAATGGCTGCTCGACCAGATGGACTGCGACGCCGGCCAGGTGATGGCCATCGGCGACAACTACAACGACCTTGAGATGCTCCAGATGGCTGGCTATCCGGTGATTATGGGCAACTGCACCCCTGGACTGGCCAGCGACGGCTGGTACCGCACCCACTCCAACGACCAGGACGGCGTGGCCGCGGCCATCCACACCCTTGTGCTGAAATAGCCGGTCGAAGGCTGTGCCTGTTTTCCGGCGGTGAAGCCGGCGGTGAATCCGGCGGCGGGAGGGCGACGCTGCGCTCGAACCCCCGGGGCCGCTATTCGTGATTGATAATCCGGGTTCCCGGAGGCGGGGTCAGGTCAAACAGCGTGGATGCCAGACTGGGATTACGGTCAATGTGGCTGAAGCTGAACTTCATGACGGTGTTGTTGGTGTAGACAATCACCAATCGCCGGATGTCCATCTGCGGATCAAATTCCATGACAACGTGCTGGTAACCCAGTTTTTCTGCGTTCTTGGGATAGGCAATAATCACTCGGTCTTCCGGCGGGTGCTGAAACTGGTTATTGGCATCCTCAAATTTGTGAAAAACCTTCTTCATGTCAAACCGGGAAAGCAGCAGCCGGAACGGGACACGGAAGTCTTCGCTCTGCTTTACGGATGAGCGGTCGAGTTGTCCTTCCTCCGGCAGATAAAGCAGGACCTCGTTCTTGTTGGAAAGGAAAACTTTTTTCTCCGGCTCGCGGTAATCCCATCGCATGCGCCCACCGCGGGCAAACACTACCGTACCCGATTCCACCCGGGTTCCACCGCCCGCGTCGTAGGTCTGGTTAAAGTCTGCGCGGATCGCCTTCACCTCCTGATAACTGCTTTGCACTCTGGTGATGAACTGGTCGAGCGGCAGCCTGTCCGCAGCGGCTGAAGCGGTCGAAAGGGTCGACGGCGCCGCCATCACAACACTCCACACCACGCACACACCCACCAGGAATCGAAATCTTCTCTCGCGGCTATTGCTTTGGGTCTGTTCCTTCATGCGTCACACTTCCCTTTAACACTTGGACGGCGCTTTTTGCTTCCTGGTTGTTCGGGTCCGTCTCAAACCCTCGCGCATATTCCGCCAATGCCACCCGCCGGCGCCCGGCCGACACCGCGATTCGCGCGAGCCCGAAATGGGCGCGGCTGTCGTAGGGATTGATGCGGCCGGCAGCCGCATACGCCTGCTCCGCACGGCTAACATCTCTCTGCTCAAGATAGACGTCGCCCAGCCCGTCATACCCCTCAAAGTTCGGAGCCGCCCGCACCGACTGCGAAAACTGCTCCGCAGCCTCGGCAAGACGCCTTTCTTTAAGATACAACTTCCCCAGCTTGTTGTGGCAACTGGGAACGAGGGGTGAGAGGGCCACGGCAGCGCGCAACTGCCTTTCCGCTTCCTCCACGCGGCCCAGGTCCATCATCAAGCTTCCCAGATTCAGGTGCGGGTCGGTGTAATCGGGCTTGTGCAGCATTGCTTCACGGAAGTAATGTTCAGCCTTCTGGTACTCCTTCCTTTTGGCATAGACCAGGCCAAGATTGCTGAAAGTGATCGGGGAGTTGGGATTCAGTTTCAGCGCCAAGCTCCATTGCTTCTCCGCCTCGTCAATCCTGCCGTGGTTCCAAGCCACCACCCCCAGATTTTCGCGGATGTTGGTGGCCCTGGGAGAAACCTTCAACGTTTGGCTGTAGAGTGCTACATCGGTGCGCCAGTCGCGGTTGCGCGCCACGACGCGTGCCGCCAGCAGCAGGCCCAGCGCGCAGCTCGTTGCCACCAAGCCGCGCCTCCAGGTGCTGTGGCATGGACCGATCGCCCTCCAGAGCTTTACCCCTGCCCAGCCCACCAGCCAGCAGAACCCCACCGACGGCAGGTAGAGGTAACGTTCCGCAAAAACGTTCCCTGCAAGATAGCGGATGTCGAGCACCGGCGACAGAGTGATAAAGAACCAGAGGAATCCAAACGAGGCCACCCGGTTGCGCTGGAAAAGCAGTGCAAAAACAATTGCACACGCAGCAAGGGCTGCGATGCCCGCCAGCACTCGCGGCTCAAAAACCGATGTTCCTTTTTGGAAGACGTAATAGGCGCAGAGCTGAACCGGCCAGAAGAGTTTTCCAAGATACTGTCCCACCAGCGCCAGCGCCGACAGGACGCTGGAATACCAGCCCAGCCGCGACAACTGGATCTGGGGCGCGAAGGCCCCCAGGTGTTCGATTCTGAACAGAACGTAGGCAAGGTCCATCAGCCAGAAATCGCCATAACGGCGAACCTTCTGCCGGAAGGTGGTTTCCGCCCGGTCGCCGCGGAAAAAATGCTCGTAAATCATGGCCAGCAGCGGAAACGTCAGCGCCTGCTCCTTGGAGAAAATGGTCAGAGCAAAACTCACCACAGCCGCAAGCTTGATCCACGGAGAAACCTCGCCCCGCGGGCAGGCCAACTTGAGAAGCAGCCAGAAGGTGAGCAGGTAGAAAAACGTGACGTCGAGTGTGGTGACGGCCGCCACCCACGCCACCGCTTCCGTATGGATGGGGTGGATGGCAAACAGGCAGGCGGCAAAGAAGGCCAACGCACGGTCGTTGAACAGGCGGCGCGCCACCAAAAACACAAGTATGACGACGCCCACGTGCAGACAAACGTTTACCAGGTGGAATCCGTAAGCCAGCGGGCCGAACAAGTGATAGCAGAGTGCATATCCCAGAGTCATGATGGGACGGTAGTAGTTTGACACTCCCTGCATCCCCACAAACGACCAGACCGTGGTGCCAAACACCTGCGGCAGGAAATGGAAACTTTTCAGGTAGGGATTATCCAGAACCTGCCGGTTGTCGTCATAGACAAAACCGTTGAGAAGCGTATTGAGATAGGGGAGGGCGGCACAAAGGATGAGCGCAGCGATCAAAAGGGTATCGGGCTGGGCGTCTGCCCGCAGGGCATCGTCCCCGCCCGCTTCCACGGGGGCTTCCAGCTGACCCGCCCTGCCAGGGAAACTCATTCACCCTCCGGTCGTCCGTAATGACAGTCCAGGCGCGGTAACGCGCCGTCCGAACCCGTTGACCCCCGGATCCGGAACGGCAGCACCAGGCCTCAACCCGGGCTGCGCGGGCGAAAAAAATAGGGGACCCCAAGGGTCCCCCACCAACAAAAGTTGCGAAGACATGCCCAATTCAGCAGCCGGGAGAGATCAGCCCGCGAGAGGCGAATCCGCCGAACTGGCCTGGGTATTGTTCGAGTTCTGCCGGATGACGCCGGACTGGTCTGTGTAATAGGAATTCGTCCCGGTGGTGCCGCGTGTTATCGGGTCAGCCCAGAACTCGTAGGTGTCGATCCGACCACCCACGACGGCGCCCGGAGAATAAGTGAAGCTGTAACCGCTCTTCACCGATCCCATGGCCGTCCCCGAGCCGCCTGACAGCACGCTGTCCACCAGCCCGGCGGCCGTGGATGTGGGCATGGCGCCGCTGGCCGGCGGACCCAGATAACCCATGGTTGCCGTGTAGCCGCTGTTATAGGTCGAAGCATAGGTGACTTCGGCCGTGTTATAGGTCCTCAACGATCCAACCGCCGACGCCTGGTTGGCGGCAACCCTCGACCGCAGCAGGTTGGGGATCGCGATCGCAGCGATAATCAGGATGATCGCCACGACGATCAGCAGTTCAATCAGCGAAAACCCTTTTGAATCTCTTCGCATTCGTTCCTCCTTTAGCCTTACCCAAATCTTTCAATCTGACAAAAGTGCTCACAGTTGCGCATCTTTTGTTTCATATCGGTTATAACTAAAGAATTCTTTATGCCCATCCCTCTCTATGAAAATACAAGTTGTTATCATACCACCCCTTTGTCTCCATCCAAACAGGACCGGCAAAACTGCCCTTCATGCCGGTTTTTGTCAAAATCAACTGACATAAGCCGTCACTGGCGTTGATTCTCAACGGGCGGAGGAACTCCAGAATTCTCCGGGGGAAATCCTTGCCGGCCCTGGCCGCATTGGCGGTCTGTGCCTCTGCCCCCGGAAACCGCCCTACTTTTCGCTGGTTTTGTCCTTTTGGCTCCGGATGGCCTCGATCTGCTGTGCTGCGCCGGTTTCACCTGGAAAATTCCTCAACTCTTCGTTGAATTCCGCCAGCGCGCCGGGCCTGTCTCCCTTGAGTTTCAGGATCATTCCCAGGGCAAAATGATAAGCCAGTCCGCCGGGCTGGAGCTTAAGGGCATGGCGCACCACCTTTTCAGCATCATCAAGATCGCCGAGCTTCAGCCAGGTCAGTCCCAGGTAGAAATACTCGTCACTGTCGACACCGTTCACCGCGATCGCGTGCTTGAGGTATTTTTCTGCTTCGTGCAGTCGGCCCATGCGGTAATAGGTGTACCCGGTGTTGTAGATGGCCAGCCAGAAGTCCGGGTCGCGCGCCAGAACCTCGCGGTAGAGCGCCAGCGCCTCGGTGTAGCGCCCCTTCTCTCCCATAGCGTTGCCCAGATTGGTTCTGGCCAGCTTGTTTTGGGGCGTGCGCGAGACTCCCCGTGAATAGAGCTTCAAGTCGTTCGCCCAGTAACGGTCCTGCACCGATGTTGAGATTCCGAACACCAGCACCAGCAACAGCACGGCCGCCGCCTGCAAAGCGGGCAGCCCCAGAAGCCTCAGATTCCCCGGTCGAATGCGGCGCAGGGCCATGGCCAGCAGAATGGAAAAGCCAATCGAGGGCAGGTAGAGGTAACGATCGTGGGCGATTTCTCCTACCGGCAACAGCGAAAGGTCCAGCAATGGAATAAACGGAATCAGGATCCACGCACACATGAAAACGGCCAGACGCCCATTTCCCGGCGCGGTCCTCGCCAGCCTCCGTACTCCCAGGAACACCAGAAAACCCACTGCGGCAAGTCCAGCCAGCGGCAGAATAAAAGGCACCAGGCCGGGCGTCCTGACGTAAGGCACGTTGTAGAAGACGCTGAGGCTGAAGGGCCAGACTAGGTGCCACAAGTAGAACAACAGCAGGTGCGGCCAGGTGAAAACGATGGTCCGGACGCCCAAGGGAACCATGGTGTGCCCCAGTCCCTCGATCACATGCCAGCGCACCGCCAGGTAAACAAAAGTCAGCAGCAGGAACGGTACAATGCGCGCCGTAGCCGTGCGGATGCGCTCAAACACCGGCCGCAACCCTGAGGACCCGGGAGCACCCTGCCAGAGCCATTCGAAAGTGAAAATGATGATCGGCAAAATCAGGGCCGTTTCTTTCGACAGCATCGCAAAACCATAGAGCGCCAGCGAGCCCGCAAGCCACGGCCGACAGCGCGCCATCCGTTCCCGCGCGTTGAGATAACAAAGGAACGACGGCAACAGAAACAGCGCGAGCAGCGGATCAGTGACGCCTGAAATCCACGCCACCGATTCGATGTGCACCGGATGGAGTCCAAAGACCAGCGCGGCAATCAGAGCCGTCCCGCCGTCGCCGGTCAGCCGCCTTGCCAGGACGTAGACCAGATACACCACTCCCATGTGCGCGGCCACGCTCACCAGGTGCCATCCTGCCGCGTAAGGGCCAAAGAGTTTGTAGTTCAGAAGAAGGAAGAGCAAAAAGAGGGGCCGGTAATAATTGCCATGGATGCCGGGATAGGCAAAACTCCACACCCTTTCAAAAAAGTAGTGAGGAACGTAACGCCAGGCATGCACCTGAACGTTGGCCAGAATCTGGCCGCGATCATCGTAAACAAACTTGAAGCCCAGAGTGTTGCTGTAGACCAGGAAGGTGACCAGCAGGATCAGGCTGACCGCAGCCCAGGGCGTCGCTGCCAGGACGGGAGTCTGCCGGCGGCCGGTCACAGCCCGGCTGGTTCCTGAGCGTTCCTGGCGGGAGGGATCTGTCATTTCGGATTCACCAGCGGCATTCAGACTCCTTACTTCTTGGCATGATGGCGAAACGACCGGGAACTCACGTGCAGCAGGTCCGCCGCGCGACGCCACACGCCTCCGGACAGATTCAAAGCTTCCACCAGATAACGACTCTCGACCTCTGCAAGCTTCGACTCAAAATCCAGACTACCTTTCGGCATCTCCATCAGGATCTCCCCTTCCGAACCTATTCCGGAAATGGCTGCCGGAAGATGTTCCAGCCGCACCAGGTTGTCATGTTCTCCGCTGATCGCCACCGCGTGCTCGATGGCGTTTTCCAGCTGGCGGACGTTTCCGGGCCAGGAGCATCCCATCAAGAGCGGAAAGCGCAACGGGATCAATGTCCTACCCCGGCTTTCCCATTTCCAGCGAGTATTTCTTGAGGAAATGCCGCGCGGCGAATCCCGGGAAGAGCACCGGCAGGTGGGCACGTTCCAGCAGGACGCCCATCAGGATAAAACTCACCCCTCCCAAAATAAAAACCCGGCCCCTCGGCAGCAGAATAGCGGCCAGTATGATGGCCACGAGATAGAGAGAAATATAGTTGCTCTCCAGGTCGCCCGTGACATGAACGATGGCTGTGAAAATGAAAATGTCGGCAAAAAGCTGCATATGGGCCTGCAATGAGTCATCCAGGCTGATCTGGTCGTAGATAATGAAAAAAAGGTTCAGGGTGTACCAGAGAATGACGAATCCGCACAGATATTCAATCGAATGGGCGCCACTGGGGCTGGGCGATATCTGCTCGATGGCGTAATCGATGGCGAAGACAAAGGTAATAATGACATACCGGATCTTAATGACCCGGGGAAGCCAGCTTTGGAGATCACCGGTGAATTTCATAGAGGAACAATAGAGCATTATAGAGATTGAGTTCCTCTTGGACAATACCCCTTGCCGCACAGAAGCTCAACCACCCTCTGCTTCTTGTCCCCTGCTCAGTCCTTCCGTTTTTCAGGAAGGTGAATCGACGGGGCCTCCTTAAGATCAACCCGCCAGCTTGCCGATCAGGGAGAACAACGGCAGGTACATCGAAATCACCACGCCTCCCACAACAATCCCCAGGAAAAGAATGATCATCGGTTCGAGCGCCGTCAGAAGGTCGGCCACCGCCGCGTCCACCTCGTCTTCGTAGAAATCCGCCACCTTCTGCAGCATGTTGTCGAGCGCGCCAGTCTGTTCACCGACCCCGATCATCTGAACCACCATGTTGGGAAAGACGCCGGTTTCGCGCAGCGGATCGACGATGGTCCGGCCTCCTTCAATGGCTTTGCGGACCTGAGAGATCGCCCTCTCAATCACCGCGTTCCCCGCGGTGCGGGCGGTGATGTCCATGGACTCGAGCATGGGTACACCGCTGGTGATCAGCGTGCCAAGAGTCCGGGAAAAGCGGGCCACCGCAATCTTGCGCATCAACGGCCCCAGGACCGGAATTTTCAGAACGAGCGAATCCAGCAGCATCCGACCGGGGGGCGTGGCGTAATACCACCGGAGACCCGCGACCAGCAGAATCAGCAGGACGATGAGGATGAGTCCGAAGCTTGCTATAAAGTGGCTGAGGGCAATGACAATCCGCGTGGGAAGCGGCAGTGTCGCCCCCAGACCGGCAAACAGGGTGGTGAAGATCGGCACCACTTTCCATAGCAGCAACACCACCACGCCACCGGCAATCACCACCACCGCCACGGGGTAGATCATGGCCGACTGCACGGACCGCTTCAGCTTGACCGCCTTCTCAATGTAGGTGGACAGGCGCTGAAGGATGGTGTCCAGGATTCCACCGCTCTCTCCAGCTTCCACCATGTTGGTGTAAAGATCGTCGAAGGCCTTGGGATAGTTCCGCATCGCGTTGGCCAGTGAGGAGCCGCCTTCCACCGTGCCACGGACGCCGGCCAGCATGCGGGCAAAGGCCTTGTTTTCCTGCTGCGACGCGAGGATTTCGAGACACTGCACCAGCGGGAGTCCCGCGTCAATCATCACTGAAAACTGGCGGGTAAAGACGGCCAGTTCCTTGGACTTTACCTTCCCTCCCCATTTGAACTTGGGGATGGAGATTCCGCGCCCTTTCTCCATAATCTTGAGCGGCGTAATCGACTCCCGCCGCAAATTGGAGTCCAGTACCTCACGACTGGACGCCGCACGTATCCCCGTAACCGTCTTCCCCGTTCGGGACGTTCCTCGAAATTCAAATTGGGCCATTGCCTGCTACCTCCGTTCCGGGCCTGGCATCCGTTTCGATCTTTCCGCCGGAGACGCCTAAAGCCCTGCCACGTGCGCCCGCTTCACCTCCGCACCGGGGCACCCGCCCCGACGTGGCTGCCGCGGTTGATCATGTCCTGCAGTTCATCCTTGTTACTGGACCTGGCCAGAGCGGTCTCTATGTCGATCAGCTTTTGCTGATAAAGCGTGCAGAGCGACTGGTTGAAGGTCTTCATCCCGTAGCGCTCCTGGCCGGTCTGCATAGCGGAATAAATCTGGTGAATCTTGTCTTCGCGAACCAGATTGCGGATGGCGGCGTTGGGAATCAGGATTTCCATCGCCATCACCCGCCCTTTGCCGTCTTTGCGCGGCAGAAGCGACTGGCACAGAATGCCCTCCATGACCATGGAGAGCTGGGCTCGAATCTGCGACTGCTGGTGCGCCGGGAAAACGTCAATGATCCGGTTGATGGTGGAAGAGGCTGAATTCGTGTGCAGCGTTCCAAAAGTCAGGTGGCCGGTTTCCGCAATCCGCAGGGCCGCCTCGATGGTCTCGAGGTCGCGCATTTCGCCGATGAGCACCACGTCCGGGTCCTCGCGCAGGGCCGAGCGCAACGAGTTGGCGAAAGAATGGGTGTCGGAATTCACTTCCCGCTGATTCACCAGGCACTTCTTGTGGGGATGGATGAATTCGATGGGGTCCTCAATGGTGATCATGTGTTCGTTACGGGTGGAATTGATCAGGTCGAGCATCGTCGCCAGGGTGGTCGATTTGCCGCTGCCCGTAGGCCCCGTCACCAGGATCAGCCCGCGCGGTTTCTCGCACAGTGTGCGCAGGATCGGGGGCAGGTTCAACTGCTCAAACGTCTTGATTTCAAAAGGAATCGCGCGAAACACTCCCGCTACCGCCCCGCGCTGGTGGAACACGTTGCCGCGGAAGCGAGCGACGTTCTTGATGCCAAAGGAGAAGTCAAGCTCCAGGTTTTCCTCAAAGCGATGTTTCTGCGCGTCCGTCAGAATGCTGTAACAGAGATGTTTGCTATCCGAAGGTCCAAGCGTCGGCAGATCCGAGCACGGCTTCAACTGGCCATCGACGCGAATCCGCGGCGGTGAGTTTGTTGTGATGTGGAGGTCGGAACCTCCGGATTTCACCATCAGCTGGAGCAAGTCACTGAGCGGTGGTATCGACATTGATTTTCAGCCTCCCTGGGTGGCTCCATGGTCTGGCGCACGGAAAGACGGATTCCGCCTCAGAGCATGGTTTCTCGCATCACCTCTTCCAGGGTGATGATCCCTTCGGCAACCTTCAGCAGACCACTTCGCCGCAACGTAATCATTCCCTGTTCGACAGCCTTCTTTCTGAGCTCAAGCCCGGAAGCTCCCACCAGAATCAGCTCGCGCAGCTCGTCGGTGACTTCGAGGACCTCATAGAGTCCCACTCGGCCCTTGTATCCTCTGCTGTTGCACGCTGGGCAACCCTCACCACGGTAAATCTTCAATGACCTGGCATCTTCCGGCGAAAAGCCGGCATCCACAAGCACCTGCTGGCGGACTTTTACCTCAACTTTGCACTGCGGGCAGATGCGGCGAGTCAGGCGTTGCGCGCAAATCAGCTGGACCGAAGTGGCCACGAGAAAAGGCTCAATACCCATATTCATCAACCGCGAGATGGTGGAAGGCGCGTCGTTGGTGTGCAGAGTGGAGAGCACCAGGTGGCCGGTCAGCGCAGCCTTGATGGCGATTTCGGCCGTTTCGAAGTCCCGGATTTCGCCCACCATGATGATGTTCGGGTCCTGCCGGAGGAACGACCGCAGGGCCGCCGCAAAATTGAGCCCGATCTGCTCTTTCATCTGTACCTGGTTGATTCCCGGCAACTGGAACTCCACCGGGTCTTCGGCGGTCATGATGTTGATCTCCTCCTTGTTGAGCTGGGCGATGGAAGAGTAAAGGGTATTGGTCTTGCCGCTGCCGGTGGGCCCTGTTACCAGAACCATTCCATAGGGCTTGAGGATGGCCCGCTGGTATTTTTCGAGCGCCTCCGTTTCAAATCCCAGGCGGGTCATATCCAGGCGCAGGTTTTCCTTGTCAAGAAGCCGCATGACGATCTTTTCGCCAAAAAGGGTTGGCAGCACCGAGACGCGAAAATCCAGTTGCTTCTTCCGCTTCTGATGGAGCATCCGGATCATGATGCGGCCGTCCTGAGGCAGCCGCTTTTCAGAGATGTCGAGCTTGGCCATAATTTTGATCCGGCTGATCATGGCGTCACGCAGCTTGACGGGCGGCTGCATGACGGTCTGGAGCTCGCCGTCAACCCGGTAGCGGACCCGGTACTCCTTCTCATAGGGCTCCAGATGAATGTCACTGGCCCCGCGCCCGACGGCATCCGACAGGATGTAATTCACCAGCCTCACGACCGGCACCTCTTCAGCCGCTTTTGCCAGCGCGGCCAGGTTCAGGGTCGAATCGTCCTCCGCCTCCAGTTCCACGCTGCCGGCCTGTCCGTCGTCGATAAAGCTGACCAGATCTTCAATTTCCTTCTTCCGTTCATGTTCCTCGATGGAGCCGTAATTCTTCTTGATGGCTTCCGCAATGGACATCTCCGAAGCCACGACGGGCTCGATGTTGAAGCCGGTCATGAACTTGACATCGTCCATGGCGTAAACGTTGGCCGGGTCCGCCATGGCGAGAGTCAGCGATGAGCCCACCCGGCTGAGAGGTATCACTTGGTATTTCAGGGCGGTTTCCATGGGAACCAGCCGGGTCACGCTGGGATCGGCCTCGAAATATTCCAGGTTGATGGAGGGAATGCCATACTGCCGCGAAAGAACGCCGGTGATTTGTTCGGGGCTCAGAAAGCCCAAGTCCACGACGCTGGTGCCCAGCCGGCAGCCGTGCCGCTTCTGGTGTTCCAGGGACTGCTCAAGCTGGGCCTGGGTAATCAGTTTTTCCCTGATTAAGAGTTCGCCTAACTTCCCGGACATCCCGTATCCGCGCAGGCTTTCCGAAGTGTCGGTTGTCGTTTGAATTCCCATGGCAACTGGTTCCGTAGTCGTCTGGATTGGTAAAAATTCAGGCCACTGTGTCCCGTTCGACGTGGAAGGACTCGTTCCTCATCCTTCTTTGCGCCAATTCATTCCAGGTGAAACTTCCGGGCACTCATTAAAGTTGCGATACCCCCCGGTATCGCCGGAGCCTCTTAACTTTCATCGGAAATCTGCGGCTGAACTTGACTTTCCTGACACGGCCGTATTAACTTCAAACCTATGCAACGCGCGGCTCAGCCGCTTGGAGTTGAGCCGGGGGAAGTGCTGGAAACGTACTACGAAGCGCTCCTTCGGCAATTCGGCCCCCAGCGTTGGTGGCCGGCACGCACTCGCCTGGAGGTCATCCTCGGCGCCATCCTTACCCAGAACACGACTTGGAAGAATGCTGCCCGGGCCATTTCCAGGCTTCGCGACGCCGGCTTGCTGCAGTGGCCGCGGCTGCGGCAGGCCTCTCTTTCGCAGATTGAATCGTGTGTCCGGCCGGCCGGATATTTCCGCCGGAAGGCAAGCGCCATCCGCACGTTCGTTGAATGGCTCGACCGCGCCCACCAAGGTTCGCTGGATGCCCTGTTTCGCCAGTCTCCGGACCAGGCCCGGACCCAGTTGCTGGCCCTCCGCGGGGTGGGACCTGAAACAGCGGACGCCATTCTGCTCTATGCCGGCAAGCTGCCTTTCTTTGTGGCTGATGCCTATACGCGCCGTGTCCTGGCCCGGCACAACCTGATTGCTCCGGAGGCCGACTATCCGGCTGCGCAACAGTTCCTCCATCATCATCTGCCGGCCGATGAAGGGCTTTATAATGAATTCCACGCACTGCTGGTCGAAACAGGAAAAATGCACTGCAAACGGCAGGCAGCCGAATGCCGGGGTTGCCCGCTTGAACGCTATCTGCCCGGCAGCCGGAATGGACAGCGAATTGGCCAACGCCTCGTTCGTCCTTCCCGGAGCAAAAGGCGGGATTTTCCGGAAAGGCAGGTTCGCGTAAAAGCTCATGGCCCGGAATAACAACCCGAACCGTCCCCGGCGGGCCTTCCTGATCTTCCTGCTCATCGTGGTTCCTGTCCTCTTGTTCATCGGCTGGAGCCAGGCTTCGCTCAACCTTTCCTTTATCCATCCCAGAACCGCACTCCAAACCATCCTTCTGGTCGTGTTTTCCGCGCTCATCTGTCTGGCTTTCATCATCTTCGCCCTCATCCTGTCGCGCTATCTGGTGAAGCTCTACTTCGAAAGGCGCAGCCACAAGCTCGGGTCACGCTTTAAGACCAAAATGGTGGTGGCGTTTCTTGCGCTCACGCTGGTTCCAGCATGCTTCCTGTTTGTCTTCTCTTATGGCCTCCTGAACCGCAGCATCGACAAATGGTTTGGAATCCCGTTTGGTGTGGTGCATAACGATGCTACGGAGATGGTCCGGCAACTCGCGATCCAGGCGGAAAACCGCTCCCGGCATCTGGCCCTCCACCTCACCACCAGCCCGCAGCTTGCCGGGGCCGCCTCGCTGGGCGACACTGCGGCTCTCAACCGCATTCTGCAACGCGAAGTGGCCGACTTAACTTCAGAATCCGCTATGTTTTTTGATCCGCAGGGAACCCTGCTGGCCGCGGCGGGTGAGGTGAAGTTGAGTGGACCAACCGTCCGTGAACTGCTGCCCCGCCACAGTTTCAGGGGGTTGCCCGCCCAGGGGCTCTCGCTCCGCAAACGGTACAGCGATGAGGACATTTTCCTTTCCGTGAGGCCGCTGAATTTTGCCGGCGGCGGCACATCGGGCATCGTGGTGGCCATGACCCGTCTGCCCTTGAACATTGCTCGCATTGCCGCTCAGATTCAAAATGAAGCCGTCAAGTATGACCAGCTCGGCGGTCAACGCAAGGCCGTCCGGCGCATTTACCTGCTGTCGCTGTCCCTGCTCACATTTCTCATTCTCTTTGTCGCTTCATGGTTCGCCCTCTTCTTTTCCAAACAGGTCACCGTTCCCATTCAGGCTCTTGCCGATGCCACCATCGAGGTTTCCAGCGGAAATCTGGACTATCGCATTCCCGAGCGCGCGGACGACGAACTGGGCAGGCTGATCGAGTCCTTCAACGAAATGACCCGGCAGTTGAAGGAGAACCGGCTGGCGCTGGAGAGTGCCGCGCAGGAAATCCAGAAAGCCAACCAGGAATTGGAAGAGCGTGGCAACATCATGGAGGCCATTCTTGAAAACATTCCCACGGGCGTGGTTTCTTTCGATCCCCAGGGGCGCATCATGCGGACGAATTCGACGGCCGAACGGATGTTCGGGCCGGACGCCATCCGGAACGCCCATCGGATTGTCGATCTCTTTGTGCCCGATGAAGCCCGCGAGGTTGCCAGGTTGTTCCGCCGGGCCCAGCGCCAGGGAGTCGTGACCCGCCAGATGGAAATCGGCCTGGGAGGCCGCCGCGCCTTCGTCGCCCTTACGCTTTCCTCCATTCGCGCGCGCCACGGCGCCGTGGGATCGCTGCTGGTGCTGGAAGACCTGACGGAGCTGCTTCAGGCCCAGAAAGCCCTGGCCTGGCAGGAAGTGGCCCAGCGCATCGCCCACGAAATCAAGAATCCCCTCACGCCCATTCAACTTTCCGCCGAACGCATTCGCCGCTGGCTTGCCCGGGCTGACCACAAATCGGCGGACAGTGATCTGGTGAAGGCGGTGGGCCAGAGCTCGGCACTGATTGAACGCGAAGTGGCAACTTTGAAAACGCTGGTGGACGAGTTCTCGCATTTCGCGCGCTTCCCCGCCTCCCGGCCGGTCCTTGCTGACCTCAATGGAATTGTGGCCAAGGCCGTGCAGATATTTGACGGCCGCCTGGATGGTATTACTCTGCGCTGCGAGCTGGGCAAGGACCTGCCCGCTATCCATGCTGATCCGGACCAGATGAAGCGCGTACTGGTGAACCTGATTGACAACGCCGCCGAAGCTCTGGAGCACTCACCCGCAAAAGAAATCTGGGTCCGCACGCAGCTCGATCCAGACCGTGACGTGGCGGTTCTGCTGGTGGCGGACAGCGGGCCCGGGATTCCGCTGGAGGCCAAAGAGCGGTTGTTCCTGCCGTTTTTCTCCACCAAGCGGCGCGGCACGGGGCTGGGCCTGGCCATCGTCAGCCGCATCGTGTCCGAACATAATGGAACCATCCGGGTGGAAGAAAATCGCCCGCTGGGCACAAAGTTTATCATTGAGCTGCCCGTGGAGCATGCGCCGGCAGCCGCCGGCCCCCGTGCGCAGGAAGTTCAAAAACACCTGGCGCCGAGGGATACTGTTTGAGAGAAACCATGGAACGGCTGCCGAAGCGCCAGGAGAGATGGAGCAGAGTTTGAAAAATTATTCGGTGCTGGTTGTCGATGATGAAGCCGGCATCCGCCAATCATTAACGGACGTCCTGCAGGACGAAGGCTACCGTGTCTCCGCCGTTGCAAGCGGTGAGGATTGCCTCGCTTTTCTCGGCAAGGGAAAGGCCGACGTCGTACTGCTCGACGTCTGGCTTCCGGGCATCGATGGACTCGAAACGTTGTCTCGAATTCGCGAGAGTGAAAAGCCGCCCGTGGTGGTGATGATTTCCGGGCACGGTAACATCGAGACCGCCGTCCAGGCCACCAAAAAGGGCGCCTTCGACTTCATTGAAAAGCCTCTCTCCATTGAAAAGACGCTGCTGACTCTCAAGCACGCCACGGAGGAACTCTCGCTCGCGGACCAGAACCGCCAGCTCCGCCGCAAACTGGAGGGCGACTACCGCATTATCGGAAAAAGCGTCCCTATGAAGGCGTTGCGGCAGCAACTCGGCCTGGCCGCGCCCACGAATGGCCGGGTGCTTGTTTACGGAGAAAGCGGGACAGGTAAAGAATTGGTGGCCCATGCCCTGCACCGACTGAGCCTGCGGCGTGACAATCCTTTCGTCGAGGTCAACTGCGCCGCCATCCCCGAGGAACTGATCGAAAGCGAGCTGTTCGGCCATGTGAAAGGTTCCTTCACCGGGGCCGTGGAAGACAAAGTGGGAAAGTTTGAACAGGCCGACGAAGGCACTCTGTTTCTCGACGAAATCGGTGACATGAGTCTGCGAACTCAATCCAAGGTGCTGCGGGTGATTGAGCAGCAGAGGTTCTCGCCGCTCGGCTCCAAAAAGGAAATGGCGGTGGACGTCCGTGTGGTGGCCGCCACCAACAAGAACCTGGAGGAAGAAATTCAGAAGGGGAACTTCCGCGAAGACCTGTTCTTCCGCCTTAATGTGATTCCCTTCTTCGTTCCCCCGCTGCGCGAACACGCGGAAGATATTCCGGAACTGCTGAATTTTTTCCTGGAAACCTTTGCCGCCGCCTACGGACGCAGGCCCAAGCATTTTTCCGAGCCGGCGCTGGAGGTCATTCTCCATTACCGCTGGCCGGGCAACGTGCGCGAGCTTCGGAACCTGGTTGAGCGCATGGTCATTATGGTTTCAGGGGACAGGATCGAGCGCCGACACCTGCCCCAGACTCTCACCAACCACCGCGGGCACGCCGCTCATTCGCGGCGCACGGCAGGCGGGTTTTCAACCCTGCACGAAGCCCGCTCCGCCTACGAACGCGACTACATTCTTCGCAAGCTCGATGAAAACCACGGCAACGTCAGCCGCACGGCGGAAATTCTGGGCCTCGAACGCAGTCATCTTTATCGCAAGATGAAATCGCTGGGAATCAGCGCCACGGAGTAGCGCGCCTGCAACTTCGGCCCTCCAACTGAAGGGTTGCGCCAGCCGGGAGTTTGCAAGGGGATTTGCCAAGGGTCTTTCCCAAACGTATAATTGCTTTCCACGCCTCCTTCAGAAAAATCTGCAAGGGCCGCGAGATGCGAAATGAGGCCTCAGCTCATCAATGTCCTACAGTAACGTCACCCGGATATCCAACTCCACACTTGTGCCGGAAGAAATGTGCCGCCTGATCCGTGAGCGTATTGCGCCCCACTTCCCGGAATTTCTCAGGTGCCATTCCACCGCGGAGCTTAAAAGGCTCTCCTCATACCGGGCCGTCGAGGCCGACATCCATACGGTCCTGGACGGGCTGTATTGTGGAAACTTCAGCCGCGACGCGGCGCCCGCTCGCAGCCATTACCGATTTGTGGCCTGGAACCTGGAACGGGGCATCGAGTTTTCAGGACAGCTTGACGCTCTGCGCGCTCATCCCTATCTGGCCGGCGCGGACGTTTACCTGCTGACCGAGGCGGACATCGGCATGGCGCGTTCCGAGAACCGGGCGGTGGCGCAGGAACTTGCCCGCGCGCTGGGCATGCACTACAGCTTTGCTCCGTGCTATCTGAACCTGTCCAAAGGAGCCGGCATTGAACGGAATGCAAACGGAGAAAATGAGTTGGGGCTGCACGGAAACGCCGTTCTGAGCCGCTATCCGATCCGCAGCGTCCGCCCCGTTCACCTCAAGAACGGGATGGACAAGATGGCCGGCCGCGAGAAGCGACTGGGACGCCAGGCTGCCCTGGCCGCTGAGATTGAGTTTCCCAACTATCGTGCCACCGCCGTAGCGGTCCATCTGGATGCCAATTCCAGCCAGGCGCACCGCACCGCCCAGATGCGCCGGATTGTACGGGACCTCCCCACGGATCTGCCCGTCATCCTGGGCGGCGACTGGAACACTTCCACAAACAATTCATCCCGTGCGTTCTATTCGATTCTTGGCTTCTGGCTGAGGGTATTCATGGGCGCGGAGAATGTCATCTCGAATCATTATCTGCACCCGGAAAACCGCTTCGAGCGCGGACTATTCCGGTTGCTGGAAGAAAAGGGGTTCGAGTACCGGCGGTCGAACCGCATGGGCGAGCCCACTGTTCAGTACGACGTTGACGATCCCAAGACTCGGCAAAATCTGGGCGAATGGGTACCCGGCTGGTGCTTTGCATTCGTCCGCTGGGCGCTCAGGCGGCACGAAGGCAAATGCCCTTTGAAGCTCGACTGGTTTGCAACCCGGGGAGCCCGGGTGGAAAATCCCGTCATCGTGGCCGACCTACGCTCGAGTCAGGGCCGGCCTTTATCCGACCATGCCGCCATTGGAGTGGATATCGTAGTGGAATAACATGCAGCGGGGACTTCACGGCCGGAGGCACTTGCCGCCCGTCCGTCGCGCCTCACCCTTCGTTGCGGTAATCCAGGCTTGCAATCAAGGCCCGGGAATCACGCCAGTTGGGTTCCACACGTACAAAAAGTTTTAGAAATACTTTGGGCGGGAAGACTTTTTCCAGTTCCAGCCGCGCCTCGGTGCCGATCTGCTTGATTCGACTTCCGCCCGCCCCCAGCACAATGGGCTTCTGCGAATCTCTTTCCACCAGGATCGTGGCGTGAATTCGTGTGAGGGTTTCGGACTCTTCAAACTGCTCGATCAGCACCGCGCTCACGTAAGGCAGTTCCTGGTGGGTGTTGCGGATGACCCGTTCCCGGATCATCTCTGCTGCAAGGAACCTTTCGGGCTGGTCGGTGTAAGCGTCGAGGGGGAAATACGGCGGGCCTTCCGGCAGCCTTGCCATCACAGCTTCCAGCACCTCATCCAGGTTCACTCCCTTCAGCGCGGAAATCGGATAAATCTCTTCAAAGTTGTGCAATTTGGAGTAACGGTCGATCAGCGGCAGCAGCTTCGGCTTATGGACCCGGTCGATCTTGTTCAGCAGTAGGATGGCACGCGGCGCGTGGTCGGCGACCATTTGCACCGCGAACTCGTCTCCCTTGCCGAAGCGGGCCGAGGCATCGGCAATCAACAGCGTCAGGTCTCGCTCCTGCAGCGCCTCGCGCACAAAGGCCATCATCTGCTCGTTCAGCCGTGAAAGCGGCCGGTGGATGCCCGGCGTATCCATCAGAATCACCTGGGCGTCGGGCCGGTGAACGATTCCCAGGATGCGGTTGCGGGTGGTCTGCGCCACCGGAGTCACAATCGACACCTTCTCGCCCACCAGAGCGTTCACCAGCGTGCTTTTCCCGGCGTTGGGCCTGCCCACCACCGCGACAAAGCCTGACTTAAATGGTTTTTTGGGTTCCGGCATGGGTAGCTTGCGTTTCGGAATTTGGAACAGGAAGGCTGAGCCGAACTTTCAGGACCGTGCGGCGGTTAGCTTCCAGGATCTCAAAAGTCAGGCCGTTCGCCTCCACTTTTTCCTGGACGGCCGGCATATGTCCCAGCTTGGCCAGCACAAGGCCGGAAACGGTAGAATAGTCGCCGCTTTCAATCTCCAGGTCCAGTTGATCTGCGAGTTGGGCCAGTTCCGTGTGGCCGGCCACCAGGAAAGTGTTGGCGGATTCTTTTATGATGTCCCGCTCGTGCGGCTCCACCTCATCGCGAATCTCGCCCACCAGTTCTTCCACCAGGTCTTCCACCGTCACCAGGCCTGAAACGCTTCCGTACTCGTCAATCACGACGGCAAGCTGGATGGTGGTTTTCTGCAATTCCTTCAGCAGATCGCGAATGGGCTTGGTTTCGGGCACAAAGCGCACCGGCTTCAGCAGCGAGCGCAGCGTCGCGTATTTCTGGTCTTCCGGCGACAGCTGCACCAGGTCGCGCACGCTCACCACGCCCTCAACCTGGTCGAGCTCTTTGCTGTACACGAGATACCGCGTGTAGCGCTTCTGACGGAACAGATTGCGCAGGTCATCGATGGGCACGTCAATTTCAACCGCGGCAATCTCCGGGCGCGGCGTCATCACTTCCCGCGCTACTTTGTCGCTGAACGCCACAACCGATTGCAGCAGCTCAAGCTGGCCCTTTTCGATCAGTCCCGCTTCCTCTGCGCTTTCAATCAGGTCTTTCAGGCCTTTCTGAGGCCTCGGAGGTTCCGCCGTATCCTCCTCCGGAGTTTCCAGCAGGCGGGCGATGGTGGTGGAGATCAGAATCGGGAAAGTCACCGGCAATGCCAGATAGACCACCGCGCGCAACAGCGGCAGCCACTGCCGCAGAATGGCTTCCGGTTCATCATGGCGCGCCACCAGGACGAACGGGATCAACTGGTCAAAGACCATGATGGTGGCCATCACCAGAAGCAGCGAGGCGCCCAGGCTCTCCCACAATGCCCCGGAATGATAATAAATAAACAGCGTTGTCACTCCAATGGAATACAACGCCATAGCCACGCCGTGCAGGGCGGAAATTGAAACACCCACCCGCTCGCGGTCCGCGCGAATCCTCCGGGGGTCGTCCGTTTTGAACAGCGCCCGGGCGCCCATCGGAGTCAGGCGACGCATCAACAGGCGCAGGAAGGACGCCACCGAACTGGCAGCCACCAGCAGTCCAAGCGCGATGATCCCTAGAATCGTGGCCATCAGTTGGTTTACCCTGCCTGCTCCGCCGACTGGGCCCGCCGGCCGCGCTGCCCTGCCGGCGGCGGGTTCAGCCTCTCCCTCAGGGAGAGCTCCAGAGATTTCATTTCCCCATGGTCGGTTTCGTGATTGTATCCCAGCAGGTGCAGCACCCCGTGCAGGATCAGCATGCGGATTTCTTCCTCGGTTGAGTGGCCCTCGGCCCTCGCGTTACGGTCAGCCGTGGCCACAGAAATCACGATGTCGCCCAGGAAATTCCGGAATTCGTCGCTGGCCGCTTCCTCAGGGCCGCTTTCCCCCTCGCCTTCCCATGGAAACGACAGGACGTCCGTCGGCACAGCCTTGCCGCGGTAGACAGAGTTCATTCTGCTGATCTCCTCGTCGCTCACGAAGCAAACATTAAAGTCCCGCGTTCCCAGGTCCAGGACGCTTTTCACCTGGTGCTCATACGCCCGCAACGACGGCAGGTCCAACGAAAACTGGCTTTGACGATTAATCATCATGGCTCAACAAACCTCGAACGGAACTGGTTTTCAAATACTCTCTCAACATCCAATATTCCGGCGCTCTACGAACCTTTGCGCACACTTTCCGCAGCCGCCGCACGCGAGTGATCATACGCCTCGTAGGCGCGAATAATGCTCTGCACAAGCTGGTGCCGCACGACATCGCGTTCACTGAAATAAACAAAGCTGATGCCCATCACGCGGCTCACCACATCCACAGCTTCCATCAGGCCTGACCGGCGTCCTTCCGGCAAATCCACCTGTGTGATGTCACCCGTAATCACCGCCTTGGAGTTAAACCCCAGCCGGGTCAGAAACATTTTCATCTGTTCGCTGGTGGTGTTCTGGGCTTCATCGAGAATCACAAAGGCGTCGTTCAGTGTCCGCCCTCGCATAAAAGCGATCGGAGCGATTTCAATGGTCCCTTTTTCAATCAACCGCTCAGTCCGCTCGGGGTCCAGCACATCATAGAGCGCGTCATAGAGCGGGCGCAAGTAAGGATCGACTTTCTCCTGCAGGGTTCCGGGCAGAAATCCCAGCCGTTCGCCCGCCTCCACGGCCGGCCGGGCCAGGATAATGCGTGTTACCGCCCTCGTCAGCAGTGCGTCCACGGCCATGGCCACCGCCAGATAGGTCTTGCCGGTGCCGGAGGGCCCGACGCCAAACACCATGTCGTGCCGCTTGATGGCGTCCACGTAGAGCCTTTGATTCAGGCTCTTGGGCGTAACGGTCTTCTTCCCCAGCGTCTGGGGACGGCCAGCCTCTGCCAGCCCCTTCAGCGTGATCGTCGGTTCCTGGGCAAGGATCTTCAGAAAGGCCTGCAGCTCCGAGCTGTCAAAATGGGCGCCTTTATCCACCAGCTCGACGTACTCTTCAACCAGCCGCTGCGCGCGTGCCACGTTCTGGTCTCCGCCCTCAATTTCCAGATGGTCGGCGTTTAAATGGGTCGAAACCTGGAAGCATTGTTCCAGCAACTTCAGATTGGCATCATAGGCCCCGAAAAGCTCTTCAATGCCTCTTTCGATCTTGACACTTGCCTTCATATAAAGAGCCGAAAATACTCTTTCACACCTCCAGCCTAAATTGAGCAGTGGGGAAACCCGGCAATTGGGTCGGAATCTTTCACGTTGGTAGTAAGGGGAAATATGCTCTATTTCGATTTTACATTAGCAGAAATGCGGCCCGGCGTCAATCGAACCTGCCGCCGCTTTTCCGGCGCCCCAAGCCTCGTACGACGGCACTTGCCGCGCCTGAAAAAACAGCCTGACCCGGGAAAAGTGTCGTCTGCCCCAATTATCGCTTGCAGTATGCAAGTTATCGAAATACACTTTTCCTTGGTGTCTGGAAAGTCGAAACCGAAACACCGGTCCGGATGTCCGGTGAGCATCTCGCTGGAAGTCTTTGGCGACCGCTGGTCGCTGCTGATTATTCGCGACCTGATGGTGCGCGGTTACCGCACCTTCAAGGAGTTCGAGCAGTCCGGCGAAGGCATTGCAACCAACATACTGGCCCATCGCCTGAGGAAATTACGCGCCGCCGGAATCGTCGAGACGGAACCCGACTCAGCGGATCGCCGCAAGTTGAATTACCGGCTGACGGAGCAAGGGATCGACCTGGCGCCGGTCCTTTTGGAAATTCTCATCTGGGGGGCGCGGCACGAGCAGACTGGGGCGCCGTGCCAGGTCATCGATCATATGGCGCAGAATCGCGAAGCGGTGCTCGCCGAAGTCCGCAGGCGCTGGCAGGAGCGCGACCCAAGGCCGTTCCTGCCGCCCTTCCCGGCCGGCGTCCGCGGGTAAGGCTGGCACCCGACAAACGATGGTTCATTGCAGCAGTTTTCAGTAAGGGGCATTTTCCACCAACCAAAAACAAAAGGGGCGCGCGATGCAAATCAATTCCTATCTTCTTTTCACAGGACAGTGTGAAGAGGCCTTCAAGTTTTATGAAAAGCTGCTGGGCGGAAAGATTGAGTTCATGATGACCCACGGGGATACACCCGCCGAAAGCCAGGTGCCGTCCGAATGGCGCGACAAGATTATGCACGCTCGAATGAGCACACCCGGCGGGGTCCTGATGGGTTCCGACGCGCCTCCAGGGCGCCAGGCGAAGCCGCAGGGCTTTTCGGTGTCCGTCAGCGTGGAGGAGCCGGCGGAAGCCGAGCGCATCTTCAATGCATTGGCGGACGGCGCATCCGCGGTTACCATGCCTATCCAGGAAACCTTCTGGGCCAGGCGCTTTGGCATGCTCACCGACCGCTTCGGCATTCCGTGGATGATCAACTGCGAGAAGGAGTCATAACGTCGGATCATGGAGCTACGCCCCGGAACAGCCGGATTATAAACCCATACCCTGAGGAGAACAGCAATGCGATTTATGGTGATTGTAAATTCCAACAAAGACTCAGAGGCGGGCGTGCTGCCCGACAAGAAACTCTTTGAAGCCATGGGCAAGTACAACGAGGAACTGGTGAAGGCCGGCGTCATGCTCGCGGGCGAGGGACTGGCTCCGAGTTCCAGGGGCAAGCGGGTGAGGTTTGACGGCGACGAACGCACCGTCATCGACGGTCCCTTCCCCGAGACCGATCAGCTCG
Organism: uncultured Acidobacteriota bacterium; assembly: GCA_963783155.1. GTDB lineage: Bacteria > Acidobacteriota > Terriglobia > UBA7540 > UBA7540 > SCRD01. The sequence goes on along the minus strand of CAWANC010000002.1, from coordinate 435,623 downwards.
TCGCTGGCTTCTGGCTGTGGAAAGCAAACTCAATGGACGAGGCGGTGGAATGGCTCAAACGCGCTCCGTTCGGCGGCGGGGTCGAGATCGAGCTTCGACAGATCATGGAGTTCGAGGATTTCGGCGATCAGCTGTCGCCCGAGCTCGTCGAACAGGAAAAACGCCTGCGCGCACAGACCGAAGAGCTTGTGAAAGAAACAGACAGACGAAATGGCCTTTAACAGGTTGGTGAGAAACTCCCTGTGCTACGTCATCCTGAGCGGAGCGAAGGATCTGCTTCATTTATTTTCAGTAGGATACATTAGGTGCTTCGCTGCGCTCAGCGTGACGGTTGTTTTTTCAACAACCTGTTCAGAGGATTAACAATTCACGAAATCTGAGAAGGAGGAAGGCATGAGCGGAGTACGGCTTTTGGTGGGCACGGTGAAGGGCGCGTTCGTGATTGAATCGGACGGGACGCGCAAGAAGTGGAAAGTCAATGGTCCGCATTTTGCCGGCTGGGAAATTTATCACATGAAGGGTTCGCAGGCCGATCCCAACCGCATCTACTGCTCGCAATCGAGCGGCTGGTTCGGGCAGGTCATCCAGCGCTCGAGCGACGGCGGCAAAACCTGGGAAGCGCCGGGCGGCGGTGTCAGCAAGTCGCCCCAGGGCATGCCGCAGGGCGAAAGCAACCGGTTCGTTTACGACACATCCTCCGAAACCGGCAAGCCGCTCACCACCCACCAGTGGTATGACGGAACGCAGCACCCGTGGGAATTCAAGCGCGTCTGGCACCTGGAACCTTCGCTCACGGATCCGGACACGGCCTACGCCGGAATCGAAGACGCGGCGCTGTTTCGCACCGTTGACGGCGGTTATTCCTGGCAGGAACTCTCCGGCTTGCGCGGACACGGCACCGGCCCCCGATGGCAGCCGGGCGCGGGCGGCCTGTGCCTGCACACCATCCTTCTGGATCCCAGTGACCCGAAACGGATCTTCATCGCCATCTCGGCTGCGGGCGCCTTTCGCACCGACGACGGCGGCAAAACCTGGAAGCCCATCAACAAGCGGACTGCGGTCTCCATATCTTCCTGACCAGGACGCCGAGGTCGGCCACTGCGTGCATCGCATCGCCCAGCACGGCTCGCAGCCCAACGTGCTCTTCATGCAGAAGCACTGGGACGTGATGCGCAGCGACGACGCGGGCGACAACTGGCACGAAGTCAGCGGCGACCTGCCCACCGATTTCGGCTTTGTCATTGACGTCAACGCCCACGAACCGGAAACCGTCTACGTGGTGCCCATCAAAAGCGACTCCGAGCACTATCCGCTCAAAGGCCGCCTGCGCGTCTACCGCAGCCGCAGCGGGGGCAACGAATGGGAGCCGCTCACCAAGGGCCTGCCGCAGCGCAACGCTTACGTCAACGTCCTGCGCGACTCCATGTCCGTGGACCAGCTTGACCCCTGCGGCGTCTATTTCGGCACCACGAGTGGTGAGGTTTACGGCTCGGCCGACGGCGGCGACTCCTGGAAGCCCATCGTCGAACACCTTCCGCGCGTGCTGTCCGTCGAGGCGCAGACATTGCCATAGGCAGCCCATTCCGGCAAGTCGCCGCCCGGAAAAGACGTTGACTGTGGAATATGGTGTGGAGTAGAATCCTCAGCATGGAAACCATTCAAGTTGTGTTGGATTCTGAACTTCTCAAAGCCACCGACAGCGCCGCTAGGCGTGCGCGGGTGAACCGGTCAGCGCTCGTCCGCCAAGCCCTTCGCGAACACTTGCGGGGGCTCAAAATCAAGGAACTGGAAGCACGCGAGCGCCGTGCCTATCAAGAGCAGCCGCAGGACATTGAAGAAGTTGAGCACTGGGCGGGGGTGGCAGCGTGGCCGGAGCGATAACGCGCGGAGACATCCGCCTCTGTCCTTTTGCCCGCCCCGACAAGCGCAGGCCGGTGGTCGTCTTGACCAGGGACAGTTCGATTCCGTATCTGGTGGCCGTGACCGTAGCGCCGGTCACTTCCACCATTCGAGGCGTCGCCTCCGAGGTGCAATTGAGCGAGTCGGATGGAATGAAAAATCCGTGTGCAGTAAATCTGCATAACCTTGTCACAGTTCCGAAGGATTGGCTGGGCAGACGGGTCGCGGCGCTCAGCCCGGAGCGCATGGAGGAAATCTGCAGCGCCCTGGGGTTTGCGCTGGGTTGCTCAGAGTGACGGATGAGGCCGGGGCGCAAGGACCGCCACGAGCTTTCTGCGGGCTGCGGCATCGACGAACATACCGGACCTGAGATGATACCCGCTGGCTATATGGCGAAGCGCGTGAGCTTGAAACCCGACTGGTTGAAGGCTGCGCAGGTCGTTGACATCTTTTCCGTTTCCGGTTGTGTTTCCAAAGATTTTGCCGACTACATCAAATACTGGAAGCATAACGGCTACTGGCTATTCGACTCGCCCGAAATGATCCGGAGTGTCGCCATAGAAAATTCCATCGACCTTGAAGGCACAATGATGTTTTATTACGAGGTGCATGAAAGCGAGTTCGACGGCGAAGAATGGCAGGCGTTTGAGACCGATAATTCATTCCCAACAAACGTCATACCGCCCTCCCGGATGCAACTTGAGGGCTTCGATGTGGTTACTCTTTCCGTCGGAACTTCCCCGGAATGCTCGCCCCTTTCCTGCAACCGGTTGGCGGACGAAGTTGACACCAGTGAGCATTGCTTATTCACATCCTTCGAGAAAGCGGAACGCGCTCTTAACGACGGAGTATTCAAGAACTCTGAGCCCGGTCCTTATCGAATTTTCTCCGTCTATTCGGTTGACTGGTGATTACAAATAGCCAGAAAGCGCCGGCCAGTCACATTAGGCTGCACAGGCAGACGAAGAAACGAGGTTCAGAATGATTCGAGTCGTGCTTCCCTTCCATCTTCGGACTTTGGCGCAGGTTGACGACGAGGTCGCGCTCGACGTTCAGGGTGAAGTGACGATACGTTCGGTGCTGGATGCGCTGGAATCCAAGTACCCTGTGCTTCGCGGAACGATTCGCGACCACGATACGGGCAAGCGCCGGCCGTTCCTCCGTTTCTTCGCCTGCGAGGAAGACATCTCCCACGAGCCGCCCGACGCGCCCCTGCCCGAGGCCGTGGCCAGCGGCAAGGAACCGTTGTGCGTCGTCGGCGCCATCGCCGGCGGTTAGCGACGTTTCACAGAAAAGACTGTAAGACCCGATAGCCTGTCACCCTGAGCGCAGCGAAGGGTCACTGCATTTCTTTTCGCGAAATACGGGGATGCTTCGCTTCGCTCAGCATGACGGTGCGTGCTTAGTATTCCACCCTCACCAGCCACAGTCCGCTTGCGGGCGCGGTGGGGCCGGCGCTGCCGCGGTCTCGCGCGTCAAGAATTCGCGGAAGGTCTTCGGGCTCGAGCTTTCCGGCGCCAACCTCCAGCAGCGTCCCCACGATGTTGCGAACCATGTGGTGCAGAAATCCCGAGCCGCGAATCTCATACACCATCATCTGCAATTCCTTCCGCATCCTGATGCGCGAATGAAAAACCTGCCGGACGTTTGAGTCTCTCCGCAGTTCCTTTTTCTTTCGCCCCGGATCGCTTCCGGCAAACGACGTGAAGTCGTGCTCGCCTTCCAGCATCCGCGCCGCGCGTGCCATCCGGCGGCCATCCAGCGGATAAGGATGGTGGTCAACGTAGCGGGCCAGAAACGGCGGGCAGATCGCGGCCTGCAGAATGCGATAGCGGTAGGTTTTTGCCTTGGCGCTGTAGCGCGCGTGGAACGCGGCGGGAACATCCTCCGCCTTGCGAACGCGGATGGCAACGGGCAGGATGTCGTTGAGGGCTTTCACCAGGCTCTCGCACGGGATGGGACATTCCGTTCCGAAGTTCGCCACCTGCCCCGCCGCATGGACCCCGGCGTCCGTGCGCCCGGAACCGTAAAGGGTAACGGGTTGGCCGGTGATTTTGGCGATGCGCGTCTCCAACGCCTCCTGGATGGAGGGCGCTTGCGACTGGCGTTGCCAGCCATGGAAAGTCTGTCCCGTCGTAGGCAGATGGTCAGACGAATATTTCTCATGGTCCCACAGAGTATGGTGCCTTCCCTTCGCCGCGCAACTGCCAAACTCGAAATCGCATTATAAAGATTACCGCAACCGGGTGGGCTGCTTCAGGGCTGGCAATACCAGATTGCCACCCCCAGGCAGTGGAAAGCCGCCATCCCATTGAAAGTACAAGCGTAAAAAAAGTTCGCAAAAAATTCCATTATTTACTTGACAGTAAACTATGAAAAGTATTACTAATAGGTAAACAGGGTCGTGGATTCGGCCCGCCGGGGAGGAAATGACGGGAAAACCGACAGATCAATAGGTCAATCAATTTAACATAACTCCGCCGGTTGAAGGTATCACAAAATCGTAGGTTGATTTTTTGCAGGTGGTTTGGTTCGGTCGCAATATCGGCCAGACCAACGAGGCCCCCCTCCCGCGGCGGACGGAACAATGTTCCGTCCGCTGCACCTCGTCCCCCCAGAAGTCACACGCTCAATTCCTGGATAAGCGGAAGTCGATGCCCTCAGGGATCCGCTGCGCGAAGGAAATGCGCTTGCGGCCTTCCCCTTGACAATCTAGGGGAGTGGCGTTAAAGTTTCTTATTCGTGCCGCGAAGTGCTCGTCCGCCCGAAGGCGTGGAGGGCGGTGTGAGTCCATTGCCAGAACAGGCTGGCGGATGGTACATTGGGCATCTGACACCAATAAGGCCCGTCCTGCTGCGGCTTGCCATGTTTGCCTGCGGCGAAGGCGGCTGACAACCGCAACTGGAGCAGATCATCACCACTCAACTGCGCAAAATCAACCTGACGTTTTTTCGGCCAAGCCGGGTTTTTCTCCCGCCTCTATGAAACTGAACATCTGAAGAGTTCGTATGTAATGGAGTAGACCCTGTAAAGCAAAGACTTTATCCCGGAGTGAGAGGTTACGAGATGAGATTGGAAAAAGTGAACTGGGTTGCCGCGCTGGCAGCTCTTGTGATTTCATTTGCGGCGGCAGCTTTGCCTGGCAATCTTTATGCCCAAAAGGCGGGCGACGGGCAACAACCGGCCCAGGGCGAATTCAATTATACCCAGGGCACTTCCATTTTCAATGCCTACTCTTATCCGTATGTTCCGCGGCCGTCAATGGCCAACTCGCCTGATTTAAACCAGCTGATCCGCAACAACAAGCTTGAACTCTCACTCGATTCAGCCATTCAGCTGGCGCTGCAGAACAACCTGGACATCGCCGTGTCGCGCTACCAGCTTCCGCTTGCGCGGCTCGACATCCTCAGGACGAAAGCCGGCGGGGCCGCGCGCGGAGTTTCCGGGGCTACCGTTTCTCAGGCCTTGTTCTCGGGTGCCATCGGTGTAGGTGTTGGCGGCTCAGGAGGTGTTTCAGGCGGCGGCGGCGGCGGCTTTTCGGGCGGCGGCGTGGCCAGCACCAGCTTCATCGGCCCGGGCGATCCCGTCGCCGGCGTCAGTTTCGGTTGGAATAACAGTTCAACCCCATTGAATTTCGCTTCGCTCACGGGGGTTGCCATTGAGGGCAGTCACACGGCAGACTACAGCACATACTTCGGAAAGGGCTTTTTCACGGGAACCAGCTTTGTGGCGGCGGTCAGCGGCACACGGAACAGCACCACCTCCACCAATGCGTTGTTCAACCCCTCGATTCCCACCACTCTGACGGCAGGCTTCAACCAGCACTTGCTGAAAGGCTTTGGACGCCGCTCCAACGCCGTGTTCATCCGCATTGCCAATAACGACCTCAACATTGCGGACAGTGTTTTTCGCCAGCAGGTCATCACCACGGTCGGCCAACTGCTCAACGCTTATTACACTCTGCTGGCAGCCCGCGACCAGGTGCGCGTGGCTCAATCCGCTGTGAATTATTCTCAGCAACTGGTTGAGGACGACAAGAAGCAGGTGCAGATTGGCACCCTGGCTCCTTTGGATGTCGTGCAGGCTGAATCCGAAATGGCCAGCGACCAGCAGCAGCTGATCGTGGCCCAGACCACCTATCTGCAGCAACAGGAAGTTATCAAGACCCTGATTTCGAAAAGGGTGACGCCCGCCCTCGCTGGAATTGAACTGGATGCCACTGACCATCTCCCGGAACCCCAGCCGAATGACATTCCGCCGCTGGCCGAGGCGCTGGCCGCGGCCGTCAAGAACCGGCCGGAGATCCGCCGCGACCAGTTGAACCTGCAGAACCAGGACTACACCATCCAGTCCAACCGCAACGGGCTGCTGCCCACCCTCGACGCCTTTGCCACCTACCAGTCCAACGGACTGGCGGGCGTTCCGTTTTCGGGTGTTCCTGGCTCCGGGGCGGGAGGCCTGGGAGATTCCCTGTCGCAGATTTTCGGCGGAAAGTATCCCAGCTATTCGGTCGGGCTCACCCTCCGCGTCCCCATTGGCAACCGGGCGGAGCAGGCCAACGCCGCCCAGGCCATGGTGGAACTCCATCAGTTGCAAATCAGCATGCAGCGCGACAAAAACACCATCGAGCAGGATGTCCGCAACGCGGAAATCGCCGTCACTCAGGCCAAAGCCCAGATCAACGCCGCGCTGAAAGCCAGTGACTACGCCCAGCAGGCCCTGGATGCTGAAAACAAAAAACTCCACCTGGGCGTTTCAACCACGCTGAACGTCATCCTGCTGCAGCGCGACCTCATCAACGCCGAAGGCAACCTGGCCAAGGCCCGCCAGGCCTATGCGCAGTCTCTCGTCCAGTTCCGCCAGGCCACGGGCACCATCCTGGACGCGCACAACATCGTGCTGACGAATCCCGACAAGGGCGAGTACAGCCGCCGGAAGAACATCCCCGGTTCCCCCTCAAACACGGGCAGCCAGCCTTAAGAGCGGAGTTTTCCATGGCCGCGGGTTAGTGCAGGCTGTAACACACTGAAAATAATATATATGCTCAATCCCTCAGGAATGCAGCGCCGGGGGACTCTTTCGGAGTCCTCCGCGCCGGGCCGGAACCATTCCGGGCGGCGCCAGCTTTAGAGAGCCTTCCCGCTATGAGTGTTTCAGGGACTTCCGAAGCCGCCCTGATGGAAGCTTTTCCCATCCCGACTCTCCTCAGCAGGGCCTTTTAGTTCCGGCCGGGCGTGCCTCCAGATCAATCCCCGCAAATTTATGGGGGGTACAAGTAATTTTTTAGTAACCATTAGAGGCTACTTAGGTGTACATTATCTGGTGTTTCAAGGGTCTGGCGAAACTTGAGGCTCTGCGTTAGAATGCAGCCCTCCGACAGTGGACGCACAATGGTTGCAACCATAGGGAGACAGGTGGGGAGAAGGGGGAGCTGGACCGGAGCTGATTTGGGACTGGCGCCAGGGCATTCGGAAATGACATTGTATTTGAAGTAATTTGAAGGAGGTCGAAAGATGGTCGACAATGATCCCACCACTGTACAGGCAGGTTTTGAGATCCTGCTGGAAGAGATGGAAACTGAAATTGAATTTATCAACCAGTCAGGAGCCAAGGCGTTTGCTGCACGCAACTACGACGCGGCCCGGGCCGTTCTCGAGCGTGCGGACCAGGTCACGGCGCTGCGAGAAAAACTTGCCGCGCTTCGCATCGAATGGGAAAAGTTTGGCCCCGCCGCTGCAACCAACGGCGCAAGCGCCAGGAAGAATGGCAGTCACGATCTCAGCCGGCTGCAGCGGGGGATTCGAACCCGCGAGACCGCTTATTTCCAACCGATCCTTCAGGTCCTCAACCAGATGGGCGGGGCGGGCGACATGGCTGAAGTTCTGGAACGCCTTCCCAAACTCATGAAGGGGACGCTGCGGGAGCTCGATTTTGAGCCCTTGACCGCCAACTCTGAAGTGCCCCGATGGTGGAATACCGCGCAATGGGCGCAGAGCGCCATGGTTCAGGCCGGTCTTTTGAAGGCAGACACCCCGCGCGGCCTCTGGGAAATGACGGAAGCCGGACATAAGCTGATCGCCGAATTTGTCTCCTAGTCATTTGGACTGGCATCCGGTCCACCGCCAGTCACCCAGGGAGGGGATAGTCAGTCTCCCCAGCGAGCAGAACCCGCCAGTGGTTCCAGGGCCGTTCCGGCCCCGAATCGGTTGCCGCGAAGAAACTTGCCCCCGGGGAAATTCCAAAGTCATTCCCGCCACGGGGTACGTGTGTGTCCTTTCTGTTCTACTGAGGCCGCGGCAGGCATTTCTCTTCCGCCGGCACTTCGTGTAGAGTATGGGTCATTTCAGGAGGACATCATGATGGGCAACCGCCACGGAATTATCCACTCTGTTCAATACTTTTTCCTGCTGGGTTTCGTTCTGGTTGTTTCGCAAGCCGTTGCCGCGCGCGCCGCTGACCAGGTGAAAATCGCTTCCGGCACCCTCCAGGGGGCGCCCGTCGCCGGCACCAACGTTCGCGCCTTTCTGGGAATTCCCTTTGCCGCACCGCCGGTGGGCAAACTGCGCTGGCAGCCGCCCCAGCCGGTCCATCCCTGGCAGGGGGTCCGCCAGGCCGATGCGTTCGGGCCCCGCTGCATGCAGCGAACGGTCTATTCCGACATGGTCTTCCGCGACCAGGGACCCAGCGAGGATTGCCTTTACCTCAACGTCTGGACGCCGGCCCCATCCGCCTCCGAGCGCCTGCCGGTGATGTTCTGGATCTACGGCGGCGGCTTCCAGGCCGGAGCAACTTCCGAGCCCCGCCAGGAGGGCATGAACCTGGCAAAGAAAGGCGTGGTGGTGGTCAGCGTCAATTACCGCCTGGGAATTTTCGGCTTCTTTGCCCATCCCGCGCTGGCCAAGGAATCGCCCCATCACGCTGCCGGCAACTACGGCCTGATGGACCAGATCGCGGCGCTCCGCTGGGTGAAGGAGAACATCGCAGCCTTCGGCGGCGATCCCGCAAACGTCACCATCTTCGGCGAGTCCGCCGGTTCGTGGTCGGTGAGTGAGCTGATGGCTTCCCCGCCGGCCCAGGGCCTGTTCCAGAAAGCCATCGGGGAGAGCGGCGCCGAATTTGGCGCGGGTCCGCAGTTGCACGCTGCGCAGACCCTGGGGCAAAGCGAGAAGGCCGGAGAGAAATTTGCCCAATCCATCGGCGCCAATTCACTGGCCGCTCTGCGCGCCATTCCCGCCGACAAGCTGCTGCAGGAATCGGCCAAAGGACATTTCGGGCCGAACGTTGACGGCTACGTTCTTCCCCAGTCCGTGGACAGGATTTTCGCCGAAGGCCGCCAGAGCCACGTGCCGCTGCTGGCCGGCTGGAACAAGGACGAAAACATGGGCAACGTTTACTCCACCAAGACGCCGCCCACGGCTGCAAATCTGAAGAAGGCCATCCGGAAACGGTTCGGACCGGAAGCGGGCCAGGCCCTCAAGTTCTATCCGCACTCGACCGCAGCCGAAGCGCGCCAGTCCACCGAAACGCTTCGCCAGCGATTTCTTCACCGTTTACGTCACCTGGAAATGGCTGGAGATGCAGAACCAGACCGGCGATTCACCGGTCTATCGATATCTGTTTACGCGCACCCCGCCCGAGCCGCTAAGCGAGACGGATGATGGAATTCCACTCGTCAAGCTGGGAGCGCGGCACTCGGCCGAAATTGAATATGTCTTCGGAGTTTTGAAATGGAAGAAGATTCCCTGGCAGCCGGTGGACTTCAAAGTCTCAGACGCCATGATGACCTACTGGTCGAACTTTGCCAGGACCGGCAATCCCAACGGCTCCGGCCTGCCCCACTGGCCGCAATACACCCCCCAGGACCGGCAGGTAATGGATCTCGGCGAAAACATCCACGCCCTCCCGGCCACGGACCAGAAGCGCTTCGAGTTTATCGATTCACTCGTCGACCGCTACCGGAAACATTAGCGTGGATATTTCAGGGTTAAAGCAAACCCAAAAGCCTTAACACAGAGTACACAGAGACCACCAGTACCCTTAGTGTCGGTGATGTTCAAGGCACAGAGAAAATACCGCGGGCATATCTGTGTCCTCCGTGGCCTACGACCCCCATTAGAGACCGGCAGGAAGCGCCTACGTGGCCTCTGTGTTAAGAATTTTCCGCCCGCAGGCACAGCCGGATGCGCCAAAAACTTCCGCCCCGCTTTCCACCACCACTGTCCCAAATTTGAACACTTTGCCCTGTTATGGTGCAATATTTCCAAACCATAGTTACTATAAATGACAGATTCTAAAACAACTTATAATTTTTTGTCCCATTCGTCTCAGGCGTCCCAAACGTCCCATTTTGGCCTGATAAGCTTGTAAGGGACGATATCCCGGAAGGGGCATCAGAGGGCCTGATTCAAGCGCTTTCGGACGCCCCAGACAGGCGACCGTAGAGGCGGCTTTACGCCGCCATTCAGTCTTGAAATCCTGCTGGCGGGGTGAACCCGCCGCTACAACCCACACGAGGAGGAATTGTGAAAAAAACAAACGCCAAACTCACACCCAGCCAACTGGAGTCAAACCGCCGAAACGCGCAAAAATCCACCGGGCCGCGCACCGAAGCCGGGAAGCGCCGCGCGGCGCTGAACGCGCTCAAGTACGGGTGCTACACCGGCCGGCACACCCTGGAGCAGAACATGCTGCTGCTGGGCGAGGACCCGCGCGAGTTCCAAGCCTTTCGCGACAGCCTCATCGCCAGCCGCCAGCCCGCCGACGCCATCGAGCACATGCTGGTGGAAGACGTGGCCACGCTGGCCTGGAAGAAGCGCCGCCTCAACCGCGCCCAGGAAGGTCTGCAGTTGCGCAGCCTGGAAGTGCTGGAACTTGACCGGCACCGCCAGGCGCTCGAAGTGGGCCGCGAAAGCGCCGATGTCTCGCAGGAAGAGGTGCTCAAATCCGGCCTGCGCCGCGCCTCCCGGTCGCCGGCCCGGTTCGGCGAAATCCTCTCGCAGCTTGAAACCCTCACGGCGCTGGTCGCCCGGAAGGATTTCTCGCAGGATATCGAGCCGGTCATCACCATGCTTTATGGCGAAACGCCCACCCTGCGCGGCGCCCAGATCGCCAACATTTATGATCAGCTCGGCGAAAGCGGAGTCGAGACGGAAGAGCAGAAGGCGCTGGCGGCCAGCCTCAAAATAGCCATTGAAGAAGAGACCCGCGACGTCATTGAGGAATACACCCTCTTCCTTCAGGAACACGTCCACATCTCCCCCGCCCTGCGCGATTCGGCGCTGGCGCCCGTCCACCCGCAGTGGATTTCCATCGTCAGGCAGGAGTACTCCCTCGACCGTTTGATCGAACGAAAATTAAAGCTTCTGACCCAGATCCAGGCCAATCGAAAACTCGAGGAATTGGCCGACCAGGCGATGGCACCTGACGTGCGTGGGACAAAAAAACACGTTTTTTAAAAAACGAACCCGAGAAGTTACTGAAAATAAATGATCGGCTAAAAAAACGAACCCAAACGAACCCAAAAACGAAGCCGGGAAGTTGTTGAAAACACGTAGCTGTGGAAAAAACGAACCCAAAAACGAACCGGGCCATCTTGTTGAAAACATTAGGTGGAAAAATTGGACGGGGGAAGGCTTCTGCCAAACGGACCCCACTCTGGATCAGTGCGGTCCAGAAAGGATAACGGCAAGCTAATTGCCGTTAAAGGACGGATATCCGATAAAGACGACAGAACTTATGTCAGTAGACTTTGGAAGCATAGCTGTGATAAATATGCAGGTTCGGCCATGCCTTTCGCCAATCAGCTTGAGCGCGACATTCACTTTGCCAAGCACGGTCATAAGTTCGGGGCATCAAGTGCCGACGAATATGAGCGGATGGCCGATCAATTTATGTACGGCCCGTTGGGGCAAGACAGCAGGGAATGCAATAGGCCAGTTGGACCAGACGGTAGGGGAGACAAGTTCCGGTTCGACTTCGTCAGCCACCACGCGGCAGCGGCTTGCATCGAACCCCCGTTCGTTAGGACGTTTCATCCCGTCGAGATTCGACATATACTTAGGTGGGGTGGAGAGGAAGGATATTACAGGTACCAATGCGGTAGGATAGCTGGGGTGAATTTATGAACCAAACTTGTCCCGTCTGCGCCTTTAACGAGTTGCCTTATCCTCCCGAAAACTATCACATTTGCCCCTGCTGTGGGACAGAATTCGGTAACGACGACGCTTATTACAGCCATGCTCAAATTAGAGAAATGTGGGTGGCAACTGGGGCTCATTGGTTTTTCGGGACCCCGCCCGCTGGGTGGAACCCTTGGCTGCAACTAATCGAGGGTAACCATCCTGAGGCCGTTAATCCCAAGTTCGAACTCACCTTCTTGGGAGACGGAGACGTCGTTGATTACACCAAACACGGGGACGACCTAGTACTGCACTTTCAAGGCTGAACAATGCCGCAACTCATAACTTTCGCACTCGCTGAGAAATGCCTCATAACCAAGGAAGGCGCTGCAAGTTTGATTACAATACTTCAGCGGGTTGACGTTCGTGTTCAAGCAAGCAAAGACCCGCAGGTGCTCCCGGGGAACGCGGTCGCTCCGTTGAACTGGTGTGTGTATAGTCTTTGGCGGCAGGAAGCGGAAGACAAAGGTGCCGAATTTTCGAAAGTAGTGCAAATCTTTTGGCCAGACAAAGCGGAGTTTTTAAAGCGTTCCGTCCAATTTCGTTTTACAGAAGAGAAAAATCACAATGTGCTCATTAACCTAAGTGGGTTTCCGGCAGGTCAGGAGGGGAGTGTTACTGTAAACATGTGGCTAGAGCGGGAGTCCCAACGTATAACCGAGGTTAAGACTTGGACGATCGAGGTAAAACACACGCCCGTTGACGCAGGCAAGCAAGAGGCTCCAACCTTTCAATAAAATGAAAACGCACGGTCCGTCTCGTCCCCCAATATCCGAAGGCATGCCTGTATGGACCCTTTAAGTACTCGTCGCGACAGCGCGAATACCCAATTTATACTCCGGTGTCGAACCGTAATGCCCCCACAAACCTCCGCCCTCCCTCGCACGCGCGTTATATAATCTCTGGCTTGCGGGTCAATTCAGAGCACAGACGGGAGAGCGATGAACCAGGCTCAGAAAAAAGTCCTTCTCATTTCAGGCGCCATTGCCGCAGCCACGCTGCTTCCCTTTCTGGCAGCGCAGCGGCGGTCGTCAGCACAACCTGCTAAAGGACCGGGCACGGCGCAGCCACTTACCGCAGGATCCATGGCGCAGGCCAGCGCGTCCGGCGGGGCAACGCTGCAGACCTGGCGCAACCTGGGCAAGGCGTACTACGAGCAGGGCAAGTACACGGAGGCCGCCGACGAATTTCAGAAGGTCGTCAAGTCCGGCCATGCCCTCGCCACCGACTACCTGGACCTGGGCCTCACTTACACGCAGTCGAACAACCTCAACCAGGCGCTCTCCGCGCTGACCACCGCCAAACAGATGGCCCCCGATCTTGTCGCCGTGGATTACAACCTGGCAATCCTCTACAAGCGCGAACTCCACTATGGGCCGGCTGAAGAAGCCTTCAAACGGGTCATCGCCGCCGACCCCGACGATCCGGCCACATGGTTCAACCTGGGCACCGTCTACTTTGCCGAACGCAAAATGCAGCTGGCTCTTGACGCTCACGAGCACGTGAACAGGATGGGATTCGAGCGCGGCCAGAATTTTTACGTCGCTTCCCTGTTCCGCACTTTCACCCTTCTGGTGCGGATGGGCCGCCGGCCTGAAGCCGAGAAGGTGCTGAAGCTCCACCAGAAGTACAGCGACAAGCTCCCCAGCATTTCGCTGCAGGCCACGGCGCTTGAAAAGGGCAGGTATGGAGAGATCCTGGTTCCGGCAACCCGTCCGGTGCGCGTGGCAGGCGGCGCAGCGGCGCGTCCCGTCACCTTCCGCGACATCACCTCCGGCCTGGGCATTTCCCTGCGGGGCGCGGGCGTAACGGGAGACGCCGTTTCGGCAGAAGTCAAGGCTGCGGATGACTCGCCCGATTTTGCCCGGACAAAACTTCTTCCGCTGATGGGTCCCTCCATCGCGATGGGTGATTTTGACGGCGATTCCCACCCCGATCTTTACCTGGCCAATCCCGGCGGCGAAAACCAGCTTTTCCACAACAGCGGCAGCGGGACTTTCACGGACGTCACGGCCAAGGCCGGCGTCCGGGGGCCGGAACATGCTTTGTCCGCCACTTTCGCGGACTATGACAACAGCGAAAAGATGAGCCTGTTTGTGGTGGGTCTCGGAGGCGTCCACCTCTACAAGAACAACGGCGACGGAACTTTCACCGACGTCACGGAAAAGGCCGGATTCAAAGCCCAACCGGGCGAAGTGGATACGCGCGCGCTGCTGTTTGACGCCGACAACGACGGACAGCTCGACCTGGTGGTCACTTCCTACACCAATCTGAACACGCCGCCCCACGGCAACAGTTTCCGCTTCCCGGACGATTTCGCGCCCGCCGGCATCCACTTCTATCGCAACAACGGCAATGGCACCTTTCACGGACATTACGGCATTCCACCGGCCTGGGCGCGTTCGCGGGCGTTTTCGCGACGTCCTGTTTGCCGACTTCAACGGCAACACCTATCCCGACCTGGTCTTCTTCCGCGACGACGGCGCGCCCCTGTTCTTCGAAAACCTCGGGGGCGACAAATTCGCCGACCGCACCCGCGAAGCCGGGCCCGCTTTCAGCAGACTGACCGCTCTGGGCGGCGCGGTCGCAGATTTCAACCACGACGGCAAATTCGATCTGGCCCTGTGGACCACCGGAGGTTACGAAGTCCTCAGGAACAACGGCAAGGCCGGATTCACGCCCTTTCCGGACCTTCCGGCCATCAAGCCGCCTGCTCCCCTTCTGGCCTTCCGGGGACTCGCCGCCGACATCACCGGCAACAGTTACGAAGACCTGCTGGTGGCCGACTCTGCCGGCAAGCTGCACCTTCTGGCCAACCGCCTGGGACATTTCAGCCTGGAAACGCTCCATCTGAATCCCTCCGAAAAGCTGGCATCTCTGGGCGCCACCTGGATCGGCAAGCCGGGAGTGCTCGACTTGCTCGGCGCCACGCGCGGCGGAAAGCTCGCGGCATGGGCCAGGACCGGCCCGCCGGAACACTGGCTGGCCATCAGCATGGAGGGTTCCAAGAGCAACAAGCAGGGCGTGGGATCGGAAATCGAACTGAAGCAGGGAAACTTCTACAGCAAAGTCCTCATCAGCAACGGCCCGGCCTTTGTCTACACCGGCAGCCTGGCCAGGCTGGACGTGGTGCGGACCACCTGGCCGACACAGATTGTCGAAAACAAACTCAACGTCGCCACCAATGCGGCCATCCGCTTCCGCGAGTCGGAACGCCTGGCCAGTTCCTGTCCCATGCTCTACGCCTGGAACGGAAAGAAGTTCGCCTTTGTCACCGACATTCTGGGCGTGGGCCCGCTGGGCGAGCTGGCCCCGGACGGCACCCGGATCAAACCCTATCCGCGTGAGTTTGTCCGTTTACCCTCAACCTTGCGCCAGCGCGGCGGGAGCTATGAATTCCAGATGACCGATGAGCTGCGCGAGGTGGATTACTTTGACCGTCTGCGCCTCCTCGCCGTCGATCATCCCGCCGGCGAAAAAATCTACGCCAATGAAATCTACTCTTCAACGCCGTCGGAACCCAGGCTCTACGCCGTCCGGGGCGAGCACCTGCCCGTCTCCGCCGTCGATGGCCACGGCTCGAACGTTCTGCCGCTGATCAGCAAGGAAGACCATCGCTATCCCCACAGCTTCAAGCGCCTGCGTATTCCGGGCATGGCTGAACTCCACTCGCTGACGCTCGACCTCGGCCAACTGAATGACGCGAGGCAAGTTTCCCTGTGGCTGACGGGATGGGTCTTCTGGACCGATTCCAACGGATCACGGGCGCTGATGCACAATCCCTCGACGACTATGATTTCGCCCTATGTGCAGGTGCGGAACAGGCAGGGGAAATGGGTCACCGTCATTCCCGATATGGGCCTGCCCAGCGGCAGCAACCGCACCATGCGGGTTGACCTGACCGGCAAATTCCTCTCGGCCGACCACCACGTTCGCATCGTCACCAACCTCTGCGTCTATTGGGACCGCATCTTCTTCACCACCCATGACCGCGTGGTGAAGCCGGACCGTGAGATTCAACCGGAGTATGCCGATCTCCATTACCGCGGCTTCTCGACGCCCGCCACCGACCCCAGCCACGTTCGCCCCGACCATTACGAATACGCCTCACTGATGAAGCGCGCGCCATGGAATCCCATGCGAGGCCGTTATACGCGTTATGGAAATGTGGAGGAACTCGTCAGCCGGGCCGACAGCCGGCTGGTGGTGATGTCGACGGGAGACGAAATGACCGTGCGCTTTAACGCCGGGAACTTCCCGCCGCTGCGCAAAGGGTGGGTCCGGTCCTTCTTCCTGGACGCCAGCGGCTACGCCAAAGACGGCGAACCCAACACGGCTTATTCCGCCACCGTGGCGCCGCTTCCCTTCCGCTCCATGCAAAACTATCCGCCGGGAGCGAAGGACCATTCGCCGGCGAGCCCGGCCTACCAGAAGTACCTGCGGCAATATCAGACGCGGCCGTCGTACCAGTTGATCCCGTCGCTCGAGCCGCCGGTGAAATGATCGAAAGAAGGAGGGGATACGGACGAGAAAGCCGGAAAGGGGCTCGACAAATAATGCGCAGGCCCGTGCCGGATGCACACGCCTGCGGGCGAATGCCGTGGTCGCCACAATACGGCACCAATCAATGAGGGTCGGCAACTGACCGCCCGGGAAGCGAAAGACCCTGCCTCCCAGCCTCGCTACCGTCCCCCGGGTGATTCCAGGCAGCGTCTTCCCGCTTCCAGCGCCATCCGCCTATTGCACGCTGGCCGGAGCATCCGCGGTGTTCAGTGAAGCAGCCGGTGTTAAAAGCCCCAAGCCCTGCAGAAGGAAAATTGTCCGCTGCGCAGGGCCTCGCCACACCAGTTGGCAGCTTTCTCCCTGGCAGTTCTGGACATAGACATCGCCCCCGGAATACTCCAGGCTGCAGTTCTTGAAGACGCAGTTGACAAACACACCCTCATCGAGGATCACATGTTGATTTTCAAAGGTTCTGTCTTCGTATCGTGTCATATCCACAAACCGTGTCCTTTGCTGAGGCATTCGAATTCCTTATCATTCTGCCCCCTCTCCAGCTCCATGACACCTCAAGGGCTTCCCGAGTACAGGTGAAGGGGAGAGACTATCATTTGCGAACTTTCGATGCAATCTTTCCGTGTTGTTATTGACTTTACCATGACGAGTTTCATCAATTCGTTGAACGGCTGCCGGCTCATCCCCGGCCTCCAAAAGAAGCCGGCCGGCATGTGTTCAGGCTCCATACGCGGCCGCCCTTTCGCCGTCTCTGCCTGCCCGGACCGCTGCGGCCCGGCGAGGTCTGGCGCCCTCCGCCACTCGAAAAAGCTGCGTCACGCCGCCTGCTACTGCGGGAAGCCCTTTAACGCCCGGTACAGGGCGGAGCCTGTCGGCAATCCTGCTGCGCAGCCGGACGATGGCTGCCGAGTGCAGTTGCGAAACCCGGGATTCGTCAATGCCCAGCCGGGCGCCAATCTGCTTCATCGTCTGCGCTTCTTTGTAATAAAGATTGATAATCGCGCGCTCGCGTTCCGTCAGGCAGCCCAGCACACGGCAAAGAAGGTCTTTCTGTTCGCGACGATAGCACAGCTCAAAGGGATTGTCGCCCTCAGCAGCCGGGAGGTTTTCCTCGTTGATCCGCTTGTTGTATTCCTGTGGAATCCGGGAAGCCGTGCCTTCAAATCCAATCCGCCGCAGTTCGGCAACCCGGTCATACCACTTCCCCAGGCTCAGCCCCAGGGCCGCAGCCATTTCCGCGTCTTCCGCCGGCCGGCCGAGCCGGTTTTCAAGACCCCGGCAGGTGGACTCAATCTTCTTCATCCGCCGCCGCATGTCGCGGGAGGCATGGTCCTGGTCCCGCAGGGAATCCAGGATGGCCCCTCGAATCCGATAGCGGGCATAGCTCTCAATGGTGACCCCTTTGGCCGGGTCAAACTTCCTGACCGCGTCAATCAAACCCACGGTTCCGTCACTGACCAGGTCATCCAGCTCCACGTGCGCGGGAAGGTGTCCCCGCAACTTGAGAGCAACACGCTTCACCAAAGGCAGCAACTTCACCACCCTGTCGTTGGAGCTGCCCCGGTCATGCAAAGGGCCGCGGCTTTGCGTTGTGCGTTGCCCCCCGGTTGCACAAAGCTGGCTGTGGCGTGACTTGCCTGCCGCATGACGCTGCCGGCACTCCGTCTTTTCGTTGCGTTTTGGAACGGCACATGAAGAATCAACTAATTGGATCGCCAATTCGGCACCCCCTAAGTTTTGGTCTCAATCGCATCCGAAGGCGGACTCACCGGGTCACCGAAAGCTGCTTCAGGCAACCTGCGCCATCGCGTGTACCACCCTTTAATGCACGGACCGGGCCAACTCGGCTTCGAGGCTAGAATAAAATGCATTCCACGCTTTGGTTGCGGGTTAGATCGTCCCCTCTACGGCCGCCGGACGACGGCCGAAGGTGTGGTAAACGGGTGGCCTGCAAGCAGCCAGTGAGAGGTGCTTGGTGTTTTGTTTACAGACAGTTAGGCGATAGGCGTTCAAGTCTCCCGACATCCTCCAGGCCGGCCATCGGAGACCGAGCCATCCCCATCAGGCGTGGCTCAAAAAAGGGTAGAATTCATCTTGCACTGAGCCCTGCGGAGGCACCTTCGACAGAACACAAAGGGCTAGCGAATTTCAAAACGGGAAGGCTTCCAGCCCTCAGAAGCAAAGGACAACGTCCCGGACTTAAGATGATTTTCATGAGAATCTCTTAGTGATTCCTAACCGGAGCGGGGGCGGGAGAAGACCATGCAGGGCGCGCCGGAGCCTGAATCCCAAAACAGGAAGAATTCCCATATTGGGAATCGTCGCAATCAATACCTTGAGTGGATATCGTTCACCACGGAGCGCTGAGGAAAGGGGCCGGGCAAAAATGAAACCGGGCAGACGCAGCATTCCAGGTGCGGAGCGGCGGCAGACTCGAACGCCATGTTCAGATCGTAGAAGTGCAAGCCGCCCAAGCCTGCAGTCCGAAAGGGTGGGGGGTTCGCAGGCCCGGCAGCCTGCCCCATTTCCGATCGAGAACAGCGAGAGCAGGATGTTCTGCCTGCTGGGACAGGGGGAGAAGGCGCTTTGGAGCACCAGAATTTATCCCGGCAGGAGAATACATTTTGCAAAATTTATCGACATCGTGTATATTCCTTGGTTTCATTGTACTGTCGGTTGTAGACGGAAGGGCTCAAGGGGCACGAGCAAACCCATTCATGTAGTGTAAAAGCGATTTAGAGGAATCTGACTGCCTCTATAGCCGCAGATCAGTGTTCCGCAGGAACGCATGTAAGGCTCCCAAAATGTCTCAAATCTTTCATCGCAGCATGAACGTCATTGCCAAGGCAAGCGTCTATGGCATCGTAATCCTGGTTGGGCTGGTTGGCTACGTCAGCTGGCAGGTAAACCAGTCGTCTTATTTCACGTACATCAAGCGTCCGATTCCGCAACCGGTTCCTTTCAGCCACGAGCATCACACGGCCCAACTGGGGATCGACTGCCGGTACTGCCACACATCGGTGGAGAACTCCTGGTATGCGGGGATTCCTCCCACGCACACCTGCATGTCCTGCCACTCGCAACTGTGGACGAACGCCGACATGCTGGAGCCGGTCCGGGCCAGTTACCGTACGGATGAGTCCATCATGTGGAACCGGATCAACGCTCTTCCCGATTTCGTCTACTTCAACCACAGTATTCATATCAGCAAAGGAATGGGTTGCACAACGTGTCACGGGCAGCTTGGGGAAATGCCGATCACATGGCGGGAAAATACGCTCTACATGCGGTGGTGTGTTGATTGCCATAAGCATCCGGAGCGTTATGTGCGGCCCAAAAAAGATGTTTTTGATCCCATCTACACTCCGCCTGCGAACCAGATGGCCATGGGCCGAAAGCTGGTGACGGAGTACAAAATCAAGAGCCTGACAAGTTGCGATACGTGCCATCGATAAACCGCACACATAGGGATAATCAATGAAGGAAAAAAACTTCATCGACCTCGCCTCGGTTCGAGCAGGTCTTGAAAACGGGGGCAAGAAACGCTTCTGGCGAAGCCTGGAACAACTGGCTGACACGGAAGAATATCAGAAACTTGCGCGGCAGGAGTTCTCCCAGAACCCTCCCGTCAAACCACCCCAACCCGGGCTCAGCCGGCGAAATGTGCTGAAGCTGATGGCCGCCTCTGCCGGATTGGCGGGGTTGACGGCTTGCACGAAACTTCCGATCGAGCACATTACTCCTTACGTCAGGCCTTCAGAGGAGTTCGTGCCGGGCCACCCGTTGTTCTACGCGACCTCCATGCCCCGCCCTGAGGGCGGCGCAACAGGGTTGCTGGTCAAGAGCCACATGGGCCGCCCCACCAAAGTTGAGGGCAATCCGGACCATCCCGGCAGCCTGGGCAGCACGGATGTGTTTGGACAGGCCTCGGTGCTCGATCTGTGGGACCCTGACCGGGCCCAGACCGTGATGCATGGCGGGGCCATCACCAATTACAGCGAGTTTCTGGAGTTACTGGACCAGCTGCGCAACTTATACCTCACCCAGAAGGGCGCAGGCTTTCGAATCCTGACGGAGACCGTCACTTCGCCGACCCTGGGCAGCCAGTTGAAATCCCTGATGGCGGATTTTCCGGAAGCCAAGTGGCACCAGTACACGCCCGTCAACCGGCACGCGGAACGGGAAGGTCTCCGGGCGGTTTACGGCGAATACCTGAGCACGTATTACAAGTTTGATCAGGCGGATGTGATAGTTTCGCTGGATGCTGACTTCCTGTGCTCCGGTCGGGGCGGCATCCGCTACTCCCGCGACTTTGCAGACAAGCGGCGGGTTCAAGACACACACAGCACCATGAATCGCCTGTACGCCGTTGAGTCCATGGCGACCATCACAGGCGCTGCAGCGGATCACAGGCTCCCGCTAAAACCCAGCCAGATTGAGGCCTTCGCCACGGCGCTTGCCGCGGCCGTAGGCGTGAAGGGGGTTGAGGCAGGAGCTCAGGCTCCCGACGGAGTACCGTCAGGCTGGATAGCCGGGCTGGTTCGTGACCTTCAGCAGCACCGCGGCGCAAGCATCGTTGTCGCGGGAGAGCAGCAACCTCCCAGGGTTCACGCGCTGGCGCATGCCATCAACGCAGCGCTGGGGAACGCGGGCAAAACGGTGATTTACACCGACCCGATTGAAGCCCAGCCCGTCAACGAGATGGAATCCATTCGGGAACTGGCGGCTGACATGAACGCCGGGAAGGTCACTACCCTCCTGATCATCGGCGGGAACCCTGTCTACAACGCCCCGGCGGACCTGGAGTTTGAAAAGGCTCTCGACAAAGTCAATCTTCGACTGCGCCTGGGAATCTACAACGACGAAACTTCTTATCGCTGCCACTGGTTTATTCCTCAGGTTCACTACATGGAAGGCTGGAGCGACGAACGGGCCCACGATGGCACGGCCTGCCTGGTTCAACCGCTGATCGCTCCGCTCTACGGAAACCGGTCGCCGCATGAAGTTATTGGGGCGCTTCTGGGAGACGCCGGCCGTACGCCGCACGAGTGGGTGCATGGCTATTGGGCGGACCAGAAGCTTGCCTCGTCTCTCGAGTACGAAACATTCTGGGAAACCAGTCTTGAAAAAGGCGTCATTCAAGGCACGGCCTTCCCGGCAAAGGCCGTAACGCCCAAAACGGATTTTGCCGCCGCCCTGCCCAAGAGCTCAAACGGAAAGGGCGCAGGCGCCGGTTCCATGGAGATCGCTTTCCGGCCCGACCCCACTGTATGGGACGGCAGTTATAACAACAATTCCTGGCTCCAGGAGCTCCCCAAGCCGCTGACCACGATGACGTGGGACAACGCTGCGTACATCAGCGTTAAGACTGCCGAGCAACTCGGCGTGGTGAGCGAAGACGTTGTGGAAGTCAACAGCCAGGGCCGCAAGCTTCGTGTTCCGGTCTGGATTCTGCCCGGGCACGCCGACGGCTGCCTGACGGTCACTTTCGGCTATGGCCGGTCACGCGCGGGAAAGGTCGGCAACGGAACAGGGTTTAATGCCTATTCCATCTGGCACTCAGACACCCCGGGATTTGCCCCGATTTCCAAACCCGGCAAGACAGGCGACCGCTATAACCTTGTGACCATGCAGCGGCACAGCATTATTACGGAAGGCGGCCGCAAAGAGGAAATCGAAAGCAAGAGCGCCTTCGACCGGGACCTGGTGCGACCGGCAAGTCTTGAGGAATTTCGCTCCAAACCGGACTTCGCCGCCGATTCCCCGGAAGAAACGACCCAGGCTCCCAACCTTTATCCCCGCCAGGACTACAGCAAGGGATACCAGTGGGGCATGGCCATCGACATGAACAGCTGCGTGGGTTGCAACTCCTGCGTGATAGCCTGCTATGCCGAGAACAACATCGCCGTGGTGGGCAAGGAGCAGGTCGATGCCGGACGCATCATGCAGTGGATTCGTGTCGACACCTACTGGCGCGGCAGTCTGGAGAATCCCGAAACCTATCATGTGGTGATGCCCTGCATGCATTGTGAAAACGCGCCCTGCGAATATGTCTGCCCGGTCGGGGCCACGGTGCACAGCCCTGAGGGGTTGAACCTGATGGTTTACAACCGCTGCGTCGGCACGCGGTACTGCTCAAACAACTGCCCCTACAAGGTGCGCAGGTTTAATTTTGAGCTTTTCTCCGACTGGCAGACGCCCAGCCTCTACGGCGTGCGAAACCCCGACGTGACGGTCCGCAGCCGGGGCGTCATGGAAAAATGCACCTATTGCGTGCAGCGCATCAAGGAAGCAGAAATCGCCACGCAGGTTGAAAACCGCACTATCCAGGATGGCGAAGTTGTCACGGCCTGCCAGCAGGCTTGCCCGACGCAGGCCATTGTGTTTGGAAACATCAATGATCCCAACAGTAAAGTTTCAAACCTTAAAGCTCAATCGAGGAATTACGTCTTGTTAGCCGAATTAAACGTTCGTCCACGAACTTCGTACCTGGCGCCGTTGCGAAATCCGAATCCGGAGATCAAGGAGTAAGGGGATGGCTGCAAGAGAACCCGAAAATGTAGGCACCCTGGTTGCTCCGGGAAGCGATGTCCTGGGTCCCGGCCATTCTTACGGGTCGGTCACCGACAAAATCAGCTCGATCGTTCTGACCCGGGGCACCGGCAATAAATACAAGATCGGTTTTGCGTTGGCGGTGGCGCTGCTTCTGATGCTCAACTTTGGCATCACGGTGCTGTTTGCAATCGGCGTGGGAATCTGGGGAATTAATATTCCGGTCGGATGGGGATTCGCCATTACCAACTTTGTGTGGTGGATCGGAATCGGACACGCCGGGACATTGATTTCCGCGTTCCTGCTGCTCATGCGCCAGAAGTGGCGCACCTCCATCAACCGCTTTGCCGAGGCCATGACCCTGTTTGCGGTCGCCTGCGCCGGCACATTCCCTCTTCTCCACATGGGCCGGCCCTGGCTGTTTTACTATCTGCTTCCCTACCCCGACACGATGGGCGTTTGGCCGCAGTTCCGCAGCCCGCTGGTGTGGGACGTCTTTGCGGTTTCAACTTACGCAACCGTTTCACTGGTGTTCTGGTATGTCGGGTCTGATTCCGGACCTTGCAACCCTTCGCGACCGCGCCACGAAGAAGTTCAAGCAGGTCATCTACGGCGCTTTTGCGCTGGGCTGGCGGGGATCGGCGCGTCACTGGAAACGGTATGAAATGGCGGGCCTGCTGCTCGCGGGACTGGCCACTCCGCTGGTCGTCTCTGTCCACACCGTGGTGAGCTTCGACTTCACGGTTGCGATTGTTCCAGGCTGGCACAGCACGATCTTTCCGCCCTACTTCGTTGCCGGCGCCATCTATTCCGGATTTGCCATGGTGATTGCGCTGGCCGTGCCGCTGCGCAAGTATTACGGCCTGGAAGATTTCCTCACCATCCGCCACCTGGACAATATGGGAAAAATGATGCTGGCCACCGGCATGATCGTGGCTTACAGCTACGTCATGGAAACCTTCATGGCCTTCTATAGCGGCAACAAGTTTGACATCTACATGATCATGAACAGGATGACGGGGCCCTATGCAGGGGTTTACTGGACGCTGATTGCGGTCAACCTGGTCATCCCGCAACTGTTATGGTCCTCCAGGATCAGGCGCAACCCCCTGTGGCTGTGGGTCCTGTCCTTCTCGGTCCAGACAGGCATGTGGCTGGAGCGCTACATGATCATCGTCACCAGCCTGCACCGTGACTTCATTCCTTCATCCTGGGGCATGTTCGTCCCCACGCGTTGGGATTACATCATCTTTATCGGCACGATCGGTCTGTTTTTCACCCTGTTCTACCTGTTTATTCGCTTCCTCCCGATGATTTCGATTTTTGAGATGCGGGAACTGGTTCATAAGACGGCAGAGGAGGCTAACCCATAAATGATCGAGAGACAACGCATTTACGGATTGATGGCCGAGTTCCTCTCGGCAGAAGAGCTTCTGGAAGGCAGCAAGCACACATACGAGGCTGGTTACCGGAATATTGACGCTTTTTCCCCGTTCCCGGTTGAAGGCTTGTCCGAGGCCATTGGATTCCACCGAACCATCCTGCCCCGCCTTGTCTTCTGCGGCGGTCTGTTCGGCTGTTGCGGCGGATTCTTTCTGCAGTGGTGGCCCAACGTCATTGGATACCCGATGAACATTGGCGGCAAACCACTTGACAGCTGGCCAGCCTTCATTCCCATTACGTTTGAAATGACCATTCTCTTTGCGGCGCTGACTACAGCTTTCGGCATGATCGTCCTCAACAAACTGCCGTCCCCGTATCACCCGGTGTTCAACGTGGAGAGATTTGCCCAAGCCAGCAAGGACAAGTTTTTCCTGCTGATTCAGGCAGATGATCCCAATTTTGACCTGGAACAGACAAAGCAATTCCTGGCAGAACTCAATCCTCGCGAGGTATCCGAAGTTGAAAGCTAAAAGGGGCCAGATAGAAAGCTTATTAACGGCAGCCTCCCCGGCGTCCTCCTTCAGGCCGGCCGTGCAAAAGAGGTGGCTCCCGGCAACCTTGCGCTGGTCAACGATCGCCCTGGCAGGGATCCTGCTGACCGGTTGCCGGCTCGATATGCACATTCAGCCGAAATACAAAGGTCTTGAGCCCAGCAGCTTCTTCAACGACGGCCGCTCAGAACGGCCCGCCGTCCCGGGAACGGTTGCAAGAGGGCAATTGCGGACGGATGAACTGCTTTACACCGGCAAGATCAATGGCCAGATCGCCGACGTCTTCCCGTTTCCGATCACGAAAAATGACCTTGAGCGTGGCCAGCAGCGATTCAACGTTTACTGTGCTCCCTGTCACGATTACACGG
Source organism: uncultured Acidobacteriota bacterium (assembly GCA_963783155.1). Lineage (GTDB taxonomy): Bacteria > Acidobacteriota > Terriglobia > UBA7540 > UBA7540 > SCRD01. The sequence continues at coordinate 410,177 of CAWANC010000002.1, read as the reverse complement.
GAACCGGCAATGGAATGATTGTACAAAGAGGGTTTCCGCCTCCGCCTTCCTACCACATTGAACGCCTGATGAAGGCGCCGGCAGGCCATTTCTTTGACGTTATGACCAATGGTTACGGAACAATGTACAGCTACGCGGCCCGCGTATCGCCCCGGGACCGCTGGTGCATTGCGGCCTACATTCGCGCTTTGCAGTTGAGCCAGAATGCGGCCGCAAAGGATGTTCCATCCCAAGAACTTACGAAACTTGAAGGATCGGCACAATGAACGAAGATACTCTGAAGCCCGGACTCGATCGTGCCCAACGCTGGTTCCTGATCGTCGGCGTGGCCGCTTCGGCGGCGTGCGTATTCGGGGCTTTTACAAACTGGACAGGATTCCTTCGGGCTTATCTCATCGGATATCTTCTCTGGTTACTGGTGGCACTTGGGTGCCTTGCCATCCTGTTGCTCCACCACCTGGTGGGAGGAAAATGGGGGTTCGTGATCCGCCGCACGCTGGAAGCGGGGACCCGGACATTTCCCCTGCTGGCGTTGCTCTTTATTCCTCTGCTGATCGGCCACGCGGACGCACATGTCTACCCGGTGGTCACGGGAAGCTCTTTCAAGGCTTTCTATCTGAGCCCGCCCTTTTACGTTGCCCGTGCGATCCTTTACTTTGCCTGCTGGATCGGCTTTGCCTATTTCCTGAACAAGCTGTCCGCCCAGCAGGACGCAGGGCACGAACAACGGGATTGCTGAAGAAGTTCAACAACCTCAGCGCGGCAGGCATGTTGATTTACGCTGCCACCATCAGCTGGGCGTCGTTCGACTGGGTCATGTCGCTGGAACCCAAGTTCTTCTCCACCATCTTTGGCATGATTTTTATTATCATGCCGGCGCTGGCGGGGATGTCCTTCACCATTATCGTTTCAATGATCTCGGCGAAGCACAAGCCGTTGTCAGGGGTTATTAATTGGAAAAGCTTCAACGATCTTGGCAATATTCTGCTGACTTTCGTGATGCTCTGGGCGTACATGTCTTTTTCTCAGTTTCTGATTATCTGGGCAGGCAACATGACGGACGAGAATTTCTGGTACACGGTTCGCGCCACAGGCGAGTGGAAATGGGTCGCGCTGTTCATCATTCTGTTCCACTTTGCGGTGCCGTTTGTCCTGCTGCTGAACCGCCCGGTTAAAAGACAAATGAAGGCGCTGGCTTTTGTGGGCGGCGGGCTGCTGATCATGACCTGGATTGACCTCTACTGGTTCATTACGCCTGCCTTCTATCCGCTGGGGCCACATCTTGACTGGATTGACATCGTGGCTCCTTTCGGAGTCGGAGGGCTGTGGCTGGCGTTCTTTATTCGCCAACTCAAGGCCCGGCCCCGGCTCCCGTTGCACGATCCAAGGTTTGAGGGAGTAGTTCAGCATGGATGAGAACACGACTCATTCTGAAAATCCGAAGCACCGCCACGAAACCCGCGAGGCTGTGCCAAAATATATTCTTTACTTCGCGCTGGGTGTCGCCATAACGGTTATAGCAGGCTTCCTGGTCAGCTGGGGAACCCTGGTGTTCCTCCAGCATCACCAGACGTACCCTGCGCCTCAATCGTCGGTCTCACAGGGCCGCGTTCTGCCGCCGCCCGGAATGCCGCAGCTTCAGACGCACCCCGATACGGATCTGCGGGTCTATCTGAAAGAGCAGCGCGAGATTCTCGACTCATACGGATGGATCAACCGGAAGAACGGCGTCGTTCGAATTCCAATACAACGCGCAATGAACATCCTGCTCCAACAAGGCCTTCCGGTACGCAACAGCAAAACACCGAAGGGTGCGGTACAGCCCGGCGAAGTGCAGCAGTATGCGGTTCCCCAGGGCTTTATGCCGCAAAACTAGGAGAAGCACCGAAGCCGGTGGTCAGCAAGCTGCCAGAAAGTTGGGAACAATCATGGCTGGGGAACATTTTCAGGACAGAACCGATGCCGTAAGGCCCGGCCTGCGCGTGTGCCTGTCGATGAAACTGGGAATTCTGTTTGCATTCTGCCTGCTCATCAGCGCCGGTTACCCGTCCGTCGCCAGGGGACAGGTTTCCAAAATTCTTCAGTCCCGTGGGTTCCAGGGGCCGCCGCACGGAGGTGCTTCGGCAGAGAACTCCAAGACGGTGCCCCCTCAACTGAAGAACGTCGGTATTGATCAGAGATTGAATAACCAGGTTCCGCTGGATCTGGTGTTCCGCGACGAAACGGGGAGGACGGTCCGCCTGGGTGACTATTTTGGAAAGAAGCCTGTCATTCTTTCCCTGGTCTACTTCAATTGTCCGCAGCTCTGCCCCATGGTCGAAAACGGCCTGCTGGAAAGCCTGAAGGAAGTCCACTTCAGCATCGGCGATCAGTTCAACGTGCTGACCGTCAGCTTTGATCCCAAGGACTCGCCTTCCCAGGCCATGGCGAAAAGGTTCGCCTACCTGTCCACGTACAATCGCAAGGGCGCAGCCGCAGGGTGGCACTTCCTGACGGGAGACGAAGCCTCGATTGCCGCACTGACCAAAGCTGTGGGCTTCCGATATCAATACGATCCCAAGATCGACCAGTTTTCACATGCCGCAGCTATTATGGTTTTGACGCCACAGGGTAAGGTGGCGCGGTATTTTTATGGCATTCGTTATCCCGCCGGCGCGGTTCGTCTGGCTCTGGTTGAAGCGTCAGAAGGAAAAATCGGGTCGCCGGTTGACGCGGTTCTGCTGTATTGCAGCCATTACAATCCAGCCACGGGAAAATACAGCCTGCTGATTTCCCGGGTGCTGTTTATTGCCGCACTCATCACCGTCATCCTTCTGGGCGGTTTGCTGCTGGTGCTGTTTCGCAGCGGCCGCCGGAAGCGGCATGAAGTGCTCATTCCACAGGCCTCTGTGAAGGCTGAGAGGTAGAAGGCCCGCCTCGATCATCGGGCCTGAATTGAAGAGGTTGAAAGAGTAAAATGCCACATGCGTTTCCCTTATTTCCGCAACAAGCCTCGACGCTTGCCCCGGCGGTCGACCATCTCTTTTACTTCCTGACCGCGGTGTCGGTTTTCTTCAGCGCGCTGATATTTCTGCTGATCTTTTATTTCGCGATCAAGTATCGCCGACGCTCAATTGACGAGCCGCCCCCGAAGAACCAGGTGGTCAATAATATTCCGCTGGAGGTGGTGTGGACAGTTATTCCCATGGTCCTCGTTGCTATCATGTATTTCTGGGGGGCCGACATTTTCGTCAGGAATTCGCAGCCGCCCCCGAACGCCACGGAGATCTTTGTCATCGGGAAGCAATGGATGTGGCACGTCGAACACACCAATGGCAAACGCGAAATCAATGCGCTGCACATTCCAGAGGGAGTTCCGATCAAGCTCACGATGACTTCCCAGGACGTCATTCATGACTTCTTCGTTCCCGCTTTCCGGGTTAAAAATGACGTACTGCCCGACCGTTACACCGCGGAGTGGTTTGAAGCGACCAAGGTGGGCAAATACCATTTCTTCTGCAACCAGTATTGCGGAATGGGCCACTCATTGATGGGTGGCTGGGTTTATGTGATGACGCCTGAGGACTACCAGAAGTGGCTGAACAGCGGGGTTTCAGGGACAACAATGGCGGAACAGGGAGCTACACTCTATCACCAGTACGGCTGCATCACCTGCCATGGCACCGGGAAAGGGCCGGCCTTCCAGGGACTTTTCGGGAAGCCCGTCAAGCTGGCCGACGGACAGACGGTGATCGCCAACGACGCGTACATTCGAGAGTCCATCCTCTACCCGTCCGCCCAGATTGTGAACGGATATCCGGCGATCATGCCCACGTTTAAAGGACAGGTGAGCGAAGAACAGGTTCTGCAGCTCACGGCCTATATCAAGTCGCTGGGCTCAACAGAAAGGAATACGGGGACACCATGAGCAGTTCAGAAGTTGCCATTAGGCCACGCGTTCATTATTTGAACGTCGATTATGGCATTAAATCCTGGCTACTGACCACCGATCACAAACGGATCGCCTGGCTCTACCTGATATCGATCACGTTCTTCTTCGCTGTGGGCGGCGTTGCAGCCACCTTGATGCGCCTGAATCTGCTGGAGCCTCAGGGGCTGCTGGTCGAGCCGGAGACGTACAACAAACTGTTCAGTACGCATGGCATCGTCATGATTTTCCTTTTCCTGGTGCCATCGATTCCTGCCGTGCTGGGCAATTTCCTGATTCCCCTCATGATCGGGGCCAGGGACGTCGCGTTTCCACGCCTCAACCTGCTGAGCTGGTACGTCTTCATGACCGGTGGATCGATTGTGATGTACGCCCTCATCGCGGGCGGGGTTGACACCGGCTGGACCTTCTACACGCCCTTGAGCACGATGTACCTGAACACTCACGTGATGGCCACCGCAAGCGGCATCTTTATCGCCGGCTTTTCTTCCATCCTGACCGGCTTGAACTTTGTCGTCACCATTCACAAGATGCGCGCCCCGGGCCTCACGTGGTTCCGTCTGCCCCTCTTCATCTGGGCGATGTATGCCACCAGCATTATCTTCATCATCGGAACACCGGTTGTCGCCATCTCGCTGGCGCTGATTGTCATCGAGCGGCTCTTCCACGTCGGCATCTTCGATCCCGCCCTGGGTGGAGACCCCATCCTGTTCCAGCACCTTTTCTGGTTTTACTCGCATCCTGCCGTATACGTCATGATTCTCCCCTCCATGGGCGTCATCAGTGAGGTCGTCACCGCCCTCTCGCATAAGAAGATATTTGGCTACCATTTCATCGCCTTCTCCAGCATTGCCATCGCGGTGATCGGGTTTCTGGTGTGGGGTCACCATATGTTTGTCAGCGGCCAGTCCATCTATGCCGGACTGGTCTTCTCGGCCCTCAGCATGGCCGTGGCCATCCCTTCCGCCGTCAAAGTTTTCAACTGGACGGCAACCCTTTACAAGGGGTCGATCTCCTATGAGGCCCCGATGCTTTATGCCCTGGGCTTTATCGGGCTGTTTACCATCGGTGGATTGACGGGCCTGTATCTGGCCACCACGGCCGTTGATCAGCACGTGCACGCAACCTATTTTATCGTCGCCCACTTCCATTACATCATGGTCGGCGGCGCCATCATGGGGTACATGGCTGGAATCCACTTCTGGTGGCCCAAGATCAGCGGCAAACTGTACCCTGACGGATGGTCCAGGGTCGCCGCAGTCATCATCTTTGTAGGGTTCAATCTGACGTTCTTCCCGCAGTTTATTCTGGGCTATTTGGGCATGCCGCGCCGCTATGCAGTGTATCCACCCGAATTCCAGACTCTCAACGTCGTCTCGACGGCCGGAGCCACAATCCTGGGCTTGGGATACATCATTCCATTGATTTATTTTGCCTGGTCAATTCGCTACGGGGCGCCTGCGGGCGACAACCCCTGGAAGGCAACAGGTCTGGAGTGGACCACGACCTCTCCCCCTTCAACCCACAATTTTGAGGAAACACCTGTCGTAACTGAAGAACCCTACGGCTATGATCGCATCGCGGAGGAAATACAAGTTGCATAACAGCCAGAGCGTCTTTTACGAACAGTTTGATGACCGGACGCAGCAGTATGAGGCTTCCAGTCTCGGAATGTGGATCTTCCTGGCCACGGAAATCATGTTCTTCGGCGCTGTCTTTACGGCGTATACGGTCTACCGAAACCTTTACACAACGGCGTTTGAAACCGGAAGTCACATGCTGAACGCTCAGGTCGGCGCCCTGAACACAGCCGTCCTCATCGGCAGCAGCCTGACGATGGCCCTCGCGGTCCATGCAGCGCAGACCGGCCAACGCAAGAAGTTGATGGCCTTTCTGGTTTCGACCATGTTCCTCGGCGGCGTGTTCGTGTTCATCAAGTTCGTGCTGGAGTGGTCGCACGATTACCACGAAGGCCTGGCCCCCGGCCTCCATTGGACCTACGCCGGGCCCCAGGCGGGCCATGTGGCCATGTTCTTTGTCTTCTACTTCATCCTGACGGGTATTCACGCAACCCACATGATTGTGGGCGAGGGCATCATGGCTGTCCTTCTCTACATGGCATGGCGGGGAAGATTTTCCAAAGAGCGATGCAATCCCATCGAGATGTTCGGACTTTATTGGCACTTCGTTGATATCGTCTGGATCTTTCTGTTTCCACTCTTGTACTTGCTTGGAGCACATTTCTGATGTCAGAACACATTGCACCCCTAAAACTATATTTCTTTGTTTTCTTCAGCCTGCTGATCCTGACCCTTCTAACCTGGCAGATCGCTTACATTGATCTTGGCCGCTGGAATATGGTAGTGGCGTTGACCATCGCAATTTGTAAGGCGTCATTGGTGGCAACGTTCTTCATGCATCTTCGCTGGAGCGCCTCGCTGGTGCGCCTTGTTGTGTTTGCCGCTGTCTTTTGGCTGGCTATTATGATGACTCTGACCGTCGGCGACTTTTTCTCGCGGGGGAATGTGCAGCCCTGGCAGTCTTCCGCAACAGTTTCGCAGCCCATGGCCCCCGGCCTAAAACGCTAAGGCAAAGGCGCAACAACTTCTAGTGAGACAAAATTTGTGGTGGGGATTGGCCCTCATCACCCTGCGGCTTTTTGTGGGGCCGGCTCCAGCAGGACGGATGGAAACCTGTCGAGCATTCCGCTCAGCGACAGCACACTCTGCCCACCCCCAACCTTTTTCGCGGACACCGTCCCGTGCGTAAAAACATTTCTCCAGCGGATGGGGCATTCCCGGGGAAGGACGATCTTCAGAGCCGGCCAGTTTTCCCTGGGCAGCAGGGACTTTTGTTTGCGGAGAAATCCCGCGACAAGACGGGGCACGGCAACAATCACCCAGCCCTTCCTTCGGCGGCGGGCAAACGCCACAATCCGGTCTCGCCTCGGCCCCGCCCCTTCCAACGGGATATATTCACCCGTTGCAAAGAGTTCTTTATGAGCAAGCCGGAAATTAAGAGCTTTACGAATCAGATAAAGTTTAATTCTCCCATCCTGCCAGTTTGAGACCATGTCCTTTAACAGGTCCTCCGGATTCTCTGCCTCTTGAGAATTGAGTTCCTCCAACATCCGGACCCTCTTCTCAAAATCGACGGGCCGCCTGTTGTCAGGATCCACAAGGCTGAAGTCCCACAGTTCGGTTCCCTGGTAGAAGTCCGGAACGCCCGGCGATGAGATCTTCAGCAGAGTCTGGGAAAGAGCATTCACGTACCCGTAGAATGCAATCGTTTTCCGCAACTCAAGGAAGTCCTCCATGAACCGGTTCCGGCTGCCGACATCAATGGAATCCCGGATGAACTGTTCAACGGCCTTTTCGTATTTCAGATCAGGATCGATCCAACTGGTGTGAACCTTGGCTTCGCGCAGGGCCTTCTCCATGGAAGCGATGAGTCGATCGAGAAACCCGGCTTCTTCCGCAGGATCAAGCGGCCATGCCCCCAGCATAGTCTGGTACAACAGGCACTCTTCATTATTGTCAGGAACGAATTGGCCGTTGTAATCCGTCTTGTGCGGCCGGTTCCATTTGCTCCAACGGTGCAGACGGGGAAGCCATACCCTGTCAATTTCAGAAAGCACATTCACTCGCGCCCGGACGTCCTCACTGCGTTTGGTGTCGTGCGTTGATGTTGAATTCATCGTGTGCGGCCAGCGGTCCAGCCTGGCCTGATTAAAACCGTGAAAAGCCGCCACATCGTAGGGTGGCTTTTCGCGCAGAGAGTCACCGCCCACTTCATTCAGGGAAATCAGGCTGTTATAAACATAGGACGCGGTGTCTTCCAACCCCTTCGCCATCACCGGACTCGTAAACTGCTGCCATCGCATGACGAACTGAAGCCATGCCTTTCGCTGGCCTGACGCATAAGGCTGCGGGTCAAGAAACAGAACCCGGCGCAGGAAATCCCAGGCGGCCTCGCTGACCTCATCAGGGGAAGTCCGGCGTTGCGCGGTCTCCAGAGTCCAGTTGAGATAGGAGCGGTCGCGATTGCTGACCGAAAAATTCCTGACATACGTCCTGTAAACAGGAAGACAAGCCGTGATCTCCACAAAGGCCCTGACCAGTTCGGGAAGCGGAATATCTCTGGCGTGACGGTCTTGCGACGCCAGCATTGCCAGCAAATGAGTAAAGGCCGCCAATTCTCCCGCAAAAAGCTGATAAATCACCTGCTTGTTGCGCGTATAACAGATCTCGGCGTAGGAATGCTCGCAACCTGTAAAACGGCGATAATCCTTGTCCAGATGGGCAAATCCACCCGGATCCACGAACAGCCCGTTCACGGCGTTCAGGAAATCATAGCCGGTGGTCCCTGCCACCGGCCAATCCGCCGGCAGCGGTTCATCCCGGCCCAGAATCTTCTCCACGATGAGATAGCGATTCGCAGGGCTGCGACTTTCCTCTTTTGCCGCAGTTGCAACCCTCAAGCGCTCCAGATAACGGGCCGGATCGTGCAGGCCGTCCACGTGGTCCACCCGGAGCCCACTCGTTTCTTCCTTCCGGGCAAGTTCAGCGATCAGGCGGTGCCGGTCCCCAAAAACCCGGGGGTCTTCAACCCTCACTCCGACGAGTTCGTTGATGTCAAAGAAACGCCGGTAATTGATCTCTTCCGAGGCCATCTTCCAGTGCGCCAACCGATAAGCCTGCGCAGACAAAAGATGGTCCAGCGACTCGAAACTACTTCCATCGCCCTGAGTTCCATCAAAGAATCTGAGCGTTTCGTCCAGACAGTGCTTCACGCCCGCTGAATGGTGGTAAAGCTCCCACAAACGATGCTTAATTTCTTTGTGGGCCTCGCGGCGGTTCCTGGTCCGCTCCCGGGCGGAGCCTTTCAGCGCCGGCAATCGCCTCACCGCATCCAGCACTCGAGAGATTTCCTCAACCAATGAGGAATCCACTTCTCTTCCGCTGCGGATACCCTCCAGGCAGTGCTCCAGAATCGCGCGGTAGGTGCTGGGATTCAGTGGAAAGCGGTGCTCATAATAGCGGATATAAAAACCGTTTTCGTCGAGTTTAAGGTTCAATTCCTGGTTTTCCAGCACCTGGCCATAACGGTCGCCAAGAATCGGAATCAAAACCTTGTTGTCCTGCAGGAATAAACCCTTGCCCGCCCCTGGGTGCCATTCAATGTCAAAGTATCGGGCATACTCGGATGAAGGACCATTCTCAAGTACATCCATCCACCATGGATTCTCAGAATTCGCCACCATGTGATTGGGAACGATGTCCAGCAGAAGCCCCATGCTGTAACTCTTCAACTTGCGGACCAGGTCATCAAACTCTTCCTCGGTTCCCAACTCCGAATTGATGCGTAAGGGGTCAGCCACGTCGTATCCGTGGGAGCTTCCCTTCCCGGCCTTAAAGCGCGGTGACACATAGAGGTGCGTGATGCCCAGTTCGTGAAGGTACGGAACCAGGCCTTTCGCATCAACAAACCGGAAATTCAGGTTGAACTGAATCCGATAAGTTGCGACCGGAACTGCCAGCAAACGCATCATCGCTAACCTACGTAAACGCTCAGTTTGTTGCCCAGGGCAAGAAATAGCTCGATCCACGCCTTCGCCGACTCATCGCCCTCTGCTGCCCGCCTTTGGAAATCTGCATACCGTTCCAGCAATACTTCGTGGAACACATTTTGAGGCTGCCACAATCTGACTTTAAACGGCAGCATGTCCGCAACATTCACGGTTGCGATAAAAGCCTGAAGCCGCTCCAAATCGTCAGGGCTTTCCCGAAACGAAGCGGCCCTGCCCTCCAGGTTTCCTCGCATGGAGAATTCCAGCGTCGCCTCATCAAACACGATCCCGGCCCTGCCCATCTCTTCCAGCACGCCCCGAATCTGGTCAACCTCCAATGTTTCAGACTCGAGGAACCGCCGCAGTTCGGCGTTCAAGGTGAACTCCGCTGCAATCTGGAAGCGTTTCGGCTGCGGCATATTGAGTGAGGCCACAAAGCGCATCAGCGGAGCGCCACGTTCATAGATTCTCCGGTACGCCGCTTCCGCCTCAGCCAGCGCGGTTTGCAGAATGAGCCTGAGAATGTGGTGCTGCTGGTCGCGAAACAACAGCTTGAGCGTGTAAGTCGCCGAACCGAAATGCTTGTCAACAATCCGCAGTCTCTCTCCCATGTCCCCGCGGTTAAAGCTTTCGGTGATCTCCGCCACCATTGCCGCATACTCGGCTTCACCCAAAAACCTGCGGACGCCGCCGTTCAGGTTATGGTCGCCAAGATGCAAAACGCCGAAAGTGATTTCTGCGGATTCCCAGGTGATTTCTGAAGTCACCTGGACCCGGCCAAGCGCCAGCCTTGTCTTGCCCTCATTCAAGACCTTATAGTCCTGCGGGTCGACGGTATAACTATAAATCCTTGTTTCGTGGTTGAAGGGCTCAAACAGGGAGCTCACGGCGTAATGAGCGCCAACCTTTGGCAGGTCGATCGCTGCGGGCCGAACAAATTTTTCAAAGATCACCGCCCCGTTTTTATGCGCCGGGATATTGCTCTCGGCCTTCTCAAGCAACTCAATAAACCGAGCCTCATAGGGCTGACTAAAAATTTCTTCGGCCAGTTGAATAGCGCGGCCGGCGTATTGAATCACCTGGACCGTCTCAATCCCCGAAAGCTCGTCAAAAAACCATCCGCAGCTTGTGTACATCAGCATCAGGTGCCGCTGCAGTTCCATGTACTTGAGAGCCCGGATATTCTGCTCCAGCGTAAGCGGCCGGGCGGAGTTGCGGTCCAGGAAGCCCTGAACGCTCTCGCGGGAGCGGTCGAGAATGACGTTGATATAGTCATTGCGGGCCGCCCAGGGATCCTTGAACAATTCTTTCCCCTTCCTGGTAAAGGAGCTGTTGATGGTGTCACGCAACCAGTCCAGAGCTTCCCGAAGAGGCGCGCGCCACTTCTGGTTCCATCCCTCGTGTCCTCCGCTGTTGCAGCCGCAATCGCTGCGCCAGCGCTCAACTCCGTGAGGACAACTCCAGGAGCTTTTCTCAAAGATCCTGGCTTCATGAGTCGGCGGATGCTTTTCCAGGAATTCTTCGTAGTTCGTCAACTTGACGGACTCGTCAGCGTCCATATACTCCAAGGCATACGCAAGCGCCATATCGCCATAAGGATGGTGATGTCCGTAGGTTTCACCGTCCGTCGCAATATGGACCAGTTGCGGCCCCTCGCGTTCTTCTGAAAAGACTCCCAGCAGCCGCTCGGCAAATTTTTCGCCACTTGCCAGCAGTCCTTCAAAAGCCACGCCGCGTGAAATCGGCCCGTCATAAAAAAAGACATTGATCGACCGTCCATAGCGGAGCCGCAGGCGGTAAGCAACCGAGGGATCGATGCGTCCTCCACTCGTGTCGCGCCAGTTCCGCGCCCCGACCGGCCGCACGCGCCACGCCTGGTACGGCGAAAGGACCGTGTACTTGATGCCCTGCTGCGCCAGAATATCCAGAGTTTCCAGATCAACCGCGGTTTCCGGGAGCCACATCCCTTTCGGACTCCGTCCATATCGATGTTCAAAGTCACGAATGCCCCAGATAGCCTGGGTCTCCTTATCCCGGCTGTTGGCCAGCGGCATAATCATGTGATTGTAAGCCTGGGCCATGGCTGAACCGTGACCGGAATAGAATTTCTGACTTTCCTGGTCTGCCGCCAGAATGGCACGATAAACATCCGGGGCCTTGTCTTCAAGCCACATCAGCAACGTCGGCCCGATGTTGAAGCTGATTCGTGAATAGTTGTTGACGATTTTTTGAATACGCCCCTGGCCATCCATGATTCGCGCGGCCGAATTCGGCCCGTAACACTCGGCTGAAATACGCTCATTCCAGTCGTGATAGGGATAAGCGGAATCCTGGACTTCGATGGCTTCCAGCCAGGGATTTTCGCGCGGCGGCTGATAGAAATGTCCGTGGATACAAATGTACCGATCTGGCATAAACCTCATTCCGTTCTGTTAATTAGGCTGAAAAAGGACTACGGAGCTTGCGGCAATCGAAAGGGAGGCGGTCCCGTCTGCTTCCAGCAGGTCTGGACACAGGCTCCCACTGCCGTTCCATCGCGGATCTGCGGAGTCCAGAATTCTCCTGAAACACGCCTTAGGGAATGGAAACACCGCAGTAGCCGGTTTGCTGCCCAGGTTAATAATCATAACAGCCTGGCCGTCCCTTCGCGATCGCCTGACCCACAAGAGCTTTTCCCTTTCGAACGCAATCGCCTCCGTCTCCTTCCAGCCATCCCGTGAAAATGCAGGGAGTTCCCGTCGCAGTCGAATCAGCTCACGCACAAAATTGTAAAGCGCCCGGTGGTCGCCTTCTGACTTCAGGGCATGGTTCAGTTTGCAACCCTGGAAGGTCTCCGGGCTCTGCGGATCAGGAATCTGCCCCGCCCACTCGAACGCGGCAAATTCCTCCTGGCGGCCCTTCCTGACGGCCTCGATCAAGTCGTGATCGGAATGGCTGACGAAATACGTGAACGGGGCAATTTCACCATATTCCTCTCCCATGAAAAGCAGAGGGGTAAAGGGCGAGAGCAGCAGCGCCCCGGCTGCCATTTTTTGAGCCTCAAAGGACACCAGCTTGCTGAGCCGCTCGCCCAGCATCCTGTTGCCCACCTGGTCGTGGTTCTGGGCAAACACCACAAACCGCTCACAGGGCAGTCTCCGTGACGAGTTTCCGTGGCTCCGCTTGCGGTAATTGGAATATTGTCCGGAATAGACAAATCCTTCCCGGTAAGCCCTGGCCAGCTGCTCCACATCGCCAAAGTCGCTGTAGTAACCATTCCTTTCCGCTGTCAGCAGCGTGTGCAAAGCATGATGGAAGTCATCGCTCCACTGGGCGTCCAGGCCGTACCCGCCAGCCGCGCGGCAGCGGATGATTCTGGAATCGTTTCTGTCGCTTTCCGCGATCACCTGTATGTTGCGCTTCAGTTGCCGCGCCTGCCGGTGGACGGCCGCGCCAAGTTCTTCAAGAATCGGCCGGGCCGATGGGTCCACAATCGCATGAATCGCGTCCAGCCTGAGCGCATCGATGTGGAAGTCTTTCGTCCAGTAGAGCGCGTTTTCGATAAAGAACCGCCGGACTTCATCGCTTTCAGGACCGTCAAAATTGATCGCCTGGCCCCACGGAGTGCGGTAGGTGTCAGTGAAGTACGGGCCGAACTGCGCCAGGTAATTCCCTTCCGGCCCCAGGTGGTTGTAAACCACATCCAGCACCACCGCCAACCCGCGTGCGTGGCAGGCTTCAACCAACGCCTTCAGACCCGCGGGACCCCCATAAGAATTCTGCACAGCAAATGGGTAAGCTCCGTCGTAGCCCCAATTCCGTTCACCGGGGAACTGGGCGACGGGCATCAATTCCACGGCGGTGACGCCCAGTTCACAAAGCCCGTCAAGGTGCGGGATGACGGCCTCAAACGTCCCGCTCTCCGTGTAAGTGCCGACATGGAGTTCGTAAATGATGTAGTCAGCCAGCTCCAGCCCCATCCAGCCGGCGTCTGCCCACTTGAAGGTCATATCGGCAACTTCCGAGGGTCCGTGCACTCCCTCGGGCTGATAGCGCGAAGCAGGATCCGGCCTTTCGTCCCCACCATCAAGGCGATAGTAGTAACGGGTCCCAGGGGCCGTTCCTTCGGCAAGCACTTCGTGATAGCCCCGTTCCTGTGGTTCCATCACCAGAGTCCGCTCGGAAGGCCCGACAACGTGGACCTCCACTTTTGCGGCGCCCGGGGCCCACACCAGAAAATGGCAACGACCTTCTCCCAGATAGGTTGCTCCCAAAGGAAAGCTCATCCGCGCTGTCCCTTGCTCTTAAAGAACGATATGGAAAGAGCCGGCAGCGTTACCGAGACCGACCACGGACGCCCGTGGTGTGAGGTCGGGCTGGCTTCCACTCCGCCCAGGTTTCCCCAGTTTCCACCCCAATATTGGCCTGCATCGCTGTTCGCAATCTCGTGCCAATAACCGCCTCGTGGCACTCCAATGCGATAGTTGCTCCTCGGAACGGGTGTGAAGTTACACCCCACGAGGAGAAGGTCGTCGGTGGACTGCCCCTTGCGCATGAAAGTCAGCACCGACTGATCGCTGTCACTGCAATCGATCCACTCAAACCCGGCGGGATCGGAATCGATTTCGTAGAGCGCGGGTTCACGACGGTAGACATGGTTCAGGTCCTCGACCCATTTCTGAAGGCCGGCATGATTGGGATACTGCAGGACGTGCCACTCCAGACTATCGTCGTGGTTCCATTCCCTCACCTGGCCAAATTCGCAGCCCATGAAAAGCAATTTCTTCCCCGGCTGGGCGTACATCAGACCCAGCAGCAGGCGCAGATTGGCAAATCGCTGCCATTCATCGCCCGGCATCTTGCCGATCAGCGATCCTTTGCCATGGACAACTTCGTCGTGAGACAACGGCAGCACGAAATTCTCCGTGAAGGCATAGAGCATGCGGAAGGTCAGGGAGTTGTGGTGATACTTTCTGTAGATGGGCTCCTGCTGCATGTATTCCAGAATGTCGTGCATCCAGCCCATGTCCCACTTCATTCCAAATCCCAGGCCGCCAACGTAGGTTGGCCGCGACACCATGGGCCAGGATGTTGACTCCTCCGCCACCGTCTGGACGTCAGGATGCGCCTCGTAAACGTCCGTGTTGAATCGGCGAAGGAAGTTGATCGCCTCCAGGTTCTCACGTCCGCCAAACTGGTTGGGAATCCATTCGCCTTCCTTCCGCGAGTAATCCAGATAGAGCATGGACGCAACAGCGTCCACGCGCAGCCCGTCAGCATGATAAGTATCCAGCCACATCAGGGCGCTGCTCATCAGGAAGCTTCGCACTTCGTTGCGACCGTAATTGAAAATGTAACTCCCCCAATCCGGATGAAAACCCTGCCGGGGATCCGCGTGCTCGAAAAGGTGGGTGCCGTCAAAATAGGCAAGTCCGTGCTCGTCCGTCGGGAAGTGCGAAGGCACCCAGTCCAGATACACGCCAATGCCATGCTGGTGCAGGTGGTCGATCAGGTACATAAAATCCTGCGGAGTTCCGTGGCGGCTGGTGGGCGCAAAATAACCGGTGGTCTGGTAACCCCATGACCCGCTGAACGGGTGCTCCATGATGGGAAGAAATTCCACGTGAGTGAAGCCCATCCGAAGGACATAATCGGTGAGTTTCTGGGCAAGTTCGCGATAAGTCAGAAAGCGGTTTCCTTCTTCCGGGACACGGGCCCAGGAACCCAGGTGCACTTCGTAGATCGACTGCGGGCTGGCCAGCGAATTGTGCCGGTGCCTCTTTTCCATCCACTCCCGGTCGCCCCACTCATACTGCAGGTCCCACACCAGCGAAGCCGTCTCAGGCGGCACCTGGCGGTAAATAGCAAACGGGTCCGTCTTGTCAGCGCGATATCCGTTGAAGCGCGACGCGACGTGATACTTGTACAGGTCGCCCCGTCCGAACCCCGGAATAAAACCTTCCCAGATTCCTGACTCGCCTCGCGGACGCAGGGGATGGCGCCCTTTGTCCCAGCCATTAAAATCTCCAATCACCGAAACGGATTCGGCATTCGGCGCCCACACAGCAAAACACACGCCTTCCTGTCCATTAACATTCCGCAAGTGAGCTCCCAGCTTCTGATAAAGCCGGTAGTGTGATCCTTCATTGAAGAGGTAAACATCTTCATCGGTCAGCATCGAAGCATCGTAACGCACGGGAAGAATCTCACCGGCGGATCGTCCTGCCTTGATTGGGTTGTTCTCAGGCATTTTCATCAAAACTCCTTTCCACGCCTCGAGTTATCGAGCGTCTCAAGCATTTCCCCCACCTCACGCATCCCTGTAATCTGGCGGAGACTGTACCTCGACTTCCGCTTCCAGTTCGGGCGTTCTTCGCAGGTTCCAGGGACGTTCTGCGGCTGCTTCTCGTACCACAAATCTTCAAGATTCACCATGGCCATCCGGTTGCGGCTTCTACCTAGAAATTCCAGCGACGCTTTCATGACCCTCACAATCGACGGGTCCCTGCGCTTTCGCCCGTCCGGGCACAGGAACCTGACCAGGGCATTCCTCAATTTGCTGCGATTGTTGAGCTCCGTAATGGCACCGTCCTTATCCAGCAGTCCAAGGTCAACGCGGTCCTGCACATCCAAACCCTCCCAGAAGGCCGCGAAGGGAGGCATATCGTGCGTGTTGAGCACAGCCAGTGAGTCCTCGAGTGGACCCGGCAAAGCCCTCTTTTCGTCGGGCGTAGCTTCAAACTGCATCACATACATCCGCTGAATCTTGTGCCGGGCAAGCGCCGGCCGGACGTAACCGGGAACCGTTCCCAGGTCCTCGCCCACAATCAGCGCCCGGTTCCTTACCGACTCCAGGGCCAGAATCGCGTACATTTCCTCAGCCGGATACCGCACGTAGGCCCCGTCCCTGGGCTCGAATCCCTTGGGAACCCAGAACAAACGGTGCAGCCCCATCACGTGGTCGATGCGCAGAACGCACGCGTGGGCAAGATGATGCCGGAGCGCTTTGCGAAGATAAGTATAGCCGTCCTCCCGGATTTTTTCCGGGTGCAGGGGCGGAAAACCCCAGCTCTGGCCCCTGGTGAAAAAACCATCCGGCGGCGAGCCGGCGCTGACGTCCAGCACAAAGGAGGGCCTTTCACGCCACACGTCGTAACCGTCCGAATTCACGCCCAGCGGCAAATCCAGATACAAGCCTTCCTCTTTTGAATCGCACCCCTTCGCAAAGCCGCGGATCTGTTCCTCCGCCAGCCACTGCACGTAAAGATGGTAGCGCATGGCGTCCAGATCGTAGTCACGACTGCTCAACTTCCCTTCGCGCATGGTGCGAGGCCACGTCCACCATGAAGCTGCGACGGCGGTCGCAGGTGGCGCGGAACTGCGCGTAATCTTTCAGATTCGGATGGGACTCAACGTAGCGGAAGAACT
Organism: uncultured Acidobacteriota bacterium; assembly: GCA_963783155.1. Classification (GTDB taxonomy): domain Bacteria; phylum Acidobacteriota; class Terriglobia; order UBA7540; family UBA7540; genus SCRD01. The sequence goes on along the minus strand of CAWANC010000002.1, from coordinate 393,273 downwards.
CCTGCTGCCGCTCTGAAGGACGTTCAAACATCGTGCGGGCAAGAGGTTCAAGCGCCTTCCGCTTCAGGGCCATCGCGCGCCGGTAATCCACCAGAGTCTGCGATCCCAACCCCCGCCGCTCCGCCTGGAAATCACTGGAGGCAATAAATTTCTGTGCCTCGCGGCAGTGTTCCATCTCCGGCACCCGGCTCATATCCAGAAAGAGTTCATTCCAGAAGAGTCTGCTGACCGGCGAATAAGGGCTGGGATCAAAAGGTTCATCCAGAAAAGACGCCAGCAGCGGAAGCGTTCCCACCAGGGAACCTCCCCGCCCGTGGACCCATTCCATCAACTCCCTGAGGTCGCCAAAATCGCCCACACCCCAGTTCGAATCAGACCGCAGAGCATAAACGGGAATGAAGACACCCCAGGACTTCTTCGTATGTCCACCCGACCCCACAAAAGCCTTCTTCGGCGCAGAGATCACCAGCGTCCGGTAAAAACACGTTCCCGACTCCACTGTCAGGGTGTGGTACCCCAGGGGCAGCCCGTGTGGCAACCGCAGATCCAAATCCCAATAAGGATTCCCCTCCACGCTGATTTTTTTCGCGTGCAATCCGGACTCCGTCCGCCCCGGCTTGATCTCCCAGACGCGCTCTTCCCCGGTCTCCAGCATTAGACGGCACCACCATGACCGCAACGCCTTGCCCACTGGAAGCCGCAGTCGGACGGATGTCCTGCGCCCGTCCCAGGCCACGGCTACAGGCTCAGGCCCCCGTCGATAAAATCTCCTGCCGGCGCTCTCTCAAAGCGCGCGAAGCCTCCTCCGGTCGTGTCAAAGGCGCGCCCATCGATCGAAGAACCGCCACAAGTACTTCAGCCGACGCCTGTCGGCGCCTTCCGTCCAGAATGTTCTGATAAGAAGGCTGAATTCCGTAAGTCTCGGCCAGCCGGCGCAAGTTCCGCATTGTCGTTTCAGTCTTGGTGTTCACAGTCCCAATTTCTTCAAAAGTCCCGCGCTGTTTCTCATCCCAACGCGCCCCGACCTTGTGCGTTAAATGAAGTAGTCGAAGTCCCGTTCGCTCCGAACGCGCCGCCGGATTCGGAGGATGTGTGCGGGCGTTGTGTGGGGGTTCAATTCCACGTAATTCCGTGTTCCCTGCCACAAATAACGGCTGTCGGTTATCAGGTCGTGCGCCTGAAAGGCCTGGTGAGGGTCAAGCCCAAAGTAATCGAGTGGCAGATCCAGCCAGCCCGCCTGGGTATAGTGGGGATCTAAGATTAACCACCACCAGAATGATATTGGCAAGGTCTTCGGTTGTCTTGCTGTATGCAATAAGCTGCGTGTTGTCAATGGAATGGAACCTCAGCCGCTCATTGCTTTCAAGGGCCGGGTTGGCGCGCCGGATCTGGTTGACCCGCGCAATCAACCCTTTCAGACTGTCCCCGCGATCCAAATCCCAGTTCCTGATCTCATACTTTTCGGAATTCAGATACTCCTCGCTGCCCGGTCGAAACGGACGGTTCTCGCAAAGCTCGAAAGCCGGTCCGTAAATCCCGTAATTTGCGCCCAACGTCGCGGCGAGAATCAGCCGGGTCATAAAGGCAGGCCTGCCGCCCGACTGCAGGTATTCCGTAAGAATGTCCGGCGTGTTGGGCCACAGGTTGGGGCGGAAAAACTCACGGACTTCACTCTGCGTCAGCTCCGTGAAATACTGCTCCAGTTCCCATTTTGTATTCCGCCAGGCAAAGTAAGTGTAGGACTGCGTGAACCCAAGTTTGGCCAGACGATACATCACCTTCGGACGCGTAAAGGCCTCCGCAAGGAAAATGACGTCGGGATATTGCTTCCTGATCTCCCGGATGGCCCACTCCCAGAATTCGAAGGGTTTGGTGTGCGGGTTGTCCACGCGAAAAATGCGAATTCCCTGACCCGCCCAAAAGATCATCACATCTTTCAGTTCCTCCCACAGCTCACGCCACTTGGGGTTTTCAAAATTAAGCGGATAAATGTCTTCATACTTCTTCGGGGGATTCTCCGCGTATTGCACCGTCCCGTCCGGACGCCACCGGAACCAGTCGGGATGTTTTGCCACGTAGGGATGGTCCGGCGTGCATTGAAATGCAATGTCCAGGGCCACCTCGAGCCCCATTTCCCGGGCAGCTCCGACGAACTGCCGAAATTCCTCAAGCGTTCCCAGTTGCGGGTGGATCGACTGATGCCCGCCCTCCGCGGCGCCAATCGCCCACGGGCTGCCCATGTCATCCGGACCAGAAACAGGGTTATTGTTTTTCCCCTTCCGGTGCTTTCTGCCAATGGGATGGATGGGAGGAAGATAGAGAACATCAAAGCCCATCTCCGCCACATAAGGGAGTCGCTTGATGCAATCCTGGAAAGTGGCGTGGCGTCCCGTCTCCGTACTGCAGGACCTGGGAAACATTTCGTACCAGGCGCTGAATCTGGCCTTCTCCCGGTCAACTTGCACAACGAGGTTCCTGTTATAAGTTGCCGCCTGGGCTCGATCAGGATGCAGGGCTACCAAGCGGGCCAGAGTCTCGTCCTTTGCGCTCGAGACGGCATCCGAGAGAGCCTGGCCGTCCTTCTTCCGCATAGACGCTGAATAGGCCCTCAGCTGCTTTGCGCCTTCGTTGGCAGCGCGTCCGGCCGCCTCTTCCACGAGTTTGGCGCCGATCAGGATGTCGACCGAGATATCCTGCCCTGCTTCCACCTTCTTGATAAAACCGCTGCGCCATGACGCAAAATGATCAATCCACGCCTGCAACGTGTACTCATACTCACCCACCTCCAGCACTGTGAAGCTGCCGTGCCAACGGTCATTCACCTCCGGAACCATTGGCGTTTCAAGCCATTCAGTATCTCCGGAACGCCGGTAGAGAAGAACCGCGGAGACAGCATCATGCCCGTCGGTGAACATGTCCGCGGTCACAACAACGCGCTCGCCGACAACCCGTTTGATGGGAAAACGTCCATTCTCGATTTCCGGATACACGTTCTCAATGACCACACGGGAGGGAGAATGCCCTGGAAGTTCAATTGGGGGTGATTCCGCCATTGGATTCACTTGCTTTCACCTCGAATTCGCTTGGAAAGATGGCCGACCACGGCCCTCAGGGGCCGCAGCTATTTGGAAGATCGCTAATGCAGTTAGCTCAGCCCGTTACCGGCCTGAGGATTGGTTTGTCAGGCTACTCGAACCCCACAAGACACTACTATTTTACTCCTCTGTTGTGCCATGAGCAACCGCAGGCACCGCAGACAACATATCTAACACAAAAACAGAGGGTTATCTCTTATGATTAAGTTCAGGCGATGGATACAGGAAGGCAACGAATACAACCGTGTGAAAGAGTCAGCCCCGTGTGGCCAACAAAATTATTTCTGCACCGGTATTCGCCGGACACATGAAACATTTCACGCCGGAACTTCAGCAGTCTCATGCGCCCTTCGTCTCCGGCTCATTGTTCAATACACCGTTTCAGATTGACGTTAAGGGGAAGTCTTTGTAAGTTAAGATACTGACCTGTGGAGGGATGGGTGAGCGGTTGAAACCGGCGGTCTTGAAAACCGTTAGCCTCGGAAGGGGCTCGGGGGTTCGAATCCTCCTCCCTCCGCCAATAAATCTTAAGTCTTGCCATTCCCGGGACCTGGGCAAAGCCTCCAGAGGGACCGTGAAATTCCCGTCGAATACTTCAATGCCCGAATGCAGCCCCCTGATAGGGAGCGCTCTCGCTCAAGGATGGCCGCTCACCGAACAGTGCCTTATTTCGCGCATTCTGTAGTTTTTACTGAATTTCCGGAGCCGCATTCGACCGGGACCAGGAAGGGCCTGCCTATATTATTGATAAACAATGATATAATTAAGCACACGAAAAGCTGAAGTTAGGCAACTGGATTGCCCCCATTTCGACGGTGGAAACCAGGAAGCGAGCCATCCTGAAATCATCCTGACTGATGTTGGCTCATGGGGAACTTCACCAAGGATCAAATGCAGGGGAAAACCTCAAGCCAGCCCTTTGGGAATACATGGCGCGACCGGCTGCGGGCGTTGAAAAACGTCCCGCCGGGGTTGCGCATCGTGTGGGAGTCCGGCCCGCGCGTGGCGGTCGCCGGCCTTGGGCTGCAGGTGCTTTCGGCGCTGATTCCAATCGGTATTGCGGCAGTGTCGGCCGCTATCATCGGCGAAGTCGCCTCCGTTGTGAATGGTCATCAGCCTCTGTCGCCTAAGTTCTGGTGGCTGGTTGCGGCAGAATTTGCGCTGGCTCTTGGGGGCAGTGTTCTTTCTCGCACAATTGATTATTGCGATAGCGTCCTTGCCGACAAATTTATTCGCCATGTCAGCATCAAGGTAATGGACCATGCGTCAAAGCTGGATCTGGAAACCTACGAAGACCCGGATTTTTACGACAAGCTGGAACGCGCAAGGGTCCAGGCTACAGACCGCGTCAGCATGATCCAGGCCGTGGGCCGGGCGCTGCAGCAATTCGTCACGGCCGTTACCTTTTCCATCACCATCTGCTTCTTTTCACCCTGGATTCTCCTGCTCCTCGTCATGGGCGTTCTGCCGGCGTTCGTCGGCGAAAGCCACTTCGCTTTTCTGGGGTACTCGCTGAGATTTCGGCAAACTCCTGCGCGCCGACAGATCGATTATCTCCGCGTGCTGGGAGCCAGCAAGGAAAGCGCCAAAGAACTCAAGCTGTTCGGGCTCAGCAAATATCTCACGGGCAGGTATGCCCGACTATCTGACGAGATCTATACACAAAATGTGTCGCTCTCAAAGCGCAGGCTCCTGGCCAGTTCACTGTTCTCTCTGCTCAGCGCGGGCGCCTATTACGGCGCCTATGCCTTCGTGATTTATCGGACGGTTCATGGGGATCTTTCGCTGAAGTCTTTGGTCTACCTGGCGGCCGCTATCGCTGGCGCCAGCAGCAACATTCAGCAGGTCTTCTCAAGTTTTACCAGTATCGCTGACCAGGCGCTCTTCCTCACTGATTTCCTGAACCTGTTCCGCCTGGAACCCAAGGTGAAGTCCAAACCCAATGCGATTCCGGCTCCAAGGCCCATCCGACATGGCTTTGAATTTGACCATGTGACTTTTGCCTATCCGGGAACCGCACGCCCGGTCCTGGACGGGCTCGATCTACGAATCGAGCCAGGCCAGAGGGTCGCGCTGGTAGGCGAAAACGGGCAGGGCAAAACAACCCTCGTCAAGCTGATAACGCGGCTCTACGATCCCACTTCGGGACGTATTCTATTGGACGGAGTTGACCTTCGGGACTATGACCTGGAAGACCTGCACCGCGAAATTGCGGTGATCTTTCAGGATTTCATGCGATACGAAATGACCGGACGCGAAAATATCGCGATGGGCAAAATCGAGGAGGTCGACAACTTGAGCCGGCTTTCGGCCGCCGCCCACAAAAGCCTTGCTGACGACGTTCTCCAAAGACTGCCGGGCCAGTACGAACAGATGCTCGGAAGACGCTTTGAAGGCGGCGTGGATCTTTCCGGAGGCGAATGGCAAAAGATCGCACTGGCGCGAGCATATTTGCGTGATGCGCAATTGCTGATTCTCGATGAGCCGACTGCGGCGCTTGACGCTCGCTCTGAGCGCGAAGTCTTCGAGCGCTTTTCCGAGTTGACCATTGGCAAAACTGCCCTGCTGATTTCTCACCGCTTCTCCACCGTCCGCATGGCAGACCGAATCCTGGTGCTGGAAGGCGGGCAGATCGTCGAGGACGGATGTCACAGTCAACTGATGGCGCGCGGTGAACGCTATTCACAAATGTTCGAGCTCCAGGCCGCCAGTTACCGGTAAGAAAGGCAAATAGCTTTATCATGGCGCCAAATTTCGATGAGCAATCTGATACCTTCCCTATTCCTCCCGGAGCCGGACAGGGCAATGGAGATATGGAACTTCCTGTGGACAACGGGAAGCAGGTGCATCAGATTCCCCATGAATTTCGCAATGAGTGGCTGCGGGCCTGCGGCGCCCGCCAGGCGAAGGAATGGGTTGGTACCGGGACCGGCAGTTGTTCAAAGGCCCTCAAAATGCGATGGAAGAAGGCCCAGGCGTCCGTTGAGCGGACTCTTGCACTCCTCCAGAGCGCCGCTCCGGGAAAGCAACCTGTCACGGATCAACAATGCTGGTTGCTGGACAACGCGCGTTTCCTTCGCCAGACATCAAAGGAGGTCAGCAAGTCCCTTAAACCTCTCAGGAAGCTGCGTGCCCTGCTGCCCCGGCCGGAACAGGCTGAGATTGTTCCCCGTGCATACCAGATCGCAACCGGCTTCCTGCTCACCGCAGGGTTCCAGTTCGATGAAGAAGAATTCAACGAGTATGTCGCCGGCGTACAACGGAGAGCCACTCTCGACATGCGGGAACTCTGGGCGCTGAAACCTCTGCTCCAGCTCGGATTGCTGGAAAAGTTGGGATCTGCGGCTGAAACCCTTTGGGTCACCCCGGAAACGGATAACGGCTCTCCAGAAATCCCTAATGACCTGCCGTCAAGGATCATCACCAGCCTCCGCGAAATTTCTCTGATGGAATGGAAGGAGTTTTTCGAAGCGAACAGTGTTGTCGATCATATTCTTCGTTCTGATCCCTCCGGCGCTTATGCGTGGATGGACTTCGAAAGCCGCCAGATTTATCGAGACGCCGTATCCGATCTGGTTCAGCACACGAAATTGAGTGAAGCCGATGTGGCCAGGAGAGCCATTCTCTGCGCGCGGAGAGCCAGGGATCGAAAGTGGGGGACGAGTCAGCGAGCCACTGAACGCCGGGGCAACGTCGGATATTACCTGACGGACCACGGCATCCTGAGATTGAAGAGAATCATCGACTATCGGCCCTCACTGAAAAGGAAGATCAAGGACCTCATCCTGGAATGGCCTGAAGTCTACTACGTTGCGGGTGTCGAGCTGACAACGCTGGTGGCGGTCTTCCTACTGCTGTGGCATCTGGGGACGGTGATTCCTCTCATTCCCGGTTTGCTCCTGTTGATTCCCGCAAGCCAGGCCGCAGTGGGTTTGATGAATCATTTAACCGCCTGGCTGCTGCTTCCGCGCCGGCTTCCGCGGCTGGACTTTTCCGAAGGCATTCCAGACGAGTTCTCAACCCTTGTCGTGGTTCCCTCCCTTCTGCTCAACGAAAAGGAGGTGCGGCATATTGTCGAGTCTCTCGAAGTCCGCTACCTGGGAAACCGCGACCCCAATCTGCAATTCGCACTTCTGACGGATTCGCCTGACACACCCGAACATGCCGACGAGCATGATGACCTGGTGGAGCTGTGCAGTTCGCTGATCAATCAACTCAACGCGAAATATGTCCCTGAGGGGCGAGGCGGCTTTTTCCACTTCCATCGTCATCGCGTTTTTAACCCCGGCGAAAACCGATGGATGGGGTGGGAACGGAAGCGTGGCAAGCTGCTTGACCTGAATAAGCTCCTGTTGGGCGAAGAGGACAACTTTCCGGTAAAAGTCGGCGACCTCTCCGTTTTGCCTCGGGTCCGATACGTGATTACGCTCGACTCAGACACGCGCCTGCCCCGGGATACTGCTTATAAGCTGATCGGAACGATGGCTCATCCGCTGAATCGTGCCGTGATTGACAGAAGAACAAACACGGTTGTTGAAGGCTACGGCATCCTGCAACCCAGGGTCGGGGTCAGCATTGAGTCCGCAGGCAAGTCACGGCTTGCGCGCATATACTCCGGCGAGACCGGAATCGACATCTACACGTGCGCCGTTTCTGACGTCTATCAGGACCTGTTTGGAGAAGGCAGCTTTACAGGCAAAGGGATTTATGAAGTTGAGACTTTCCAGCGCGTGTTAGGCAATCGTTTTCCTTTAAATGCGCTTCTCAGTCACGACCTGATCGAAGGCATTTACGGACGAGCGGGACTGGTTTCCGACCTTGAAGTGATTGATGACTATCCTTCGCACTTCAGCGCTTATTGCCGGCGGATGCACCGCTGGGCGCGGGGAGACTGGCAGATCATGCGCTGGCTTTTCCCCAGCGTGCCGAATTTTCTTGGCAGGCAAGTATCCGAATCCAACCACACTCCTTTCCCGCTGGAAAATTTTCGATAATCTCCGCCGCAGCCTGATCGAATTGAACCTGTTTCTGCTCTTGCTGGCCGGCTGGTTTGTCTTCCCCGGCGGGGCGTTCTACTGGACTGTTATCGTCCTGGCGCTGCTGTTGGCCCCCACGTACGTTCAGGGTTTCTTCTCCCTGCTTCAGATCAAAGGAACGGAAAACTTAAAGGGTCTTTTGAAGGAGCGTACGAACACCTTTATCACTGGACACTTGCAGGTTTTTGTCATCCTGGTGTTCCTTCCCCACAAGGCGTTCGTCATGCTCGACGCCATCGTTCGGACACTCGCGCGCCTCACCGTTACGCATAAAAACCTGCTGGAATGGGAAACAGCTGCTGAAGCAGAAGCGGGAACCCGAACAAAGACGGCCGTAGAAGTCTATCTGGCCTTAACCCCATGGTTCGCTCTGACGGCGGGACTATCTCTGGCATTGGTGAGGCCTTCCGCGTTACCCGCCGCCTCACCGATACTGGGACTGTGGTTGCTGGCTGGGGCGTTCACGAAATGGGTCAACCAGCCGCCCCGGAGGCGAAAGAATATTTTGGACCCAGGGGATGCAGAATTCCTGAGGCTTGCATCCCTCACTACCTGGAGATACTTCCGCGAGTTCAGCAACCCTGGCGTCAACTGGCTGATACCGGACCGCGTCCAGGAAACACCCCCTGTAGTGATGAATGTCATGTCACCCACTAACCTCGGGATCCTTCTGAACGCGCGCCTTGCAGCCCACCACCTTGGATATCTCACGCTGACCGAGTTCATCGAGCAGACCGAAAAAACGATGGCCTCCGCAATGCAGCTTCCGCGATTTAAAGGTCATTTCCTGAATTGGTACGACGTGGAAACCCTCAGGCCGCTTCCTCCAAAATTCGTTTCCACGGTGGACAGCGGAAATCTTGCAGCTTGTCTTTGGACGTTGAAGCAAGCGTGCTACGGGCTGCTCGCCGAGCCACTGCTGTCCAGGAAATCAATGCAGGGGCTCCGCGATCATTTTTCGCTGGTTCAGCAACTCTTGAAACAGAGGACGCTCCCACCGTCAGTTGTTTTGCACATTCAGAAGGCAGCCGCGAAGGCCGATAATGTCGGAGAAGACTCTGCGGATTGGATTGGTTTACTGCCTGACCTGCAAAGTGAGGTTCGTGAAGCTGTGGCTGACCTTGACCTCGCGACAGCGGCGGCCGGGAGTGTCGAGCCGTCCCCAGCGGACGAGTTGAGATGGTGGCTGTCCGAGACCCTTACGCGGATCGAAAACATGCGGAGGGATGTGCAAACTTTGACGCCCTGGCTTTTGCCGGAACATGGATGTCTCCATTTATCTATCCCGGAGCAGGAGATGGCACTGGATTCACTGCCCGGAATCATCCCGGACCTTATCCAGCAGCTCAACAGCCTGCCACTTCAAATTGAAGCGGATGATGCGGCGGGGACCTTGCGGCCTCTCCGCGCGCGTCTCGAAGCCAGCCTTCATCTCGCGACGGAACTTTCGGAAAGGCTTCGGCGCCTCGCAGCGGAAGCCGACAGACTCCTGAATGAGATGGATTTCCGTTTCCTCTACGATCAAAAAAAGAAACTTCTTCGTATCGGCTATGACATTGAGGCCCGGGAGCTTGCCCAATCCTTTTACGACCTGCTCGGTTCCGAATCCAGGACTGCAACCTTTATTGCAATTGCCAAAGGTGACATCAGACAGGAAGCATGGTTCCACCTTGGGAGGGGACGGGCTCTTGAACAGGGTGAGGTAGCGTTGGTCTCCTGGAGCGGGACCCTGTTCGAATACCTGATGCCCCTGCTCTGGATGCGCTCATATTCGGGAACAATGCTGGATCAGGGAATGATCTCGGCGTTGACCTGCCAGCAGCGATATGCCAGGAAGAGAAATATTCCCTGGGGCATCTCAGAAGCGGCCTTCAGTGCGCGTGACCATCAAGGCATCTACCAATATGCCGCATTCGGCCTGCCGGGCATGGCGGTAGACCCGAATGCTGCAAAAGATATTGTCGTCGCCCCTTATGCGAGCTTCCTGGCGCTGCTGGTCGACTCCCCTTCCGCCGCTCGCAACCTCAGAGTGATGTGGGAAAAGGGATGGTTCGGCCGTTTTGGTTTCTACGAATCTGCTGATTACTCAAACGGACAGGGATCGGAAACGACGAATTATGAGCTGATTCGATGCTGGATGGCCCATCATCAGGGCATGAGCCTGCTGGCGTGCTGCAATCTGTTGACCCAGTCGTCGCTGCAAAGGTGGTTTCACCAGGAACCCCGGGTTATGGCAACCGAGCTTCTCCTGCACGAAAAGATTCCCTTCACCGCGCCTGAAGAAACCGGTATGGCAAGCCCTCCACAGCAACCGCTTCGCGGCCCCACGTCGGAAACTGCCGGCCGGAACACCCCACCTCCCCATTCAGGGCAAGTGCTGGAGGCGAACCCACCCGCGGGCGAGGTCTCATCGGAAGCCGGGACACGTCAGCGCGGCTTCAACAGAGAAGTCCTCCCTCCGCAGCTGTAACAGGACCATCACTTCGGGTGAGTCTGTGATTGAGTTTCTTCGGTTTTTTCCGGAGGAATGGGAATCTTGAATTTAAATGCCGAGGCTGGAATTCGGTGTTTGGCGCCAACCTGAATTTGGGGTCCCGGATCCCCTTCAGCGGGGCGCTTTCCTGCATTCAGGTCTGAAGTCACTTCCCGTGCGTCAGCTATCTCACTGGCAGTTTGCTTCCCCTCCGCCGGTGACCCCTGCACGAGCCCGATCATGTCCAGGGCGCGATCGACCTCAACATTGCCCATGAACCATTGCCACACATTTCCTGTCCGCAAGTCTTCAGCGCTGAGGAGGGTGATGCCAACGTCGATCCCGATAACGTAGCGGCTGACCCATCCCGTTGTGGGATTGAACGCATCCGCGAATCCGTATCGTCCGTAAACTTTCTTGCCATATTTCAGAAGCATGGCCCGCAGGGCAGGAATGCAGATGTCAGGTGCAAACATGGCGGAACCGGCAGAAGCACTGGGGACCACCGTCCCATCGATTCGGGAGTCGTCGGGCGAACCTCCCCATGCGACATACCCCTTGGCACTGTCAGATGCCGTAATACCCCAAACCTTCGACGAATACCCTTGGTACCGTTCCGACAGATCGATCCCAAGCGCCTGTTGCGCCCGGGTGGCTACAATTGCATTTTCGAAAACATTCACCCGTGGAACGACTCGATCCTCCATCGGAACCTGCAAGTAACTGCGATTCCTCAGGTCCAGCCATGCCTGCGAGTACTGCTGAATGAAGAGGGGCCCCCCGCCGATGTAGGTATAGCCTGCCGAGTGGACGATCGGAAGCTTCCAGCCGAACCAGGCGTCTGGAGAAATAGGATGCGTCAGCGAACCGATCGCCAATATGTAGAGAATCCCCGCCTCGCTGTAGGTGTCCCAGCGGTAAGGGAGAAAACCCGTTTCCGGTTTCCAGCCGTGGGAAAGAAACAGGCGGTTTCCGTTGAGCATCCAGGAGAAATCAACCCGGTCATAAATCAAGTTCGCCAGCCGGACAATTTCAGGATCGTCAGGGAAAGCCTGCCGGGCGGTCAAGATACCGGAAAGTAAGAGGGCGGTGTCAATGGAGGAAATCTCGCTTTTCCATTGCCGCTTGCCGGTCTTGGCGTCGAGGAAGTGGTAAAACCACCCGTGTTCCTGCTGGGCGTGATAGGCAAAGAAAAGTAAAGCGGTGCGAATACGCTGGCGGGCCAGGACCGGGCTCACCCAACGGTGCTTGGCAGCGATGCATAGCGCCGTCAGCCCAAAGCCCGTAGCGGCAATGCTCGAAACGTCCTCATGCCAGGGGAGATCTCCGTGCTTGCCGTCAAATCGGGCACGGTCCAGAACAAGTCCTGTCTGGGGATCGGTGTTATCCCAAAAGTAGCGGAAAGAGCGGCGGGATATGTCGTCCAACAGGTCGTTGTCAATCCTGCTGAGATGCCCGGTATTCTGAGTGACAGCTGTTGCAGGGGCAGCATGGGCCACCATGCAAGGCATCAGCACAGGCGCAAGCGCCAGCACAACAACGCGGATTATCCTTGAGATACGGCCCCCGCTCAGGACGGCAACACGTTGACGAGACCGCAAAAGGAAATGATGACTGAACCGAAGCTCTATATCCAATACCCTGAATACTCCTCAGTCAGCGCAAATCGCTCTGCTGTTCTCCCAGACGTCACTCCCTGAATCGGGCCCGTTCACGCCCACGGTTCACTCAACGGCCGCACTTCGATGCCAGGCCCATCACCGTTTCCACCACCTGGTTCCATAGTACATCACTTGCAACTCGTCTGGATGTTCCAACCAGGAATCCTGGCGCGTTCACTGCATCTCTCTCGATGTTCCCCCGTTCAGGATGCCCGGTAAATGGAAAATACCAGATCGCCAAAGACAATACGGTCCGCGAAGTAACGTCCTAGAAGCTCCCTTGAAGGGCTGTTGTTATGGGCTTGCTGTTGGAAGCAACGTTCGGCTGCCCGCTGTTTCTTTCGTTTGGGAGCAGGAGATAACCAGAGACCGCCCCCCGATTTACTTTCGTCACGACCAATTCATAAGCTTCCCCGCCAGGCTTAGGGTAAAACACAACAGGAAGCTCGGCCGGATGGCTCCGAACCCATATCGTGCGCGGGCTCCCCGCAATCCGTATCCATCCACGGAACCTTTGGTGCGCGAGGTCCGTGCCGGTTAGGTGTAATGCGACGCCTCGACCAATTTCCTCGTCGTGATTCTTCGCCGCCTCGAAACTTATCTGATCCGTCGAGAGTACATTATTGAGGGAATCGATCTCCTGCTGATTTGAGAACTGCTGCTGATGGAGTGCTGCCAATTCGCGAGTATATCCCGCGTTGACAGAGGCCAGTCCCTCTCGAGTGTCGGCCAACTGCCCTTCAAGCTGTGCAATCAAGTCCAGCTGTGCGTGCTGCCGGGTGGCTAACTGCGCAATCTCCCGGTTGAGGGCGGCCGTGCGCTGATTCAAATCATTGTCTCCGCTTTGCCTGGCGTTTGCCACCAGTCCTGCGGCACGGAGGCGAACCTCGTCCAGCCCGGACCTCCAATCAGCATCCATCTTCTGGACATGGGCCGCCAGGATCGCTTGCCTGATGTTCCATCTATTGAGGAAGGTTTCGAGCCTGTCCGCGCGGTCACGCATCGCTCCCAGCGAGCTCGTACGGCCAGATAGCAACATCAGTTCGGTGTTTTGCTTGCTGATCACAGAATAACCGTAAGCCAACGTCACGGCCAAAGCCACGGCCAGGACCGTTATTGCTGTCCACAAAGCTGCCGTCCCCCGCCGGTGACAAACCAGCGTATCGGCAGACTGGTCACCGTCCCATTCCTCACTGGAATGGATTTCCGTATCATCTATTGGTGGCGTGTATTCCACACTCCACTTTTCTTTGACTGGACCCATAGACCCTCCTCCGGTGCCCTGCCAGATGAACCACTATATCTGGTGGTTATTGCAACTGCATTGGCAGGGTTCCCCTCCTTTATATTAGCACGTTGGGGTCCACGTCTGTGTTTTAAATGGGCTAATTAGAATCAATGACTTACCTGAGTTTCCCAATAATACCAAGCCCGACGCGAGAAAGGAATACTCACGCCTCAGGAAAATTTACAGGGCGGCTCGGGGCGCAGGCCGCAAAGGGATGGAAATCACCCTCTTTCCCCGCCAAGGAAAGCCCTCGCTTGCCGCTAGCTTAATGGTCAAAAGGGGGAGGCTTTCCGGTTTTTCGACGCTACCACCCGGGACCCTTTTTCCATTACCGCACGCTCGAATGCCCTTCCATATCATGGAATCAGCGAGAAATTTCAGCCACAGGAGTTGTATTCGGGAAAGTCTCCATGCTTCCGACGTCAACAGTTCCGTGCCGAGGCGTCTTCAAAGAGACCAGCAGCCTTTGCAACCTAAGCGGATTTGCGGTATCTTTCTTCTTCTTCTCTGACCCCATGACGTCTCACCGCCAATCCGTTGTTCTGTGGGCAGTTCTTGGGCTTGTCCTGTTTGCCGCCATTGGCGCCTGTGCTGATTCCCCTGCCGGAGGCGCTCCCTGGCGTTTCACATTTCATCGCGCCCTCCCGCAGTGGAAGAATGGGCTTCCGGTGGGCAACGGCACGCTGGGGGCTCAGGTGTGGGGGACCGGTCCGGCTCTTTACCTCACGCTTGATCGCGGAGACGTCTGGGACCTTCGCTACCAGCCCAACACACGCCCAACGTTCAACTATTCGCATTTACAGGAACTGGTCCACGAAGGGCGGCATGATCTGATTCAGCATCAGATGTCGTCTGACGTTAGTCCGATGGCGGATGTCGTTCCCACGCGGCTCAGTATGGGGAGGCTGAAGATTTCCCTGCCTCCGGACACCCAGGTAGAACGGGCCACGCTCGACATGCAGCACGGCGAGGTCCGCTGGCTGCTGAGCATCCACGGCAAGCCGGTGGAATACCGGGTCCTGGCCAGTGTGGCTCCGGACGTGATTCTGGTGACGCTGGACAGCGTAGAAGGGTGGGAACCCGAAGTCAGCTTCTATCCCATTGGCGCGCTCGACCCGGCAGTGGCCAACAAACTTGGTTACCCGAAGCCGGACTCGCGCACGAGCGGCAGGTTTTCCTGGTCGACGCAATCCCTGCTCTCAAGCGGAGCGGTTACGACCGCGTGGACAGCCGAGCAAAAAGGCAGCGAGTGGAACCTGCTGATCACGATCCCTGGGCAGAATGATCCCCACAGCGTTGACACGGCCCGGCAGACGTTAAGCTCGGCGCTGGCCGAGGGTATACCGAAAATCGTCGTCCAACACCATCAATGGTGGCGCGAGCGCTGGTCGCGGTCACAGGTCCACATTCCCGACCCTGGACTCGAGCGGCTCTGGATCAACGGCATTTACAAGCTGGCCAGCAGTTCCTACGGGAGTGTGCCGGCCGGCCTGCAAGGCCTCTGGCCTCCTGACGGCGAACTCCCTCCCTGGCGCGGCGATTATCACATTGACATGAACATTCAGGAAACCTACTGGCCCGCCTATAGCAGCAATCAACTGGATCTGGTCGAGCCGCTGAACCACTGGCTGATTGCGACGGTGGCCCCACAAGCCAGGAAGATTACACGCCAGTTTTTCGGGGTTCCGGGAATCTGGGTGGGTGGCGCGCTCGATGTAAAGGGCCGCCTGCTGGGAGGCCAGAACAACTGGATGACCGTGCAGTACTGGCTGGGAGGAGGCGCATGGCTCGGCCAGCACCTCTGGTGGTACTACGCCTACAGTCAGGACAGGCAGTTCCTTCAGCTGCAAGCTTATCCCTTCCTGAAAGAAGCTGCCCTTTTCTACCAGAACATATTGAAGCCGGGCCCGGACGGCCGCCTGCACATCCCGCTTTCAGCTTCGCCCGAGTACTTCAGCAACGACCTGAAAGCCTGGACTCCAGACCCAACTGAGGGCCTCTCGCTCGTTAGAACCCTTCTGCGTTACACCATCCAGGCCTCGGAAGTCCTTGGGGTTGACCAGCAAAAAAGGACCCAGTGGGCCGCGATGGAACAGAAGCTGGCCCCATATCCGGTGGACGATTCCGGCCTCAAAGTCCAGCCCGACGCGCCTTTTGGCCGCTCCCATCGGCACCCGATGCACCTTTTCCCCATATTCCCCGGCGGGGACCTGAACGTGGAGGGCAGCCCCGCAGACCGGGATCTGATCGCGAGGTCGATTCAAAACTGGATCTTCCGCGGCACCGGAGAATGGACCGGATGGTCGTTTCCATACGCCAGCCTGATAGCCTCGCGTGTGCGCCGGCGAAACCAGGCGCTCAATGAACTCAAAATCTATGAACAGGCCTTCATCTGGCCGAACGGTTTCCATGTGAATGGTGACTACCAAAGGTACGGCTATTCCACGCACGAGTACCAGCCCTTCACCATGGAAGCAGAGTGCGCCTTCACGGCCGCCGTCAACGGCATGCTTCTCCAGAGCTGGGGAGGCAAGATCAGGATCTTCCCTTCCGTACCGGAATCATGGAAAAACGTGTCCTTTGAGAACCTGCGCGCCCAGGGCGGATTTCTGGTTTCAGCGGAAATGGTGAACGGTGAGATGATTTCCGCGTCCATTGCGTCACCCAAAGGCGGAGATGCCCAAGTTGTGTTTCCCCTGGGCTACGTGGCCGCGGGGCGGCCTTTCACGGTGAAGACGTTCCACCTGGAGCCGGGTGCCCGGATGCAAATCATTGCAAAATAAACCACTCTGTCGCTTTTGCTGGCGATGTCTGCCGAGCGGTTCGGGGCCAAGCCCCACGGCCGCCCAAAAGGAGCGGCACGGTCATGCCTCAGGGCAAGAGGGACAACACTGACTCCATTCTCCGGTTCTGCTACAATGCGCATCATCGCTCTGCGGTCAAAGGTCAAGTTAATCGGTCAAAGGCCTCGGTCATAGTCTGGCCGTTATCCGTCCCAGGAGAATGCCGTTGGACCCGGACTTGGAACTGATCAAGCGCTGCCTGAAGGGAGAAGATGCAGCCTGGGAGGCGCTGCTGCAGGCTCACACTCATAAGATTTACAGCCTCTGCTATCGCTTTACCGGACGCTCTGACGAGGCAGAGGACCTGACCCAGGAAGTCTTTATCAAGGTTTTTCGGACCCTTAAAAGGTATGACCCGCTCCAGGCGAAATTCGCCACCTGGGTCAACCGGATCGCTCGCAACCACCTGGTGGACCACTACCGCCGGACCCGAAGTGATCGGGTGACCTCAACACTCGACGAAAAGATGCCCATCGCCGACGGGTCCTCCCGCGGACACCCTGCAAGCCTGGTGGAATCGCGGGAACGACGGGAAAAGCTCCAGGCGGGACTCAGCATGCTGTCGCCCGACCTGCGCGAGGCCGTTATTCTAAGGGACCTTCAGGATATGGACTATGCCGAAATCGCCCAGGTTCTTGAAGTTCCGGAGGGAACCGTTAAATCACGAATCAATCGAGGTCGATTGGAACTGGCGCGGGTTTTAAAACGTATGGATAAGTGAAGGCTGAAGAGACGAGATGATAACGCATCTGGAACTCGAAAACCTGGCAAGTGATTACCTGGAAGGGCAACTAGACCAGGCCCGTCACGGGGAGGTTGAGGAGCATCTGGCGGGTTGCGCTGCCTGCCGCGAGGTCGTGGCCGATGTCCGCCTGGTCATGGAAATGTGCCAGTCGGCCGAGAAAGTAATGGCACCACCCTGGCTTGTGACCCGGATCCGCTTTGCAACCCTGGGTGAAGGGCGTACAGGTATCACCGAGCAGGTAAATGCAATCCTCCATGCCATCCGGCGCCCTCGTTTTGCCTACGCGGTGGCCATGACCGTCTTCTCGCTTTCACTGATAGTCAACATTTCCGGCGTCAACCTCCGCCACCTGGACATGCACGACTTGAATCCGGCCGGGTGGGTTTATGGCGCCAACCGCGCGGGACACCTTCTCTATGCGCGGGCCGAAAAATTCTATGATGACCTGCGGATTGTTTACGAAATCGAATCCCGATTCCGCAACGCTCGAAGCGAAAACGACGATCAGGAGAAGCAAACCAGCAAGCCGAGTCCTCCGTCCGGGCGGCCCGCAAGCACCGCAAACCCTGAAAGCCCTCAAATGGCGACCACCCAGGTCCATGCCGGCGGGCAATATGCTCAACTGGAGCCAGGAGACCCAAATCATGAAATGCGCTAATCATCCGCTCAACGATTCCGTTGCTTATTGTGCCCAGTGTGGCCGTCCACTTTGCGAAACCTGCCGGCGGGAAGTAAAAGGGACTTCTTATTGCGAGCCCTGCCTTGCCGCCCGGCTTCAGCCGCCCCTGTGGAGCTCCGGGGGGCAGCACGGAGCCGGTGGGAGTCCCGGCGTGGCACTCGCTCTGGGCTTCATTCCAGGTGTCGGCGCCATTTACAACGGCCAGATTGTGAAGGCCATGGTGCAGGTCCTGCTTTTCGGTTCGCTCATCGCCTTGAGCGACCGTGTGCATGGACCCTTCGGAGCGATTTTCGGGCTGGGCGCCGCGGCGTTCTACTTCTACATGGTGATCGATTCCTACCAGACAGCCAAAGCCAGGCAGATGGGCCAGCCCACGGCGGAATGGTTCGGCCTGACCGAATTGAAGATGGACGCCCCACTGGGGGCGGGGTTGTTGATTGTGCTGGGCCTCCTGTTTCTGCTGGATAACCTAGGGGTTCCCGTTTTTTCACAGATTGGTAAGTTCTGGCCTGTGCTCCTGATTGTACTGGGCCTTGCTTTGTTACAGAAACGCATGACTCGTCATAACGCCGCCCCCCCGCAGAGTTCAGCGCCTGGCGATGCAAAAGGAAAAGACAGCAGCGCACCCGGCCAATGATGGATTTGAGGGTTTATGGGCAACTGCAGCGGTTCAAATCTGAAAAGAGGGATTCATATCCGATTGGGAAGCAACGAAATCGAGAGAGGACTTCAACATGGTGAATCTGCCCGGTTTGATTGCAGTTTTGATTCCTGTAGCAGTAATCCTCGTGCCCGTCGGGATCGTGTGGATTGTTTTCTGGTACAAGGCCCGCCGGCGCGAAATGGAATTGCAGGAGAGTCTCCGCGTCCGGGAATTCGAGCATATTCAACGGCTGAAGGAGCTTGAACTTGAAATCGAGAAAACGAAAGCTCAAAGTCCGGGAAAGCCGGCGCAGCCATAACCCGACGGGCAGCATCGCCTGCACGCCCCCTGACCGGTGGACCAGAAACAATCAGGAAGCGGGCGCCAATCTTTAGGAAGCAAGGTAACGGTTGATGGCAACTCATCTTAACTTTGAACAGAACCGCAACGAAAGCAGAAGCGCGCACCGCGCTCGAAGGCCCGGGCTGACGGGACCGATCCTCCTGATCGCTCTGGGAGTCATGTTTTTGGTGGGCCGGTTTATTCCCGAGTGGGGAGTGGGAAAAACATGGCCGGTCATTCTGATTGTCATCGGACTTGCCAGGCTGATCGAGTCTGCGTGGGGAGCAAGGTCAACGTCGCCCCATTAGCGGCTTGCGATGCTTCCTGAAGTAGAGGAGTCAACATGAGCACTTACCGGCACCATCGTGGTTCCATCTTCTGGGCGCTGACGCTCATCGCCATCGGCGTCCTCTTCCTTTACCACAATTTCAATCCCGCCATCCGCCCCTGGTATCTGATGGCGAAGTACTGGCCGGTTCTCATCATATTCTGGGGCATCTCCAAGCTGATCGATTATTATCATGCCAGGAGACATCCGGAAACCGCGCCACGCTCAGTGTTTTCAGGAGGCGAGGTGTTTCTCCTGATTGTCATTCTCATCATCGGTTCGATCCTTTCCCAAACCCTTCTGCGGCCCTGGGGCGATTGGCCCTCGGTCATGGGCATAACTGACCAGCAGTTTGCGGAGGTCTTTTTCAATTCCTATACGTTTACGCAGAAAGTCTCTCAGGACGTCGAGGGCAGCCCGCATCTCTTGCTGGTCAACCGAAGAGGCAATGTCGAAATTCGAGGATCAGCCCAGAAGGCCATCGGAGCGGTCATTCAGGAGACAGTGTGGGCCGAAAATGAAAACGCAGCCAGGAAGATTGCGGACCGCCTGAAGTTCCATATTTCGGAAAGCGGCGGGCAATATGAACTGGCATCCAACCAGGACTCCCTTCCCCACAGCGGGCGCACCCTGCGGCTGGATATGGTGATCAGTGTCCCCCAGTCCACCACGGCTGAGATCACGGTTGACGAGGGAGATGTGAATGTAACCGGTTTAAATGGCAACCAGACGCTCACCACACGCCGGGGCGATGTGCTTGCACGCGACCTCCAGGGTGTCCTGAGGGTGCATCAAACCCGAGGAGCAACTTCGGCCAGCAGCATCGACGGCAGCCTGGAAATCGAAGGCAGGGGCGGAGACATCGCCGTTCGCGGCGTGACGGGGTCGGTGACCGTGGAAGGAAACTTTTCCGGGGCCGCGCGATTCGAGGACGTTGCCCAGACGGTACGCTACAATTCCTCGCGCACCAGCCTCACCGTGCAGAAACTGACCGGCAATCTCTCAATGGATATGGGCAACCTGACGGCCACCGGCGTGGGAGGACCTTTTGAGCTTTCAACAAGGGACAAGGACATCCTGCTTGAAAACTTTAAGTACAACGTAAAGATCATCAATAGCAACGGAGATGTTCACCTGCAAACAGTAACCCCGCCAACGCAGCCCATACAGGTCGACCTGAAGAAGGGCGACATTACCCTTTCGCTGCCTGCGGCGTCAAATTTCCAGGTCGACGCCGTTTCCCATAACGGTGGCGTCAGCTCCGATTTTCCGGGATTGCAGGTTTCAAAGAAACCGCCCATGCCCGCCATCACTGGAGCATATGGAAAGAATGGTCCGATGATCCGGCTTTCATCCACCTACGGCGACATCCACCTTCTACGCACGCAAATCGCACCCACTCCGCCACCGCCTCCTCCGGCCCCCGCATCAACCGCCGCCAGCAGGGTTGAAAAGCGGTCCGTCCAAAAGAGTGCGATCGACCTCACGGACGGCCTCGTCGCGCGCCGGAGCTCCAAACCGCGCACCGGCCAACAGCAGCCTCTTTTATAGACTCGACTGCAACTATCGAGCCACTCGGGCAATCGTCTCAAAAAACGATGGGAAAGAAATCTGGACGCAATCACTGTCTGCAATGGAGGTTGTTCCGTCAGCGACAAGGCCGGCAATCGCGAAGGCCATGGCAATCCGGTGGTCGCCGTAACTGGCAATTTCCGCACCTTTCAGCTGCTGGCGGCCGGGAACCCTGAGTCCGTCCGAAAATTCCTCCACCTCGGCTCCCATGCGGCGAAGATTATCCGCCACGGCGGCGATGCGGTCGCTTTCCTTCACACGTAGTTCCTGCGCACCACGAAAGATCAGGCCTTGTTCCGTCTGAGTCCCCAGGACGGCCAGGACCGGCAATTCATCGATCAGGCCCGGAATGGTTTCACCGGGAATTTCACCGCCCCGCAAAGGTCCGGCCTTCACCCGAATGCTACCCACCAGTTCACCATTGCGGGTTTCAAGATTGAGAATGCTGATATCTCCGCCGATCGATTTCAGGAAATCAAGGATGGCCGCGCGGGTGGGATTCAGGCCGATGTTCTGGAACGTAAGGTCCGATTCAGGAACCAGAAGCCCGGCCACGAAAAAAAATGCGGCAGAAGAAATGTCGCCCGGCACCGTAAGTTCCTGCGCCCTGAGGCGGCTTGGGCCTTGAACGCTGATCGTCGAGTCCTGTCGTTCAACCTTGACGCCAAATTGCCTGAGTGCGATTTCGCTATGGTCGCGAGTCAGGTGGGATTCCACCACTTCCGTCATGCCCCCGGCGTAAAGTCCTGCGAACAGAACGGCGGTCTTGACCTGCGCGCTGGCCACGGGCAACTCATAGTGAATAGGAACCAGGTTCCCGCCCTCAATCGTGAGCGGCGGAAGGCCGCCCTCAGACGATTGAATGCGCGCTCCCATGCGAGCCAGGGGCTCGATGATGCGCTTCATCGGGCGTCGCGAAAGCGAAGCGTCGCCGCCAATGACAGTGCGAAACGGCTGGCCGGAAAGAATTCCTGACATCATGCGGATGGTCGATCCCGAGTTGCCGGCGTCGAGCGGTTCTGCAGGAGCCTGAAGCCCGTCGAGCCCGGCGCCCTCAATCACCACTTCGTTTCCCTGCCGTTCAATTCTGACGCCCAGCATCTCCAGACAATTAAGGGTGCTCTGGCAGTCCACGCTCTCCGCAAAGGAATGAATCCTGCTGGCGCCCTCCGCGATCGCGGCCAGCATGGCGTAACGATGAGAGATGGATTTGTCTCCAGGCATGGAAACTGTTCCGGTCAGGCGATCGGCCCGCGCAATGGTCCTTGTTGTTGTCAAACTCACCGAACTCATCCTTTTCCTATTATTCAACGGTCAGTAGAATTTTTCCGGTTGTCTGGCGGGCTTCCATTCTTCGGTGCGCTTCGCCGGCCTGCTTGAGCGGAAGCTTCAATCCAATCCGCAGATGTACTTTTCCGCTTTCGATCCATTCCAGGACCTGCCTGACGCCGCGCTGGGCAACTTCAGGGGTCCGGGTCACGGTGAACAACCAGAATGCGCTGACTTTCAGCGAGCGAGCGTAGAGGCTGCCGATATCAACCGGGTCCGGTCTTCCACTGGCGCTTCCGTAGCTGATCAGATGGCCAAACGGCGCAAGCGAGGCAAAGCTTCCATGCAGCGTCGACTTCCCCACTGAGTCCAGAACGAGGTCCACCCCACGCCGGTCGGTCAAATCCGCCACCTTTTCAGCAAAATCCGTCTGAGTATAGAGAATGATTTCATCCGCGCCGGCGTCCTGAGCCAATTTTGCCTTTTCCCCGCTGGATGTGGTCCCAATAACTCGCGCACCTCCCAGCTTTGCCATCTGGACAGCAAGAAGGCCCACTCCACCCGCCGCCGCATGCACCAGGACAGTGCGCCCCGGAGCAACGTGGTCGGCAGTGTAAAGCATGTGATAGGCGGTCAGCGCCTGCACGGGAAACGCCGCGCCCTGCTCGAAGGAGACTCTGTCCGGTAGTTCAATCAGCTGCGAGGGCAGCGCCGCGACGTATTCGGCGTAACAGTGCTCGCCAAGCACCACGACGCGCTTTCCAACCAGATTGGTGTCAGCTTCTCCCCCCGCCTCCACCACCACGCCGGCCGCCTCAAAACCAGGCGTCTCCGGAAGCTTCGGCTGCGCAAGATAAGCACCGCGACGCAGCAGGGTATCGGCAAAGTTCACGCCGATGGCATGAATGCGAACCAGAACTCTGTTCGGGGCCATTCTGGGCCGTTCCACATCCTCATACCTGAGAACATCCGGTCCGCCTACCTCGTGAAACCTTATTGTTTTCATGATAATAAAAACCACGTCCTCATCAGATTCATAGCCGTTCCAAAATCAGATCTGGTTTCCGGGCAGGGTGCTTCGCAAAAACCCAAATTCATGAGTAGTATAGCAGGAACATCAGGCGCTTCTGGCGGGCTTTTTTAAGCCCGCCGTTCGTTTCAGCCTTTTCTGACGGGGAGGCTATATCAACGATGGTAGAATTCAGAAGGCACAGTTGTCGATGAGGAGACAGAACTTGAAACAAACGTGCGAAAGCACGGGACTGCAACCCAATGACCCGGCCGAGAGCGGGCGGAACGGCGCTCGACGCCCGGAACGTCCCTCTGTTTCAATCATTCTTTGTACAAGCGGGCTGCGACCCATGCTGGCGCAGTGCCTGCAGGGATTGATAGCCCAAGCTCAGCAATACCCCGATTGTGAAATCATTGTGGTCCTCAATGGCCCGGAGGACACTGCTATCACCAAAGCGGTTTCACAATTCCCTGTCCGGCTGCTGACCGAGCCGCGTCGCGGCGTCTCCATTGCGCGTAATCACGCCGTACCCCGCGCGAAAGGCGACATCCTCATTTTTGTGGATGACGACGTCCTCATCGGCCCCGGCTGGCTGGAAGAGATCGTCAAAGGCTTTCAAGACCCAAAAGTCCGCTGCGTGACGGGTCGGGTTATTCCCGCCGGGCCGCTCACACTCACCGCCGAACGGTCTGGCAGATACTACACAAGCGAACGGGCGCTTTCACCCTGGACTCTCGACACCTCAAACCCTGACTGGTATCGGTACATCCTTGGCGAACCTGTGGGCTTTGGCTGCAACATGGCGTTCCGTAAGAACTTTCTGGAGAACTACTCGTCGTTCCCTCCAGATCTCGGCGCAGGGTCGCTGATAGGCGGCGGTGACGAGTTCTACATGTATCTTCAGGTGCTCAAGCACGGCTTCCGGATCCAACACAATCCTGCGGCCGCGGTTACCCACGTGTTCGACGATAACATCGGGAACCTGAAAGCCCGCAACGCCCAACTCTATGCAGGCAGTGTCGCCTTCGCCTTGAAACTATTTCTTGAAGAAAAGCCGCTGCGCATGGCCACCGCCAGGTGGTTATTTTCTGCGCTGAAGAGGCGCGCGCGCCACATCTGGAAACGGAAGGCCATCGCTTCGGAACCGCAGGAACTGCTCTCGCCGGGCGAAAAGCTTTGCGCTTACCTGCGCGGGCCGGGAGTCTACTGGAAAGCCCGCCGGGCCACGAATTCAACCAAGGACACGCCAGACCGCTGACACTGCAAGCAAGCTTTTCCGGGCTCCGACAACCCGGCCGGTTTTTCCTTCCTCTCATTGCAGCATAGCAGGCCTCGCCCCATTGGGCCCAATCCCACACCCTGTTGTACAATGTGGAAAACTCAGGAGGATACATCATGGACCGCGAAGAGGCCTGGAAGCTTCTGTGTAAATATACCAAGAGCGAGAGTCTCCGGCGGCACGGACTTGCCGTTGAAGCCTGCATGCGCGCGTACGCACTGAGGTCTGGCGAAGACGAAGAAAAGTGGGCCGTTGTCGGACTTATTCACGACTTTGATTACGAACTTTACCCGAACGCCCCGGACCATCCTTTGAAAGGAGGCGAGATCCTGCGCAACCTTGGGTATCCGGAGGATGTGCGCCGCGCCATCCTTGCCCATGCGGACTATAGCGGAGTGCCTCGCGACACCCTCATGGCAAAATCCCTGTTCGCATGCGATGAGCTGGCGGGCTTTATCACGGCCTGCGCCCTGGTCAGGCCCGACCGAATTCAAAGCCTCGAACCCAGGTCCGTCCGCAAGCGGATGAAGGACAAGGCGTTCGCGCGTTCAGTTCGGAGGGAAGACATTATTGCGGGGGCAGAAGAACTGGGCGTGGACACCAACGAACACATCGAGACGTGCATCAGGGCTATGCAACGGATCAGCGGCCCCCTTGGGCTGAACCCCGCCACATAATCAGTTTCCCCTTCCAGGCCATTCAGCCTGCTGATGCCTCTACATTTGCTTTAAGCGCCTGGGGATGCCAAGCCGGGGGTGCACCCCAGCGTTCACGGCAGCGTGCAAGAAATAACGCGCTGCCGCCTTTTAGAGGGATAGGGTGGGTTATACTTGCTGGCGATCTTTTGCCGGGTTTAATGCCGACCCGGCTCCGTCATTAGCAACACGAAGAAGAGCGGCGGCCTGTTCCAAGCGGCCCTGCAGGTCTCCAATTCTATCCTGAATCGTCGATCTCTGGTCTTCCAGAAGCGAGTTGGTAAACTCAGTCACCTGGCGCTTATAGGATTCCAGCGACTCTTTGATGGAGGCCTCGGCCCAGGTAGTGGTCTGGTGGGCCCACTGGTTCAGAAGGGTCGTGGCTGTGTTCACTTCCTTGTTCACCTTGCCGGAAAGGTCCTGAACAACCTGCCCCGAGCTGGCCCTGATCTTATCCACCGCACTCGAGGAGGCGCCAGCAACCTGCTTCTGAATTTCTTCTACCATCCCCTTACGCTGTGCTTCTACCAACTGGCGCAATTGAACTTCGTAATCAGACACCATCCTGTCCTGGAGCCCCGATAGGGACTTTCGAATCTCTTCGACCTGCATCTCCGCCACCTGTTTGACGTTATGAACGTGTTGCTCAAGGTTTTCCCTGCTCCGCGTCGTCATGTTTTCGACCATGGCGGTAATGCGCTGCTTTTCAGCAGCTTTCAGCTCATCTCCAAGGTTCTTGAGGTTGTCCGACAGGCGGGTCGCGTCTCCAGCCAGTGAATCCCGGGCCGACAACGCAAAGTCGCTCATCTGTTTCCGAACGTCTTCCACGATCGTTCCCATCGTGGACTTCAACTCGCCCTTCGACTGGCCAAGCGCCTCATCCAACCGCTGCTTCACCTGCACCAGCGATGTGCTCAAAGCCTCCTGCGAGGCACTCTGAACATTGTTGGCGATTTCTGCTGCGCTCTTCTGCTGCAATTCCTGGGCGGCGGTCGTCAGTCTTTCCTTAAAACCATTCAACTGGGCGTCCACATAGGTCTGGAATTCCACCCTGGAATCGGCCGACAGTCTGTCCATGTGAGACTTGATGCTGTTGAGGTTCTCATCGGTTCTTGCCCGGCTGTTCTCCTCAAGCTGCCTGGCAGACGCCTGAACCGCAAGACTGATCCGGTTGTTAAAATCCTTCATCGCATTTTCAGTGCTCTGAGAATAGGCCAGCTTCGCTTGATCGGATAACCCGGCCGTCAGAGACTGGAGTTCATTCTTGATCGCCTCAACCTTGCCTTGAACATTTCTTTCGGACTCCACAACGACCATGTTCAGGTGCTGTTGGAAGGTGTTCTTCAACCGGTCTTTTATTTGTTCCACGTGAGGCTCAAGCGATTTCTGCACCTCTGCCGGGACTGATGACACGCTGCCTTCGGTCATCAGCTTGATCCACTCGGCAAACTCATTCATTTTGGTTTGCAGCACCTCTTCAGCACGACCCTTAACCTGGTCCGCCAGATGATCCTGCTCCTGCTCCAAACGCGCCTGCAACTTTCCGCGAAACTCCTCGGCAAGGTTGTCCATTCGCGCGCTCAATTCCTTCTCGATCGGCTCCAGCACAATGGCGCTCTGGCCGTGAGCGCTTTTTGCAACCTCTGCAGCAGAGGTTGAAGCAAAGCCCTCCAACTCATTCTTAATACGATCCTTAAGCGTCTTGAACCCCAACCGGAGAGATCCATCTCCCCCTTGCTTTGCTCCGCCGGCTACCCCAGGAAGTTCCACGCCGGAGAGCTCGGCGACGGAAGCCATCAACTCGTGGAGGAGGTTCTGCGCCTGGTCCACCTGTTCCTGCCATTCGCGACGGGCTTCGCGAATTTCCGAGAGCAGACCTTCAAGATCCGACTGGTTATGCTTCTGCCCTCCTCTGATTCCGCGCAATTCCTGCACGAGAGACAGTGGCGTATTCATTTTCCCTCCAGAAAGACTTCAAATTTGACTTGTTGAGGTATGAGGAGACAAGGTGTCTCAGGTACCCTGAAAGAAAGGCATGCGTCGATTGCAAGGTAGGCCAAACTGGCGCAGTACGGCCCCCTTGATTTTTTTGTCATTGCCTACCATGCCTTCCCCCCTCCCGGCTGGCGCGTAGCGATGAGTTAATAGTCGATCAATAGCTCAGATCGCACTATCACTCTAAGACTGTCTTAATTTAAACACAACTGTACTAAAGTACAGTTTTCGGACAGTCCATTGCTGATGGTCCTGCCATCAGACTGGCAAATTGTACTCTCTAAATGGCTTTTGCAAAGCATTGATTTGCACACGTATCCCATTTGGAAATCGTCCGGCCGTTGTCTCAGCGGATGCTTTTACAGTCTGGCTATCCGGCCTATAAAAGCCCCGAGCAGGGTCAGGAAGGAGGTAGAGTAGGCTGGGCTGTCACCCAATCCCCAACGAAACTTTTTCAAGGTAAGACGGGACCTCCGCCGCCCATCCCAGACTTTCCGCGATCTTCTCCCGAAGTGCCGTGGCAGCATGGAGTTCGCCGTGAGTTATGAACGTCTTCCGGGGTGGCGAGGGAAACTTTCCAAGCCAGCCCATGATCTCGCGGTAATCGGCGTGGGCGCTCAAATTCTCAATGGTCTCAATATGCGCCCGAATCTGGACCTGCTGGCCGTGCAACTTGACGGTTTCCACACCCGACTGGATGCTATGTCCCCGGGTTCCCGGCGCCTGAAAGCCCACAAAAAGAATGGTGTTGCGATGGTCGGGCAGACATCTGGCCAGGTGATGGAGCACACGGCCGCCGGTGGCCATCCCGCTGGCTGAGATGATGATGGTGGGGAAATGGCACTCATTCAAAGCCTTCGATGCTTCCACTGAGCGGTCAAAATGGACGTTCGGCTGGGCAAACAGCCGGTGTCCGCCAGACTCAAACTCGTCCGTTTGCAGGTTGTGGTCTTCATGGTGTTCACGGTAGATGTCTGTGACGTCAATAGCCATGGGGCTGTCCACGTGAATGGGCAGATCGTGCATCTGGTTCCGGCTGATCATCTGGCGGAAGAGATAGAGCAACTCCTGAGTGCGGCCGATGGCAAACGATGGAATGATGACGGAGCCGCCCCGCTCTGCTGTCCTTTCAACAATTTGCGCAAGGCGCGCCCGGAAGTCGTCAGTTGGATGAAGCCGGTCTCCATAGGTGGATTCACACACCAGGTAATCCATCGGACCCGGAATACCAGGTTCCCGGATGATCAACTGCGGGAACCGGCCGATATCTCCCGAAAACAAAACCTTGATCGACTTCCCTGCCTCCGTCACCGTCACTTCCACCATGCGCGCGCCCAGGATATGCCCTGCACGGATAAATCGCAGGCTGAAGTGAGTTGAAAGTTCAAGAGGCTTTGACTCATCGGCCGCACGAAACAGTTCCAGCGACTTGACAGCTTCCTCGCGGGTATAAAGCGGGAGGGCGGGCTTGTGCTTGCTGAAACCTTTCTTGTTGGCATAGAAAGCATCTTCTTCCTGCAGATGGCCGGAATCCGGCAGGGTGAGGCTGGAGAGGTCGACAGTCGCCGACGAGGCCCAGACCTGGCCGTGAAATCCTTCCTTCACCAGCCTCGGCAAGTAACCCGTATGGTCGAGGTGGGCGTGGGTCAGGACCACCCAATGGATGCTGGCCGGGTCCACGGGAAAGGGACTCCAGTTTCGCAACCGGAGCTCCTTTTGACCCTGAAATAGCCCGCAATCGATCATCAGCCGCTCGCCGCCTACTTCCAGCAGGTATTTGGAGCCGGTTACGGTCTGCGTTGCTCCGAGAAACGTTAAACTGGCCATTAGATAACCACCGCTTCCTGGTAATGGCCGAAGACGCCGGCCAGTACGCCCGAGATTTCACCCACCGTCGAGTAGGCTTTCACTGCTTCAAGAATCACCGGCATCAGGTTGCGCTCGCTTCGGGCCGCGGCTTCCACCGCTCGCAGCGCGGTCTCGACTCTGTCCGCATCGCGGCGTGCGCGCAACTTCTGCAATCGCTCAACCTGTTGCCGTTCAATTTCCGGATCAATTCGAAGGATCGGAATCTCCTGCCGGGGCCCTTCCTGATATCGGTTGACACCGACAATCACCCGGGAGCCGTCTTCTATTCCGGCCTGGTATTCAAAGGCAGCCTGCTGAATTTCTCGCTGGACGAAGCCTTTCTCGATTGCCGCCAGCATTCCGCCCAGGCCGTCAATCTTCTCCATATATCCTTCGGCCGTCTGCTGAAGTTCATTGGTCAGTTTCTCGATAGTGTAGGAGCCTGCAACCGGGTCAACCGTATTCGTGACTCCGCTTTCGTACGCGATGATCTGCTGGGTGCGCAGAGCCAGCAGAGCCGAGGCTTCCGTGGGCAGGGCCAGTGCCTCATCCCGCGAGTTCGAATGGAGCGATTGGGTTCCGCCCAGCACGGCCGCCAGCGTCTGCAAGGCCACGCGAACAATATTGGTGTCGGGCTGTTGCGCCGTAAGGGTTGAACCGGCTGTCTGGGCGTGAAAGCGGAAAATCCACGAGCGCGGATTCTTCGCTTTGAAGCGTTCCCGCATGATGCGCGCCCACATGCGGCGCGCCGCGCGAAACTTGGCAATCTCTTCCAGAAAGTTATTATGGGCATTCAGGAAAAACGATACCCGTGGCGCCACTTCATCCACATCGAGGCCACGGCCAATCGCCGCCGACATATACGCGATGCCATTCGCAAGCGTAAAGGCAATCTCCTGGGCCGCGGTGGCCCCAGCCTCACGAATGTGATACCCGCTAACTGATATGGTATTCCACTCGGGTGCGTGGTCCCGGCAAAAGGCGAAAACGTCCGTCACCAGGCGCATCGCCGGTTTAAGGGGATAGATGTAAGTGCCGCGCGCGACGTATTCCTTCAGAATATCGTTCTGCACGGTGCCGGAAAGCCGCTTGAGGTCGGCGCCCTGCTTTTCTGCCGTGACAAAATAGAGCGCCAGCAGGATGGGGGCGGTGGCATTGATGGTCATGGAAGTGGAAACCCTCTCGAGCGGAATCCCATCGAACAGCGCTTCCATGTCTTCAAGAGAGTCAATCGCCACACCGACGCGGCCGACTTCGCCCTGCGCCAGCGGATGGTCTGAATCCAGTCCGATCTGCGTCGGGAGGTCGAACGCCACCGAAAGCCCGGTGGTCCCTTTCGAGAGCAGATAGCGGTAACGCTGGTTGGACTCACGGGCCGAGCCGAAGCCCGCGTATTGGCGCATGGTCCAGAGGCGGCTGCGATACTGGCCCGGATGGATGCCGCGAGTGAAGGGATATTGGCCGGGAAGACCCAGTTCCAGCCTGGGGTCCCACTCCGCCAGATCTTCCGGGCGGTCAAAGGGACGGTCTGCGGGGCTGCCAGCACGGGGGCGGGGATCCGGTGTTTTTCTGCTGTCGCGAGAATCGTTCATCAGAATGAATGAGAACCGCGTATGCCTATCAGGGTGGCGCCAAACCTAAGCGCCGGCGCGCCCGCATCATCGCACGCTTCTGGCTTTTACAAAAGAGTAGAGACAGAAAATCAGCAGCAGGAAGGTGAAGCAAGCCACCATGCTGAAGCTCCAGATCCCCTGACTGGGAAGCTTCTGATAGTCCTGCCACAATTTCATCGAAACTGAAACGCCGGCCATGGTGAGAAAAAGAAACAGGACAGCCACCAGCATATGAAACACCTGCCGCGCCCGGCAGAACAGGCGTCGTGTGAACGACTTTGAGTTGGCTGGCATAGTCTTGACGGCCTCTTGCGACGGAAAAGGTCCAACATTTCGATGTTAAAGCCAACCTTTTCCGGCGTCAATGTCCTCTCACAGTTCCTTGTCTTGACACTGCCTCAAGGCGAAACATAGAATGCAAACAGGGACATAAATTGAAACGTGAAAGGTATCATTTTTGGAGCTCGACGACAATTTCAAACAGTTGATCAAGGAACTCGGTCAGGCGATCAACGAATCCCTGGCGGACTCCGACAACATATCAGAGGTAATGGGCCGCATTCGGGCTGCGGGTTACGACCTTTTTCTGGTTTTGGAAGTCACCATCGGGTTCAACAAACACGGCCAAAGCGGCACTGTCCATCACGAGGATCTCTCGGCAGAAACTCACGCCCAAGAGCCGGAATTCCTTCTGACGACCGAGGACGCAATGTTCCTACGGTCCCTCAAGATCGTGGTGGGAAAAAACAGCGAATAAACTCCTCGGCCCCTTGCCAGCGCGCAACCTGACACCAATTCAAACCGCCGCCCAGCGGCTTCTCAGGCGCTGAACTTGTGCGTTTGTCCACTTGACAACCTTCGCCGCAGGCGCCTACGATTTGCTTATGGAACCCACATCAGTGCGTTCCCCCGCGGTGGCTGGACGCTTCTATCCTCACAAA
Source organism: uncultured Acidobacteriota bacterium (assembly GCA_963783155.1). GTDB lineage: Bacteria > Acidobacteriota > Terriglobia > UBA7540 > UBA7540 > SCRD01. The sequence continues at coordinate 361,916 of CAWANC010000002.1, read as the reverse complement.
CGTGAAGACCTTCTGCGCGAAGTTGACCAATATCTGAAGCCCGAGTCTCCAGATGAAAAAACGATTGACTCTGCCCTGGGCTGCGTGGTGCCGCACGCCGGGTATATGTATTCAGGGCACGTCGCCGGGGCCGTTTATCGCCTGCTGCCGGCGCGTTCGCGCTACGTGATTCTGGGCCCCAACCACTGGGCGCGCGGCTCGCCGCTGGCGGTGATGTCTGCGGGAAACTGGCTCACTCCGCTCGGCCAGGTCCCGCTGGACACTAAACTCGCCCTAAACATTATTGAAAACTGTCCCCTGCTGGCCGAAGACGCCCAGGCACACGCAGGTGAACATTCTCTCGAAGTTCAGGTTCCCTTCCTCCAGCGCCTGTCCAGTATGCTCAAATTTGTTCCCATCGCCATTGCCATGGCCGATGATGCGTCTCTTGAACTGCTGGGCCACGCCATCGCAGATGCCATCCGGCGGTCTGAGGAACCCGTGCTCATTATCGCTTCAAGTGATATGAACCACTATGAACCGGACTTCATCACCCGTGAAAAGGACGACAAAGCCATCGAGAAGATTCTCCAGCTTGATCCCGCAGGGCTGCTTCAGGTGATTCGCGACGAGGACATTTCAATGTGTGGGTATGCACCGACAGTCTCCATGCTGATTGCTGCAAAGGAGCTGGGCGCCCGCGAGGCCCGATTGATCAGGCATGCGACCTCCGCAGACACAGGTGGTGGCACGGATTCAGTAGTAGGTTATGCAGGAATTATCGTGCTGTAGACTTCCCTGAAGCCAGACACTGCCATCAGCGCCCAAATTTCTTAATCAACGGTGCGGCCCATGCTGCCCGCCGCCTCCACCGCCTGACGGCGTGCCGCCACCGGACCCGCCACCTCGCATTCCGCCGCCCATGCCACCGCCCATGCCGCTACTACGCATGCCGCCGCCCATGCCCCCACCACCCATACCGGTATTACGCGTGCCGCCGCCCATCTGGCCGGAGGACCGGCCCATGCTCGGGCTTTCGCTCCTGCCCAATCCACCCGAAGAGCGGCGAGAAGAAGGAGTACGGCTCACGCCCTGTTGGGACATGCCGGAGCGCCGGTTCATCTGTTCCATCTGCCTGCGTGCCTGCTGCCGCTCCATCCGCTGCTGCTGTTTCAACATTCTTCTTTCCTGGCGGAAGTCCGGCATTCGGGGTTGCTGGATGACGCCCGTCCCGGCCGCGCTTCCGGCAAGGCGGGCAGAAGGCATCAGGGAACTCGAATGGCGCATTACCCCCTCATGGGTGCCCAGATTTGAGATAGGGAGTGAGGTCAACTGTCCCCGGTTGTTGCCCGTGTGCGAGCCCGTCCGCCCTCGAAGGAGAACGTCATTATTGACGGCGGGACCGGATCTGTTCACAAAGCGGCGTGTTTGCCCGTCAAAAACCGCAGGCGCATGTGGCTGCACGTCCCACGAACCACGAATAGCGCTCTGCGAGAAAACCCGGGTTGGGGCAGCATCACTCCGCCGGGCACGAAGCCGCGACGAGACCCCCGCTCCGCCCGTAGTTGAGACCAGCCCGGAACCGTCAACGGCGGGTCCCGACAATCTCAGGCTGCGTGTGAGCGGAAGGGTGGGTGAAGCAACCGCGCGCCCTTGAACCGGGTTGACCCTGAGGACATCATGGGGAGAAATCACCCGCCCGCCCTGGAAAGTATTGCTGCTGACCGCGACCGAGCAGTTCTGGCCGACGGGGCAATTGACCGGTGTATTGAAGGCACCCCCGTAATTTCTGGGAGACCATCTGACCCAACCGGGACCCTGGTACCATGTAACCAGCGCCGGTGACCATGTTGAGAAATTGCCAGGCAGCCAGCACCAGCCCGTGCCCGCCGGAGAGATCCAACTGCCGTAATGGAAAGGCAGCCAGCCCCAGGGCATGGCGGAAATCCATGTGTAGCCCATGCCGGGATACCAGGACCAGCGGCCGATCGAATAGGGGGCCCAGCCGGCGCCCATCATCGGCGACCAGCAACTTCCGACGCCAGGCAAATCGTTCCAGGCGCCATAGTAGGAAAGATCGCTCCAGCCATAAACGGAACTGCTTCCATACAGGCCGCCCTGTGCCGGACCGGCCTTGTTGACGGCAACCGTTGCCGTCTGCTGCCGCTTCTCGACCCATTGGTCCCACGCGTCTTCCGTAATGCCGCTGGAAATCTTGAGGGGATTTGCGCCGCCCACTGCCAGTTCAAGAACCTGATTCCGGGCCACAGTCTCGCTGCCGTAAGGACTCTGAACCGCAACCGCTCCGTTAAAAACCTCCAGCCGTTGGCTCTCCTGGTCAAGATCGAGTCGAAACATCGACTTGGACGAGCCATCAAAGTTTGAGCCGGCGGCGGCCACCATGTAAACATCGCCCTTTTCCGGCGAGAAGGCAAATGTGGCGTAACCCTGCGCGAGTGTCAGGCGGTTAATCTTGGCGCCTTCGGGCGTCAGCGCCAGGCTGGGAAAATCGAGTTCACTCGACTGGCCCAGGCGCACCGTGGACCCGTTCTCAAATTCGACTTCTGCAAAGCTGTTGGCGTCCGTCGCAATCTTAAAGCCCTGTTGGATGGGCGTATTGACAAAGGCCTTGGCCCACTGATCGGCATCGGGCCGGTACATCCTGACCGTACCTTCCACAAAGCTGAGTCGAACAATGCGGACTTGCGAATCAGGCTGGGCTGTGGCGGGAGCAGGAATGAGAGAACTGATGAGTGCGGCAGCTAACAGAACAAACAGCCAGTAACCCCTGGGCGACCGATTGATCTCCATGGTACACCTCCACGGCTGGCATAGAAAACCCGTCTCTTATCATACCATCGGACAGTGAAAGGTTACGACCAAAATAACAGGCCCCTTAAAGACAACCAGGGCAACGACGTCCTCAGCGCCGATCTGGCTTGCCCGTGTACCTGGAGCCTTGGATGCGGCGAAGGATGTCCACTGCGCGAACCTGTGCAATGTGAAGGTACTGAGAATCTCCCGCGATCTTCTTCAGGATGGGGACCATCAGTTGGGGATCCACCAATGCCTTGTTGTCGAGATCGATTTCAACATGGGTCAGCGCAGAGGGCAGGCCAAGAACGTCATATCGGGAGGAATATTCCAGCGTCCCGATATGCTGTTCCACACCTGCGATGCCTTCAAACATGCTCAACAGTTCCTCCGCGCGCTTGTTCCGGGTGTAATTAAACTCCACCTTATTTTCCTGGCCGTTATGCCGGTAGATGAAGGTTTTCAATCCCATGTTGGCAACACTCTTATGACTCTCAAGAGAGATCGAATGGAAGTCGCCGAGCGCCGATGCGACCTGGAACAAAGCCTCGGTTGTCCCGGGAGAGAGCTTCAACGAACGGGGCTTGGGAGACTCATCCAGCCGACGGCCGTCATAGGTGCCGTCGCCGTTCGCATCCACTGTAAGAGAAATGTATTCCGGGACACTGCCTTTCATCACTTTGATGTAGGTCAATGTGGCCGGAGTGTCCGCCTGCTGCGCGGAAAGCGACGGGACGACAGCTAATCCCGCCACCAGAAGGCCGACGGCCAGGCACAAGAAATGCCGGCAGAACTTTTCATGTTGATTTGATGAGTTTGAAACCTGCTCCATAGCGATAGATGGGCGACTCAACAAAATACCGCTGCGCCCCGCGGAAAAGCCCATGCAATGCCTTTGCCCCACAGTGCCAGAAGCCTTCTCAGCCCGCTTGCTGGGCTAACGATTGAAGTTCGGCGTCCTCGATGTCAAAGTTGGCGTAGACGTGCTGGACGTCTTCATGCTCGTCCAATTCGTCCATCAGCCGCAACACCTGGTCTGCCGGCTTGCCGGCGAGTTTCACCTGGGTCTGGGGAATCATCGAAAGCTCGGCGACTGCAGGAGTGATGCCCGCCTTGTTGAGGGAATCAACAAGCTGCTGGAAACTTTCAACCGGACAAAAGATTTCCCAGTTCTCCCCGTCTTCCTTCATGTCCTCTGCCCCGGCCTCGGTAATCAGTTCCAGCAGGGCATCTTCTTCAGCCTTGGCTTTTTCAACCACGACGTACCCGCGCTTGGTGAAGATCCACATCACGCAGCCTGACTCGCCCAGGTTCCCACCGTGCCTCGAAAGGATGTGGCGAAGATCTGCAAGCGTCCGGTTGCGATTGTCTGTGGCGACTTCCAGGATCAGCGCAACACCGCTTGGCCCGTATCCCTCGTATACAATTTCCTCATACTGCACGCCCGGAAGTTCGCCTGTACCCCTCTGGATGGCCCGCTTGATGTTGTCTGCGGGCATGTTCACAGCCTTGGCATCAGCAATTGCCGTTCTCAGACGCGCATTGGCGTCAGGGTCGCCCCCACCAATGCGGGCCGCCACAGCGATTTCTTTGATCAGCTTGGTAAAGACCTGGCCTCGCTTGGCATCCGCTGCGCCCTTCTTATGCTTGATCGTTGCCCATTTTGAGTGGCCCGACATATGGCTTCTCTTCCTCTGTGCAGCCGCCGCCGGCAAGAAATCCGATCATCACACCCGGCGTTCAGCTATAAAATGTCTTTATTTTCAACCTCGAAAATCTTAACACAATGTTCAAGTTCAGGCCACGTCCAGCACTGGAAAACGCTGTTCAAACCCGACCCTTCGCCAGCCGACGCGCGCCTGCATGAGCCCGGAGGCATCGCACCTTCTACCGAGCCGCTTCCTGCATGATGGCAAAGATGGCCTCTTCCACTTCCTGGGCGGCAGACTCCAGACTCGGAGTATCAAAAAGCGCCAACATGGCCGTCGGCTTCAGCGTTGCCAGCACAACTTGATCACCCTCGCTGTAAATGGAAATGCGGCACGGAAGAACCGTTGATATCTCCATGTCCTTCTCCAGAACTTTCTTTGCCTGGTGCGGATTGCAGATTTCAAAAATCAGGCATTCGCCTTCAAACTCAACCCCTTTTTCCTCCATTTTGGATTTCAAATCGTACGTGCCCATGATTCCGAACTTGTGCCGCTGGGTCGCAGCCTCCAGATCGCGTGTGACATCAGAAAGAGACTTCTTTGTTTTCACCTGATAAATCATCTCAATAACCTGTCCTTCCATTGTCTTTGGTCTGGCAGGAGAAATTCATGCATTGCCCCCGGTGGCATTCGAGATCAGACTTTTTTTCGCTCTCACCAGATTCAAAAACGAGCGCACCATTCGCCGGTCCTTCAAAGGGAACCGGATTGAATCCTGTCCCTGCTCCGTTGCACCGGCTCGGATGGCATTCCTGACTGTCCCGCTCAGGTTGTGGGTTCGGAGAAGCCGCTCCACATCCGATCGCGTCAGTACGATGCCCGCTTCCAGCAGGCCGGGCGAAATCCACGCAGTAAAAAGTACCGCGTCCCCCACCCGGTATTGAACAACCCATCGCTCTTCCTTTGCGGAATAGTGCAGCCGTTCAACCACTCCGTCGATCCTGCCAACCGACTTCCGCAATTCGCCAAACAGAATAGCAACACCGTCACCACCCAACCGTATAAGCTGCGCCCATCCGGGCTTCCTGGCGGGGCCGCGGACCAGATTCAAAGGGGATTCATTGGATGACATGGTCATTGACTACGCGCCGAAGTTTTCATCCCATCCCGCGCTATTTCTGCGGCTTAGGTTTTGGGGCCGGAGCCATGCGCTGAAGCCTCTGCTTTACGGCCTGAAATTCAGGACTGTCCTGCTTCCAATCCTTACCGGGACCCAGCCTGGGAATTTCCTCATCGACGTTCTCGGATGCGGTTCCCGGGATTGGGATGGTCGGAAAAAAACTGGATAGTCCGCTGGGGATATTCCTTCTGAATAACACCGAAGAACTGCGCCATAGCATGGGGATCGTATCCCGCCCGGTAGAGGATGTAAGTTCCCACCTCGTCAGCCTGAGACTCCGCACTGCGCGAATTCCGCAGGAGGATGGAGTTGACTCCAAAGCTCACACCCAGCTGCGTCAGCTGGCCTGCGAGACTCGAACTCTGGCCCAGCACTCCCGCAAGGAGGGAAAGCGGAGCCTGCGCCAGCATCATTTCAGACGCCTGGTGAGTGCCGTGCCGCATCACCACGTGGCCTTCTTCATGGGCAAGAACTCCTGCAATCTGGGCCCCATCCTGTGCCGCTTCAATGGCCCCGCGGTTCACATAAATAAAGCCGCCCGGCAAGGCAAAGGCGTTAATTTCCGAGCTGTTCACCACATTGAAAGTCCAGTCGTATTTCGCCCCGCCCGACTGATTGGGAGCAACCGCCGCAAGCCTTTTACCCAGGCTGCTCACGTAGCTGACCACTTGCGAATCGCCAATCAATGGCAATTGCTTGTTTACATCCTGAGATGCCTTCTGGCCCATCTCAACATCCTGGTCCGGAGAAAACAGGTTGAATCCGGGCCGAAAGTTGAGCCTTTCAACCGCATACAGAAGGACCGGCGACAGCGCCACCAAGCCCAGGACCAACAGCCCGGCAAAGTGTCTTCTGCCCGGATTGAATCTGAAAAACCTCATTTGAAACCACCAGAAAAGCTCCGGTGTTCGTCTCCCGCTGCTTGTTCTTAATACTGCCACTAACCGGCATTCACCTCAAGAAGCCTGGAAAACACTTCCGCCCCTCGGTAGACCCCATGGGAGCCCAGTTCCTGTTCAATCCGCTTCAAGCGATTGTACTTGGCCAGCCGTTCGGAACGCGTGATGGCGCCGATCTTGATGAGCGACGCTCCAGTCGCCACGGCGAGATCGGCAATGAAATCATCTTCGGTTTCACCAGACCGCGCGCTGATCACCGGCTGATAGCCGTTGCGTACCGCCAGGCTGATCACGTCCAGAGTTTCGGTCAAAGTCCCGATCTGATTGATCTTCACCAGAATGGCGTTAGCGATTCCCTCCCCGATGCCTCTGTTCCAGCCTACCTGCGTGGGTCACAAAAAGGTCGTCGCCAATCAACTGACAGCGGTCGCCCAGCCGGTCTGTCAGCTTCTTCCACCCTTGCCAGTCTTCCTCATCCAGCCCGTCTTCGATGCAAAGGATCGGATAGCGGTCCACGCAGTTCGCCAGCCTTTCCACCAGGTCGTCTGCATCAAGTTCCTCGTCCGATACCCTCAGGCGATAGGCGCCGCGCTCGCAGAAGTGGCTGGCCGCCACGTCCACGGCGATGGCGGCATCCCTGCCCGGCTCCAGACCTGCGCGTTCCATGGCTTCAACCATGACATCAAAACCCGCTTCATTGGTTTTCAACGCCGGGGCATACCCTCCTTCATCGGCAACTCCGGCGCGGTAGGCTCCCCGTTCCTGCAGGACCGTTTTGGCGGCCCGGTAAACGGCATTCACATCGGCCAGCGCCTGGGAGTAGCTGTCAGCGCGCAGCGGGACCAACATAAAATCCTGGAAATCGATGTTGCCGCCGCCGTGAAGTCCGCCGCTGATGATGTTCACCAGGGGGACGGGCAATTCGTTCGCCGCTGCCCCTCCCAGGTACCGGTAGAGCGGCAGCCGGGCAGAATTCGCCGCCGCGCGCGCCACGGCGAGTGAAACGCCGAGGATGGCATTCGCACCCAGGCGGCGTTTGTTCGGAGTGTGATCAAACTGGATCAAGGTGTCGTCCACCAGCGCCTGATCGGAGGCTTCCAGGCCCACCAGCACCTGGGTGATTTCCCACTCCACGCTCCGGACGGCCTTGACAACTCCCATGCCGCCGTAGCGGTTGAGATCACCGTCTCGAAGTTCCTCCGCCTCGTGCGCTCCCGTTGACGCGCCGGCCGGGACCATCGCAACGCCCCTGGACCCATCCTCAAGCATGACCTGCACTTCAAGCGTGGGATTGCCCCGTGAATCAAGCACCTCACGGGCATCAATTCCTAGAATTCTGGCCATCTAATCTCCTATTCATTAACGGCAGAATTGCGCTGCGCTGCTTTTTGCGCCACCATCTCAAGCGCCGCGTCGAAAGCCGCCGGGCGCTGCGAGAGCAGGCGTTTCGCAGTACGCCGCACACGGGATTTGACGCCCTCATCGCGGATGTATTCCACGGGCGACTTGCCGTCCATCCGCGCCAGCATCAGGCCGCCGAGATGACGCACGGTCATGGCCTCAAAATCCACTGTTCGCGCATCACTGAGCCCGGCATTCAGCGCCTGCCAGAACCTGCGTGCAGCCTGAAAGTAGAGTTCCGCGAACTGAGGCTGATGGAACGCCTTCAGCATCAGGTGGTTCAACAAAAACGCGGAATCGAAGGCAGGATCGCCCCAGTGAACAACTTCAAAGTCGATGAGGAAAATGCCGTCGTCACGCACCAGCATGTTCTTGGGGCTGTAATCTCCGTGGACAAGCGAAGTCTGGATCTTCCACGAATCCTCAATCAATTGTTCCAGCGCTTGGCGGGCCTCGGGATCACGGGCTGCTGTGGTGCGGTAATACGGATCAATCCTCAGTTCGTCGAACACCGTTCGGTCAGCGAACTCTTCCTGGAATGCGGGCCCCTGCTGGCTGGCTGTGATCATGGCGGCCAGCAGCCGGCCCGCCGCCTCCGCCACTTCCATACTGACCTGCCCCTCCAGCAGCGATTCCTTCCAGACGACCGAACCTTCCGGTGCGGCCGTCATCACGTAAAGGAAGTTTGCGCGGTCCACGTGAACCACCTGCGGCACAGCGCCGTCCAGGATGGAACCGAGCGACTGGATGGCGGCTGCCTCGCGAAATATTCTCTGGCGCTGCGATGTCCAATCATCTTTCACGCGCAGCCTGCCGAGCGATTGCTTGGCCACCCAGCGGATGCCCGGCCCTTCGACAAGCGAAACAAAGTTTGAAACCCCGCCGCCCAGTTCCCGAATGCAAAGCGCGGCCGGATCATCAGCCAGCCCGCGCTCCGCCAGATAAGCGCCAAGCGTTTCCGGTGTCAGTTCAAATTCTGCCATGGTCATACCAGGGCGCCTGCAGCAAAAATCCCGTCGTCAAACCCGGTTCACGGCCTGCCCCATGGCGTCCAGCCGGTCGAGCAGGCGGTAGCGCGCGCCGCACTTCAAGCATTCTACTTCATTGCGCGATGACGGTCTTTCAACCTCCCTGCTGCCTGAAAGGCTGGCCAGGCCGAAGTGGCCGTCCGCTGACGCGTAATACTCAAACATCATGTGGTTGCAACGCGGGCAGAACTGCCAGCGATGGTCGACCTGCGTCGTCTCCTTCATTGCGCCTTCTCCGGCGCAAACTGCGCCACAATCAATTCCGATCGGAATCCGCTTTGCGAAATCACCTCGCGCAGGTTGATTTCCCAGCCGTTCTGCTCCAGCATTCCGGCCACGGGCAGCGGCCGGCAGCCTCCCGTCATCACCGGCGAGCGGCGGTAGAGCCACATCCAGATGGCGTTCACCCATTCTGCCTGCCGGGCCATGATTAAAAGTATGAGCCGCCCGCCCGGCCGGAGCACGCGGGCAAACTCCCGCAGCACGGCAGGGACATCTTCCTCCAGCAAGAGGTCCATCATATAAAGGTTGAACAGAATATCAAAGGCCGCGCTCGGGAACGGCAAAGCGATGGCATCCGCCCGGCAGAGATTGCCTCTTGCAAGGCGGCCTGCGGTCAGCCGCGTGCTGGCGCGGGCCAGCATCGGCCGGGAGAGATCAACGCCCACGCATTGCATGAGCCCTGGCGTCCGAGCCAGTTCTACGAAGAATTCCCCGCCGCCTACTGCCACTTCCAGCACGCGCTCGCCACCAGCAAGACCCGCAGTTTCATAAGCCCGCCGCGCGGCGTGGCTCTCGAAGAACGCCGACCAGGACCCATACACGGGCGCCACCCTGTCATAAAAACGGGAGAGTTGCGCTCGCAATCGATCTGCGGTCGCCGCGCCTTGGGTGGAATTAGACAGGCCAGGCCTCCGCGCTTCGCGCTTCCGCTGACATCTCGGTCCGTCGCCGACTCGGGCTTGAGTTCGGGGGCGCCGGAGAAGTGTCGGCCGTGGCGCCGTTTCGGATCTTTCGGAGTTCGGGAAAACCGCTCAGAATCCTTTCGGATTCCGCGCCGATCTCACGAGCCGTGCCTGCGCGCCTGTCCATGCGAGTCGGCGGATCTCCAGGGTACTCTCGACTGTCCGGTGTCTGGACATCGCGTTGAACTCCGATTCAGGGACAGCCCTACCGTGCCCGGCAACCCTTGCCTGGCACTCATCCTCCGGATCCCCATAGTCGTAGCGGACGTACCCGTCATTCGCCCTGAGCCGCGCAATGGCGGGTTCCAGGCCCGGAGGGCCGCCATCAAGTTCGGCCCGGGGTCCTGGAGGAGATGTAATTCATCAAGCTGTCGCGGCGGAAATCCCAGCGAACAGGATGGGACCCCGAGCCCTCGATCTGGTAGTGGTCGTCCTTGATCTTGCGATCCGCATTCCGCGCCCGGAACGCGTGATCAATCCGCGCCAGCGCCCAGGCCAGATCAGTCCCGGCGGTCGCGGCCTCGATCAGGGCCAGGTAGCTGGCCCAGTATTCCTCCTGCCCGCGGAGCTTCAGTTTCGGCGCCTGATAAGGCGCCCCGTCCACCAGGCAACCGACTCCGCGCGCATACTCCCGCCAGAAGGGCGTGCTGATTCCGGCCACGTCCTTCCGCCGCGCGACCGCGGCGAAGAACTCGCCCAGAGGATAATCGCGCAGCGCCCACGACAGGTGGGCGTAGATGAGGTGGGAATAGTTGCCCTCGAGCACGGCGGCCGGGACACGACCTCCTTCGATCTGGCCGAGGATGTGCTCGAAGTAGGTGCGGGCCCGGCGCAGGAGGGCCTCCACGTCGTGACCCCGCAACCAGTCCTCCGCGCCGGCCTGGTCCGAGCACTCCTCGACGGCGGTCGAGAGCAGGTTCAGCAGCGCTGGCGTCAGGCAGGTGTTCGCGCGGAGCAGGTTCCCTTGCCGCTCCCAGTTCTCGGCGTTGGTCAGACTCAGCCGGATCACGTCCGTCTTGACCGACACAGTCAGCTCCTATCCCCCAGGGGACCAACGTGGCGTTTTTCACCCGGTGAGGGTCGCATAACGGCTTCCTTCAGCCAACAGGGACGTCATACATCCTATCCTCATTTCTCCAAGTTCGTCGAGGAACAGCACCCCGCGATCCGCCTGCCGCACTCAGCTGCCGCCGGCAGCGTGGCATGCGGAGATTGGCGAGCAGAGCGTCGCCGACGCGATCTGCGGCTGTCGGCCTGTGAGGCGAATTATACAGGCCAAACCTCCGCCCTCCGCGATATCATGAAACGTGGGCGCTGAAAACTACATCTAAAAAGATACCACCATGGAACGGCGAACCCTGATTATCGGCGCGGTTGCGGGCGGCATCGGACTGGTGGAGTATGCCCTCACCAGCCGCTGGATGAACGGCATGCACGATCCCGCCGGGCTTTCCGTCAAGGCTTACGAGCGCTTTGGCAGCAAGGCCGCACTGATGGCCATTACGCCCAACGACGAGTTCTACCTCACCTCCAAAGGCGCAACGCCCAACGTCAACCGCGACCAGTGGCAATTGAATTTTGACGGCCTGGTCGAGCATACCTTCACTCTGAATTACCAGGACCTGCTGAAGCTGCCGCGCACTGAAAAGGTGTATACGCTGGAATGCATTTCCAATCCTCCCGGCGGCACGGCCATCGGCAACGCCAAATGGACCGGCACTCCCTTGAAGCCCTTGCTCGAGCGCGCAAGCCCATCAGGCTCGGCCACCCATGCGGCCATCTACGCCGCGGACGGCTTCTCCACCGGACACACGCTGGAACGCCTCTGGAACGCCGAGAACTTTATCGCCTGGCAGATGAACGGCGAAGACCTCCCGCCCGCCCACGGCTATCCGGTCAGGGTCTTCATCCCCGGCAAGTTCGGCATGAAGCAGCCCAAGTGGGTGACGCGGATCGAGCTGCTGAAGAAGCCGCACCTGGGCTACTGGGAAAACCGCGGATGGTCTGACAACTGCGAGCGATGGGCCCAGGCTCGCTTCACCGATCTGAAAGACGGCGCCAAAATCTCCGGGCGCAACTTCGAGTTCGCGGGCTACGCCATCGGCAACCTGGACGGCATCAAGAGGGTTGAAATCAGCTTCGACGACGGCAAAACCTGGAACCAAACCGCCATCTTCAGCAACCCTTCGCCCATCGTGTGGACCTACTGGAAGTACACCTGGGTGAACCCCGGGAGCGGCAAGTACCGCGTGCGCGTCCGGGCCATCGACGGCAAGGGACGCGTTGAGGGCCCCGAACCCACCTCCAGCTTCCCCAACGGCGCCACCGGCCAGCAAGTAATGACCGTTTCGGTGGTGTAGCAATCTCTTCGAGCCTCCCGGACTACAAATCCAGCGTCAGCAGGTGTGACTTCCAACCACGAAGGTTATCCCTGTTGACGCTCATCTGGATATTATCCGGCCAGGTACTCGACGGAACACCTCAAGTGTAAAAAGATTGGCCCGTTCGCTTTAAAAACAGACAAGGGAAAATGGTGGGGACGCGCAAACACACGCCGATCTCCGTCAGTCTCTCTACACCAGCAGCCCCGGCCGAATCGCCGGCCAACGGCCCCCATTCCCTTGATGTCCCAGAGGAGCCATTGCGGCGAACAGTTTCGCCGCTGCCTTGACCCGCAAGGCATCTGTCAGGTTCCCTACCCTGAACCTGAAGACGAAACAAGCCAAAGACCACAGCAATCGCCTCCTCAGCCGGTCCGGTTCCGCCGATAATCCGGACAGGGTTCGTTCAACAGCCCTTCAGCCATGGGTTCAAATTCTGCAGTCCATGAACGACGGAACTTCTGACGGAGGTTTAGAAAAAATGAAGTCAATATGGAGCATTCTCTTGTTAGGGTTGATTTCTCTTTGGCCAGCGGCCGGTTTTTGTCAGACCACGCTGGTAGTCTCGCAGACTACACCCGCTTGCAACACAGGCACCCCGGTCTACACAACGATCCAGGGTGCGGTTAACGCCGCGACTGGCACGGACGTTACAATCATTGTGTGCGACGGAACGTATGACGAACAAGTCGTTGTCTCAGGGAAGACAAATCTTACAATTGCGTCCGAAAACCCCCAAGGCGCAGTCGTCGAGCCAGCGGCGGGCGCCTTCGGCCCCGTCATCCACGTCGTGAACTCGACCGGCGTGACGATCGACGGTTTCGAGGTCACCGGTGGAAATCACTTCAGGGCTGGGTGTAACAGTAGCGACAATCGGATTGCAGGCATCCGCTTCGACAACTCCACTGGCACGGTTTCTGACAACCTGGTTACTGGCATCAAGCACACTGATTCAGCCTATTTCGGCTGCCAGGAAGGGCTTGCAATCTGGGTAGCGAGCAGCGACACAGGCCATTCAAATGTCACGATCGATTCGAATACGCTCACGGACTTCCAAAAGGCCGGAATCGTAGTCAATGGGTCCCGCTCGTCAGCCGTGCTAACTAAGAACAGTGTCGAAGGTGCCGGCGCCACCCTCCAGACCGCACAGGATGGCATCCAGTTTGGATGGGGTGCTTCCGGAGAAGCGAGGGGGAACCTGATCCGGAACAACTGGTACTCAGGATCAGGCTGGTCGGCAACGGGGATCCTCCTTTTTAACGTGGATTCCAAGAACGTAAAACACAGCCTTAACAAATACTCTGGAAACCAGAAGAACCTTGCGATGGTCACTTCGCAGGCTTGCCCCAACATGTACGGAGGCGTTTACCAGGACTACAGTCTCTGCTCACTTTAAAACGAACAGCCACCCGCACGTGGCAACGCCAAGGGTGCCACTTTTCCTGCCCTAACGGTAAAAGCGCACGGTCAACTTCAAACCTGGCCGTGCGCTTCCGCCGGTCACAACGAATTGCGCACAGTCCCCCGATCGAGCTGGGCAGGGATGGGTGTCGCCTGGCGTAACCCCGTGGGGCGCGTTACTTGCCCAGATACTTCTCCGGGTCCTGGTCAAACCTGGTCTTGCAGCCGGGCATGCAGAAGTAGATGGTCTGGCCCTTGTACTGGCTGGTGGCTGCGGCCTTTTCGGAATCAATCGTCATCTTGCAAACAGGATCTATAACTTTCATAACACCCCTTTCAACAACGATGGATGCTGTGCATCATTGCTCACTCCAGCATAGACGACGAGATAGCGTGAAATCCACATACGTTGTCATTAGGGTTAAGAGGTTGGTGAAAAAGGCCACCGAACGTCATTCCGAGGGCTGATGCTCTCTGTCGGCCGGAGGAATCTGCTTTGTCTTGAGTCACTCGATCAGATGCAGATTCCTCGCTTCGCTCGGAATGACGGACTCCGGACGGTTTTTCAGCAATCTGTTAAGGACGAATTAATGGCGAAAATAGTATTTTCAGCTTCGTCTCGGTCTGGTTGTTCAGTCCGAAATTTCCGAGGCCTTCTTTTTATACGCTTTTTGTTCGCCCGTCGCGGGGTTAACCGTCCGCCGCATGCCGTGAGTGGCTCACATCAAAACCAAAAAGTCCAGGCAGACTCCTTCTCCGTGTCACCGCGACCCGCCGGGCGCCGGGGAATTTCCGGTTTCGAAAGTGGATGGCAGCAAAAAACGAAACAGCGGGCAGGCTTCAATGCGGCCTGGGCGACAGGTTTCAGCCTGCTTTTGTGGCCGCCGCAAAACCTAATAAACAGATTTCACAAGGCTTATTTAATCAGGCGATTTGGCTGCAAAATTCTGGTTGACGCCGGCAGGTGTCTGGGATATATTGCCGAAATCTACCGAAAAAGGAGAAGCCCATGCCTGCCACCATGCAAGGTAAGTTTCCCCTAGCCAGCCGCGCCCCGCGCGTCTCGAAGACAATGCCTGTCACCATGTGGGAAGTTCCGATTGAAAGCACCAGAAAATCGGTCGGCGCTGTCCTTGATCTTTCCGACCACGGCCTCAGGGTAGTGACGGGAAAGGCCCTGCGCCAGGGACAGCTGATCAGCGTTCAGATCAGCCAGACCGGAGTGTGCTTCAAGCGGTGCCGGGTGATCTGGACACGTCCGTTCCGCCGGTCGGAATTGAGCGAGGCAGGCCTGGAAGTCCTCCGGTAGACCCCGCCCAGACGACCTCACCCGTCCTGGCCGGGCGGGAAAGCGCCGCGCCCGCCAGGTGACATCGAATCACACTGAGCAGGATGTTGAAAAAGGCTGTAGCGGCGGCTTGATGCCGCCAACCCACGCTGAAAGGATTCACTTTATGGCGGGGTGAACCCGCCGCTACGTCCACTCTGCGAGATTTTTCAACAGCCCGTCAGGCTGGCCGTTCCGGTTGCGGTGCATCATTCGCTCATCAGATAGCGCTCGAAGCGGGCACGCAACCAGGAGCTTATGAATTCCTCTCAGCGCCGAACGCGGGCGCCGCCCCCTGGAAAAACAAAAATGCTTTGAGCCCGGTGTTTAACGGGGTACACTGCCTGCATTTGGCTGGAGCGGGCCCGTCCACCGGGAACCTGCGGGGCTTTCATTCCGGCAACCGGACACTGGGCAGACGGACCATCATGAATATTGGGGCGCCGCAAACCGCAACCAGGGAATCACCTGCCGCACGGGCAACGCACGTCCGATGGGTCATCATCGGCATGCTCGCCGTCATCTCAGGCACCACCTACATGGACCGGCTCAACCTGGGGATTGCGGCGAAATACATCCAGGACCAATTTGCTTTCAGCAACCAGACGATGGGTTGGATCCTCAGCGCATTCGTCCTCGGCTATGCGCTTTTTCAGGTGCCGGGCGGCTGGGCGGGCGACAAGATCGGCCCCCGGCGCATGCTGACGTTTGCCATCGTCTGGTGGTCGGTTTTTACGGCGTTGACGGCTCTGGCGCCGCAGTTGCCGCTGGCCGGCTGGTTCAGTGTGGGATGGTCATTTGCGATTGTCCGGTTCCTGATCGGCATGGGGGAATCAGCCGCCTACCCGAACTCGGCCAAGATCGTTTCCTATTGGAGCGCGGCGGGAGGCCGCGGCGTGGCCACCAGCGTGTTTATTGCAGGACTGGGTGTGGGTGGCGCGGTCTCGCCCCTGGGGATTACCTGGGTGATGCTGCATTGGGGCTGGCGCGCGTCATTCTTCATATGCGGGGCCCTGGGCGGCATTGTGGCGCTGGTGTGGCATCTTTATGCCAGTGATCATCCGGAAGAGCACCCTGGGGTGAATGCCGAAGAGCTGAGGGTTATTTACCGGGATCAGGAAACAGGCGGGGTCCCGGCGGGCAGCAAAAGTAATTCCAAGGCCCCTGTCCCCTGGAGGGCGATGCTCCGCAGCCGTTCCGTGTGGGCTTTGGTGGTCAGCTATTTTTTCATCGCCTATCCTGCTTATATCTACTACACCTGGTTTTTCATCTACCTCATCCGGGTCCGCGGGCTCAGCGTGGCGCAGACCGGACTGTGGGGGTCCACGCCCTTCATCGCCATTATTCTGCTGTCGCCTCTTGGGGGATGGCTTTCAGACCGGCTGGTTGCCAGGGTCGGGGTGCGGGGCGGTCGCCGCTACGCCATCTGGGTCGGCGTCGGCTTCTCAGCCATTATGCTGCCGGCGGGAGGGTACGTGGCCAACAACACTCTGGCCATCCTGCTGCTGGCGGGCGCCTCCGGCTTCAACCTGTTTGCAACCACCATATGGTGGGCGACGTGTAACGACATCACTCCCAACTTCTCCGGCTCGCTTTCCGGGCTGATGAACATGTCCGGGAACCTGGGCGGGTGGCTCTCGCCGATTCTCACGGCCGTCATCTTTACGCGTTTCGGCTGGAACATGGCCTTCAACTTTGCCGGTTTGATGACCCTGGCGTCCGGGCTGTTGTGGTTTCTGGTCAGGGCGGACGAGACACTTGAATGAGCGGAGCCCGGGCCGGTGCGACTCCGGGCGCCGGTGCGGGCCGCGTTCAATGAACCCACATGGAGGTGATCGCCACCACGATCCCCGCAATCGCCAGCACGGAGCCCATCCCCCAGAACAGTTTTTTGCGGGTGATCAGGGTGATGGAGGTTATCACCAGCGCCGCCTCCAGCAACACTTCTCCCAGATCAAACCGGGTGGCACGGTCCTCATAGTGCAACGCCTCGGCATCTAATTCCTCCGCGCGCTTCCGGGCCTGTTCCAGGCTCTTCTGATAACGCTGGACGTCTGCAGCGTATTTCTGCTCCAGCATGGCGCCCTGGGCCTTGTCCTTGACCTCCATGATGGAATAAAGGTCGATGAAAAGCTGGTTGTTGTGACGCCGGATGTTCCGGGCCTGATATTCAGCCCAGGTGTCAGCCGCCCTGGTCTGATCCAGCAGCGTGCGGGTGTGGGCCCGGTGGCCCAGTACGGAAATAGCGGCAACCAGCACAGCCATCACCGACATGGTGAAGGTGGCCAGCACCAGTCCTGATTCCTCGCGGGCCTTTTCAGCGTGTTCATGCATTTCGTGGATCGACTCGGACATGACGAAGGACCTCACTTAAGTATCCATTCCGGATTTCCGATTGCAGTGCTGACACGGTCTTAAAATACACTGGAGCGGATGGGCTGGCAACTTTTACAAGTCCTGCATGACGGGCGGCGCATACCCCTTTCCCATCGGGCTTCGCCCGGTTAGAATTCATCTGCAGTGAAGTCGTAGTGACCATCTCAAAAAATCGTAAGCTCAATGGGGCGAGGTGAAATATGGCGTGCAATTCGGAAACGTTGAAACACGTTCCGCTTTTTGCGTTGTTGGACGAAGACGAGAGGGCGGTGCAAGCCTAAGGGGTGACAGAAGCAATGCCGCCCCGGGAAGGCCCCTTCACAGGGCTACGCAAAGAGGGGACGATCTTTCCACTGTGGGGGCCTTCGTTTTCTCATAATCGACGGGCATGATTGAGACGATATCTGCCGATCTCATATCATGCCGCGAAGCGGTGTCGGCTACCGGGCTTTGGGATCAGTCGCGATCAGCAGCTCGGCCGCCTGTTTCAGCCGGTTGTGAAGTTCCGTCACGGTATCAGACATAGCATCCTTCTTCTCTGCGAGTCCGGCCTGGACGATCTGGGCAAGCTGCTGCCGGTGGGCCTCCAGCGACTCCTGCAAGGAGGATTCCATGCGGCGGGACGCCTGATCGGACTCTTCCCTTAACGCAGCCGCTGAGGCGTTCGCTTTGTCCGAAAGTTCGCGCATCAGAGCCTCCGAAACAGCCTTCGCGCCTGCCGCAACCCGCTGGGCAGCGTGGTCGGCCTCCTGCTGGATGCGCGCCATCAGTCCGTTCAAACGGCTTTCAACCGTCTCCTGCAATCGCGATTCGAATTGGGAGGCCAGGGCATCCTGGGAATCCCGGATCACCCGGGCAATCTCCTCCGAGTTCAGTTCCGCAGCCTGGCGGACCCGCTCCGGCATGGATGCCATGGATTCCTGGATCATGCCGTCGAGCTGCTCACGCGAGTTTGCGATGTGCCGGTCGCTGGCAGCAGCCAGCTCACAATCCAGGGCATGGTGCGCCGTCAAGCCCAGATCACGAATCTGCTGCTGCACTCCATCCATCTCCAGCTTCATGAACGCGCTGATCTCATCGCGGGAGTGTTCCAGAGAGTCTTCCGTCTGGTGGTGCAGGTGCTGGAGGGAGGATTCAATCAGGTCAGCGGAGCTTTGCGCGATGCGGTTGGAAAGTTCTGACATCCCCATTCCCTGCGCTTCTTTCGCCATTCCCTCGAGCCGCTGCCTGAAATTTTCCGCCCACTGGTCCTGATCGCGCTGCAACTCCGTCTGCGCAGCGGCTGAAGTCTCTCCCATTTGAGTCTGAAAACGGGCCAGCGCCCCTTCAACCTCATGACCCATTCTGCTCTGGAGACCGGTTAACGCTTCATCGGCTGCAAAGTTCAACTTGTCTGTTGACTGCTTGACGACCGTGTCTGCATTCTGCTCACAAACCTGGAGCGAGGCCTGCTGCAGAGAACCGATCTGGCTCTGCGCTGATTCCGCCGCCTCTTGAAATCTTTCCCGGACCACCTGCACCTGCTCGGCGATCAGGTCCTGGACCTTTTGCTGGAAGGAAGCCCCAAAATCGGCCGTGGCTTCCTCGACATAGGGTTCCAGCATCTTTTGAATCTGCGGCGGAGTCGGCGCCTCCGTTCCCTTGCAGGTCTGCCAGACCCACCGGGCAAACTCATCCGTCTGGGCCTGGATCAAATGGGCGACCCGGTCCTTGCTCTGCTGTGCAAGCTCGACCCCCGCCTGCTCTGTGCCTGCGCGCCCCTGCAGTTTCTCACGAAGCCCGCCTGCCACCCGTTCAATCTGGTCGTTGAGTTCGTTCTCCAGCGCTCCCAAAGCGGCACGTGTCTTTTCCTCAGCCCGTTTGGAAAGCTCCGCTGCCGTGCTGACGGAATACGTCTCCAGGTCATTGCGGATTCTGTCTTTTAAAGTGCTGACGTCCAGGCGCGGCGGGGAATCGGCGCCGTCTGGGGAGGTTGGTGACGCACCCGGCAGGTCAACACCGGAAAACTGCGATACCGCCTGCAGTACCTCCTGTAGAGTGTTCTGCATGCGTTCCATTTCCGGCTGCCAGGGAGCCTGGCGATCTTCATCTTCCGGCGCCTCCCTGGATGGCTTTCTGCTGTTGGTTCCACCGCGAATTGCTCGAAGTTCATCTGCGAGAGAAGAAATGGGTCCCTTCATTATTCCAGTCGTGCCGCCGGCCGGACGCAGCCAAGACGCTGCGCATCACTCATGGAACTGGCCATGAGATGGCATGCCAGCCATGCGGCCCATCCCTTTCTGCCCGTAGCCGCTTGGGCTTTTCTATTGTTTCCAGACCAAAATGAGGGACTCTGCCAGTTCCTCTAATGAGGAAATACTAGACTCATTCGTTGGTGGCGCTCTGGAAGAACCATGTTGGCCACGTTGCCCTTGCCAAAGTGGAAGGCGCGCATGAGGGGCGTTGACCAGCGTTCGGCACTCTTCGCATCGTAGCCGCCGGGATGAAGTCCCAATTGGAGTGATGGCGAAACCGACGGCACGTCCCAATGTTTCTGATCATTTAAAGTGCTATCTTTGCCCTTCTTCGGCCGGCGAAAGGTAGTGCCTGCCTAATCATCGGCCTTAGGATGCCTCAGCCTACTACCGGGCGTCAATGGAACGATCGTCTAATGGACAGCGCTCTTATTAGCGAATGAGTAAACAGCGAGCTCATTCATTCAGAGCTAAGGGTACACATCCACCGCGATTTCTGTGGCTTGCTCGGATCGACATGGTGAGTTGCGGATGCCCAACGTTTTTTCTCCATGAGGAGGAAGATTACCGCCGGGCAAAACGAGCTTCAGCGAGGGTTCGGCACGGGTGCGATAGCATGCGGGACTGATGGCCGCCGTTCCTCGCAGACCGGCCAATCGGCGATATCCGAAGGGCTGATCTGGTTCAAATACCCTCTTTCTCTTCTGGAAACGCACGGTTAAAATTCAAATGCAGTAAACGTCTGGTGGCAATCTTCAATTTGCAATCTCAATGGGGCGAGGTGAAATATGGCGTGTAATCCGGAAACGTTAAAGCACGTTCCACTTTTTGCGTTGCTGGACGAAGACGAGGCGGCAGTGCTGGCCGGCCAGGTGGAGGAGAAGAAGTTCGCTCCCCGGCAGCGCATCTTCAAGATCGGCGACCCCAGCGGACCAGCCTACGTGGTGGTCTCCGGGCGCGTGAGGCTGACCATTGTGGACCAGGACAACCAGGAAGTGGTGATCGATGAGCCTTCGCACGGAGAATTTTTCGGGTTTGCGTCCATGCTGGAACAGACACCCCACCAGACCAGCGCCATGGCCGTGGATGAGGTGGAGTGCCTGGAAGTGACGCGAGAAGACATCTCGGTCCTCCTGCAGCGCAAGCCGCTGGCCGGCATGGACATGCTGGCCGTGCTGGGCCGGCAGTTCCACGCCGCTCAGCAACTGGTGCGCAAACGGGCCACCCGAAATGTCGATGAGATTTTCGAGAAGCGGGCCACCTTCGGCGAGCGCATCGCCGACAGCGTGGCGCAGTTCGGCGGCTCGTGGACGTTCATTATTGTCTTTGGCGTGGTGCTGGCCGTCTATGCCACCATTAACACCTTCCTGGGGGCAAAGGCCTGGGACCCCTACCCGTTCATCCTGCTCAACCTGTTCCTTTCCATGCTGGCGGCCATCCAGGCGCCCGTGATCATGATGAGCCAGAACCGCCAGGACACCAAAGACCGGCTGCGCGGCGAACTGGACTTTGACGTCAATCGGCGCTCCGAGGCGCAGATCCAGGGGCTCGCCCGCAAGCTGAACCTGCTGGGCGAACAGATGGGCGACGTGGAAGAATTGCTGCGCGACGCGATGGAGCGAAGCGGCGGCGGAAATTCTCCCCGCACATCGGCCTCCTGACAGCCGCTGCCAGTCTGCAGGAAGATCCTGGCGTCACTGTGGCTTGTTTTCTGAGAAATAGTCGGGGATGTGTTTATAATTGGCGGGCTTCACGGAGTGGAACCCGTTAAGGAGAAGAAATGGACAGGAGAACATTCGTGAAGACGGTGGCGGGCACGCTGGCTGCGCCGGCTGCCGGTTCGCTGGCTGCGCAACCCCAGCCGGCCGGCCCTGCCGGCGCTGATGCCAGGAAGCGCCCACCCAACGTGATCATCATGATCTGTGACGACCTCGGCTCGGGCGATCTGCGCTGCTATGGGTCGTCGTTGAAAACGCCCAATCTCGACCGGATGGCGGCGGAAGGCGCGCGCTTTACCCGCTTCAACACCGCGCATCCCATCTGCTCCGCTTCACGCGCCGCGCTGCTCACCGGGAGATACGCCAGCCGCAGCCACACGGAGGGCGCCTACGGGCCCTCATCGCCCGACGGCATGGACCTGGATGAGAAAACATTGGCGGACATTCTGAAGACCTCCGGCTACAAGTCCATGGCCATCGGCAAGTGGCACCTGGGCTATCCGCACCCGTACCTGCCCACCAGCAGGGGCTTCGATACCTTCTTCGGCGTTCCCTGGAGCGTGGACATGAACCCCTTCCCGCTGGTGAAGGACACCACCGTCGTTGAAGAACTCCCGGACCGCCACCTGCTGACTCCGCATTACACCGAGGAAGCCATGAAGTTTATCGATTCGTCGGCAGACAGTCCGTTCTTTCTCTACGTTGCCTATTCCTACCCGCACGATCCGCCGCGATCTTCTCCCCGTTTTCGCGGCCATTCCGGGCTCGGCCACCAGGGGGATGCCATTGAGGAAATCGATTGGAGCGTGGGAGAAATTCTGAAGGCCGTCAATAGAAACGGCCTGGACAACGACACACTGATCTTCTTCACCAGCGACCACGGACCCTGGTTCCAGGGATGTCCCGGCCCCCGCCGCGGACGCAAAGCCACCACCTTTGAGGGCGGCACGCGAATCCCCTTCATCGCGCGATGGAGCGGAACCATCCCGGCAGGCAAAGTGATCGACGAGTGGGGATCGAACATGGATGTGGTACCCACGGTTGTGTCGTTTTGCGGGGCGCAGACTCCCCCCAATCCGCTCGACGGAGTGGACCTTTCAAAGCTGCTGACCGGCAAGAGCGACCGTGTCGAACGCGGCACCATCCTCTATTTTGCGGTTTCCCACCACCAGGAAGTTCTGGAGTGCGCCCGCAAAGCCAACTGGAAACTCCGCATCGCGCAGGGGAACGGAGAAATCTACATCAACGACTGGCTCGGCGGATCGTGCCTGCCCAAGAAACGGCTGTTTCTGCCCGTGCCGGAACTCTACAACCTGGAACTCGATCCCGCGGAAAGCTATGACGCGGCGGTGGACCATCCCGACAAGGTGAAGGAAATCCAGCAGGACATCGAAGCGCTGATCCCGACGTTTCCGGCAAACGTCCAGAAGGCTTACGCGGAACTCAAGGCCAATCCGGGGAGCCCCATGTCGCCTCCGGGCGCCGCCACGCGTCCCGGCAACCTGGTTGCGCCCAAGTGGATCTGGATCCCGGAGTCGCGCCGCGTGAAGAGCTGAAAGCTCCCACCACCTGTTCATCCAATTTGAGCGGCGTGGCGCCCGTCTGCTCGCCGCAAACGCTCATGCCCCAGTTGTTGCCGGTCGCGTTTCAACCCGGAATCGCGGCGCTTCGGTGTCCTGGCCGCGGTAATCCGGCATCGAATGGCGTTGCCATCGCGAAGCGCGGAGGATGGACGGCGCTCCGTCATGGGGGGCAGTTCAAAGCTGAAGGTATCTGTTGCGCGGGTTAATAGAACCACCAGCCGGTTTTATGATTCACCGACTATTAAGTTGTTTATTATGTTACCCATTGCTCAAGCGCCGCCCGGTTGCCTTGTGCGCCATTTGGAACCCTATTGCGCTCGGTATCGCATTGGGCGGATAATGAGGTGCGAACGAAAATGTAACGTGGCGCCTGTGGAGCGGATAAGGACTCTGTCTTGCCAGAGGAGACACGGGACCCTGCCAGTCTGTCGCCCATTGTCTCCCTGAATCTACGGTTTCAACCGGAGGAAACGATGGGGACTCTCGAGACCGCAGCCAACGCCAACCGACTCTCTCCGACGTCGAGCCTGCTGGAAGCAGCCAAGGCCGGGCGACCCGGAAGCTTTCCAGGAGCTGTCGCGGCATGCCGCTCCCATCATCTTCCGCCGCGCACTCAAAATCACCTCCAACCATCACGACGCGGAAGACGTGCTTCAGGAAACCCTGCTGAAGGGATTTACCCACATTTCAAAGTTCCGTGGCGATTCGCAATTGTCCACCTGGCTGGTCCGCATTGGCTTGAATGAAGCCATCATGACCTTGCGGAAACGTCGCCATGATGTTCCTCTTGCCCCTGAGGCAGGCGCCACCGGCAAGGTTGAAGAATCGCCCACGGCGCTTCAGGGTGAAAAATCCCAAACCGATTCAAGCATTGTCCGGACGGAAGCGGGAGGTCTGCTGCACAAGGCGTTGCGACGGCTGCCCGCGCGCGCCCGGCAGGTGCTGCACCTGCGATACCTTGAAGGCTACACCATCGAAGAAACGGCCAAACGCCTGAACATCAGCCGCGGATCGGTGAAAGCCTATGCTTGCCGCTCCCGCGCAAGGTTGCGGAAGGAACTGCGCCGCCTGCTGATGCCGCGCCGCAGGGTGCCGAAGACCCTTCAGGCCCCATAAGCGGAACACCGGCTTACGGGGAAAGACGCCCCGAATTCCCTTCTGATGTGGCGCCAATGACTGAAGACTGATGCCATCTGTGCCCAATTTCCCCTTCCCTCCGAAAGCCGGCAAAGCGGCGATGGCCCTCCCCTGCAGCCATCCTGCATTTTTTTGACAAAGCCTTGCACATTTTGTACATCCTTCCGGTGCCTCGGTGAGTCTAAACATTTGTAGGGCAAAACTGATTTTTGCAATGCGATCCTCCCTGGAGGAATACGTCGTGTTCAACCACGGGTCCAACTTGCCGCAACGATCTTCTTCTGCTTATCGAACGCTTTCCGTGAAGCTGAAAGTTCGGCCCACCCAGAGGTTATGGCGCAGGACTGCGTCTGATCACTTCATAGTAATTTACTGCCGTTAAAACAAGTTCTCGGGACCGTTCCGCCCTCCTGAGAAGAACAAGAACCCCATAGCCCTCAACCGTCAGGAGCCAGGAAACTCCTGACAGGCCGGAAACCGGGACGACTATCAGACAGAAAGGGGTTGGACATGGAGGCAGTCAGAACGCGAATGAGTGAACCCGGATGGGGGCCTCGATTTCACCGGACCCGAGTCCTGCTGGTGGATGAAGACCCAAGAGACCGGGACCACTATCGCAGAATGCTGCACGACTGCGGGTTTGAAGTGAAGGTTTGTGCGGATTTTGCGGAAGGAGCAGCCCTGCTGGCAACCACGAAATTCGACTGTGCGGTGGTCAGCCAGGGCGGTTCGGATTTCAAGGGCCGGCTGGTGCTGGAACGTTCAGTGGCCAGGGACCGATACCGGCCGGTGGTTATCCTCTCCCGATATCATGATGTGGGCTGTTACCTGGAAGCCATGCAATTAGGGGCTGTCGATTACCTCGAAAAACCACTGTCCGCCATCGAAATTGTGCGCGCCGTGACCACACACCTGCAGCCCGCCCACGCGGCGGCCTGAGCGGTTCTCACGGATGGCGCCCCGGCAGCGGGAGGGTGAATATCCCGGCCAGGAACGGGAGCGGAGGCGCGCCGGATTTTCCAAAACCCCGGCGCGCTCGCCCTGTGACGGTTACTTTCGCAGTGTCGCCCGTGGCCCGCTGGGAACGTCGCTGACTCGCAGGGTTACCGAACTGGCGGTCTGGCCGCTGGCGGCTGCCTTGAAGTGGATCTCCTGCCACTCCGGCCTCTTGGCATCGGGAGGGGTCAGGATGACCCTGATGGGGTAAGTGTTGTGCGCCGCAACAGGATAGACCGCCGAACCCGACTCTTCTTTCCATCCCGAAGGAGCCTCGACGGTCAGGCTCACTTTCTGTTCAGAGTCCGTGTCATTGCGAATGATGACAGGGACGCTGACTTCCATTCCCTGCCCCACGCCCGCTTCCGGCGGATAGAGAGACGCCAGGTGCTCCAGCCCGTGGGCCTTCCAGAAACGCTGATAGAACAGATAGGGACCGCCCAGCTCAACCGACACGCCTTCGTGCTGCTGCGGTTGATAGCCGGCCGGAGCGTGGTAGGGAATGGGTCCGGCAGTAACGCCTTCAAAAACGTCTCCCGTCCTTGAGCCGCCCACCAGCGATTTCCCCAGGATCAACTGAACCGGGCGTTTGAATTGGTTTACCATGCTCTTGTAAACGGCTTCCCTGCCCTCGGGCCCCGCATCTTCCTGGGTCTGGTGGTAGCTGAGCTCTGTCGCTCCCAGTTCGTAATAGGGAACGTGCTTCGACGGTGAAACCGTGGTCGCGGGGTAAACCGGCCCCTGCCCCTTAATCCATTCATGGTTCCGCGCGTTGGTGAAGAAATATATCTTTTTAGGCTGCCAGGGCCGCAGGCCCTCGGTGAGGTTGCCGATCAGTTTGTAATTGTAAGGGGCCGTAACCTGCTCAGGAAAAACCAGTGGGTTCCCTGCCAGATCAAAGGCCTCGTTGGCAATCACGGAGGACGCCTGGTGGTCGCCGTGGTTTTCTCCATCCGCATAGTCCGGAAGCCAGGTGATGATCACATCGGGCTGGGTCAGGCGAACGTAACGGATGGCCCGATCGAGCGCCCTGCCGTGGTTCCACGTTTCAAGCGAAATCAACGGACTTTGGCTGGCCGTATCCACGCCGTCCAGGAACCAGACGTTCATAATCCCCAGTGATTCCAAGGCGCGCCGCACTTCAATCTCCCGCACCGCGCAAAGGGACGCCGCCTGTTCGTATCCAACCGTATTGCCTCCGGAATTGCCGCAGGTCCCAAAGGTCACGGCAATCCGCTTGTGGCCGTCAAAGGCCTCGCGGGCCAGATAACTTGCAACCAGGCTCTCATCGTCCGGGTGCGCAACCATCACCAGGATGTCGGCCTTATAACGCGCATCCGGGCCCGGGCTCGGCGGCGCCTGCGGCAATTGTCCGAAGGCCACGCTGCCCAGCAGAAAAACGCAAGAAAGCAAATATCCAAACTTTTTCCCCAGTATTTTCACGACTTGAAATATCCCCCTTTCAGGTATCTCTCGGATGAAACATTCCTTGATCGGCTGAGCAGGCATCATACACCGGACGCGCCATTGGGGGGCGACAAAAATGCGGAAACCGGGGAATCAGAACCTGCGATCAGGATATGGGATTTGAAAGCGGGCAGCGCTTCTCGCGAAGGCTCTAGCGGGTACCGGGTAGCGCAGAGTTGTTCTGTAACTCTGCGGGTTTTCAGATTGTGAATCATTGCGGAACAGAATGGTTACATAGAATGATAATAGGTATCACATTCATGAGGACCAAGGGTCAAATAAAGGGCCGCAGAGTCATGCGCTCCGCGCATAACTCTGCGCTACCTGCTGTAGAAGCCCCCCAGGCATCCGGGTCATCGAGGGCGGGAGATTACTCCCGCCTTGGAGTGCGGCAGCGCCAGCTGCCGCCGTGGAATTAGAAAAGGCGGCGGCAAGCCGCCGCACTCCAAGGCCTGCGGCAGAGGCAAGCGTCTGTTAGGCGCACCCCTGCAGCGATGCCTTGCAGGCGCAGGAGGTCGGACCTTCAGGTCCGACAAAAGGCGGAAGTCCAGCGAAGCGGGCTTTAGCCGCTGAAGAGAAAAGGCCCTCCGCACGCGTCATTCTGAGGCCGTTCTTTGACCGAAGAATCTGCTGTTGAGACTTTCGTGGTCACCTGAAAAGACAGAAGCAGATTCCTCGCTGCGCTCGGAATGACGCGCGTGGAAGCGGAATGACGGATGCGGAGTCGAATGACCGGCACGGCATAGGTGCTCGTCGTCCTGAGGAGTCGGCGTCATCACACTCGTCATTCTGAGGCCGGTTTTTGGCCGAAGAATCTGCTTTGTTCTTCTTGGCGGGAACAGCGGATTCCTCGTCGCCCCGCAATGGCGGGGCTCCTCGGAATGACAGCGGGCGGGGATTTGACATCTCGCAATTTGGAGCTTATTGACACCCTGAAAGGCGCTCTGTTACGCTTGAGCTTTGCGGATGACGGGCTCCGGAACCCCCGCCAAATCAGGGAGCGACTCAACTGGCTCCGGCCGCCTGTTGTAGCAGGAGATCACCATGGAAAAATACGCCAGAGCCTTTGCGGGAATCGCCTGCGCCACAGCTTTTTCACTGGCTTTGGCGGGAACGGCGCGCCTTTCAGGGCAGGACCTGGAAAGAATCGGCCCCGTCCCATCCACGGCCACCAGCGGGACCGAAACCCAGCAGGCCTCTCCGACGGCCCGCACAACCTCTTCGGCAGCCGCCGCAAACGAACTCTCTGCGGATTACATTATCGGGCCTGAAGACGTCCTGCAGATCACGGTGTTCGACGTTCCGGACCTCAACCAGACGGTGCGGGTTGCCAATGACGGAACCATCGGCCTACCCTTGATCGGACGGCTCAGGGCTTCGGGGTTAACGGCAGATCAGGTGCGCGACCTGCTTGAAAAGGAAATGGGCAAAAACCTTGTCCAGCATCCTCAGGTCAGCGTTTTCGTCCAGCAGTACCATGCGCGCCCCGTTTCCATCGTCGGCGCGGTAGAAAAACCAGGCCTCTACCAGATCACCGGGCCGCGGTCTCTTGTCGAGATGATCTCCCTTGCTGGAGGTCTGGCCAAACGGACTACCGCAGCGGCCGGCAAGTCGGTTTACATTACCCGCCCGGAGGGATTCAAAAACCTGAAGATCGTTCCCGGCATGCAGCAACTGTCCCCCGACAAGATTTCCATCGACCTGAAAGACCTCCTCTACAGCCAGGCAGACAGCCTCAATATTCAGATCGAACCTCACGATACGATCGCCGTTTCCAAAGCCGATGTTATTTACGTGGCGGGCGGCGGTGTACAAAAGCCCGGAGGGTTCATCCTGGAAGATCGCGACTCAGTCACAGTGGTACAGGCACTGGCTATGGCGCAAGGGTTGGCACCCAACGCAGCAAGGCGCCGGGCCCGCATCATTCATACACAGCCTGACGGCTCCCATGTCGAAAAGTATATTGATGTCGAAAAGATTATCAGAGATAAGGCCCCTGATCCGGTTCTGGCCGCCAATGACATTCTTTACGTTCCAAGCAGCAAAACCAAGGCCGCGGCGAAAAAAACCGTGGAAACCATCGTTCAAACGGTCAGCGGGTTCCTGATTCTCCACCCCTGATGCCAGGCAGGCTGAAGGGCGCTGGCCATCGAGCACGGGTATGGAATCCTTCCCAGGGTAGAACACGTCGGCTGGGCGTGGCGGCAGGCCAAAAATTATCCTCCTGCGGGGCAATCGGGGGATAAGACAGAATCTCTCCCGGCAAACTGGTGCGCAGTCATGCGAAGGGATGTTCCTTAATTCACCCTTCCGTTAGCCCCGGATGTCCAAAAAGAGATACACTTTCGCATCACCGGCAAAGGGGATTTTCCCGCCAAGTTATAGAACGGTATGATTATTAAGGCGTCAGCAATCAATTTGTCAATAAACGGAACTCGATTTGCACTGTATTATGACGCCGCTTAGGGAGGGGGGCCCTGGGCGCGCGGAAGAACGGATCCGATAATTCAACTGGGGAACAAAACATAATGGCGCAAGATAAAGCGCCGCAGATTCAGCTTTTGTCGCATGAACCCCGCCGTCAGGCGATTCGGGGAGGTCTTTCTATACTGTTCAGCAGAGAGCCTGATCTGCGATTACCCCTGAACTCGGGCCATAACGGAAACGGAAGCCATCATAAGACACCTGAACTCAGCCTCTTAGCTCCAGAGCCCCGCCGTAAAGTCATTACCGGCGGCATCGCAACCCTGCTTCGAAAATATCCTTCGCTGCCAACCCATCTCATCCCGAGCCATACGGGCAATGGCCACCGAATACCCGGATTTAAGCTTCTATCGTACGAATCGCGCCGGAACGCAATTCGCAGCGGCTTTAAGTCCTTATTTTTGAAGAAGCCGGCCCCGCGGCCGCTCATCATCGGCCGGCAGGAAGTGGGGGCCGAAGGCGGCCCGAAGTTCACGGCCTTTTTCACCTCATGCCTGATGCACTTTTCTATAGTATTATTCCTGCTCTCCGTACCTTTCATGTTCCTGCTGCCGAGGCCGGTTGATCGTGTCCATCTGCCTCAAATTGTTTATGAGTTTCACGAAATCGAACTGCCCAAAGACCTTCCTTCTGTGAAGCCACCGGGAGAGGGAGGCCAGCCGGGAAGAGGAACTCATCCGGAACGGGCGCCTGCGAAGGGCAGCAGCGCCCTCCACCACTCCGCAACGGTGGTCTCCAATCCACCCAACCCGGATAACAACTTCCAGACCATCATTCAGCCGCACATCAATCCGGCCAAGCGGCTCGACCCCAAGCTCAAGCTCCGGCTGCCCAACGTAGTGCTCGGCGGATCTCTACCGGTTCCCGGCCCTCCGGCCGTGCCCCCTCCGCCCCCGATGAAGCTCTCGGTTCCAACCACGCTGAAATCTTTGACCATTCCCAAAACTACGGTGGTTTCGATGAAACCGCCAGACCTCACCATCCCAGCGTCTGACATGCCCAATATGCCGGCCATTCCGGTTCCTCCGCCGCCGTTGCCCCCGCTGCAGAATCGAAAGGATGCACCGAAAAATCTTGACATCACCGCGGTGGCAACCCAGGGGATGCAGGCCACGTCAAACGGATCGGTCACCAGCCTGCTGTCGCTCAGCCTGACACCCGGTCCGCCAACCGATAAGCTGAGCATCCCCGAAGGAAACCGTTACGGGGCCTTTACCATTTCCCCCGCGGGCAATAATCCAGGGTCACCTAACGGCAACAATGGGGGCAGCCCAAGCGGCGGGACGGGTGGTCCCGGTGGCGGAGGCGACGCCAGCACGGGCGTTGGGTCAGGCTTGAAAGGCGGTGGTGGTGGCGCAGGAGCCAACGGACTGGGAGTTTCCACATCCGGAAATCCGGGCGCAGCGGGCACTGCCGGCGCCGGGCGGCTTTCGGCGGGCACCCTGGCCAAACTTGTTTATCCCATCCTCCGTATGCCACCCAAGAACCGATTTGCCATGGTTGTGACCGCAGGACCGCAGGGAGGAGGCGGGCTTCACGTATTCGGAGTCCTCAAGGGCGGAAAAGTTTATACGATCTTTCTCCCCATGCCCCAGAAAAACTGGATACTGCAGTACTCCATGGTTGACGATCCGACCTACCAGAAAACGCCCCAGCAGAAAGGGGTCAAGTTGCAGATCGATTTTGGGGTGGTACCACCGGCTGTGGAAGAGCGCTTTGATTTTCACCGTCCTGCGCTGACCGCGGAACAAAAGAAGAACATGATTATCCTGCACGGATTTATCGGCACAGACGGGTCCGTCGAGCACCTGACGGTTTACCGCGGAGTCGAAAACGTGGCCAATCAGGCGGCCGAAGCAGCCTTCTCAAAATGGAAGTTCCAGCCGGCCGTGAAGAGCGGCAAGTCGGTTCCCATCGAAATCCTCCTGGGAATTCCACTCAGTTAACCCTTCCATCACACCCATCGTTCTTCCAGCCTGCTCTCCGTGGAGTTGTATTCGCCAGGTCGGATTCCTCCTCCACTCGGTATTTCAAACCTGAAATCCGGTTCACCTGAGTCCCCCTCCCACGTTAACCCCAGGTGGCAGGCAGCGGGAGGGGAATTTCTAAGCGGCGCTCCAGGCTTCAGTGAACAATCGCACCCAGTTGCCATGCATGACTCCTTCGATGTCCTTTTCGGCGTATCCCTTTTCTTTCAGCATTGCCGGAATGCGCTGAAGATCGGCAATCGTTTCCAGGTCGCCAGGAGACTGCTCTTTGCCGAACCCGCCGTCCAGGTCACTGCCAATCGCAATGTGCGTGCGCATTCCCGGCCAGTTGGCAGATGTGGTCCATGTGGTCCGTCACCATCCTGAGCTTGATCTGGCTGTTATCCGTCTCTGCGCGAACGTAGCCGGGCCACAGCATCCAGCAATCGAGCACTCCGCCGATCACGGCGCCGCGCTCAATCAAGGCTTTCAGCTGCTCATCGGAAAATTGCCGGTCGCCGGGAACCAGCGAACGGCAGTTGTTGTGGCTGGCGAGCACCCTGCCCTGGAAGGATTCCATCACCTGCCAGAACCCCTTGTCCGTCAGGTGCGTGGCGTCCACAATCATCCCCAATTGTTCAAACGCCTTTAACAGTTCAAACCCTTTGGGCGTCAGACCGTCCGTGCCTCCTGTTCCGTGGCCGTAAATCCCAGGCCCGTAATGGGTGAGGCCCACCACGCGCAGGCCTTTCTCCCACCACCTCGCCGCGTCATCCGGCGACAGAATGGGGTCTGCGCCTTCCATGCTCAGGATGTAACCGATGGCCTCGCGCGTGCCCTGCCGCCACGTCTCAAGGTGGGACTGGATGTCATCCGCAGTGCGCAGCATCCGCATTTGGCCCTTCTCCTCCATAATCCGGTAGTAATTTCTCTGCCCATGGCCCATGGCAGAAGCGATTTCCTGGCTGCTCCAGTCCAGCAGCGCATCCTTCACCGGGGTGCAGCGGGCCAGAACGGTGGCCAGGCAAATCGCCACGTCGCCGCGCCGCATTTCCGGAAAGCACACTGTATTTGCGCCCCGGTGGTAGTCGTCCATTTCAGCTTCACTGCGCCGGATTTCCTCCACCGGAAGCGTCAGATCACGATTCCAGTTCAAGGCATTCCATGACAGGTCAAGATGCGAATCCACAACAATCATGCAAGTCCCCCTTAGCTCTGTGTCTCGGACGTCGACAAAGGTCAACGGCCGCTTCGTTTGCTCCGCCTTGGAGCGGGCCGGCCGCCGGCATCCGCCGGATACTCTATCGCCAGCTTGCGAATATCATAGTTGAATTTCAGAAAGAGTTCCTGCGCGTTTCGCCGGGAGGATAAACCCCCCATAGGCAGCTTCTGTTGGGGTGTATAATGCCTGCAAATCGTGGCACTTCAGTTGGGCCCGGGCCAGCGCATATTGGCGGGCACACAACCAGAGGTGGACGATGACGTTGAGGCATTCCACAGAGTCTCCGAGAACGCTTCGCCACTAACGTGTGGAATAGCCCACTTGTGAGCGGAGAACGCGCTATGAAACTGCGAGACCAGTCGGGAGAGGTCCATTTAGGTCGTCGAGAATTTCTAATGGCTGGCATTGGAGTGGCGGCGGCGCCCCTGCTCGCCACCGCAGCTCCGCCCGAGCCCATTCTGGACGTTCACCAACATACTCTTTACGCGGGGCGCTCTGACGAGCAGACTCATCGCACACCAGCGATACCATGGCGTGACGATCACCAACCTGCTTGCCGGAGACGGCTGGCTGCTTTCACTGGTGGGGGGCAACGCGGACTGTGCGGCATTACAAGCTAAATACCCTGATCAGTTTGTCCGCTTTGCCTGTGCCGACCCCGTTGAGGGTCGAATGCTGGATATCGGTGGTCCGGCGCTCGAGGGGCCTGTAGATGACCTGAGTCCCCGGAAGCCATCAAACTTTGGCCTGAGCTGGCCCTCGCCCGCCCTCAAGTTGCGAGCTGCCGGGCTTGGCACCGGCCGCAGACGGGGAGCGATCGGCATCGGCGAAATGAAGTTTCATGTTCCGGTCGATTCTCCTGAAATGGATCGCGTTTACAACCTGGCCGGGGAACTCCGCGTCCCCGTGCTGCTCCACTTTGAGTACCACCACTATAACCTTGGTTTCGAAAACCTGGAGAAAGTGCTGAAACGATACCCAAAGGTTAATTTCATCGGCCATGCTCAGACCTGGTGGGGCCACATCAGCGCGGATCTCAATCCGAACGACATGTACCCGGAAGGTCGCGTCAAGCCCGGCGGACTCCTGGATAAACTTCTGGCCGATTATCCCAATATATATGGGGATCTTTCAGCAGGCTCCGGCTTGAATGCCATTACCCGCGACCCGGAATTCTCACGTGGCTTTCTCAAACGCCACAGCCGAAAACTCATCTGGGGGAGCGATTGCGACTGCCGGGATGGCAAAGGCGGAGGCACAAAGAGAGGCAATTGTATTGCCGGCAGATGCCTTGAGGCGTTGCGAAAACTCGCTTCCAACCCCAGGGACCTGCGGCGCATGCTCTACGAAAATGGGGCTGAGTTGTTGGGACTTAACTCAAACAATCAATAGAGGCGGAACCTTGTGACAGAGGACGTTTGCCGACGGCACTGTCCTGCACCCGCTGCGAGGAAAGAAGCGCCGCCTGCCAGGCACCAGGCGCGCGCATTTTCGGTGGGCTCTTGCGCCGGATCGTTTTCCTCAGATTCAGTTTAAGAAGTGATATTATCCTGCCTTCATCAAGTCGTGACGCCCCAAAGGAGAAATGTGACCATGGAATTCGAAGGAAAAGTTGCGATTGTTACGGGCGGTGGCTCAGGAATCGGAAAGGCCTGCGCCCGGGAATTCGCAGAAAAGAACGCTTCCGTGGCTGTCGTCGACCGCGATGCCGAAAGCGGCGCTGAAACCGTGGCCGATCTGAAAGCGAAGGGCGCCCGGGCAGAGTTCTTCCAGGTGGACGTATCTGTCGCCTCCGAGGTTGAAAAGTTGATTCCGCAGGTGGTCTCCGCTTTCGGCGGCATCGACATCCTGGTGAACAACGCCGGCATCCAGCGCTACGGCACGGTCACGACGCTCTCGGAAGAGGAGTGGGACGAAGTGCTGGATATCAACCTGAAGGGCGCTTTTCTCATGTCAAAACACGTCATCCCGCAAATGCTTGAACGCGGCGGCGGGTCCATCGTCATCACAGGGTCGGTGCAATCGGTGGCGGCCCAGCGCAACTCGGTCCACTATGTGGTGAGCAAACATGGCCTGCTGGGACTCACTCGCTGCATTGCGCTCGACTATGGAAAGCAAAACATACGGGCGAACTGCGTCCTTCCCGGGGCTATCGACACGCCCATGCTGCGATGGGCAGCGAATCTCGACAGCAACCCCGATAAAGTTCTGGAAGCCTGCGACAGCATGCACCTGAGGGGCAAAATGGGGCAACCGGAAGAAGTGGCCCACGTGATTGTGTTTCTGGCCAGCGATCAGGCTTCGTTCATGACAGGCTCGGCGGTGATGGTGGAAGGCGGGCTTCTGGTTCCGGTGGGTGGAATGGCTTTCCAGGAATCTGGAACGGGATCCACCAAGGCGTAACTTTCTTGAGCATTGCACCAGACGGTTTCTGCCGGCCTGAAAGGCGGTCATCACAGGAGAGTCATAATGAGATCGAAGTCACTTCATGACTGGCAGAGAAAATTGCCGGGGCTATTGCGCTGGTGATAATTGGCGATGTCCTCGGGCAACCCCGCTGTTATACTGGCTGACTGGCCAGTTGAAAATCAGTGTGAGTTCAATTTTGAAAATGGATGATTGCTGCTATGGCTCTGCAGCACGAGTCCTGACCCAAGGTAAGCGTTTCTCATGCCAAAAGATTCCCACTCAGACGAATCCGACTTTCCGGAACAAGCTGAAAAGCCGCCAAAACAGCGTTCCTCCCGCCGAAACGCCCACAGCATAGAAGAACTTGCGGAACTCGATCGTCTGCTGAGTTTGTGTGAAGTACAGTCCGTGCGCTCAGGAGTTCCCTTCCCTCTGGGAGCCTCCATCCGGGCCAATGGGACCAACTTTGCGGTCTTCAGCCGCCACGCAACGGGCGTGCGCCTGGACCTTTTCAATCGGCCTGAGGATGCCATGCCCACCCGGACCATTCTGCTGAACCCCGCCAGGAACAAGACCGGCGATGTGTGGCACGTGTGGCTGGAAGGTGTTCGTCCCGGGCAGCTCTATGGCTATCGGTTTGCCGGACCCTTTGCTCCCCATGAAGGACACCGATTTAATCCGGACAAGCTTGTGGTTGACACCTGTGCCACAGCAATAGCACCCGTTCCCGGCCGAAGTTATCGCATGGCTCTGGGCTACGATCCGCAATCCCCTTTGCGGGACCTTTCGTACTCGACTGCAGATAACGCGGCCACCGCGCCCAAATGCGTGGTGACGCATCCCGATTTCGACTGGCAGGATGACCAGCCGCTGCGGCTGCCATGGGAATCAACCGTCATCTACGAACTGCACGTGCGGGGCTTTACCGTTCATCCCAGTGCCGGAGTAGAGTTTCCCGGCACGTACCACGGGCTGACCGAAAAAATCCCTTACCTGAAGGACCTGGGCGTGACGGCTGTGGAACTGATGCCTGTGCAGGAGTTCAACGAATATCACATGCCGCGCATCAATCCCCACACAGGCAAGCGCCTGCGAAACTACTGGGGGTATGATCCGGTCAACTTTTTTGCCCCCAAAGCGTCTTACGCCAGAATCCACGAGCAAGGCGCGCAGGTCCTCGAATTCAAGGAGATGGTGCGGGCCTTCCACCGGGCGGGTCTCGAAGTGATTGTGGACGTGGTGTTCAACCATACGGTTGAAGGCAACGAAATGGGACCCACCGTTTGTTTTCGCGGCATCGATAACGCAATTTACTACTGGCTCGCGGAAGACAAACGTTACTACCGTGACTTTTCCGGGACGGGACAGACTCTGAACGCCACGCATCCGGTTGTGCGCGACCTGATCCTTGACGCTCTGCGTTACTGGGTGATTGAGATGCACGTGGACGGATTCCGCTTCGATCTGGCATCGGTGCTGGGCCGCGACCGGAACGGCAATATTCTCTCGGACGCGCCCCTGCTGGAACGTATTGCGGAGGACCCCATCCTGCGCGACGCCAAGCTGATTGCCGAGGCCTGGGATGCCGCCGGAGCCTATCAGGTGGGCGGTTTTTCCTTCCACCGCTGGGCGGAGTGGAACGGCCGCTTCCGGGATGACATCCGAAAGTTCTGGAGGGGCGACGAAGGGATGGCTCCCTACTGCGCCAGCCGGATCACCGGAAGCCACGATTTGTACCACGAATCCGGCAAGGGCCCGGAGTGCAGCATCAACTTCGTTACCTGCCACGACGGCTTCACCCTGAATGACCTCGTCAGCTATTCACAGAAACACAACGAAGCGAATGGCGAAGGGAATCGCGACGGAACCAACGCAGACTACAGCAGCAATTACGGTGTTGAGGGAGAAACGGACGACCCGGCAATTGATGCCCTACGCCGCCGGCAGATCAAGAACATGCTGCTCACCCTGGCCATTTCCCGCGGCGTGCCGATGATTCTTGCCGGAGACGAATTCCGCCGTACCCAACTGGGAAACAACAACGCCTACTGCCAGGATAATGAAATCAGCTGGATTGACTGGTCATTGCTCAAGCGGAACCGCGACATCTTTCAATTTGCGCGCGGAGTGCTTGCGCTCCGCCGGGCGCATCCAGTGCTGCGCCGGGAAGCTTACTATACCCACAAGGAACTCCACTGGTTTGATCCAAAGGGGAAAGACCCGGATTGGTTCGATCCCCGGGGGAAAGCGCTGGCCTGCCTGGTCCACGGACAGGATAGTCCCGACCTCTACCTCATGCTCAACGCGGACAGCAAGGCGATCAGGTTCGTGCTACCGGCGCCCCCATCGGGGAGGTGGCACCTGGCTGCTGACACCACACGGCCAACCCCCCGAAACTTTTATACTCCGGGGGCCGCCGTCCTTCTCAGAAATCCGGCAGGTTATCTGGTTGCGGGCGGCTCGGCTGTGATTCTTGAAGCAGGCTGATTATACGGCCTTCAAGTTCCAGATCTCCCGGGCATACTCCGCAACCACGCGATCGCTGGAAAACTTTCCGACCCTCGCCACGTTCAGGATTGACATGGACGTCCAGCGCTCGGTGTCACAATAGGCGGCGCTCACCTTTTCCTGGGCCTCCAGATAGGAGGGCAGGTCCGCCAGATGGAAGTAGGGGTCGTTTTCGTCAAGAAGGTCGTCAACAATCCAGTTGAACAGCCCCGATTCCCTGGGGCAGAAAAGGCTGGAAGCAAAAGCGTCAACAATGCGCTTGATCCGCGGATACCGGTCGTAATAGCCCCGGGGTTGATAGGTATGCAGCTTGCGCATGTCCTGCAGATCAGCCGCTTCGTGCCCGAAGATGAATATGTTCTCTTCGCCAACCTCTTGCCGAATTTCGATATTTGCGCCGTCAAGCGTGCCAATGGTGATGGCGCCATTCAGGGTCATCTTCATGTTGCTGGTTCCGGAAGCCTCCATGCCGGCAGTGGAAATCTGCTCGCCGAGATCCACAGCAGGAAAAATCTTCTCGGCCAGTGAGACACGATAGTCCGGCAGGAATACCACCTTGATCCATTCCTGAGCATTCGGATCACTGTTGATCATCCGTCCGACATCGTGTATCAGTTTAATGATCTGCTTGGCTTTCCAATAGCCGGGGGCGGCTTTGCCGGCAAAGATGTGCGTTCGTGGCACAGCCGGCCGGCGTCCGTCCTCGATCAGCGAGAAATATTCATCGACGATGTGCAAAACGTTCAGAAGTTGTCGCTTGTAGGAGTGAATGCGTTTGACCTGGACGTCAAACATGGACGCAGGATCCACCTTGACGCGCAAGGTGTCATGAATGATTCGTGCCAGTTCCACCTTGTTGGCGGCCTTTGCTTTTCGGAATTCGGCACGGAAATCGGGACTTTCAAGATGACCCTCGAGCTTTCGAAGCTGGGAAAGATCACTAATCCAGCCGTCGCCGATGGTGGCGGTCACCAGGCTGGCAAGCTCCGGGTTGGCTTTCAGCAGCCACCTGCGCGGCGTTATGCCGTTGGTCTTGTTGTTGAACTTTTCCGGCCAGAGATTGAAAATATCGGGGGCCAGCATGGTTTTGATCAACCCCGAATGAATTTCAGAGACTCCATTGATCGAGTGGGATCCAACCATGGCAAGGTTCGTCATCCGAACTTGTTGGGGCTTTGATTCTTCAATCAGAGATATCCGTTTTAGCAAGCCCGGGTCTGCCGGGCACATGACCGAGACTCGTTCCAGAAAACGCCCGTTGATTTCGTAGATCAGTTGCAGGTGACGCGGAATGACATATTGAAGCAACGGTACGGGCCACTTCTCCAAAGCTTCCGGCACCAGCGTATGATTGGTGAAACCAAAGGTTGCCTGCGTGATTTCCCAGGCGTCCCGCCACTGCAGGGCCTTCTCGTCCACCAGGATCCGCATCAACTCCACAACCGCCAGCGCAGGGTGAGTATCGTTCAGTTGAACGGCCACCTTGTCGGGAAACTCACTGAAACCAGCGTGACCTCGTTCGAACCTTCGAACCGTGTCCCGAACGGCGCACGCCGCCAGAAAATACTCCTGCACAAGCCGCAACTCCCTGCCCGCAATCAAGGCATCGGATGGATAAAGCACCTTGGAAATCGTTTCTGAAGAGATCTTCTGCTCGACGGCTTTGAAATAATCACCGTCGTTGAAAATTCGCATGTCAAAGTCAAGGGACGAGCGCGCTGAATAGAGTCGCAGAATATTGACAACCCTGCCGCCATACCCTGAAACCAACACATCATAGGGAACGCCGATCAGGACTTTCCAGCCCATCCACATGGGGTTATATCCGCCATCACGGTCAAGGGCGTGTTCGATGTGCCCATAGATGGGAACAAGACAGGCTTCCTCGGAGCGCCCGATTTCCCAGGGGCTGCTTTGGGCCAGCCAGTTTTCAGGTTTTTCCCGCTGATAACCATTGTCGATTTCCTGCTTGAACAGGCCGTATTCATAATTGATACCGTAGCCATAAGCAGGCATGCCCAGAGTGGCAAGAGAATCCAGAAAGCAGGCCGCCAGCCGGCCCAATCCACCATTGCCCAGCGCGGCGTCTCCTTCAGCCTGCTCCACAGCTTCCAGGTCGATACCGAGGTTGACACAGGCCTCCTGGTAAAGCTCGAAGACGCGGAGGTTGTACAGATGGTTTGTGAGTGACTGGCCGATTAGAAATTCGATGGAAATGTAACTGAGGCTTTTGAAATCTCCACCGCGATAGTACTCTTCAGTTTCCAGCATCCTCTCCGTCAGCAGATCGCGAACAGAAAGCTCCACGGCGAAGAGCAGGTCATTGGTTGAAAGATCGCGCCAGGGTTTCGCCAGCGAATATTTCACATGCCGCCGGATGGATTCCTCGATCGAAGAAACGGAGAGAGCCTCACTATTACATTCAAATTTCGGCAGAAACTGTTTTCCTTCCATGCTCCTACTTTAGCGCAGAATACCCGAGGTCACTAATGCAGGGGAGCCCGGAATGCTGCTCCAAAGGTTCGCGGTGTTGTCCACTTGCCGGCAAAGGATATCCCGGACGAGTGGAAAACGATTTCCCCGGCAGGATTCGAGTTCGTGGCAGCTTTCTCGCTAGGGCTCAAATGCCCGGACCGCTTCCTCCCGGGTGGGGTATATGTCAAAGATCCGGTGCATGCGTACCAATTCAAATGCCGCCCTCACTTGCTTCGACAGGCAACAGAGCTTCAGGTCTCCACCTTTGGCGCTCAACTGCCGCAGGCAGGAGAGGATGGCACCCAGTCCGGAACTATCCACAAAATGCAGCCGGCTCATGTCAAGCACGAGCTTGATATTGGATTCCACAACAGGCGTGATGTCACGTTTGAATTCCGGGGCATTGCTGGCATCCAACTCGTCAACCGGGACTTCCGCAACTCCCACTTCTCCAATTTGATCAACGGCTACTTCCATTGGCTCGTTTTTCCTTCCTGCTATGAGTTCCGCATTTTAACCAGACTGATACAGTTCATGCCGCGCTCGTCGCGATAGTATCTCACGTCATCGGTACTCTTGGAAATAATGTATGTGCCAAAACCAGACTCCCGCGAGCCATCGAGCACCGGCGGCGCCAGGTCCGAGGGATCGAAGGGGTCGCCCAGATGGTACAGGCGCATCATGACACGACTGGGAAAAGCCTCTCCCTCCACATAGATCCAGCGATCGCCCCGTCCATGATAGGCGTGTTTCATAATGTTGCAAGCAGCCTCGTTCACGGCCAGCTCAAATGAATTGATGCTCTCCCGGCTGAGTGGGGTCCCCGGGAGGTTCCGGCAGAAGGAATTCACAAATTCCCGCGCCTGGCCAAGATGCCTGAGATCACTGCGGATCTCTATCTCCTCCCGCGCAATTGTAGCTTCCTGGCTTTCCACTCTGACGGCAACGCTGGTGAGATCATCAACCAGGCGGTCACTGCCCGAAAAGGCCACGACATTCTTCCGAATAGCCTCGATAAACACATCAGGGCTCAGGTGCCTGTTCGCTTGGATATTTTCCAGCAGGCGCTCAATGCCATATAACTCTCCCGCCTCGTTTCGCGCCTCTGTAATTCCATCGGAGAAAAAGAAAAAAAGGTCACCCGGTTCAAAGGATACCGATATCTGATCATAGATTTCGCCTTCGCGTACCCCCAGAGGCAGGTTGTCCCCGTGCAGCAGATCACAGACACCTGAATCACCATGTACGTGAACAATGCCGGTGTGTCCGCAATCAACCAGGACAAGGCACCGGTTATTCACGTCCAGCCGCGCATAGCTCAAGGTGACAAAGCTTTCCAGGTCAATCAGTTGCCGGACCACCTCGGCGTGGGCCAACATCACAATTTCTTTTGGTTCAGGAACCTTGCGGTTCTTGGAAAAAGCGTTCAGATGACTCAGGGCCTTCAGGAAGTAGCTCTTGGTAGCGGCGCCTACCAGTGCGGCGGGAATTCCCTTGCCCATGACATCCCCGACAATAACGTCCAGA
The DNA here is from genome assembly GCA_963783155.1 of uncultured Acidobacteriota bacterium. Lineage (GTDB taxonomy): Bacteria > Acidobacteriota > Terriglobia > UBA7540 > UBA7540 > SCRD01. Next base: position 320,789 of record CAWANC010000002.1, on the reverse strand, counting down.
CATTGGTCACGGTGCCTGAAAAAAATATAGAAATCCCCGTCAATCCGCTGCGACGGGATCGTCAACGCGGCCACCTGAAGCCCTGGAACATCAACCGGCGGAGGGTCAAGCAGCAAGGTTCTCTGAATCTTGTAGCCGACATCGGCCTCACGCTCATGTGCGAGCGCAAGTTCGGCCTTGGCAGCCTGCTCCCTTGTCAGGTGTTTATCCTTCAGCAGGTTTGCAGCCTGGAGTTCAGCGGTTCTTTCCATAACACGCTGTTCCAATTCAGCATTCAGTTTGCGAATCCCCTCCTCAGCCTTTTCGCGCTGAACCCTTGTCCGCAGTGCAGTAATCCCGAACGCAAGGTCGCTGGCCAGTTCAGTCAGAAGATCCACTTCTTCTTCGCCAAAGGCATCCGCCTCGGAGGAATAAATGTTGATGGTCCCAAACACGGCGTAATCCACCAGCAAGGGAATCGAAATAATCGAACCGTACCCCCGCTTTAGAGCCGCATCACGCCAGGGTGCCATTCGGGGGTCTGTCGCAATGCTCTTTACAAGCACTGTCAGCCCTGTACGAATGCCCATGCCCACCGGCCCCTGGCCCCACTCGTTATCTGCCCAGGTGATTTTCAGCGAACTCAGATAGCCTTCGTCATACCCCGCCTTCGCCAACGGCAAAACGGATTTTGCTTCATCCTTTTCAGCCCGCCCCACCCAGCAGAGTCGATAACCACCCTCATCCACAATCACATCGCATATCCGCTGGAGAAACGATAACTCGTCCGTGGCACGCATCATGGCCTCATTGCAGAGGCTGAGGGCGCGGTTCGCCCGATTAATCCTCAACAGCTGTGCCTCTGACCGATAACGTTCGATGGTCGAACCCAGAATGTTGGAAACTGCCTGAAGAAAGCTGATTTCGTCCCGGGTGAAAGTTCTGCGGCTGCTGGTATGGGCGCCAAGAACTCCGTACGGCCCTTCCTTTGTCACGATGACGACGCTGACACCACCGATAACACCATGGGCCAGAAGGAGTTCCGGTGCATGGAATCGCTTCTCTGTTCTGAAGTCTTCAACCACTACGGGCTCCGCCGAAAGCAGCGTAAAACCGGCCTGTGACGTTTCGCCAACACGGACGGTTGAATTGCCGACATACCCCGACTTCCAGCCAACACCCCATTTCAAGAGGCACGATTCGCCGCCCGGCTGCAATTCCAGCACCTTGCAAAATTCAGTGCCAAGAGCCCGCGAAATCTGAACCACTGCTTCGTCCATAACCTTGTCGAGAGTGGCGCCCCGCAAGGCATATTCGCCCAGCCCCGCTACAACGGTCTGGAGCTGGGCGAGGCGGCGTACTGCGACCTCCGCGCGCCGTCGAGCAGTGATGTCATACACAGTCGATCGGCTCATCACATAATTTCCATTACGGTCACGAACAGCAGTAGCACTGAGGATCACTGGAAGAATCGACCCGTCCTTCCGCACCATGTCCAATTCAAGGTCCTGAATCGTTCCTTCTGCTTTGAAGGTCGTAAAGCGATGCTCAAACACCTCGCGGCTCTCCGGGGCGAGGAAATCAGCAAATTTCTTGCGCCCTACAACCTCCACACCGGAATAGCCCAACCAGGAAAGCTCAGTGTGATTGATTCGAACGACGGTTCCGTCAGGGCCAATGGAATGGTAGCCACACGGGGCATTGTTATAAAGGTCGTGGATCTCATCTGATGACTTCCTCAGGCGATCCTCGGCCAGTCTGCGCTCCGTCACATCCTGAACGGTTCCAATTCCCCGAATGGCCTTATTCCTCTCGTCAAACTCTACGGTTGCCCTCTCTCGAACCCATTTCACCCTTTCACCAACCAGAATCCGGTGCTCAACATTGTAGGGACTGCCCCGTAAAGCGGCGCCCCAGGCCTGCTTGACCATTTCCCTGTCCTCTGGATAGATGGCATTCAGGAAATCTTCATAGGTAGGAGCATGGCTTTTTCGCAGGCCAAAAATGCGGTAGACTTCGTCTGAACTGGTAAACTGATTGGTGGAAATATCTAAAATCCAGCTTCCAACGTGTGCGATCCCCTGCGCTTTCCGCAGGCTGGCCTCGCTTTCACGAAGGGCCGCCTCGGCCTTTTTTCGATCTGTAACGTCGCGAGCTGCAGCAAAAACACCCGCCACTTCGCCGCTTTCGTCACGGTAGACGGATGCGTTATACAGGACCGGCGTTCCATGTCCGTCTCGATGGTGAATTTCCAGGGAATAGTTGCGCACAACCCCATCCAGGAAGGCCTTGCGGTAACCAGCCCTGGCCGCCTCGGGATCGGTAAAATATCCGGAAAAATCCGTCCCGATCAGTTCCAACCTGGATAGGCCGGTGGCCGCTTCAGTCGCGGGGTTGACGTCCCTGATCTTTCCGTCTTTGCCAATCGTAAGAAGCGGGTCGATTGAAGCTTCCAGCAAACTCCGGTTATAGGCATTCGCACGCTTCGCTTCCTTCCGTTCCAACTCAGCCTCGGCGGCACGTTGCTTGGACCGGGCAGAAAGCTGGCCTACCGTCAGCGAGGTCACCAGGAATGTAATCAGGGCTATAAGGTTTTCAGTATCTTCAGCGGGTGAGAAACCCAAGGCGGACAAAAAGAAATAATTGAGACCTAACAGTCCAAAAAACGAAGCCAGCAGCGCCGGCTTGCTCCCCCAGAAGATCGCGACCACCAGGACCGTGAGAAGCATCGCCAGCGCTATAGTGGTGTCGTTGACCTGGTGACGAAACGCCAAACAGACAGTCGTCACCAGTGCAATGCCCAGCGGGGCAAAAAGGTAACCGGCAACTTTGCTTTCCGTAATGCGCGATGGCATATTGTTGTGGAGCCTCAACATCGATACGGGTTTATCCGTATCGGCAACATCATGACCATGGACTCCAAGGTTGGTGGGCGCTATCTGCGATCTTCATGCGTTCAACCCCGGCACAGACGCCCCGCTCCGCGACTCCTGCGCTGATTGGCCGGCCTCAAAGCTCCCGGCAGGCCGTCCTCAATAACAGTCTAGCCGCAGCGCCGACGGTCTTCAAGAACTCCAATCGTGCACGGTACCAGCTGATCAATGCCGGCCCCTTCTCCGGCGGCGCAGCTTGGGCAATCCTTGCAGGCGGACCTTTGTAAGTCCGGCAGGGCTTTTCCAGCAGGAAGGGGGGACCTCCGGCGCGCGGCCGAAAGCCCCCCCAAACATTGGATTCAAAAAGGGAATATACCTCAGGAACTAGGCCTTTTTCTTTGCCGCCCGGCTCTTTGCGGCCCGGATTGCCGAAATCCCAATGCTCTTGCCATCTGCGCTTCTGGTTCCCATGATTCGCACGTGCTCGCCGGCGAATTTCTGCAGTTCCGGCTGTTTCTGGTTTTCAATCATAAGAACTTTTCCGCGGGTAACAAATACGTATTGGGCGCCGTTCTTGACACACCCCAAGGTGCACGCGCGGGCATTGCCGGGCATGTGGTGATGCGCTCCGCAATTGGAATCACTGATGTCACCATAGTAGGCCTGTTCTTTGTAATGACGGCTGTGTTTTGCCGCTGTCTGGGCAAACACCGGCAATGACAGAGTTAACGCAAGGGGAAGAGTGAATAACATTACAACCATTTTCTTCATGTCGACAAGCTCCTTGATTTGATGGGCTGAACCCGCCCCACCATCTGGAATAAAGTACAAGCGGCAAAATCATAACCTATGTTTGAAATGATAGCTACCTGGCTCAGCGCGCTGATGCCGGGGCAGGTTGAGCAGGCCCGGCATCCCGGTTGCCCTGTCATGATCATTTTCTCCGCCAACACCTTCTTAAACCTCAAAAAGACGGCTGGGAAGGAGACGATAAACCAGGAAGAGAGCGAACGGATGCATCAATCCGGCCATGATGAAGATTGGCGTATAGGAGAACTTCGTCACGACATATCCGGTGCCCAGGCTGGCAATAATCCCTCCCACCGCGCCCGCCATTCCCGAAAACCCCGTCGCGGTCCCCACTTCCGAACCGTGGAACAAGTCCGTTGGCAGCGTGAGCAAGTTGGCGATCCATATCCCATGGCCAAAAATGATGAAAGAAGTTGCTGCAATAGCCAACGCTGCCGAGGGCGCCAGCGGTGCCAGGATCGCTGAAGGCAGCAGGCACGCTCCCAATGCCATGGCAAACTTGCGCGCCTTGGGAAGCGCCCATCCCAGGCGCATCAGCCGGCCTGAAAGCCAACCGCCGAAGATGTATCCAACGTCGCCAAATAGAAAAGGAACCCAGGCAAACTTTCCGATCTCCGCAAGACTGAATCCACGGGCCTCGTGAAGATAGGACGGAAGCCAGAAAATAATGAAGTAAATAACCGGATCGGTAAAAAACCGGGCGACCATCAGCGAATAGCACTGGCGTGATTTCAGAACCCTCCGCCAGTTCAGGCGGTCGCCGCGGGCGGGCTGCGTCTCTTCTGCGGGGCGAACGAGGTCCTTGATCTCCAGGTATTCTTTCTCTCGTAGCCACCTGTTCTTGTGTGGAGGCTCGTAAAAGACCAGCCAAACCACCAACCAGACCAGCCCCAGGCCACCCGTAAAGATAAACGCCGAGCGCCAACCGTACCGCAGCGTCAGAAAGGCGGCGACCGGCGGGGCAATCGCTGCGCCCAGCGAAGAACCGGCATTAAAGATGCCGACCCCAAGGCCACGCTGGTCCGCCGGAAACCATTCAGCGATCGCTTTGGTGGCCGCGGGGAAGTTGCCGGGCTCGGCCAGCCCCAGCAGAAAACGATAGAAGGCCAGCGACCATTTTCCCCTGGCAAACCCGTGAAGAATCTCAGCCACGGACCAGGTGGAAATGAAGAGCGCGAATCCTTTCCGCGTCCCAAGCCGGTCTACAACGTAGCCGGAAACCGCATACATAATGGCGTAGGCAAAAAGGAAAATACTGACAATCTGCGCGTAGTCCTCATCGGTAAGAGAAAGATGATGGCGCACATCCGGAATAACCACCGAAAGCGTCAGCCGATCCATATAGTTGATCACTGTCGCCATTAACAACAGGCCGGCAATGAACCAGCGCAGTTTGGGAATTTTGATGTTCATGGCCAGAGATTCCGCCGCCCCGGCAGAACTTCAAGTGCAAGCAGCGTGCTGCTTCAATTCATTTCTTCAACAACTGCATGATCAGGATTGCGGTACGAGGAAGGTGGAAGGGATCTTTTACCGGCAGCGCAATCACCTCAGTGGTCGGCTTCCCTTCCCTCGTCAGACGCTGCCGCCACTCTCCGACTTCCGGCATGGGGAAGTGGGAGAACGACCACTCGTGAACCCTTTCATACCATTCGGCACACCATTCCTCGCCGGTCAGATGGTGGGCAAGCAGCAGGGCGTAAAGCGCCTCCGTGTGCGGCCACCAGAGCTTCTTATCCGCGTGCGGCAGAAAGGGCTCATGGCCTTGGGCGTCAATTCCCAGGAAGATGCCTCCATATTCCTGGTCCCATCCCTTTTCGAGGTGCCACCGGATGACGTCCGCGGCCCTTCGAACAAGTTCCTGGTCTCCCCGCCTCATCGCCCGGTGCAACACGAACCACATCGATTCGATGGCGTGCCCGGGCATCACAAACGTTCCGGCGTTGGGCGGAAGTTCTTCGTAGGTATCGGTTAAAAACTCCAGCAAAACCTTGCGGTCCGGCCGCACAAAATGGTCCATGACCCGCGCGGCATAGCTGTCGGCCAAGGCCGCCAAGGCGCCGTCTCCCGTGGTTTGCGCCAATTCACCCGCGGTTTCCGTCATGATCATCGGCACACCATGGTTCTTCCAGCCAGGGGGCAACGGATACGGCGCCGTCTCGGTAAAGTCCGGCTCTTCGATTCTTTGACGGACACGGGCGAACGTTGCAAGAGCGAGCGAAAGGATATCGGCGTCTCTCACGGCGCGGTAGTATTCGCTCAGGCCGTAAACGGCCAGGCAGTCGGTATAAATGCTGGTGGCGCCTTCAATCACCTGCCCTGCCCGGTCCGTGTGGTAGACCCATCGGCCCTGGTCGTCCCGCCCGTGCTCCAGCAGAAACCGCACGGAGTTTTCGGCAACCTTCAAAAACTCCGGCCGCTTCTCCACCCGGTTGTAAAGCGCCGCGAAGGTCCATACGGACCTCGCCTGGGACCACATGAACTTGTCGCCGCTGATGGGCGAGCCGTCTTCCTTCATGCAGGAAAGCACGCCACCCTGCTCCCAGTCGATTCCACGCTTTAGCCAGAAAGGAACCACTCCGTCCAGCAGAAGGCTGCGATATTGTTCGTAGAGTTGTGCGAAATCCATATTTGATCCAGTTCCTTACCAACGGGAATTTACGCCAGGAGAAACCATCCCGGCCAGTGCGCGCCCTGTCAGGCTTGTAGCCGTATTAAATGCATTGGCCTTGTCTTTGGGCCCCGGATTGGCGCCCATGTTCAACAAACCATAGGCCTTGCCGTTTTCCGGCTTCAGGATAAATGCGTCAAACCGTTGCACTGCCCGCGCCACACGAGGGTCATGGTCGACCTGCTCGTAATACCAGATCAGGTAGTTTACGATTCCCGGGCTGCGCGTCCGGTCCCAGCTTTTCTGCGCGTGCTTTGACCACGTGCCGTCGGGCAGTTGCGTTCGCAGCAGGAACTCGATGTTCGGCTTGACCGCCCTGTGAATCCAGGCTCGCCAGGCAGGATTCCCACAGTGGAGGTCGAACGCCACGATGCCCTCACCGACGTAGGCTGAGGTCCCGTAGGTCGAATCGTTCCACAGATTGTAATCGTTCTTGGCATCGCCCTGCTTGCTCCAGTCGGCCCCCTCCATTTTCAGGATGTAAGGAATGTTGCCGTCACTCCGCATCGTGCTCAGGATCCATTTCAGGGCGTTATGAGCGACTTCACGATACTTGTCCTTCTTCGTAACGTGATACATCCAGGTAAAGATCTCGCCGCCGGTCAGCGCCGATGAGAGGGTGTACTGGTCAGAGATCGGGCCGCTCATCACACCGTTTTCCACGTGCCGCCAGCCCGTGCCGATTGCGCCGTTCTTGTGAATCATTCCATCTTTCTCAAGCGAGGCCGTATAGCGCCGGACGGCATCGAAATATTCCTTCTGCCGCCGGGGACCCACATGCCTGTAAAGAGCAATAAAGAGGCCGAGCGCACTGCCGGTATCGGCCAGATAAACCGTCCCGTAACCCGACGCCCAGAACCCGCTGGGCATCTGCTTCTTCAGCAGGTAATCCCCATACGCAATGGCCGTATCAAGATAGCGGCGGTTGCCGAAAATCTCGTACCCGGCCACCAGGTCCCGCATGTAATACCCACCCACGTAGATGGTGGAGAAAGTGCTCTTTTCCTTGACAATGAAATCGCACAAGTTCTTGAGAGATTCGCGGGTTTGCACACATCCCGCGTCCGCACAGAATGGGGAAGACTTTGGAGCTGGGGCAGCGCAAACGACCACAGGGAAGATAAGAATCGCAAGAAGGTGTCGGCTAAAGTGGCGCTTTAACTTCATAGAATTGGTTCTCCCTTATCCTGCGTTAAATGGATGAATGGAAGCCTTAAAGGCCGAAAAGAGATTTTGTCCGAAATCTCACCAGCAGGCAAGGTTTAGTCGCTGCCCAGCAGAGAACATTAGCGCCATCATGCGATTCTCGCGTGCAGGAACCTTTGGACCATAGCAATCGAATGGGCCAACAGATAGCAGGTGGCACTCCGACCAACCCGTGATAAACTGCCCTGCAATCCTAGAGTCTGGGAAGGTTACGGATGGCTGATTCGAAGAACAACGAACGCGATGACAAATCCCTTGGCATGGACCGCCGAATTTGCCGTCGAGATTTTCTGAACTCGACTTTACTGGCTTCCGGGAGCCTGTTGTTAAGCCCGCTGGCGCCGAATGATTTGCTCGCCCAGGGGAAGGACTGGACCGGTTATGGCGGCGTGGGAGATTACCAGAACTCCAATGGAAATACCGCTGAAGTGATGAACGCCGGGCATCAGATCCGCGACCACGTCTTTGACGGAGTCCCCGCCAACGCCGTTGATACGGGCGAAACTTTCGACTGTGTTGTGGTGGGCGGTGGAATCAGCGGACTGGCAGGCGCCCTTTTCTTTCACAATCAAACGGGCGGCAAGCGGTCCTGCCTGGTTCTGGAAAACCATCCCATGTTCGGCGGCGAAGCCAAGCGAAATGAGTTCATCGTGGATGGACAGCGCCTGATGGCGCCGCAAGGCTCAGACCATTTTCAGGTTCCCTACCCGTACAGCTTCACAGCCCGCTTCTACGATCTGATTGGAATTGACCGGCAAAAGTTTAAGTACCAGACATGGGGAAGCTCTTCTCCGGAGATCCCTCTGGGCCGGACTTTTGAAGCAATGCCGTCGCCCGTTGGCTACTATTTTGGTCAGAAGTTTGGCCAGACTCCCGGAAAGTGGCTGATTGATCCGTGGAAGAACAAATTCCAGGGCGCGCCGATTCCCGCTGCCATGAAGAACGAATTGCTCCAGTGGAGAAAAAAAAGTGCAAATCCGGGGAACGCGCCTGTGTTCGAGTATCCGGGCGACGCAGCCTCCAGGCGCCTGGACAGCATGACGATTGAAGAACACCTCATGGAACAGGGCTTGAGCCGGGAAACGATCCACACCATGCTGCCCGACGAAGGGGGTGGTTTTGGACTGGGGCCGGATGTTCTTTCTGCCTACACGGCATACGCTTTTGATGAGCTGCATTCCGTGGATGACACCCCGGAAACAGGCTGGTATGCCTTCCCGGGCGGCAATGCCGGAATAGCCCGGCACATTGTAAAAACCCTGATTCCTGATTCGATTGCCGGACCACGGACGCTGAGCGCAATCTGTGAAAACAAGGTCAATTTTGCGGCACTTGACCGCCGCGGCCAACCGGCGCGGGTTCGCCTGGGAGCCACGGTCGTTCGCGTTGAGCACGAAAAGCAACCGCAGAATTCGGAATTCGTCTGGGTCACTTACACACAAGGAGCAAAGGTCTATCGCCTGAAGGCGCGGTCGGTGGTGATGGCCGGCGGCTGCTGGACCACCAAGCTGGTTGTTCGCGACCTGCCCGCCACTCATCGCGAAGCCTATGCACAGTTCTATCGCTCTCCGTGCATGATAGCTAATGTGGCCGTGCGCAACTGGCGGTTTCTCTACAAACTTGGGTTTTCCAGCGCGCAGTGGTTTGAAGGACTCGGCTGCTTCACTTCCGTGCACAAGGTTCCACTCTTTAGCGGGGCGCCTCCCACCATCGGTCCCGATTCACCAACCGTCATCACCCTGAAAGTCCTTTTCTCTTCACCGGGAAAACCTATCGAAGAACAAGGCAACCTCGGACGGATGGAACTTCTATCAACTTCCTATCGTGATTATGAGCGAAAGATCCGTGAGCAGCTGACGGACATGTTTTCGCAGTCAGGTTTCGACGCCCGACGCGACATTGCCGGGATCGTGCTCAATCGCTGGGGCCATGCCTACGTCAATCCGCAGCCAGGATTCTTTTTTGGCAAGGACGGGAAGCCAGCCCCGCGTGAAATCCTGCGAGCTGCGCCCTTTGGCAGGGTCGCTTTCGCCAACACCGATCTTTCAGCAACGCCGGATCACAGAACCGCAGTTCTGGAAGCTCACCGGGCCGTGGGACAACTCCTTAATCAGGTGATCCGTTGACGGCCGCGAAGGCTCATGAATGTCTGCGCATATTGGGACATGCTTGAGTGTCTGGCCAGATCGTCCCACGGGCGTCTCGCTGAGGCTGCATAAAAACTTTGTGATAGACTTTGAGGGTTGTGCGCATCACATGCTGGCCGCCTTGGGGCTCATAACTATGTTTTCACATGGTTTCGGCCATCTTGAGGAAACGAGCGTCGATAGCGCCAGGAAAGTCTTCAATTTTCAATACGCGGGGGTGGCGGAACTGGTAGACGCAAGGGACTTAAAATCCCTTTTCCCTTCCGGGAAGTGAGGGTTCGATTCCCTCCCTCCGCACCAGGATTTTACGGCCCTGACAGCCTGGCAAAAGCTCGGATTTCCTTCTTGATTGAACCTTGGGATATACCTGCAGCAACTACTTCTTTTCAGTATCCAGGCCCGGAATTCGTTTGACAGCTTGCAGACTTTACCCAAAAGTCGAAACATGCTTCCTGGAGAAAAACACTAAAAGTCCCCTTGCCGTTCGCCGGCAGTGAACATGCATCATGAAGCGACGGTTGCCTGCTGACCTGCGCGCCGCCTGGCTCCGGATGGAACTCGACCCAAACCTCGCCTATTCGACGATGGTTCGTGCCCGCTGATACCAGCCAGGCGCAGGGGGAAGCGCTCTCAGCTACCAGTCTTTATGCAATGAGGGATTCAGGCTGAGATTCTTGCCGCTGGCCACGTCCAGGTCCTGCGACCATGACTCATACCCCCACTTGGTGATGGTGACCAGATGCTTTCCGAGAGGAATCTGGACTGTGGTGGGAGTCTGGCCCACCTGGTAACCGTCAACCATAATGGCGGCGCCGGCTGGAGCCGATTTGAAATCAACGGCGAGCGTCTTGCCTGTTTTCGCCTGCTCTTCGAGCGACTTCTTCTTGACGGTGTAGGTCAGGTAGCTGGGCTTCTCTGGAGGAGCTTCTTCCTTCTTCTGTCCCTGATCTTTCTGATTCTGGTTCTGATTCTGATTCTGGCTTCCGGCCATACCCTGGTTCTGATTCCCGTTTTGACTCTGCCCCTGGCTTTCATTGCCTTGTTGCTGGCTGCTCTCCTGTGGCTTGGGAGCAGAGGCATAGACATAACGACTGGCCGAAGCTCCATTCTGATATGCCGCTGAAGCGCTGATCTAGGATAACGCTGATGGGAACCGGGAACAGGACTATTCGCAACGCTTGAGCTCTGACCCCAAACAGGTGTCGTCAAGGTGAGGAAAGAAACAGCCATAACACACATAAGCCAAAGTCGATGTGACATCTTCATTCTCCATTCCTTAAGGAATCGTATTTCTCCCCCTCAAAAAGAGCCCTGGCGTCCAGTAAGAGAAAGCCGGGAAAGGCAGGTTTCATGGCTGTGCCATATGGCAAGGGCCTGCTCTCCAAATCTGTACCGGCGCCTGCCGCGTGTTTTCTGTTACTTTTGCCCGGCAACCACCCTGTTTCCCCTGGCGCAACCCCAGTTAAGTACCTTAAACACTTGAACAAGAATACCTGGAACAGGCGCCCCCGTCGCACTACCTACAGCGCCCCCCATAATATCACGGAATTTCGCCAGGCTTCGAAACTCTTAGGCGCGGAATTCCTTTGTGGCAGCCGCCAATCCCCAGGCCTCGGGACCCACAAATGTCCCGAACCCATCGGACACAGTCCATCTTTGCCATTGAATTGATGTAAAAGAAGTTACAGCCCTCACTGGGGCGCCCGCCGAACCTGGCCTGGTGACCTCAGGTTCAACATTCCGTCGAGTGTCTTGTCGCGGTCCTGGCGATCAAAGTTTTCCGGAGCCGCCATTGTCTCCGGAGTGGGCGCTCATAAAAGGTCTTGACAATGGTTCAAAAGTATTATAGATATTTCTATAATACTATAGGAGATTTGGATGGCAGGGCGATCACAGCATTCGACTTCACTTGAGAAAGACCTCTACCGGCGGCACGCGGATTTCTGCAAGGTCATTTCTCACCCCACCCGTCTGCAGATTATTGACATCCTGCACGACGGCGAAATGTCAGTTACCGATCTCGCCACGCGTCTTCAGGTCACTGTGGGCAATCTCTCGCAACACCTCAACCTGATGAAGCAACGGCGAGTGCTGGATTCACGCAAGAGAGGCAACAGCGTCATCTACCGGCTGGCGAATCCCAAGATGATCAAAGCATGCTGCCTGATCCGCGAAATACTATTTGAGCAAATGCAACAGGATACAAGCCTGCTCCAGCAAATGGACCGCTCGCATGCTTTTGAGGAAAAGGAGTAAGCCTGTATCGGGGGGCCCGTACGCAGCGGCCCGACGTACAGAACGCTGTGACTATGATCACCGCCGTCAACCGAACGCCGATAGAGAATATGAGTATGCAATTCACTAACTTGCTGAGCCAACTTCCCAGTTTCCGGCGGTCCGTTGCGGCCGCAGCCGGCCTCGCGATATTGCCCTTGCTCCTTGCCTTGCTTTCAGGGCCTTCCCTCCGGGCGCAAGCAAATGCCCCTGCCCCCACTAGGCCCGGTGAGCCTGGAGCAGGCGGTCAACATTGCACTGAAAAACAACCCTACGGTCCAGGCCGCCACCGCATACGCAGACGCGGCCCAGCACGCCATTGACGCAGCCAGGGCCGGGTACCTGCCTCAACTGGATTTCTCAGAAGGCGTTACGCGTGGGAACAACCCGGTCTACGTTTTCGGCACTCTGCTGACACAGAGGCAATTTACGGCAGCCAATTTTGATCTTGGGTTTCTGAACACTCCCCCACCGGTTAATAATTTCCGGACGCAGTTTTCAGCTTCGATGCCGCTTTACGACTTCGGACGAACCTCCGGCCGGGTGAGGAATGCCCGCATTCAGTCCCGGGGGGTCCGCGAAAACGCCTCACGGACCGAACAAAGCGTGGTGTTTGACGTCATCAATTCCTATTTGAACGGCCTGCTTGCCCGGGAACAGGTTCGAGTGGCGGGGGCGGCCGCGGCCATGTCACAGGCTGACCTCGATCGGGCACGCGCAAGAGAGCAACAAGGCCTTGCGGTTGCCTCCGACGTCCTGAGTGCGCAGGCACAGGTGGCGCAGGCCAAAGAGAACCTGATTCGGGCTCAAAATGCGGTGGCCATCTCGCAGGCAGCGCTCAACGTGGCCATGGGCGTGTCCGAGGACGCTCCGACCCAGACCCAGGGGAAGCTTGCAGCCGTACAAGTCTCCGTTGGCAGTATCGCCAACCTGCAACAGCAGGCGCTCAAGCAGCGCCCTGATTACCATGAGGCTCAACTGCAAGCGGAAAGGGCCGGAAATTCCGTTTCGCTGGCCAGAAAAGAATTTCTTCCCCGGATTGACATGATGGGTTCCTGGGAACAGGACAACCAGACTTTTGCATCGCGCGGCGGCAATAACTGGGTAGCCGGCGCAACCCTGACCTTCAACATTTTTAACGGCGGCGCCCGGCGGGCACAAATCGCCGAATCCAGAGCCTATCAGCGCAGGGCGGAAGCCATGCGCCGACAGATGGAGTCCGCGGTGCGCCTGCAAGTTCGTGAGGCCTACCTGAATTTGAACGCTGCACTTCAGCGCGTGGAGGTATCCCGCGACTCCGCAGCGCAGGCGGAAGAAAGTCTGCGAATCCTTCAAAACCGGTATGACGCAGGTCTCGCAACCATCATGGACGTTCTGCGGGCTGAAACCATGCGAACCACAGCCCAGAATAACCATTTGAACGCAGTCTACGATTATCGACTGGCATTCGCCGCTCTGGATCTGGCCACAGGCGACCTGGGGCCCGATTCACCAGCGGTTAAGCAATAGCCGTTTTTTGACACATTGAGGAGTGCTGGAGACGATGAAAACGCGAAATAAACTGCAAATGACTTTAGCCCTCATGGGCGCCGTCTTTCTTGCCGCCTGCGGCTCAAAGGAGCAGGCGCAGAGGACCGCTGCGCCCGTGGTCTCAGGAGTGGCGGTTATGACGGTGCGTTCGCAATCAACCCCTGAATATTACGAGGCAGTGGGAACCGTAAAGCCCGAGACCAGCAGCGTCCTGGGCGCCGAAATCAGCGGGACGGTGAGGAAAATCCAGGTGAAAGAAGGCGAACGCGTCAGGCGCGGCCAGTTGCTCGCCGTGATTGACTCGCGCGTTCAACAGGCGCAGCTTGAAGCAGCAGCCGCCGGCATCGAGGAAAGCGACCAGGGTTTGGCGGAAGTCAAGCAGTCGCTTCAGGCGGCCCAAGCCGATCGAAAGTTTGCTGAAGCAACCTTCCAGCGTTACAAGGCCCTGCTGGCCAAAAAGTCGGTGAGCCGGCAGGAATTCGACAACGCGGAGACACGCTACAAGGGCGCGGCGGCCAACGAAATGGCCACCCAGGCAAAAATAAAACAGATGGAAGCCCGCCAGCGTCAGGCGCAGGCCCAGCACAGCTCCGCGGCAACCGTGTTGAGCTATTCACGAATCGTTTCGCCCATTAGCGGCGTGGTAACCGCAAAGTCCGTTGATGAAGGCACGCTGGTCATGCCCGGCACTCCCCTGATCACGGTTGAAGATACCGGCCACTTCCGGCTGGATGCCGGCGTTCCGGAACGTTTTCTCGGCCTGATCCACGTGGGAGAACAGGTGCCGGTCACGCTGGGTTCTCAGCAGGTGGAGGGGCGGGTCATCGAAATCGTTCCCGCCTCGGACCCTTCCACCAGGACCTTTGTTGCCAAGGTCGAGCTTCCCCGGAACTGCCAATGTCAGTCGGGACAGTACGGCTCTGCAAACTTTGCCATCGGGAGCGGGAACCGCGTTCTGGTTCCGGCCGAAGCCCTGCTCCAGCGAGGCGAACTGGAAGGCCTGTTTGTCATCGACGCGAAAGGCGTTGCTTCCTACCGGCTGGTCAAGACCGGTAAGACCTTTGGCAGCGAGGTTGAAATCCTTTCCGGGCTTGACGATGGTGAACATGTTGCCGTTTCAAAGATCGACCAACTGAGCGACGGAGTACGGGTTCAAACCTCATGAATAAGAGTGAAATCGGCGTCGCCGGCCGCGTCGCCCGCTACTTTATCAATTCCAAGCTGACCCCTCTGCTGATGGTTTTCGCCGTTCTGCTGGGCGCCTTCGCCATCTATGAAACGCCCCGCGAAGAAGACCCGCAGATCATCGTCCCCATGATGGACGTCTTTGTGCAGATGCCGGGCGCCAGCGCCAAAGAAGTGGAAAAGCGCGTGACGACGCCCATGGAGACGGCTGATCTGGGAAATCCCCGGGGTCAAGTATGTCTACTCCATGTCTTATCCCGGCCAGAGCATGGTGATTGTCCGGTTCGAGGTGGGCGAAAACGAGGAAGACTCGATCGTCAAACTTTACAACAAACTCTATTCAAACTTTGACCTGATTCCTCCGGGCGCCACCAAGCCCCTGATCAAGCCCCGAACCATTTACGACGTGCCCATCCTGGCGCTGACCTTCTGGAGCGACCGTTACGATGACTATCAGATCCGCCGGGTGGTCGCGGAAGTCCAGCGCAAGGTGCAGACCGTTCAGGACGTCTCCGTTACCAACATCCTTGGCGGGCAAAAGCGTCAGATTCGCGTCATGCTGAGCCCTGCCAAAATGGCGGCTCATGGCGTAGCCCCGGCGGCGATCGTCCCCATTCTAGGCATGACGAACCAGGAGCTTCAGTCGGGCGAATTTGCTTCCGGCAATCGCGAGTACCGTGTGAGAACCGGCGACTTCCTTCGCACGGCCGACGACGTGGGCAAGGTAGTCATTGGGGTGTCACACGGCCACGCGGTTTATCTTCGTGATGTCGCCACGGTCGAGGACGGACCGGCCGAACCTTCCAACTACGTGCTGTTCGGGTACGGGAAAGCAGGCGAAAAGCAGAACCGCAGCGTGGGAGGCGAGTTCCCTGCCGTCACGCTGTCCGTATCCAAACTTAAAGGTACCAACGCGGTCACCACCGCGGACGACGTCCTGAAGATGGTGAATGACCTGAGGGGCGACGTCATTCCCAGAGACGTCCACCTGACGGTCACACGGAATTACGGCCATTCGGCCGAAGAGAAGTCCAACGACCTGCTGGAACACCTGCTGATTGCCACTCTTTCCGTCACCCTGCTCATCGCGCTCGCTCTCGGGTGGCGGCCTTCGATCGTAGTGCTGGCGGCCGTGCCGGTAACGCTTGCCCTGGCGCTGTTTGTCTTCTACATCTACGGCTACACGCTGAACCGCGTCACCCTTTTTGCCCTGATCTTTTCAATCGGCATTCTGGTGGATGACGCAATTGTTGTGGTGGAAAACATCGCGCGCCATTTCCATCTGCCGCAGAACAAGGGACGCCCGCTGGCCGACGTGGCCGTGGAAGCGGTGGATGAAGTCGGCAACCCGACCATCCTGGCCACCTTCACCGTCATTGCCGCCGTCTTTCCCATGGCCTTCGTGCAGGGATTGATGGGACCGTACATGCGTCCGATTCCCATCGGCGCGTCGATGGCGATGATCTTCTCGCTGCTGGTGGCGTTTGTGGTGTCGCCGTGGGCCGCGCTCCGGATCCTGGCCCACTCAAAGCCCCACGGGCATGACGGCGAAACCGCAGGACCGGATCGTTTGCAGCGCATCTATCGAAAAGTTGTGATGCCGCTGATCGAGAGTCGCAGGAGGCGATGGTATTTCCTGGGCGGGGTCGTTTTCCTGCTGATAGTTGTTATGGTCATGCCTCTGGCCAAGCTGGTGCTTGTCAAGATGCTGCCCTTTGACAACAAGAGCGAATTCCAGGTGATCGTCGATATGCCGGAAGGAACCACGCTTGAGCAGACGGCGCTGGTTACACAGAAAGTTGCGCGCAGGCTTGCCGAAGAACCCGAAGTGGTCAATTACGTGGATTACATCGGCGTTGCGGCTCCCTACGATTTCAACGGCCTGGTTCGCCATTACTTCCTCCGCCAGGGAGCGAACAAGGCGGAAATCTACGTCGACCTGCTGCCCAAATCCGAACGCTCAGCGCAGAGCCACGACATCGCCAAGCGCGTGCGCCTTGCCATCGATCCTATCGGAGCAAAGTACGGCGCCAAGTTGAAGGTTTCAGAAATTCCGCCGGGCCCCCCGGTAATGGCAACACTGGTGGCCGAGGTCTACGGCCCAAGCTACAGCGGACAGACTTCCGTCGCCCGCCAGATTCTGGACGACTTCAAGAAGACGCCGGGCGTGGTGGACGTGGACTGGAGTGTGGAGGCTCCACAGCGTAAACTCCGCTTTGTGGTGGACAAGCAGAAGGCGGCACTCAATGAGGTTTCCGTTGAGCAGATCGCCCAGACTCTGGGCCTGGCCTTGCACGGAAGTGTTGTAGGTATCGCACACCTTCCCAATGAACAGGAAGACGTCAACATCCTGCTGCGGGTTCCGCGCTCCGAACGGTCAAGCGCCAACAGCCTGGGGGAAATTCGAGTCATATCCCGTAACGGGAACCTGGTGCCCATCAGTGAACTGACCGAGGTCAAAGAAGAGACGATCGAGCAGACCATCTATCACAAGAACCTCAAGCCGGTGGTCTACGTCACGGGCGACGTGGCAGGAAATGAAGAAAGCCCCGCCTACGCCATGATCCGGCTGGCAAAGGAAATGAACAACGTCAAGACCCCCAACGGCTCGAGCGTGGAGCGCTACCTGACCCAGCAGCCTTTCCTGACCAATAACTATTCAATGAAGTGGGATGGCGAGTGGCAGATCACCTATGAAGTTTTCCGCGACCTGGGCTTCGCCTTTCTGGTGGCCCTGATCCTGATCTATGGCATCGTCGTGGGATGGTTCCAGTCCTTCATTGTTCCGCTGGTGATCATGGCGCCCATCCCTCTCACCTTGATCGGCATCCTGCCGGCCCATGCCATCATGGGCGCATTCTTTACGGCAACGTCCATCATCGGAGTCATCGCGCTGGCAGGCATCATCGTCCGAAATTCCATTCTGGTGGTGGACTTTATTGAACTGCGCCTGGCACAGGGGATATCGCTCGAGGAGTCTGTGGTGGATGCCGGGGCAGTGCGTTTCCGCCCCATCCTTCTTACGGCTGCCGCTGTAGTGGTGGGCGCGCTCGTGATTCTTTCTGATCCCATCTTTCGAGGGCTGGCCATCGCCTTGATAGCCGGTGCTATTGCTTCCACGCTGCTTTCACAAATTGCGGTCCCGGTCTTGTACTACATGAGCGCCCGCAAGAAGCACGAGCAGGCCAAAAAGGAAGAGCCGGCCGGAGGTGCGGAATGACACCTTTTGAACCGAAGAAAATCCTGTGCCCGGTTGATCTCAGCCCGGTCTCGGAGCGCATTCTCCAATGGGCAGGGCTTTTCGCGCGCACTTTCGCCGCGTCCCTGGAAGTGCTCTACGCCGACTGGTGGGAGCCGCCGCGCTACTTCACCGAGGCTCAAATCCAGCAACTCTCTCGCCAGGAGCAGGAAAGCGAAGAGGCGCTCCGGACCGAACTCGAGAGCGTGGCGAAAGCAGCAGTGGGCAATCTCGCGCCCTACAACATCACTGTCGTTGAAGGCCACCCGACCGAACGCATCCTGGAGCGGTTAAAAGAATCGATGGCAGGGCTGATTGTGATGGGAAGCCATGGCCGGACCGGCATGGCGCGCCTGCGCCTGGGTTCTGTCGCCGAAGACGTTGTCCGGGCTTCCGGCTGTCCGGTTCTGATTGTAAAATCGGCGGCAGATGTGGAACGCGTACCCGCCATCAGGAACATCTTGTGCCCCATCAATTTCACCAGTCTCTCCCGGCAGAGCCTGGAGCTTGCTTCCGAGCTTGCAGCCGCCTTTGGAGCCAAACTCTGGGTGGCGCATGCAACGGACCACGAAGGGATAAAAGTGGAAGAAGTTCGGCAACGCCTCTGCGACTGGGTGCCGAAGGAAGTACGCGACCGTTGCCAGATATCCGAGGTGGTTGGCCGCGGAAACCCCGCCGAGCAGATTCTTCTCATGGCAAGGGAGCATTCTGCTGACCTCATCGTCATGGGAGCACAGCATCGGCCGTTTCTGGAATTCACAACATTGGGGACCACAACCGAACGAGTCATGCGACATAGTCTCACTTCAGTGCTTGTGCTTCCGGCGGGAAAAGCCGAAACTGAGAGTTAATTTTTTGAGGAGGAGTACATGGATTTGAATCGATGGCTCAGGCTGATCGCCGGAACATTTATCTTCGCCACAGTCCTGCTCGGTCATTTCGTCAACGAATGGTGGTATGTGTTCACAGCCTTCGTCGGATTGAATCTGTTCCAATCAGCCTTTACAAACTGGTGCCCGATGATGGCGTTCTTGCGCAAGCTGGGTGTTAAGCCCTAGCACGCTCGTCGCATCTCTCTGCGACGCACCTCCCGTCCGGGTTCCCGGAGGAGCCGCTAACACCCGCCCGGGCTTATAATGTCGGTTAGGTGGATGAGATGCGGCGGAAATCTTCTCACGCGCTTTTGTTGCTGCTTGCGGGGATAGCAGGAATTGTCTCGCTTTACGCGTGGGTCGCGTATCGAACCCGGCCACTGAAGTTCAATCTCACCCTTCCACCGGTGCTGCCTGTTGTCAAAGTGGAAGGCAACGCCCTGGCCGTCCAACTCCGCACGGACGCTCTGCTCGCACAGGTAGGCGAATACGACTCGGAACTTGGGGCCTATCTTCATTTTGAATATCTGAAAGCTCACTCCGGCCTGGGCAGTTCGCGCGTTCTGCTGACCGTGAAGAATGCCGGCGCGGGTCCCCGGTACGAGATATTTCTGGTGCTCGACAACAACCTCCTGTCAGACGTTCCCTTCCTGGGACGATTAAAGGCGAAAGGCTACATTCCGGACTACCAGCTTGACCCGGTCACCTTTGAAGGCCTGGCTCGCAAACGCCTGGAGACCTCCGTCTTTCTGGGCAGCTACAATCCCACGACGACTCCACGGCTGGCTGATTTGCCCCCCTCGCGCCTGATTGAACCCCTGGCCAGTTTTCTGTTATTCAAGTCCAGGACGGACCGGCGTGTCCGGGAGAACATTGCGCCTGTGCCCACGACGCTTTCCATGGACCAGGCAAGAGAGTTGGCGGGAGACATTCTTGAAGTCGTGCATTTCTACGACCTGCCGCTGGAGGTTTTCCTCGGCATCGGCGCCATGGAAAACAATTACATGAATGTTCGCGGCGATCTCGAACACGCCGTCTGGAAGAGAAGCCCGCAGCGGGGTGACATCATCCTGCGGCGTTCACGCAACCGGGTCCTGGTCAGCGATTACGCCATGGGCGTATGGCAGATCACCCGCGAGACGCTGCGCCGCGCGCACGCTCTCTATCTCAAGGACAAGCGGGACTACTCAGCCTTGCCGCCCCGCCTCCGGCCCTCCAGGAAGCTCAGCTTTGATCTGGACAATTCCGAGGTCCTCACCACCTATGCCGGCCTGCTGCTCCGCCACCTGCTGGACAATACCGGCGGCGACATTCCGAAAGCGGTCGGAGCTTATAACGGCAGTCTTCAAAAACCCAACTACCAATACGCCGCCGGGGTTGAGGCGGTCGCCCTCTATGCGCGAGACTTTCTTGAGCGCGCAGCACACCTGGACGGATTAAGTATCGCAAAATCATGGCTCCAGCGTTCTTCGACGCTGCAGGGCGTCAAGCAGCCAGCGACAGGCGTGTCCGAGGTTCCCCCGAAGACGACGAGCCTGAGTCCGAAATAGACTTGCGCCCGGAGCGCAGGCGTGCCGTCCCGGGCGTCCTTCCTTCTGCATCGATCGCGACTACCCGCTTCGGGATTTTGTCTCCTCCAGATTCGGCATTTTCCGCTGAGTCTCAGGAACCGAGTTCACAAAAAACGCGCACATCTTTGACATTGCCTGGCCACGGGCGTAGGATTGAACCTCGGGGCATCCTTTAAACGGCTCACGACCCAGCAATTAACACCAAAGGGAGGTAACAGTTGCGTGTTCTCTTCTACGTTCCTGACAATCGAATCACACACAGTTACATGCCTACCCTGTGGCCCTTCGTCCTCAAATCGCTGACTCCTACCGGCCACAGCGTCACAACCCTCGACGGCAACGTCGTTCGAATGGATCCTGACGAACTCGCAGATTACGTCCGGCGTGAAAAGTTTGACCTCGTGGGCATTGGCGGGATGACCCGCACCATTCACCGATCCTATGCGGTTGCCGACAGCATTCGGGCCCTCGGCGTGCCGGTGGTGATGGGAGGTCCGCACGTCACTGAAGAGCCGGAAGAAGCCCTTGAACACGCCAACGCCGTTGCCTGCGGCGAGGCCGACGACCTCTGGCCGCAGATGCTAAAGGATTTTGAAGCCGGCAAGCTGCAGCCCATCTACCGATCCTGCGAAAAGCCCAGCCTTGAGGATTACCCGCGCATCCCCTGGGAGCAGACCGATTTCAATCAGTTCAAAGTGCTGCCGAAATGGGCCTCCAAGGTGTTTCGGACGTTCGGCTGGGAACGATTTGACGTCAGCATCTCGCCGGTTGAGACCGGCCGAGGCTGTCCTTACCGTTGCGATTTCTGCACCGTCAGCCCGTTTTTCGGGGAGAAGATCCGCTTCCGCACTAACGAAAGCGTCGTCGAAGAACTCAAGCTCCTGAAAAGCCTGGGGCGGAACCTGGTCTTCTTTGTCGACGACAATTTCGCCATCAACCCGCGCCGCGCCAAGTCCCTGATGCGCGCCATGATTGAAGCGAAAGTTCGCATTTTCTGGGTCGCGCAAATCTCAATGAACCTTCTGCGCGATCAGGAATTGCTGGATCTGCTGAAGGACTCCGGCTGCGTCTGTGTGTTTATCGGGCTGGAATCCGTGCTGCCGGAAAGCCTGAAGGCAGTGAGCAAGACCTTCAACAAGCCGGAGGAGTACGGCCAGATCATCGGCCAGCTTCAGCGCCGCGGCGTTTACTGCGTCACCGCCTTCATCATGGGAATTGACGCGGACCGCACCGGGGTGGCCCGCAAGACCTGGGACGTGGTTCAGAACTGGCCTCCGGGGTTCTTCCCCGTCTTCAGCCAGCTCACTCCTCTGCCTGGAACACCACTCTTGAAGGCCCTGCACGATCAGGGGCGCCTTGAGGAGCGCCACTGGCTGAACTACCGGCCCTACGGCGCTGCTTTTGCTCCCAAACACATGACGCCCGCTGAACTTGAAAACGAAGTTCGCACCGCCTGGGGAATGGCTTACAGCCCTTCAGGAATCTTCCGGCGCGTCAGGCGCATGAGGGACGTGCGGTTCGTCTCTAAACTGATTTATGTGTTCGCCACTCTGGCATTCCGCGGAATCTATTTCCGCCAGATGACCGTCGGCGCCTGGCTGAAACTGATCTGGCAGAACCGGCGTTCCGTGCGCGAGGTCTTCTCCCTGCGCTCGTTCACAAACCATGAAATTGCTCCCCTAGCGGAAATCTCGTCTCAGCAGGTGCCGAATGCATCTCCTTCGACGATGCCCGGCTCCTGAAATCCATCTTTCCGTCATCAAGCGGCGGTCCTGCTGAAGCGGGGCCGCGCCATTGCCAGGATGACCGGAAAGGCCTGCCCCTGCTCCCTTCAGCTTGAGCCACCACTGCCATTAACGTGCCCGCAGTCGAAAAGTATAAAATAGAGATGTAAGGGCTTACAGCCTGGAGGTGAGTTCATGAAGACAAGCATCGGGCTTATCATGTGCCTTGCGCTGTTCACTGCCACGCTTTCCGCAAGAGGGCAAAAAGCACCCGCGGACTTCCAACCTCCCCAGGTCATATCGACTGTGGAACCTACTTATCCGGCTAATACGGTGGCTGGCGGAACAGTGGTGCTGGATGTGATGGTTGGTCCCGGCGGCGAAATTCAGGATGTACAGGTATTGCAGGGGGCCAGCGGCTTCACGCAGCAGGCAGTTGAAACCGTAAAGAAATGGAAAATTGCACCGGCAAGCCTTGACGGCAAACCTGTTACGGCCTCGCTTCCGGTGGCATTTTCCTTCAGCCAGCCCATCGTGTGGTGGAACCGGAAGGACAAGTAGAGTGCTGGTCAGCTGACACGAAACGTGGGACGCAGTTTCTATCTACTGGAGGATTTTCACGCTGCACAAGCGCGGGAAGTCAGGCACGTCTCCGCGAACCGAATCATGTCCTGTTCCGGAACCGGTTCTTCCAGGTAGTCTCTTGCCCCAAGCTGCATGGCTTCCAGATAGCAACTCATGTTCAGGACATGGGCCACCACAATAACCTGCCCGGCACGGTCCATTGCCATCGCCTTTTCCAGGACCCTGCGTCCCTCGAATGCGGAGCTTCCCTGGCTTAAAACGACTAAATCAAAACGTTCGGCCCCCAGGCAGGCCAGGGCCGCGTCGTATGAGTTGCAGGTCACCACCGCGCACCCGCCGCGCTGCAGCACGGTCCGGTAATAGACCAGATCAGCAGGATCCTCGTCAACGACGAGAACGTTGCCCTTGGGGGCAAGGCGTTTTTGCTCGATGTGTTTTGGAGCCCTGAGACGGTATGGCATATGACCCTCCGAAATCTCCCCCGGTTCCAGCGGTCTTATCACCCGGGGGTTAGTTCTTGCCTGCCCTTCGCCACCGCATTGATGGAGCGGGCAGGGACAACAGGCACTATCCCAAAACCTAAGGTGAGCGGCAGCAGTGCAGTTGCTCAAATGCCGAATCAGGGATCAGTTCGAAAATCAGGTTCAGATGCCGCAGAAAACAGTAGGCGTCTTGAGGAGATCGAACGAAACTTGGAACTCCCGGCAGGAACAGGTTCGTCAGTCGGAGGAACAGCGATGACGCAATAATCTTCGGAGAGCTCGAAAAGGAACCAGAGTGAAGCCCGCTTACCTCCCCTTTGCGATACACTCTCGATTGTTCGTTCAATTGCATCGTAACACAGCAGCGGGCCAAGTCAAGATCATACGAGGAGTCAATAGAAGGGATTCTGTCTGGACGGTTTTGCGTCCAGGGAACTCATAAGGGGATACCTTCACGCCAAACCACCCACGTCAAATCGCAAAAGACGATTTAGATGCCATCAACGAATTGCCTTGACAGGCAGAGTGCATGCACCCAGACTAGTTAGTGAGACATTCCCTTCCTTAAAGTCTCCAGACAACCTGAACTAAGTCGGGTTACCTGCAATCGCACTTCTTAGACGATAACCGTAAAGGTTGCTATGTTCGCGCGAAGTGTGTCCATGAGTCTGAAGGCGAACCTCCTGGCAAAGCTTACCAGAACGATCGAGGACGAGATACCTTCCCTTATTTCGAAAACCGGCAGGCTTTCAGGACGAAATCAACATAGCCGTTCGGGGCGGGACGGAAGCGGTGGCCATCGGCGCGTGGGGCAACAAAGAATACGCGGAAGCTTGCGGTCGCGAACCGAATCTACAATTGCGGAAGACCCTGGAGAAGTTCATTGAGGGCCCCCCTGCAGTCCAGACCTACGAGGGTGTTAGCTCGGCATTCCACCCGCTTGTTGCTCAGACCGCAATTCAGACCTGAGTTCTGAGTATCCTTTAACAGGGCGGCAAGTCCGCCTTCTTCCTTATCCGGCAAAGGACAGCTTATCGGTTGCCGGAAGATATGGGGTATTCGATGTTTACAAGAATCATGAAATTCGCTTGTGTTGGGGCGTTAATGCTGATGGCCTTCTGGCAGGCCTCGGCAGGCGTGGAGATCGTGTTGGACATCCTGATCTGTGTGGGCGCCATGACGGTTGCCACGCAGGCGGTGGCACGGCCGAAGTACTTCTGGACGGCGGGGTTTGTTCTGATTGCCGTGCTGTTTAATCCCATAATGCCAGTGGGACTCTCCAGGAATATATTTCTGGCTCTGGATTTGTCCTGCCTGGTCGCATTTTTGATCTCGCTAGAGGCACTGAAGAGTCAGCAGATGCTCTCCATTCCTTCCATCACCAATCGAACGCCGGGGAGCGAGTCACTGTAAGACTGCAAGCCCGGATTTTTCCGTTCCGGGCCGAACGTCCCGAGCCTCGGCGTCGAAGTTTTCACAGTGCTGCGGAAGCCGGACGTTCGGTCCGCAAAGGAGTCAATGATGTCACAAAGAAGTGGCGACAAAGCAAGGTTTGGCCGGCGGCGAAAGGAAAAACTGGTGCAGCGAACGCGCTCTCGCGAATTGCGAAATGCATTGAACACGCAACGGCAGACGGCTGGCGCGGAGAAGGCTGCGAAAAAGGCATAGTTTGCCGGGTTGCGCAGGCTGTTATTGCCGCACAACTCTTATATGTCGTCCGCGCACGGGCGGTGAAAGGACCCTGACATGTACATCCAGTATCGCGGATTCTCTATTGAAGCAGCCTCCCGGGTCTATGCTTATCATGTGATCGACCCACCCCAGGGGAGCCGTGAATTCACTGTCGATATTCAAACCAACGAACTCCACTCGCATCCTGTAAAAATTCAGGATGGTCCCGGAATGTGCTACGCGCGGTTGAAGCAGGAGCTGGACCTCGAAACAGACGATTCCCCGGCGGATACTCACTTGCACATCACCTCAGGCGATATTCGGGAGTACGTGGAACGAACCTATCCGAAACCCGTCAAAAAGTGGGGCGACGCACCCACGTCGTAGGAACCCTTCGCTGGCAGACAAAGTTCACGGCCGTTTCCACACCAGCGACACTGCAATCGACAGGATCAGCAAAAGAGGGACAGCCCGCCTTCTGTGAAGCGCAGGGTGCACCGCCTTCCGTCGGCAATCGCCAGCCGCAAATCCGCACAGCAAGGGTCTAACGCTGAGCCAGGACGGGACAAGCCCTTGTCTTCCAGCCGGTCAAGCGTCACTTCAATAGTCCCCAGTGAGCCTTGATGGGGGCCTGGCCAGCTCCCGGACCTTCGATTGGAGGGTGCCCGCCTCAGGGGTCTTCGAGTAAAGGCAGAACTGCCGTCAGCACCTGCAGCTCGAATTGGCCGAGCGATTCAGGTTTTGCCATTTTCCCAACCTCGTGTGGAAAATAGAAAACAAATTCAATTCCCCACGCTTTGGGTCGGAATGCGTGAAAGCTTTACCACACTCAGAAAACCTTTGGCGGAGGTTACCCAATCAGACTAATATGGGGCGGCAGTCTGGGGCGGACCCACCTTCCCAGTTCTAGTTCACATTGTCCTGGAGGAATCTTTGCCCCAAACACCGGGGTCTCCGGCCTCGAACGCAAAGATGCCAGCGCCGTGGATTGTCGGTGTGGCCCTATCTCCTTTTGGTCTGGTGGTGGGCTTCACCATCACCGCGCTGCCTTTTCTGCTCACCCACCTGGGCGTCTCGCTTGACAAGGTGGCGGCCGTGAGCGCCACGGTGATGACACCCACCTTCTGGGGATTTCTTCTGCAGCCGATGATGGATACAGGCCTCTCGCGCCGCGCCTACGCCTGGATTACGGCAGCGACGGCGGCCATTTGCGTGGTGGCGGCGCTGTTCCTGCTTTCGCCCACGCATCTGGGAGCAACCACGGTGTTGCTGTTGCTGGCCGAACTCTCAATCGTGCTGTATTCAGGTGCGGTGGGAGGATGGACTGCTCAGTTTACCCCGGACCATCTGCGCGGCTCCGTGAGCGGATGGACCAATGTGGCCAATCTCGGTGGCGGCGCCCTGGGGTCTCTGGCCATCATGTCTCTGGTGCCGCACGTTGCCCTGCACTGGCTCGGATTGGGCCTGGGTAGCATCATCATCCTGGGGACCCTGCCGATCCTGCTCTTTCCTGAGGCCAGGAAGTCCTCTTTCCGCTTCCGGCAGATTTTTACCGACACGCTGAAGACGACCTGGCGCGCCTGCAAAGCCAGGAAGGTCGTCACCGGATTTTGCCTCTTTCTGGTGCCGGCCAGCGCGGAAGCGGCCATCAATCTGTTCTCGGGCATGGGCAATGATTTCCACACCGGCACCTCGACTGTGATCTGGGTGACCGGCGCCGGGTGCGCCATCACCGCGTCGGTGGGTGCCCTGCTGGGCGGATATGCCGCCAATCGTGTTTCGCGTGGTTACCTCTATCTTGGCGCAGGACTGACCACCAGCATCGTCTCTCTCACCATGGCCGTTTCCGCCCACACTCCCCTGACTTTTATCCTGGGAGTCCTGGTCTACAACGGCCTCGCCGGAGTCTCCTACGCGGCATTCAACGCGCTGGGCTTTCAGCTGGTTGGACAGGACAGTCCCGTGGCCAGTACGCAATTGGGGTTGTTTGCCGCCGCCACGAACTTCGCCATTGTGTATATGACCTGGGCTGATGGACTGGGCTTCAAACACTTTGGCGTTCGTGGCCTTCTGCTCACGGACGGCCTCGCCAGCATGATCTCGGCCATCCTGTTGTTGACACTGCTGGGCGGCCGCCTCAGGAAAAAACAGTTCGATGAAGCAACCCTGCCTGTAGGGGCGGATTGATTTTGTTGGCAGGTTCCTGAGGGGAAGATTTCAATTCCACGACCGTACGGCTGTGATAAACTGCGTTTGCGAATGTCTTTCAATTCTTTCTTAACAGGAAGTGACCTATGCGTACGCCAACTATGGGAAGCGCCCGCCTGTGGCTGCTGGTTGTTGCCGGGACGTTTCTTTTGGGAATCGTACTCTACCCAGGCTGCAGCGCCAACCAAGGGGGCGGCATGACCGTCACCGTCGGCGCCGCCGGCGCGGACGTAATGGGCACGGACAATGTCGCCATCCAGAAGGCTGTTGACCGCGTAGCGGCGGCAGGGGGCGGCACGGTCCTCCTCAAGGCCGGCACTTACACTCTTTCCAATTCCGTGCGGCTGCCCAGCAACATCACCCTGCGCGGCGAAGGGCCCGACAAGACGATTCTGAAGAAGGCGGCGGGCGTCCAGAGCAAGCTGGCGCTTGACGCCGACTACGGTGAATATGTGGCCACGGTGGAAGACGCCGCAGGCTTCCGGCCCGGCATGGGCGTGACCGTTGTTGACAAGTCTCAGCGCAGCGGCTGGACGCCCAGCGTGCGCACTATCACACGCATCGAGGGCAACACCCTTTACTTCAACAACTTTCTGCAGATGGACTATCACGTGGCATTGGACGGCGAAGTCTTCAACACCTTTCCGCTGATCGCCGGATTCGAAGTGAAGGACGTGAAGGTGGAAGACCTGACAGCCGACGGCAGCCGCGAAGGCAGCGGCATCCTGGACGGCTGCCAGACAGGCGCCGTCTACTTTTTCCATTCCCAGCACATGACCGTCCGCAACGTGGTGGCGCGCAACTATCCCGGCGACGGCATCAGCCTGCAATTTGTGGAAGACCCCGTCGTGGAACACTGCGAGTCCTACAACAACGCCTACCTGGGCATTCACCTGGGTACGGGCGCCCTGCGAGGCATTGTGGAGAACAACCAGGCCCACGAAAACGGCCAGGACGGACTCTATCTCTGCTGGCGCGTCCAGCACGCTCGTTACGCGGACAACCGCAGTTGGAACAATGGTCGTGACGGAATTTCAATTGGCCATAAGGATTCCGACAACCTTTTTGTAAACAACACCTCGACCGGCAATGGCCGCGCGGGCATTTTCTTTCGCGAACAATCGAGATCCAACTCACCCGACGGCAACACTTTTGAGCACAACACCATCGCCGATAACGGCCGGAACGGCGAAAAGCCTGCCAATATCCACATTAACGGCATGGTCCAAAACCTGAAGTTCGTTGACAACACCATCGGCTCCGGCGAAGCAAAAGGCAAAACGCCGCAGCTTGTCGGAATCTACATCGCTCCCCAGACAGACTTTATCACCTTAAGCAAGAACACCTTCACCGGGCCGTTCAAACAGACCGTGGTGAATGAGTCCAAAGGCGCCCACAACCAGATCACCGTGGAAGTCGCAAAGCGGTAAGCATAGCCGTGGCTTGCGGTTGACTGTCCCGCGAACTGCGGGTGGGGTAGACGCCCGCATTGCAGCGTCCATGTCCCGACGAAGCGAGACACTCATTAGTCTGCCGCAAATCGATCCATTTGGCAGAATCGCAGACCCAGGAAAACCAATCCGCGCCAGACCCGCACCCCACGCTGATAGACTTTTGGCAGACCGGATAGTACACTTGCTCTCTTTATATGCGCTGACCGCTTACAAGAAGGGAACATGCGGATGAAAGCAACACCCAATCTGTGGCGCGGAATCATATCGTTTGCAGTATGGGCCTCATTCCTGGCGTGTGGAGCCTCTGCGGCCCGGGCCCAGGAGCTGGCGGCCACGCCCCCCATGGGCTGGAACAGCTGGAACCACTACGGCTGCAAAGTGAGCGACGCGATTGTGCGTGAGCAGGCGCGTGCCATGGCCACCAACGGTATGAAGGCCGCCGGCTACGAATACGTCAACATCGACGACTGCTGGCAGGGGAAGCGCGACGCCAAAGGATTCATTCACCCGAACGACCGCTTCCCCGATATGAAGGCGCTGGGCGATTACATTCACAGCCTGGGCCTGAAATTCGGCATTTATTCCTCGCCCGGACCCTTGACCTGCGCCAGGTACGCAGGCAGCTACCGGCACGAGCGACAGGATGCCGAAACTTACGCATCCTGGGGCGTGGATTATCTGAAATACGACTGGTGCAGCGCCCGCCAGGTGTACAAGCCATCCGAAATGCCCGCCGTCTACAAGAAGATGCACGAGGCACTGGTCGCAACCGGGCGCCCGATCGTCTACAGCCTGTGCGAGTACGGGATGAACCGCGTGTGGCGATGGGGACCATCGGTGGGCGGCAACCTGTGGCGGACCACGGACGACATCGAGGACAATTACACCCGCATGGCCTTTATCGGCTTCGGGCAGCAGGGCCTCGCAAGGTTCGCGGGTCCCGGGCACTGGAACGATCCGGACATGCTCGAAGTGGGCAACGGACACATGAGTGCCGACGAGTACCACACCCATATGAGCCTGTGGTGCATTCTGGCCGCGCCTTTGATCTCCGGCAACGACCTTGCCAATATGTCGCAGGAAACTCTCTCTGTGCTGACCAACCCGGAAGTTGTGGCCGTTGACCAGGACCCAGCCGGCACCGAAGGCTACCGGGTGTCCGAAGAAGGCCCGCTGCAGGTGTGGGTAAAGCCGCTGGCTGACGGCAGCAAAGCCCTGGGGCTCTTTAACGAAGGAGAATCCCCCATGCCGGTCAGCGTCCGCTTTAAGGACATTGGCCTCAGCGGCGAGGTGTCGGTCCGCGATCTGTGGGAACGGAAGGACACGGGCGTTTTCTCTGGGAGCTACACGGCCCAGGTTCCCCGCCACGGAGTCGTCATGCTCAAGCTAAAATCAGGAAGTTAGAATAGAACTGCGGGTAAGGATTCCGGTGTCGGAGGGCGCCCCCGGCGCACTGAAGGAAAAGGTTGATTTATGGATTTGAAAGATTCGTCCCAGATCGAGAAACCACTTGCCGGCAGGTGTGAACACCAGTGGCTCGACCAGGAAAGCCCCTTTCTTGTGGCGCAGTTGTGTAAGCTCTGCCGGCTTTACCGTTACAAGGCAGCTCCCATCTCCGACTGGGAGTATCGTGCGCCGATTCCCAAGGCTACTTTCGGCTTTGACATCGCTTGACCTGGCGCGACCAAAGATCAGCGCTGAGAGGTCTGCATTTTTCCGGACCCGCCGGTTCCGGAAGCTTCGCAAGGAGGCCGGCCTGCCTCACTCATCCAGAACTTCGCGGGTCTTCCGGATGAGGGTTTCAGGAACAAAAGGCTTCTGCAGAAAGTGGGTCCCGGCGCCCAGCACCCCGTGGTGGACGATGGTGCTGTCCGTGTACCCGGACATGTAGAGCACCCTGGCCTCCGGGTGAAGCGGCGCCAGGCGCGCGGCCAGTTCCGGCCCGCCCATCCGCGGCATCACCACGTCGGTCAGCAGAAGATGAATGGGCCCGTCGTGGTTTTCGACCACCTTCAGTGCGTCCTCGCTGCCGCCAGCTACCAGCAATTGATAACCCTTGGGTTCCAGCACACTTCGAACAAAGGTCCTGACCGATTCGTTGTCTTCGACCAGCAGAATGGTTTCCGAGCCTCCTGCGGCGTGAACTGCCCCCGCCTTCTTTTTCATTCTTTGCGCGGCCTCCTCGACGCGGGGCAGATAGACCTTAAACGTCGCTCCCTTACCGGGTTCGCTGTATACCCAGATATAACCTCCGCAATGCTTGACGATGCCATAGACGGTTGCCAGTCCGAACCCCGTCCCTTTGCCCTGCTCTTTGGTGGTGAAAAAGGGCTCAAAGATGCGGGACTGGAGCCTCGGGCTCATACCGGTTCCCGTATCGCTGACCGCCAGCATAACGTAGGCGCCCGGAACGACGAAGGGACGGTTGCGGCTGTAGCCTTCATCCAACTCAACGTTGGCGGTTTCGATGGTCAGCTTGCCCCCCTGCGGCATGGCGTCGCGCGCGTTGATAGCAAGATTCATGATCACCTGGTCAATTTGCCCCGGATCAGCTTTCACACAACCCAGGCCCGGAAAATGGACCGCAACCAGTTCGATGTCCTCCCCGATGAGCCGCGGCAACATTTTGTTCATATTCGCAACAATGCAATTCAAATCCAGTACCTGCAAGGCCAGAACCTGCTTGCGGCTAAAGGCCAGCAGTTGCCGCGTCAGGGTAGCCGCGCGGTCTCCGGCTTCCTTGATCTGGATCAGAGGGGGCCGCAAGGGGTCAGCGGAGGACAGCCGGTCGAGGATCATCTGGCTGTAGCCGTTCATTACCGTCAACAGATTGTTAAAGTCGTGCGCCAAACCGCCCGCCAGCCGTCCGATAGCCTCCATCTTCTGGAACTGCTGCAACTGTTCCTGCAGACGTCCCCGCTCTTGGCGCTCCGATTTCTCCACTATTGCCCGCCGAACCGCAAAGGGCAACCGGGCGAGATTGTCCTTCAGAACGTAATCCGAGATGCCGATTTTCACGCACTCCACCGCCGCCTCATCCCCTATCGCACCCGTCACCAGAACAAACGGAATATCCATTCCCTCCTCGTGGAGGAGCTTGAAGGCATCCAAAGCGTTCCAGGTGAGCAAATTGTAATCCGACAGGACCACGTCGTACGGTTTGGAGCGCACAAGGTCCCTGAACTCTTCCGGGGTCCGGGCGATATCGGCCGAAACCTCAAGTCCCTCTTTCCTGAGCGCACCGAGGCACAGTTCGGCGTCTGCCGGACTGTCCTCAAGCACCAGAACCCAGATGGCCCCGGCAGTCTGCTGCGGATCCTGAATCATGCCTTCCATAAAACCTCCGGGAAGTCACTTTTTCCCCTGCGCACTCGCTGGAGGAGGCTGATTGATGACCAGCCAGTAGAAGCCCAGTTGTTTCACCGTTTCTCGAAACTGCGTGAAATCGACGGGCTTCTGGATGTAACTGTTGACACCCAGCTGATAGCTCGCGACCATGTCCTTTTCCTCTTTGGAGGAAGTCAGAACCACGACCGGGATGGCGCTCGTCTGCGGATCATTCTTAATAACCCGCAAAACTTCCAGCCCGTCGACTTTGGGAAGCTTCAGGTCCAGCAAAACCACGCTCGGCTGGCAGGCCGGGGAGCGTCCGGAGAACTGGCCCCGGCGAAAGAAATAGTCGAGCGCCTCCTCCCCGTCGCGCGCCACCACAATCTTATTTGCCAGCTTGTCCGAGCGGAGCGCGTGCAGGGTCAATTCCACGTCATCAGCGTTGTCTTCAACCAGCAGGATTTCCATTTCGCAATTTGGTTTCATGTTTTATCTCTCCTCCCGCTCAGGCCGCTTTCTGTGATAAATCCGCAGGGGGCTGCAAGGTGAAATAAAAAGTGGCTCCCTTATCAATCTCCGCTTCCGCCCAAACGCGCCCGCCATGCTTGTGGATAATCCGCTGCACAGTGGCCAGGCCGACGCCCGTCCCCTCAAAATCCTCGGCGCGGTGCAGCCGCTGAAACACTCCAAAGAGTTTGTCCGCGTATTTCATGTTGAAGCCGACCCCGTTGTCGCGAACGAAAACAGTGGGCTGTCCATTTCCCTGCGCCAGGCCGACTTCAATAACGGCGCGCTCCCGGGGCCGGGTGTATTTGACGGCGTTGGAGAGCAGGTTGGCAAACACTTGCTTTAACAGCCCCGGATCGCACTCCACAGAGGGCAGCGGCGCGATCTTCCAGTCGATGGCCCGCTCGCCGAGTTCAGTCTCCATTTCGCTGACCACCTGCTCGACCAGAGGGCCCAGCCCGGTTGCCTGAAGATTGATCTCCTTGCGGCCGAGGTGCGCCAGGTTCAACAAGTCGTCGACCAGCTGGCCCATTTGTTTGACCCCGCCCTGAATGCGGCCCAGGTAACTCTGGACTTCCTCGGGCAGTTGCGGGCCGTATTCTTCAACGAGGAGTTGAGCAAAGCCGTCAATGTGGCGTAAAGGGGCGCGCAGGTCGTGGGAAACGGAATAGGTAAAGGCCTCCAGCTCCTTGTTGGCCATTTCGAGTTCCGCCGTCCGTCCGCGCACGCGCCTTTCGAGGTTCTTGTTGAGCTGGCGGATCTCTTCCACCGCCTGCCTGCGCTCGGTGATGTCGCGCGTCACCTTGGAAAAACCTTGCAATTGTCCCTGTTCATCCCGAACCGCTGCAATCACGACATTGGCCCAGAAGCGCGAGCCATCCTTGCGCACCCGCCACCCTTCGTCTTCAGCCCGTCCGTCGGCCAGGGCCTTTTCAAGCTCTTTTTGTGGTTTTCCCGCCTGGATGTCCTCGGCGGGAAAGAAACAGGACCAGTCCTGGCCGATGATCTCCCCGGCTCTGTAACCTTTAATCCGCTCGGCGCCCGGACTCCAGCTCGCAACCCGGCCCTGGGGATCAAGCATCAGAATCGCGTAATCTCGCGCGCTCTCGACTAGAAGCCGGATACGCGCTTCGCTTTGACGCAGAGTCTGTTCGGCACGAATTCTCCCTTCAACCTCGCGGTCGAGGACGATGATCGCGAACAGCAGAATGGCAAATGCCAAAACAACTCCAGCCGCGACAAGCAGGGTCGTTCGGCGGGCACTCGCTTCCCATTGCGAGGTGCGAGCGTCCATCAAGGTCTTCTCCCTTTTTTGCATCCTCGCAATCACCGCCCTGATGCTGCCCATTGCCTTCTGGCCCTGCCCTGACAGGACGAGCTGGTCGGCCTCGATCGCCTTGTTCGCCTTCCTCAACGCGATGGTGGTGGCGAGTTCATCCTCCTTCTGCTTGATGAGGCTCTTCAGCGACGCAAGGTCGCGCTGCTGAACGGGATTGCTCTTGGTTAGGTTGTCAAGTTTTTCAACAACATCGGAAACCTGGGTGCCGGCCACAGCATAGGGCACGAGGTATGAATCGCTTCCCGTGAGCAGAAAACCGCGCTGGCCGGTTTCCGCGTCATCCATGGTGATCAGGACTGTCCCCAGGGCATCGAGCACTTGTTGGGTGTGGTTGACCTGGCGGCTTGTTTCAACAAGCCGGTCCGTGCTCCGGTAGGATATGAATTCCGCAATGCCCATGACGGCCAGCGCCACCGCAAATCCTGCGGTGACTTTCTTATTCAGGTTCCATCTCACTGCAAATCCTCTTCCGCCTCTCTCAACGCAACTGCAACTTCAGCGCACACATTTCCGTGCGCGGAGGCTGCCCAAGCCACGCTCCGGTGACACCGGGGGCGATTCGCGGCGATTTCTGCCTGACTCTGGCTAATAGAAGTTATCGACCCCTGGCCCCCATAGGATGAGTCCCTCATCATCCCCCCCGGCAAACGGAAGCTTTTGCAGACAAAGGACATTCCGCTGTTTTCGCCACCGCGGCCAGCCTTGTGTTTTCAAACCGCCTGAACTATCTTTAAAATTAGAGGGGAAAAACCCAGGCGATACCTTGCACAGGCCCGACCGGCAAATTGCAATTCCCATGTGCCAGCCACTTTCAAACCGCGCGTTGCTCGTTGACCTCTACGAACTCACCATGGCGGCCGGCTATTTCGAGCGCGGAATGGACTTCCCAGCCACTTTTGAACTGTTTGTCCGTTCCCTGCCCCCTGAGCGCTCCTATCTGATCGCTGCGGGCGTCGACGACGCACTCGACTATCTCCAGAACCTCCGCTTCACAGACGATGACATCCGCTACCTTCGCAGCCTTCCGGCCTTTCGCACCGTAGGCGGTGAGTTCTTCGACTCATTAAGAAATTTCCAATTTAGCGGAGAGGTGGCCGGCGTTCCCGAAGGCACGGTTGTTTTCGCCGGGGAACCCATCCTGCAGGTGACGGCCCCCATTGCGGCTGCACAGATTGTCGAAACCTATCTGCTTTCGGTGATCAACTTTGAGACCCTGGTGGCCTCAAAAGCCGCGCGGGTGGTGCGCGCCGCGAAGGGACGGACCGTGATGGAATTCGGCACGCGCCGGGCGCAGGGGCCGGAGGCCGGCTTGAGAGCGGCCCGCGCCGCCTACCTGGGCGGCTGCGACGCCACCTCCAACACGGAGGCCGGCCGGCTCTACGGCATTCCCGTGGCCGGGACCGCCGCCCACTCCTGGACGCAGGCCTTCCCCACTGAGCGCGAGAGTTTTGAGGCGCTGCTTGACATCTTTCCGGACACCGGGGTCCTGCTGATTGACACCTACGATGATCTGGCGGGCGCTGAAACCGCGGCCTCGTTGGGCAGAAAATTCAGCGCCGTCCGGCTCGATAGTGGAGACCTGCTCGAGAAGAGCCGCAAGGTCCGTTCCATCCTGGACTCGCGCGGACTCCAGGAGGTGAAGATCATCGGCAGCGGAGACCTGAACGAATACCGGATTGAAGAGCTGGTCGCGGCGGGAGCGCCCATTGACTCGTTCGGCGTGGGAACCGATCTCGCCACCTCGCGCGACGTTCCGGCGCTCAGCGTGGTTTACAAGCTGGTGGAGACGGAACGCGGCGGGCTGGTGGAATACAAGGCCAAGTTCAGCGAAGAGAAAGTCTACTGTCCGGGACGCAAGCAGGTGTTCCGATTCACGCAGGATGGCAAGTACCACCACGACGTGCTGGCGCGTTCCCAAGAAAGCTATCCTGATGGCGAGCCTTTGCTTCAGCCGCTGATGCGCAACGGCCGGCGGGTGGGCGCCCGGAGAACCGCATCTTCAATCCGCGAAACGGTGCTGGCCAATACCGGCCGGCTACCTGAGCAATACCACGCCTTGCGCGGCGCTCCCGAATATCCCGTGAAGAAGAGTGACGCTTTGCTGCAGTTGCTCGAGGAAATCCGCGGCCAATACGTATCGGCGCGCAAACCCGCCGGCACGCCGCAGGCGCGCTGAAGCCCGGAGAGAACCATGGCAGCACCCCTGGCCTTTTTTGACGTCGATACGCAGATCGACTTTATGGACCCCACGGGGAAACTCTACGTTCCCCACGCAGAAGACATCGTCCCCCGGCTGGTCCAACTGATGTCTTACGCGCGCGAAAGGAACATTCCCGTGCTCTCTTCGGCTGATGCTCACGCGCCCGACGATCCCGAATTCAAAATCTGGCCCCCGCACTGTGTCACCGGCACGCCAGGCCAGCAGCACATCAAAGAAACCTGTCTCCCCGGAGCGCTGACCATTCCAATGCGTTCCGGGCCTTTCATTCCGCCCGAAAAGTGGCCGGCGCAGATCATCATCGAAAAAGACGTTTATGAGACGTCAGTAAATCCTAATTTCGACGCTATCCTGAAGGCGCTGGGCCCCCATCGTTACGTTGTCTTTGGCGTTGCCACTGAGTATTGTGTGCGTGCCGATGTCCTCGCGCTGCGAGGGCGCAACAAGCCCGTCCAACTGGTGGTGGATGCCATCAAGGCCATCAACGAGGAAGACGGCCGCAAGGCCATCGATGAAATGACAGCCGCCGGAGCCGAACTCGTGACCGCCGACGGCGTGTGCAGGTAAATATGTATTGCCCCTCTGTTTTTCGCTGTGCTGCCACAGTTTGAAAACGCGAATCTGCCCCAGCCGCGCGCGCGTGAATTCCGCAACCCGCTCTTCTCCGTGTCCTCTGTAGCCATTCGCAAGCCGTACCCGAGTTCACTGAGGCCCTCTGTGATCTCTGTGTGAAAGGTGTGAATTCAAGAGCCCGCAGGGACCCGCACCGTGGTGAGTTGCAGGGGATGGCTGCAAGCCGCAGCAATGCTACCTCGCTGCCGCCCCGCCCCAGCGCTTCCAGGCGTAATAGAACGGCACTCCCGCCAGGATGATGGACAGTCCCAGGACGGATTCGACCGGCTTGCTCACCAGGGTGTTGGCCACGATGGCCAGGGCCGCAAAGATGAAGGCGATGGGCAGGATGGGATAGCCCCACACTTTGTAAGGCCGGGGCAGGTCCGGCAGGCGTCGGCGCAAAATGATCACCCCGGCAATCGCCGCCGCGGAAAAAATCCACATGGCAAAAATCACGTAGGTGTAAAGCTCTTCAAACGATCCGCTGACGGCCAGAACGGTGGACCACGCCCCCAGCACCAGCAGGGCAACGGCAGGCGTTTGAAACTTTGGATGGATGCGCGACACGATTTTGAAAAGCACTCCGTCCCGCGCCATGGCGTAGTAAACGCGCGACGAAGTCAGGATGGTTCCGTTCAGGGCGCCAAAAATCGAGCAGAGGATGAGGGCGGAAACAAACCGCGCGCCGCGCGGCCCGATCAGGAACTCCATGGCGGTTGCCGCCACGCGCTGGTGTTCCGCCATCACCGGCATCGGCAGCACGTGCAGATAGGCGGCGTTGGCGGCCAGGTAGACCGCAATGATGATGGCCGTACCCAGGAAAAATCCGATGGGCAGCACCCTGGAGGGATTTTTCACCTCGCCTGCGGTATAGGAAAGCTGGTGCCAGCCCTGGTAGGCCCACAACACTCCCACCAGCGCCACGCCAAAGGTGCTGAGCGTGGTGTGGGGCGTGGGCAGCGGATGCGCTGCGACGGCGGGCGCAAGCGGCGGCAGAAAAATCGCGCAGCCGATGATGATCACCAGGCCGGCCAGCTTGGCGATGGTAAAGATGGTCTGCACCGCCGTGCCCTTTTTTCACGCCCAGAATGTTGATGAACGTCAGCACCGCAATCACCACCCCGGCGAGCACTTTCTGTTCTATCGGAGTGAGAGGAACGAACCCGGCGGCGTAAATGCCGAAAGCGACGCCCAGGGTGGCGGCCGAGCCGGCGTCAATCACCAGCAACGATCCCCAGCCATAAAGAAAGGCGATCAGCTTGCCGTAGGCTTCGCGCAGGTAAATGTAAATGCCTCCGGCTTCCGGCATGGCCGCGCCCAGTTCCGCCAGTGACAGCGCTCCCGCCAATGCCAGCGCCCCGCCCACAATCCACACCAGGTAGAGGCTGAAGACGCTGCCCACCTGCATCGCCACGTTGTGCGGCACCAGGAAGATTCCCGAGCCGATGATGGTGCCCACCACAATT
Source organism: uncultured Acidobacteriota bacterium (assembly GCA_963783155.1). GTDB lineage: Bacteria > Acidobacteriota > Terriglobia > UBA7540 > UBA7540 > SCRD01. Next base: position 282,834 of record CAWANC010000002.1, on the reverse strand, counting down.
GCCGTGGAGCCCAGGATGCCGATCTCCCGCGGCAGCGTCCGAATTTCGGTCTGCTGGGAAAGGTTGTTGACTTTTGATTCCATGCCGTTCGCCCCTATCGCGCCCCAATGCACCGGTGCGTGTCTTACCTTAACGCAAACACCCACTCAAAGTCTTTACGGCTGCGTGGCGGGCCATTATACTGGGAGACTGCCTCAGGAACCTAGTAAACTTTTTTCCGGATTGTCCCAAACCGGGCAAGGGAGTTGCTGACAACGATGAAAATGATCCCCGACCGCTTTCGCGGCCAATGCGCCCTGGTGGTGGGAGGCGCGCAAGGAATCGGCAAAGGCATTGCGGCGCGCCTGGCGCGCGAAGGCGCCCACGTGATGATCGGCGATATCGACCGCGACATGATGGCGCGCACGGAGCGTGAGATCACCCAGGCAGGCGGCTCGGTCCGCACCTGCGCTTGTGACGTCCGCCGCAAGCGCGACGTGCAGCGCATGGTGGCGCAAACCGTGCGCTGGCAGAAACGCATTGACGTGATGATGTACGTGGCGGGCGTCGCCAAGCTGGTTCCCTTTACCAAAAGCGACGAGAAGCACTGGGACTGGACCCTGGACATCAACCTGAAGGGCGGCTACCTGGTGGCGCGTGAAGTGGCGCCGCACATGGTCCGCCGCCGCAGGGGCAAGATGGTCTTTATGGCCTCCACCAACAGCTGGGATGCGGAGGCGGAACTGGCTCCCTACAACGCCTCCAAGGCCGGCCTTTTTCTGCTGGCCAAAACTCTGGCGCGCGAACTGGGGCACTACGGCATCAACTCCAACGCCATCGGGCCGGGGCTCATCCGCACGCGCCTCACGGCTGCTGCCGTGAAGGACAAGAAATTCATGAGCAAGTATAAGGATTTGATTCCCGCCGGGCGTCTCGGCGAGCCGGACGACATTGCCGGGCCGGCAACCTTTCTCGCGTCCTCTGACGCGGATTACGTCAACGGAGTTCTATTGTTTGTCGACGGCGGCCAGCTCGCCTGACCCGCCGCCCGTGAAGTTGCGGACTTTAAGAATTCGGCGACAGCCGTCATCTCTATCAACAGGAGTCGAACAAAATGCGCAAAGTAGTCAAAAGCAAGAAGGCACCCACGCCTCGCGGCCCCTATTCTCCGGCCATCGTGTCGGGCGGCTTTGTCTTCGTGGCCGGCCAGGCTGCCATCAATCCCAAAACCGACAAGATGGAACTGGGCGACGTCCAGGCTGAAACCCGGCGCACGCTCGAGAACATCAAGGCGATTCTTGAGGCTGCCGGCAGCTCCATGAAAGACGTGGTCCGCTGCGGAGTCTTTCTTTCCGACATGAAGAATTTCGCCGCCATGAACGAAGTTTATGCGGAGTACTTCCCCAAGAACCCGCCGGCCCGCACCACCGTCGGCGTCAGCATGCCGAAGATCAAAGTGGAAATCGACTGCATTGCCCGGGTCCGCAAGTCGGGCAAAAAGAAGCGATAGAGGATGATCCATGAACTATCAGGAACTGCCCACGCCCGCCCTCACCATTGACCTGGACATCCTGGAGCGCAACCTCCAGCGGATGGCCGACTACTGCCGCCAGCACGGCCTGGGCCTGCGGCCCCACACCAAGACCCACAAGACCCCGGAAGTGGGGCGGATGCAGATTGAACACGGAGCCGTGGGGCTCACCGTCGCCAAGGTGGGAGAAGCGGAGGTGATGGCGGCGGCGGGACTGGATGATATCCTGATCGCCTACCCCATCTGGGGCGAAGAAAAGCTCCGCCGCATCGCCAACATGGCACGCGAGCGCACCATCCTGCTCTCGCTCGACAACGAAGCCACCGCCGAAGGACTCTCGCGGGCCGCCAGCGCCGCCGGAGCCTCCGTCGGCGTGCTGGTGGAGTTTGACGTGGGCATGCGCCGCTGCGGCGTCGAACCCGGCCCGGCCGCCCTGGAACTGGCCCGGAAAATCGAAAAGATGCCCGGCCTCAAATTCAGGGGCCTGATGACTTTTCCCGGCAACGTCTGGGGCGCGGAAGCCGATCGCGAAAAGACGGCAAAGCAGGTGGCCGAACTCGTCGAGCAGACCCTTGAACCGTTCCGCAAGGCCGGCATGGAGGTGGAGATTGTTTCCGGCGGCTCCACGCCCTCGGCTTCTCTCACTCACAAAATTCCAGGCATCACGGAGATCCGCCCGGGCACCTACGCTTACAACGACCTGAACACCTACTACCAGGGCGCCTGCAAGCTGGAAGATTGCGCGGCCCGCGTGGTGGTCACCGTGGTTTCAACGGCCGTTCCCGGACGCGCCATGATCGATGCGGGATCGAAAACCCTTTCGTCCGACGGCCTGGGTTCAGGGCCCGCCAAAGGCCACGGTTACGTGGTGGAAGCTCCCGATGCGGCCCTCATTAAGCTAAACGAGGAACACGGCCATCTGGACGTCACGAATTCCACGCACAAGTTTCATGTGGGCGAGGTAGTCACCGTGATTCCCAACCACGTGTGCACCTGTGTCAACATGCACGACGAGGTTTTCCTCGTCCGCAAGGGCGAGGTCGAGGGCACATGGAAAGTGGCCGCCCGCGGAAAAGTCCGTTAGCATTTGCCGCGGAGAAGCTCGCCAAAAGTCATCCCGGCCTGAATCGCCCGGGACCCGGCCATTGCTTTTCTTTATTGTCCTCTCTGCCCTGCGGAAGTTCGCCCTGGACGTTGACGGGGCGCTCTCCGGCCTCTGCGTTGACGCTTCAGGGGGACCAACACGTTTTACGGATTTCATCAGCGGGCTGTTGAAATCCCACACGCGGCCACGCCCTCGCAGGCTATAATGAAAGCTTCAAGGCAAAGTAAGAAGTTCCTGTTCTTAGCAAAGTAAGTAGTTCCTGTGGGCGCTAAGCGAAGGAGCCCGTAGGGCGACTGAGGTTAGCGCCCGCGACGCGCCTCAGGGGGTGCTTCCTCCTGCTTTTCCACTCCCTGTTCCTGCCTCATAATTTTCCATAGCGGGGGACTCTGACGCAGATGGAAGTCTTTCATCCAAGGGCTGCCCGGTGTTCCCCGCCGAGGCGTCGAGATCGAGCGGGCTGAGGCGGACCGGGTCGGTTGGGGAACCGGCTCACACCGGCTCACCTTCAGGTAGCGATCCCGGAAGCGCACCCACACCGTCTGGTCTCGCCGCTCCTCCACCCGCACCGTCCCCCCTCGTAACCCCGGACGGATATCCGCCCGAGCGATCTGGTAGATCCGGGTGTTATACCGAATCGTGTAATCGTTGGCCACCACGCGCTCCTCGACGTGGCTCAAGATCGCCGCCAGGTCGTGCTCCGCCCGCAGCCCTCGATGCGCGTCGGTGGCTTTCTCCGCTTCCACCGTGAAGCGACGATTCCATAGCGGCAGGTACTCCTGCTCCAAATAAGCGTTGGCTTCCTCCAAGGTGTGCACGCCCGCCTTGCGCAGACCCTTCACCAGCCGGTCCTGGGCCGTGCCGAAAAAGCGCTCGATGCGCCCCTTCGCCTGCGGTGAGTGAGCCGCAATCCATCCTACCCCCAACTCCTTCAGCGCCCGCCCGATCTGCGTCCAAGCCTCTGGCCAAGCCTCGTCCGACGGCCTCCCGCACCGGACGATTCACCGTAAACATGCTGTCCTTGTCGGTGTAAAATTCTCCCGGCCGCCCCCACCGCCTCAGATAACTCTCCAGCAAGCGAAAGTTCTCTTCCGTGGTGTCGTGCTCGGCAAAGCGCGCCCGGGCGCGACTGGTCGCGTCGTCGATCATCGCCAGCAGAAAGGGTCAAGCGGCAATTTGTGTGTAAACGGAGGACCATTGAGAGAGCGGATGAAAGCTCCATCGAAACTCCATGGTTTGGGACACATAAACTAAACATCGGTACGTCGAGATTTCTCCTCCGGTAACTTCCATCGCCCGGGTGCGGCGTTTGAATTCCTTGTTGAGCCGCTCAATGGGATTGGTCGTCCTCAGCACGGTCCAGTAGGTGGGATCGAACTGGAAAAAAGTCAGCAGCGAATCGAGGTCTCGTTCGATCACCTGCACGGCGGAAGGGAACAGACGCCCCCACTGCTGTTTGACCGTGAAGAAGGCGGCCCTCGCCGCACTCTCCGTGGGAGCATAGAAGATCTGGTTGAGGGCTTTGGAAAACACTTCCCGTTCCTTTTTCCGCACCCGCCGGCAAGCGTTGGCCTTGGCGTGCTTCTGACAGCGCTGGGTCTGGGCTCTCGGAAAGAAGCGCCGGAAGGCGCTTTCCAGTCCCGGCAGTCCGTCCATAATGCCCAGCTCCACCGCCTCCCGATCCAGACCCCGACCGGCCAGGCCGCCGAATACGCTCTCCCACAGATCGGCCCGCTCGCGGTCCCCCATTTCCAAAGCCAAAACCTCGAAGCGCTCGTTCTCTTCCGTCACCCCCAGCACCGCGCAAAAACTCTGCCGGCTCACGTGCCCGTTAATCCGCACCTGAAAGCTGGCCCCGTCCAGGTAGAGAAACTTGTAGCGCTCGCCGTCCAGCCGCCGCTGGCGCCAGGCTTCCAGTTCTCCCGTGGCCCGCGCCACAATGCGGGAAATTTGCTTCGAATCGTACTTCTGCCCCAGGTGTTTCTCCGTAATCCGCGCCAGGTCCCGCGTCGACAAGCCCGCCAGAAAAGCTTCCGCTAAGAATGCTTCGAGTTCCGCATCCTGGCCCTTCCGCTCCGGCAGCCACTCCGACTCGAAGCACCCTTGCCGGTCCCGCGGCACCCGCAACTCGATTTCGCCTAACCCGAAAAAGTTGATCCTCCTCGGCCGGTACCCGTTGCGATAGTTCTGGTGCTCTTCATCCAAGGGCTGGTGCCGCCCTCGTCCCAAGAATTCGTCGCGTTCCGCTTCCAGCAGACTGTTGATCCAGGTGCGCAGCTTCTCCAGAACATACTCCTTCAGAGAAATCTTTTGGGCTTTCCTCCGGTCGACATTCGCTTCGGAACCGACGACCTCAGTGGTAATATTCAACATGGCGGCTGTCCTCCTCGGTGATTGAATTTCTTTCAGCAAAAGATTTATATCACTTCGGGAGTCCTCAGCCGCCCTCTCTTTCTTCATCCCTTTACACACTTTATGCCGCAGCTTCGGCCCTCGTCCCTCCAGCCAGTCGTGTTCCGACGAATCCCACTGCACCATCTCGCCGCAACAGGGCCGGCGCGCCCGCCACACGTGCACCTCTTCCACCCGCCGCCGCTTCCGCTTCCACACTCCCGCCTCCATCAGGATTTGCCGTACGCTCTCTTTGCTCACCACCACCCCGTGCTTCTCCCCCAGATACTCGGCCGCCAGCGTCGGCCCAAAGTCGGAGTACTCCCGCTTCACCAGTCGCACCACTTTCGCCCGCACCGTCGCGCTCAGCTTCCGCTTCGAGGCCCGCCCCCGCAGCCGGTGCAGGATCCCGCCATCGCCCTCCTTCCTCAGCCGCCCCACCAGCTTTCGCACCCAGCGCTCGCTCACCTTCAACTGCACCCCCGCCTGCTTCTGCGTCAGGTGTCCCTTTTCTGCTTCGTGCAACACCTTCAACCGATCCCGATCCCTTGCGCTCATCCACAGCTCCTGTTGTCTTTTCATCCCGACAGTCTGCCGGTTTCCTACAGGAACTTCTTACTTTGCCGCAATAGGATCTTTTCACTTTGCTGCGACAGGCTATAATGAAAGCTTGCCACGCAAGTCTGACTTCTGTAGCATGATAGAGGGTAATTTTTCGGGGATGTGTAACCGCCTGCCGTTGGCTCGGCACATACAGACCAATCGACGCGTTCTGGAAGCAAAACTTAACAAGGCAGATATCTTCCCATTTTCAATGAGCAGGACTCCATGAAACCCAAGGCCCAGCACGAAGAACGTCTCGGACCCGTGAATCCGTTTACCGTCGGAAGCGTCTTTATTGAAGCCGCGAAGAAGCTGGAGTGGATCGTGGAAGACAAAACCGACCGTCAGCGGCAATACTTCATCACTCCCAAGGGATTTGAGGAGATGAGCAAACTCGGCATGAACATGGAGCGGGTCCTGCTGTACCGGCAGCCGCCCGCCGAGCAACCGCGCCGCGCTCATGCACCTTCCCATCACCGTCCCAGCGGCCGCCGCCGGCACTGATCTCCAAACAGGTCCGAAGGACATCCGGCATTAAAAGCTCTTCATTTGTTAAAAGAATATAGCTTGCCAGCCGGCGTCTTCTTGTATACCCTCATCGGCATGGCACCTGATGCTTTTGCCTCCTCACGGCGCTCGGAGCGGAAACCGGCCAGAAAAGCAATTGTCCTGATGGTTGAGTCTGACAATCAAGAAACACTTCACGAAGGCGTGACGGTTGACCTTTCCCGATATGGGGCCAGAATCGAGACTGAAACACCATTGGCTCCCGGCCAGACCCTCACCCTTTTCCAGCCGGAAGATCCTGCGCACGCTCTGCGTTGCATGGTGGTTTGGACCGGAGCCGTGAGCTCCGACGGACACGATCAGATAGGACTGGAGTTTCTCAGTCCCCCTCCAGCAGGGCTTGAGAACTGACGACCCTTTTCACGCAGAATCTCCGGACCGGGCCGGCCAGGGACGAATTGGCCTGCCTGTAGCCAGGATTCCCTCCCTGATGGAACTCAGGCCGGGGGCGGCACGATGTGCAATCAGCTCGCCGCCGTCAGATTTGAGGAAGCGATCGAATAGGTATTGAAAACGACCGTCCCGATCGTCCGAAGTATCGCCACCGCAACCAGCGAGATCAACACCATAATCAACGCATATTCCGTCAGGTCCTGCCCATCCTCGCTTCGCCACAACTTCTCGCAGAGTTCCCTCATTCCCATCCTCCCCTCGCCGGCAATAGACCGTTTTCATACATTGCGGCTTCCCCAATAAGATATCGGCCGCAGCGGGGCCGGGGATGAGGACATTTCAGCAGACGGATGAGCGGGGGACGAGATGCAACCCTTTTCTCGAGTTGAAAGCATCACGCCCGTACCGCGCCATGCGCACGGCCTGGGCATTTATGGTTTCGTTCAGGTTGAGATGGTTTTCATTCGGACGGTCTTGCGGGGTTGGGTGGGGTTCGCTGCCGCGTCGCAACCGGACAGGAAACCTCCGCAGCGAGGGCCGGCCGCGCCGGCCATTGGGTCGCGACACGGGCCCTCATCGCGCAACGGATCTGAGAGCTGGGGGAGTGGCAACCCGAACGCCGCCGCATCCCCGCGGGGCGCCGGGCGGCCTGTCCCGCCGCTGTTTTCCGTCAGGACGCCCTGCGCCAGGCTTCGTCGCCGGATGCTTCGGCGTTCCCGCCATCCATGCCCACCGGCTGGAGGTGGCCGGCGGCAAACGCCAGGGTTGAGGGTTTCACATAATCGTGCACCAGTTCGCGAACCTCGGCGGTGGTGAGAGGCTTCTGGACGTACTCGCGGGCGCCGGCATCCAGCGCCTCGATGCAGCAATCCGCATCCACCGTCCGGGTCAGAACCAGGATGGGCACGTGATGGTCAACCTCCACCGCCCGGCTCAGCACCGATCGTCCTTCAAAATTCGTGCTCCCCTGGTCCACAATCACCAGGTCAAACTGTTCGCGATCGAGAGTCGCTGCAGCCTTGGGATACGAATTCACCGGCTGAACCTCATACCCCAGGTAACGCAGGACCTCCGCGTAGTAGTCGAGATCATTGGCATTTTCGTCCACCAGCAACAGCCTCAGCTCCCGTCCGTCCACACTGGCTTCCCTGATGTTGCTCTGAAATTTTCTTTTTGCCATTATTACCTCCTGCTCTGCAAATATTCGCTGACGGCCCGGGCAGGTCAGGCCGCGTCGTCAAAACCATCTCCTTCTGGGAGTATCCCGCGTCCTGCCGATAAAAGTTCTTTTCCCCCACAGGCAGGCTGTTGGAGGATCACACATGCGCCGCCACATTCTTCGCGCGCAGGATGGCGGCTCAACACACTCACAGCAGCCTGCCAGAGCGCGGCGTCTCAAGCAGTTCACAACAGGCTCATCGGCCCCCTGTTCAACCGAAGCATCCGACCTGCCTGGTATGAGCCACTCGAACGAATCGCTGACGCCACACACAAACTTAACAAAAACTTAGATGCCCCGAACAGCCAGAAGGCAACGCGCCCTTTCATTTTTTTCCTGCCGTGTCGCTGGTGCGCCATTCCGCGCATGCCAGGACCCGTTCACACCTCGGCAGGCATCTGAATGGCCACGCTCTTCCGCCACGTGCCCTTGAACAGGTGCGAAATATCCGAGCCATAGAAAGGTGGAACGATGAAATCAACGGCGCCCTCTTCGAGCACCTTGATGCAAAGGTTGATATCACACACCCGCGATAACACGATGACCGGAATTGGACAGGTTCCTCGACTCGCCAGGGCCAGAACATCGGACCACGTCCCGTCCGGCAGCGAGGTGTCGCAGAACATGACATCCGGAGCGCCGAAATCCCACAACATCTGCCGCACCTCGGCGCAGCTCTGGGCCACGCGAACGCCCATGCCGGCATCGCTGAGGACCTTCCTCAGCGCGAGATCGGTTCTTTGTTCACCAGACACCCACAGAACACTGCATCTCTCTTGCATGGACAATCGCTCCTCAAGGCCTGGATAGTTCAGGACGGAGCAATTCGGGGACCAAAAAAACAACCCCTGTTATTTCCGTTATATGTGTGCCTGTGGCGTGAACGAGGGATGAGCGACTATGTAAAAATGACAGTGTTTCGCCGCCTGGACGAAATTTTGCCATCCCATCCAACCAGGGTTTGGATGCTTCTCTTGTCTTCAGTGAATGCCCGGATACGCAGGGGCGCGGAGTTTACGCGCCCCCGGAGAAAGTTGATTCCCGCCTGCTGACAGGACAGGAGAGGGTGTGCTTAGTTCTCGGAAAGGAATGAGCGAAGCCTTCCGCCGCGCCACGGCGAACGCAGGCTGCGCAGGGCTTTCCCTTCAATCTGGCGGATGCGTTCACGCGTGAGAGAGAGGCAGTTGCCCACTTCCTCCAGGGTTCTCGCATTGTCGTCTTCCAGCCCGAATCGCAGCTTCAGCACCTGCTCTTCACGCGGCGTCAGGGTCTTCAGCATGGAAGCCGTCTGCTCCCTCAGGTTGACGGTGATGGCCGAATCAGAGGGTGAAGGCGTGTGCTTGTCTTCCAGAAAGTCGCTCAGTTGCGACTCCCCGTCGTCGCCGATGGGAGTATGCAGCGAAAGCGGCTGCTGCGCGATCTTCATCACCTGGCGAGCCTTGGCCACGGAAATCTGCGCCCTCCGCGCCACTTCGGCGATGGTGGGATCGCGGCCCAGCTCGCGGGTGAGTTCGCCGCGCGCGCGGGCCAGCTTGTTGATGGTGTCGTTGGCGTGTACCGGCACGCGGATGGTGCGGGCCTTGTCGGCGATGCCGCGGGTAATGGCCTGCCGGATCCACCACGTCGCATACGTCGAAAACTTGTAACCGCGGCGCCAGTCAAACTTCTCCACGGCCTTCATCAATCCCAGGTTCCCTTCCTGGATCAGATCCAGAAGGTGCAGTCCGCGCTTGATGTACTTTTTGGCGATGGAAACCACCAGCCGCAGGTTGGCCTCGGTCAGTTCCTTCCGGGCCTGCTCGGCGTGCATCTCCGCCAGCTGGATTTTGTCCCAGGTGCGCTTCATCTCCAGCATGCCGGAGCCGCACTCCACTTCCAGCGCCTTCAGCCGCTGCTGGTGCAATCGCAGCTCGCTCCTTACGCCGGTGGGCGTCCGGCCCTTGGCCGAGGCACGCGCCTTGAGCGCGTCAATCTGCAGGCGAAGTTCCTGCATGCGCTGGCCGGCAAGGGCAACCATGCCCGTCAGGCGCGCGATTTCCGTCACGTTCAGGTCAAGCCCCATCACCACCCTGGACATGCGCACGCGCGTCCGCGCCAGGCGATATCGCGCCCGCAAAAAAGTTTTCTTCCGGTTTTTCGGAGCGCGCTCCAGCGCCGAAGCCTGTCTCACGGCCGTCCGATAAAGATTGGCAAGCTGATCCAGCTGCTTCAGGAAGGCGCGCGTCCTCGCCGCAATCTGTTTGGGCTCTGCCAGTTCCTCAGCGTCAAAATGGGAAAATTCCCGGATGGAGCACTTGCCGGCGCGCAGCGCTTTGGCGCTGGCCAGCAGATCTTTCAACACCAGCGGCGAACGCGACATGGCGCGCCGCGCAGCAAGCTGGCCCCGCTCAATCCGCTGCGCCAGCCGGACTTCGCCCGCGCGGTTCAAAAGCGGCACCCTGCCCATATCCCGCAGATAGGTTCGCACCGGATCGATGGAACCTTCCATCGGCCCCGGGGTCAGGTCAATTTCTGCTTCCTCTTCCTCAGACCCTTCCCACTCTTCCCCGCCGCGCGCTTCCAGTTCCGGCTCTTCCTCCGAAAGCAGATCGCGTTCGTCTTCGTCCACTGCTTCTGAGCGGGGGGAGTCCTGGAAATTCAGCTTGACGTCCAACATAATGTTTATCCTCTCAGGGTCGCAAAGTCAGCTGGCCGTCGGGGATTCAGGCTTTCCCCAAGGCCGGCCCATAAACCTCTAAAGAAGTTGTGGAAATTAGATGCCGCAGAAGGTTAGTACCCTGTCAAAAATTTTGCCCGGGCCATGCCGGACTTGCCCTTCACCCTATGAGATGCAAAGACAAGGCAAATGGATTCGTTCTACTCACGAAAATTTGCAAACTGGCCTCATCGCCCTCCAAATCGTATGAATGAGCAAATCCCACCAGACCAATTTACGATGTTATCAAATACGCTTAGTAAAATCAATAGGTTAAGAAATTTTTATAAAGAGCCTGCCGTTTCAGCTATTTCCAGACCAGCCAGACGCCGAATAGCAGGTCGAACAGCGTGGTTGCTTAGACTTTTCCGGTTTTCCGCATTCAGCTCCCGGAGACGGCCGGAATTACCGCCAGCGGGAAAAGAGTCCTACGTCCGGAGCCTGGAGCCAGCAGCGAAAAAGCGGAAAATGGAGAGTTATCGCGAAAATATGGTTCCGGAAGCCGGCCGGCGGGCCTTCAGGATCCCGGAAAGGAGCCGTTGGGAGCCGATGAATGTACAAATTCACCCGGTGGGAGGCCAAAAGGTCTATTCCGGTTAAAGCGAATTCTTCCAAACCCCTCAGGATTCCCCTTGACAACGGTGCCGAAGCGATTTACTTTTTATCACATAGTTACTTATTAGAAAGTTATTATATTTGGGGGCATATTTTATTATGGGACACCCCTCTCTCTTTTCCGGGTTCCTCCATCATCTATCGCGCTTTTTACGGCCACGGTCTTGAATTGTCAAGGCAGGCCAGGCTGCGCCCGGATCGCGTCACGGGGCGTTCGCGTGAGCCAGCCAGGCGGGTCCGGGACCGGGGCCACGGTCTACTACTTCGATAAAGGAGGAAGATACCATGCCCAAGCCGGAGGAACACCGTAGCAATTTCAAGCGACTTCTTGTCGCAAACCCTAACTATTTTGGGAACCTTTCCAAGAGCGAATACAACCCTGTTGCGAAAATTGTGGGCAACACCACTTATGAGGAGTTGACGTGTGTCGGGTTCAACCCGGCAACCAACCTCCTGGAAGCCACGGTGGTCATCAAACTTCCGACCGGATACGGCGGAGACCTCTGCCAGGCCGGCACCACGGAGTACATCCGATTCTTTATCGATTATGGCAGCGGATGGGAAGACGCCGGACTGGTGGGAATCAACGTGCACGACCTTGTGAACGGGAAGGACTGCGCGAGCCAGCTGAACAAACCCATCGTCTACTGTGGGGGAATCCAACTGGACCCGAAACGGCAGTGCTGCAATCACGCGGTGCTGCCCAAAGTCCACGCCATCCTCTCCTGGCAGTGGATTCCGCCGGCCGGGCCGGCCAACGAGGGATGGCTGCCGGTCTGGGGCAACACGCTCGACTGCTCCATCCAGATCAAGCCCAGCCCGTGGAGTATCTTCTGCCTCATTGACGCTCTGAGCGAAGGGCTCCCGAAGAAGCTGAAGGTCCCGCCACTTTTTGAAGAAGTCCAGTTCAAACCGATCCCGCTGCCGGATCCAGGCCCTTACAAACTCGCAGAACTGGCCAAGCTTTACTCAGCCAAGCCCGCGGCCGGCAAGGCGAAGCAGTCCTTCAGTGTGGAGCCGCACCGTTTTGCCCTGAGCGAAATTCAAACCACCATCGGCGAGGGGGCCTTTAACCTTGAGGCGGTTTCAGCCAAAAGCGCGGAACTGGGTGCGCTCGGAATCGACTGGAATTCCGTTCTGGGCGCTCTTGCCGAAACCAATGCCAACGTGAGCTACGAGCAGCTCGAATGTCTGGGGCTGGATAACAACCTGAGCCGGGTGGCCACAACCTTCCGGATCAAACGGCCGACAGGCTATTCGGGTGACCTGTGCCACGCGGGAAGCCAGGAATTCATCGCCTTCTGGGCCGACTGGGACGACACCTGCAAGTGGAGCTACCTGGGCACCGTTCAGGTGAACGTCCATGACGTCGCCAGCATTCCCAAGGAAGGACTCTGCTATACCGCGGTTCTGCCCGTGAATCTCGGTCCCCACCTGCGAAGCTGCGAAAAGCCGAAGGTCGCGCGGCTGCGCGCCGTCCTCTCCTGGGCCGTGCCTCCTTCCACCACCGATCCTGACGCGCTCAATTACTGGGGCAACCGGATCGACACGCACGTCCAGATCAAGCCGGGCGATATGCCGGGCCAAGTGCAACCGTGGCTGTGGGTGCTCGGCGGTATCCCACTCAGCATGATCAACCCGTTCACCGGAATGACGACCTCCACTGCGGTCTATGCGGATACGAGCATTCCTCCGGACGCGCTGGGACGCCCGTGCCCGTTCGGCCGCAGGGTCAACCTGAAGGGGCCGACCTTCCCGGGCTACCAGTACCGCGTGCAAGTGAAGAAGGTTTCCGACCCGCCGGCCAACTGGACGCCCGTGACCACTCCCATGGCCTTCGAACGGTCCGATACCACGACCTACTGGAAGTATAAGGACACGCCGGACGGATTTTTCGACTACGTGCCTTTCAACCAGAATGTGAACAGCTTGCTGGGACTGTGGGACACCTACGGCCTTGATGACGACCTGTGGGAAGTGATGCTGGAAATCAAGGGCGTGGCGGGCGTGCTGACGCGCGTCATCCTGCTGGACAATACGGCGCCGGACGTCGACATCCACATCAGCGGTCTCGGTGACTGCAAGGATTACAAAGTGGATTCCACCATCACCGGCACCTTCGTGGCGCGCGACATCCACTTTGCCCACTTCACCCTGAGCACGCTGCCGAACACGGTCACAACACCCTCCAACCAGCCAACCTCTCCAACTCCTTCCACGACCGAGACCGGACTCTCTCCGGGAGACGCGTGGACTCTGAATACCAAAACGCCCGTTGAAATGAAGCCTTGCGGATACGTGGTACTCCTCGAGGCCTGGGACCGATCCATTCTCAACAGCAGTTCGCAGGGGAATTACAACCACACCTCGGTTGGCTTCTGCCTGAGGAAAAAAAGCTCCTGATCCGGAAAGGGCCGGCGATTCAAATCACCGGCCCTTTCTCTAACCGCAGGCGATTGCAAGATGAATGAAGAACCATCCAATCTTTACAAGGAGGAATTCCATGGCAGCAGAAAAGAAAAACAGAAAGGTCGGGGGAGTGGCGGCACAAATGCGAGCCGAGGGCGTGGGAGGAACCGGGGGAAGAAGGGTGGGCGGCGTCAGCACCCGGCGCGGCGGTGTCGAGGAAGTTCCGATGGTCGAGGTCCGCGCTCCGGCGGGGCCGTTCAGCCTGGCCCACTCGGACTTTATTTACAACGGGGGGCCGGTCATCACCTGTCCTTTGATCTACGCCTCCTTCTGGGGCAATCGCTGGCTGTCAGACTCGGCGCACCTGCTGGAGGCCGGACGTCTGACCCAGTTCCTGACCGATCTGGTGGCCAGCCAATACATGAACGTGCTCAGTCAATACGGTGTGGGAAGCGGCGCGGGCAGCGGACTGTTTATCCAGGCGTCTTTTCTCAACAACGTTCCGGCCAACCTCACCGATTCCGCCATCCACAGCACCCTCCAGACCTGCATCAACAACGGAGTCATCCCCGAGCCTCCCAAGAACAATACGACCCACGTACAGATTATTTTCCTGGATGAAAGCGTGGCCGTGGATGACACCGGCCTGGGCATTGTGATGTGCGAAGCCAGCGGCGACACCGCCTTCGGCTATCACTATGACTTCAAGACGGCTGCGGGGAATCCGTTCTATTACGCGGTCATCCCGTGGCTGGACGACAATTGCCTGAAGCACAGTTGCGGGAGCGATTCTTCCTGCTCGCTGCACCTGTCACAGACTCCGGAGCAACGGCGGACGCAGGTGACCAGCCATGAGTTTGCGGAAATGGTGACGGACCCCAAATTCACCAAAGGATGGTACGGCCCGTCGAGCGACGAGAACGGCGACATCTGCAACGGCGAGGCGGGCTTTATCACGGTGGGGGCCAACACCTGGGACGTCCAGAGGCAGTACAGCAAGCACGACGACATCAGCTCCAACGGGGCCGTCTTCTGCGTGCTCACAGCGCCCAGTCCCTATCCCAAACTCAGTCCGGGACCTTCGGGCCTGACCGCCGCCATGGCAACCGCCCAGCGTATTCAGGCCTACTCGGGCTTCCTGCCGCTTCCCACGGTACATTTCGACCACAAGACAAAGAAGCGCTCGCTCGATGAGAAACACCTGGAGAGATACGTCAAGACGATCTTCTATCCTCTCCAGCACAACAACCTGTTCGGCGATTTCCCGAGCGTTCTTCGCAGCGTGGCCGATTTGATTGACAAGAAAAAGAAATAAAAGGTGTCCAACACGCCCAGCTCTGCCCGTTGACGCTCAAGCAAGCGGTAAAGGCCGGTTGTGAGAGCCCGCGACACAGAGCTGGGTCCCCACTCCGAACCGGGGCTGTGTCTTGCTTGAGCCTGGCCTTCCCAATGACCAACGCCATGGGCTAAGCGCTGGCGTCGCTCTGCGCCTCCAATGCTGATAGGGACATCGCCGCAAGACGCGCCACCGCAATTTTTCCGTTCTAAAAGAGAATGTCGGCCAGGAACCTGCCTTTTCAGTCGCCATTCGCAATTTGATTTGGGTCATTTTTGCGGTAAAACGCTGGGGTCTTATTGCGAACCCATGTTAACGAAGAACTTCCAGGAGGATCAGATAAATGCTGAACCCAGGCAAGATGAAAAGACGGCGTATCCCTATTGCATGGAACGTGTGGAAACTATGCAGCAAAAGAGTGCGGTGGGACATCCGTTTGGAAATGGCCAGGTCCCGTTGAACGGTAGTAATACGTACTAATTCACTAAGAAGTTTTGCGAATTGTAATGAGTCCTTAAAAGCCCCTATAGTCAAATCATAGCGGAGGGGGAGTTATTGCTGGTCATGCGGGCGCATTATCACAACCGGGTTGTTTCTGCCTAGCCCAATTTTGACGGGTGCCGGCTCGTAATAGAAAGGATGACCTTAGCCATGGCTGAGAAAAATATCGCAACCTTCGGAATCTATCCCACCTATGCGAACCTTGAGAACGCCGTCCAATTTTTCCGGACACAAGGGTTTCGCGAAACTGACATTTCCGTGCTCATGCCGGAAAACATCGGGTCAAAAGACCTGGCCACTACAAAGTCTACCAAGGCCCCGGAGGGAGCTACTGTGGGTGCAGCTTCCGGGGCGGTCATTGGCGGCGCGCTGGCGTGGTTTACCGCGGTTGGATTGCTGACCATACCGGGCGCAGGACCATTTCTTGCCGCCGGCCCCATCATGGCTGCGTTTGCGGGGGCGGGAGCTGCGGGTGTTACGGGAGGAATTGCAGGCGCCCTGATTGGCATGGGGATTCCCGAATACGAAGCCAGACGTTACGAGGGGCGCATCCGGAGCGGCGGGATACTTTTGTCTGTCCATTGCGATGATCATGATTGGGCCAAGCGAGCCAAGGAGATTTTGGAACGCACGGGCGCTCGCGATATTTCAACCACCAGGGAGGCGGATGCAGATTACGCCAAAACAGACCGGCCACTGCCGCGTGAAGATACCGGCGGAGCCGTTTAGAAAAAGAACGACCCGATCACCTCGAGAAAGGAGGCTTCGATGCTGTATTACACAATCGTTTTTCTCATCATCGCTATCGTCGCCGGCGTGCTGGGTTTTGGAGTCGTTGCTTTCGCGGCGGCTGGCGTGGCGAAGTTGCTGTTCTTCTTGTTTCTCATCGCCTTCCTGTTCACTCTGTTCAAGCACCTAGGACAGCGCAGAGTCCCGTAAAATTTTCTGTTTGATGATCTGGATTGAAGGAAAGGAGATACCGCTTATGAATTGGGATCGTGTTGAAGGGAAATGGAAGCAATTCCGTGGTTCGGCAAGAATGAAATGGGGCAAGTTGACCGATGATGATCTGGACATGATTGCCGGCAAGAAAGAAAAACTCGTGGGCCTGCTGCAGGAACGGTACGGCATTGCCAAGGATGAAGCCGATAAGCAGACCAACGACTGGCTCGGGTCTTTGAAAGAAAATAACCAGGAATCTCGGCACGCCAAAGCCCGGGGCTGAGAACCCTCAAATTGAACTGCGGGAAAACATGTATTGCCTGCTACAGCGCAGGACACCCATAAGTCATCGGCGTACGAGGCCGTTCCTATTGGAAGCGGGACGAACGCCGAAAAGGAGAGACCATGCTCGGCACAGTGCTCATAGTTGTATTGTTGCTGGTGTTGATTGGAGCATTACCGACCTGGCCCTATAGCCGAAGCTGGGGCTATTATCCCAGCGGTGGGCTGGGCCTGGTTCTGATCATTTTGCTGATTCTCGTACTGATGGGCAGGGTGTAACCGCAATCCTGCGTCAACCGAAACCGTGCTATTCGACCAGGATTGCAAAAAGCATCGAGAATCACATCCATCAGCATGTGACCTGACCGGGGTCCGCACAGCGGGCCTGGCACCGCTCAGCTGTTCCGGATCCCGGGGGTTTTTCTTTTGCAATTTCAAATCTGCAACCCGCGACCCTGCCGGGTACTCGCGCCGGCATTCCCACGGCCTGTCTCCCTTTTCCGTCTTCCCGGCAAACATTCTCCCACGCTCCCATCGGAAAGATGCCAGCATCTCGCTGCTATTGGACATTCCCGCCGCCACGTTACCATCCATGTGCAGGCGGGACAACGCACCTCCTCCATCAATGCTGCCGGTTCTCACAGCGGCCCCGGTTCCAGCAAGGGTTCCGCCTGGCGTTGATTGGGCCACCGGGCGCACTCACGGGAGGAACGCCGGCCGGCGAGGGGACTAATCGTTCAGTCCCTTTCCATTGAGGATCTGCTGCACATGTTTTTCAACCCTTGATGCCCGTGTTTTGGATTGTTTGGGTTGAGAAAAATAAAAGAGGTAGGCTCTTTGCCGCCCCGGCGTCAATCGATCAAAGGCGGCTTTCAAGGCAGGGTTTGCGTTCAATTTGATCTGAAATTCTTCGGGAATTTTGTAGTCTGAAGTCTTTTTTAATTTCACTTTCAAACCGGCTTTTTCCACTTCAACGGCTTCAAAAACATAGGCCTTCAAGGTGCGTTCCAACTTGACGATTTCCCGCACATGGGTGAACCGGATCTGGCGCGCCGACTGCACATTCTCCGTTTGCCGGATCAGAATACCTTTGGCGTCATTCAACAATGCCCCTTTGAAAAACAGAAGCGCGCAGTATTCCTTGAATCCGTGGATTAAAACGATGTTCTTCTTCTCAAAGGTGTAACAAGGATGCATCCATTTCAATTCCTCGGCCAGCCCGCAGCCCAGAATAATCGCTCTCAGTGTTTCAAATTCCTGCCGCCACTTTTTGGCTTTGCTTAGGAATGCATCGACCTTGGGATTCATCGTTTGCAATCGCCTGGGTGCCATCCGCCCTCCCATTCGTGAAGACAATTCAAAATGAACGATACCTTGCTGTCGACCGTGGCACCCATTCTGTGCCCGCGCCTCGCACAAACGATTGTATTGTAGCGCGTGCGATTTCACGCAGCGAAACTTTTCCGGCGTGCCGCATGGCAGCCAGTCCCTTTGGAACCACGCCGACCGCAAAGATCAGCGGTCTGCGCCAGCCCCGGAATCTTTCCAGGATGCAGGTCCATGCCGGCGGCTGAAGCGAGGCCCTACTGAAAAGGTTCCGCAGGTGCTACAATGCGGTCGTCTGTGGGAGGCGGCGGCAAGCGGCGGCAGGCGGGGATTCCTATGACCCAGGATTGGAAACAATGGCAAGGCCAGACGCTCGACGGGAAATTCCATCTGCGCGAGTACCTGGGCGGCTCCGAACACGGCGCTGTGTTTCTGACCGGGGACCGGGACCGCGGAGTTGAAAAAGCCGCGATCAAGCTGATCCCGGCAGACCCTGCGAACCCGGACCTCCAACTCTCCCGATGGAAAGAAGCCGCGAAACTTTCGCATCCCCACCTGATACGGCTGTTTCAGACGGGGCGCTGCCGGCTTGGAAACAGGGACCTGCTCTACGTGGTGATGGAGTACGCCGAACTGGACCTGTCGCAAGTTCTTTCACAAGTGCCATTCCCGCCAGAGGAAACACGAGAGACGCTCAGGGTGGTTCTTGACACTTTGGCCTATCTTCACGGCAAAGGTTTCGTTCATGGCCACCTGAAACCCGTCAACATCATGAGTGTCAATGGTCAACTGAAGCTCTCCAGCGACGGGCTCTGCCGGAGGGGCGAGTCGGGCGGCGGCAGAAGGACGCCTGAGGTCTACGACCCTCCCGAGGCTGAAAGCGGAATGAAATCGCCGGCCGGGGACGTCTGGTCGTTTGGGATGATACTCGTTGGGCTCATGCCGCAGCGTCCGCCCGCATGGGTGACGACGGAAGAAGGGGACCCGGTGCTCCCCCGGACGCTGCCGGCGCCGTACTTTGATATCGCGCGCAACTGTTTGCGCCTGGATCCCGAGCGCCGCTGGACAGTTGCCAAGATCGTGGCGAGTCTGGAGCCGGCCGCACCTGCGGCCCCCTTACCCGCGCCAAAAACGCAGACCGATGCCAGGCCGCAAAAGGCGTTCGCCAAACGGAGGTACATTGTTGCGGCGGCCGCAGCCGCGCTTACGCTGGCGGTGATCCTGGCAGGCCTGAAACTGCTGCACCGTCACCGCAGCGAGCCGGCGCCGGTCCAAAGCCAGGTGGCGCGTTCAACGGGGCCGCCCACCGGGAGGCCCGGCAGGAAACGGCAAAGCTCCCGCGGCGCCCGCCCGTCAAATCCCTCCCTTCCATCCGCAGCGGAGGCGAAGACATCCGCGGGCGGCGTTGTCCAGGGCGGGGTCCTGCAGAAAGTTTTGCCCGAAGTGCCCCAGAGTGCGATGAACACCATCCGAGGCACGTTGAGAGTCGTCGTGAAAGTCGCGGTGGACCCCTCAGGCAACGTGTCGGATGCGACCCTCGACTCTCCCGGACCAAGCAAGTACTTTGCCGGGCTGGCTCTCGAAGCCGCGCGAAAGTGGAAATTCCAGCCTGCGGAGGTTGACGGCCGGCCCGTATCGAAGGAATGGCTTTTGCAATTTTATTTTAAGAAAACGGCAGTTGAGGCCATTCCGGTGCAGGCCGCTCCTTAGCGGACAGCCGCGGACCTTTTTTTCACGCGGACATTTGCGAACCCGCGGCAGAGAAACGATGTCGTGGCTGCCCACTTGCCTTTCAGGCCGTCATCTTACTCTTGCCTGACGATATCGACCGAAATCTCCACCGCCGGAACCGTTCCTCTGTTCTCAAGCCAGTGTGTGGTGTTCCTGTCCTCGGGCCAGCCCACGCCCGGCCCATAGTCCGTAGCGACTCCATTTCGATGGTCAGTGATCGTTCCCTGCAGTATGTAGACGATGCCCGGCCTGTCTTTATGGTCGTGAATCGGGCCGAAGACGCCTCCAGGCTCGATGGTCACCATACGCATTCGAAGTTGGCGCCCTGCCAGGCCCTCGATCTCAGGGCCCAGGTCAACCGTTGCCAGGTGCTTCACCGTCACACCTTTCGTCTCAGGCGCCGCCTGCCCGTTGCTCATCGTGATCTCCTCTCTGTACTTCCAGGTCCTAACGCATCATCGCACGAGTTTCGCGCGTGGCGCGGATATTGATTTTTGATTCATGCGTTCAGAAAAGCTGAGTGGGGTTGGAATGGCGCTGAAGAAAGAATTATGAATGATGAAGGAGGGAGTCCCGGGCCGCCGGAAGTGGCGGCAAAGGGCTAGGGTGGCATGTATGGAAAAAACTGCCTCGCACGCTGTGCTGTAAGACAGCGCAGACACTCGAAAGTGCGCGTAGGATGCGCCACCCGCCTCCATCCTCCTTTGACCTCCCCTTCACGCCCTGGTCATCACGGCGTAACATCTTTGCTGCATTCTGGCGGTTTTAGTTGGGAATTTGCGGGACGGGCGGTGATATCATCGTCTGCCGCGTTGATTCTTAATTTTGGACGGACGCCGTAGCGGCGAGTTTATCTCGCCAGGCGCGAAACCCGATGGCGGGAAGAACCCGCCGCTGCCTAAGGGAGGGCGACGCGGCCTTTCGTCCTGCCCGCCGCGAGGTGGCCGAATACGGAGGGATAAACATGTCTTCTGAAAACAACGATGTTCGTGATCGAGACCGCTCTCGGCGGCGGGTCGAAATTTACCGGCCCAGAGTGAAGGTTCTGGGGCTCTCGCTCGCGGTGCTTGCCGATGCCGCGCTGCCGCGATTTCCGCTGCTCGGCAGCCCGGCCGCCGCGCCTCTGGCTTTCGATGGGGCGCCGCGAAACGACCGCTGGACGGTCATCGGCCCGGGAGGCGGAGGATCGATCTACCTGCCCACCGTCAGCCCCCACAACGCCAGTGACATGCTCGCGCACTGCGACATGCTGGGCGCCTACATTTCGCACGACGGCGGCACTTCCTGGCGGATGTTCAATCTGCGGGGCCGCGTGCGGTTTGACCTGTTTGACCCTGTGGACCCGAACGTGATCTACGTGTCGACCATCGGGCTGTGGCGCAGCGCCGACCGGGGGGAAACGTGGCGGCTGGTCTATCCCGATCCCTCCTCGGTAACGGGCGTGGACATCCTGGGCGATGAGGCCGGCGAGAGGATCCTTACCCGGGGCGCTTCCCAGGGTTCCATCAGCACCCTGGCTGTGGACCCGGCGAATTCGAAAATTTTGTACGCCGCCTTCCTCGAAAACGGGACGCACACCTTCGCCACCTCAAAAGACTGGGGCGCCACCTGGCAGCGGGGCGCCGAACTGCCGGGTTACGAGGCGGGCAGCGCCCACCCTTACGGCGGCACCCCGCAGCGCATTTTCGTGGACCCCGCTTCCCCGCCCTCCGACCGCACTGTTTACTTTATCGGCACCAACTCCATTTCCGTCCGGCAAAACGGAACGTGGCGCCGGCTCGATCCGCCACCCGGCGTAATTACCTTCAACGAATTTACGGGATATACCGGCGGCTTCCCCGGCGGCGGGGGCAAACCCATCTTCTACGTGACTTCCCGGCAAGGCGCTTTTGTTTCCCATGACGGCGGCGAGAGTTGGAGCGGCGTCAGTCTGCCCGGCATCGAGGGCCAGGTGCGTTTCCAGGGCATCGCCGCCAGTTTCTTTCACCCCGAGGCGTGCTACGTCTCGTATGACACCGGCAGGCGCCACCAGCCCAACACGCTTTTCGGGTTCGCCAGAACAACCGATTCCGGCCGCACCTGGACGGTGGCGTGGAACCAGTCGCAGCAGGACCACCTGAAGATGGGGTGGATTGAGAAGCGCAACGGCAGGGGCCGGAACACCGAGGACGTGGGTGCGGCGCCCACGGATACAAATCTTGTATTCGGTTGCGACGACATGCGCATCGTGCGCTCCACCGACGGCGGCACGAACTGGCAGGCGGTCTATTCACGCCAACTGGCGGACGGCGAGTGGACCAGCACGGGCATGGACGTGACCACCTGCTACGGCGTGCACTTCGATCCTTTTGACAAGAAGCGGATGTTCATCACCTATACCGATATCGGCCTGATGCGCAGCGAGGACGGCGGCAAGGGCTGGGTGACCTCCACCACCGGGGTGCCGCGCATGTGGCGGAACACCACCTACTGGATCGTTTTCGATCCCCAGGTGAAAGGCCGCATGTGGGGCGTGATGAGCTACGTGCACGACCTGCCGCGCACCAAAATGTGGAACCACCGCTCGGTCTCCACTTATATCGGCGGCATTGGCCGCAGCGAGGACGGCGGGCGCAACTGGACCTGCAACCCCGACTGGATTCCCGCCACCGCGCCCACCCATATCCTGCTGGACCCCCGCAGTCCCGTGACGGCGCGTGTGCTTTACGTGGCGGCGTTTGGCAAGGGCGTTTACAAATCCACGGACGGCGGCGACCACTGGGTGTTGAAGAACAACGGCATCGCAGGGGAAGAACCTTATGCCTGGCGGCTCGCGCAGGACGCGCCGGGGCGTGCTCTACCTGCTGGTGGCGCGTCGCAGCCGCGACGGTAGCTTTGACAACCCGGACGACGGCGCGCTTTACCGCTCCGATGACGGCGCCGAACACTGGACCCGCATCACGCTGCCCCGCGGTGTGAACGGCCCCAACGGCCTGGCCATCGACGTGAAGGACCCGCGGCGACTCTACCTGGCGGCCTGGTGCCGCACCGTGCCGGAGGGCGCCAAAGACGGCGGCATTTTTCTCTCCAGCGACGCAGGAAAAACCTGGCGCAACGTGCTGGCGAAAGATCAGCACGTCTACGATGTGACGGTCGATCCCCGGCATCCCAAGGTGCTCTACGCGTGCGGGTTCGAGTCATCGGCCTGGCGCTCCAGCGACCGCGGCGAGACCTGGCGGCGCATCCGCGGCTACAACTTCAAGTGGGGCCACCGGGTGATTCCCGACCCCTACGACCCGAAAATGATCTACATCACCACCTTCGGCGGAAGCGTCTGGCACGGGCCGGCGGCCGGCGATCCCAACGCTCCCGAGGATATCGCCGGCTCCGCCGGTGTTGAAGTACAGCCAGGAGTGAACTTTTGTAGCGCAGAGTTGTTCTTGAACTCTGCGGCTCTTAGTTCATGAATGGAAGCCTGTAGCGCAAACCGCCGCATTTGCGGTCTGCGGCTTTTCGATAACGGTTCGTGGCCCGTGGTAGCGGCGACTTTACGTCGCCACCATGGCGGGCTAAACCCGCCGCTACACAAAGAACCGCGGGCCTCAACACCGGAGGACCGCGCTACCGGCTCTGCGATCCCGAAGGGACATGGATTGAAGCGGCCGCGAGGCGTATAGTACAGGCGGGTCGCGCATACGTCGCGCCCTTCGCGATGTATGCGGCCCTTCCTTCGGAACATGAACGGATGCGCCAGCCGTCATCGAGCCGTACTGCAATGGGAAATTGATGTTGAACCTGAATGCGAGGTGGAAAATGAGTATGAGACTGCGATTCGCCTGGCGGTTCCTGCTTTGGCCGCTGCTGACTCTCTTCCTGTTTTCAACCCTTCCTGCCGGCGGGCAAGGATTGGACATGCAGAGGGGGCGTAAACGGATCGACACCTGGCTGGTGCTGAACAAGGAAAAGGGATTTCAAAGGATCGAGCAATATGCGGACATCCTGAACTCCTTAAGTGTCGAGGGAAATCCGTCGGAAGAATTCATGCGCCGTTGCCATCGGCTTCATATTGAGGTCTACCATCTGGTCTCAGGAAAGGGTTCGGACCGTCGATACGCCCGCTCATCGCCGCGCTACAGTGGAACGGTTACGTGCAGGAGTGCCAGGTGAAAGGCTACGATGGCATCGACCTGGATTTTGAGCACCTCGATCCTTCGCTCCAAAGCGCCTATTCGGATTTTCTGCGCCAGATATCCGCAGCGCTGCACGGGATCGGCAAGAAGCTCAGCATTTGCGTGGGCTGTTACCCGACGCCGGGATGGACAACACCGGAGGGGAATTTCTACGATCCCAAGGTGGTCGGCGAGACCTGTGATTTGATCCGGGTGATGTGCTACGACATGTACTGGGCGCCGGGATGGAAATGGGCAGGCCGGAAGTCCGGGAATCAACCTCACCCAACAGGCATGGGGCCAACTTCCGCTTATCAATGGGCGCGGGCCGGGATGCGCTTCTGGCTGGGGCAGGTTCCCCGCGAGAAACTGGTGATGGGCCTTCCCGCTTATTCCAACGACTATGCCCTTGGCCCCCAGGGGAGTGGAAAACAGGTCTACGCCTCCAAGCCCCAGATCGAGGGAGCCGCTAAGGAGTTCTGGCTGTGGTACGAGCGGCTCCCCATGTATCTCTACATGGAGGACGCGGTGCCTCATATTTTTTATGCCAGCGATGCCGAGAGCACCCAGGCGCAACTGGAAACGGTCGATGAATTGGATCTGCCCGCCATCGGTTTCTGGCACTTCAGCTCTGTGGACAAGGCGACCTGGGCGGCGATCAGGGCCTGGCTGGGAAGCAGGAAGTAGGGAAAAGGCGGAAGGCAGAAAGCAGAACCACTCCTTACCCGGTCGCGATGCGCAACCACCCTCTCCCCGTGGGCGAGTGCTTTATTGTTTTGGCGGGTGGCGCCCCGAGGGATCGGGACGATCAGCCAAGCTGATTGGCGTTAGTATGGCCGGGGACCGCAACCGCTCAGCTATTGCCGGCCTTAACGGTCAAAACGGGCTGGCGGATATGAAGGGGGCAACGCAGAGTTGTTCTGTAACTCTTCGGCTTTTAATCTGAAACAACAGAGCCGCTCCATGGCGGAACACATGAAGAAAATATTGATCATCAAAGCCCACCCGCGAGAATCCAGCTTTTGCAACGCTCTTATCGAAAGGTACGTCTCGGGCGCAAAAGCCAACGATGCTGAGATCCGGACGCTGGACCTGAGAGACCTGGAACTGGAGCCCTGGCTCAAGTACGACTGGAGCCGCAACCATGATTCGCTGCCCGCGTCCGAGGATCTGGAGCGGTCAAAAGAATTGATCGCCTGGAGCGACCATATCGTTTTCGCCTACCCGACGTATTGGTCGATGCCGCCTGCGCTGCTGACGCTATTTGTAGAGATGGTCATCGTTTCCCGGTTCGCCTTCAAGTACCACAACCCCTTTTCGGCGTGATTCCCCGCTGGGACCGGCTGCTCAAAGGCCGCATCGCCACACTGATCTCCACCATGGATGCGCCGCCGATTTTCATGAAACTGCACGACCTTGATCCCGGCGGGAAGATGATGAAAGACGTGACGCGCTTTACAGGGGTCAAGCTGGTCGGGAAGCACTATTTCGGCTCCGTCGTGCTGTCATCGGAGAAAAAGAGAGAGGAATGGCTCGCCAGGGCATACAAGATCGGCAGCAAGGACAGCCGCCGCTTGTAGCGCACTCTGCGAGCGTCGGCATTCACCTGGATCAGGTCCGGCGGTACCCCGAAACCGCCTTCCACCACTTGTTCAATATTTCCCCGACTGAACAACCAGACGGAGACAAACGCGCGCCGGAGCTACTCTTGTGTTTTCCACAATTTAGCCGCTGCGACCAAATCTAAACCAGCAAATATGAAGCCCTTGAACCCGCAAAAGTGACAACGTCTAACGACGCGACCGAAAGGCCATCGAACTGAGAGGCAAAGCCGCAGGATTCCGCGAAAGGAGGCTTGGTAGCGCTACCGGGAATCGAACCCGGGTTTCCAGATTGAGAATCTGGCGTCCTAACCCCTAGACGATAGCGCCATTGGCTACGTATAGCATTTCTAACACCCGGTTTCGAAGGCTGTCAAGTCGCAGGGCTGACATTGCCGATTCCGCCAATGTCTCCGGCAACGAATTCCGGAAGCCGGTCAGTACCGGGTGGAAGAAGAGAAATTGAACTCGTTCACCTTCATGGCAGGGACCACCATTTCAAATGACTCCTCGCCGGCTGTGCGCTGCGGCCCGCCCATGGCTTCCACCCGGTTCAGCATCTCAAACAGGCTCTGGTTGAAGCGAAGATTCCTGACGGCGTGTTTGACCTCGCCGTCTTCAATCCAGAAGGTCCCGTCGCGCGTCATACCCGTCAGAATCTTCTGATAAGGATCCACCTCGCGGATATACCAGAGCCGCGTAACCAGCAGCCCGCGTGAAGTGGACTTCACCATATCGGCAACACTCGTCCTGCCGCCCTCCATCACGATGTTCATGGGCGCTTCGCCATATTCATTGGGAAGCGAAAAGCCATGGCCGGTGGCGGTCTTTCCCATCTTGCGGGCCGTCGCCCGCGCATAGACAAGATTACTGACCGTTCCCTTCTCCACCAGATTCACGCGCTGCCGCGGAATCCCTTCGCCGTCAAACGGCGCCCCGGCCTGCAGGGGATGGAAGACATCGTCGCGAACGTTGATGTTCTCGCCAAAAAGCTTTTGGCCCACGCGGTCCGTCAGGCAGCTGCGGCGCTCGTCGACCGACAAACCTCCAAAATCAAAGAAGAGAAAACCCAGCAGGTCCAGAACAGCGGCCGGCTCGAGAATCACGGTGTACCTGCCCGGCGTAATATCCTGCTGATCCCGGTTTTCAAGGGCCTTGCCCGCCGCGCGGTCCGCCAGCACTTCCGGCTCAAGCTCCAGGCAGGAAGGTGAAGTTTTCTTGGCCCAGCCGGAGCTTCCCTCTTTCAGCATGGTGATGGAGAACTCGGAACTGGTTTCCTCGTGAAAAGCTTCCAGGCCGCGTGAGTTGAACAGACCCGTCACGTGAATACCATTTGAATAGACGCCGGCAGCCGTCAGGCCATCCTTCTCGGCACGTTCGATCGCCACACGGACCGTTTCCGCGCGCGCCTGCGGGCCCAATTCCGCAGACTCGGCGTCAAACCGGTCGACCGAGCGGTACATTTGAGGGCCGGGCATGCGCAGCAATTCAGGATTGGGTGGCCGGAGGCGCGCCAGCGCCAGGGCCGCTTCACAAACCTGCCGAATGGAGTTTTCATCCAGCTTGTTGGTGCTGGCCCGCGCCGTCCGCTGGTTGACCACCGCGCGCACCGACAGGTTCAAACCGTCTTCCGCAACGTTCTGATGAATGCAGTTGTTGGCGAAGCGCGTCAGCGAATAGGAGGTGGAAGTGATAAAAGCTTCCGTTTCGTCGGCGGTGGAATACTTCAGGACCTTCTTGAAGATTTCTTTTGCGCGTTCGCGTTTGAGCATCGTTATACCAGTCATCGTCGGGTTACGTCACGATCCCGGCAAGGAGGTGTTGAACAGCCGGCCGGACGTCCCCGGTTACTTTGAATACGCCACGCCGACCTGGACTTTCCGGAAGCGCGAGGGAGAAGCTCCATGCCCGGTTCCCATGGTCTGCATCGGCTGTCCCTTGCCGCAGTTGGGAGTGCCCCACAGCGTCCACTCGTCCGGACCGCAGATGGCGTCGCAGGAATTCCAGAATTCTGTCGTGATCCCTCCGTAGCTGGGATTCTTCAACATACGGGTCCGCTTGCCGTTCTTGATTTCCCAGCCGATCTCGGTGCCAAACTGGAAATTGTAACGGCGGTCGTCAATCGACCAGCTCCGGTTGGTCTCCATGTAAATGGCGTCATCGGTATCGGCGATGAGGTCTTCGAGCGCGCCCTGGCCGGGAAGCAGGCTGACGTTGGTCATGCGGATGAGCGGAATCCGGTTCCAGCCTTCGGCCCGCATGCTGCCGTTCGAACGCTCCTGGCCGATGGCCCCCGCGGTTTCCCGCGAAGTCAGATAGCCGGTGAACAAACCTTCTGTGATAATCGGCGTGTTGTGCGCCGGAACTCCCTCGTCGTCATAGGCAAACGTGCCCAGGCCGGGCCCGTGAGCGGGCGTGGCATCGGCCACCACGTTCACGATGTCCGAGGCATACTTCAGCTTGCCCAGCTGATCGAGCGTCAGAAAGCTCATGCCGGCGAAGTTGGCCTCCGTGCCCAGAACGCGGTCGAGCTCAATGGGGTGCCCGATCGATTCATGAATCTGCAAACCCACCTGCGAGCCGCCCAGGATGATGTCCATTTCGCCCGCCGGGCACTGGTCACAGGCATGCAATGCCGCAGCTTCCTCGGCAATGCGCGGAGCGTTGCCCAGCAGGTCCAGTTCCTCCACCAGTTCGTAGCCTTTGGTCTGGTATTGTCCGCCGAACGAGTTGGGATAGGAGCGCCGCTGGATTTCATTCCCGGCAAACGACGTGGCGACAAATCCGGTGCCGGTCTGGTTCTTGATCTGGCGGATTTCCGAGCCGAGGCTGGAAAGGAAGAGCTGGTCAATACGGTGGAAGTCCATGGCCACTTCCGAAAGCGTGATGTTTTTCACCTTGCGCAGTTCGGCATCCACCTTCAACATCAGGTCCAGGCAGCTCGACACAGGAATTGAAAAAGGGTCAATCCGACAAGGACCTTCCCATTGGTCCACGGTTTTTGTTTCCGTCGCCAGTTGAATGTCGTGCTTCTTTGCCAGAGCGCTGGCTTTGGCAATCTCAATCGCCTTCAAGGTGGCGGCGAGGACGCCCTGGCGCGAGAGGTCGTCGGTTGAGGCAAATCCCCAGGCGCCGTCCACAATCACGCGCACGCCAAGCCCGAAGGACTCCGATTCTCGAACCTGCGCCGTTTCACCGTTTTTGGTGGAGAGATACCGCTGGCGGACGTCCATCACGCGAACGTCGGCGTAACTCGCCCCCTGCGAGGTTGCTGCATCGATTGCCAGGGCTCCGAGCTCTTTCATTGCACAAACCTGCCCGATAACGGGATCGTTGGCTTTCTACCGTTTCTTCGTCCGGGTTTTTTCGAATTCTGACCCGGGTATCCTGAAAACAATCATGGATTGCAACTTAACGAGGAAGGTCAACGGTAAGGCCGTCCGGCAAAGCAGCCTTACCGTCATTTTTCAATGCCGCAGGGGAGAAAGCATGCCCCCTGCCAGCGAACCTACGTCCCTTCAGACCAGGATGCCAGGTACTCCACCTGTTCCGGAGTCAGCGTATCAATCTCGATACCCATCGTCTCCAGTTTCAGTTGGGCGACCATCTCGTCGAGGTCGGTGGGAACAGCATATACTTGAGGCGTCAGACTCTTGCTGTTTTTTGCGAGATATTCAGCGGAAAGCGACTGGTTGGCAAAACTCATGTCCATCACAGATGCCGGATGTCCTTCCGCCGCCGCCAGGTTGATCAGCCGGCCTTCGCCCAGCAGATAGAGCTTTCGGCCATCTGCCATTTTGTATTCGTCAACAAACTCGCGCACCCGCCGTTTGGAAGTGGAGAGATTTTCAAGCGCTGGAATGTCGATTTCCACATTGAAGTGGCCTGAGTTGGCGACGACGGCTCCGTCGTTCATCGCCTCAAAGTGTTCTTTCCTCAGAACCGACTTGTCGCCGGTCAGGGTCACGAAGATTTCGCCGATCTTTGCCGCCTCGGCCATGGGCATCACGCGGAAGCTGTCCATTCTGGCCTCCAGCGCGCGCGTCGGATTCACCTCCGTCACAATCACGTCAGCGCCCAGCCCTCGCGCCCGCATGGCAAAGCCGCGTCCACACCATCCGTAACCGGCCACCACAACCTTCGAGCCGGCCAGCAGGATATTCGTCGCACGGATAATCCCGTCCACCGTCGATTGCCCCGTCCCGTAGCGGTTGTCAAACAGGTGCTTGGTGTCCGCATCGTTGACAGCAATGATGGGATACTTCAACACGCCTTCCTTGGCCATGGCACGCAAACGGATGACACCGGTAGTGGTTTCTTCGGTTCCGCCGATGATGCCCGGGATCAGGTCCTTGCCCTTGGTCAGAATGGTGGTCACCAGGTCCGCGCCGTCGTCCATGGTAATTTGCGGCTTGTGCTCCAGGGCCGACTGGATGTGAGAATAATAAGTGTCGTTGTCCTCCCCGCGGATGGCGAAAACGGGGATCTCATAGTCCTTCACCAGGGAAGCCGCCACGTCATCCTGGGTGCTCAGAGGATTGGAAGCGCAAAGGACAACATCCGCACCGCCATCGCGAAGCGTGATGGCCAGGTTGGCGGTTTCAGTAGTCACGTGCAGGCAGGCGGAAACCCTGATCCCCTTGAGGGGTTTTTCCTTCAGAAATCGTTCCTGGATCTTATTCAGGACCCGCATCCACTGGCCAGCCCATTCAATCCGCTTCTTGCCCTCGGCAGCCAGGCCCAGGTCCTTAACATCGTAAGCACTTTTGTTGATTACAGGCATTACAAACCACTCTCCTTTTTCAAAATCGCAGCTTTGTCAGTCCGTTCCCATGCAAACTCCCGATCGGGCCGTCCAAAGTGACCATAAGCTGCAGTTTTCGTGTAGATCGGACGGAGCAGATCGAGCGACTCGATGATGCCCCGCGGCGACAATTGGAAATGCTTCCGGACCAGCTCAACCAGCCGCCCGTTTTCCACTTTTCCCGTGCCGAAAGTGTCCACCAGCACGGACACCGGCTCAGCAACTCCGATGGCGTAGGCCAGTTGAACTTCCACATGAGTCGCGAGGCCGGCAGCGACAATGTTCTTGGCGATGTAGCGCGTCATGTAGGCGGCAGAACGGTCCACCTTGGTGGGATCTTTTCCGGAAAACGCTCCGCCTCCGTGGCGGGCCCACCCGCCGTAGGTGTCCACAATGATCTTCCTGCCCGTCAGGCCGGAGTCACCCACCGGTCCGCCGGTTACAAACCGTCCTGTCGGATTGATGTGGTACTTGGTGTTCGCGTCCATCATCGAGGCAGGAATGACCGGTTTGATGACGCATTCAATGATGCCTTCGCGAAGCGTCTCATTGGAAACGCTGGCAGAGTGCTGCGTGGAAACCACCACGGCTTCCACCCGCAGGGGTTTGTTGTCGAGATACTCGACTGTGACCTGCGATTTGCCGTCAGGCCGGACAAAATCCAGGATGCCTTTCTTCCGCACCTCCGCCAGCCGCAGGCAAAGCTTCTGGGCCAGGGTGATGGGCAAAGGCATCAGTTCGTCGGTGTCGTTGCACGCGTAGCCGAACATCATGCCCTGGTCACCGGCGCCGCCGGTTGAAACTCCCATGTCGATGTCGCCGCTTTGCCGGGTCAGGTTGACATGAATCTTGCAACCATCTGCCGTGAAGCCGCCTTCGGGGTCCGAGTAACCAATCGAGCGGACGGTGTCGCGCACCAGGCGCTCGATGTCCAGTTTGGCGCTGGTCGTGACTTCACCAATCACATAAACATCGCCATCCTTAACCATGGACTCGCAGGCCACGCGGCCCTTCGGGTCCGCCGTCAGCACGGCGTCCAGCACCGCATCCGAAATCTGGTCGCACACTTTGTCGGGATGTCCTTCCGTCACCGACTCGGAAGTGAAAAAGTAATGATGATCAAGCCCAGCCACGTGGGTCTCCTTCCTCTACGCGAAAATATCCCCCGCTGTGCAAATAACCAACGCTAGCACAGCGCCTTTGAAACCGTCAACCATTTGGCGCTCTGAGTCCCCCCTGTAACAGCGAACAGCGCCGCTGCAGGGTCCAACCGTTCTCCCGGAGTTTTAAACAATGAATATCAGATGCTGCTATCGAGCCGCCCTAATTTCTTCTCAGCCCACCAGCGCCGCAGGGCAACCAGCGCCCATATGGATTCCACCAGGCCAAATGGCCAGGCGCCCTGCAGAAATCCATAGATCGAACCCATCAGGCACGAAGCGGCGAACGCCAGAATGAACCAGTGGCTGCGCTTCTCCAGCCCGTAGCAGACCAGCATGGCCGTCACCGCAAAAAGTCCAAAAGCCGTCAGGTTGCTCAATGGATGACTTCCCTGGTCTCTGCGGCTCCAATAAATCTCCCGCCGCGTTCAGTAACTTCACGGGACGCCCTTCGACCAGGCCTTCCTCGACAAAACCCAGGTTCGGTGGTCCATACGGCGACCCGGAACGGTTAACCCGTTTTCGCCACGGCGCGCCGCGACTTCAGATATTCCTGGATAAACGGATCGATGTCACCATCGAGAACGCGGTCCGTGTCTCCCACTTCAAATTTGGTCCGGTGGTCCTTCACCATGCGGTAGGGATGCAGCACGTAGGAGCGAATCTGGCTGCCGAACGCATTCTCGCCCTTGGAATCCTCCACCTTCTGCGCCGCCTCGCGCCGCCGCTGGAGTTCCAGAGCGTAGATCCGGGAGCGCAGGAACTTCATGGCCATTTCCCGATTGCGGTGCTGCGACCGCTCGTTCTGGCACTGCGCCACGATTCCGGTGGGAAGGTGCGTAATGCGCACGGCGGAGTCCGTGGTGTTGACGTGCTGGCCGCCCTTCCCCGAGGAGCGGTAAGTATCAACCCTTAATTCATCAGGCTTGATTTCAACACTGATGCTGTCGTCGATTTCCGGGCTGACGTATACCGACGCGAACGAAGTGTGCCGCCGCGCAGCCTGGTCAAACGGCGAGATGCGGACCAGCCGATGCACGCCGCTCTCCGCGCTCAGCAGGCCGTAGGCATAATCACCCGCCGCGGTGAAGGTTGCGGACTTCAAACCGGCTTCTTCGCCAGCCTGGTAATCATTGAGCGTGAACTTGAAGTTGTGCCGCTCAGCCCACCGGCGGTACATGCGCAGCAGCATTTCCGCCCAGTCCTGCGATTCCGTTCCACCCGCGCCCGGATGGACGGTCACGATGGCGTTCAACTGGTCGTTTTCGCTTGGGAGAAGACTGGTGGTCTCCAGCTGTTCAACCTCAGCCCGCAAGGTATCGATCTCAGCCCGGACTTCCTGTAAAACGCTTTCGCCCTCTCCCGCCAGCTCAAAGTAGGCTTCGAGATCAGAAACTTTTGCGGCCAGGCGCTCGTCAGCCTGTATGGCCGATTCCAGGCGTTTGCGTTGCCCAAGGATTTTTTGAGAGTTCTGCTGATCTTCCCAGAAGTCGGGGCGGGCTATCTGCTTCTCAATCGTTTCCAGTTCGCGGCGTTGTCCTGCGGCGTCAAAGAAAACTCCGAAGTTCCTGGACTCGACGCTTCAACTCGTCAAATTCTCTTGTCAGATCTTCAATCACGATTGCTCCTCAAGGTTTCTCTGGATTTCAACCGGCTGTGCGCGGCGAAAACCCGGAAACAGCATCAACGCAAGAATCCATCCCGCCGCAACGGCAACACAGGACCAGGCAAATACATCGCCGTATTCCGTGTAGAACGTCTTCTCTCGACAGGTAACGAAAATGGCCGGTCAGGATTCCCTGCTGGTTCCTGGGAATCTCTTTCCGCACCCTGCCGTAGGGGTCAACAATCGCCGTAATGCCGTTGTTCGTGCCGCGCAGCACAAACCGCCCGTTCTCGATGGCCCGAAATCGCGCTATCTCAAAATGCTGAAAAGGGGCCGATGAGTCGCCGTACCAGCCGTCATCGGAAATATTAACCAGAACGCCTGCCCCACGGGCGGCAAACTTCCGCACCAACTGGGGGAAAATGGCCTCGTAGCAGATGAAAATTCCGATGACGCCTTCCGGGGTCCTGGCAACCTGGACGGACTTTCCCGGCACAAAATCGCCCACCTGGGCCGTGACCTTCCCTACCTTGCCGGGGAACGCCCACCACGGCACGTATTCGCCGAAGGGCACCAAATGAATTTTAACATAATGGAGCAGCAATTGGCCGTCTGGCGCGAGCAGAACAGCCGCATTCTGGGGCCGCGAATTTCCCTGCCCGGCAAAGGTTACCGTGCCGCTGATGACGTATGCGTGCGCCTGTTTCGCCATGCTCTCGATCGCCCCGCGAAAAATGGGGTCCCGGCCATAAAGAAAGGGAGCGGAACTTTCCGGCCAGACCAGCAGGGGCGGGACAGCAGGCGTTGCCCCGGATTCGCGGGCGGCTTCCACGCTGTCTTCCACCAGGCTTTCGAGAGGCGCGGGATTCGTCCACGGAACCCAGGTGTCCATGGCGGATTCTCCCAGCGGAATGTCGGGCTGGACCAGCAGGGCAACATTCGGCTCGGGCTGGGGAGGGGGCGGCTGCAGCAGCCAGTCGCCTGCAACCAGAAGCACGACCCAGACAGCCAGGGCTGCCCAGGACCTCCTGCCGGGTTGCAACAGCACCCATGCTGCCAGCGCGCTGGTGCTTGCCGCCACAAACGAAAGGCCGTAGACAGCCGTCACTGAGGCTACTTGCTGCAAGCCCACAGGCCGAACCGCGTATCCCAGCAGGTTCCAGGGAAAACCCGTGACAAGGTAGGTCCTGGCCAGCTCCATTGCAACCCATAGAAATGGACTTAGGAAGAGTGCCGCGCTAACGGAGCGCCGGGCCACTGCCGTTTCAAACAGGCCAAAAACACCATAGAAGGTGGAAAACACAAGCACAAAGAGAACCAGCACGCCGAGTGCGACCACTGGATTCAGGTTTCCATACCCTTGCATTACAGTGACAAACCAGTAGCAGCTTCCAGAAAGAAACACCGCCCCGGCAACGTAGCCAAGCCAGAAACCGTGAAGCAGGCGCTTTTCAAAAACGACTGCCATCAGCAGCGGCAGGCAGGCCACCCAGACCAGCGGAGTCCAGTTGACATTCGGGAAACAGGCAAACAGGAGCAGGCCCGTTAATACGCTCGCGGCGTATCGGGCCGGCGACTTGCTGAACCAGGCTGCAAAGGAAAAGTTGGAGATGGTCATTCCCTACCCGGATGGGGAGCTTGCGATAAGGGAAAAACTGCGAAAGCCTGAACATGCCGGCACAAGGAAATCCAGGGCATCACAATGGTCAAAAATGCACAACGAATGGCCGGAAGCCCTCCCCTACAAGTTTGTCCCGAGTGAGGTCAGCCGTAACACGTGACGAGAAAGGTCCCACCTGGACGCGGAAAAGATGATCTTTAACATGCGACTGCTGCGGAGTGAGAAGGTAAGCCGGGTAGCCGTGTGATTTCAGCATCTTGACCAGGTTCCCGGCGTCTGCTTCCGTCCTTGAGGCCATCACCTGGACGGCAAACTGTAAGCCTGAACTGGTTGAAGCCTTCGAGGTCGGGTGGTTCTGTGAAGCGGGGGCGGGCTTGCTTTGGGCCACCTTCTTCGGAGCAGCCTTTTTCTGCGTTTTAGGCGCCATGGGCTGTGCCTTTGCAGCGGGTTTCGGCTGCAAAGGGGCAGGCCGTTCCGGCTGCGGGATAGAGGCCGACTCCGGACTGATCTTCTCAGTCTCCATGCCCTTTGGTGAGGACTGGCTGGAACCCCCCGCAGGCGGGTTCACCGTGGGGGGGATATCTCCCGATTGACTCACGTTTTCTGTAACCGGAACGCCCTTTGAGGGAGCGTGGTTGTATCCCACAACAAACCCGAGGGAAAAGAATACAGCGCATACAGCCACGGCAGCCAGAAACATCAGAACCAACTGGCGGGCTGAAGCTCCCTTTTCATCCCGAAAATAATCCATTCGCTTAGCCATTTTTCTCCGCGTGCATAAGATTCACGACTCGACAGGGTTTAGTCTTTGCCGGAATTCCCACCACCCGGCGGCGCTTTCACGTTCTGCATCATAAATGACAGAAGTTCCACCGGTATCGGGAACACGATGGTGGTGTTCTTCTCCGTCCCTAATTCTGCCAGAGTCTGAAGATAGCGCAAAGTGATAGTGACAGGTTCCACGGCCAGAATTTTTGCCGCGTCCGACAGTTTCTGCGAGGCCTGGAACTCTCCATCGGCGTTGATGATTTTCGCACGGCGTTCCCGCTCGGCCTCTGCCTGCCGCGCGATGGCCCGCTGCATGTCCTGCGGAATGTCCACCTGCTTCACCTGCACCTGCGTCACTTTGATGCCCCACGCCTCCGTCTGTTCGTCAATAATCGTCTGCAGCCGCAGGTTCAGTTTTTCGCGTTGCGAGAGCAAATCATCCAGTTCAACCTCGCCCAGCACGGCCCGCAGAGTGGTCGCCGAAAGCTGCTCAATCGAATAGCGGAAGTTCGTCAGCTCAATCACCGCCTTCTGGGGGTTGATGATCCTGTAGAAAAGCACGGCGTTGACTTTTACGGAGATATTGTCTCGCGTGATGATGTCCTGATCCGGAACATCCCACGTATCGATCCGCAGTGAGACCTTGACGAGCTTGTCAATGGGCCACCAGATCCAGATCAACCCCGGACCTTTGTCCGGCCGTTGCACCCGGCCCAGCCGAAAGATAACCGCCCGCTCGTACTCCCTGAGGACATTCACGCACGACGCGGCATAGAAAAAAAGAATTATGCCGGCAACCAGATAGCCCATCTCGCCTCCTTCCCGTTTTTTCGTAGAACAAAAGACGCTGTTCCCGAATCAAACGCCGCAATAGCCCGGCCCACTTATCCAAACGTTCAGGACTTGCCGTTGACTCCAGTTGTGGACAGTCTATCGGGAATCTTCCGCAGGCTCAACCAGCAATGTGAGTCCTTCCACCTTCCGAACTCGAACGTGACCGCCCGGCGGAACATGTTGTTCGGCCCGCGCATCCCACAATTCCCCGTGAACCAGCACTTTGCCTTCCGGGTTCAGATCCGTGCGCGCGATTCCAATCGAATTCAAAAGCCCCTCTTCGCCGGTGACGGCCTTGCTTTTTGTCGCCTTCCAGGCAAAACGCATCAGGACCACGGTAATCACGGCCAGCGGCACCACCACGGCGAGCACCGTCGTCAGGTAGATTCTGGTACCCGGCCACGGAGAATTAATCAGAATCATCGACCCGAAAACCATGGCGGCAATCCCTCCCGCGGCAAGAATGCCGTGCGAAGTGTATGCCGCTTCAAGCCCGAACAAGGCCAGCCCGATCAGGAGCAGAGCCACACCGGCGTAATTGATCGGCATCAGGTGGAACCCGAACAGGGACAGGACCAGCGAGATGGCGCCCACCACGCCCGGCAAAATTCCGCCCGGATGCGTAAACTCAACATACAACCCCAGGACGCCGATAGCACCCAGAATGAACGCGATGTTGGGATTTGCCACCCAGGAAAGCACCCGCTTGAACCAGGGCATCTGATAAGGAACCACGCTGGCCCCCGCCAGCTTCAGAACCGTTTCCGAACCGTCGGATCGCTTGAGGGTCTTGCCGTCAAACTCCTTGAAGATGTCCTGGGGGTTATTGGCGATGGCATTGATGAGGTTGTTCTTCAAGGCCTCCTGTGCCGTCAGCGATATGCTGTTTCGGACCCCGTCCTCGGCCATCTTCGCGTTCCGCCCCCTGGTGTCCGCAATGGAGCGGATGAAAGCGGTGGAATCATTCAGGATTTTGGTTTCTTCCGTCTTCCCTGCGCCCATGCCGCCGATCATCACCGGATGTGCTGCGCCCGTGTTGGTTCCCGGGGCCATCACAGCGACGTCTCCTGAAAGCAGAATAAAGAAGCCCGCCGAGGCGGCACGGCTGCCGCTGGGATAAACGTAGGTGATGACCGGCACGCGAGAGTTCATCACGGCGCGGATGATGTCGCGCATGGAATCACCCAGACCGCCCGGAGTGCTCAATTCAAGCAGAATGGCGCTGGCGTGGGTCTGGTTTGCATATTCGATGCCGCGAACCACGTAGTCCGCGCTGACAGCCTGAACCACGTCGTCCAGGTCAATCCGCACGACAACAGGAGGCGGCGGGGCGGAATACAGCGGGGTCAGAGCGAAGACACCCATCAAAAGGACGGCATGGATCAGTGCTTGCTTGAAATACTTTGCTCTCAAGGTTTGTCTCTGTGAGCGGACAATTGTGCGTGAATCTGTTCCGCCAGGTCCTTACCATCCGAGTTGGCCGGCTCAAGCTGTTGAGCGGCTTGGATCTGTTTCAAAGCGGGTTCCAGATGGCCGAGGGAAACATAAGCCCTCGCCAGCCCCAGATGCGCCTCAAAAGAATCCTTCAGCCTCAACGACGTTTGAAATTCGGTTGCGGCAAGCGTATGTTTGTCCTCGCGTTGATAGACCTGTCCCAGAGCCTGATGAGCTTCACTGCTCTCGGGAAGGGAAAAAACCGCCTCGGTCAATTCGCGTTCCGCCTCTGGAAGCTTCCCTGCAGCAAGCAACCCCAGACCCTGCTTCAAGCGAGCCTGGCCGTCCATCTTCACCGCATCGTCAGATTGCTCCGTCAGCCCATTGTGTGCTGCGCGTGCGAAGTGGAGCAAAGGCACATGAAACGCCTTACTGTCGTATTCCTTGCTGATTCGCGGCCCGGGAGCGGGATCAGACTGCGCGTCATTATTATCTCCCGGAGGATCGCCGGCAGGATCAGTCTTGTGGGCCGAAACCCAGGCCAGCTGACTGCGGCGGGTCTTCGCGTCACCCAGTTCACCCGACACCTGCGCAAGAAGAACATGCGCCTCCAGGTCGTCCGCATCCTGCGCCAGAACCTTTTGGAGATAATTCCCAGCCTGGTTATATTTCTTCAGATGCCAGAGGGCCACGCTCATATTGAAAGCGTCATCAGAGTCCATCGGGTCCTTTTGAAGGGCCCGTTGAAAATCGGCCAACGCCTCATCGTAGCGGCCCGCGTTCAACTCCACGGCCCCGAGATTGTTGAACACCTCACCCAGCGGGAACATCACCAAAAGCTTCTTGAAAGCGGACTCAGATGAGAGGTTGTGTCCGAGCTCATATTCGTCAACCCCCAGGAGGAACAAAGACTCCGCATCATCACGGTCACCGGATTTCAAAAATTGAAGCCACCGGGCGGAATCCGCGTAAGCCTCCTGCTCAAAATAGAATTTCCCCAGCGCAAACGCGGCCCGGTGGTCGCCGGGATTCAGGCGGTCAGCCTCCCGCAGAAGATGGACCCGGCTCTTCAAATCCCTGGACAGAATTCCCCGGATGTAACTTTCAAACGCATCCAGGCGGACCGCAGGAAACCGGTCCCTGAATTCTTCCTCGGTCCCGATCATCGCGTCGTTCGCCTGCAATCTCAAAAGCTCCCAGGCCAGGCGGGTTTCGAGCCCATCCAGTTCGGTCAACTTGCCGGTCACCACAATCGGACGCGAAAGACTTAGACCTTGAAGATTAAGCCGTTGCACACGGGTCGTCAGTTGGTCTCCGGAAACTGTAAAGCGTCCTACCACGGCAACCGTAGCGCCAAGAGTCTGGGCCACCTTATACTCGCTGGCCAGAGTCAGCGGCGCCTCGGGCGACAGTCCGAGCTGCTCATAAGCATCCTCGCGTTCACTCCGCTGAAGAACGTACCGGGACGGCGACGCCAGCCGCGTCGCAATCAGTTCCGCAATGCCTTCGGACATCCAACCCAGCTTCGAATTTCCACTCATATTCTCCAGCGGAAATACCAGAATGACCCTGGGCGATGCAGCTTGCAGTCCCACGCACGCGAACAGCAAAAAAATGAATAACCCTATGCACTTCTGCTTCATAACTCTCAGCCAGGACAACGGCGGCCATTATAACACCGGCCCGTGCAACTCCCGAATGTTGCTGATACATTTCCGCACCCAGGCCTCCCCCTGGAAGGGCGCCCCGCCGGGCGTCAATCCGTGATGGCCACAGGAGGATTTTTCATCAATGCGACAAAGGCAGGATCTTTACTGATCTTCTGGATGTCCGGATCCTGAAGAATTCGTTTCCGGTTGTTGAAACCCTCTTCCATCGCGCGCTCAAGATATCGGACCGCTTTGTCCGGATCGCCCAGCGCGGCAAAAATCTTGGCCAGATAGAAATAGAATTTGGCGTCTGCGTACCGGGTCTCAACAGTCGTCCCTTTGCTTTCGACATTCCTGGTCAGAACTTCAGGATCAAGTTGAATCGCCGTCCGGTACTCACGGGTAGCCAGTTCGTATTTCTTGCGTTCGAAATAGGCTGTTCCGAGGTTGAGGTGATAAGAAGCTGCTTCTGGATTAATCTTGATGGCATGCCGGTAAAACTTGATGGACTTCTTTGGCTTCCGCTCCAGGTAGTACGTTGAACCCAGGTTGTTCCAGGGTTGCGCAAAGGTCCGATCGAGCCGAATGGCTTTCGTGTAAGCTTCCCTCGCATGGTCAAAATCCATCTTCTGCTGATAACAGATGCCCATCTTGTTCCAGAGACTGGCAATCTCCACCGGGCTCGTGTGGGAAGCCTCCCGGACCTTGATGACATGGGCGTAGGATTCAATAGCATTGTCATACTGCTTTCGCACCATGTAGAGATCACCCCATTGTTCATCTGAAAGGTTGGCGGCCGGCCTTGCCTTCTGCTGAAGATTCCCCGGTTGCTGTGGCGGTCTCGCCTGAGGGTCCTGCGCTCCGCGGCTCGAAACGCTCAGTGCCAGCAAAGCTCCCATCAGAGCTACGGCCTGGATCGATGTTTCCCGTCTCATGGCTCACCCTCCCGGTACCGGGCTATGACAGCTCAGGGCTGTGGTTGGCTGGGTGAAGGCTGCTTTGATTGAGCTTTCGAATCGTTACCTTTGAAAATGGATAGGAACTTGTGTAACAGGCCGCCCTTCTTCTGCGTCTGGCCAGCTGATTGAAGTGAGTTATCCGTCTGAGAGGCCTTCTGATTTTGCTGCTCTGGAGGCTGCGCCGCCGGCATGGCAGGCCCTGATATCACGCTCTGCGCGTTTTGATCTGCAGATTTGCTGTCCGGATGGAAAATACGTCCCAGAATTCCACCGACCTTTTGAAGCGGATTTTCAGAATGGGGCTCGGTCCCCTGGATGAAGAATTCGTTATGAACATTCTCTGAAGCGTTCGAGGCTACAAGCTGGCCCTGTTCGTTCAGGGGAACGCTCACAATGCCTGGAGGCTCGATAAAGGGCTGAACGTTATTGTAAGCAGGAAGCCTGGTAGCTTGTTTCATAAACGCCGTCCAAACGGGAAGGGCCGAGGAAGCGCCAGACAAGTGTAAATCCCAGTCATTATCATAACCCACCCAGACGACTGCCAGAAGATTGGACGTGAATCCCGCAAACCAGCCGTCGTGGAAAGATTGGGAAGTTCCGGTCTTGCCGGCCGCGGGCAGCGTGAATCCGCGTGTTCGAACACCCGCCCCGGTACCTTTATTAATGACGCTCTCCATTAAACTTACCATCAAAAAGCTGATGCGGGGATCCAGTACCTGGCGGGAAACCTCCGGAACTCGATAGATTGTCTGGCCGTCGGCGTTGTTGACCATCAGAATGGATCGTGGCTTCTCGTAAGTGCCGGAATTTGAAAAAACTGTATAGGACCCCGCCAGGTCCACCGGCGTCACCTCATATGCCCCCAGCGCAATGGCCGGAGTAGCCTTGATGTCATGGTTGAGCCCGGCAGCTAGCGCCAGGTCCCTGATCTTTTCATAGCCCACCATCTTGTGCCAGCCGCACCGTGGCCACGTTCAGCGAATGGGCCAGCGCCTCGCGGAGGGTCACCATTCCAAGATATTCGCCCTCATAATTTCTGGGTTCATAAACCTGATCGCCAAACTGGAAGGTTGTGGGTTCATCCATGAGGGTGGTCGCGGGGGTGATGAGAGGCTGCGAGCCATCGATCGCAGAGTTCAAGGCAGCCGCATACACAAAAGGCTTGAAAGAAGAACCTGGCTGGCGCTGCGCCAGGGAGTGGTTCAACTGGCTTCGCGCGTAATTGCGCCCGCCCACCAACGCCCGTATAGCGCCGGTGTGGGGATCAAGAACCACCATCGCCACCTGCGGTTCCTTGGGCCCATTAGGCGCCTGTGGAGGGTGATGGCGCATCCCGGCAATCCGCTTGTCAACCTCCTCCATGCCTGTGGCAACAGCTTCAGACGCAGCCCTCTGCAAATCGGGGTCAAGAGTGGTGTAGATGCGGTAGCTTTGAGAAAGAAGCTGCTCCTCGGAAAAGTGAGAAAGCAGTTCATCCTGGATCATGTCCACAAAGTAGGGCGCCTGGCTGCCGCCCACATTCTCCGGGGCCAGTCCCAGCGGCGCGGCCGAGGCTACCTTGGCCTGCGCCTTGCTGATGTAGCCGGCCTCAGACATTTCGTCCAGAATGTGGTTGCGCCGGTCCGTCGCGCGCTTCGCGTGGCGGTAGGGTGAATAAAAATTGGGACCGCGAATAATCCCGGCCAGCAGGGCAGCTTCCGGCACCGTCAGTGATGTAACGTTCTTGTTGAAGTACGCGTTCGCCGCTTCCCCAAAACCGTACATCGAAAAGCTTCCGCTCTGTCCCAGGTAGATTTCATTGGCGTAAAAATTAAAAATCTGTTCCTTGCTCAACCGGTGCTCCAGCAGCATGGCGATAAAAATTTCTTCCAGCTTCCGGCGAATGGTGCGCCGCGGCGTCAGAAAGAAATTCCTGGCCAGTTGCATGGTCAGGGTGCTGGCGCCCTCCACGGCCTTACCCGCGCGCAGGTCAGCAAGCGCGGCCACAAAGATACGGAATAGATTGATCCCGTGATGCGTGAAGAAGGTGTGGTCCTCAGCGGCCACCACGGCGTTGATCAGATCCTTGGGAAGCTGCTGGTACTTCACCAGCCGCCGCTTGGACCGGCCGCTG
Source organism: uncultured Acidobacteriota bacterium (assembly GCA_963783155.1). GTDB lineage: Bacteria > Acidobacteriota > Terriglobia > UBA7540 > UBA7540 > SCRD01. The sequence goes on along the minus strand of CAWANC010000002.1, from coordinate 240,515 downwards.
CCGAAAAGCGTGGTGATCACCTGGGGCTCAATCCAGTAATTCTGGAGCGGCGCTCCGTGCGGAAGGGGGGTAATCGAAGCCAGTCGCCCGCGCCTGAACGCAAGCGTCGCAGGCCCTTCCTGCATTACCGGTCCGTGGAAGAAAGAATCCGGACCCGGCTTGACGACCAGGCGGTCTTGCTCCAATTCATAGGTTCCGAAGTTCGAATCCCTATTGCCCGATGTATAGCCCGCTTTCTGGAGCTTTGCTGCCAGCTCTTCCGGCGTGTCCCGCTCGCCGACCTCGATCTGCGTGGGAGCTGCGTACACCAGGGAGGCGCGGTTAAAAACCTCCCCGCTCAGCCTTGCATCGATCATTCGGGAAAAATGCACGTAGCAGTAGGTGAAGCACAGCACGCCCACCAGAGCGCACAGGATGCCCGCGGCCAGCGCCAGTTTTTGCCACAGGGCCAGTTTTTGCCACAGGGCCAGCTTTTGGACACGAAGACGCCAGCCCCTGGCTCTGGGCCTTGACGGCTTCCGCGTTGATGACTTCGATCGGGGACTCACGGCTTAGATATTGCTATTCTTCGCCGAGGGGGTGAAATGAAGAGGGAGCGTGTATAGTTTCAGGTCAACATCAACCACGTAATGAACGTTGATGGTAACGGTCCGGCCAACTGAAACTTCGATGTCTTGATGTTCCACGGGGATCCCCAGTGACTCGGCTTTCGCATAAATTTCAGCCTGAAGATCTTCAGGCCTTGGCTGCGGCTGGCGCACAGTCGCATCGACTGCCGCATTGTTCAGGTAATCCTGAAACTGATAATTTTCAACATATACCGGCACAATCTTGAGTGCGCAGAAGACCACAATCCCAAGAAAGGCCAGGGCGAGGATCGCTTTCAATCGCCCTCCCCGAGTCGCTGAGTGACATCATCTCCTATATCGTCGACCCGCCACTTAATCCTTAGCCTTTAAGCGATCTCGCAATGCCGCTGCCAACCCGTCAAGGTTAGCATCGTGCACCTGCTTTGTCGAGCGATCGTATATCTCGCCCAGCCCTTGCGCAAGCTTCTTTTTGCCCAGCGTGACGCGGTAGGGCACGCCAATCAGGTCCGCGTCCTTAAATTTGACCCCGGGCCGCTCTTGCCGGTCGTCAAAAAGTACATCTAAACCCATATCCTGCAATTGTATATACAGACTTTCGGCGTTGCTCCTCACGCCGGCGTCGTCCATATTGGCCGCCGTCAGCACAACGTCAAAGGGAGCGATGGCCCGCGGCAGGAACATTCCGTCCGCGTCATGGTTCTGCTCCACGGCCGAGGTCAGGATGCGCTCGACGCCGATGCCGTAAGAACCCATGGTCAGCGGAACCTCCTTGCCGTTCGGGTCGAGCACCGTAGCGTGCATGGCTTCTGAATAGCGGCGTCCCAGCTTGAAGACGTGGCCTAACTCAACGGCCACGGAAACCCGAAGGGGCTTCCCGCACCGGAGGCACAAATCGCCTGACTCGACCACGCGAAGATCCGCATATTCCGCAGAAAAGTCACGTCCGGGCGTCACGTTGCGAAGGTGAGTATCGTCCTGGTTGGCCCCGGTAATCATGTTGCTGCGCCCTTCCAGGGCCTGGTCCGCAAGAATACGCACGCCCTGGATTCCAACCGGCCCCAGCGAGCCCAGATGCGCCCCGTGGAGATCAAACGCTTCGTCAGGGGTGGCAGGACGATACGTCGTGGATTGCAGCACCGATGCCAGCTTTGTTTCGCTCAGCGCATGGTCGCCCCGCAGCAAAATCACAACAGGCTTGCTGTCAACGATGTAGACCAGCGTCTTAATCATCCGCGAGCCCGGTTCGCTCGTGAACTGGACAAGGTCGTCAATGGTTTTCTGCCCTGGAGTCGGGAAGGGCTCCGGGGCGGCGTCACCGGCCGGATCCTGAACCGGCGCGACCGACGACCGCGCTTTTTCCAGATTTGCGGCATAGCCGCAATCGCAAATGGCAATCGAATCCTCACCGGAATCCGTCGGCACCATGAATTCGTGCGAAACGGTCCCGCCCATCGCCCCCGAATAGGCTTCCGCGATCACGTACTCCAGTCCGCAGCGGTCGAAGATGCGACAGTAGGCGTCGTAGTGTTTCTGGTAACTTTTGTCCAGGCCCTCGTCATTCAGATCAAAAGAATACGAATCCTTCATCATGAACTGGCGCAGACGCAGCAGCCCGGACTTGGGACGGGGCTCGTCCCTGAACTTTTCCTGGATCTGATACCAGAGCTGCGGGAGTTGTTTGTAGGAACGAATTTCCCCGCGAGCGATGTTCGTCATCTCTTCTTCATGGGTCACACCCAGGCACATCTCGTGCTGGTTGCGGTCCTTGAATTTGAACATCGTCTCGCCAAACAGATCATACCGGCCTGATTCCCGCCACAGTTCCGCCGGGTTCAGCGCAGGCAGATAGAATTCCTGCGCCCCGATCCGGTTCATTTCCTCACGAATAATCTGCGTAATCTTCAGAAACGATCTTTGGGCAAGAAACAGATAAGCGTACACCCCTGCCGCGACCTGACGGACGTACCCCGAGCGCAGCAGCAGCTGATGGCTGGGCGCCTCGGCCTCCGCAGGGACTTCCCGAAGCGTCGGGATGAACGCCTGACTCCAACGCATATTTCAACCTTTCTCCATCCAGCTCTGAGAACCGCGGGCTCTCTGAACCAGTGTTTGCAATGACAAACCGTCATTGTTGTGGATACGCCACACTATTGTCAAGAAAGCCAAGAGGCCGGGCAGGCCGACAAATGGCCCTCAAGATCCGCTGCCGAAACTGACCGGCTGAGACCCTGACGACCGGACCGTCCGCTCCCTGTGCTTTCTATGACGTTTTCAGTGACATTCCGCTTCCAGACTCCTACAATACCCGTTTCATAGGAGAATGAGAGGATAATAAACGAAGTTGTCTCAGCAAGCTCAATCGGCATTGGCGCACCTCTCTGACAGTGCGCATACTATTCAAAGCATTTTCGGAATGCTATGAGCATCAGCCTTCTTTTCGCGTTACTCGGTGGACTGATCGCGCTGGCTTTTGTCGCCAACCAGCTTTTCAAACGCACTCGTGTCCCTGACGTCATTGTGCTGATGGTGACCGGACTGGTCCTGGGGCCGCTGCTGGGCATGGTGAGGGGCAGCGAGTTCCAGTCCGTCACCCACGCCCTTGGCACCCTGGCAGTGCTCCTGATCCTTTTTGAAGGCGGCCTGGAGCTCGAACTGCAGGCCATGCTGCGCCACTTTACCGGCAGCCTGCTGCTTTCATTTCTGGCCTACGCCTTCAGCCTGATCGCGATTGCCCTGGTCTTGCGCTGGAGCATGCACATCCCCACGACGGCGGCCCTGATCGTCGGCGCCGTGCTGGGCTGCACCAGCAGTTCCATCACCCTGCCGGTTTTGCAGCAGATTCAAGCCAGCACGCCGGCCCGCGTGACGATGATCCTGGACGCCTCGCTCAGCGACACCTTCGCCATTCTTACCGTGGGCATTCTTCTGGATCTCGGCCACAGCAACGTGCCCATTGCCACCCGCGTTGTCGGCCAGTTGCTTTTTGTGGGATTCATCTCTTTTCTGCTGGCCGTTGTAGTGGCCGTCGCCTGGGCATTCCTTCTGCCGAAAGTTCCCGACCAGCGGTTCTGGAACCCTCTGACGCTGGCGGTGGTGCTGCTGCTGTACGCCGCGGCAGAGGACATCGGGGTCAGCGGGCTCATCACCGTCTTCTTTTTTGGCATCTTTCTGGCAAACATCCGGCGCGCAGAATTCGATGTGGTGAAGGACTCTCTGGGCCTGGAATTTGCCGGCGAAGAACACCACGCCCAGGTCCTGACATTTCACGCCGAGCTGTCGTTCCTCGTCCGGACCTTTTTCTTTGTACTCCTCGGCGCCGTGGTGGAGTTCCGCGAACTCATCCATTACCTGCCGCAGGCGGTGGGCGTGCTGGGCGCGGTGATCCTGGCGCGGGCTCTGGCGGTCCGGGCCAGCAGTTGGTCGTGGAAAGGCCTCCACGCATCGGAACGGGAACTGATTTTGTGGATCATGCCCCGGGGCCTGATCACAGTTGTTCTGGCCCTCCAGGTGATCCATGCCCGCGGCAGCACCTACGACTTTCTTCCCCCGCTCGCCTTTGCCACTATCCTGGCAACCAGCCTGATGGTGATCATCGGCAGCATTCGGGCCTCGCGCCTTCCCACAAAATCCGCCCCGGATGAACCTGAGTCCAAAAGCGAACCGCCAAAGCTGATCGCGACCTGAACCCCGGCAATCTGGACTACTGCTCATGAAGAACGGAGAGGATGCCGGGATTGCGCACTCGCCAGAAGGCTTTGGAACGCCCGTTTGAGGGGTGGTCAAAGGTTGTGGTAGAATCCCTATTTCAATTTCTTACTGAATTCGCACAAGAGAGACAATGCTCCAGAATTCTACCGAACAGGATCCCAGGACAACTTCACCCATGATTGATCTCCGCCTGGCCCACAGCCCGGACTCCGATGACGCCTTCATGTTTTATGCGCTGGCAACCAAGAAGATCCCCACCGGGAATCTCACCTTCGCGCACGTACTCGAAGACATCGAAACCCTGAACCGGAAAGCGCGGGAGGAGGTGTACGACATCACGGCGGTTTCGTTTCATGCCTATGCGGAGCTGGCCGACCGTTACATCCTGATGTCTTCCGGCGCAAGCTTCGGGGACGGCTACGGCCCCATCGTGGTTACCCGGTCTCCTCTGCCGGAAGAAAGTCTGAAGGGGAAGCGAATTGCCATCCCGGGAATGAAAACAACGGCATACCTGGCGCTTTGCCTCTACGAGCCCGATTTCGAACCCGTGGAGACGCGCTTTGACGAAATCCTGGATAAGGTCATCAAAGGCGAAGTGGACGCCGGCGTGGTCATCCACGAGGGCCAGTTGACTTATGGAAGTTACGGACTCGCCAGGATGGTGGACCTGGGCGTCTGGTGGAAGAATGAAACAGGATTGCCCCTGCCTCTGGGTGGCAACGTGATCCGGCGCAAGCTTGATTCGGAAATCATCCGCCGGGCTGACCAACTGCTTCGTGAAAGCATCGCCTATGGTCTTGAACATCGCGAGGAGGCATTGGAATACGCCTTGCATTTTGCCCGGGGGCTTGAACCGGCAACAGCTGAACACTTTGTTTCAATGTACGTCAACCAATGGACACTCGATTACGGCGAAAAGGGCCGCCGGGCCGTGCAAACACTGCTGGACCGCGGCTTCGAGGCCGGCATCATTCCTCAGGCTGTCAAAGCGGAGTTTGTGGGGCGCTAACCGGCATACCATTCAACTGATAAGCCGCAGATTCGGGTTCCAAAAGCCGGGACCCCGAGAGTTTGACAGGTTTCTGACCCTGTTGATTTCCCTGCTCTGAGATGGCGAGAAAACCAAAAACCGATCGCGTTCCGTTTACACGTCTCCAAAAGAAAATCCTGTTGACGCTTGCCAGCGTGGTCGGCCTGCGGATGCTGGGCCTCTTCCTGGTCCTTCCGGTCTTCACGCTTTACGGCCTGAAGTTTACCCATTCGCGCTTCATGGTGGGATTTGCCTTCGGCAGCTACGGCCTCACCATGGCCATCCTGCAAATTCCGCTCGGCCGCCTTTCAGACCGCATCGGCCGCCGCAAAGTCCTGATCCTGGGAATGGCCCTTTTCAGCCTGGGGTCGTTCATCTGCGCGGTGCCGCACCTGTTTCCTTCCACAATGCAGATCGGCGTGCTGATCTTGGGCCGGCTGGTACAGGGCGGCGGCGCCATCATCTCCGTGGCCTTTGCAACCGTTGCCGACCACATCCAGGCCGAACGGCGTTCCACCGCCATGGCCGTGCTCGGCATTCCCATCGGAGTAGCCTTTATCATCGGTGTCATCGCCGGCCCCATCATCGCGGGAATTTTTGGCACCGCCTCCTTGTTTTGGATCACCGGCGTTCTGGGCCTCGGAACCGACCTGCTTCTGTTAAACTACCTGCCGGAAACGCCTCCCTCGGGCGCCGCGCCCACGCCGCTGGGCGATATCCTGCGGATCAAAACCCTCCTGGCACTTGACGCAGGGGGTTTCCTGATGAACTTCTTCATGAGCACCTTCTTCTTCTACTTCCCGCTCATCGTCACCAACCGCTACCACATGAAGATGACGCAGTATTACGAACTTCTGCTGCCCATGATCTTCATCAGCGCCGTCACCATGTTTGCCTTCAGCCGCGGCGCTGACCGCGGCATGGCCGCTCCGCTTTCGGCCATTGCGTTCCTGGTCTTTTTGCCCAGCGCCGTACTTCTGTTCCGTCCCGGCATCCTGGGGCTCAACCCAACCCACCTTGCGGCAATTCTGGCGGGTGGAACCCTCTTCTACATCGGCTTTACCGGCCTCGAGCCCATGCTTCCCAGCCTGGTCAGCCGTTCCGGCCCGGAAACGGCACAGGGCAGCGCGCTGGGCGTCTATAACAGCATGCAGTTCCTGGGCAGCTTCGTCGGCGGCTCCATCGCCGGGGCCTTTGCGCACGTCACCAATGACACCGGCATGATGGTGACTCTGATGGTGGCGGCCGTCGTCGGGTTCGTTCTGATGCTCACCGTCCGCGCACCGAAAAAGGCGCCGGCTAAAAGCCCCGCCCACGTATCCTGATTTTGGCTTCCGCCATCCGCTCTTTGTATTTTTCTCCTGACCTGATCCCGAGCCTTATCGACAGGACCCCGGAATGAAAGGGTCGCCACATGAAGTTGTTGGATGTAGAATCAACCGCAGCTGCCAACGGGCTTAGTCGTCCCTGGCGGCCTTGCTTCCTAGGCGATTGTGGGGACCACGTAATCATTGATGGAGGGGGAAGAGTCTGATGAAAGCGCGATTGTTCTTTGCGATGATGCTGGCGTATCTCGGCACCGCGACCCTTTGGGCCGGCAGCACGCCTTCACCTGCCTTACTGGTGCTTGCCAAACAGGACCACACCCTCGAGATCGTCGATCCGGCCACGCTGAAAGTGGTGGCCAAAATTCCCGCCGGGAACGATCCTCATGAAGTCACCGCATCGTCTGACGGGAAACTGGCATTCATCTCCAACTATGGCTTTGGCGCCTACCACACGATCTCCGTCGCGGACCTCGTCGCGCAGAAGGCACTGCCGCTGATCGATCTTACCCCGTTGCAAGGGCCGCACGGCCTGGACTTTGCCGGCGGCGAGCTCTACTTCACCGCCGAAGTCAACAAAGTCTTTGGCCGCTACAATCCCGCCACGAAGAAAATCGACTGGATACTGGGCACCGGCCAGGACCGCACCCACATGATCGTGCTCTCCAAAAATCGTGACCGCATTTACACTTCAAACGTCAACTCGGGCACCATCAGCATTATTGATAAAGCGGCAAAATCCACCGCTCCCGGCCCGCCGCGCGGAGCCCAGGGATGGGAGGAAACCGTCGTCCACACCGGCATGGGAACCGAGGGCTTTGACGTTTCGCCCGACGGCAAGGAACTGTGGTCCGCGGCCGCAGAGGACGGCACAGTCTCCATCATCAACATCGCCACAAAAAAAGTGGTGCACACCATCGACGCCCACCTCACGCGCGCCAACCGTTTGAAGTTCACGCCCGATGGAAAGTACGTCTTCGTGTCGCGGCTCGCCGGCAGTGACGGCGATGTGGCCATCTTCGATGCCGCAACGCGCCGCGAAGTGAAACGCCTGAACCTGGGCCACGGCGCCGGGGGCATTCTGATGCAGCCGGATGGCTCGCGCGCATACATTTCCTGCAGCCCCGACAATTACGTGGCCGTCATCGACTTGAAGACGCTCAAAGAAGTCGGCCGCATCCAGACGGAGCGCGGCCCGGACGGCCTGGCCTGGGCAGTGAGAAAGTAAAAGGTTCGCCGGTGGTGAAAAAGGCAGGATGTTTATGCGATTGCCGGCGCGTCAAGAATGTTTGGAGCCGACAGGTTCTTTGGGATCAGAGCCCGGCTCATTTGCCCCGGCGTTCTCCGCGGGGCTTTCCTTCTTACGAGGGCCGTATTCTTTCTTCAGCTTGTAGGTGATGCTGTCCACCAGGGCCTGCCAGCTGGCTTCAATGAGGTTCTCAGAAACGCCCACCGTTCCCCAGCTCTCCTGGCCGTCGCTCGATTCAATCAGCACGCGCACCTTGGCGTCGGTTCCGCCCTCGGAATTCAGCACACGCACCTTGTAATCGGTCAGGCGAACATCCCGAATGCAGGGGAAAAAGGTGGTCAGTGATTTCCGCAGGGCCTGGTCCAGCGCGCTCACCGGCCCCGAACCTTCCGCCGCCGTGTGCTCTTCCGTTCCGTCCACGCGCAGCTTGATCACCGCCTCGGAATAGGACCCGCCGGCGCCCTTCTTTTCCGTAATCACCCGGAAGCCGTCCAACTCAAAAAGGGCTTTGGTTTCGTGCACCAGCTTGTCAAACAGCACTTCAAACGAGGCCTCGGCGCCCTCAAACTGGTAGCCGTAGTGTTCCATCTCCTTCAGCTTTTCCACCACCACCTTGGCGGCGGCGCTGGACTTGTCAATCTTCAGCCCGCGCTCGGCGGCCTTGTAAAGAATGTTGCTCTTCCCGGAAAGTTCTGACACCAGCACGCGCCGCGCGTTGCCCACCACTTCCGGGTTGATGTGTTCGTAGGCGGTGGCTTCCTTCATCACCGCGCTCACGTGGATGCCGCCCTTGTGGGCAAAAGCGCTCTTGCCGACGTAGGCCTGATCGTTGCGCGGCACCAGGTTGGCCAGCTCGCTGACGTAGTGTGAAACTTCCGTCAGGCGCTTCAGGTTTTCCTTGCCGATCGAAGTCATTCCGAGCTTCAGCTCAATGTTGGCGATCACCGAGCAGAGGTTGGCGTTGCCGCAGCGCTCGCCGTAACCGTTGATGGTTCCCTGCACCTGAATGGCCCCGGCCTGCACGGCCACAACCGAATTGGCCACTGCCATCTCGCTGTCGTTGTGCGTATGGATGCCCAGGGGCGTCTTCACGTGCTCGGCAGCGCGCAGGTAGCGATCGAGAATGTCAGAGGGCAGCGTGCCGCCGTTGGTGTCGCACAGCACAATCACATCGGCGCCCGCTTCTTCCGCGGCCTTCAGCGTGGCCAGCGCGTGTTCGGAATCGGCCTTGAATCCGTCAAAGAAATGCTCGGCGTCGTAGATCACTTCCTTCCCGCACGATTTCAGGAAGGCCACCGACTCGCGCACCAGCCCGATGTTTTCCTCCAGCGAAATTCCCAGCGCGATCTTCACGTGCAGGTCCCAGCTTTTGCCAAAAATGGTCACCACTGGAGTGTTGGCTTCCACCAGCGCCTTCAGATTGGGGTCCTCGCCGGCCGGGTAGCGCGGGTGCCGCGTGCTGCCGAAGGCCGCCATCTTGGCGTGCTGCAGCTTCAATCCCTGGGTGTGGCGAAAGAGTTCCAGGTCCTTGTGGTTGGAACCCGGCCAGCCACCCTCGATATAGTCCACGCCCAGTTCGTCCAGCTTGCGGACGATGCGGAGCTTGTCTTCCAGCGAAAAGGAGATATTTTCGCCCTGCGAGCCGTCCCGCAGGGTCGTGTCGTAAATCTGGATTCTCTTCATCGTCTTATAAAAGCCCGTAAACTGCGGATGAAATGAGGATGAACCATCCGCCCGCCGATGTCAAATTCTACCCCAAAATCCGGCTGTCCGCGCGTTTCAATGCCTCCGGCTCCTGCGTGTTTCTGGCACACACACGGGAATCGGGACTGATCATTACCGGCAGGCAGGTCTGCGATTCCGGCGGCCCCATGGTGTCACCGGCCACGCTGAGGCCGCCTCAGTGCGTTTCGACCAATGGCAACTCGACAAAGCTTTCCTCGCCCGGTGCATGGTAGACGCGCTGCGTGACCTTTCGATAATCCTCTGGCTTGGCCCAGAAGATGCTGGGGACAAAAGTCTGCGGATTGCGGTCGTAAAGGGGGAACCAGCTTGACTGGATCTGTACCATGATGCGGTGACCCGGCAGAAAAACGTGGTTCGCCGTGGGCAACTCATAGCGATAGAGCAAGGGTTTATTGGGCGTGATGGCCTCGGGCTTTGCAAAGCTCTCGCGGTAGCGGCCACGGAAAATGTCCGCCGAAATCATCAATTGATAACCGCCCATCGCGGGATCGCCCGCCACCTCGCCGGGATAAACATCAATCAGTTTCACTACCCAGTCGGAGTCCGTTCCGCTGGTGGAAGCCACCAGATGCACCACCGGTTGCCCGCTGATCTTCATCGGCTTTTTCAAAACCTCCGAGACAAAGGCCATGACATCCGTGCGGCCGGATTCTTCACGCTGATCGTCCACCAACCATTGCGGCCACGTCTGAGGGGCTTCGTAGCCAACTGGCAGCACGGGCCGGGCACGGAAAGGCACCGGCTTGGCCGGATCGGAAACGTATTCGTCAAACGCGCTGCCAGCAGACTCCGTCGGAGTGAATCCCGCCTTCAGCCCCTTCCCCAGGTAAAGCGGAGTGGGCTGGACGGTACACCCGCTGGCACAACCCGCCGGCCACGACGGCAGGCGCTGCCACCGGTTCGTTCCGGTTTCGAACGCTGTGACGGGGGCAATATCGGCTTTGGGCGCGCCGTCCTTCAAATATTGCGCCAGGAACGGACGCAGAATCTTCTGGCGAAAATAGAGGCCCGTGTCGCTGTTAAATTTCAGGGCGCCGAGGCTGCTTCCGTCCTCGATCTCCTGCCCGTGATGCCAGGGTCCCATCACCAGAAAGACCTTGTCGTTGCCCGGTGTCCCCAGGCTTGATGGCCTTGTAGACGGCGATGGCGCCGTAGATGTCCTCCTGGTCCCAGAGGCTGTCCACCAGCATGGTGGGAACTTTCAGCGGCTGGGCAGCCAGAATTTTGTCCACAGCCTGCTCTCTCCAGAAGGAATCGTAGCTGGGATGCGCAAGGATCTTCCGCCAGAATCCCAACTGTTCCATGCCGCGGCTGCGCCCCAGCGGACCCGCCGAGACGGCCTTCAGGTACATGTCGTAGTCGTCGTAGTCGCTTGTCCACCAGCTGAAGTCATTGCCCTGGGAGGATTCCTGATCGTAAATGTAGGGCATCATCTGTTCACGAAAAGCGCCGTTGTGGAACCAGTCGTCACCCATCCAGCCGTCCACCATGGGATTCATAGGCACAGCCACTTTCAGCGCCGGGTGAGGGTGGACCAACGCCATCAGGGTGAGAAAGCCGTTGTAGGAAATCCCCAATATGCCGACCTTGCCGTTGCTTTCCGGTACGTTTTTCACCAGCCAGTCGATGGTGTCGTAGGTGTCGGTGGATTCGTCGACCGGCGTTGGGTTCAGCGGCCCGTGCAGCGGGCGATTCATCACGAAGTCGCCCTGGGAGCCGTACTTGCCGCGGATGTCCTGCACCACGCGGATGTAACCGTCTTCGACAATCACGTCGGTGGCGTTGTCATAGCCCTGGAGAATGGAGCCCAGATGAGCACTTGGCTCGTGGCTGGTGAGTTTGGTGGCGTCGTAGGGCGTTCGCGTCAGAAGGATGGGAGCATCCTTTGCCCCCTTCGGTATCAGAATGACCGTATGCAACTTGACCCCGTCGCGCATGGGGATCATGACGTCGCGCCGGGTGTAATTGAAGCTGCTGGTGACGGGCGTGAAACCTGGCCGGCGTTTCGCTGGGCAGAACTGAAGATTGTGATGGCGACCCGGAATTCTGGGCCGCTGACGGCCCGGCCGGGAACAACGTGCCAAGCGCCGGCAAAAGCAACATCAGTGTGCAAAGACGGCTGGCTAATTTCATGGATATCTCCCAAGCTTGCTAAAGATAGGGCGTGGCCAAACGCCCGTTGGGGCACGACCACCCCGATGACGGGTATCGCTCATTGTAGCACCCCTGCCCGGAGCCAAATAACAACGACCTTGCCGACGCACGGGCCCCCGGTTTTCCCCGCTCTCAGGGAATTCTATTCTTGCCTCACACCTCCCTCGCTTGTGCAGCCATCAAGCAATCCAGGACCGCGCGCAAAGGTCGATGCTTCTGTACAATTTTGGCGGCTACGGCAACATTACTTACCTGGGCAGCGAGGTGAAGGACCCCCGCCGCAACATTCCCCGGGCTATCGTTTTGTCGATTGTCGCCGCGACGGTTCTCTACCTGCTGATGAGCGTCACCATCATCGGCACCATAGGCTTTATTCAGCCGCGCCCAATGCCGGGTTCTTCTGAAGGCTGAAGAATGATCGCGCGCCCACGAGCAAGGCGACACCCGCCAATGCAGCGAGGACGCTGGCCCATGCCATGATTCCCGCCAGGCCCAGGGTGCTCTTATACACGCCGGCCAGGAGCATGGCGATGCCGGCGGAGACCCCTCCGGTCATGTTCAAGAGTCCTGTGGCAAAACCGTAATCCTGCTCCCGCACCACGTCATAAGCAGCGGCAAACCAGTTACCGATGGCGAGTCCGGAAAGCAAGCCGAAAGCTGTCGCGAATATTCTGAACTCGTCCAGCGAAGAAGCCCTGAAAGCCAGATAGACGCACGGCATGCTCAGAATCACTCCGCAGCCGATCGTGTAGAATCGCGCCGCGCGAACCCGCACTGCCATGCGGTCTGCCAGCCATCCACCCAGCACGGTACCCAGGCCGCAACCCACCTGGACGTACAGGGTCGCGTTGAAGCCGCTGGTGCTGAGCGAGAGCCCGAAGCGCTCGTATAACAAATCGGGCAGCCACGCGTAGACAATCCACAAAACGCCGCAAAAACAAAAAAATGTGGCCGCCAGCAGCAGGAATAAGGGCGAGTGGAACAACTTTCGCAAGCCGTCAGAAACGGGCCGCGCCATCGTGCGGGAGGGAGGGATTTTGCGGAAAAAGAACAGCAGCACGAACGAATAGGCGATCCCGACAAAACAGAGCGTAGTAAACCCGTTTCGCCATCCGATCTGCTCAGCCGCCCAGCCCCCGTACCAGCCGCCGGCAACAATGCCGAACAGTTGGGCGGACTGATGAATGCTCAGAGCCCGCGAACGGGTGGGCCCGGGGTGAAGGGTGGCAAGAATCGCCATGGCGGCGGGGAAATAGAGTGACTCGGTCAGGCCCATCATCACACGCCAGCCAAGAAACGCCGCAACCGATCCGCTCAGGGCGGTCCCCAGCGTGCTGACGCTCCAGAGCACCAGGCTCGCGATCAGCAGGCGGTCGCGGCGGAAGATGTCCGCGAGGCGGCCGGCCAGGGGCATGGTGAGCGCGTACGACCAAACGAATAGGCTGCCCACCAGGCCCAGCTGAACACTGGAAAATCCAAGTTCCTTTTTTAAAACGGGAAAGATGGAAAAGGCCGCCTGCCGGTCCACGTAGCAGAGTGCAAAGGCGGCAAACAGAAATGCCACCGCCTGCCAGCGCCGGTTTTGAGCAGTGCCGCGGTTCATTCAATCAAGAAAGGATTTTAAGCCGGTAAGCTCTTCCACCATTTTCAGATCAATGCCGATTCCCAGGCCCGGCCCCTCTGGAATCGCAAGCATACCTTCCGCGTCGAGCTTCCAGGGTTCTTTGACCAACTCATCAATAAAAGGAGATCCGGTGAGGTACTCCACCAGGTCCATATTGGGGAATGCCGAAACCAGTTGCAGGTCAGCGGCAAGGCCAACGGCTGTGTTCCACCCGTGCGGAATCATCCGCGCGCCGTTTTCCTCCGCCATCCAGGCAATGCGGCGCGACTCGCTCAGCCCGCCCACTTTGGTCGCGTCCGGCTGGACAATATCAAATGCGCCCGCCCGCAGCCAGGGCTGGAATGACTGCCGCCGCGTCAGCACTTCGCCACCGGCAATCGGCACGCGGGACTGGCGGCGCAGCGCCACGTAATCATCCAGGGCGTCCGGCGGCAAAGGCTCCTCAAACCACGCAACCTCATATTCGGCCAGCATCTCAGCAGTCCGCAACGCCCACTTGTAATCGCGCGGCCAGAAGGCGTCGCTGGCCCCGGCATCCACCATCAGAAGGCAGTCGCCGCCAATCGCTTCACGCGCCGCGTGGACGATGGCCTCGTCGGTTGCTTCATCGTGCCGCCCGAAAGGTCCCCAGCCGATCTTGAAGGCGCGAAACCCCTGTTCCTTCAAAGGAAGCAACTCTCCGGCCATGCGCTCGGGCTCCTGCATCAGCAGCGAAGCGTAAGGCCGGACGAGATCGCGGTAACGGCCCCCCAGCAGGCGGCCGGCCGGCTGTCCCGTGGCCTGGCCCAGAATGTCCCACAGGGCGATGTCGATGCCGCTGATGGTGTGGGTGATGGAGCCGCCGCGCCCCAGCCAGAAGGTGTTCTGGTGCAGAATCTCGCTCGTTCGCTCGGGCTCCAGAGCATTCTGGCCCAGGTAGAGCGGGCGCAGCACCGCTAATGCGCCGCGAACCAGATCGTCATTGGTGAATGCGCTGCCCCAGCCGGTCACACCCTCGTCGGTAAGCACGGCAATCAGGGTGTGGATGCAATCCTGCGGGTCCGGCTCGTTGGTCCAGCCGCCTTTGGGAGTTCGGCCTCGCAGACCGGCGGCTCGAATTTCACGGATCTTCATGTTATTGGCGGTTCCTCCGTTCGAAAATGTGCGGCGCGGGAGTCCATTCCACAGGGTCGTCCAGCGGGAAAATCGGCCGCCGGCATTGCGTGTGACCCAGGCTTTTCAAGTTGGCGCTTGAAGCCCCGGGCGCATCTACATTCAGGACCAGTTCAGCGCCTTCGTTAAAAAAATGCGGTTGTGTGTGGGGCGACTTCACAATCACCGTTTCAAACTGAGCAGGGTCCTGCCCGTGGGCAAGAAAGAGAGAACGATCGTAAAGACTCACGGGGCGGCTGGTCACCACCAGTGTGTAATTCTCCCAATCGAGCACGGCCGTGTCGCCCGCGAACCACTCATCGCCGTGCGATTCGCTTCGGAACCGTCCGTCGGAGAGCATTCTCACCCGGGCCCGCTCCAGCAGCAACGGAGTAAAACGGCGGGCGTCCAGGGCGCCCCCCACGGTGACGCTAATGCTGCCGCCAACACCGGCCTGCAGCGCAGCCTTCACGGCCGGCGGATCGACAACCGGCAGCAGTGTGGTGCGGCGGTATGCGGCATCCACCAGCGCCTGCAGGATGGCGTTGCTGTCGCCCGAGGCTCCGGAACTGGTGGCGTCCGCCGCGTCCGTCAGAACCACGCGGCCGCGCGCCTTCGCCGCAAGCCGAACACTTTCTCCGAGGCTGGTCAACCGGGACTGCAATTTCTCGCGCACGGCCCACAAGGCAAGGGCCAATCGCGTGGCTTCGCGAATCGCCTGCTCGCGGTCACCGTCGGTGATGACCAGCGCATTTGAGCAAAGGTCCGGGACATCGGTGAAGGGGTTGCCGATAAACATGCCGGCAGAAAGTCCCCCTGCGCCGTTTTCCACGGCCTGCGCCTTGCGAACCACCGCGCCAAAAAGTCCCGATTCGGTAATCAGTTCGTCGCCGCGCACCAGGGCGGGAATGGGCACGCGCGCGGCCACAGGGTTGATTCTGCCGGCCAGCAGCTCCAGAAGCAGCCGGGCGGCTCTCTGGCCCGTCTCGAAAAAGTCAACGTGGGGATAGGTGTGGAACAGCGTTACCGCATCAGAATGCTCGAGCATGCGGTCCGTCAAAATTCCGTGAAGATCCAGCGACGCCACAACAGGAACGCCCGGCCCCACGATCTTTCGGGTCTCGGCCAACAGATAGCCCTCGACGTCGGGCTCATTTTCAGCAGCCAGAGCGCCGTGCAGTGAGAAATAGACACCGTCGATTTCCCCGGCCTCCCGCACCGCCTGCAAAAACTCAGAGGCCAGCCGGGCAAAGTCTTCTGCGGCCAGCGTGCCCCCCGAAGTAACCGCCCGGGCGCTGTATCCCGGAACAAGCTCCACGCCCGGCGCGGAATCGAACACGCTCAGCGCCCCACCCATCTCCGACCGGACCGGCCGATGGTAGGCAAGAAGTTCTGTTCCACGGGTGACCACGAAGTCTTCGTAACGGCCGAGGACAGGATTGAAGGATGAAATCTCCTGTTTGCATTCACAGACCAGAATTCGACCCATCAACCCTGCTCCTTGGCGAAACCGATTGAGATCGGAATGCACAGTGTTGCTCATGAGTGCTGCAAATTCAAGCTATTTGCCCGCGCGACGTACGGCAACGCCGGCGCCGTCACCGGCGAGACCCACGCAACCTCAAGAGCGGTCCCTTCGACAAGCGGCAGGCTGCGAGCGGGATTCGGCGTGTCAGGCGCCACCGCCGCGCCCGCCGCCCGATTGACTGCCCTCAAGTGGCCGTGGGATAATCACTTGCTTCGCCCGGCTGGAGTGGCGGAACTGGCAGACGCACCAGACTCAAAATCTGGCGCTCCAAAAGAGCGTGGGGGTTCGACTCCCCCCTCCAGCACCAATCACGCAATAAATTGATTCCCCGGCCCGCTCCGGAGCGCTGGCGCAGACCGCCGAGTGCAAGACCTGGCCACATTGCCGGCTGAAACAAGCGGCAGCGCCCCTTGCAGAAAGCCCGCCGCCGACCAACCTGCCGCACGAAAGGCAAAAATCCAGCCACCAACGCGAAGGGGCGGGACGAACCCCATCACCGTTCACTTCCCCAAACAGATCCGGGATCAACTCAAGATTCTGGCGGTGCAGAACGGCACGACGCTGCACAATCTCGTCGCGGAGGCATCCAATGATCTGTTCGCCAAACACGGCAAACCCGAGATCGCACCGACGCCGACAGCACACCCTGAATAAAGCCGCACATCGGCCTGCGGTTCTTTGCGAGGAAGGCCTGGAATTCCTGCCGGCGCTGACGGGCAGCGCCATGATAATATCGGGAATTATATCTTTAACTTCCTCAATGAAAAGGAGGACCCGGTGATCGAAAAACTGAAGGATCTCCCCAGGGGAATCGATGGCGTCAAGGCCGTTGGAAAAATAACCACGGAAGATTACGAGCAGGTGTTCGCGCCCTTTCTCGATGAAGCGCGACGAGAGGGCCGTCGCATTCGATTTCTCTATCAACTGGGGGCGGAGTTCGAGGGCTTCACTCCGGGCGCAGCGTGGGAAGATACAAAAATCGGCCTTCGTTACATGCGGATGTTCGACGGTTGCGCCGTCGTCACTGATCTGGGCTGGGTGCGAGAACTTACACGGCTGGTTGGGTTTCTGATGCCGTGTCCAGTGCAGGTATTCGGCAATCAAGATAGGGATAAAGCCATCGTCTGGCTGGGTTCGCTCCCCGAAGGCGCCGCCCTTTCTCACCGTCTGCTTCCCGAATCAGGCGTCATCGTAGTCGAAGTCAAGCAGGCTCTGCGTAAGCAGGATTTTGACTCGCTGGCATTCACCGCCGATACCTGGATCGAAGCGCATGGGGACCTGCAAGGCCTGGTGATCCACGCCCGCGAGTTCCCCGGATGGGAGAATTTGGGGAGCCTCCTTCGGCATGTGCAATTCGTCCGCAATCATCATCGAGAGGTAAAGCGGGTTGCGCTTGCGGCAGACAGTCCGCTTGCCAGGCTGGCGCCAAAGATCGCGGAACATTTCGTCCAGGCCGAGGTGAAAGGCTTCGGATACGATGAACTCGACAATGCAATCGCATGGGCAGCCGGTCGTGCCACCCCAGGGATTGCTTCGCCAAAATCCGGAGTCTGAACACAGCAATCAACAAGTAGTTGACGAAGCTAAAGATATAGTTCCCATATTATTCTGCGGCCAGAAAGGCGCCAGGAGTGAATGAGATTCTTCATTTTAACCGGGATAAACCGGTCTGCTGGCAGGCCGTCAAGAGGGCGATATTCCGGCGGAAGGATGTTCGCCAAAACTTACACAAATACTTACAAGAACACTAACAGGACTCAAACTCTGGCGCTCCAAAAGAGCGTGAGGGTTCGACTCCCCCCTCCAACACCAACCGGACCTCGCACTCATTTCACACAAGCATAGCCTTGCGGCTCATCCGTTCATGACAGCCGGATAGACCTTATTGATGGCGGCGGCGATGTCGCTGTGTATCCTGCTCCGTGAATTTGGGATCAATGGGAACGGATGCGAAGCGATGGAGAATGTCGAGGGTTCGCGGGCAGGCTTCAGCGCCGTATTGGATCTCCCGCCCGCGCGCCGTGGTGAAGGAGGGCCACGCCGGGTGGGCCGTCACTTTGTTTTTCACCTGCGGGGTGATGGGAAGGATCGCCGAACCGGCGGGAGGCCCGGCGGGAATGTTCTCCGCCCGCATCGCCTTCATGTAGCGGGCGCACTGTTGGCGCGTGGCGAAGCCGAGATAAATCCTTTCCTTCAGGTCGCCGTCGGGGTCGGGCGAATGCCGGTAGTGAGGCTGCGGCAAATCGCGCAGTCCTTCGTAGACGCGGCGGCCGTTCTGCCTGAGAGCCGCCACAATCGTGTCGAGCTTGGCCAGCTGCGCATCCATCACTCCGCCGGTGAACTCGCTCATGCGGAAGTTTGTTCCCGCAAAAGCAGGAACCCGTTCGCCGCCCAGCTCCTTTTTCAACGCAGGCCGCAGCAGCCCCATGTCGTGGAAGCGGCAGGCGCGCTCAAACAGGATGGGATCGTCGGTGACCACGGCGCCGCCCTCGCCTGAGGTGATGGTCTTGCAGAACTGGAAGCTGTAAATGGCGAGGTCGCCGATGGAGCCTACGGGCCTGCCCTTGTAATCCGCCCCCAGGCTCTGCGCGCAGTCTTCCAGCACTTTGAGGCCGTGCTTGCGGGCGATGGGCAGGATACGGTCGAGGTCGGCCGGACAACCCTCGAGATGCACGGCCATGATCGCCTTCGTCTGCGGCGTGATGCGGTGTTCGATATCGTCGGGATCGATGTTCAGCGACTCGTCAATTTCCGCGAACACCGGCAGCGCTCCCGCCAGCACGATGGCGTTGTAGCAGGAATACCACGTCCACGCCGGGAGGATCATTTCATCGCCCGGGCCAAGCCCCAGCGCCGCCATGGCGCACTGCAGCGCCGCCGTTCCCGAAGTCACTCCCAGCACGAAGCGGCGGCGCATCCGCCGGCCGAACGCCTTCTCAAAGTTGGCGCACTGCATGGGCGGATTGGGTCCGGGACCGTACCAGCGGAAGGGGCTGCGAGAGGCAATTACGTCGTCCACGCGGCCGCGTTCCTCGCCGTCGTAGTATTCGGTGCCCATGCCGCACTCGGCCACTTGCAGCGGCTTTTCGCGCACCGGCTTTCCTCCGTTGACGGCCAGAGCGGCTGGGCCGGCCACAGCGGGCTCGATATGCCGGAAGAAGAAACAGCAGGCCGAGCGCCTGCCAGCGGCGCCGCTGATGCCGCAGCCGCCATGGATGCCAGAAACTCTCTTCGATTCACCATGACCACCTCCCTCGAAAGGCGTGTAGTTCTGCCGTATTCTATCCACGCTTGTTCGATCAACACAAGCAGTAGCGCGATCCTCCGGTTTTGGGTCCGCGGTTCTGCTGGGAACACGTTTCGAACCCGTGCAACATGGTATAACATATGACGAATGTTTCCCGGCGCGCGCTGATGACGCCATCCCAAGCGGGAGGTCACGAACATGTTTCGACGCACCTTGAGCATATTGGCCCTGGGCTTTGCCATCACGGCTTTTTGCGGGCCGCTGGCAGCGCAGGAAACGCCGCCGACGCTGGCCATCGGCTCCCCGGCGCCCGACTTCTGCCTGCCGGGCATTGACGGCAAAACGCATTGCCTCAAGGACTACGCCTCCGCCAAAGTTCTGGTGGTGATTTTCACCTGCAATCATTGCCCCACGGCGCAGCTTTATGAAACGCGCATCCAGCAGCTTGTGGACGACTTCAAAGGACAAAGCGTGGCGTTTGTCGCCATCCAGCCCAACAATCCCAAAGCCATCCAGCTGGACGAGCTCGGCTATACGGACGTGAGCGATTCGTTTGCCGAGATGAAGATTCGCGCCGCTTACCGCCACTTCAATTTCCCTTACCTCTATGACGGCGAGACGCAGAAGGTTTCCCGCGAGTACGGCCCGGTGGCCACTCCGCACGTTTTCGTCTTTGGTCCGGAGCGCAAGCTGCTCTACGACGGCCGGGTTGACAACAATCCGCGCCCCCAATACGTCACGAGGCAGGACGCGCGCGCCGCCATTGACGAAGTGCTGGCCGGCAAGCCCGTCCAGGTGTCCGTCACACCCGCCGTCGGCTGTTCCACCAAATGGATGTACAAGGAGGCAGCGAGCGACGAAGAAATGTCGCGAATTGAAAAACAGCCCGTGACGGTGAAGCCGGCCCTGGCCGCCGACCTCAGCGCGCTGCGCGGGAACAACACCGGCAAGCTGCTGCTGGTTGATTTCTGGGCAACCTGGTGCGGCCCCTGCGTGAGAGAGCTTCCGCTTTTTGAAACCATGTACCGCATGTACGGCCACCGGCCGTTCCAGCTGGTGACGGTGAGCATCAATTACCCTGACGAAAAGGCGGGCGTCCTGCGCAAGCTTCAGGAGCAACACGCCACCAGCGAGAACCTGATTTTCGGCGCGCCCCAGCTTTACGATCTGATGGCGGCGTTCAATCCCAAGTGGAAAGGCGCCGTTCCCTACACCGTCCTGATCAGCCCCAAGGGTGAGGTGCTTTACGAAAGCGAGGGCCCTGTCGACGCTCTCAAGCTCCGCCGCCTGATTATTGCCAACCTGGCAGATGACGATTACCTCGGCCACCAGGCCTACTGGCGCGAAGCGGTTTATGGCAAGTAAATCGGCAGCCGCCGCGCGGATCGGATGTAGAATCTAGCGCAGCCCGCGGGCCAGGAATGCAAATCCGGTTCAGCGACCCGAATTCTCACTCGAGAGGAACAACTGATGAGCCTACCGAAGGCGGCAACGTTTTTTGCCACATTGTGTGCTGCGGCGGCGCTTTTTCCATCACCTGGTGATGGCCGGGCAGTCCTGCGAGAGCCTGTCACAACTGAAGCTGCCGCACACCACCATCAGCACGGCCGTTTCGGTGCCGGCGGGGGAGTTCAAAAATCCGGATGCTTCCGCGGGCAATCGCTCGTCCCTGAAAGTCCCGGCTTTCTGCCGGGTGGCGGGCGTCATCCGGCCCACTCCCGACTCCGACATCAAATTTGAAGTCTGGATGCCCAGCTGGAACTGGAACGGCAAATTCGACGGCGTGGGCAATGGCGGGTTCGCGGGTTCCATTGGCTACGGCGGGCTGGCGGAGGCACTGCGCGCCGGATTCGCCGCCGCAGCCACCGACACGGGTCATGAAGCGGGAGGCACCGACGCCCGCTGGGCGTTGGGCCATCCTGAGAAGATCATCGACTTCGCCTACCGCGCCATCCACCTGACGGCGCTCACCGGCAAAGCGATTGTGCAGAGCTATTACGGCGCTGCTCCGCGCTGGTCCTACTTTGCAAGCTGCTCGAACGGCGGCCGACAGGCGTTGATGGAAGCGCAGCGTTTTCCCGATGATTACAACGGCATCATCGCCGGCGCGCCGGCCAACTACTGGACCCACCTGCTGGCGGAGGCCATCTGGAACACCCAGGCCGTGCTGGCGAAACCGGCCAGTTTCATCCCGCCGACCAAATTGCCCGCCATCAGCCACGCGGTGCTCGCCGCCTGTGACGCCCGCGACGGCGTGAAGGACGGCATCCTCAACGACCCGCGGCAGTGCCACTTCAACCCTGAAACGCTCCTATGCAAGGGCACCGATTCCGCCGCCTGCCTCACCGCCCCGCAGGTGGCCGCGCTCAAAAAGATTTATGCCGGAGCCACCGACGCTGAGGGCCGCAAGGTTTTTCCGGGCTATCTGCCGGGCGCCGAGATTGGACCGGGCGGCTGGGCTCCATGGATCACCGGCTCCGCTCCCCGCAAGAGCCTGGATTTTGACTTTGGCACCCAGTTCTTTTCCAACATGATGTTCAGCAATCCGTCGTGGGATTTTCGCACCCTGAATTTTGACGCTGACATTCACTCGACTGACAGTAAGATGGGTCCCATCCTCAACGCCACCGATCCGGACCTGACAAAATTCAGGAAGCTTGGCGGCAAGCTGATCCTCTTTCACGGCTGGAACGACCCCGCCATCCCCGCCCTGAATACAGTGGACTACTACCGGAACGTTGTCGCCCGGGTGGGCCTGCGTCCGGCTGACCGGTTTGTGCGCCTCTACATGGTTCCGGGAATGCAGCACTGCGGCGGCGGTCCCGGGCCGGACTCGTTTGGCGCCTACATGTCGGAGGACGCCGACCCCGAGCACAACATGTTCAGCGCGCTCGAGCGATGGGTGGAGCACGGCAAGGCGCCCAAAGCAATTATCGCAAGCAAGCGCGGAAACCCTTCCAGGCCGGCGAGCAGCATCGAAATGACGCGTCCGCTGTGTCCCTACCCGGAGACGGCAAAATACAAGGGCAGCGGCGATACCCATGACGCCGCCAATTTCGCCTGCACCACCGCCCCAAACCGCTAGAGCAGAGTTGTTCTATAACTCTGCGGCTTTTTGTCAGATTCGGACCGCGGCTGGCCGGGGACTCGCCTTGCAGCTCCTGCGATCCCGCGGAGCGAGGGACTCCTTATTGAGGTTTTGTTCGCAGGCCCGCTGTGCCGGTTAGGATGCGAAATCGCGCTGTGGCCGTGGCGCCCCGCCTTTCCCCACTCACAGGTCCGCCGCTGGCCGAAATGGGGGTTTACAGTTTGCGCCGTCTGTCCAGCAGAGAAGAGGAAATTCCTGACGGTTTGCGCTCTGCAGTCGTGGTACACTTGGGTTGCGTCTAACGCGCTCGGTTCTGTTGCTCGGATAAGGTTAAAAGTTTCTCGCCCTTTATCTTCAGTCCCATTCGCAAGATATCGGCGCAATCGGACCGGCAGGGTCCACGGGAGGATATCGTTTGAACGTTGCAAGCCAGGATTCACTTTTGATGACCGCAGAGCAGCAACCCCATAGCATGGACTGGAAGGCGATTGTAGCGAAGTACCAGCAACCCTCGCTGTGGCGCAGCATCTTCCAGATCGTCAACTCCGTTGTGCCTTTTGTGGCGCTCTGGTTCATCATGGACTGGGCCCTGGCGGTATCCGGCTGGCTCATCCCGCCGCTGGCCATTCTGGCGGGCGGTTTCCTGGCGAGGATCTTCATTATCCACCACGATTGCGGCCATGGATCATTCTTCAAGTCCCAAACCGCCAATGACGTCGTGGGATTCATTACCGGAGTGCTGACCTTCACCCCCTACCACTTCTGGCGCTTTGAGCACGCCGTGCACCATGCCGGCTCGGGCGATCTGGACCGGCGCGACCTGGGTTCGGTGTGGACTTTAACGGTCCAGGAATATCTGGACGCTCCCTGGTGGAAGCGCTTTGCCTATCGCGTGATGCGCAACCCGGCCTTTCTTCTGGGCGTCGCGCCGTTGTTCCTGTTCCTGGTTTACCACCGTTTTGCCTCGTCGCGCGCCAGCCGGCGTGACCGCTACTCCGTCTATTGGACCAACGCCTCCATGCTGGCCGTAGCCATCCTGCTGAGCCTGGTGATGGGCGTCAAAGCCTACCTCATCATCCAACTCTCTATCATCGCGGTAGCCAGCACAACGGGAGTCTGGCTGTTTTACGTGCAGCATCAATTTGAAGGCGTCAACTGGCAACGCCACGACACGTGGGATTACGCCACCGCCGCCATCGAAGGCAGTTCGTTTTACAAGCTGCCCAGAATCCTGCAATGGTTTTCGGGCAACATCGGCTTTCATCACGTCCATCACCTCAGCCCGCGCATTCCCAACTACAACCTGGAGAAATGCCACAACGAGGGCGCGATGTTTCAGCAGGCGAAGGCCGTGACCTTTTTCTCCAGCTTCAAATCACTTTCCCTGCGCCTGTGGGACGAATCCCAGAATCAACTGGTCGGCTACGGCCATCTCCGGACCCTTCGCAAGTAGCAGCGCATCTGGCGGCTTCCCTGGGGGTCCGCAGCCCCCTTCATCGCCACTTGCCGCGCTGACCAGCCGGCCCAAAATTCGCGATCATCTTCTTTCAGGTCCAATCGCAGGCGCTTTTGTCCCCGATCTGGCGTATGCTGTGGGCTGGAATTACGTCCGAAAACCGCATACCGGGAGGATCAATATGAAGAGATTGGCTGCAATCATGATGATGGCCGGGCTGGCCATGGGACTCACCTGCATGGCGCGGGCCGCAGCCCCCTTAAAGCTTGTCGGGAAAGACACCATGCCCGCAGCGGTGAAAGGACGCTTTGACCACCTGGCCGCGGACGTCGCGGGCAACCGCCTTCTTCTGACGGCCGAAAGCGCCCATGAAGTCCTGGTCTTCAACCTGCACAGCGGCAAATATCTCCGGGCCATCACCGGCATCGGCATCCCGCACGCGATTTTTTTCCGCGACGATCTCAACCGCATTTACATTACAGACGGCGAAGCGGGCGAACTCAGGATCTACAACGGGAAGACTTACCGGCAGATGGGCGCGGTCAAACTGAAAGTGGACTCCGACTCCATGGGCTACGACCCGGCCACCCACAACCTTTACATTGTGAACGGCGGCGGCGACGCTCACGAATCCTTCTCCATGCTGACCGTCGTGAATACCACGACGGACAGGAAAATTGCGGACATCAAAATTGACGGCAGCACGCTGGAAGCCATGGCGCTTGCGCCTTCGGGATCCCTGCTTTACATCAACAATCCTTCCAAGAACCTGGTGGACGTGGTCGACCGCCGGACGCGCAAAGTGGTCAAGACCTGGCCCGTCACCCTGGGAAAGCGCAACGTCGCCATGGGGTTCGATCCCTCAACGCACCGGCTGTTCGTCGCCTGCCGCAGCGGAGTGATCGTCGTGATCGACAGTGAGACCGGAAAGGAACTCCAGACGTTGCCCATCGGAACGGGCGTGGATGACCTCATCTTCGATCCGGCTTCCAAAAGGATTTACGCGGCGTGCGGCAACGGCGTCATCTCCGTTTATCAGGAAGGCGCCGCCGACCACTACTCACACCTGGGAGACGTTGCGGCGGCCCGCGGAAGCAAGAACGAGATCCTGGTGCCCGCGCTGCATCGCCTTTTCACCACGATCCCGCCGCAGGGGGATACGCCCGGCGAGGTTTACGTTTTCAAAGTGGAGTAGACGCACGCCGCCGCAAAGCGGGTAGCCCAGAGGTGGCGCGCTTGTTCGGCCCCGACGAATCGGGGCCCTTTCGCAAATCGGGGGTGGCGCATACGTCGCGGTCTTTGCGATGTATGCGCTCCCGGACCGTAACAATGCATCTGCCGGGGCATTGCGACATTCTGAATCACTGAGATGCCGCATACATTCCAAACGGCGGAACGTATGCGCCACCCGCGCAGAGTTGTGTGCGGCAGCGCATGGCTCTGCGCTTTTTCCTTATAAAGCATTCTACTCTCAGCGGATTCAATGACACGATGCATCATCCAGAAATTGGCCACCCACGGCCATCGCGGCAAGGGAGCGGGCGCAGGTCAGGATGTTCTGGTTCAGGGGATCGGTTTTGAGAGTTTCCGGAGAGACGGAGTGCACCTTGCGCTCGGCCAGGAGCTTAACGCTCAGCGCATTCATGTTGTCGAACTCGTTGCTCAGTAACTGAACTGCGCTTCGATCCGAATCGGTGGAGGCGGCCACGGACGCCAATCCGAGGCTGGTGGAGGCTTGGCTGCGGTAACGCTCCGCCCAGTCTTCCTGGATCGGGTAATTGTTCTCGATGGAGTTGACCAGGCCGCTTCGCCATTCCCGGATCACCGCCATTTCTTCGATGCTGGCCCGCAGGAACTCTTTCGAGAACCCGGAATTGGCGGGCGGGCTTGACCGTGCGGACGCTGTGTTGGCGGCGGAACCGGGCAGCATCAGCGTAATCTGATTTCCACTGAAGCCCATCGTGCCATTCGAGATCCGTGCCAGTGACTCCAGGTCCACGTACGACCGCCCGTCGATCTCCATGACTTTCACCTGTCCCGATTGGCCATTGACGATGAGCGTGCGGCTCTGCTGCACGGCCTGCGAGTGTGCGAGTCCGGGAACAATAAGGAGTACGAGCAGGCTCAGACAGCCACGCCATAATTTGTTTTTCATACGTCCGCTCCTAACATCTGCCTGATTCCCGCCTCAGTTTGGAACGGGAGAGGCATCCGGCCAAGTCCCGGTGCAACGGGGCAAACGAGGACCTACCTTAGAACCGCTAGCAGGGATCAATCCTGAAGCGCTCGCCGCGACACACCAATTCCTCAAACCGGAATTTCCGTTTTGACTTCGTGGCCAACCGAAATTGTCACCTGACAGACTCAGCATGCAACACCCCAGCCTGGTTTCAAGTCCAAAGTCCTTTCGATGGACGCCAGAAAATCGCAAGAGCTCAAAACAGGCGCCTTTCCAACCAATTCCTTAGACCCTTTTGTTTTGGCAAGGAACAAGCTCGAATGCCAGTTCCTCTCCTGGTCTCTTGCGTCTCACCGCTTCGGCGGACGGACAAGGCCAGGGCAACTCAACGACTACGGGTTGTCCGGCTTCTCAGCTTGCTTCTTCTTTTCGCGGTTTCCGCGGTCGTTTTTCTGTGCGGTCCTTCTCGCCCTCCTTTTCTATCATCATCCCGCAAGCGTGTCCGTCCCTACAGTTTCAGCAGCCGGTCAAAGAAGGAACGATAGCGCTGCAGGGCAACCCGCAGGTCCTCAGTGGATACGTTGTCGCCGCGGTCCCACTGTTTTTCCAGGCCCGACCGCTCGGTGGCAAAACCTTCCGCCAGTCGCTGCATCACCGAAGCGACCAGCTTGTCCGCACCTTCGACCGTCTGGCGCGGCTCGTCCACGAAACCCGTTTGCACTTTGCTCCACTGCGACCGGAAATCTTCCAGCTCCGATTCAGAAAACAGGGGCAAGGGTCCTGAGACCGCGCCCGCACGGTCAGCAGTTTCCCGTTCCCCGGATTTCACCAGCCTGGGCAGGTCGGCGGGCTCATTCGCAATACCGTGGGAAGCCAGGTCGGCCGTCGTAAGTTCCCCTTTTCTTCTATTCAATTCAGCCATTACGCCACCTCTCTTCGATTAACAGTTATGGGTCCCTGTACCAGTTCCTCAAATAGAGAGCGGTAGTGGATCATCGCCGTTCTCAGATCCTCCGTGGTCGCCGCCTCTCGCCCGGCCCGCAGCGCAATCTCATGCGCCGACCGGTAGTTCTCCACCACGCGGGGATGGTCGACAGAAATGTCGGCGGCCCGTTGATCGAAATCGGATACCGGATAGCCGCGAGTTTTCATTAAAGACGCTACCAGGTCATCGGCCTCGATCACCGCACCCTTCGGGGAATCGACAAAACGAGACTGCACGGACGCCCACTGTTTTGAAAACCGATCCTGTTCTGCCGGTTCAAGATCGCGGATGTTGAGCTTGTTAACCCGCTTCTCCCGGTCCGCTAAATTCGCTTCCGCTTTTCGTTCTGATCCATGCTCCTGCACCGCCCGCTCGTACTCAGAGCCAAATTTTTGCTGAAGGCCTGCGGTCCTTTGGCTGCGTTTTCGCAGGTACAGCCAGCCCAGTACCGCGATCGCCAGAATCACCGCAACGGCGAGCACAATCAGTTTGGGATCCATTAGATTCAGATTCATCAAGTCCTCCCTGCCTCAACAATGTTGAGGAATTCTAATTTGTTTACGAAACTTCTCCCGCCGTGAAAATCCTATGAGATTAGATTCTGTCTCTCTTTCTTTTCACTGTCTGTCCCACATAGCTCATTGCGCTGGTCAAAACAGATCATTGTGCGTGACCGCGGTGAGGCTTGCCGCGACCTGAACCCCAATACGGGGGAGCAAGCTCGGACTGCCGGTCCCGCCCGGGCGGCGGCGCTACCTGTTTGGCCGTCGCAGCGGGGCTCACAGCCTTCTGCCTGCTTCCTGTTTCCCACTGCCTATTGCCCTCCGCCTTCTTCCTCCTTCATCCGTCAGAATTCATTATTCTCTTTGCCCCGCCGCTTCACCCATGCGCCAGCCGCGGAAAGTGCTGCCTCTTGCGAGCGGAGCTCCGGCAAAAAAGATAGGCCAGCCATGGCAAAGACGCGGTAAGATTTCTGGCATCATCATGATCATGAGGCCCGCGGCCGGAAGAACGGTGGCCGCGGATGCGCCTGAACAGGGAGAGAAGCAGTCATGAAGAAATTATTGGTTTTAGTTTTTGTAGCGATAGTGGCGGGAGCCTGCAGCAGGCAGGAAGCGAAGAAAGCCGCGCCTTCACCTTCGGCAGCGGCCGTCGCGGTGACCGGCCCGTTTACGCCGGTGGAACTCAAGGCTTTCACATCGCTCGATCCGATTGATACGCACTCGCATATTTTTGTAACGAATCAAAACTTCGTCGCCATGATTGAAAAGCTGAACCTTCACACGCTCAACATCGCGGTCGACGACGATACGGACCCCTACCTGAAGGACCTGCCGCGCCAGATCAGTGACGGCTTCCAATATGTTGCGGCCAGCCATGGGCACTCGGTGTTCTGCACAACCTTCGATCCCTATCTTTTCCGCAAGCCCGGATTTGCCCAGGCGGCCATCCGGCAAATCAACCGGGACTTTGCCAGGGGCGCGATTGCCGTGAAGATCTGGAAAAACATCGGCATGCAGCTGAAAGACGCGCACGGAAACTACATCATGCCGGATAATCCGATGTTCGAGCCCATCTACAAGGACATCGCCGCCCACCACAAAACACTGGTTGCGCACG
Organism: uncultured Acidobacteriota bacterium; assembly: GCA_963783155.1. Lineage (GTDB taxonomy): Bacteria > Acidobacteriota > Terriglobia > UBA7540 > UBA7540 > SCRD01. Next base: position 211,855 of record CAWANC010000002.1, on the reverse strand, counting down.
TTGCCGATCCCGACTCATGCTGGAAGGCGCCCAATCCCGCTTCGCCCGACTACGGGTACTTCAAAAACAACCCGCAATGGTACATGTACGGCAATCCGCACGCTCCTTCCAAGGAGTCGATTCTCAAGGCGCGCGACCACCTGGTGGAGGAAAATCCGGATCTGCGCGTGGTGGGCGCTCATCTGGGCAGCATGGAATCCAATTTCCCGGAGCTTGGCGAAGACCTGGATCGCCATCCCAACTTTGCCGTGGATATGGCGGCGCGCATGCCCTACGTGATGATGCTGCCGCGCCAGCAGGCCATCGACTTCATTGAAAAGCACCAGGACCGCTTGATTTACGGCACGGACCTCAACTTCATGCCCGGCACCAATCCTCAGGAAAAAATCAAGCAGTGGGAAGACTATTACGCGCGCGACTGGCGATTTCTGGCAACCAACGACTGGGTGGAATACATGGGGAAAAAGTACCAGGGCCTCGATCTGCCGCAGCCGGTCCTCGAAAAGCTGTACCACGCCAATGCCGTGCATTGGTTCCCGGGCATCCTGGGACAGAAACCATAGACAACGATTGCGAGTGGCGCCGCCGGGTTTGGTAGGTACGCAGAGTTGTTCTGTAACTCTGCGGCTCTTTGTCGGATTCGTGTTCGCGACTGGCGCAGACCTCGTTGTGGGATGTCTGCGGGCCGCGCCCCGCGCGGCAACAGATGATCCGGCAGAAAGAAGTGCGCATCCATTCCACACTTCAGAAGGCCTGTGCCGCACGCGGGGCTCCTCGCCATCAGCTTTACTGCGGCGCCGATGCCGGCTGGCGCTCCTTCGGTTGATTCAAATGCCGGGAAGCCAGCTCAAGGTCATCACGCGCCCTGGCGTTTGAAGGATCGAGCGCGAGGGCCTTCTTCAGCTCGGCGATGGCTTCGGGGTATTTTTGCTGAAGCCGGAATGCGGTTCCCAGGTGGAAATGGGCGCTGGCGAGCGAGGGTACATCCTGAAGGGCGGCTTCAAATTCCGATTCCGCGCCCGGCAGGTCGCCCTGATGCACCAGGAGGAAACCGCGCGCATCATGATCTTCCGCCTTCGCGAGACCTGCATGGACCGCCCACTGATAAAACTGCACCGCGCCGCCCTCGTCATCTCGCCGCTCGAGCGCCTGGGCCATGTTGTAATAGGCTTCCGCAAAATCCGGCTTCAGTGCGATGGCTTTGCGGAATTCGATGGCGGCATGGTCAGCGTCTCCGCTTTGCAGATAGGCCAGTCCAAGAGAGTTGTGGACGGCGGGAGACTTGGGCAGATATTCGAGCGCCCAGCGCAGTTGACGAACAGCCGCCGGCCAGTCGCGCTTGCTGAAGGCCTCCAGACCCTGCTGATAATGCGCCTGCCCCGCCCCGGCGTCATGCTGGGCTTCGGCGCTCCAGCCACCGCCCCCGGCGAGAAGAACAGCCACCAACACTCCTGCAACCGGGATAGCGATTCGTCGTGGATGTCCATGCGTCTTCCGCAGATTCATTCAGGCTCTCCGCGCCGCTCGGAATCAACCATGCTCATCACCATGTACGCTCACGCGACGCGCAATTCGCAGCCCAGCCTAGCGCCAATTCCGCGGCGCATCCCGCGCTCGCGATTATGCGTAGGGCGCCGCCGTCCCGGCGGCTTTTTCCCAAGCCGGCAAGATGCCGGCGCTACGGAGACAACGCGCTTTTGCGGCAGGGCGGTAGATATCATCGGTCTGCCGTATTGATGATGGTTCCGAAAGCATCGCGCTTGTCGCGAAGCGACCTTGGAGTGCGGGAGCGTGCTCCCGCCTTCTGCCGGCAGCAGCGCCGCCGTCCCGGCAGCTTTTTCCCAGGCCGGCAAGATGCCGGCGCTACTGAGACAACGCGCTTTTACGGCACGGGAGGATTTATTTGCCCAGGTGAGCAAAACTGAACAGACGCGCCTCCGCGAAAATGCTCTGATGATTGATGGAGATGGAAAATCAAAAGACCTGTAATGGCTCCGACACCTGATTGGGAATCCAAAGCGGGAATCCGGGTGAAAATGCAGGTTTGTAGCCGGGTGAATGTACGGATCGAACCCGGATTTCCCCCGCTGCCAGGCAGCGAGAGAAACTTTTCGGAGGACGCGAAGATGAAAAGCATAACCCTGATGGTCTTGTTGCTGGCCACATGGCCGTGGTCTTCGGTTAAGGAATACCACATGACAGCCAGCAACAGCGTTCCGGCAGCGACCGGGATTGTAAAAGCCCATATCGACAAAGATAACAGAAACACGAAGCTGGAAATAAAAGTGTTCAATCTTGCTGATCCGTCGCGCCTGACTCCTCCCGCGAATGACTACATTGTTTGGATTCGCCCCAAGCGGCGGAGACGCAGTGAAACAGGGCGCTATCCGTATGGACAAGAACCAGAAAGGCCAATTGAAGGTGGTCACTACGTCGAAGGATTGTGACGTTTTTATTACCGCTGAGCAAAGCGAAAGCGCGTCTGAGCCATCGGACGTCGAGGTTTTGCAGACGCACATATCGATTAAATGAGATGGCCGTGTAGCGCACGCATCGTCATGGGATGTCTGCGGGCAGCTCTGTGCGCGGCGCCCGCAATTCGGCAGAAATGAAGCCCGCATACATTCCAGAAGGCGGAACCTATGCGGTACCCGCTGTCACTGTTTCAAGTAGCGAAGCGCAACGCATCCTGATTTAAAAATCTTTGACTCAACAAGTTTTAACTTTAATATCTCCGGCAGGCTTATACCTTCCAACAGCCGTCTCCCTTCTCCTGCAACAATTGGGTTAACGACAAAACGATATTCATCCACCAGGCCAAGCTCGATAAGTTGTGAAGAAACGCTGACACCCCCGACGATAATATTTTTGCCCTCTTCCTGTTTCAATTTAAGGATTTCGCCCTGTAGGTTCGCACGAACAATTCTTGTATTGTTTCCTTCAACGCCCTCTAATGATTTTGAAAACACTATTTTGTTGACGGAAACAAATGCTTCGGCAAATTCCTTCGTTGCTTTGGTCTCTCCGGCAGGGTTCTTTGCAATGTCCGGCCAATAAGGAACCATCAATTCATAGGTCTTGCGCCCAAAGACCTGCAGGTCAACATCCCGCATAAGGTCCGTGAAATATTCCAGCGTTTCATCATCAGCCACCCCCTTGTCGTGGTCGCAGCAGCCATCCAGGGTGATGTTGATCGCAAAAATTAATTTTCTCATTGGCCTGCCCCGCCCCTTTCTTCCATGGACCAGTGCTGATGAAAGTGTAAACCGGAATTTCGTCTTTTGCCCCTCGGCGGCTGGGCGGTGATATCATCGTTTGCCGTATTGATGAGGGGTCCGAAGGCATCGTGGTTCGCCTTACGCGTCGCGAAGCGACCTTGGAGTGCGGGAGCGTGCTCCCGCCTTCTGCCGGCAGTAGCGCCGCCGTCCCGGCGGCATCTTTTCCAAGCCGGCAAGATGCCGGCGCTACGGAGACAACCCGCTGCCTCACTTCCACAGTTTGTCGAGGCGTTGAAACGAATCCAATTTTGCACGAGGAGGTCTCGACCCATGCCGAAAATCTCTCGAAGGAAACTCTTAAGTGTCTCACCGGGTCTCGTGGCAGCTGCGGCTGCTTCTGCGCTGTCCGTGGATAGCGCCCGCAATAAGGATTTGCCTGCATCGCCTGTTGCTCCCAGCGATCTGCCGGAAGCACACCGCAAGAAGAAACTTAAAGTGGTCTTTGTGGGCGCGCATACGGATGACTGGACAAGCTGCATGGGGACTCTCGCCCGCTACGCTGCCCTGGGGCATGACGTGCTCATCATCTCCTGCACGGCCGGCAACGCCGTCTCCATATCGGACGTCACCCACAAGCCCCTGCATGAGCTTGCCGCCGAAAGGCGCGACCAGGCCGCCAGGGGTGCGAAGATGATCGGAGCGCGGAACATGATTTTGAAGGAAGACGAAATGATGATGCGCGTTGATCCCGCCGGCTACCAGAAATTCAACAAAGTTTTAATTCCTGAGAAGCCTGACGTGGTCATCGGACTGTGGCTGGTCGATGCTCATCCCGACCACCGGGCGGCCGGCAACCTTGCTTACAACGCGTGGCTGCAGAGCGGAATGGACTTTGGCCTCTACTTTTGCGAGACACCCGGTGGCACCGAGACGCAAATGCAACAGTTCATTCCGAACCATTACGTCGACGTCGAGTCCGTCACGAATCTAAAACACGAAGCGTTCCTTGCAGACCCCTTCATGAAAGGCGCATGGCCTACCAACGACCTTTGGGCGACATTCCGTGGGAGGGAACACGGTTGCCAATCTGCTGAGGCCTTCGTCCACGTCCACACCACCGCCACCATGCCGGACGAAACCTTTATCCCAACTGGTGGTATTGGGGAGGCCTGAGACTGTCCGGCAAATGATGCTGTAGCGCCGCCGGGGCGACGGCATTTTTCCAGGCCGGCAAGATGCCGGCGCTACGGGCAAGGGCTGAAGCCCGCTGATGAGGACGAGATTGTTCGGCCCTGATAAATCGGGGCCCTTTCACAAGGCAAGGCGGCGCCAAGCCGCCGCACTCCAAGGCCGCGCTGTGCGCGGCGAAAAACCGAGGAGGCATTGATCGTGAAATTGAAACAACTGCTGGCAACGCCGCTCTTTCAAACCGCGGGTGGCGCATACGTCGCGCTCTTTGCGATGTATGCGATTCACACCTGTGGAATAAGACCGTGCCTTGCCAGCACCCATACTTAACCTCCCTTTCACGTTCCTGTCATCACGGCGTAACATCTTTGCTGCATTCTGGCGGTTTTAGTTCGGAATTGATTGGCGGGGCGGTGATATCATCGTCTGCCGCGTTCATGAATTAATGTGGGGCCGAAGTTGTAGTGCACATCGCGGTTTTTGTGGTGTGTGCGATTCAGGCCCTCGATACTCGGGAGGGCGTACTTTGCGAAAGGTCAGCAGCGATCCAGAAGGTCCAGGAAAGCTTGGCGGTCAATGCCTGCCGTCTTGATCAGGCCAGAAATTATCGTGACCCCCACCTCTTTGTAGCGCGGAACGATTAGCGGACGCGCTACCCCTGGCTTTTCAAGTTTGATATGGCTTCCTTTTTGACCTGCTTGTCGGTAGCCAAGTCTTTTGAATACGCAAACAATCTTGTCCCAAGGTAACGGAACTAGGCGCGGCACGGCAGGCTCTTCTGGTGGCCATAGGGTATCGGAATAGCGATGGGGAACGCGTTAGGGACGTTCTTAGGCTTCCCCTTGAAGGGAGCATATCCAAGCTCTCTTAGCGCCTGCTCCAAGGTTCCCCTCTCCAGGCAGCTAGTGATAAACAGCTCCGATGCTTCAATCAGGTTCTTTTTGGCCTCCTCCAAGGTTCTCCCTTGGGTATAGATATCCAACGGCGGACAATGGGCGACAAACCAATCGCCTTCACGCTTCACGACACCGAAAAGCATGAATTCTGCTTTTACAAGGACTTTCATTGAGTACGCCCTCTCTCAGAGGTTTACACTTAACTTAGATGCTCGCAAAGGGGCTTCTTTCGCAACGAGCGAGAGAAACAATCTCGAATCAGCATGTGATTAAACTTTAGTATATCCCAAATGTCAATCCGGTATTTTCTCGACGCATAGTAACCGACACGTCAACTTTACCTATTATATACTGTGGTGATTTTATGTCAATCATTCGGCGGGTAGCGCATCCATCGCGATCTTTCCGATGTGTGCGATTCCAGGCTGTAGAATAAGACCCAGCCTCGCCACCAACTCTCCTTAACCTCCCCCTCACGCCCTTGTCATCACGGCGTAGCATTTTTGCTGCATGCTGGCGGTTTTAGTTCGGAATTGATTGGCGGGGCGGTGATATCATCGTCTGCCGCGTTGATGAGGGGTCCGAAGGCATCGTGGCTCGCGTTACGCGTCGCGAATGCGACCTTGGAGTGCGGGAGCGCGCTCCCGCCTTCGGCCGGCGGGAAGAGGCAGAAAATTGTAGCGCCGCCGTCCCGGCGGCATTTTTCCAAGCCGGCAAGATGCCGGCGCTACGGGCAGGGGCTGAAGCGCGCAGATGAGGACGCGCTTTTGCAGCACGAGTGAACTCCTGCCCTTTCGCAGAGCAAGGCGGCGGCCAGCCGCCGCACTCCAAGGCCCGCGAAACGCGGGCCGCGCTGTGCGCGGTAATCGCGCTTGGTAGCGAAGAGTTGTCCCGCCGCGCGGGATTACTCTTCGGTTCTTTCTTTAAAATCAAAGGCCGCAGAGTTACAGAACAACTCTGCGCTACAGCTGCGCGGCGCAAACACCGAGGAGGCATTGATCGTGAAATTGAAACAACTGCTGGCAGCGCCGCTCTTTCAAACCGGCATGGCGCTCATCGCGGCTGCAATGATGTCGAGTTCCGCCCTGGGCCAGGAGCCGCACTGGCCGGTGCGCGCGGTCGACAAACCCGGCGTGGTGACTACGGGCCAGTCCATCACTCCGGCCGGCGCGCAAAGCGTTTTCAGCGGGCGGGTGCATGCCGCGATGTTTGGCGGCAGTGACAACGTGATCTACGTGGCGCTCAATTCCGGCGAGGTTTACAAGCTCGACTGGCGCGCCAACAAGGTTTTGGAAATCATCCACGGCGGCCGCAACCCCGGCATGCAGGGCCTGGCGCTCGACGCCGCAAGCGGCGAGCCGCTGATGAGCGGCACGATTTCCGGAAGCGTCAATGGCAAGCGCGAAATTGGCATCCAGCTTCTGCGCATTGACGGTTCGCAGTTAAAAGTGATTGCCAACCGCCTGGGCACTTTTGCCGCGGGGCAGGTTTCCGCCGCCAGTGAGAAGAACGCTGCAGGCGAACGCCTGGCGGGCGTCGCACTCACCTTCAACGATTCGCTCGCCGTGGTCGATCTCGATTCCGGCAAGGTGAAAGGCACGGTGAGGACGGGCATCGCGCCCTTTGGCGTGCGCCTCGACAGCGCGGGCACGGTGGCTTATGTTTCCAACTGGGGCGGCCGCTTCCCCGAAGCGCAGGATCTGACCCGCACCACCGGCATGCGCCCCGGCGCCGACCACGCGGTGGTGGATGCGCGCGGAATCGCTTCCACCGGAACCGTGAGCCGCGTGGACCTCGCCACCATGCAGGTGACCCACACCATTGAGACCGGCCTGCACCCGACCGCGCTCGTTTGGGATGAGCCGCGCGCCCGCCTCTACGTGGCCAACAGCAATTCCGACACGGTGACGGTGATTGACACCCAAACAAACCGCGTGGCGCAGACCTTCCGAATCGAGCCCTTCCAGAAGAATGCGGAAGGCGTTGCTCCCAACGCCCTGGCCGTGAGCGCGGACGGCAAAACGCTTTACGCGGCCTGCGGCGGCATCAACGCTGTGGCCGTGATGCGCACGGCCGACGGGCGCATTGAAGGATTGATCCCCACCGCCTGGTATCCCAATGACCTGCGGCTAAGCGGTGACGGCAAACACCTGCTGGTGGCCAACCTGATGGGCGCGGGGCCGGGCGGAACTCCGGGCGACATCGCGCGAATGGCCCGCGGCGAAGGGCTCAACATTCTGCCGGGACCGACGCGCCGCTACGTGCATTCCGACCGCTCGTCGGTGGAAGTGATCCGCGTGCCAGACGCCGCGCAACTGCAAGGCTATTCAAAAGCCGTGGCGCACAACAACCACCTGGCGCTGGCCAACACCCCGGGCGCAACCGCCCCCACCGCCCTCGAACCCGGGCGCCCAAACGTGAAGCCGCTGCCCGTTCCGCTGCGCGCCGGCGATCCCTCGCTGATCCATCACGTGGTCTTCATCATCAAGGAGAACAGATCGTACGACCAGGTTTTCGGCGACATGAGCCAGGGCAACAGCGATCCGTCGCTCGAGCAATACGGGCGGGACGTGACGCCCAACCAGCACCGCCTGGCCGAACAGTTTGTGCTGCTCGACAATTTTTACGCCTCGGGCGGCAACAGCGCCGACGGACACCAGTGGCTCACCCAGGCCGCCGAAACCGATTACACCTACTGGCCCGGCTACCAGGGACGCAGTTATCCCTACGACGGCTCGGACCCCATCGCGCCCGCCAGCAGCGGATTTATCTGGAACGAGGCGAAGGCGCACAAGGTGACCGTCGCGGACTTTGGCGAGTACGTGCCCGTTCCGCACGGCGGGATGAGCATCCGGGAGCGGGAAAAGAACCTGGCCGCGTGGAAGGCCGGCGAAGACTTTACCGGGCGCTTCCATGAGTCAGGCGCCGACGGCATCGTTCGACAGGATTGTGGTCCACGACTTTCCCTACTGGACGCTGGCCGTGCCCGACGTGGTGCGGGCGCAAATCTTTCTGAAATACCTGAGCGGATGGGAAAAAAGCGGCGACATGCCCAGCCTGGTGATGATGCAACTTCCCTGCGACCATACGGCCGGCACCACGCCGGGCGTCTCCACGCCCAAAGCCATGGTGGCCGACAACGACTGGGCGCTGGGACAGATTGTGGAGCGCCTCTCGCGGTCGCGCTTCTGGAAAAGCATGGCCATCTTTGTGGTGGAGGACGACGCCCAGGCCGGAATCGACCACGTGGACGGACATCGCACCGTGGCCCTGGCGATCAGCCCATACACGCGGCGCGGGGCGGTCGATTCCACCTACTATTCGCATGTGAGCATGGTGAAAACTATCGAGCGTATGCTGGGCCTGCCCACCCTGTCCATCTTTGACATGATTTCAGATGACATGCGAAACAGCTTCGGGATGACGCCGGATGACGCTCCCTATACGGCCGTGGAACCGCAACAGTCGATCTACCAGGTGAACCCGTCGCTCGATGCGCTGAAGGGACCCGAGCGCAGGGCCGCGGTGGCGTCAACGAAAATGGATTTCAACCTGCCGGACGATGTTCCCAGCCAGACGCTGAATCGCATCCTGTGGCACGAGGCGCGCGGATGGCAGGTTCCCTACCCCGAGGCGCGGCAGGGGGCGTTTGTTCCGGTTGCCGCAAATGCCGGCGGGGACGAAAAGGATAGCGATGAAAAGTGACGCTGCGGGAAGGTTGGTGGCGCCGTGAGCGGCCTGGGGCGGCGGCGCGCGGCCTTTGAGGTAGGCCGCATATGCTAGGCTACTATACCAGCCAGCTGGCCCCCAAATGGGACGTATGGGATTTTCAGCGCCCCAAATCGTAAAATTCTAAGGTGCTGATAATACACTACTTCAAAATTTTACGAGACCCTGAAATTCCGGCTATGCAAAAAGGTGTCCGATTCTGACACAGTGGGTAAAATTTACAATTCCCTGTTTTCCCGGAAATTGAGAATGCTATGGACCAAGAAATTCTCGAGGGCATTCGCCTGTTCAACACTCAACACTACTTTGAAGCCCATGAAGCTCTCGAGGCCGTTTGGCTCAGGGCAACCGGCGACCGCAAGAGGTTCCTTCACGGGCTCATCCAGATTGCGGCAGCGTTCCATCATCACGGGCGCGGCAACGCCGCCGGGTTCGCCTCGCTGCTCGAGAAAGGCTGCTTGAAACTCGAACCGTTCGGCGCAGAGTTCGAGGGCATCGACCTCACTGAGTTCAGGCGGCAACTTCAGGCATCGCACGAACACCTTAACCAGTCTTCCCTGCCCGCACCACCGGCTCCGCCGCCTCCGCAAATCAAATGGACCGGCAAGACGGAACATGGCTGAGTCCGCTGATGTTTACATCCACGCAGGTGGAGCCTAATATAGTCGATTGTGTCTGCGGTTTTGAAGATTCCCGAGTCTCATCAACGAGTCATTATGCAGATCGAGGTCCTGTTGGATGATTGAGTGTCTCCATCCCGATTCCAGCCAACGCAGAAAACGCGGGTCGTCGCTATTTGATTTTGACGGCACGCTTTCGCTGCTTCGCGCGGGATGGATGGACGTGATGGTTCCCATGATGGTGGAGATTCTGGCGGAACTGAAAACCGGCGAGAGCGAAGCGGACCTTGAGGCGCTGGTCAAAGACTACGTGGCGCGGCTGACCGGCAAGCAGACAATCTACCAGATGATCGAACTGGCCGGCCAGGTCAAGTCGCGCGGAGGGCAACCGCTCGAGCCGCTGGCCTATAAGAAGATGTATCATGACCGCCTGATGGAAAAGATCCGCCACCGGCGCGAGGCGCTGCGGGAGGGCAAAGAGTCGCCCGAGAAATATCTCGTACCGGGCGCCCGCGGCCTGCTCGATGCTCTCAAGGAGCGCGGCTTCAAACTCTATGTTGCCAGCGGCACGGACCACGCCTACACAGTTGAAGAGGCGGGCCTGCTCGAGATCACGCCCTATTTCGACGGCGGGATTTACGGCGCCCAGGACGACTACAAGAGTTTTTCAAAAGCCATGCTGATCCAGAAAATGATCGACTCCATGGAATGCCGCGGTGATGAACTGATGGGCTTCGGCGACGGCTACGTGGAAATCAGGAACGTCAAAGACGCCGGCGGCATCGCGGTGGGCGTGGCCACTGACGAGCCCGAATGCCTTAAGGTGGATGAATGGAAGCGTGAGCGCCTGGCCGGCGTGGGAGCGGATTACATCATTCCCAACTTCCTCTGCCGCGACGAGCTTCTCGAAACGTTATTCCCCGGATGATGGCGCGAACATGGAATCAAAATACAAATTATTTGACCGCTCGAAACTGCTGATCAAGCCGCTCAGCGAGCGCCAGCACGACATGCAACTCGACTACGTTCTGGGCCTTGATGATCCGGCGCCGGAATTCTCCCATCCTCAACTTCCAGATGTTGCCCGGCGGATGATCGCCGCCAGGGACAAAGGCGCGGCCCGAATCCTGATGATGGGAGCGCACGTCATCAAGATGGGCGCGAGCCGCCACGTCATCGACCTGATCGATCGCGGCTTTATCAACCACATTGCCATGAACGGCGCCGGAGCCATTCATGATTACGAACTGGCGCGCATCGGCGCCACCACGGAGAGCGTGGCGCGCTACATCCAGACGGGCGAGTTCGGATTGTGGAAAGAAACGGGCGACTTGAACGACATCATCCAGGAGGCCGAGGAGTTTTCGCTTGGGCTCGGCGAAAATCTCGGACGCCACATTGATTCCGGCAACTTTCCGCACAAGGACATCAGCATCTTCGCCGCCGCTTATCGGCATTCGATTCCGGTGACGGTCCACGTGGGCGTCGGCTACGACATTACTCATGAGCATCCCAACTGCAACGGCGCGGCGCTGGGCGCGGCCAGCTACCGCGACTTTCTGATATTCACCCAGACCGTGGAGAACCTGGAAGGCGGCGTCATGCTGGATTTCGGAACCGCGATCATGGGCCCGGAAGTTTACCTGAAGGCGCTCTCGATGGTTCGCAACGTGGCGCGGCAGCAGGGCCGTTCCATCCGGCATTTCACCACGGCGGTATTCGACCTGGTGCCCATCCAGGGAGACATCCACCACGAGCTGCCGAAAACCGATCCGGGCTACTACTTCCGCCCGCACAAGACCATCCTGGTTCGAACCGTTGCCGACGGCGGCGAGAGCTTTTATTTTTGTGGAGATCATCGCGCAACGGTCCCGGCCTTGCGGCGCGCCCTGCTGGAGGCCGGGTGAATACGCCTGAAATCATCTCGGCGTTTTCCGGGCTCAAAGCCCTGGTGATCGGCGACATCTGTCTTGACCGCTGGTGCACCTACGATCCAGCGGCTACCGAACCTTCCTACGAGACGGGCATTCCGCGCCTGGGCATTGTTTCAACGCAGGTGACTCCGGGCGGCGGCGGAACGGTGGCCAACAACCTGGCGGCCCTGGGAGCGGGGCAGGTTGAGGTGATGGGCGTCCGGGGTGATGACGGATTCGGGTTTGAGCTGGAACAGGCGCTTGCCGCTCGCGGCATCGCAGCGGACCGCATGGTGAAGGCCCGGAACTGGCAGACGTTCACTTACACCAAGCTGCTGAACAGCCGCACCGGTGAGGAAGATCAGCCGCGCGTCGATTTCATTTCCATCCGCCCGTTGCCCGCGGAAGCGGAACAGGAACTCATCGAAAACGTTCTCTCAGCAGTCCCTTCCTTTGACGTCATCATTGTCGCCGACCAGGCGGAAACCAGCGCCGGAGGAGTGGTCACGCCGGCCCTGCGCGATTCGATAATTCGCCTGGCGGAAAAGTATCCGCAAAAGATTTTTCTCGCCGATTCCCGCAAGCGGGTTCATCTGTTTCGCAAGGTGATCCTGAAACCTAACCGCGATGAAGCGGAAGCCGCCAGCCAGAGCCTCTTCGGGAAAGTGGATTTCCCCGCCCTGCGGCGGCATCTTGAGGCCAAGGTCCTGATAGTGACTCACGGCCCCAGGGGGGCTCTGGTTATTCATGATGAAGGAGAGGCGTGGGCGGAAACCACCCCGGTTGAAAACCCCGTCGACATCTGCGGCGCCGGGGACAGCTTTGCCGCAGCCTGCGCAATGGCCCTGGCCGTCACCGGCGATCCGGTCACCGCGGCGCGCCTGGGCAATCTTGCGGCGTCCGTCACCATCATGAAAAAGGGAACCGGCACCGCCTCACCGGAAGAAATCCTCACTGCAGAGAAGAATCTTCCGGCCTGGCACCCATCAGGAAATGCGGGCCCGGCACCGCATGCCACTGACTGACAGCGGCACGGATCTTCAGCCATTTTCCGGCTTTGAGCAGCGAAGGGCTTCGTAGAGCGAAAGCGGCGACTCCCCGCCCTCACGCTGCCATAGACGTTCCCACCCGGGCGGACCAGGTCCAAAACCTTTCAACTCCCAAGTCTTGCCAGCTATTCCACCCCGGCGGCGCCCCGGCCCGCCAGTCATCCCGGGTTTACAATCGGCGATATTACACAAATTTAACATTGGACGAGCAACTGCCGGGTCTTCAGCAGCGTCTATCCCAACGTACAACCCGAATGTCTGATGGGGCGCTATGAATGCCCGATAAGTGAGGTGATGTGATGAACGAAGAAACAAGAAAAGCCTTTGGCCTGGATGACGCCCAACTGTTGAAGTGGAAAGCAGGAGGACGTTCCCAGAAAGCAAAGATGTTCCTGCTGGTTGCAGGTGTTGCCGTCATGGTTCTGCTTGGGATCAGGATGCTGTCGGCTGTGCCGCTGCCCCAGAACGGCGGACAGCGGATGCGCGGGCCCATGACGCCTGAGGACCAGCTGGCCCGGATGACCAAACAGTTGAAGTTGACCGACGAGCAGCAGGAGAAAATCAAACCCATCCTTGAAGAACAACATCAGAAGATGATGGACATGCGGCAGGACACCTCGATGTCCCGTGAAGACCGTTTCGCGAAGTTCCGCGAGGTCCGGCAGGAGTCTCTGGAAAAGATCAAACCCATCCTGACTTCCGAACAGCAGAAGAAGTGGGAAGAGATTCAGCAAAAACGGCGGGAAAGACGCAGGGGGCCCATGCCAAACCAGGGCTAGCACTCAGCAGCCTTTCCTGAGCCGGTTCATTTCGATTGAATGCAAGAGATTCCTTCAGCTAGTGAAAAGGACGGAGGCCTATGAAGATATTTGCAGGGGTACTTGTTTTCTTGCTCCTGGGAAGCGTCCCCGGGTGGGCGGTCCTTGGCGAGTACGAAAATTCGATAACAACAGACCAGCAGCTCATGCGACGCCCAATTGCATCAAACAACCCGCCAGGGTTATTCCATCAAGCAGCTCAGCTCCCCCGACGGACAGAACGGTCAGGGAATACGTGTCGGCGAAGGGCCTGGTGTTTGGCGTTGCGTGGCAGGGGCCCACGATGCCTGATCTGCAACAACTGCTGGGCTCTTACTTTGTGCAAATGAAACAGGCGTCCCGATCCCGGCGGCAGAGGGGCGGTCCGCTGGTGATACGAACGAAAAACCTGATACTGGTCAGCGGGGGCCATATGCGTTCCTTCCATGGGACCGCTTACGCGCCGAACCTCCTGCCAGACGGCTTGTCTGCGGAGGTGGTTCAATGAGATTTCCAGAAGGATGGTCCGTTCGGTTTGCCCTGATATCCCTGATAGCGCTGGCGACACTGGCACTGGCCGGATGCGGAGGAAACTCTTCAACCCCTACCCCCAGCCCGGGAATCAAGAAGGTCAACAACACTCAACCCATTGAAGTCAACCTGGGCCCGGCCAACGACTACCCCAATGGGATCTTCACTACAGTCACCATCTGCGTGCCGGGTACGGCCACCTGCCAGGACATCCCGGACGTTCTGGTGGACACCGGCTCAGAAGGCTTGCGGCTGCTTTCCTCGGAAGTCACACTCAACCTGCCGGCAGTTACCGACAACAGCAGCAATGGACTTCAGGAGTGCGTGGGGTTCAGTGACGGTTCATACGTGTGGGGTGCGGTTGCTTCAGCGGACATTAAAATGGCCGGAGAAAAAGGTTCGTCGGTCCCGATCCAGCTGATCGACAGTTCCAACACGTACCCCGTGCCCAACGCGTGCACCAGCAGTGGAGGCACAAACGAAAATACGGTGGCGGCGCTGGGGGCCAACGGCATTCTGGGAATCGGATCCTTCAAGCAGGATTGCGGCTCTAATTGCGCAAACAATGCTGCGCCAGGGAACTACTATCTCTGCCCCAACAATGTCTGCTCCGCCACCGCCGTCCCGGTGAATTTTCAGCTTCAGAACCCGGTCTGGACGTTCCCCCAGGACAACAACGGGGTGCTGATCTCCCTGCCTTCCGTTTCCGACACGGGAGCGCCGACGGTCTCCGGCTCGTTGATTTTCGGGATTGGGACGCAGACTGACAACGCCCTGGGCAGCGCGCAGATATATACCACAGACGCCTCTGGCAACTTTCAAACCACCTACAACAACGTCGCGTACAGCAATAGTTTTATCGACAGCGGATCCAACGCGCTCTACTTCCTGGATTCCGCAACGCTCGGCATTCCTGAATGCCCCAATTATCCAGGCTGGTACTGCCCAGCCACGCCGACGAGTTATATGGTAACGAACAGCGGCCTGAATGGAACGTCCAGTCAGGTGACCCTCAACGTGGCCAACGCCGAGGCGCTGTTCCTGGCCAATGGCGGGCAGAACGCAGCCTTCAACAATCTGGCGGGCGACAGCGGGACCGACGTCTCGTCAGACTACTTTGATTTCGGCCTGCCCTTCTTCTACGGGCGCGATGTTTTTGTCGGGATTGAAAATATGACCGGGCCGGGCAACGTTGTGGGCCCTTACTACGGCTATTAACGACGGGCCTGGAAAGCAGCATTGATCAATTGAAGTCTTGTGTCCTGGGTCTGATCTCACCGCTATGGAAGTAGCGGCAAGCGCCTCGAAGGGGAAGGTTTGGCGAAGCTGCCCAAACGCCGAACCTTCCCACGGGGCGTAAATTCTTCCGCCTCCATGTGCAATCTACGATTCCGCGGCGCCGCTGACTCTCGCGCGTTCCGGCTTTCTCCAACCGCAGCGTTGACCGGCGCACCTCTCCGGCAATCGGTCCCAGGTTCCGCAAAACTCTCACCATCGAGCAAGCTCCCTGCCTGCTGAGGATTGCATCATATGGTGACAAGGCCCGTTTGTAGCGCCGCCATCCCGGCGGCACCTTTCAGGGCCGGCAAGATGCCGGCGCTACGGAAGTCCGTCACTCGATGATGCAATCCTCAGCAGAAACCAGACCCGGCACTGCAGCATGGTAATGCCTTTGTGTGTTCCTGAAGGGAAGTCCAAAGAAAAGACACAAGGTTTTGAAGTTGATGATCGGGTGCGGAAGATGATGAGGAAAGCTGGACATGTGGCAGGGCAAAAAGGAACGGCGGAGTCCCGTTACCACAAGACCCCGCCGTATTGGAGTGAGGATCGGCTCCGCCCTTATTTGCTCGGAGGCGTGACCGGCATTCGCGGCCCCATGTGACGCTGAACATCCCGGCGTCGAAAACTCCGGTGGAATCCCATTCGAGATTCCTTCAACTTATTCCACTGCTCTTCGGTCAGGACGCTGCGGGTGGCCAGCATGGACTGGACGCGCTCCTTCTCCAGCGCCGCACGCGCCTGCGAAACCTTGTCAACCTGGGCAAGCACCCCAGCCTCATCCGGATGGTAGCTCTGCAGCATCGGGCCCAGGATCACCTGTTGCTTTTCCAGGTCGGCGCGCAGGTCGATCGACTTCAGGCGGCTCGCCTGGGAGATTTTTTCGAGCTGCTCTTTCTGCTGGCCGCTCAGCCCGATTCTCTCGGCAACCTCAGGATTTCTCCACCAGGACCCCATTCCCCCTCGGTGGTACCACATGACATTGCCGGACCCCATCGGACCTCTCGTCCGCATTTCAAAAGTCCGTCCTCGCATCAGCCCGCCGGGCCCTCCCGGCATCGTCACGGCATCAGGCCCTTCGGCAGGTCCGCCCTGCAAAGCCGGAGGATCGGGCCCTTCAACAGGCCCGGGGGCCGGAGGATCCTGCGCCAGTGCTACAGTGCCGAAGAGAACCAAAACCGCCGCGACGCTCAATAGCCTTTTCATCATTTCATGCCTCCCTTTGTCAGGTTTCCCATCCTTGCACTTCATGCCAGAGATCAGGGTCACAAGCCCGGCAGCATCAAACCTTGTCAATGTTGCAAGCATGGTTTCCATGGCTTCTCTGACCTCGCACTTTTATTGTCAATCAAATTGCGTAGAGTGAAGTTAAAGCCTGCGTAAATTCTGGTTTCGCTCTCTGCGGGAGGCGCTGCTGATGATGGAGGTTAAATGGGAGGACCGTTCTTGCAGTGTTGTTCAGGCTGGAAATTCATCAGGAAGACTCTTCAACAAACTTATAACCCAGGCCGCGAACGGTAAGAAAGTGGCGGGGATTCTGCGGGTCCTGCTCCAGCTTCTGCCGCAGCATCCAGATGTGGGCATCCACGGTGCGTGTCAGCGTGGCTTCGTCATAACCCCAGACTTCCCGAAGGAGTTCTTCGCGGGAAATAGTTGTGCCCTGCTGCCGGATAAAGTACCCCAGCAATTCGAATTCCCGCGCCGACATCTCAACCGGCTTGCCGTCGCGCCGCACCGTCGTGCTGGGGAAGTCCACTGTCACGGGCCCGAACTGGAAAG
Source organism: uncultured Acidobacteriota bacterium (assembly GCA_963783155.1). GTDB lineage: Bacteria > Acidobacteriota > Terriglobia > UBA7540 > UBA7540 > SCRD01. The sequence goes on along the minus strand of CAWANC010000002.1, from coordinate 194,857 downwards.
TCGAATCGTGGCGGTCGCTTTGCAATGATGATGCTCTGCGCAGCAGCGCTTCGATGCGCGCCAGCAGTTCGGAAGAATCGAACGGCTTGGCAAGGTAATCGTCAGCCCCGAGCTTGAGGCCGGAGACCCTGTCCTCCACCTGGCCGCGGGCGGTCAGCATGATAATCGGAGTGCGAACGGCGCGCCGCCGCAGAGTGCGGCAGACCTCAAACCCGTCCTTGTGCGGCAGCATCACGTCCAGGACGATGAGGTCAAAACCGCCCTCGGACGCGCGATCGAGCGCTTCCTGTCCGTCCTGCACGTTCTCCACCTGGAAACCCTTGCTGGCGAGAAGATCGGTCAGCGTCAATACCAGCGCGGCGTCGTCTTCCACCAGCAGGAGCCTGGGTTGAAGAAAAGATTTTCGTTTCATGCCTGCGCCCTCGCTCGGGGTTCATCCAGACTGTCGTGCAACGGATTCCTGATTACACAGCCTTGCGGTCAGGTTCTGAAACAGCGGGCAGGTGGATCGTAAAACGCGTTCCCTTCCCTTTCGTGCTTTCCACGCTGACCCTCCCGCCCTGCGCCTCAATGTGGTGCTTCACGATGCTCAGTCCGAGCCCGGCTCCGGGCACCGTTGAGGCCAGCACGCCCTGGCCGCGATAGAACGGCTCAAAGATGTGCGACAGGTCCGCCGGGTCGATACCGGGTCCATGATCTTCCACGGTGATCTGGACTTCTTTGGGTCCGCCATTGGGACCACTCGCGGCGCTGACGCGAAGCCAACGGCCGGCGCCGCCGTATTTGATGGCGTTGGCAAAAAGGTTCTTCACGGCGCTTTCCACCGACGAGGCTTCCGCCAGAACCAAGGGCAGATTTTCCTCCACATTTCTCTCAACCTGCCATCCGCCGTCGCGCAGTGCGGTCCCATATTCAGTGAGCGCCCCCTTCACAATGGCCGCCGCGTCGGTCGGAACAGGTTCGTAGCGCTTGGCGCCCGACTGAATGCCCGCGTAGCCCATCACCTGCTCGACCAGGTCGGTCAGGCGCCGGGCCTCATTCTGGACCAGGGCGCCATACTCCCGCACCCGGCTCGACTTTCTGACCACACCGCTCGAAAGGTTATACCCGGCGGATTGAATCGAGGCGAGCGGAGTCCTGAACTCGTGCGAAATTCCGGCGACAAATTCCATCTCGCGGCGTGCAAGCTGGCGGGCGCGATGGGTGGTGATCACCAGCGAGCCCATGCTGATCGCCAGCAATAAAAGCACGCCGAACCCCAGAGCCAGGTTACGCCGCCGCGTCCGGGCCACCAGCGCGTCAATGGAGCCCTCCTTGTTCTTCACCACCAGGACCCAGGCGCTTTCGTATGGAATGTGCTGCTCACCTAATCGCTCCATGGGCGGGGTCTCTGTGGAAACCGGCGGAGGGCCGGCCGGCGACAGGCCAACGGAAATGTGCGGCCCGCCACGCTGCGAGCGCCTGAACGTGCGCGCACGAATCATGGCGTCCATTTCGCCAAAGGAGGCCAAAAGCACAGCCCGGCCGTCCGGCGAAGAAAAGGACGCGGGAGTCAGGCCCGGCTCAGAACCAAAAATCACGGCAGCTGGCTTGCCGGACAGAATTCCCACCCGGTAATCGGCCAATCCCAGCCCGCTGAAACTACGCTCAACCAGTTGCGGCAGCACGTGCTGCTCAAAATAGCCGAGGTCGATTTGGAGAAAGCACCAGCCGCGAAGCCGGCCGAAAAAAGGAGAATGGTCAGGCGGGACGGAAGCACCCCTGCCGCCGCGCTCTTCACGCCGGAAGCGGTAATCCTCTCGTTCGGTGAAGACTTCATTGGGCGGCCCCATCCTGAAAGTCTCAAACCGCTGCCCAAAGCTGCGGCCATGCACATCGGCTTCCACCAGCGGAACCACGATCACCGGGCGATTTCCTTCAACGGCAAAGGGGAAGCCGCCGGCCCGGAACATCAGAAACCGGCCCTCGCCGTGCAAGTTGGCGCTTTCAAGCCTGGGACGGAATATCTCAAGGGATGCGGGCCACGACTGCGCTTTGAATTTGCCGCTCCGAGTGTCCAGCGTCTGATACTTCGCCTTTCCCTCGGCGTCCAGTGTGGCCACGCTCAGACCTGACACCAGAGGACCGTTGGCGTCGTTGGCCTGCCACTGCGAGTAAAATCCCGCGAGGTAATCCTCCAGCGCCGCGTCTGTGCCCGCCCGCGGCAGTGGACGGAACGTTGCGCGGATATCTTGTAGCGGGGCGCGAAGTTCTTCGCGGAAACTTCTCATCGCCGCGTTGAGGAATTCCTGCTGCTGTTCACGGTCCGCGACACTGGCCCGGTTGATCCAGCCATAGAGCAGACTGCCGGCCAGCGCCAGCCCCGCTGCAAAAACGGCCATGGTCAGCAGCGGCAAATTCGACTTGGATAGATTCCAACGCATTCAATTGAATTATATAACGCGCAAGGCTGCGCGCACCCCGCCGAAGCCCCCGCCAGAAGCGACTTTACGATGATTTTACACCCTCCTCTGCTGAAAAATGCCTTGGGACACCGTCATTCCGAGTGAAGCGAGGAATCTGCTTCTGGTTTGATCGGCTGCCGCAGGCGTTCCGCACCTTGGCATGTCTGCAAAACATTGTGCCGATGAATGGGTCGCGCAGACGTCGCGATGTATGTGATGTCTGCGGACCGTAAGAGTCCGAGATTTTCCCCTGCCTGCCAAAAGGCGCGCTACAATTGGAACCACCAGCGGCAGTAACTCAGCACTGCGCGAAAAAATATCTGAACGACACCCAACCCGGCGCCGTCTTTACCTGTGAGGCTTGCGAATGCCCGAATCGAGCGAAGGCGTGTTGAGCGAATCGTTTCCCATCACTGCTGCTTCCACAGATGAGATGGAATCAGCGGTGCGGGAGCACTCGCGCTTTGTTTATGCCATCGCCTACTCCGTGCTTCGCAATCATCACGACGCGGAAGACGCCGCCCAGGAAACTTTCGTCCGCTACTGGCGGCACCGCAGGCGATGGAGGCTGATTCGCAACCGGCGGGCCTGGCTGGCGCGAACGGCCTGGCGCGTCGCCCTGGACTCGCGGAGAAAACGGCATATGCAGGATGATTCATCCGTTTCGATCAACGAGTCCGTAGAAGCGATTTCGCAGCTACGCGCCGCGGGCACGCCGGCGGATGAAATTGCAGACCGAAAAGAAATGGCGGAACTGCTCGACCGGCTGATCGAATCGCTGCCGGAGGAGCTTCGCCACCCGCTGGCGCTTTCCCTTGCTGAGGAACTCACATCACCGGAAATTGCCGCCGTCCTGGGGATTCCGGAAGGCACTGTGCGGCAGCGGCTGTGGCAGGCGCGCCAGATTCTGAAAGAGAAGCTTTCAGTTTTGCTAGAGGGAAAACATGGAAGATAAAGACAGGTTTGTTAACGAACTCCTGGATTCAGCCCTGGCCCAGCAGCGGGCAGCGAAACCTCGCCCCGGGCTCGAAGGCCGCATCCTGCAGCGCGTCCATGCGACGGCCAGCGAACGCAGCCATGGAAGGAAAACCTGGAGATTGTGGGCTGCCGCCGCGGCAACAGCAGTCGTCGCGGTGTTGATCGCAATTCGTGTGGCAAACCGTCCGCATAACCCGGCGCCTCAAATATCGCAGGCCGGGAATGCCGTCTCGGCGGTATCGCCCACGGAAACGTTGAAGGCAATTTCAAAACCAAGTCCAGCCACTCGCCCTGCCACGAAAGTCGTTGAACCCAAGCGGACCGCGCGCAATGAAGGGAAATCGTCGCGCCGGGTTGAAACGCATCATTGGCCATCCCAGTTCCCTACTCCCGCGCCACTGTCCCCGGAAGAAAAAGTCCTGGTCCGGTACGTCCAGGAAACCCCGCCTGAAGTGCTGGCTGCGTCGCTTTTCCCGCAACTATTGGAGTCTCAGCCAACGGAGATCAAACCTGTGAAGATTTCTCCGATTGAAATACAGCCTCTCACAGTGAGGACACCTGGAGAAGAACTTCAGTAGGAAGTAATTTGAGAAGTATTTGCTAACGCACAGGAGGAAGTCATGCGAAAAACGAAGTCGAACACCTTAATCCTGCTTTCGGCCCTGACATTAACTTTCTTTTGCGCGCAGGCCAAGGCCGCCCTTCAACCCGCTAAACAGGCACAGGGCGAGCATCCGACAAAAAAAGACGAGACAGCAGCCTACGACAACTACAGGGTCAGTTATAGAGTGAACGAGGTAGAAAACGGCAGGACCATCAATTCACGGACGTATATCCTGATGGCAAAGATAGGACCAACGGCAACGGTCCGCATCGGAAGCCGCGTTCCATATAGAACTGGGGGAAACGAAATCGGTTCAATCCAATACCTGGATGTTGGAATGGATATCGATTGCAAGCTCGATAGTTTCGGCGTGGAAGGAAGGCTGATTGTCCACACTAAAGTCTCGATGAAGTCACTACAAGGAAAAGGAACGGAGACGTCATCCGAATCCAATCCGGTTTTCGGCCAATTCCAAGTTGAAGACTTTGCGGTCGCGACTATGGGAAAGCCGACATTTGTGGGGTCGGCCGACGACGTTGCTTCAAACCGGGGCTATAGTATCGAAGTCACAGTAACCAAGGCAAAATAAGATCCACTCCACGTCGCCGCGCTTGGCATGAGTGGCGCGAGCGTCCCGCCCGTGAATTCACATGGCCAGGACGCCCTGCCACGTGGCCGGGCCTGTAGGACGACTCTTCGGCGAAAGATCTGGCAACAAGGCATTTTCTAATGTGGTGGGTTCTTCTTGTTCCAGGATAGCTATGCGCCCGCGCCTCAAAAACAGCGCCAGCTTACAGCCCCGATGCTCTCTGTGATCCAGCCTCGGCAAAGACGTCCGCGATGATCTTCTTGGCTTCGTCCTGGATTTTGTGCAGGTGGTCTGCACCGATAAAACTTTCGGCATAGACTTTGTAGACGTCTTCGGTTCCGGAAGGCCGGGCGGCGAACCAGCCGTTGGCCGTCACCAACTTTAAGCCCGCCGATGGGCTGGCCGTTGCCGGGAGCGGTGGTGAGCATGGCTTCGATCTTTTCGCCAGCCAGCTTCGAGGTTTTCACCTGCTCGGGCGTGAGCCCCTTCAGAATTGCCTTCTGCTCAGACGTGGCGGGAACGTCGATGCGCTGGTAGGCCGGCGCGCCAAACTCCGAGGTCAATTCCACATAGAGTTCACCGGGATCACGCCCCGTCACCGCAGTCATTTCGGCCGCCAGCAGGCCCATGATCATGCCGTCCTTGTCTGTAGTCCAGACGGAGCCATCGCGCCGCAGGAAGGAAGCGCCCGCGCTCTCTTCACCCCCAAACCCCAGCGAGCCGTCGAGCAAACCTTCGACAAACCATTTGAACCCGACCGGAACCTCCACCAGCTTCCGGCCCAGTTTGGCCGCCACGCGATCGATCATGCCGCTGCTCACCAGCGTCTTGCCAACGCTCGCCCGGGACTGCCATTCCGGGCGATTCCGGAACAGGTAGGAAATCGCCACCGCGAGGTAGTGGTTGGGATTCATCAGCCCGGCGCTGCGGGTGACGATGCCGTGGCGGTCGTGGTCCGTGTCACAGGCAAAAGCCACGTCAAAGCGGTCTTTCAGTGAGATCAGCGCCGCCATGGCGTAGGGCGACGAGCAATCCATGCGAATCTGCCCGTCCCAATCCAGGCTCATAAAGCGGAAGGTTGGATCAACCTGCTTGTTGACTACGGTCAGCGGCAGCCCATAGCGCTCGCTGATGCGGTCCCAGTAGGCCACACCGGCTCCGCCCAGGGGATCGACGCCTATTTTCAGGCCCGCGCCGCGAATGGCCTCAATGTCAACCACTGCATTAAGATCGTCGATGTAAGTTGTTGCGTAGTCATGCTTGTGCGTGGTCTGGGACTTAAGCGCTTTTGCCAGCGTAACCCTGCGCACGCCGCCAAGACCTCCTTCCAGCAGGGCGTTTGCGCGCCTGGCAATCCAGCTTGTGATGGTGGTGTCGGCGGGTCCGCCGTCCGGAGGGTTGTACTTGAAGCCGCCGTCTTCCGGAGGATTGTGGGAAGGCGTAATCACAATTCCGTCGGCCCGCTGCGCCTTGGGCTGGCGGTTGTGGGTCAGGATGGCATGCGACAGCACCGGCGTGGGCGTGTAGCCATCGTCCCGGTCAACCATCACGTCAATTTCATTTGCTGCCAAGACTTCCAGCGCCGTGGCGTATGCCGGCTCCGACAGAGCGTGGGTGTCTCTGGCCAGGAAGAGTGGACCGGCGATCTTCTGCTCGCGGCGGTAGTCGCAAATAGCCTGGCTGATGGCAAGGATGTGCCCTTCATTGAAGGAGTTCGAGAACGACGAGCCGCGGTGTCCGGAGGTTCCGAAGACCACCCTCTGCGCGGGCACGGCAGGGTCGGGCCGCCCGGCATAATAGGCGGTGATCAGCCGTGGAACATTCACCAGCATAGAAGGATCGGCCGGCTGCCCGGCCCGGGGATGTGCCATAAGTCTTGGTCCTCCGTCAGATTGTCAAATTGCAAGTCGGTAAGGAAATTTTTCAGTGTATATCAGCTTCGAGACCACGCTTCTACAAGTAGCATTGTAACACTATCAGGAGAGGCTTTCCCGGAGGGGGCCTCTGTCACGACGAGGGCCTGGCGGTGCTATAATATGAAGATTTAGAGAGTTGCAGGGGAGCCTATGTACTCCGTTTTGTTGTGGCTGGCTTTAATACTCTACTTTGTAGGCATACTGCTGACGGTCCCGTCAGTGATGAAGCATCGTCCGTCATTGCCTTCATCGGCGCTTGCAGCTCTCGGCCTGGGCCTGGGATTTCACGCCGCCTCCCTGACCGTTCGAGCGGTGCATCTGGATCGATTGCCGGTGATAGACGTCCAGAGCGCGCTTTCGTATTTTGCTTTTCTGGTGACACTGGCCTTCTTCCTGGCCTATCTGCGCTACCGGATCACCGTACTGGGCCTGTTCATGCTGCCGCTGGTTTTTGTCCTGACGCTGTTTTCGGCGCTTCGGCCGGGGCCGTCTTTCCAGTCGATGGCCTTCCGCAGCGACTGGCTGATGGTCCATATCAGTTGCATCATGCTGGGCTATGTGGGCTTTTTTCTGACCTTTGTCGCGGCTGTCATGTACCTGATCCAGGAGCGCCAGCTGAAATCCAAGAACCCCCAGGAAACTTTTTATCGGCTGCCTTCGCTGGAAGTGTGCGACCAGCTTTACTTCCGGTCGCTCGTGTTTGGACTGCCTTTCCTGACGGTGGGGATCCTTACAGGTTTTGTGTGGGCGGCCCAAGCGTGGCACGGAGCGTGGGAGTTGGATCCCAAGATCCTTGCGGCGCTGATCACCTGGCTGATTTACCTCTTCCTGTTTACTGCGCGTTTGAGCGGCACCTGGCCGGGGCGGCTCTCGGCCTACGTGGCCATCGTGGGATTCGCCGCGATTATGGTGACTTTTGTAGGCATCAGCTTTGTGAGCGGCTGGCACGGTTACATACCCCGGCTGGGCAAAGTCCCCTGATGTGATGTAGCTCACATACGCTTGTGTCGGAGTGGCGGAAAATATCAAGTGCTGGTGACGTGAAAAGAAGATGAACCTCGCTCTCATGGGAATCAACCACCGGACGGCCCCAGTGGAAGTCCGGGAACGGATGAGCATTCCGGAATCGCGGCTGCGAGAGGCCGTTGCCGACCTGCTGCACCGCGATGGCATTCAAGAGGGCCTGATCCTCTCCACCTGTAACCGTGTGGAAGTTATCGCCAGCGCCAATGACCGTGTTGCGCCGGAACCCCTTATCCGCAAGTTCCTGGCAGATCACCATCAATGCAATCTGGCGGATTATGAAAATCACTTCTACTATCACCGCCAGCAGCAAGCCATCGAGCACCTGTTCCGGGTGGCTTCAAGCCTGGACTCGATGATCGTTGGCGAGCCTCAGATTCTCGGCCAGTTGAAGCAGGCTTACAGCGCGGCCCGGGAGGTCGGAGCCCTGAACGGGACGCTGAACGAAATCAGCCTGCAGGCCCTGGCTGTGGCCCGAAAGGTCCGGCGAAAAACCGACATTGGGGCCTCCGCGGTCTCCGTTTCATATGCGGCCGTGGAACTGGCCCGGAAGATATTCGGCGACCTGACAGGAAAAACCATCCTGGTTCTCGGGGCTGGCAAAATGAGTGAAATCGCCGCCAGGAACCTGATCCGGAGCGGCGCGGGCACCATTCTGGTGGCGAATCGCACCTATGACCGCGCGGTTGAGCTGGCCAGCGCCTTTGGCGGTAAGGCCATCCGCTTTGAGCAGATGCTGGACCACGTGGAGAAAGCCGACATTGTGATTTGCTCGACAGCTGCGCCGCACTACGTGATCCACCGCCACCACGCAGAACAGTGGCTCGCGGCACGGAAGAACCGGCCGATGTTTTTTGTGGATATTTCAGTGCCGCGCAACATCGATCCAGCTGTGAATGAACTCGATAACGCCTTCGTTTATGATATTGACGATCTCGGCCAGGTGGTGGAAGCCAACAAGAAGCAGCGCGAACGCGAAGCCGTCTGGGCGGAAGAAATCATTCAGCAGGAAGTGCAGAAGGCCATGCGCCGCCTCGCTTCGCGGGAAATTGTGCCGACGATTGTGGCACTTGAGCAGAGGCTCGAATCCATTCGGGAGAATGAGCTTGAGCGCTATCGCGGCCGATTGAGTGCCCTGACACCGCAGCAGCGTGAGGCCGTTGATGCTCTGACGCACGGCATCCTGAACAAAATCCTTCACGGCCCGATTACCGAACTCAAGAGTGGTGTTGGCCGCCCGGAGCAGAGTTCGCTGGTATCCATGGTCCGCAAGATGTTTGGTGTCGCGGAGTGACGCGCTGCATCCATGGGGCATTTTGAATTCGTTCATAGCTTTTCACCTTTCAGGAATGGTTCTGCGTTTTCGGCGAACCTTCTGAACTTATTGCCAACCTCATGAAGATTACGATCGGTTCACGCGGCAGCGCACTGGCTTTGTGGCAGGCAAACTGGGTCAAGGACCGCCTGACGTCCACCGGCCACGAAATCACAATCAAGATCATCAAGACCAGTGGCGACAAGCTCCAGAATGCGGCACTGGCCGCGTCTGGCACCAAGGGGCTGTTCATCAAGGAAATTGAAGAAGCGCTCCTGGCCGGCCAGGTGGATCTTGCCGTGCACAGCATGAAAGATCTTCCCACCGACCTGCCCGAAGGCCTCGGAGTGGCGGCTGTGCCAGAGCGGGAAAACCCCCACGATGCACTGGTCTCAAAAGGCGGGCTGCCCTTGCTGCAACTGCCGACCGGAGCAAGAATTGGAACCAGCAGCCTGCGCCGGCAGTCCCAACTTCTGGCCTTGCGTCCCGATCTCAAGGTTGTTCCGATGCGGGGAAATGTAGATACTCGTCTGCGAAATCTCGAACGGGGCGACTGTGAAGCCCTGGTGCTTGCCGGCGCGGGATTGAAGCGCCTGGGATTTGCGTCGCACATCACAAGCTGGTTCAGCGATTCTGAAATATGCCCGGCAGTCGGGCAAGGGGCCCTTGCCATCGAAATCAGCATCCAGAATACAGCCGTGGGCAAGGCGGTTGCGCAGCTCGACCATTCAACCTCTCATCAGGCTGTCCGCGCGGAAAGGGCCATGCTCGAGGCGCTGGGTGGCGGATGCCAACTTCCCATCGCGGGGTACGCAAAACACGACTCGGGAGATTTGCATCTGACGGGGGTGGTTGCCGACCCTGATGGCACGCGGCTGCTTAGGGCATCCGCCACCGGGAAGCCTGAGGATCCGGAACATTTGGGGAAACAGGTGGCGGAGAACCTATTACGACAGGGCGCGAGCGAACTGCTCAACCATTCAGACCATTGATCCCAGGCAGGTTTTGTGATGCTCCCGTCATTGACATCCTCCTTTCGGCGCTTGACTGGTTGATATGAGCGGAAAAGTTTATCTTGTCGGCGCTGGGCCGGGCGATACCGGTCTCCTGACGCTCAAGGGCAAAGCTGCCCTTGAACGCGCTGACTCCGTCATCTACGACTTTCTTGCCAACGAAGACCTCCTGCGCTACGCGCCCGCAGGTTGCGAGAAGATTTGCGTGGGCAAGCGGCCGGGTGAAAAAACGCTTCTCCAGGAAGAGATCAATGAGTTGCTTGTCAGCAAGGCCGCAGAGGGAAAGGTTGTGGTCCGGCTGAAAGGGGGAGACCCTTTTATTTTCGGACGCGGCGGCGAAGAAGCCCAGGCACTGGCAAGGGCAGGCGTTCCATTTGAAGTCGTTCCGGGAATTTCTTCAGGATACGCCGCGCCGGCTTACGCTGGAATTCCCTTAACCCATCGGGAATTGTCATCGAGCGTCACCTTTCTGACCGGCCACCAGGATCCATCAAAATCGCCAACAGGCGTTGACTGGACAAAACTTTCCACGGGAGCGGACACCCTGGTCCTTTTCATGGGGATCCGCAATCTGGCGGAAATCAGCGAGGCACTCATCAGGGAGGGGCGGGGCGCAAACACCCCTGTTGCCGTCATTCGCTGGGGCACCCGCGCGGGGCAGCAAACCGTGACCGGAACTTTGGCTGATATCGCGACCAGGGCTGAGGGCATTGAAGCACCCGCTGTCGTCGTGGTGGGAGACGTTGTAGGCCTGCATGATGAATTGAATTGGTTTGAGCGCCTTCCGCTTTTCGGGAAACGCATTGTGACGACACGGACACGAGAGCAGTCCGGAGCCTTCAGTGAAATCCTCGTGGAATTGGGCGCTGAGGCCGTCGAGGTTCCGGCCATCGAGATTCGCGACCCCCAGTCGTGGCAGTCCATGGACCAGGCCATCGGCCGGCTGGAAGAATTTGATTATCTCGTGTTTACATCAGCCAACGGCGTCAGGAAATTTCTGGCCCGCCTTCCGGAGTGCGGCCGCGACGTGCGCGACCTGAAGGGACTACAAATCGGAGCCATCGGACCGGGTACAGCGGCTGAACTTGCAGCCACCGGCATCCGCGTTGATTTCCTGCCCAGAGAATACAGGGCGGAAGGACTGATTGAGCATTTTAAGGACGTCGATGTTCGAGGGAAGGGCTTCCTGATCCCGCGGGCGAAGGTTGCCCGGGATATTCTTCCCCGCACGCTCGAGAAACGGGGCGCGCGTGTCGAAGTTGTCGAAGCCTATGAAACCGTGCGGCCCCGGATTGCCCCGGGGGAACTCAAGCGGCTGCTCACGCCCACGCCGGACGCGATTACTTTCACCAGCTCATCCACCGTAACCAACTTTGTGAAGCTGATGGAGAGCGAAAAACTTCACGAGATCCTGGAAGAAGTTGCCATCGCAACGATTGGTCCCATCACCTCCGAAACGGTCCGGAAGCAGGGCCTGAAGGTTTCTGTTGAAGCCACGGATTCAACGGTTACAGGGCTTGTCCAGGCATTGCAGGACTACTTCCGCATTTCAACGCAAACAGGCGCTGGCCGTCGCTCCTGATGGAACAGGCCACGGCCGGTTGAGTTCCTGAACAGATAACCCGCCGGCGGAAGTTTTCAGAGGTTCAGCAGTTCCCGAAGCTTCCGGGTCTGGGCCCGGCTCACCGGGATTTCTGTTTCCTGGCGGTCCTGCATCTTCAACTGATAGGAGCTCTTAAACCAGGGAACCACTTCTTTGATTCGGTTGATGTTGACAAGGTAGGATCGATGGACACGCCAGAAAATGTTGGGATCCAGGTTGTTTTGCAGCTCTTCTACGGTGCGAAAATTCGACTGCCCGTCAAGATCCTTCGTCACAATCCTGATCACGCCGTCCTCAATGGTCGCATAAATAATGTCTGAAGAGTCCACCAGGACCATGCGGTTTCCACTCTTGACCACAAGTTTGCTGGACTGCACGGCAGGGCGTTCTTCAATCATGTGCACCAGGCGGTCAAGCTTCTGGAAAGCTGCTTCAGACGCTTCCAGCATCCCACTCACCCGTTGCAAGGCCTTATCCAGCCGGTTCCGCTCGATGGGCTTCAGCAGATAGTCGACGGCATTCACCTCAAACGCGCGCACGGCATAGTGGTCATAAGCAGTGACAAAAATAAAATAAGGCAGGCGGGCATTTCGATCGAGCAGTTTTTTAATGACCCCAAAACCATCCAGGCCGGGCATTTGAACGTCCAGAAACACAAGGTCGGGGCCCAGCTCGCGAACCAGGCTCACCGCCTCCACGCCATTCTTTCCCTGCCCGATGATCTCGACATCCGGAACCTGCTTCAGCAGGTATGCCAGTTCATCCCTTGCAGGCTGCTCATCATCCACAATGAGTGCGGATATCTTCATTGTGTACCTTCCAGTTTCTCGTTGACCCCGAAACCGATGAGTCTAATAAGAGAATCAGTATACCAGCCTGCAGGAAGCCTTGATACGCCCGCGCCTTCACAGGACGGCCCCGGCACGCTGCGCAGTTCCGGCCAGGAATTCCCGTCCAGGGGTTTGATTTGTGATACGATGTGCCGGAACAAGGGCCTCTGAACTCTGGAAGGAGGCCGCTTCTCAACCTCATGTAAGCCCGTTTTAGAAAGGAGCGGCTATGAAACGCCGAATCCTAACGGTCATGCTTGCAGGACCTTTGTTGTTCGGGCTGCCCATTCTTCAAGCACTCCACGGTCAAACCTGCAGCGACGACGAAGGAATGGTCAAGAGCTACGTGCAAAGCCTGACTGACCTGGTTGGCACTGTCAAGAAAGAAAGCCTCTCTGATTTTCAAAAGGATTACCACGAACAAAGTTGTCTTAGCCGGCTCACGCTTTCGCTGGGAATTGTCAGCAACCTGATCGATTGTCTGAACAAAGCGGCCAAAGACCCTGCAGCCACCCCGGCACAGCTCGCCGCGATTAAAACCGAGCTTGGAAGCTATGCCAAGCTCAAAACTGCGCTGGAACAGGATCGAGACGCTTTGAAGGCTGCCAAGGACACGAAAACCGCCAAATCGATCATAGAAAAGTTTGTTCTCACAGCCTGACCGGCACAGGCCCTTGTGATGGAATCCTGCGCCGTGTTTCAATGGTTGACGCGCGGAACTTCCCGCGGCTGACCAACGGGGGGGTACTGCTTTCCACATGAAATCTCAGGTTCGAGTTCTCAGCAGCAAGAGTCTTTATAACGGACGGGTGCTTCACGTCAAGCTTGACCGCGTGATTGAGCCAGGCGGCGTTGAGGCAACACGTGAAGTCGTGGAACACCACGGTTCGGTCGTTGTCATCCCGCGGCTTCCCAATGGGCACATCATTCTGGTTCGGCAGTTCCGATACCCTGCCCGGAAACGCCTGTGGGAACTCGTTGCGGGGTCCATGGAGCCCGGCGAGAGCGTCATTCGTGCGGCCCGCCGGGAATTGCAGGAAGAAACGGGTTACAGTGCAGGTGCACTGAAGCGTCTCTTCTCCTTTTATCCCAGTCCCGGCTTTTTGACCGAAAAGATGCATTTGGTGGAAGCCCGGGATTTGAAGTTTTCCGAAGCAAACCCCGAGGACGATGAGCGGATCGAGGTGGGAGAATTTTCGAAAACTCAGCTTAGCAAGCTCCTTCGCGGGAAGAAGATCATCGATGGGAAAACGCTGGTGGGGTTGCTTTGGGACCGTTGGCATTGAAGCACCAGCAGGGCTAACCATAGGCGCTTCTATAATTTGAACATCTCTACTTAAGAGTCAATATTCTCTTGACAAGCGGATTCCTAAATATATACTTAGTCGCCAAGGAGTTTGTGCGGTGTTTGTAGCGGGGGATTGTTCTTAAAGGCAGGGCCGGGGATTAACGGTGGTTCCCGGCCTTTTCCTTTTTGGACTCTTCGCGGGGGCGATCGAGCACCAATGCTCAGGGACTAAGGAGGGATGGAAGTGTCACGACTTCAAGGTAAAGTGAAATGGTTTAATAATAGTAAGGGGTACGGCTTCATCGGGCAGGATGAGGGCGCCGATGTATTTGTACATTATTCAGCAATCGAAGGTGATGGATTCAAGTCACTTCAAGAAGGGGATTCCGTCGAGTTTGAGATCGTCCAGGGCCAAAAAGGACCTCAAGCCGACAAGGTAACAAAACTAGAGTAAAATAGACGAGTTCATAAGCGGGGCTTGAATCAGCGTTCCAGGTCAGTTCACTTTCTACATCGCACCAGGCGCTCCTTTATTTCTTGACAGTTTTTTTACATGCACTGGCGTTAAATTGCTTTAAAATATAGGCTCTTTGCGGATTGGCTCAGTTCAAATGACGAACCACTCATCTTGCAGGGTGGAAATTCATCAGCCGAAGATCAGCACGCCCGAGGTACGAATATCTCGATAGCCATAGGGAGGAAACCAATGAGACGACTGGTTGCCGTTATAGGGATACTCTTCATGGCAGCGACTCTCTGCTCCGCAGCAGGCAGAGGCGTCATGGCCCATCGGGACGGAGTCTTTCACCGTCCGAATGCCGACCCGGGAGCTTCAGTTGCTTTGACCATTCCGGCGGAGACCCTGGTCAAAGCACGGCTCATTTCTGGAATGCACACGCTGGTCAGCCATGTGAATGACCCGGTTTCGGCTGAGATGACAGAGCCGGTCTACATCGACGGCCGGATGGCTTTGCCCCAGGGAACGCTTTTTGACGGGCATATCACCTCAATCCGTCGCCCAAGCTGGATGCGGCACAATGGAGAAATCGCCTTCCGGTTTGACCATGTAACGCTGCCTGACGGGCACCAGGTTCCGGTTTCGGCAATCATCACCCAGATGGACAACAGCAAGAACCTGATGGGCGCTCTTGACGCAGAAGGGCACGTGCGAGGGCACAGGAGTGGGTCGTGGAGAAGCTTTCTGACCGGTGCGGTAGGGGTCGGAGGACTGACCATCGCCAAGCTGGCCGTTGCCAGCTCCACTGCGTTGACCGTGGCCGCTCCCGCAAGCGCCGCGGTTTTTGTGGGCTACGAACTTTTTCTCAGGCGCGGGAGCAATGTGAATGTTCCGCCCATGACGGGTTGCCACATTCGGATCCTCAGTTCAATGACCGTCTCTGGCCTGGGCTAAAAAGTCCCGAATGGACAGGGGCAAACGCGGTTTATCACGAGACCGCGGGTCATCATTTTCCGCCGATCTCATCGTAGTTGGCCACCAGATTAATTCCGATCTGGGTTCCCGTCTGTGAAAGGTCCATGCTTTGGAAGGGATTGGTCTTGTTGGGATATTGATTCTGCCAGGCAATCTGTTGAGCCAGCTTCAGTCCCTCCAGTACTTGCCTCAGACTTGCCGCATCCTCGCCTGATTTACAGTACATTTCGAGATTCAGCTGCACGTTACTGCCCGTCTGGACCTTATATCCGAGCACATTCACACCCTGGAACACCTTTGCCCAGTCCAGTTCGACCGCGCTTTGCCTGGGCATCCAGCCCTTAAACCAGGACGCGACTGCTGAGGCGGCAGCAACTCCCCAGATCGGCGCTCCACCCTGTTCCTGTTTCGCGACCTTGGCAAAAATGGCATTTGATCCGATTGAAGCCCCGCCGCCATTCAGCGTCTGCATAATCTGGCTGAGCGTAACAAGGGTACCAAAGACGCCTTCAGTCGGACTGAGGACCACGACACATTGACTCTCCAGACCCGCACCAAGACAATAACCGGTCTTCCCGCCGATTTGTTGCGGGGGAAGATTTTGGGCAGTCGCCCGGGACTCAAGCGTATTGGAATTAAATTGTCCTCCCGCGAACCCATAAAGGTTCAGATTTGGCCCGGAAGCATTCCAGCCCAAAACGAGCTGGTCAACGTCAGTTTCCGCCACCCCCAGTTCAGCCATCGACGCCATAAGTTCCTCAAGACGCGGCCCCGTATAATGTTCACGCAAACTTGCATAATTCGGAAGCTTCCGCAGCGTTGCGGGACTTGAGAATTCAAAGCGTATGGTATCCGCTGGAAAGCTGTTTAGGGCCTTCGTTACCAGGTCCTGTCCCAATAAGGACCCAACACCGGAGCCCAACAATACCACCGTCACCCAGATGATAAATCTTAATGACTTCATTCAGCCCTCTTCTTCGGCTTTCAGCACCACCACTTCCCGTCTGTGTGATCGGGTAAGAAAAGTCTTGATGCTGCACCCTGCGGTCAGCATTTCGATCTCCCGGTTGGACAACGGAGCGTAAGGAAATTCGCCGGCTCCTTCACCCTCTGACCCCATTGTCGTGAGAGTCTCCAGCCACCATCGGCCGTCTTTGCCCAGAGCAAGGTTGCGTTCGCGGAGGAAGCAAAAGAAGATTCCTCCTGGTCCAAGAAGCGAAAGAAATAATTGGACCAGCTCCGGAACATGGTCCCGGGGAACAAGGTCAAGGAGGTGCCAACAGCAGACTAAACTGAGAGAACCCGGAGGAACGCGCGGTACCTGCTTGAGCAGTTCGTCCAGGCAGAACAGCATTTGCTTCCCTTCCTGCCGCCAGTAAGCAGGATCGTCGCGCTGCAAAGGAGCAACCATGTCCGCAACGTAGACCTTGGCGTGCCTCTTTATCAGAACACCCAGCGTAGCCGACGATACGGCGCCACAGTCCAGAACGTGCGGGGTTGCGACGTCCTGGAGATAGTTCCAGATCCAATCGAGAGCCTGACTGCCTACGGCGGGACTCTGGCCTGAAGAAGACTTCTTGCGCGAAGCCGCCTGCGTCTTTACTGAAAACATCTACGGACCCTGATGCAACACACGGCCACACTGCCATCGCTTTGCCGGCCGGGCGGGAAGCTCACAGGCGGGCACACTGACCCTGCGGCCCGCCCACCGCGGTTGCAAATCGAGAAAAGCGCTCGTTCATCTAATTCCCAGGTTTGGATGAGGCTGCCACAGAAACGGGCTTACGTTCTTCCGGCTTTGCGTCGCGGAGGATATCGATGCTGCCTTTGAAATAAGCCCCTTCTTCAATGGAGACGCTTCCCGACTTGAGGTCACCAGTCACATTACCGGTCCGGCGAACTTCAATCTTTTCACGCGCGTTCACGTTCCCATTCACAGTCCCATAAACAACCACCTGCCGCGCATGGACTTCGGCCTTGACCTTGCCGTTCGGCCCCACCGTCAGGCAATGGTCCTGCAGGTTAACATTCCCTTCGAACTGCCCATCGATCACGAGGTCTTCGTTTGCAGAAAGTTCTCCCTTCAGGACAATTGAGCGGCCAATAGTGGCCTGCACCTGTCCCTGGGAACTACCACTTGTATCTCTTCGAATGCTTTCAGGCATAGAGGTTTCCACCTTAGAAGGATTAGACGATGCGGGAACGGTCGGATTTTCAGACGGGACACCGGGCTGCGACTTTTTTTCCTTTTCCCACCACATGATATGCTCCTGTCAATTTAATCGTGGCGGAAAAGACCGCCTGCCGCCCCCCGTCGCCTGCATATTAACTCGGAAGCCAACAAGATTGCAACGGTCTTTCACCCGGCGTGCCGAATTGCATCATTTTCATATCGTTGCGGGAACCATGGTGCAACTGGCGGCAGAAAATCCAGGCCCCTTATGGTTTTTCTTTGGGTCGGAAACGCGAGGATGAGAGGAGCTTTATTGTTTCAGCAACAATCAGGTTCCCCATGCGCGAAGTTGACACCGGCCGCTTGCGACCCGGCAGATCCGGTGTCCGGGCTCCTCTCTTCAGAACCTTCTCGATCGCCGCTTCAATGGCGGCTGCGGGGCGTTCCATACGGAACGAATAGCGCAACATGAGCGCGGCAGAAGCAATGGCTGCAATGGGGTTGGCGCGTTTTCTTCCGGCAATATCAGGCGCAGACCCGTGGACGGGTTCATACAGGCCTGCTCGCTCACCCAGGCTGGCCGACGGCAATAAGCCTATCGAGCCCGTCAGCATCGCGGCTTCATCGCTGAGGATGTCGCCGAAGATGTTGTTGGTGAGGATCACGTCAAAGCTGGTGGGCTTTGCAATCAGCTGCATGGCACAGTTGTCAACGTAAAGGTGGTCCAGTTTAACATCCGAATAAGCCTGGCCTACCCGCGTGACCACATCGCGCCATAAACGGGAACTTTCAAGGACATTCGCTTTGTCAACCGAGGTCACCTTCCGCCTGCGAAGCCGTGCAAGCTGAAAGGCCCGATGGGCAACCCTCTCAACCTCATGCTCCCGATAAATCTCGGTGTTCACGCCCATTCGCTCCCCGTTCTTCGAAAAGATGCCGCGGGGATTGCCAAAATAAATTCCACCCATCAGCTCACGAACAATCACCAGGTTTGTCCCCCGCACGACAGCGGGTTTCAGCGCCGAAACACTCACCAGCGAATCAATCACGCGCGCCGGCCGCAGATTCGCATAAACGCGAAGCCTCTGGCGCAGCTGCAACAGGCCCGCCTCGGGCCGACTGTCCGGCCGCCGTGAGTCCCACTTAGGCCCGCCCACAGCACCCAGAAGGACCGCTTGTGCGTGGTTGCAGATTGAAATGGTTTCGGGAGGAAGCGGCACGGCAGTGGCATCAATCGCACATCCGCCAATTAATCCAGTCTGAAAACGAAATTTGGGCCCAACAATGCCCTCAATCGCTCGCAAAACCTTGAGGGCTTCTTCGGTTACTTCCGGACCAATTCCGTCGCCCGGCAAGACAGCAACTTTGAATATGGCATGCATTTGATAACAGGCATCTTACACGAATCGTGCTTGAAAGGACAAGATATAATTGAACTTAAAGTTATAAAATGGTCCCGACGCGGCGAGCAGGGCCTCTGCCGAAATGGCAAGTCATGTTTTATCAATGTATTAGAAAGATAGATCGATTCTTGCCGAGTATGTGGAACAGTTTGCCAGTGGCACCGCACACCACACCGTGAGCGCACATTTTTGCCCCTCAAGAATCCTTAAGTCTTGCGGTGAGATGGATTACTGAAGGACGAAAGTTTTTCCGATTGCCGGGATCGTTGAAGAATCGCAGTAGCGCAAAGTCAGTATCCGCCGGGCAAAAGACGATCAACCAGTTCGTTTTCGTGGACGGATCCACCAGCTGCTGCAGTATCCTTTACACTCCGTCTGATTTCATACACTCCCTTGTTGGCAGCCTGAAGGTACGCACGGGCCGCGGCCTCAATCACATTGTAACTGGTGGACTTGCCCGAAAATTCCTTACCCTGAAAGCGGGCACGGATGACCACTTCTGCCGTACCGTCCGCTCCTGAGCTCACCGAATGCACCGAGAACTCAATCACTGTCCCCGGAATACCCGTGACGCGGTCGATCGCCCGAAAAGCGGCATCACAGGGGCCCTCGGCCGTGGCCGATTCGCGTGAACACTGTTCATCCTTTTCCAGCTCAACCGTCGCCGTCGAGCGCCCTTCAGTGTTCGATACGCTCTCAAGAAGCTTCAGTGTGTAAAGTTCCGGAATATGCTCGAAGCCCTCGTTCACAATGCCGATCAGGTCCTCGTCGTATACGTTCTTCTTGCGATCCGCCAGCTTGGTAAACGATTCGTAGGCACGCTCAACCTCCGGCTTGGTCAAATCGTAGCCGAGTTCCCGGTAGCGGTTCGCCAGGGCGTGACGGCCGGAATGCTTTCCCAGCACAATATGGTTCGAGGGCATGCCTACCGTTTCCGGCGAAATGATTTCGTACGTGGTCGCGTTCTTCAGATAGCCATCCTGGTGAATCCCTGCTTCGTGGGCAAAGGCATTCCGCCCGACAATGGCCTTGTTCCTCTGCACCTGCATTCCGGTCAGGCGAATCAGCAGTTGACTCGCGGAATAAAGTTCCTCGGTATGGACATCGGTATGGACAGGTTCAACGTCGCGGCGCACATAAAGCGCCATTACAATTTCTTCGAGGGCGGCGTTCCCCGCCCGTTCACCAATGCCGTTGATCGTGCATTCCACCTGCCGGGCCCCTCCGCGGATTCCTGCAAGAGTGTTGGCGACCGCGAGGCCCAGATCGTTATGCGTATGCGTGCTCAAAATAACTTTTTCAGTCCCGTGAACCATGGCCTTCACATCGGCAAACATCTTTTCGTATTCGGGCTCGAGGCAATACCCCACGGTATCCGGCAAATTCAGCACCGTCGCGCCAGCCTCCACCGCTGCGTGGCAACATTCGATCAGATAGCTCCGGTCGGTCCGCCCGGCGTCCTCCGGAGAAAACTCCACATCGGGACAGAGTGAGCTGGCATGGCCAACCGCCCACGATATCATTTTGAGAATTTCTTCCCGGGTCTTCCGCAACTTGTATTTCAGGTGAATATCGGAGGTGGCAAGAAATGTGTGGATCCGCGGTTTTGCCGCATCCTTCAGGGCGGCCCAGGCACGGTCAATATCAAGCTGGTTCGCGCGGGCAAGCGCAGCGATGGTGGGCCGGCGCAACTCCGCGGAAATGGCGGACACGGCATCAAAGTCACCCTGAGAAGCGATGGGAAAGCCAGCTTCAAGAATATCAACTCCAAGGCGGTCGAGCTGGCGAGCCATTTCCAGCTTTTCTTCGAGATTCATGCTGCAACCTGGCGATTGTTCGCCGTCGCGCAAGGTTGTGTCAAAAATATACAGCTTTTCGCTCATTCAGATTCCTCCGCCCCCAGGTATGGCGTGAATTCCACGAGACACAAATTGGGCATCCGAACCGACCTGACGGTGTCAGTATTTTCCAATCGCTCAGCACGTAAAGTCAAATCAATCTTTGCTGTAGATATCCTCTGCTCATTGGCCGGCCGTGGCAGACGGATCCCCGCCAGCATGAACTCTATTCCCCACTCTCCCAGCAACAGCTATATCGTGGGCATGGACAAAACACGCAATTGCCTCTTTCGGCAGATAGCTGGTAGCATGATTGTTTGGACACTTGGGGCAGCGCCCTCATGATTCACAGCCCGGTCATGTCAGAACGCGTATGAGAATCTGCTATTTGGACAAGAGCTACTTTTTAAGGTTTTAGAACCAGATTGTCAAATCTCATTCAGCGCCAGTATGGAAAGCCGGCGCATCCGTTTCATCATCTACCTCATCTCATAAGGTGCCGGGCTAACGGCAAGTCAGGACGGGAATTCGAAAGCAATCCGGTTATGCCTGCCGGGACCCTGCAACATCGTGAGTATGAATCGCGGGTTCGATGGAAAGGGGTACGGAGCAACAATCCAGCGTAAAACAGACATTGTTGTTGAGAGTGGGTCCGGGAGATTGGCATCCGTACAAACATGACCCGACGTGTGGAAACGGCTCTGAGGTTTGTCCGGTCCCTCAAAAGTCATACATGGCTTGCGAATGATTGAGCCTGCAAAACACGGCGGAGTAATTTCTCATCATTTGGAATTATCCCGACTGCTGTGCCTCTATCCAGTTATCCTGATGGAAAGGAAGAATACAGGGGCGAAGGGCCGCTTTCAAGAAATCTATCCCGACACATGTTGATCCAGATGCTGCAGCTATTCGAAAGGCCAATGAACATTTTCTCACGCTTCAGGACTCACCTGCGCGCCGACCATGAACAGAAGTCTTCCCTCCGCTACGCAACGCTGGCAGCGGCGCTTATGTTGGGCTTCATCTGCACCCCGGGTATTGCGACGGCACAGACAGAAACCGGCACTCTCCAGGGCAAAGCCACAGCACTGAGTCCCAAGGGACAACCCTTTCCCATCGGCGGAGTGACCATCAAGCTGACAGCAAACGCTCCGGGTTTGCAACCTGTAGTTGCGTACTCCAACGAGAACGGGGAATATGAACTCCAGGACCTTCCAGCGGGCGTTTATACCCTGGACGCCACCATTGAGGGCTTTAAGCCCGTCACCCAAAAAATCACCATCACGGCCGGCCAGACTCTCACCGAGAACATCCGGTTGCAACTGGTGGAAATCCGGCAGAGAGTCGAGGTCCGGGAGACAGCGCCCATGGTTTCAACCGAGGGGACTAGCCCAGCAACCCAGACATTGCAGACAAAGCAGCTTCTTTCCATCCCTGTGGTGCGTCAGGAGTTCAAACAGGAACTGCCTGTTACTCCGGGGGTTCTTCAAATCCAAAGCGGCAAAATCTTCATCAAGGGGGTCCCGGAAAGCCAAAGCATGCTCCTGCTGGACTCGGCGCAGGCCGTCGACCCGGTCACCGGCACCTATTCGATTGATGTTCCCATCGACGCCATCCAGAACCTGGACGTTTTCAAGGCGCCTTTCGGCGCGCAGTACGGGGGTTTTGTCGGCGGCATGACCAGCATCGACTTGAAGGCCCCGCCCAACCAGTGGGACCTGATCATGCATGACCTGAATCCAAGCCTGCGTGGCAAGCAGGGTCATCTCGTCGGGTTTGCCAAGTCAACGCCTCGAATCCGTTTTGGCGGTCCATTGTTGAAAAACAAAATAAACTTTGCTGAGTCCTTTCTCTACGAAATGAGAAAGCCGGACGTACGTGGCCTCGCCTGGCCTAACGACTCGACAAAGATTCAGGGCTACAACTCGATCACGCATTTTCAGTTTCTGTTGTCGCAGCAACACTACGCATCTCTGACGGTCAACCTGTTCCCACGGCGCTATCAGTGGGCCGACCTCAACGCACTGATCCCCCGCCCAGCGACGGTGGATACCGGCCAGAAAGGTTACTCCATCGACGGCGCCGACACCTACCAATTCAAATCAGGGAGCATTCTTCATACGCTTTTCAAATTCACCCGAATGGAGAGTTACGCGCACGGGCACGGCCCGCAGGACATGTTGCTCACGCCAACAGGTATTGGTGGAAACTACTTCAATACGTGGGCCAGAAACGGACATCAGGAGGAGGGCCAGATGACCTTCAGCCTGCCGACCAAACAATGGGCGGGCAACCACGAGATGCTTCTGGGCGCTGGCGTCATCCACCGTGACTACACGGGCGACAGCCAGTCACACCCCGTCCAGATTCTGCGGGCCGACGGGTCGGCGGCCGAACGGATTGACTTTACCGGGCCTGGAAATCTGAGCGCCAATGACACTTCTGGATCGGGTTTCGCACAGGACCATTGGATATTCAATAACCGCCTGGCCGCAACTCTCGGCTTGCGCTACTTTGGCGAGACGAACGGCAACACGGTAAACTTCGCACCGCGCCTGGGCCTGGTCTACGCCCTCGACCAGGGTGCAAAGACGGTCGTCCAGGGCGGTGTTGGGATGTTCTATGACCGCACCCCGATGCTCGCCGCCGATTTTGCGGACAACCCCATGCGAATCGTTACGCCGCTTGACCTCGCAGGGTTACCCCTGGGGCCCTCCGTGGCTTATCACAATGAATGCGCTCAAATATCATCCGGCAATCCCCGGGTTCTCCCAGACTGCTCAGATCTGGGCAGCACGCCGCGCAATATGACCTGGCGGGTTCAGCTTACCCACCACTTCTCTCAGAAGCTGACGACAAAATTCAGCACGCTCTACAGCCACACCACCAGGCTCTTTGTCATCAATCCAGTTTCCCAGCCGGACGGCAGCGGATTGATGCAGCTGTCGAACCGGGGAAGTTCCCGCTATCACGAGTACGAATTCACGGTGGATTACAGAGCGGGTGAGAATGCCAACCTGAGTATGTCCTACGTTCGCAGCAGCAGCCGGGGTGCTTTGAATACGACGGATAACATCTTTGTCCCGTTCGAGGTGCCGGTGATCCGCCCCGACGTTTACGCCAACCTGCCTTCCGACGTTCCCAACCGGCTGACAGGCTTCGGACTTTTCAAGCTTCCGTGGGCCATCACCTTGAGCCCCTCGGTCGACCTGCACTCCGGCTTTCCCTACTCCAATATCGACGAACTCCACAATTACGTGGGAGAGCCGAACGGCCAGAGATATCCCATCTTCTTTTCCCTCAACTGGCGAATCTATAAAGACTTTCCGCTGCCGTTCCACATCCATCGAGGGCATACGTTCCGCTTTGGCCTCTATTCGATCAACACGACCAGCCGGCATAACCCCACGGCCGTTTATAACAACATCACCTCACCCATGTTTGGACACTTCAACGGCTTTGATAAACGGATTAACGGTATCGTCATCGAATTTTCCCAGTAGCCGGGAATCGTTCTCTGCCCAACGGAAGATTGGCTACTCCACTTTTTCAGGAAACGAAAAGACCGGGTCAATATCCACAGGAACGCCCTGTGCTTTGGCGAGCGCATCCTGAAGGGTTGGCGGCATTTTATCGTAGCGATTGAACCAGGCCTCGGCACTGTTCCGGTTGCCCGTCGCTTCAATCTTCAGAAGTATCTGGGCGAGTTTTGCAATGGCGCCTGGCATGCGCCCGTAATCAATATGATATCGGCTGTCTTCAGCGTTCCGGGTGATGGCCCCATGCTCGCTCAGGTAATTGAACTCCATGATTTCCGCTTTGCCGTGCGCTTCGCCCACACCGTAACGCACGGTCCGGAAAATGCCTCCCACGTACGATGCGTAACTCTCGTTGAGTGCTGATTTCGCAATCGCCCGGCGGTCAACCAGCCACTTCAGTCCATACATTCCAACAACGTCCGCCTTGGCTTCTTCCAGAGCCGAGTAAATCGGGCCTATTGCTTCAGGAATACTGACCTGCCTGTTTCCAGTTCTCGCAAACGCAGGCCCCAAACCGTGCGAAATTTCGTGCATCACCACCATGGCCATAAAACCATTTCCGGTGACCTGCGCCGCCTGGCTGGCCTCCATCAAATGTTTGACCAGCGGCAGGATCACTTCATGGACGCGCGCATCCATGAAGTTCTTGAAAAAGATCTTCTTGGTACCCTTGGTCTGGTGGATCCTGGGATCGTTCGGCAGGTTATCTGCCACGGCCTGGTAACCGTGCCGCAAATCTCCTGTGCGGAACGGCGAATCCACAACCTCCATAGGGGTTCGATGGCCTTTGAGAGAGGGCAAATCAGCGGACGGAAGCGGCAGGTCACGCTGAATTCCCGGAATATATTTTTCGTACAAAGCAAGCTTTTTGCTTTCGGCGTCATTTCGAATCAAAACCGCCGCGCCGTAAGACGTCTTCACTCCCAGCAGACCGTCCAGGTAAGATTCATAGGGCGCAAAGATAACGTCGATTTTCGGATCCTTCAAATCAAGCCACAACATATCGCTCGGGTAGTAGTTGTCATCCAGCAGGGCCACAGCGCGCGCGGTTAAAAAATTTCCAAACATCTTGTCGGTAGAGAGCGCTGCGGCTTCTCGCAGGTCCGCGGCCGCTTTTTCAAGAAAGGGCTTGTACGCCACGTTATAAGGGATAGCAGCCAGGTCCCGGTCTTCGTGCCGGACAATGCTGTAGGGGCTGTATATTTCTGTTTTGGCGCTGGGGTGTGTCTTCAGGAACGCATCAATATCCGCCCGCGTCAAATCCTGCGGATAAAGCGAGTGTCCCGGCGGCATGGGACGCGTTCCAACAAAAGGTTTGTTATTGTCCAGAAGATCAAATCGGCTTCCGTTGATCATCAGGAAGCGCCGCAGGGCGATATCAGCAGGGTTATTCCTGCCTTCCAGAGACTTGTAGAGATCGAGACCTTCGGGATCGCTCTGTCGCCAGAAGATATCGTCCAGATAGCGGCAGGCGTCCACCAGTTTCTCCACCACCTGGCGCTGATTGTCCGTCAACCCTGAAGCGTCATAGGGCATTTTCACCTGGCGCCATTTGGCCAGGCGCGACGACAGATCAGGAGCGACAACCCCGTAACGGGATGTCTTGCCTGTGCCGGATTTATTGGGATCCGGTGCACGCCATGGAAAATCCGATAAACAGAATGGCGATGCCAATCTCGATGTTTCGCTTCATCCTCCCTCCCTTCGCGGCCGCACCCGTGCGACATGTTGCCCGCCGGCTACGATGGCGGCAGAATCGCACATGAGCTGCCGCACACTCTAATGTTCGGCCGCCGCGTTCCCGAGGTAACGGTCAAAAAAATCGGACGCTGCATGATAGGAGCGCAGCCAGGTGGAATGAAGAAGGAAATCATGAATTTCGTCCGGAAACACAATCTGCTGAAACGTGACACCCTGTTTTCGAAGCGCTTCCACCAGGTGGACCATTTCCTTGAAGGGTACAGTTCGATCGTCGTCCCCCTGGATCAGCAGCACCGGAGACCGCCAGGTCTTGACATCGGCCAGAGGCGAAGATTCAAAAGCCACCCGCTCCGTCTCAGGCTGCCTCTGCGCGTAGTATGACGGAACCCAGTCAGGGATTTCAAAATTCCAGTTGTGCACGCCGGAAATGTCAACGCCCGCGGCGAACAAGTCGGAGGCGCGCGCCAGCGCAAGCGCCGTCAGGTAGCCGCCCCAGGACCCGCCCCAGATGCCGATGCGCTTGGGATCAACGTCCTTCCGGTTGCGGAGATAGAGTCCGGCTCCCTCAACGTCGTTGAATTCGCTTCCGCCGGTTGCACCGTAGTTGAGCGCCTCGCGGAAATCCAAACCATAGCCGATGCCGCTGCGATAGTTGATGGCAAGCACAATGTAACCGCGACTGACCAGATACTGGTCGAGAGCATAAGCATTGCTGTAATAACCCATGTAGTGCCAGCCCAGCAGCATCTGCCGCTGCGACCCGCCATGGACAAATACCACGGCAGGATGCTGCTTGCCGTTGTGATCGTTCGCCGGAATGAACAACTGGCCGTGGACGCGAAGGCCGTCAGCCCCGGAAACCATCACGGGCCGTGGCGTCACCATCTCGCGCGCAGGAAAGTCTTCCGGGATCGCATCCGGCGCAAGATCGCGAACCTTGTCGGAAGCTTCCAGCACAGCGGGCCGCGCCGGGAGTTTCGCGTCCGAATGCAGCAGGATGATCGCATGACCCTGTTTCGTAACAACAGGCGACCACTCGATCCCATCGCCCCTGGTCAAGGGAGTTGGGCGGTCACCCGTCACGGATTCCTCCCAGAGGTGGCGGCGGTCAATATCGTTTTCATTGGAGTTGAAAATCAGTTCGCTGCGGTCAGGACTGAGCGTAACGTCTTCAACGATGTAATCTCCGGGCGTCAGCAGGCGCGCCGTACCTCCTGCCACGGGAACGGTGTAGAGGTGCAGCCACCCGTCACGCTCCCACGGAAACACCAGAAGATTTCCCGCCGCCCACAGCAACTCATTTGAAGCAACGACGCCACGAAAAACGCTCCCCGGCCCATTTTGGGCCCTCCACACTTCCCTGCCCGCGCCGGTATCTACATCAGCGACACGGATCGACCAGGGTTGGCCGTTCCGCTCCGGCCCGAAGATTCTTTCGTGCTCCGAGGCGGGAATGCGGATAAACGCAATCTGTTTACCATCGGGGGACCAGACAGGATTCGAATCGAGATCGACACTGGGATCCAGGTAATGGAGGCTCTTCTGAGCAAAATCGTAAACGCCGATCAGGCGGTGGTCACCGCGGTTGCTCACAAAGGCCAGTTTTGTTCCGTCCGGAGACCAGCGCAGCGACCCCGCCCGGTCTTCGCCATGAATAAGCTGCGCCGCCTTGCCCACCGGATTGAGCTTTGCCAGCCATACCTGTCCCTTGTACAGAAAGGCAACACTGGTGCCCTGGGGAGAAACGGCTGGCGCGTAACCTTCGCCCAGAAGCTGCGGAGAACCGCCGCTTAGAGGCATGAGCCAGACGTTCTGCTGGACACCCTGTGGAACGCTTCCGGGATTCGGATAAGCCTCCCCGGGATATTCAAGATCGCCTCCTCGAACGTAAACAATGGCGGAAGCATCCGGAAGCCAGGCCAGGTCACCAACATCCTGGCCATCGTCCCCCGAGTACCTGGTCAGCTGGCGGGCAACCAGCCGGCCTTCCTCTGACGGAGCTTCCGCCACCCAGACGTTGCGTGCTCCCTGGGCGTTAAAAACCCATGCCACCTTGGCTCCCGAGGGCGCTGCGGTCAGCTCCGTAGGAAACGGAGCGCTCATCACCTGCTCCAGCGTGAAAGGACGTGGCTTGGCTGCCGCACAGGCTGCAAAGAAAAGGAAGAGGCAGAGACTTAGCGAAATACGATTGCGAGACAGTTTGGAAATCATCATGGAATTTCCGGACCCTGACATAAAGCTATTGGATGACGCCTTCCGCGTATGTAATCACAACCTGGGGAAGGCCGTATAATCCTGTTGGAAGGGTCGCGCCTTAAAGACCAAGTCAGCCCAGTCGGCCCGGAAGGAATTCCCGGAGGAAGCGATAAGCCAGAATGAAGCCGTCCTTTCGCGCCTGCGGAAATTCCGCAGCCCCGTCGCTCGGGGGCGCATCCCAGAACTGGTCCTCGTGTTCAACCGCCGCGCCGCCGTTGAATCCGACCTGGAGGAGCACGGTAAAAAAGCGAGGCCAGTCAATTAATCCCTGGCCGGGAATTCGGTAACGCCACCATTTATCTCCATGAATCCCCACCTGCTGAAGAATCGGTTGCGTAATTTCCGTGTCTTTCAGGTGAATCGCCAGAAGACGGTCCCGGATATTCCACACGGCCTGGTAAGGATCAATGTACTGCCTGACCAGGTGCGAGGGATCAAACTCCATTCCAAAGTGGTGGCTCGGAATCAGCTCAAATACTTTCTCCCACGCCGCCGGAACGGTGGCAAAGTTGATCCCAGTGGGGTAGTTTTCCCAGCCCATTGAAACGTCATATTTCTGGCAGACCGGGAGAAATTTTTCGTGGAACACCTCTGCCAGTTCCTTCGCCTGCCTGTCAAAATCGGCGCCGGGAATTCCTCCGCTGAAAGCGCCCACGAACTTGCAGCCCAGGCGATGAGCAAACTCCAGGTAATGAATAAACTCCTCATTCATCGAGCGCCGCTCTGCCGGATCAGGCGCAATGTGGTTGATGCCTTTGCCCTTCAGATCGAAAAAGCCTTCAACGCTGATAATGCGGCAGCCCGTCTCGCGTGAAGTTGCCAGGATCCGGTCGATCTGGGTGTCACTGAGGTAAGGATTAAAATCCTTGCCGCCTTTTACCACAACGCCTTCGTATCCGGTCTGTGTCGCGAATGCCAGCTTCTGGGGAGAATAATTGGTAATGATTGCGAGTTTCGGAAATTTGGTTGCGGGAGCAAGAGGAACATCAGGGTGCTTTTTGTCCTCCGTCTGCGCTCCCAGGCTCCCGGCAGTCCCCAGCGCTGCGGCTGACACGCCCGCCGCCCTTAAAAAGTCACGTCGTCCAACTCTTGATTTTTTCATGATTTAGCCCCCGGATAATTTGAAGGGTGAGTATAGGACAAGCACATTGCGGCTAGCAACTGAAAACACCAAAGGGGTGAGGACTGAGGCAGGTGCGACATGCGTAACGATGTCACGGCCAGAACCCGCCAATGAGAACAACCTGTTCCTCCATGCAACCCGACCTTATTTTTCGGAAGAGATTTCAGCCGTGTGGCCTTCATCCGGGGATATGGCTTCTGAGGACGACTGTTCCGCCACCCTCGGAAGAGGCATCACCATGCGAAGGAATGGCGGTGCAACCAGGGTGGTGACAATGCTCATCACCAGAACAATGGAGTAGACCGCATCGGAAATGGTGTGGAGGGTAAGCCCGACGCCGGCAACAATCAGGCCAACTTCCCCGCGCGGGATCATTCCGATGCCGACCCGAAGCGCATCCTTGAAACCCAGGCGCAGACTCCCCAGGCCGCAGCCCACCAGTTTTCCCACAATGGCCAGAACGCAGATGATGGAGGCCATGCCAATCAGCCCGGGATTCGCAAAACTCCGGACATTCACCTGCACACCGAGAATGACAAAAAAGAACGGGGCAAGAAACTCACTGAGCGGATGGGCGTTCTCATGCAATTTCCACCGCTCGCTGTGATCGGCCAGGGCCAACCCGGAAAGGAAGGCCCCCACAATGGCCGCCATCCCGATGTAGACAGACGCAAGCGAAAGGCCCAGGCACAGAATGATCGACAGGATGAAGGCGGAGTTCTGGGCACGTAACTTCTCTACGTGGGGCTGAAACCGGCCAATCACACGCGAAGCAAAGAAAATCATGAGCAGCGCAAACACCACGGCCTCAGCGGCCACGGTGAGGAGTTGAAGGTAGTGAACCTGGCCGGTGGAGAGGCTGCTGACCACCGCCAACACCAGCAATCCAAGGATGTCATCAAGAACGGCTGCGGCCAGGATCACGCGGGCCGCCCGCGTCGAAAGTGCGCCCAGGTCCGCCAGAACTCTGGCCGTGATGCCCACGCTGGTCGCCACCATTGCCGCGCCCACGAAAATCGACTCAACCGTTGAATGGTTGACGAACTTCATGTACCAGACGCCCAGAATGAAAGGCAGGACCACACCCAGCACCCCAACCGCGACTGCCGTCCAGCCCACTTCCAGAAGATCCCGCGGCTTCGTTTCCAGGCCCACCGTGAAAAGAAGAAAAACGGCCCCCATTTCCGCGATTCCCAACGTCAGATCGTTGGTGTGCACCAGGTTCAGCAACGACGGTCCCAGCAACACGCCTGCCAGTAACTCGCCCAAAACTCCAGGCTGCCGGAGTCTCTCGAAAATTTCCGCCAGAAGTTTCCCTCCCGCAAACATCAGGAAGAGTTCCAGCAGGACCTGGCTTGAATGCTCCATATGCTCAAACGTTCCGGTGGACTGAAGGTTGCATGGTTCCGAATCAGGACTTGGGGTGCTCCGAAATCACAAAGCCATTTCTAAACGAAATATGACACAGATATCAAATGACATGAAACCAGAAGATCATCGATTCCTTAAGGATAATTCAACTTTGCAGCCGGCTGTCGTCGACGGCGCCGAAAGGCAGCCTTCTATTTCTTTTGCTCCGCGCCGCGAACCAGGATTGCTTTGCCCGGGGCAAACTCAATATGTGTCACGTGGTTGGGCAGCAGGAAAGGCTTGCTGAGGTCAATCTTGTATTCAGACTCAACATAGGTCTGGATCAGAAAGTTAACCAGCCAATCGGACAACGCGGTACTTCCAATATGCACGTCTTTGATGGCAAGCGTTCCGGTGCCGTCTTTGCTTTCAAGCACACCCAATGCCGTCAGATGCTGAGTGCCCTGGAAGATGGACGCAAGCAACCTGGCGGTCAGCGGATTAGCGGATTGCTGCGAGGGCTTGAGTTCATCAAAATTGACGTTGGCCGCCCCATGAATGCCGTCGGGTTTGAAGTGGATTTCCAAATCCCTGACGCTGGGCGGCAGAAACGGGGGACGGTCGTACTTGATAAACGAATTGACTTCATCATCCGTGAAGACGATTGGGCGGAGAGACCCGCCCTTCCCCGGGCCGGTTGCTGAAAGCTGCATCAACTTGGACTGAAACCTGCTGGCTGCCGCCGGAGAAAGTCCCGACCGCGAATGAAGTTGGGATGCAGAAACTTCCGTTAAGGTGCCCCAAACGCCCAGCAAAACTCCGCCGGCCGCAAGTGCCAGAAGCACCGCTGGCAAAAGGCCGCTCGGGGCTGCGGGACGAATTCTGGAAATCGGTTTCGGCACCAGAACCTCTCCTCAGGGTTGCGTCTGTGAAATCTGGGGCGAGGGCACCACTTCAAGATTTCGAAGCGTGCCTGCAAAGTCAAGGTCCGCCATTCGAGACACCGGCCCGATGGTGCCCGGATGGACAGGCGTCCAGGACTGGTGAATGCCGCTCAAGTCGGCCCGCACCTGCAACCGGGCCGACCCGTCAAAAGAATAACGCCCTTTCATCTGGAATTCAGCGCCCGCAACGTCCACAGGAAAGTCTTCAAGCTCCACATGGCGGTCCTGAATCCGGAGATGCGCGATTGCCCCGGGTATAAACAACGGCCGGGGCCCCGCCTCAAACAGGCCCATCCCAAAACGGCGGGCGACCGTCCGCACAGGATTGAATTCACCCAGACTGATGCCCTCCAGCCGCACCGTCGCCTCGCCGCGCAACGTCCGAACGAGGTCCGAGTGGGTCAAGCCATTGGCCTCGAACGACTCCCTCCGCGGAGTAATTTCCGTGGACTCCCGCCAGTGCCGCCGGAAGATAAGGCCCCAGCGCCCGAACGCCGGCGCCGCTGATATCGGTCTGTCCGGAAAGCCGCGCCGGAGTCTTCGTCAGGTCCACCAGAACATTTGCTTCTCCACGACCTCCTCCTGCCTCGAATTGAACCTTCTCAAGGTGGACCTTCCGGTCGCGGACATTAACACTGGCCCGAAAGTCATGCAGAGAAAGTTTCCGATAAGTCAGAAGCGGGGTGGAAAATTGCCCGCGCGCATCCAGACGGGCGGCAAGATGAAACGAGGGCGTGCGGCCGGTGATCAATGATCCTATCCCCGCGATCCTGTCAAACAATGATCTGGTATTTCGGTCTCCGACACCTTCAAACCACTGCCCGGCCTGTTCAATGCTCAGCTTGTCCGCCTTCAGGCTGAAATCCCAGGGAGCATGGGAGTCACGCTGGTGCATCACCCATCCGGAGAAAACGCTGGTGCCCATCACCGCCAGGATCGGGTTGACGATGACTTGTTTTCCATAAACCTGAATGCGCGCCCGCGGGATATTCAGGGGCTCACTCAGTCCAGGTATCACCAGCCGTGCGCTGCGGATACTCGCCTGGGCAGTAGCGATTGGCCTGCTCCATGGCCAGGCCCCGCCAGCCAGGTGGAGCGTGAAGGACCCGATGCCGGCAGCCTCCAACGGACTCTTTCCCAGGATTCCCAACGCCCGCCCGAAATGCACGAGCCTTCCCAGATTCACGGCCTGGGAGGAAAACATCAATTCGTAGGTGGGGTGGACCGTTGCGGGCCCCCTGCTCGTTCGGGGCGAAATATGCAGGAGAGTCCCTTGCGCCACAACCTCGACACCTGGAGCCAGTGCTACCTTCGCAGGCGCCAACCGGACCCCTGACCCCGTGATGCGAATCGCCACGTCAGAAACCGGGAATGTCCCTGAAGGAGTGTCCAGCCGGACTCCATGTGCATTCAGGAAACCACCATACCGCTTCCCTCGCCAAAGACCCCGGACTGAAATCATCCCGTTGAGGCGCCCGTCGATGTCCCATGCAACCCGACTTCCCAGGACTCGCGCGGCGAGGCTCTGCAGGTCCCGCAATCGAGAACGCTCAAAAGCCACGACCAGGTCAAGATCCGGCCGGGAGGTCACCTGGGCAATCGAACCTTCAAGGTGGACCTGCGAATTTGCAAAAGCCAGGTCCATGCCTTTGATCGTTAAATTTTCTTTGTCACGATCGAGCCGGCCGCGGAAGCGCAGTTCGCAAGGAAGGTCATTCGACGAGGGCAACTGCTCCCATCGATGCAACTGCCTCAACTGTGCCTCTCCTGAATACTCCATCTGCCGAAGAGTCCCGCCCAGATGGATGGTGCTGTTCATCAGGCCGTAAACTTCCGGATTCTGTCCTGTCAGAAGCGGAATCCAGTCATAAAGTAACGCCCCCTGCATTCGAAGGGTCGCATCCAGGGTGTGCCCGGCAGCTCTTGCAGGGGACCAGCTTCCATCCAGATCAACCAGACCCGGTGTGGGAAATTCAAGGTCCGTACGGATCGGTTCGCCCGCCAGTCGGAAATCAATCCGTTTGGATTCGTACTCGAAATCCATATGGGCGTGCGTGTCAACAATTGCAAAGGGCTTCTTGTTCTCGCCGATTTTGAAGTTAAGCCGCGCACCCTCAATCTCTACGGACACATTGGCGGGCGCCGGCGACGATGAGCCGAGCCCGGACGATCGATCTTTAATCCCGCTCTGCATCAGCAGGTTTTCGATGTTCCACCTGCCCGCGGAGTTCCGGACGAGGTTGATGCTGGGGTCGGAAAGCCTGAGCGTTCCAAAATACAGGCGCGAGCTCCAGAGGCTTCGCCATTGAAGGTCGCAATCGATGTGCCCGACACGAACGAACGGCTCCAGCCCAAAGGCAGGATCTTCGTCGACCACTACGTTGTCAACGGTAAATCCCAGGTGAGGAAAGAAGTGAAGGGCTATATGGCCGAGGGACACTTTCCGGCGCAGTGAACGCTCGAGGCCGGCTTTCAAAAGAGGACGGTAACGGCCTGCGTTCAGGAAGCGCGGCACCACCCAGGCTGCCGCTATCAGCAGCGCCAGCACGACTGCCGCGTTTCTAAGATATCTGCGACTGGTTTGACTCATCAGTGCACAAGCTTGAACGTTCTGATCCAGCGCGTCCGGGTGAAGAAATGGACAAAAAGATTGCCCAGCTGCTTGAGCCGGTCACCCAATGAGTTTTGCTCGTACTGCCCTGGCGGAGTCTCATACGACCAATAGATGATCAGCGGCCGACCGGAAATCAGCTCGCGGGGGACAAAACCCCAGAAGCGGCTGTCGTAGCTCTCCTCGCGGTTGTCCCCCATAACAAAATAATCATTCGGGGGCACCACCAACTGGCCGTCCTTCACATCGTTTTGAAATTCCGCCCGCCAGGTCGCCGTTGCCCCTTGCATCTCATCCCAGGTGACAGGGGGAAAATCATCCATGGGACGCAACTCGTTAAGATGGCTGTGGCGTAAGAAGGGCTCCTTCACGGCGTTCCCATTGACGAACACCTGCCGGTGGAAAACACGGATGCGGTCGCCGGGAACACCGATCACTCTCTTGACGTAGTGCTCGCCAGGTGCCTGGCCATCGTCCACAGTGCTGGGCGCCTTGAAAACCACAATGTCGTCACGGTGGATTTGCCTGTAAGGAAGAAGCAGGCTCAGGGGGCCGTGCGGGTATGCAAAAGTAAACTTGTTCACCAGAAGATGGTCACCGATCAAAAGGGTATTCTCCATCGAGCCGGTCGGTATCTTGAACGCCTGGATCACAAAAGTCGTCCCAAAAATCGCAAGGATCACCGTAACAACGAGCGATTCGAAAGTGTCACGGAACGACGATTTCTGGTAGCGTTCAGCCATCTGCCTCCACCTTGGTTGCAAGGATTTCCAGCGCCTGTTTCGCGGCCTGCTGTTGTGCAGACTTCTTGCTGCTTCCGCTGCCCCGGGCCACCACGCCGCCGCCTGCCATCACTTCCACCGTGAAGGTCTTCTGGTGTTCCCGCCCTTCTTCCCCAACCACACGGTAGTGGGCCGTCTGACGCTCAGCCTGGAGGTGCTCCTGCAGCGCCCCTTTGTAGTTTGTCGCAAACAGGTCGTCAACCCCGTCCGAAAGAGCGGGCGGAAGAATCACCTTTTCAACCAGCTTCCTCGCCGCTTCGAACCCTCCGTCGCGGTAAACGGCGGCCAGCAGAGCTTCAAGGGCATCGGCAAGAATCCCGGGCTTCTTTCTGCCCCCACTCTTTTCCTCAGACTGACCCAGGCGCAAATACTCACCCAGGCCAAGTTCGGCCGCAACCCCGCTCAGGTGACTGGCAGCCACCAGACTGGAACGCGCAAGTGAAAGCTTCCCTTCGTCGTAATCTGGAAATGCGTCAAGCAAACTCAATGTGACCGCAAAGTTCAGCACGGAATCGCCCAGAAACTCCATCAGTTCATTGTCGCGCGTGGGGCGGGAAACTTCCTGGGCGTAAGAGGAATGGGTCAGCGCTTCGATCAGCAAATCCTGGCTTCGGAACTTGTAACCGATGCGCTTTTCCAGCCTGTTGAAGGAAGATTGCGCCATGGCTGGGTGATGTACTTCAGCAGATCCTGCCGCCCGGCTGGAACCGGGAACGCACACCAGATTGTGTTTTCTGGCCAGACGGCTCACCCACTCGACTTATGGTTTTGCGGCGGCCTTGGGCTGGGAGCTCTGAGCTTTCTTCAATTCCTGAACCTGTTGATTCGCAAGCTGCTCGATAACAGTTCCCGGAGCCAGCTGTCCAGCCTTGGAAAAGGCTGTAATCGCATCGTCAAATTTGTTTTCCCCTCGGTAGACTTCTCCCAGGCGGTAATAATCAGCAGGATTCGGGCTGTCCGATTTCTCGATGGCAGACTTGTAGCTCTGCTCTGCCTTTGTGAGTTCGTCCTGGTCCAGTCCTTGGAGCGCCATCCTGGAACGCTCCAGATGAATCATGCCGATGGAAGCATAAGCTCCGGCTGCAATCTGGCTTTTTCGCTTTTGGTAGGTATCATCCGATTCGCCAGACTGCTTTGGAAGCTGGTCGATTTCCTTGAGGGCCTTCTCCGCGTATTCTTGCGCCGTCCCAAGCCTTTTTGCTTTTTCCGCGTCGCTGACGTCCTTGAGCATTTGAGGCTGAGGAAGAACGCCGGATACCATGAGCAGACTGATCAGGTTATTGGAGTCGAGGTCCAGGCTCTTTTCCCCGTATTTCACAACATTGGCCGCATCGTCTTTCTGCTGGTAGGCGCTCGCCTCAAGGGCGTAAACATAGGTCAGGAGAGGGCTCTTGGGATATGTTGCCGTGAAGTCGTCAGCAGCCTTGATGATGGCGTCGGGATTCGTCGTGCCCTTGAGCTTGTTGTAAGCTTCGCCCTCTGCCACGCTGACTTCCGCACTCCCGACTTTAGCCTTCTGCGAAGCGCGTGCCGAGGGAGTAAACTGCTTCATGTAGGTCACCAACTGGTCACTAGCGCCCGCCTTGGTCAGTTTCTTCTCAATGTCAGGTGTAAACTCAAAATCGGTTCCCCGTGCCTGGACCTCCTTCGCCACGTTCTCCGGTTGCTTCCTGTTGCGCTTAATCAGTTTGATCAGCTCGCCTTCAGCAAGCGGGGCCTCCACCGGAGCAGAGGAATTCGCAGCCGGTTGCGCTTTCTCCGCCTGTTGCGCAGCGCGGGCGGGACGCCCATTCATCAGGACACTTCCGGCCAGAGTTAAGGTCCAAACGGCTCCAAGGCTGACAGCTTTCTTAGTCCAGGACATAATTCATTACCACCTTCATTCATTCTAAACGCATTAAATATAAGTCAGCGTACTAGAAGCTTTATTCCCTGTCAACATAGAGAGAGCGCCCGGATACACGCGCCAGCAGCAACCGTCTTTGGAGTGCGCAGGGACTGCCCGTGTGTCATCCTTCCCCACGAGAATCCTCTGAAGAAATGCCGGCCAGATCCCCCCAAAGTTGAGTCGAAGCGGCTCCGCCAGTACAATGTCACAGTATGCAAACACGGAAGCTTTTCGGCACAGACGGCATGCGGGGAGAAGCAGGCCGCTACCCGCTGGATCAGGAAACGGTTTTCAAGTTCGGGAAAGCGCTTGGCGGGCTGCTCAAAAAAATGAACGGCCCCGGCCAGCCGCAGGTCGTCCTCGGAGAAGACACGCGGGAATCCAGCCGCTGGATTTCCGGGACCCTCGCTGCCGGGATCACATCGACAGGAACCCAACTCTTCTACGCCGGCGTCATCACAACTCCCGGCGTGGCTTTTCTCACACGCCATCATGGATTCATCGCCGGCATCATGGTGTCCGCTTCTCATAATCCTTACGGCGACAACGGCATCAAAGTCTTCTCGAACTCCGGCCTCAAGCTTTCAGAAGTCCAGGAACTGGAGATCGAGCGGGCCATTGAGTGCGACCTTTCTGGAGACGGGCCTTATCCGCAGGAAGAACTTTCGGCCGAACCGGAGTTCCTTCAGGAATATGTCTCCTACCTTTGCGGCCTGCTCCCCGGTAGTGTGCAGCGGCCCGGCGCGCCTCTGGTTGTGGACTGCGCCAATGGGTCAGCGTCGCGAGTGGTTCCCCTGCTGTTCAAAGAGCTTGGCATCGAAGCCCGCATTTTCAACGCCGCTCCGGACGGCCGCAACATCAATTTCCATTGCGGATCACTTTTCCCTGCCAGGATGGCGAGTGAAGCGCAGGCTGCCAAAGCTCACCTCGGCATCGCCTTTGACGGCGACGCTGACCGGGCGATTTTCGCCACCTCTGACGGCCGCATCGCCGACGGCGATCACGTTCTCTACGCTGTGGCCCCCTTTTACGAGCGGCAGCAGAACCTGAAAGGCCATACCGTCGTGGGGACTCTGATGACCAACCTGGGGCTGGAACATGCCCTGGCGCGAAGCGGTATCGCGCTCAGCCGGACAGCCGTGGGAGACCGGTATGTGCTGGAAGAGATGCTCCGCTGCGGCTACAACCTGGGCGGCGAGCCTTCCGGCCACATCATCTTTGCCGACCTTTCTCTGGTTGGCGACGGCATCATCACCCTTCTCCAGATCCTCCGCATTCTGGGTGAAAGCGGGGCGTCGTTCACCGAGGTCGTCAGCGGGCTGCAGCAATATCCGCAGGTCATTCGCAATGTTCCGGTCCGGGAAAAACAGCCGCTTGAGTCCATCCCTGAAGTTGCCCGAACCATCGAAGCCTGCACCCGGGAACTCGGAGACGCGGGGCGAATCGTCGTGCGCTACTCCGGAACGGAGCGGCTGGCGCGCGTGATGGTTGAGGCCAAAGACGCGGCCACGGTGGAACACTATGCCGGGCTCATCACAAAGGCCATCGAATCCGCCATCGGCGCAGCTTGAGAGCACGGAGGCCGTCGAATTCCGCGACCGGCACAACTGGCCGCGCGTCCTGTTGCTGCGCATTTTTTCAGGTGGCAACAGGCCCTGATCCGAGCTATAAAGTTAAAAGCAACTCCCTGCTGAAATTTGCCGTCGAACCACCAGGTTTCAGACAACCCAGGCAGGAGGTTATCAAGACATGAAATCCTACCGGCTTTTTCTGATCAGCTTCCTCTTTCTGGTTTTCTGCCAACCCCTGGCCGCGCAGGACGCAACCCGGGCGGACAAGCCGCCGCAGCCCCTTGCCAACGTCACCGTTCCGGCAGAAACTCATATCCCCGTGTCGCTTGAAAACGCCATCAACTCCAAAACCGCCTATCCCGGCCAGTCCATCTATTGCCGGACCATTTTCCCCATCACGGTAGACAATCGCATCGTGATCCCCGTGGGCAGCTACGTGAAGGGAGAAGTCACCCAGGTGGTCAAGCCCGGCCGGATCCGCGGCAAAGCCAAGCTGGGACTTCGATTCGATTCCCTGACCCTTCCCAACGGAGTGACGGAACCCCTGCGCGCTTCGCTCTCTTCTTTCGGGACCAGCGGCGAGGAGGGCTTTAACCGCAAGGAAGGAAAAATCGAAGGCCAGTCCACCAAGGGCAAGGATGCCGGCCGGGTAGCCCGGACCACCATCACCGGAGCTCAAGTCGGCACCCTGGCGGGCATCTCGGGCGGCCATACGCTCCGCGGCCTGGGGATTGGAAGCGCCGCCGGCGCCGCCGCTGGAGCCATCTGGGTGCTGGCCGGGCGTGGCAAGCAGATTTATCTTCCGCCGGGAACCAGCCTGGAACTTCAATTGGGAGCCCCGCTGCAGTTTGCTCCGGACCAGCTCGATTTCAGCGGCGATCCTCCGCCTGCTCCGGTTTTCAAGCGCGGGCAGCCCCAGCGGGAAATGAATTCGAGGCGGGTACGCCGGCACGCCAGGGTTGGACCGGGAATCTTCAGAGTCCTGCGTCCGTTTTAGTTCTGAAGTTCTTCGCGCTGCGCCGCCGCAGAGAGAAACGGAGATCAGCTTCCCGCGTGCAGGAAATTCCCACGCTGCGTCCGCTTCCGAAGGTGAGGCGATAACCTGTTCCGCCGCGTCCCTCTTACGAGAAGACCAGCGACTGCCCGGTGATCTCAAACCTTTTCCGGCAACGCGGGTTCTGGCACTGCACAAAGTCGTCCCGCCGCAGCAAGTACGACCTGGCTTTCGCAAACTTCGCCCGGTCACGCTCGTCGGCGTGCCCCCGCAGGGTTTTCCTCTTGGTCCGCTCAAGCCAGCGGACCTGGTAAGTGGCCGTCTGTCGGCAGTGGTGGCAGGAAAGATTGGCCGGTTTTGATACTTCTTTTTCGTCGAAAAAGTCTCGCTCTTCCATAGTCCAGATATTCTAACGTGAATCCGGAAATGTTGCAGGAAGTTTCCAATCCCCCCGAAAACCTTGTCT
Organism: uncultured Acidobacteriota bacterium; assembly: GCA_963783155.1. GTDB lineage: Bacteria > Acidobacteriota > Terriglobia > UBA7540 > UBA7540 > SCRD01. The sequence goes on along the minus strand of CAWANC010000002.1, from coordinate 155,183 downwards.
GCTTTGCCGGATTCAGTGGCTTTCCAAATCATCCCAACTCCAGGCAAACTCTCTTACTTCGCAGCCGGCAAGGATTTCAAATAAGCGACCGCCGCCGCCGCATCGCGGCGTGACAGGCGATACTGAGGCATGGGAGGGCCGGCACGTTTGTTGCTGCGGTCGAGACCCGTCATCAGAAAATGTACAGCCTCGCTCTCGGTCCATCCCTCCAATCCTGCGATCGGAGGCCCCACAGCCACCCAGCCCGGGACGGGATGGATCGGCTGGAAAGAAAGTGGCGCTCCTTGCAGTTCGCGCCCGGTAATTTCTTCCCCACGTTCATTGCGCGGCGAGTGGCAATCTGCACAGCCCGCGACATTGTTCACAAGATACTTGCCATGGGCGATCAGTTTCGCCTGACTCGCTGCCCTCCGCCCCTGCGCTGCAGCCATGGACGCCGTCAACAGGAATGCCCCCAGGAATGCAATCAATCTTGTCATCGGTCCCTCCTCTACATGGAACAACAGTCGTCCTAGAATAGAAGCTTCCTCTCTGCCGGGCAAGCGAATTGGTTATCCCTCCTGGCGCACGAATTTCGGCCCCAGCCAAAGCAGGGCCACGACGTCAATCAGGAAATGCGCCGACATGGACGGATAGAGTGAGCCCATCTGGACCACCGGCCAGGCCAGCAATGCTCCCAGCAAGCCCGCCCTGACCATGCCGTTCAGTCCCTGGTAGGAATGGGCCAGGCCGAAAGCAACTGACGAAATCGCCACCCCCCACGCCGCCGAATGGAACCAGGCCGAGGCCTCAGCCAGCAGAAACCCGCGGTAAAGAAACTCTTCGCACACGCCGGCCGTGGGCGCCAGGCCCAGAAGCGCCCACCATCTTTCGCGCCTCGTCTGCGGCATCAGCGCCCGCACCATCTCAGGCTCTTCCGGCCACCAACCGCGCTTTTCCAGCAACAGAACCAGGCCCAGCCCGGCCACCGAAACCACAACCAGCAGGAGGGTCCAGTTGAGGAAGCCGGAGCCCGAAACCGGGACAAGGCCTATCGCCCGCCCATCCGGCCATGCAAAGAAAACCACCAGCGCGCCGATCGCTGCCAGAATCCACTGCGAAACCACCGCAGAAAAATAGAGAGCGGTTCTGGGAATTCCCTGCACCAGCTCCGGGCGCGAACTGCGCCATGAAAGCAGCGGAACGCCCGCGATGAGGAGCGCCGAAAATCCAATCCGGATCGCGCTAGTGAGCATTGACATTTCCTTCAGCAATGGGACGCATGTGCGAGGGGGCTAGTGTCTCATCCGCCGGACGGCACGTCAACCGCCAGGCGAAGGATGATCATATTCCGGCGAGGGCTTTCGCCATGGGAGGTTTCCCTATGGCAGGATTGGCCCGCAGGCGGGATATCTTTCACTCAAAACCTTTCTGCCGTGTGTTCGGGTTCGTTTTTTAGCCTTCTTTTATTTTCAACAACATGGCCGGGTTCGTTTTCCGGTTCGTTTTCGGTTCGTTTTTTCAACAGGAACGTATTTTCAATAACTTCCCGGCTTCGTTTTTGGGTTCGTTTGGGTTCGTTTTTTGGACCGATCTTTTATTATCAATAACTTCTCGGGTTCGTTTTTTAAAAAACGTGTTTTTTTGTCCCACACAATTTTGGCGCCAAAGTCTTTTTTACATGTTTTCAATGACTCACGGAGATATTTAAAGCCTTTCCAGAATGTTTATTTCCGCCGCAGCCTGCGCGCACGCCGCAGATTCGGATCCGGGCTCTATGCCCCAAGACCAGCGCACCATAAAGGCTACCATACTAGCCCACGAAAGTCAAGAAAATTCGGCGGCTGGCCGTTTTGAAGCCGCCCGTTGCTGAGAGGTGGAGGCGACGGTCCCGCTGAAGCAGGACCCTTCCGAGAAGGATGGAGGGTAGCGAAGGGCACCGTTCGTGCGGTCTGCGGCACTGATTTCGTTCCGCTTCTCAAAAGCCGCGGACCCCAAAACCGGCGGACCGCGATACCTTCTCCTGCGCGCCGCACGCCTTCGTTTTTGATGTTCAGGAAACCCCAGCGGGAGGCCGGAGGGCCCCCCTACCACAAATGTTCACGGGTGCAGGAGGTAGGCGCCGAGGACGGCGCCGCAGCGGTCGCGAAAAACTTCAACGGGGACGTGGCTCGTATCCATCAGCCACTGCAGGCAGTAGCCGTCGACCAGGGCGCGAATGGTGGCGGCGGCGTCCTGTGGGCGGACGCGGCGAAACTCCTGCAGCTTGATGCCATCGGAGATGATCTGCACGTCGCGCTTGCGGCAGCGGAGAAAGAAATCGTGAAAAAGCTGGCGAAAACGCTCGGAGCGGGAGCCAAGCGTGACGAAATCAAACAGCACGAGGTAGAGCTTGCGATTGACTTCGGCGCTGTGGAACAACAATTCCAGTTCCGCCGCCAGGCGCTCACGGGGTGAATCCTGGCCGGCCACCACCTGGTCAAGGCTGCGGGTGACTTCATTCAGAAGCCATTCGAGCACGGCGTAAAGGAGGTCTTCCTTGGAATGGAAATAGTGGAGCGCTCCGCCCTTGCTGGAATTGGCGCGCGCCACCACGGAATCGATGGTGGTGGAGTGCAGGCCCTTCTCAAGAATTTCGGCGTAACCCGCCTTGATCAGAGCTTCGCGGCGTCGTGCTGTCAGCTCAGGATCAACTCGGCGCGGACTCATGCGTATCCTTTCTCAACTTAAGGGGAAGCTTATAGAATGTAAGATATACTGAATTGGGCGTCAAATGTTTGTTGGAAAACAAAGCGTCAGTTTTGCAGCGTTCAGACTGCCGGCGGGAACGAGCAACAAGGCGGACCTTCCGCAGGGAGTCACGGCAACTGACAAGCTCAAAACCTTAACACAGAGAACACAGAGACTGTCAACGTTGCCCTCTGACAGGTTATCGAAGGCACCGAGGACACAGAGAAACAATTAACGACCCTATTGCCGGCGGTGATGGTGCGGCCGCGACTGAAATCTATGGAAGGCAATCTTTTCGGGCTCAGCAAATCGGAACTGGAACAGTTGGCGGTGGAGAGCGGCCAGCCCGGGTATCGTGGCAAACAACTGTTTCGCAATCTCTATTCGCGCCGGGTGCGCAGCCTGGAAGCATGCACGGACATCCCCGCAAATTTCAGGCAAGACCTCATGGCACGCCACCGCATCGATTGGCCCGAAATCAAGGCGCGGATTCCGTCGCGCGACGGCGCGGTGCGCTATTTATTTAGCCTGCACGACGGCGAGAACATTGAAACCGTCTATATGCCCATCGAGAACCGGGTGACGTTGTGCCTTTCCAGCCAGGTGGGCTGCGCGGTGGGGTGCAGCTTCTGCTTCACGGCGCTGCTGGGCGCGAAGAGAAACCTGACGGCGGGAGAAATCGTGGGCCAGGTGGCGGCGGTGTTGGATGCGCAACAGCCGCCGGCGGAGACTCCCGTGAACCTGGTTTTCATGGGCATGGGCGAGCCCATGCTGAACCTGGACGCGGTGATGAAAGCGGTCGGAATTTTCTCCGACTCGAACGGGCTTGCCCTGGCGCTGCGGCGCATGACGGTTTCCACAGCGGGCGTCATTCCGCAGATCCGCAAATTCGCCGGGGAACCGGCGCGGCCCAGACTGGCCGTTTCACTGAACGCCTCAAACGACGAGCAGAGAACCGCCCTGATGCCGCTGAATCGCAAGTATCCGCTGAGCGAATTGCTTGAGGCCTGCCGCGAGTTTCCGCTGGGTCCGCGCGAGTACGTGACGTTTGAGTATGTGCTGCTGGATGGGATCAACGATTCCGACGACGACGCGCGGCGCGTGGCGGCGCTGGTGCGTGGCATCAAGTGCAAGCTGAACCTGATTCCGTTCAATCCCGGGCCGGAATTGCCCTACCAACCTTCACCGCTCAAGCGGGTGCTGGAGTTCCAGGACGTCCTTCGGAGCCGCCAGGTGCCTGCCTTCATCCGCATTTCGCGAGGACGGGACGTGATGGCGGCCTGCGGCCAGTTGCGGCTGGGAGCGCTGAACCCGGCGACGGCGCCGATGGACGCGTCTTTGTAACGCCGGTCATCCTTTGGCGGAGCTGAAGCTCCGCCCCCCTAAGCTGGCGGTCGCATTCCGATAACGGCCATCATGCGTCCGGCCAGGGCGCCTTCCTTGCGATAAGAATAGAAAAGGTCCGTGCGGCAGGCCGTGCAGTAGTCCGCCACGTAAATCCCGCCGGCCGGGACGCCGGCGTGTTCCAGTTGATAGCGCACCGCGGCCGCCAGGTCGAGATGGACCTTCGAGAATGAGTCCTCCATCTGATGTCCCGGAGGGGCCTGGAGCGTGAAGAGGGTCTGGTAACGCAACGCCATCCTCAATTCTTCCGGTGTCGCAGCCACTTTTTGGAAGAACGTTTCGCCTGCCGGAAACGTCCCGCAGAAAGCATCGACCACTTCTTCGCCCACCTCATAGCAGCACTTGCGGATGGACGGCCCGACCGCCGCCAGCAGATTCCGAGGGCGTGAACCGAACATGCGGCACATCTCGCCGACAGCTTTTTCGACAATGCGGTGCAGCGCGCCGCGCCAGCCGGCATGGACAGCCGCAACCGCGCGGCGTTCACGGTCAACCATCAGGACAGGCACGCAATCCGCCACGCGAATCCCCAGAAGCATCCCGGCACGGTCAGCGATAAGGGCGTCGCCCGGACGCACGCCCGTCGGCTGATCAATGTCCGGGGCAGGATTTCCGGCCAGTTGATATTGGATAGCAGCGCTGCCGGCGCCGCACGAGGCGCGGTAAACAGTCGCGGAATGCGTCTGGCGCAGCACGGCCAGAGGAAAGCGGCCGGCGCCCAGGGCCTGAAGAAACCGGCGTCCCTTTGGCCCGTTCCCGAGGCTTCCAGGGGCTCCGCCCGAAGCGGAGTTCCGCCCGGCAGATTTCGGCGGCAGGGCTCCGCCCGTGCGCGTGCCAAAGGCGTGGACCAGCCAGGGGATCTCCGCCAGTGCCCCGCACTCCAGCCAGGCGTGGCCGTTTGAGGAGACGATTTTGAAGGCTTCAGCCGCCACGTTTCGACTATAGCACGCCCCGCCGAAGAGCCGTCTGATTGCCGGAAACCCCACGCTCCAGAGCACTCCAGGGCCCGGGATGCTCCTTTAAATATTGCGGCCCGTGGCGCCTGGACCACCGGTTTCTGCAGAATTGAATTCCAATCCCCGGTCTGTTAAGGTTAACAAAGACCTTGCGAAAATCCGGGCTGTGAAGAAACCAGAAGCGGCTGGCAAGGCCGAACCGGCGAGAACTGCAAATCGTCAGAGCGGCGCCACGCGCGCTTGCATTGAAAATGCCGCCCGGTACGGAAAAGAATGACGGTCGGCACAGGCATTGACATTGCTGAAACGGAGCGTATTGAGCGCGCGCTGGAACGACATGGAGAGCGGTTCTCACAGAAGATTTTCACTCCCGCAGAAATCGCTTACTGCGAACGATTCAAGAACAGGGCAGAACGTTATGCCGCTCGCTTTGCCGCCAAAGAGGCGGCTTTTAAGGCGCTGGGGACCGGCTGGGCACGCGGTGTCCGCTGGCTGGATGTGGAAGTCGCGCATCACTCGAGCGGCAAGCCCGAGCTGCTGCTGACTGGACGCGCGCGCGAAGTGGCAGACCAGCTGGGCGTTACGCACGCCGTCATGTCCATATCGCACGCCAACCGCTACGTTGTTGCGCAGGTGATCCTTGAATCGAATGGTTAGCCCGATTCCGGCATTCCGGCGGATGGCGTCCGGTGGATTCTTCCTGATGGCCTTCCCGCTGGCGGCCCCGAGTGCGCTGATGGCCGCCAAGGCCCCGCCGCCCCCTCAAATTCGGGAGCTGGCCAACGAAACAGCGGCCAGACTCCTGATTCATGTGGAAAAGCCGGATTATCCGTCCATCGCCAGGGTGAATTTCATCCAGGGAGCCGTCAGACTGAAAGTCAAGGTCACATCCAAGGGACGGGTTTCTGATGTTCATATCATTGAAGGTGAGCCCATCCTTGCTGCGGCAGCTTTCATTTCGGTCCGGAGGTGGCTCTATCGGCCCTATGTCACACAGGGAGGGCCCATACCGTTCAGCACCTACGTGACTGTACAGTTCAAACTGCATCCGCACCACTACAAAGGACAGCTTCCGAAAGGTGCAGACGATTATCTGGAAAAACAGGTGCGTCCGCCGGAAGTTATCAGCCAGCCTCAGCAGGACCAGTCTGCCGTTGGCATCCAGATGAAAGTGCTGGTTGGCTCCAAAGGAGAAGTGGTGGATGCAACATCTATGAAAGTCGGGGAATCGGAAATGGACCAGGCGCGGAAGAGCCTTCAGTCCTGGAAGTTCCGGCCGGCGCGATGGGGGGCGCTTGCGGTTCCGTGGTACGTCACGGTCACAGTTCCGCTTCCCTACGTGGCGCTGGACCAGACGGCAAATTCGGCAAAGCATTAACAAGACACCCGAAAAACCCCTGAGCTCGCGCGAGCGAAAGGAAGGGTAGGACATTCACATGGATCAATTCAAGTTGGCGAAATGGGCTGCCGTTCTGGCCGCCGTCTTTCTGCTGTTGCCGCAGGCCTGGGCCCGCTCGCACGACCAGGCCGCTTTCAAGTATGTGGCCGGGACGGAATCCCTGCCCGAAGATTGCGTGGGAAAACTTGAAGTCACTGAAACCCACCTGGTGTTCCTATGCGCCGAAAAGACCGTGAGCGTTCCCTACAGCGACATCACGAAAATGGAATTCCAGCCCCGGGTGAGCAAGAGAATTCGGAAGATGAAACTTGCGTGGACCATCAAGCCCACATCCGCCCGCGGCAGGCATGAAGGCTTTTTCACCGTGATCTACCACGCCAGCAGCGAAACGCACGCCATCATCCTGCGGGTCCGGAATGAAACCATGCGCCCCTACATGGCGGAAATCGACCTCAGAACAGGCCGTCCCATCGAGAGCAGGCAGGACTGAAGGCTCACGGCTTTTTCGGGAATTAGCGGCTAATCCGAGCCCTGGTAGAAATAACCTCTGCGGGTGCGAATCTTCAGCTTCATATCTTTCCGGTTGACTTTGACCTGCAGCCGGTGAAAACCGGTTTCAGCCAGGTCGTTCGGAACAAAGGTGAGCAGGTACTGGCTGTGGACGTCCGCGGCAATCAGGCTCAGATGGTTCTGAAGGGCGCGTGAAGACCACTGGGAATAAAAAATACCGCCGGTGTATTCGGCGTAGGCTTCCGCGTCGTTGGAAGAGATTTTCGACTCAGTGCCCCGGATGGCGGGCCGAATGGCTCCGGTGACCGGGACGGTGACCCCAAAAGCCCCCATGTTAGAGGTTGGAGTATTAGGCTTTCCCGGCTGGGGCGGCGCGGCGCCGCTGGAGTTCTCCGCAGATGTCGGCGGATTGAGGGGCTCCTTGTCGCGGGTGAGGTATGATTTGCTCAGGCTGAGGCCGAGGCCGTAGATTTCCACCTCGGAGCTTGTGGCCCGGCGTACAACCTCATTCTTTGACGTTTGACTTCCGGAATCATAACCGCTCGAAAAGACCACAATCACCCGTCGCTCGCCTTTGGGACGATGCTGCAGGAGGTTAATGCCCTGCATCAAGGCGTCGTTCATCCGGGCCTTGTTGCCGTCGGGCAACAGCGCGCGCAGGGTATTGTCCAACTCGTTTCCGGAGTTCGAAAAACCCTGGGCTACCTTGACCTCCGACCCAAACGTAATCACGGCAACTTCGCCCTTGGGTCCCAGCATCAACTCCGAAAACATCGGGGCAAGGCTCTTGATCTCGCCCAGCAGCGGCGTCACAGAGTCACTGTTCTGAATCAGGATGACAGCAGAAATTCTGTGTGATTCGCGGGTAATGCCTGTGATCTGCTGGAGCTTGCCATTGTCATAAATCTCAAAATCCTTTTGCTCCAGGTTGTAAACGAATTCCCCTGTTTGCCTGTCAATGACAGTAACGGGTGCGGTGACCAGGTTGGATTGGATCCGAATCTGGGGAACATTGGGTATCTTATTCGCGTCCCCGCTTCGCGAGCCGCGGCTGCCGATGACCCGGCGGGCGCAGACTGGCCGGCTCCGCTCTGCGCCGGAGCAGGGACTGAATACACAAATGAAAGCGCACATGCGCTGACGACGCTGATCCAGAAGGTTCCCAGGCTACATTTTCTCTTGCGCATTCGACTCCTCATCCCTCACTCAGTATGATGTACCCAGACACATGGGGGTTACTCGCTATAGCCCGCTTGTCTCGCCCGCCCGGGCAAGAGAAATCAACCAGCCAGCCTCTGCCGCACGGCTTCGTAAAGCACAATCCCCGTCGCGACGGAAACGTTCAGCGACTCCACCCGGCCCCGCAGGGGAATCCCGGCAAGCTGGTCGCACCCTTCACGGACCAGCCGGTGAAGGCCATGTCCTTCTCCGCCCATCACCAGCGCGCAGGGCTGCTTGTAATCCAGCTCAAGATAAGATTTTTCCGATCGCGCTTCAAACCCATAAATCCACAGTCCCCGCTCCTTCATTTCCACCAGCGACCGGACAAGGTTCTTAACCCGGGCGATCTGCGCATGTTCCAGCGCTCCCGCAGCCGTGCGAGCCACCGCAGGCGACAAGCCCGCTGCCCGGCGTTCAGCTATCACGACACCATTGGCCCCGCCCCCCACCGAGGTTCGCACAATGGCCCCCAGGTTGGCGGGGTCCTCCACGCCGTCCAGAACCAGCAGCAATGCAGGGCTCTGGCTTGCGATCACGGTGTTCAGATCCTGGTAGGACCTGGAAGAACAGACGGCAACCACGTCCTGGTGACGGCCCGCCTGAGCCAGCCGATCCAAGGCCCGCCTCGGCGCAAAGCGGAGGGGAATGCTACGAGCCCTGCACTGGTTCAAAACCTCCTGCAGGCGCCCGCCGCTCGCGCCCTCCCGAACCAATACGTGATCAATGGTCCGCGAACCGATCGCCTCCATGACGGCATTGATGCCGTAGACCACATCGGACGAATCTGAAGTCTGCTTTCTGTTCATGGACCGATGACTCAACACCCGCAAGCTCGCGGCATCCAGGAAACTCCCTTTCCAGCCCGGGCAGCACTCATCCACAGGAAAAAAGGTGGGCGGTGTTCGAAAATTCCCGCATGCGGTCGGCAACGCTCTTGATGGGCGGCTCCAACTGGAGCCGGGCCCCCTTCTCAAAAATCGGAACCAGTTTCTCCAGCTCAGGGCCGGAATCGGCCGCCGTCAAAGCAACGCGCACGGGATGAAACAACTCCTTCCCTTTCTTCCCGGTCTCCTTCTGAACTTCCTTGAGGATCTCCCGGAACCGGGGATAGGTCAGTTCCTGCTCCTCAAGAATTTTGGAGACCACGAGCTTCAGGACCTGGCGCGTGGGCGCGTTGTCCGGCGATTCCACGGTGCCCAGCAGTTCCGCGGCTTTTCGGACGTCATACTCAAAAATCAGCCGGACGGCGTCGGGAAGCTGGCTGAGATAATCAATCTTATTGATCGCGGCGTCGACAACAAGTTCAAGCCATTCCATGACCGGCGCCGATTGAGGCTCCTTCATCAGCCCGGCCTCCACGAGGAAAGGGAACGCCATTTCCGTCAGCTTCGACATCGGCAGCTGTTTCAGATAATGCCGATTCAGCCAGTTCAGTTTCTCCTGATCAAACACGGCGGCGCTCTTGATGATGTGGTCCAGAGAAAACTGCGCGACCAGCTCTTCCGTAGCTGAGGATTTCTGTCTTGCCGTCGGCGGGCGACCATCCCAGCAGCGTCAGGTAATTGCGCAAGGCCTCGGGAAGAATGCCCATCCCCCGGAAGCTTTCCAGCGAAGTCGCTCCGTGGCGCTTGGACAGCCGCGCGCGGTCGGCGCCCAGGATGGTCGATAGATGGGCAAACTGCGGCGGCTCCCATCCAAAGGCGCGATAGAGCGCGAGCTGGCGGGGAGTGTTGGAAATGTGATCGTCGCCGCGAATCACATCTGTGATGTTCATCAGGTGGTCGTCCACCACCACGGCAAAGTTATAGGCCGGGAACCCGCCCGATCGCACCAGGATGGGATCACCGATCACCTCACCGGAGAAACGGGTCTCGCCATGCACAAGGTCCCTCCAGGCAAAATCCCAGTCGGTAATCTTCAGACGAATGGCAGCAGGCTCACCGGCCGCAACCCGGCCCGCCGCATCCTCCTTCGGAATCTTCCGGCACCGGCCGGAGTATTGCGGCTGGCGCCCGGCCCCGAGCTCCTGTTGACGCTCGTTTTCAAGCTGTTCGGGCGAACAAAAACAGAAATAAGCGTGTCCTCGCTGAATGAGTTCCAGCGAATGTTTCCTGTAAACTTCCTGACGCTGTGACTGTCGATAGGGACCGAACGGGCCCCCGCAGTCAGGCCCTTCGTCCCAGTCCAGGCCGAACCATTTCAGGTCCTCCAATAACTGCGTTTCGTAGCGCTTTTCAGACCTCTCAATGTCCGTATCTTCAATCCGAAGCACAAAAGTTCCCTTGTGATGGCGAGCAAACAACCAGTTGAACAATGCCGTGCGTGCGTTGCCTACGTGGACATAACCTGTCGGACTGGGCGCAAATCGAACTCGTATTTTTTCTGTTTCCATTGAATTGAAGCCTTCCTTCGAAAACTAACATACGGACGCAGACCTGTACAGCCTGCGGGAAGATAAAGGCTCGCGCGCGTGGTCTTGCGAGGTTGTGAAACGAGCCTTATGTTCCTGACATCAGGCACACATTACTGCTTGCCAAACATTAACCAAAGAGTACGGATTGACAGGTTTGGTTCTTTAGGGCATTGTAAACCAGTCATTAAATTTCGTACGAGGGGAGGGGACCAACCGTGCGAGAAGTAAACGAACGCCTTACCGTTAAAGAGGTAAGCGGACGTCTTCCACTTTGTTCGACGTTGCTGACGGAATCGTCAGAAGAAAAGACGCGCCATCCGGCGACTGTTCTAGCACTTTCAGAGACAGGCGGGAAATTCAGCTCACGGAAGAGTGTATCTCCAGGTGAAGCTGTAAGCATCATCCTGCATCCAGATCTGCGGTACGCAATCCGCGGCCGTGTGACCTGGACGCGCCAGATGAGGGATGATGTCAACCTCAATTTCGGCGTTGTCTTTGAAGAAAAGATTCCGGAATCCCTGTGGGAAATCCTTGGGGAAACGGTAGCAGCATAGGGCTTTAACAGCGGTTGTTCCTGACCAGCATTCCTGACATGGATGCGATAGTCTGCGGGGGCGGGGTTGTTCTGCAGCACTTATTCCTGTAAACGCAGGAATAAGTGTACCCACATTGAAAGCTCAGCAAAGAGCCTGCGTTCTTTTCGAAAGTCTGCTGGCGTGTTTCCTTTCCCGAACCCGCTATGCGGGGCTGGGCTGCATTGCTGATTGCACATTCTCCTCTCCCCTTCAACCTGCCATGCGGTAACCTCCGGCTTGACCCGAATTTCGTCTTCAACAGGGGCTCACGGTCGCGACGTGGTCCTGCCGCCCTACACCATGAGCGTCCGGCTTGACCGCTCGCCATCGTTGCTGACGCCTGAAACAAATCAGCGCCGGATGCGATGACTGTAGCCTGCCCTGAGAACATATATGAGATTCTCCGCTTGAACGGAATTCAGGTTCTCCACCCATGCAAAGGGCCTATAATAGCTTCCGGGTCATTGCTCTCCCCAAGGGACTGAAAGCACGAAAACCTGCAAAGCTCGAAGGAGGAGGACGATGTGCGCGCCATTCTTTTGATGGACAAAAGCGGGCAGATGGTTGAGGAAGATGTTCCACAACCACGGCCCGGCCCGGATGAAATTCTGATTCGCGTTTGCGCCGCAGGCATCACGCCCACGGAATTGCAGTGGTATCCAACTTCACACAACAAGAAGGGTGAGAGCCGGAGGGACGCGATCCCGGCGCACGAGTTCTCCGGCATCGTAACCGCCATGGGCGAGAGCGTCACGGGATTCAACACTGGAGATGAAGTCTTCGGCATGAATGACTGGTTATCTGACGGTGCCCTGGCCGAATATTGCCTCACCAAACCCTCCTGGATTGCGCCGAAGCCCTCCCGCCTGAGCCATGCAGAGGCGGCATCAGTCCCCATCGGGGCCCTGACGGCCTGGCAAGGGTTGTTTGACCGCGCCGGCCTGCAGGCAGGAGAACACGTGCTCGTCCATGGCGGGGCGGGCGCGGTAGGCATCTTCGCGGTGCAACTGGCCAGGTTTCGAGGCGCGCACGTCATCGCCACCGCTTCAGCCCGCAACATCGACTTCGTTTCGCAGCTGGGCGCCGAGCAGGTCATCGACTACAGGGCCCTTCGCTTTGAGGAGAGCATAGCCGCAGTGGATGTGGTGTTTGACACGGTGGGCGGCGATACATTCGAACGGTCATGGAAAGTACTCAAACCTCAGGGGCGAATGATAACCATTGTCGGAGAAGATGACACTGCAACCAGCGAACGAAAGAAGCAGGCCTTTTTCATCGTTGAGCCGAACCATCAGCAACTGGCGGAGATTGGCAGCCTGCTTGAGACGGGCCGTCTGAAGACTGTCGTGGACGTTGTGCTGCCCCTGAGCCAGGCTCCCACGGCTTATGCAGGAAAGGTTGAACAAAGAAGCGGCCGGGGGAAAATGGTCGCTGAGGTCCCGGCCTGAACGCCCTCTTCAGCCGCTCGGAATAGAGAACGCGAACGATGCCCAGCGCCCGAAGCGCTTCCGAAATTCCAGCATAGATTCATGGTGTTACAGTCAGGACTTAAAGATCTGCTGTAGATCCGACAGCCAGGCGGAAAGGTGATTCAGGCTGGGATGGTGGGTGCGGTCCACTTCAAGCGGCGTAATGGAAACCTCGTGCGCAAAGATGGCTGCGTAATCTGAATCCGGCTCAACCTTGCGGTGCGGCAGCGTCTCATCCAGCCAGTAGTAGGACCTTCCGCGCGGATCTTTCTTTTCCTGCACCAGGTTTTGCGAAATCTTCTGACTCTGGCAGGTCAGGCGCACACCGCGAATCTCGTGCCTGGGAACATTCACGTTCAGGGCGATGCCCGGCGGAAGCCCTTCCTGCAGAATCCTCCCGGCCAGTTGAAATGCCACTCCGCATGCCCCGCTGAAGTCCTCCGGGTCGCGGCCGACAAGCGAGATGGCGAAGGACGGAACGCCGTGCAGGGCCGCTTCCTGAGCGGCCGCTACGGTTCCGGAATAGATCAGATTTTCGCCCAGGTTTCCTCCCGGATTGATGCCGGAAACCACCAGGTGGGGCTTTTGGGGCAGCAACTGATAGAGAGCGAGAATCACCGTATCGGTCGGGGTGCCGCCCACGGCGAAATGGTGGTCGTCCAGCGTCTTCACGCGCAACGGCTGGTGCAGGGTGAGGGCCTGGCTGGAGCCGCTTCGCTCACTGTCGGGCGCGACAACCGTCACATCACCCAGCGGACTCAGAGCGTCTTCGAGTGCTCGGAGCCCGGCGGCCCCAATGCCGTCATCGTTTGTCAGCAGGATTCTCTTCTTTTCCATGGGTGGTTATGGGAAGCATGCCCGGGGAAGGTTTGCCCAAACTCAGGGCGCGTGCTTCGCGTTAAAACGTAAAAAGTCTAGCACGATTTTCCATTTGCCGCCTCGACATGGTTCCGCATTGTCTGCCTGATTTTCCCGTTCCGGCAACTCTGAATTCAGTTTGTTGCCTTCCCCGATGAATGATGAAGCGGGCGGGACTTTGTTCTTCTGACTGGAAACTCCAGGCTGTTCCCCATATAATCCTGCGCATGGCACAAGACTCAAAAGGATCAAGCAGCACTCGATTTCTCCTTACCGGGGCCAAAGGGTTTATTGGCTCATGGATCGTTCGCAAGCTGATTGAGCGCGGTGAAGCGCCCTGGATTTATGATCTCGACACGAAGGCCCATCGTTTACAGCAATTATTGACCGAAGAACAAAGGGAACGAATCCACTTTATCGAGGGAGACATTACCGACTTCGACGCGCTGGACCGCGCCGTTGCGGAAAACGGAATCACTCATCTCATCCATCTGGCCGCGCTCCAGGTTCCGTTCTGCGCCGCCAACCCCCGCATGGGTGCGCGGGTCAACGTCCTGGGAACCGTGAATGCGTTTGAGGTGGTGCGCAAGCGGCGCGACCAGATCAAGCGCATCGTCTATGCGAGTTCGGTGGCCGTTTTCGGCCCTGAAGAATTTTATGGGCATGGCAAAGTGCAGGAAGGCGCACGCCTGCAGCCCAACACCCATTACGGTGTGTTCAAGCAGGCAAACGAAGGCAACGCCCGCATTTATTACCTGAGCGACGGCATCTCCAGCGTCGGCCTGCGGCCGGGCACCGTCTATGGCGTGGGCCGGGACCAGGGGATCACATCAGGCCCCACCAAGGCCATCAAGGCCACCGTCGTGGGCCGTCCTTACGCCATCCGCTTCACAGGCGGCTTTGACATGCAATACGCCCGGGACACAGCGGAAATCTTCCTGCGGTGCGCGGAAGTTCCCATTGAAGGCGCCAAAACCTACACGCTGCGGGGCGCCGTGGTCCAGATGGATGAGTTTCTCTCCACTCTGAACCGCCTGCTCCCTGAATCCCGGAACCTGATCCGCTCCGAGGGGAAACCTATTCCGATTGCCTACAACTTTGACGACAGCGCCCTGCAGCGCGATATCGGCGAGATCCCGCGGACGCCTCTTGAAGACGGTATCCGTGAAACGGCGGAGATTTTTGAACGCCTCCGCAAAGAAGGGGAAATCGATACAAGCGACCTTGAAGCGTGAGGTGGAGATGAAGGCAGCCGTCTTGCAGGATGTTGAAGAACTGGTGGTCAAGCAGGTTCCTGATCCGGCGCTTGCGCCCAACGAGGTGATGCTGCGGGTGAAGGCGGTGGGCGTCTGCGGCACCGATCTTCACATTTATCGGGGCCACGGAAATTACAATCTTGATGCCCAGGGAAGGCACATTCCGCTCACGGAGCAGCCCCAGGTGCTCGGGCACGAGTTCAGCGGCGAAATTGTGGAAGTCGGCAAGGAGGTCGCCGACCTGAAAGTGGGCGACCGTGTCCTCTGCGATCAGGGCGTCAATTGCGTCAGCCTCGGCACCGAACCCCTTTGCCCTTACTGCGCCACGGGAGATTCGCACCAGTGCGAAAACTACGGGGAACACGGCATTACCGGATTGCAGGGGGCCCTGGCGGAATATATCGCCATGCCTGCGGCCAATTGCCTGACGCTGCCTCCTGACATGCCCATGGACCTGGCGGCGCTGGTTGAGCCGGTGGGATGCGTCCTGCATGCCAGCCATCAGCTTCGTCATGCCAACGCGCGCTATTCCCTGAATAGCCATGAGCACGTCGGAAATGTCCTGATCTGCGGTGCGGGACCGGCCGGCATTTACTTTCTGCAATACCTGCGGAACGTCCTGCACTTTGAAGGTCCCATCCTGGTCAGCGATATTCGTGAAATTAATCTTGATCTGGTGCGGAAATTCGGCGGGACTCCCGTCAATGTGGCGCGGCAGGATTTGCGCGAGGCCGTCCAGGAACTGACCCACGGCGAAAAGATCCATTACCTCATTGAGGCGTGCGGGAACTCCATTATCTTTGAGCAGATGCCAAGCCTGATTCGCAAGCAGGCCACCGTTCTGCTTTACGGCCACGGGCACCAGGGACGTGACATCAGCCTGCTGGGAAACATTCTGTTTCTGGAACCGGTCCTCGTCGCGGCAGTGGGCGCATCCGGCGGGTTCGATCCCGACGGGCGTCCCACAACCTACCGGCGGGCGCGAGAACTGGTGAACTCAGGCACCATCCAGGTGTCGCCGCTGGTCACCCATCGCTATCATTCTCTTGAGGACGTCCCGCGCGCCTTCCAGCAGGACTTTAAGCACGAGGATTACATCAAGGGAATTTTAACTCTCGAATAGCGCCGTGCCTGCCGGGGCATACGCGCAATCGCATGGTTTACAGTCCTGCGGCCTTTCCATCCATGGCTTGCCGGCCACGAGCCTGCTGTGAAAAAGTATTGCGGGGAGAAAGGAATCCTATGGATGCGTGGCTGGGTTTCTCGCTGGTGGTCTTTGGCGGAATCATGCAGGGCACGTACTTTCTGGGTCTCAAGTACGTCGAGCCCTGGAAGTGGGAAAATATCTGGGCGCTGTACGCGGTCTTTTCACTCATTGCGCTGCCGGTCGGGCTGGTCCTGGCTACGGTGCCTCATCTCGCGGAGATGCTGTCACGCGCTCCGGCATCGGCGCTCTTGATGGTCTTTCTCTACGGCGCCGGATGGGGAATCGGATCGGTGCTGGCAGGATTGGGTGTCGACAAGATGGGCATGGCCATGGGAGTTGCTGTCTTGATCGGTGTAACGGCCGCCATCGGAACTTTTGTGCCGCTGGTGGTGAATACTCCACAAATGATCCTGACGGCCAAGGGGCTGCTCATCATCCTTGCAGTCGCCGCGCTGCTTCTGGGAGTCGGGCTGGCTGCCGTTGCCGGCAAGAAGCGGGACGCCAGCCTCGCGGACGGACCCACACCGGTCGAAAAAGGGCAATTCGGCGCGGGTCTGGCCATCTGCATTTTCAGCGGAATCTTTTCCGCCATGCTGAACATGGCATTTGCCTTTAGCCAGCCGGTGGTGAAAGCCGGAATGGAAACCGGGGCCAGCAACTTTGGAGCGTTGAACGCCGTGTGGATGGTAGCGCTGGGCGGAGGCTTTATCGCCAACGCGGGCTACACCTGCTATCTCCTCATCCGCAATAAGACCTGGGCCAACTTCACCCTGCCCGGCACCGGCAAGGCATGGGCCATTGGCCTGGGCATGGCCGTTCTGTGGACTGGCGGTGTGGTCCTTTACGGACGCGGAGCCGCATCCATGGGACAGATTGGGGCCGTCATTGGCTGGCCGCTCTTTATGGCCGTCATCATCTTGGTTTCCACTATCTGGGGATTCGTCAGCGGCGAGTGGAAAGGTTCGGGCGGCCAGGCCAAGGGGTATATGGTGGCCGGCATGGTGGTGCTGCTGGTCGCCTCCGCGCTGGTGGGGATTGCAAATCACATGTGACGGGAGCGATGCACCATAATGGTGTATAATGATGCCATGACAACAAAACTGACAACACGCGCAAGAAATGTCCGGCGAAGCGTAACACTATCACCTGAGGTTGCAAGAAAGGTGGGCACCATTGCAAAACGCCGCCGCCTGAGCGATAACCGTGTGCTCGTTGAACTCATCGAAGAGGGCATCGAAGCCCAGAAGCAAAAAGAGAAGGCGTTTTTTGAACTGGCCGAACAGTTCCGTGCTGCCAACGACCCCAAACAAGTGAAGGAGCTGGGAGAAGAGCTGGGACGCTTTGTCTTTGGTGCGTGATGCCCCAAATTGAAACTTGGTCCGGGATTCCAGCGGCCATCCGCAATCACCTGATTGAACGCATGCGCGACCGCAACATCAGGCTCGAAGACCTCAACAGACTGCGAATCTGGCTGGAGTCAAAACCGGAGGTTCCCGAAGGGCCGTGGTACAAAGATTTTGGCTCGTTCAAGCTTTGCGGCAATAGCAGCTTCCCGAAAACATTCCTCCTCCCTGGACAAGTGGCTAAAGGGCAAAAGCTTTAGCCCATACGTAATCCTGTGCCAAGCCTCAGCCACCATTGATTGGAGCCACGCAACCAGAACCCGCACTTGGAGAGCGACGGCCGTTCACACCGGAACCGGCGCTTCCTCCGGTAGCAATCTTTTTGCTCGCAGGTCGGCCCAGAAGTCGCCCGGAATAGGATGGCTGATGAGGCGGAAGTTTTCTTCCAGCTCGGCCACCGAGCGCGCTCCTGGAATCACTGCGGCCACTGCCGGATGCGCCAGCGGAAACTGCAAGGCAGCCGCCTTCATGGGAACCTGGTGGCGCTCGCAGACCTCTTCGACCTTTCGCACCTTTTCCAGGATTTCAGGCGGCGCGTCGGCGTAGTTGAATTTTGCGCCCGGCTTTGCACCGGTGGCCAGAATGCCGCTGTTGTAGGGCCCGCCGATGATGATGCTGATCTGCTTCTCGACGCATAGCGGCAGCAACTCTTTCAGGCCGGTATGGTCGATCAGGCTGTAACGGCCCGCCAGCAGGAAGCAATCAAAGTTGCCCTCGCGGGCAAAGCGGGCAGGCATCTCCGCCTGGTTCATCCCGGCACCAACCGCCTTGATTTTCCCTTCCTTGCGCAACTGGTCGAGCGCAGGATACGCCCCCTTGATGGCCTGGTTAAAATGATCATCAGGGTCATGAATGTGCAGGATGTCGATGCGGTCAATCTGCAACCGATCGAGACTCTCATGGAACGAGCGCATCGTGCCGTCGTAACTGAAATCAAACACCGGCTTGAAAGGAGCGGGGTTGTCAAACTCATCCTTCTCCAGCGTGCCCGGCTCAACCGGCTCGAGCACACGTCCCACCTTGGTAGCCAGCACACGCGAATCAGAGGGGATGCCGGCAAGTCCCTGCCCCATCCACTTTTCACTTTTGCCGTGCCCGTAGAAAGGCGCCGTATCAAAAAAGTTGATGCCCAGTTCCTGCGCGCGCCGGATGGTGGCCACGGCCGACTCTCCCTGAACATCCTCGAACAGGCCGCCGAGAGGAGCGCCGCCCAGCCCCAGGCGCGTCACCTGCAGAGAAGTTTTTCCAATTTGAACTTTCTTTAAAGGATCCATGGAAGTCCCCCAATCTTGGTTTTAATGAAGGCAATCCTCCAGCCGGGTTTCAGTCGCTCCTGCAGGGTTCTGCAATCTATCACGCCGCAAAGCGTCAGGGCAAGCATTGGGGCAGGTTGTTCGCCTGGCCATGGTCGCTGCACACATCAGGAACAAAGATCTCAGCACCTCTCCGGCACATAGTCGCCATCCGCAATGGTGTATAATACAAGGTATGGAAGGCGTTATCGTCTTTATCATTTTCATGGTTGTGTGGTTTCTGGTCCTGCCCAGGATTCCCGGAATATCCCGCTTCACTTGATCGCCGCGTCCCCCGGTCCGGTCGGACGGGGACGACACTCCTGATAACAAAAATTGCGGGTGAATAATCTTTATGCCAATCTTCGAATACACTTGCCAGAAGTGCAAAAAGACCTTTGAGAAGCTGGTGCTGAGCAGGAACCAGCCGGCTCCCGTGTGCCCCAAGTGCGGTTCAAAGAAGACCGAGCAGCAGTTCTCGACCTTCGCCACCTCCGGAGCATCAGTCAGCGCCGGTGGTGGAGCCTGCGCGCCTTCGGGTGGTGGTTGACGCCTCAGGTAAAGGGCGGTCCGCCCTTTCATTCTCCTAACGGCAGATGGGTTGACGAATGGAAGCCGCAGGATAGCTGTGCGGTATTCAGACCAGAATTTCTGCCGCTCTCCCCGCAGGCTTGACCAGCGCCTTCGATCCGAAACTATAACGACGACGAGTATTTCAGCCAGGCATCCTTGAGGTCTTTGCCGCGGAAGGCCCAGGTCCGTTCATCAATCTGCTCAACACCCTCACGCGCCTGGTAGTAACGCACCCCCCGTGTGGTGAACTGGACTTTGGCCTCTATCGGCCCCTGCACCCGGTAGGGTTTGATTTCACCCAACCGCTGCATGGCGCGCCGGGCCTTTTCCTTGATCAGTGCCGCGGCCGCCGGGTGAGGGAGCATAAAGCCCGCCGTGCGGCTGGCTCCGGATTTGACGGCAGCGCATTCGGCTTGCGGCACCAGGGCGTGGAGTTCCTCGCAGGCGGCGGTGTCTCCGGAAAGCATGATGGTGGGAACCCCAAAGGCGCCGGCCAGCATCACTCGCACGCCAATCTCGCCCACCGGTTTGTTATTGACCCACATATTTTCAACGCCCAGGGAACTGAAGGAATGGTTGAGGATTCCGTTCATCGCTCCCGCCATGGCGTGCTGGCCTACAAAAACCATCGCCGCATAGGACGAATCGAGCTCCAGCGTAGGCGACACCGGCTGCCCGGTCAGCAAAAGCGCTTTGGGATTGATGTCGAGCGCCGAAAGAGACCGGCTGCTATCGTGGCCATCCCACACCACAACGCCCGTGGCGCCCCCCTCCAGCAGCCCGTCAACGGCCGCATTGATTTCCCCGATCAGGAGCTTGCGCGCCTCCTGGAAACGCGGGCTCTCAAGAGGTTCGCACTGGAGCTCCGTACTGAACACTCCCGACACTCCCTCCAGATCCGTAATCATGAATACTTTTTTCGGGTTTTCGCCCTTCGATGCGTTTGGATTGAGTATGGCCAATAACGAGTCGACTTGCGCTTGTGACATCCGGATGTCCCCCCTTCCATGAGCCTTCTTCCTGCTGCCGGCGGGTCCGTTCCAGGAACCCGCAACCAGTCCTCAAAAAGTACGGAGAGGTATTCTACACCTGTGCGGGTTTTGCGGCCCGTCGAATTCCGCCGCATGCATAAATGGCCACATCGGCTTGACATTGGCCGGCATACGATGTAAACAGGTGGTCGTTTATTGTCGTAACTTTCTTTGATGTTTCCCCGAAAGCTCATGGGAATCCGGGGTCGAGCCATGGTGGAGGTCAAGAGCAAGGGGACCGTTCTAATTATTCTTTATATCGCTGCGGCGCTGATTGCGGCGCAGTCTGTGCCGGCGCAGCAGCCTGCCGTCCGGCGCACCACTGGCCATACGGCGCAAGTTGCAGTGCCCATGGTCTCCGAGGCCTGGAGTTCCACGCTCGCCGTCTCTGCCGCCCCCGGCCGGCAGAAGCGCCAGACCCGCTTTATCGGCCACTTCTCCGGATTCAGAGCTGCCAAGAAAGCAGCCAATCAAAGGGTAACGGGCCGAACCGGCAGCCAGGCGCAAAGCACAACGACCCAGTCATTATCGCTGGCACCTCAGGCCCCGAGCGCATCCACAGTGGTTTTCGACGGCCCCAGCGAATCCGATACACCCTACATTCCCCCCGACTCTCAGGTCGCCGCCGGTCCAATCTATGTGGTGGCTGCCATCAACTCGTTGATGGCCATCTATGACAAGACCGGCGTCCAGCAGGGCGGCTTGCAGCAACTCAGCTCGTTCTTCAGCAGCCTGGGTGTGAATGGTGAGATTTTCGATCCGCGCATCATTTACGACCAGACGGACAATCGTTTCATCCTTTCCGCTGCGGAAGTTGACATGACCAATCTCACCAACGGTCATGTGCTGCTTGCAGTCTCACAGACTTCAGACCCGCGAGGAGTCTGGAACAAATTCGCCATCAACTTCATGGGGCGCAATCTGTCGAACACAGTTAATACATTTCCTGATTTTCCGACTCTGGGCCTGAGTTCGTCAGCCGTCTATATCTCTACCGGCCAGTTCGCGATGAATTCGGCGTGCATGGCAAACGACACCTGCTCTTTCTCCGACACATGGATCAAGATGATTGGACTGCCGGCACTGCTTGCGGGAAATTCCTCACTTAATATCACCACATTTGAAAATGTGACGACTGCTGCGGGTGAACCGGCATTTTCGATTGAGCCGGCGGTGACATACGGTAACGCCCCGGGAGAATTTCTGGTCGCCGCGGAGTTCACCACAAATCCCGGCACCAATCTGAATGTGTTTGAGATCAACACTTCTGGAACCCCCGCCCTCGGCACCGTAAACCTGGCGGTACCCAAATTCTCCATACCACCCGACGCGACCCAAAGCGGAAGCGGGTTCCAGATTGCCACGAACGATTTCCGTCTGCTGAACGCCGTATGGTCCAACGGATCGCTCTGGTGCGGCCAAAATGTGTACCAGACTGCGGGGCTGAGTGTGGCGGCCCGCTGGTACCAGATTGCGGCCACCAGCCTTGGCACCGTTTCGCTGACACAAACCGGGGACGTTACCGGAAGCGGGGATGGATATTTCCCGGCCCTCAGTGTGAATTCCGGGGGCGACGTCGGAATGGTTTTCACAACCTCGGGCCCCACACAGCTTGCCTCTGCCGCTTTCACCGGCAGGGCGGCCTCCGACCCTCCCAATACTATGCGAACGGTCTCAATTTACCGGGCCGGAACGGACGACTACGTGGATTTTGCCACGCGATGGGGCGACTACAGTGGGATTTCACTCGATCCAGGCGGCAGCAATTTCTGGATGATTGCCGAGTATGCGGGCAACCCGAACCCGCATTTTGGCACTGCGATCGCTCAGACGACGGGCGCTCCGTCTCTCAACCTCTCTACCACAGTCCTTGATTTCGGCTCTGAGACGATCAATGTACCTTCGGCGCCTTTGCCGGTTACCATCACCAACAGCAATACCACGTCACTAACTCTGGGAAACGCAACCATTTCCGGGAGCGGCGTGTCGGTATTTGCCATCAGTTCGGACGGATGCTCAAACGTCACCTTGGAGCCCGGCGTGTCTTGCACTCTCAGCGTTACCTTTACGCCAGACAGTACGGGAACGGCCTCGGCCTCGCTCGAAATCAATACCAATCCTGCTGAACTGCCGCACCAGGTTTACCTGACCGGCGTTGGCGCTGAAGCAACCAGCAGTCTTTCAGTTTCGCCCAGCAGCATGCAATTCCCGTCAACTGCCGTCCGGACTGCAAGTGCCCCAATGACCGAGCAGGTGACCAACATCGGAACAACCCCGATTCAGTTGGAGATCGACGAACGCAGTAGCGGGTTTACCTTCACCAACAAATGCCCGTCTTCACTCGGTCCGGGCATGCAATGTGACATCGACGTTACCTTCCGGCCCACGCAAGCGACGTCCTATATTGGGTATCTGGACATCTTATATGTTGGCTTTCCAACCGGGACTCCGCACCCTTCAATATCGTTGAAAGGGACGGGGGTTGATGCGCCCGGCGCAAACCTCTGCCCAATGAACGTTACGTTCGGCACCCAGACAGTAGGGACCACCAGTCCACCGCAAGCAGTTACCGTGAACAACTCAGGAACAAGTGACTTGACGGTAAGCGGCATCAGTACCAGCGGAGACTTTGCGCAGACGAACACATGCGGAAAGCTGCCGGCGACCTTGCCGTCCGGACTGGGCTGCACCGTCTCGGTCACTTTTACTCCCACGGCAGCAGGAACCCGGACCGGGACCCTTACAGTGACTGACAATGCCACAGGAAGCCCTCAAACTGCACAACTGACCGGTACGGGTGTTACGTCTACCGCGCAACTCGACCTGCCGCTCCACGAATTGCAGATGGCATCAAGAGACAGACCACGGATAGAACCTGAGGCTTCCGCGGTGCGGAGGTCAGCCCTCCGAGTTCGCCGCTCTTCCCGGGTGGCAGCAGCCCGCTACGGCAAGCTCACCGCTGAGTTTTGAGGCCAACCAGGGACAGACGGATTCCCGGGTCAAATTTCTTTCGCGCGGCGGTGGTTACACCATGTTCCTGACGGACCGTGGAGCTGTACTGAAGCTGTGGAACAACCGCCCACGAGACCGTTCCCGGCACAACGCCAACCCTGCTGAAAAGATCGGCTCCCATCCATCGTCGAGATCGAGCGTTATCCGCATGACTCTGGCAGGGGCCAACGCCAGAGCACGCGTTTATGGACTTGACGAATTGACTGGCAAAGCGAATTACCTGATCGGGAATGATCCGCGGAAGTGGAAGACGAACGTGCCGATTTATGCCAAAGTGAAGTACCACAACATCTATCCCGGCACCGACCTGGTCTACTACGGCAATCAGCACCGCCTGGAATACGACTTTGTCCTTGCACCCGGCGCGGACCCCAACGCAATTCGTTTCAGGATTGAAACCTCCCCGGGTGCCCAGGGAGGAGACGGCCAAGGCTCTCACCTGCGCATTGCCACAAACGGCGATCTCGTCATTCCAACCGCAGGAGGGGAAGTTCGTTTCCACAAGCCCTTGGTATACCAGACGGAAGGGTCTTTGCGGCTTGATTTCGAACCGGGCAGTTCGCAATCCCGTGGCAACCCCGCAAGACGACATTACCTGGACGCGCGATTCATCCTGCGAAAAGCCCAAAATAGAGGCTATGAAGTTGCATTCCATCTGGCCTCATATGACTATTCAAGGCCTCTTGTTATCGATCCGGTCCTGAGCTACTCAACATATCTTGGAGGCAGCGGAAAGGATGTGGCAAACGCAATTGCTGTGGACGGGTCCGGCAGCGCTTACGTCGCTGGCACCACGGGTTCGGCGGATTTCCCCCTTGCAAATCCTCTGCAGAGCAAGATTAATCGGACGTTTCCCAGCGATGCGGATGCATTTGTCACCAAGCTGAGTCCGGATGGGACGTCTTTGGTTTATTCAACTTTTCTCGGCGGAACGCGCAGCGAGGCAGGAAGTTCCGTGGCGGTGGATAGCCAGGGAAACGTATACGTTGGTGGGGAAACCAGGTCTTCCGACTTTCCTGTAACCAAGAGAGCTTTCCAAACTGTTACGGGGGGTGGAACTCAAGGAGCGGACGGCTTTCTGACAGAGATCAACTCGACCGGCTCGGCCCTCGTCTATTCTACTTATTTCGGCGGCAGCGGCAATGACATGATCACTGGAGTAGCCCTGGACTCTGCCGACAATGCCTATATTACGGGCGTGACTGCTTCTTCTGACCTGCCGACCACCGCGGGCGTGGCGCAAAGTGCGTATGGAAGGGCGGCAACGGCCAATTGTTACCAGGATAGCGGCCCAACGTGGGCGTGCGGTGACGCCTTTGTCGCGGAAATGAATCCGCAGGGTACAGGGCTGGTCTATTCCACTTATCTCGGCGGCACCGGCGACGACTATGCTGACAGCATTGCCGTGGGCTCGACAGGCAGTGCGTATGTTGCCGGCACCACAGATTCATTGGACTTTCCAACAACCCCCGGAGCATATCAGGGTTGGCTGTCGAAGGACGGGCGCAACGCCTTCATCACAAAGATAAAACCTCTGGGCACTGGCCTGGCGTATTCCACATACCTTGGCGGAACCGGAAACGGTACGTCGGGTGGTAACACCGGCGAGGTTGCGTACGGTATTGCGGTGGACACCCAGGGTAACGCCTACGTAGCGGGCGCCACCAACTCAACGGATTTCCCTTCTGTGAATCCAATCCAAACCGGGCGGCCTGTTTACTGGTCCACCCATGCAAGCATTCGTGACCAAACTCCACCCGGCAGGCTGTGGTCTGGTTTATTCGACGCGCCTTGGGGGATTCTTTTACTCGTCAGGCACCGGCATTGCTGTGGACCCAGGCGGGGATGCGTATGTCACAGGGTGGACAGACGATTTTGAGTTCCCGGTCCTGAATCCATTCCAGGCCAGCTACCGCCAGGTGCCCAGCGGTGGCGCTCTTCACACAGAAGGGTTTGTATCCGAGTTGGCCCCAACAGGCTCGTTGCTGATCTATTCATCGTATTTGGGTGGAACCACGACTGACCTTCCCACGGGTTATGGTGGGGGCGATTTTGCCAACGCCATTGCCTTGGATGCGGCTGGAAATGCCTATATTGCCGGAGAAACGGATTCCATCGATTTTCCCGTTGTCAATGGCGCTGATCCAACCTATCGCGGTTCACGCGATGGTTTCGTCACGAAGGTTGCTCCGACCGTTATTCCCAGTATCACGCTGACGCCATCCGCGCTGATTTTTCCGGACACAGCGGTCGGAGCCACCAGCGCCCCGGTTTCCGTCACGCTGACGAACACGACAAGCAACCCCGTCACAATCAGCAGCGTGGCCGCTCAACCCGGCAATCCGCATTTCGCAGTAGTCAGTAATTCCTGCAACACCACCTTGCAAGCGGCTGCGAGTTGCACTTTCGGGGTGACATTCTCCCCGGCCATCAATAGCCTCGAATGGAGTTGGGTCACGGTGAACGACAATGCCTTTGCAGCACCACATTCTGTGCCCCTTTACGGCACCGGGTACACTCCCCCTACGATCAAGATTTATGGTAACCAGACGAACTCTGAGTATCTCGCCACGCCGCCTGGCACCAAGGCAACGTCTCAAATCCTGGTGGAAAACACGGGAAATCAGCCCCTCACGATCAGCAGCGTCAATGTGACCGGGACTGGCTTCTCTCAGACCAACAACTGCACCTCGCCTATGTCGTTCCAGGGGCAATGCGCGGTCGAACTCACTTTTGCTCCGACAGAAACCGGCACCGTGACCGGGACGCTCACCGTGGCGGGGAACGCCGTCAACAGCCCGCAGACTCTTCCGTTGACAGGCGTCGGACAGGATTTTGCCATAGGGGTCACACCCGGAACTTCTTCATCTGCCACTGTTACGGCTGGTCAAAAGGCCACCTACAATATTGATGTCAGTTCAACGAACGGGTTCAACCAGACGATTTCATTAGCCTGCAGTGGTGCACCTGCCCATGCAACGTGCTCAATCGACCAGACCGGGATTACCATCTACGGAACAACACCTGTTACAGCCAAGATAACCGTAAGCACTACAGCCCGGTCAATGGTTCCGAAAGCCCACAGGGTTGACGGGCCGCGGGGGTTCGGCTTGAACGGCCGCGCCTTGCCGCTGGGTTTGCTGGCGCTGCTGGCGGCCCTGATGACGGCGATCATGATCACCGGGCGGTTCGCGCCTTCCCTGGGCCGCAAGCAGCGGGCATGGGCTCGATTTTCAGTGATTGTCCTGCTGGTGCTGCTTTGGGCGACATGCGGCGGCGGAGGGGCTGTGAGCGGGGGCGGCGGCTCTTCACAGCAGACGGGGACTCCGGCAGGAACCTACACGCTGACGGTCTCAGGCACTTCCGGGAGCCTCAGCCACACCGCCACTGTCAAGCTCACTGTGCAGTAGCCACCGTCTGGCTTGTTTGGACCTTCCTTCCATTACACTTGATGAACAGGCGGTAAATGCCTGATCTATGGCGTCTATAAGAAAAAATAATGCCAATGCGTCGGGGATATGTGAGAATATATCGAATTACTTTGAGGCAAGGCAGTCACAAGTGTCGAACTTCCAATTCATTCAAAATATCCATAACACCATAATCTTCACTCCCGGCGCACCCATCAATGGGAAATAGCACTTCAGATCATCCGTCTCCTCAAAAACGGGTGGTGACGCTGCCACGCGTCATGGTCGCCACCACGGCCATGCTGACGTTTATCTCTTTCTGGCGGGCAGCGGCCATTGTCCTGAATGACCTTGGCTCCTCCGCGTTTTACGCCGGCGGCATTGCCGAGCAGGCATTTGGACCCTCGGCGCCGTGGTTCATCCTGGCCGTCATGCTGTTTGCGTACGCTGTGGCCCAGATGTATGTGGAAAGCTGCAGCATGTTTGTGCGGGGAGGCGTTTACCGCGTGGTGAAGGAGGCCATGGGCGGGACGCTGGCCAAGTTTTCGGTTTCGGCGCTGATGTTCGACTACATCCTCACCGGGCCGATCAGCGGAGTTTCAGCCGGCCAGTACCTCGTTGGCTTTGCCAACGAACTGTTTCAGTATGCTCATATTAATTACGCCTTGCCCACTAACTCAACCTCCGCCATTTTTGCGGCGGCTGTAACCCTCTACTTCTGGTGGCAAAATATCAAGGGGATCGAGGAATCCAGCGACAAAGCCGTTCGGATCATGGAGTTTACCACCATCCTGGTGATCCTGATGATCGGCTGGTGCGGATACACGCTCTGGGTGAGGGGCGGCCATCTCCCTCCAGCGCCTTGGCCGTCCAACTTGCACTTTTCCACCGATGCCGAAGGGTGGCTTCTGTCCAGCCGTCTGCCGGAGATCATCGGGGTCGTCGGCATCCTGGTTGCTTTCGGCCATTCCGTGCTGGCCATGAGCGGACTGGAAACGCTGGCGCAGGTCTACCGCGAAATCGAGCATCCCAAGCTGCCCAACCTGAAAAAGACCGCCTTTATCGTCTTTATTTACAGCATGGTCTTCACTTCGCTGGTTTCTTTCTTCGCTTTCATGATCATCCCCGACGCGGCAACTCGCCTGAGCTACAAGGACAACCTGATCGGCGGCCTGGCGATGAACGTGGTGGGGCCCGTGATGCTCCGCCTGCTGTTCCACGGCTTCGTGGTGGTCGTCGGCATCATGATGCTTTCGGGTGCCGTCAACACGGCCATCGTGGGCTCCAACGGCGTACTCAATCGCGTTTCGGAAGACGGCGTTCTGGCGGACTGGTTCCGGCAACCCCATCCCCGCTTTGGCACCTCCCATCGGATCATCAACCTGGTGGTGGCCCTGCAACTGTTCACGATTTTCCTCAGCCGTGGCAACGTGATCCTGCTCGGTGAAGCCTACGCTTTCGGAGTGATCTGGAGTTTCGCCATGAAAGGGCTGGGCGTCATGGTGCTCCGCTTCACCAAAGCCGGGCCGCGGGAGTTTCGGGTGCCTTTTAACCTGAAGATGGGCAGGCTGGAGCTTCCTCTGGGCCTCGGGCTGATCACTGTGACCCTTTTTGCCACCGCCATCATCAACCTCTTCACCAAACAAATTGCCACTATCTCTGGCGTCTCTTTCACCCTTTTGTTCTACATCCTCTTCACTTTTTCAGAGAAGCATGCGCAGCGCCGGGCGGCCCGCGGCGAACTCGACCAGTTCAACCTGGAACCCAGTGAGGAAATCACCGCCGAAGGGGTCGGGTCACGGCCGGGCAATATCCTGGTGCCGGTTCCCGACTATTTCAAGCTGTACCACCTGGCGTCCGTTCTGGAGAGGGTTGATATTGAACGCCAGGACGTTGTCGTCCTCCACATCCGCGTTCTGATGCGCGCCGGTTCCGGTGAACATGGATTGGCGCCGGAGCAATTGTTTACAGTCTACGAGCAGGAACTGTTTACGCGGGCGCTGGCCCTTTCAGAAAAATACGGCAAGAGCGTGAAGCTGGCTGTGATTGCGGCAACGGACGTCTGGGACGGCATCCTGCGCGCGGGCAAGAATCTCCAGTCGTCTACCGTCGCACTGGGGTCATCGACCAAGATGTCCGCTGCAGAAGAGGCCCGCCGGGCCGGCCTGGCCTGGGAAGGGCTGCCCAGTCCCAAGCCTCAACTGACCGTGGAAGTCTACTCGCCGCGCGGGCGCGAAGAGGTCTATTATCTGGGTCCGCACGCTCCGCACCTGACGCCAAATGAAATCGATCTGCTGCACAAGATCTGGCTCGATTGCAGCCAGCGCCTGGAACCGGAAGAGATCCATCACCATGACATCGTCCACTTCGCGCTCACCGAGGTCGAGCAAAAACTGCACGAAGAACATGACAGCGAAGTTCTGGAACGATTAAAGCAGCACCTTGAACAGATGAAGGAGCGCCGCATTCCTCGTTTGTAATTTGGAACCATGCCGGGTTCGATGGCGGGACGGCCGCAACTCAGCCGCTGCTAGCGGGAATGCCCGGCCTGGGCAAAGTCTGCCATGCCCACCCGGACGATGGTGTGGTGCAAGGGACTCTCGGCTCCACGCCCGCCGCCGCGCGGACGTTCCTCCGTCCACACTCCATAAACCCGCCCGCCCAGGGCTGCGATCCCGGTGTAATCGCCGATAAAATCGTTGTTGGGATCAAACGGCTTGCTGATCCACGCGTAGTTGTGAAAGGTATGGCCATGATCTGTGGAACGGGCCAGAGCCACGATGGCCTTGCTGTTTCCCGGGTCGTCCCGCCGGTCGTAGAAAATGAGATTCGCGGCTCCCGTCACCGGGTCAACCGACAACCATTGGAAAAACTGGTCGGCCCCGTTGTGAATCGGATCCGAATTGACGCGAACTGCCGGCGCCCACGTCCGGCCACGGTCGGCCGAGGTCGAGCAGAAGACATCAACATCCCCGTTGCGATAATCGCTCCAGGTCAGGTAGAGGAGGCCGGCGCCGTTGCCTCCATGAGGATCAATCGAAATTACCGGAAAGCCGACCGTCCGATCAACATCGGTGATGTGAAAATAAGGCGGCGCAATGGATATGACACCGCGCGAGGGAGCAAAAGTACGGCCACCATCCCGTGAGGATGTAAACACCACATGCGTACCGTCTGCCCACACCACATAAAGTGTGCCGTCGGGGCCCACCGCACCGGTAAAACCTTCCACTGCTCCGTTATCGTCCCTCGGCAGTCCGGCTTCAGTGCTGATCCGGAGGGGCTTTGACCAGGTGGCGCCGTCGTCCGTCGAGCGCGAAATACGAATGACCGATTGCGTCAGGGTGAACTCGGTCCAGCCGACGTAAAGATTCCCCGCATACGGCCCATGGGTGTTGTCCGCCACGATGTACGGCTTGTCCTCAAAAGGAATGTTCGGCTCGGTGGCATGCTCGATCACGGGAACCGCTTGCTGCTGCCACGTCTTGCCGCCGTCGAGCGACCGCCGCACGAACACGCCGTTTCGGGTGGCGTTGTGTCCCCAGTATTCATCGGTCCCCAGCTTGTCAAAGGCGATGTAGCAGAGGAAGGCATGGCCGCTGTTGTCATAGGCCACAGAAACGTCGCCGGACACAGCATAGTTGCCGGGAACGGTCTCTGCAGTTGTTCCCCAATTCCGGCCGGCATCCTGTGAATAGGCGATGTGCGCGCCGGTCTGGTAGGCCACCACCACCTGCTGCGGGTTGCTGGGATTGATGGCGACGGAAGGCTCGTTGAAATAGCCGCGATGGCGCGTCAGGGTGACAACCTTTGCCCCGGGCGGGGATTGCATGGAGGGGTTTTGCCCGTCCGCTGCGGCAACCACAAGGGCGAAAAGGCAAATGGCCAGAAAGCCAAAGCCAACGAGAGCCCGCCGATGAAACGGGCAAAAACTCAGCAATCCACTTTTCAGAATTCGCATCGCAATGCACCCCGCAGCCTTCACTCCATTGCGAGAAGCCCACCCGGCAACTAGTGGGCCGCAAGTGGCTTCAGCATCTCATCCAGCAGGTCCGGTCGTCCGGCTTCCCGGACCAGATGGGGAAACCTTTCGCCGCCGTCATAATCAATCGAGCAGGTCTTATAATAGCCGTCATTCAAAACCCGCAGGCGGAGGGGCTCTTTCGAAGTCGTGCCGGCCCTGAGAGCCAGGCGCAGCGCCTGTGGCGTAAACGGGCGCCCGTTCACCGCAATTACTTTCATCCCGGGTGAAATCCCGGCTTGGTAAGCCGGCAGGGTCACGATGGAATCCTGGACGGTACCGTCCTTCTTCAGTTGCAGGCCGATCGAATACGTCTCGTCAATGTTGTCATGGACGGCCTCGGAAGCCTGCAACAGGGCGGGCTCAACGCTGGTGTAAACCACTTTCCACCCGCTGCCCTCGATGCCGCCGAGCGGCGCCTCGGGAGAAGTTGAAGTCAGGCGCTTGTGGAGGAAACCAGCCCAGTCGTAAGGCGCAATCTTATTGAGCGCATCAACCAGGTCCTGGAAAGTGTACGTCATCAATTGCGGCCCGTCGTTCGGCCCGCCATAAAACAGCCGGCAGAAATCGTCCAGCGACTTCTTCCCGTGCGTCTGCCGAAGGATAATGCTGTTGACTTCAAGCCAGACCAGGAGTCCCTCGTCGTAGAAATCGACGCCCCGCCGCCAATTGGACCATTGGCCGGGTGCGTCGTAAAGGATTGGGGCGGCCGTTGCCGTATCCAGGAGGGGGCGCCAGGTCCGCCCGGGCCGCCCCGGCCCCAATCTTGCGGCGATCGAAGCCAGGCTCTGCCGGTAATCATCGGGGGTCCACAGGCCGCTGCGTTCCGCCAGAAGTCCACCCAGATATTGGGTGAGCCCTTCATAAACCCAGAGCATGTCGGTCTTCATGGGCTGTTCGTAATAAGGAGGGCTCAGATCCCTGGGGCGGCGGAACTTGCCGTTCCAGGAATGGACAAATTCGTGCGGCAGCAGCGTGGCCATGTTGAGGCGCAGGCGAGGATCGATCAGCGAAAATTCCCCAATGCGGCTGTCGTCGGACTCATGGTGTTCCAGGCCAAAGTGAGCGACGTAATTGCTCAAGGTCAGCAGAAAGTGATAGTCGCGATAGTGGCGCGCCCCGAACAACTTTCCCGTCTCGGCCACCAGGTTCGTGTATTCCTGCTGCAGTTCCGGACTCATTTTGAGCGCGGCCTGGCTGTCGGCGGCCAGGTCGATCTCATGATGGACCGGCTCGCCTGGCGGAGTCACATCCACAACGCGATAGAACCGGCTGGCGCTGACCGGCGAATCGACCAGGCGATTCAGAGAGGCCGGTTTGAATTCGATTTCGTTGCCCTCCCGGCGGGCAACCGGGAGCGCCGTCCCAAACTTCCAGCCTTCGGGAAGCTTCAAACTCGCTTTGAGAATAATATCCTGCGCCCGGCGGCCCGCAGGATAGAGAACATTCTGGTTCCAACTGATGACCACCAGATTGTCCGTGGCCGAGGCGCCGGCAGTAAATCCGGCCGTAGACGTGGGCTCGACATAATCGAATTTCACGTCGAGGACGCTGACCCCCTGCGGGATGTCCAGGTGAAAGGTGAACATGTCCACCAGATCGCGGCGCCACGGGATGGTTTTGCCGTTGCCGCTGAATTTCAATCCGGTCACATTCAGGATCGGGCCGTCCGGCGCATGTTCACCCGGAATCCATTTGGGATAGTAAAGCGTTAAAGGTCCCGGCGAAACAGGGATCGCCATATGGGTGTGGATAATCCTCCGCGGCGCCTGGGTGGCGTCAACGTCCAGTGTGATGGGGGACTGGGCCCGCAAGGCCAGGGTTCCCAACGCGAATACGAACAAACAGACCATATAAATCCGGTAACGCGAAATGATCATCGCATTTGTCCTCGATTCAATTGAATTCGATGGGAACGCCGGCACCCGGGCCTTTTCCACAGGTTTAGACCGTCATCGGATTGCTGGCGCGCCCCGTGTGCAAGAAAACCTGGAGAGCGGAGCGGGAGTGTCTCCCCCAAATTTAGGATGATAACGCGGTTTGGCCGCCCAGGCCAAGAGCATCTCCTGGCGCCGGGAAGGCCTGAACGGCGCCAGAGGGTCGAGGCTCCTGTGTGGGCTTGAATCCCAATAGCCTGGCGGGAGCGCCCTTTCGGCAGGAGACTTCACGTCCAATCATCCGTCACCGGCCTGGAGTGGTTTTCGGGCGCGGATTGAAGTCATCGGGAATCTTGTTCGCGATGTGGCGCTGGCGGTCTGTGGTGATGATCCCGAGGTCCGCGCAGCCGTAGCCTGTTTTCTGCGGCAAATGCTGAACCAGCGAATCTGGAATTTCCACGTAACCAGCGGGCAAAGGCTCGGCTTTTCCCAGAAGGCGCGCAGGGCTGAAGGCTTCCGTCAAATTGCCCACTCCCGGCGTGATCGCGTCCTCGGGCCCCAGCCCTTTCTGGCCGAATTCCTTTTCGCCCAGCTTGCGGCCGCGTTCTTCATCCGGAAGAAACGCCAGCGGCGGCAGGTTGAAAACGGCGTCCACAAACTTGACCACCGAAGCATGATTCCCCTGGGCATGGGCAACGTAGTGGGTGCGCGCGTAAGGCGAAATAAGAATCAGAGGAACGCGCGGACCGTCGCTGATGACGGAACCGTCCGGACCTTTTGCCCGGATGGGGGGCGGCACATGGTCGTAATCGCCTTCCGAATCGTCCCAGGTGATGATGATGGCGCTTTCTTTCCAGTAGGGGCTGGCGGCGATGGCATTCACCGCCTTGGCCACCATCGCCTCGCTGATCTGCGCGTCGGAATAGGCAGGATGGTCATCGTCACCGTTGAAGCTCGCCCGAGCCCGAATGTCGGGATCGGCGGGTGCCATGCCAAATATGTTCCGATAACCGCCTTTCACAAAAAAGACCCCGCCTTGCTCGGGCAAAGTTTTCTGCTTGAGGGCGTCAAAAAAAGCGTGCAGCCCGTGGAGTTGCCGGCGCATCTGGGGATTGTTCGCAATGTATCCGAAATACTGCGGCCCGTTGTGGTGCGTGATGTAGGCCGCGTGGAGGCCGGAAGCATCCTCCGGGCCGTCGTCCATATCAACCTTCCCCGAACCGTAGCCTTCCTCATACCAGCCGAAGCCCACCTCAGACTGATGGCGGCTGGAAATGAAAGGAATGTCGTGCCGGACGTCCGCCAGGTCGCGCCGCGGATTCCGGTCCTGCCGGGCGACGGACTTCAACTGCTTCCCCTGCAGGGTAAGTGGAAGCGAGGCAAAGGTCAGGTTGATCTGCGTGTTGGGTTTGCCCTCGCCCCCAAAATCGTGTGGATTGATGGGCATTTTCTCCGCTTTCGGAGTCGGGTCCGCAGGCGACCCCCAGACGGGATCGTCGTCGTTTATCACGGGGACGCCGGGCGCGTGCGCTCCGTCACCCGTGTACGCCTGGTTCGGGTGCAAGGCCCACTGGGTCTGGCCCGTCTGCGCGGCAATGATGGCAATGTTGCCCAGCGTCGAGGGGCCCGTCATCTCCTGGAAGACGTGATCGAACAGCACAAAGCGGCTGGCATACTGCCACAGCAGCGGAATAGTGTCGCAGTCTTCGTAGGCCATGGCCAGCTCGCCCATCTGTTTGGCAATCAGTGTAGATGTGCCCGACTTCATATATTTCTTTTCTTCCATCAGGGCAAACCGGTCCATTTTGGGAACACCACCCTGGATGTCCATCTTGGCAACAATCATGGAATGTGAATGGTCCACGTCGTCGGTGTCCGCTGCATACTGCCTGGGGCCGATGCGGAAGGGCTGGATCGCGCCCATGGTCCCGTTAGTGTCAATCAATGGCTGGGTAAATCCAGGCGTTTCCTGCGGCTTGCGGCTGTAAATGCCGTCCGCGCCGGGATAGGTGCCGAAATAGGAATCGAACGACCTGTTTTCCTGGTAAAGAACAAAGACGTATTTGATTTTCTTCCGCAACAGTTGCGTCACCTGCTGCGGCGAAAGCTGCGGCTCCTGCGCGGATGAAAACTGATACTTTTGAATGGCCTGCTGGTTGGCCGTGTGGCTGGGATTGGATACCTGCTTCGTCTGGCACGCAACCAGCAGCAATCCCGCCGAAGCAATCAGCGCTGCACGGAAAATTGAAAAAAAATATTGGCTCATGGCGCGGATAGTTTAATCCGAAACCTCCTTCGAGAGCCAGTGGAGTGACCCGCATTCCTGCCCCGGAACAAACCATGCGTTTCGACGTCCTGCGCTTAAAGCCGCCGCAGGCTGGCGCAGGCGTCCGCTCTTGATGTCTGCGATCGGAGAAACTGAGTGGGAATTGGGTGGCGCGAGTCGGCAGCTGCGCCGGGTGCAGGTGGCATGGCCATCCCGTTCGCTCCGCTCAGGGCGGGCCTGGCTATGAGCATTCGTGGCATGGGCATCCTGCCCATGTGGTTTCAGAAATTCACGGGCGGGATGCCCGTGCCACGAGCGCCGCCCGTGGGCGTTTCCGAGTTCGCAATGGGCCGGCCGCCATGAGCCTTTGCAAGAGCCTCGCGCTTCGCGAGGTCGCCAATGCTACAAGTGAAGAGGCATCTGTGCCAGTCGCGGGAGCTTGCTCCCGCTTTGGAGTGCGGTCGCGCCAGCTACCGCCGTGGAATTAATAAAGAAGGCGGCAGCTTCGCTGCCGCACTCCAAGGCCTGCGGCATAAGCAAGACGCACTAAATTGGCTCGACGTGGCATGGGCATCTTGCCCATGTGGTTTCAGATATTCACGGGCGGGACGCCCGTGCCACAAGCGCCGCCCGTGGCGCGTTTCCGGCATCGTAATGGGCCGGCCGCCATGAGCCTCAATGAAGGCCTCTCGCTTCGCGGGATTGCAGTTACTACAAGGCAAGCATCTGCGCCAGCCCGCGATGCGGACTTATCGGGAATCAAGACAAGGATGTCGTCTCGCCAGGGCCGCTTGAGCTGCTGCTGTTTGCTTGTCCAAGTCGGTTACGCCGTGTCCCAAAATAATCACGCGATGGAACAAAAAGCCCATTTTGCGATCTTGTTTACTTTCGGCGTTCTAACGTTGTGAAAAACAATCGTTGCTAGCTCGCGGGCTTGAACCAGCGGAAAGCGCAAACAATCCCCGCCGTAATATTCTCCGTGCTCTCCCATGAAAAGATAGGAAACCCGCCAGCGGTAGATGGAGAAAGATCGCGCGCTGCACGCGCTGGCATCTCTCATTACTCTCCTCTCGCTAATCCAGGCTGAGAGTAAGAAAAGAACGAGCAGCGGCAGATATCGGAAGACCCCAAACCCGAGGTATGCATATCGTGATGAAAAGATCCAATTCAGGAAACTGAACTTCGTGAGGCCATCGGTGGCGAAAAACACAAGAAAGGCCACAGCCAGAGACGTGGGCACAAATAACAGCCACAACCTTACAAGCTCAACTCTTACCGCCAGAAAATCGTGCTCTAAAGCCTGGCTTCCATCCAGGTCGGTCAATCGAACACTGGTACGTACGTAGTACACCTCCAGCGCGGATGCATCAACAACCCGCCAACGCTGCCACAACGATGACGAGCGCTATAAGGCCCTCGAGAAACGCCTCATACGGGGTGAACAGTAATACCCCGGCAAGGATACCCACGAAGAGGAGTGCAGGCTGTAACAGCCATTCCATTAATTCCATTGTTGACGGAAATGATTCAGGGAGGGTGATAGGTTAACAGGATGCGGGGATAGCCTGTTTTGTCCGCCTCCGATCAGCGTCGCCAGCCGCTCGCAAACGCCGATTGTTGATGTCTGCGGCCATGGCTTGGGGCTAAATTCGCCAGCGGATTCGAGGGAGCATTTGTGGCCAAATTGGGTTCTCCGTAGGCTTGGTGATCGTGCCCATGTGGTTTCAGATATTCACGGGCGAGACGCCCGTGCCACAAGTGCTGCCCGTGGCGCCTTTCAGACAACGTTATGGGCCGCCTGCCATGAGCCTCCATAGAATCCTCGCGCTTCGCGAGGTCGCAGATATTACAAGGCGAGAATCTGCGCCAGCCCGTTCGTTCGGAAAATAGGGAAGCGCCCACAGGTCTGGATTAATGATCCAGACCCTACGTCAAAATGCGTATGCGAAAGTTGCAACCTGGGATGGATGAGCAAACTAGAAACGCGGGTGGCGCATACGTCGCGCTGCTTGCGATGTATGCGGCCTTTCTTCCTCATGACTAATACCGTGTGCCGCTCGCCGCACGGGGCATCTTGCCCGTGGATTTCTGCTGTGGCATCGCGCCATTCCTACATCAGCGATATGCCGCATACATTCCAAACCCCGGAACGTATGCGCCACCCGCGGCCTTGCAGGAAGGTGACCCATTACGCGCCGATACTCCGCAGCTTGAGGCACGCCTGATATTCATGGTATAAAAAGGGTGACAACTTGTTGAGATGACCTTCGGGGCAGGGTGAGGGACGACGGAACAAAACGTCTTCCCAATTCCCGATCGGCGGTAGAGCCCGCGAGGAGAACTCAGAGCGTTTCGATTGCTCTCTTCCACCGGATTTGCGGTGGAGAAGGCAGGCCTCTGAGGACTTCAGGATCCGGTGAAATTCCGGGGCCGACGGTATAGTCCGGATGGGAGAGGGTCAGGCGCCCGCATTCGTGCGCAGGCAGGCCTCCGTATGGGGCCGCGTTGCTGCGTGCCTGCGGGTGCGAACAGTTGATAGTTTTCCCTGCCCCGATGCGGGGTTGTTTTTTGGTGACCGCGGCAATCGCCCCTTACCAGAACCCCATCTCCCGAAATCAGATGATTGCTTTTCAGGCAGACGCTTATGGCGGATTGCGCAATTGAGTGACGGACTTCCGTAGCGCCGGCATCTTGCCGGCCCTGAGAAATTGCCGCCGGGACGGCGGCGCTACAAAGGCCGTAGCGGCGGCTTTACGCCGCCAACCTGCGTTGAAGGCCTTTACCTCGTGGCGGGATAAACCCGCCGCTACATGCAGTCGGCATGATATTTCAACGGCCGGTTAAACGCCCGGCCCGCGGTTGCGGAAATTGCCTGGAACTCCGATAGAAGAAATGAGGTTCTGTGTTCAGTGGCATTGTTGAAACCACCAGCCCGGTCGTCAGCATCAGCAACGCCCGCCGGCAGCGCATTCTGACGATTCGCAAGCCGCGCGGCTGGAAACTTCAGGACGGGGAAAGCGTTTCCATCGAAGGCGTCTGCTCAACCGTGCAGAGCTTCGACAGGAATTCGTTCCGGGTTGTTTACATGCCCGAAACGCTGCGCAAGACCACCCTGGGTGAACTGAAAACCGGCGACCCGGTCAACCTTGAAAGATGCCTGACACTCCAGAGCCTGATCGGAGGCCACCTGGTGCAGGGCCACGTGGATGCGACGGCCCGAATCAAATCCATTCAGAGTGAGGGCGAGGCCAGACTTTTTACCTTCGCCATACCCGCGCGGTTATCACGCTACATTGTGCCCAAAGGTTCCATCGCCGTCGACGGCATCAGCCTGACCGTGGTGAAAGCCACGCGCTCCACTTTCCAGTGTTCCCTGCTCGCCTACACGCTGGAGCACACCACGCTCGGGGGCAAGCGCCCCGGGCAACAGGTCAACATCGAGGTCGACATCCTGGGCAAATACATCGAAAGGCTGCTGAAGAAATGAGATTGCGGAAAGCAGAATCCAAAGCTCCAAGTCCGACCCTTCCCCGAAAAAGCGTTTCGCGTTTTCGCATCGCCATCATTCGCGGCGAATACAATCGCGAGATCACTTTGAGCCTGGAAAAGAAGTGCGTGGAAACGCTGCTGGCGGCGGGAGTGCCGGAAAAAAACCTCCGCGTTTTTGCCGTCCCGGGATGCTTTGAGATTCCCATCCTGGCCCAGCGGCTGGCGGCGCGAAAGAAAGTTGACGCGATCATCGCGCTCGGGGCGGTGATCAAAGGCGATACCTACCACTTTGAGCTGGTGGTGAATGAATGCGCCCGTGGAATTATGGACGTCTCGCTCCGGCATGACGTGCCCATCATTTTTGAAGTTCTTGCCACTTACAACAAGCGCGATGCCGCACGGCGCGCCGGGAACAACAAATCGAACAAGGGGATCGAAGCTGCCCAGACGGCCTTGTCTCTGCTGGCCACACTGAGCAGCGCCAAAAGTTAGAAGGGATTTATGTCACATTTGGCCACAGTTGAAGAAGCAGTGCGGGAAATCCGCGCCGGCCGGCTCGTCATCGTCCGCGACAGCCTGGACCGTGAAAACGAAGCGGATTTTGTGATGGCGGCGGAGAAGGCCTCCGCGGTCCACATCAACACCATGATCAAGGAAGGCGGCGGCCTCATCTGCGCCGCCCTCACACGCGAGCGCGCGCTGAAGCTGGGCCTGCCGCCCATGGTGGGCGCCGATGACAACGCCACGCCCTTCGGCTGCGACTTCACGGTCTCGGTGGACGCTCGAAAAGGCACGACCACGGGAATTTCGGCGCAGGATCGCGCCGCCACCGTTCGGCTGCTGGCGTCCCCGCGAGCCCAATCCTACGACCTGGTGCGGCCGGGACACATCTTCCCGGTGCGCGCCAGGACCGGGGGCGTCCTGGCAAGGGCCGGACACACGGAAGCATCGGTCGACCTGGTGCGACTGGCCGGACTGAAGCCGGTGGCCGTGATGTGCGAAATCCTGGATAAGAATGGAAAATCGGCGCTGGCGCCCGGCATTGCAAAGATTGCCCGCAAGCACCGCCTGAAGGTGCTGAGCATTGAACAACTGATTGAATACCGGCGCTATCGAGAAAAACTGGTCGACCGCGTGGCCAGCGCTCAGTTGCCGACGGAATTCGGCAACTTCACCGCCCACGTCTACGAGTGCCCGTCGCAAAACCGCGAGCATCTGGCGCTGGTGATGGGAAAAGTTTCTCCGGACCGCCCCGTGCTGGTTCGCGTGCATTCACAGTGCGTGACGGGTGACACGCTCCACTCGATTCGTTGCGACTGCCGCGAGCAGCTTGCAGCTGCCATGAAAAAGGTGGGCGAAAAGGGCGAAGGAGTGATTGTCTACCTCAGCCAGGAAGGGCGCGGCATCGGGCTGGCCAACAAGATTCGCGCCTACGCGCTGCAGGACAAAGGGCTCGACACCGTGCAGGCCAATGAGCGGCTCGGCTTGCCCGCCGACATGCGGGACTATTCGGTGGGCGCGCAGATCCTCAAGGACCTGGGCATCCGCAAGATTCATCTGCTGACCAATAATCCTGATAAAATTTCCGGCATCCGCAAACATGGGCTCAAAATCCTGCGCCGCGTGCCGCTTGAAATTCCACCCAACAAGACCAACCGGGCCTATCTGAAAGTTAAGAAAGACAAACTCGGACACCTGTTGAGCAAGGTGCAGTGATTGCGCACACGAAACCCAGCTCGGCCGCCTGAATTCTACATGCGCAGGGCCCTGCGCCTGGCGCGGCAGTGCCCGGGGCTTCCCTACCCGAATCCCTGGGTGGGCTGTGTGATTGTCCGCGACGGCCGCGTGGTGGGCAAAGGATTCCATCACGGCGCAGGTACCAACCATGCCGAGGTTGAAGCCCTGCTGGATGCCGGCCCGCAGGCCCGCGGGGCCACGCTCTACGTCACGCTCGAACCCTGCTGCCACCACGGAAGAACACCGCCCTGCACAGACGCCATCCTGAAAGCAGGCGTACGCGAGGTGGTTTACGCCTTAAAGGATCCCAACCCGCGGGTCGAAGGCAACAGCGCTAGGCTACTACGGCGGCGCGGGCTGCGGCTCCAGGGCGGCGTTTGTTCAGAAGAAGCCGCCGCTTTGAACGAAATGTATGTGAAGTACCACGCCACCGGCATGCCCTTTGTAACGGCCAAGGTGGCGACCAGCCTGGACGGCAAAATCGCCACGCGAAACGGACAATCAAAATGGATCACCGACGAAGTAGCCCGCCGCCGCGCAAGGCTTCTGCGCGCCGAGCATCAGGCCGTGCTGGTGGGAATCAAGACTGTGCTCGATGACGATCCGCACCTGGGACCGCGAGAGCCCGGCGCGGCAGAGCCACTGGCGGATTGTGCTCGATTCGCGCCTGCGCATTCCCCGCGACTCTCAGGTTGTGAAGTCGGGCAGATGCATTGTCGCCTGCACCACCAGAGCCAGCGCGGCAAAAAAAGCTCGCTTGGAACGTGCCGGCGTAAGGGTGTTATCGTTCCGCGGCAAACGCGTTCCCCTGCGAGCATTGCTGAAACGGCTGGCCAAAGAGGAAATCATCAGTCTGATGGTCGAAGGCGGCGGCGAGGTCCTGGGAAGCTTCTTCGATTTGCACCTCGTAGACAGGGTTTGCTGGTTTCTCTCACCGATCATCCTGGGTTCCACCAAAAGCCGCGTTGCAGTGGCAGGGATCGGCGTGGCCCGCCTCGACCAGGCCTGCCGGCTTCGCAACACTAGCATCGAAAAAGTTGGAAATGCGTGGCTGATTACGGGAAGAACAACCTCCCAAGTGGAATAGCATTTCGCCTGAAGCATCTCTCCAAAGTTTTCGCCTCTTTGCTAACTCACCTGGAATGAACGAAAGTGACTTTGAATTGGGGGTCCAACAGGCGAAAATGTTTCAAAATTGAACACATTTTCCGCCTTTTCCTCAACTGGGCAACCTCTCCGTCGCTTCGTGGTCTCATATCAGATGTAGTCCAAAATCAGCGGTAGGAGGAAAGTTCATCTTATGTCTAACAAAATAAATACAATACTTACATCCGCGTTGGGTGTCGTTTTCTTATTTTCGGGAATGGCGTTCGCCAGGATGAAACAGATCGACGTGCTATTTCCTGCAATGGTTGGCAAGAATCTGAAACTGAAACCCGGCGATTACAAGATCGATGTTGTCAACAACAAGAAGTCGCCCGCAGTGAAGTTTTATAACAAAGATGGAAAGCTGGTAGGCCAGGCGCCTGTCAAGCTGGTCAACGAAGCCAGCAAGAATCATCAGACTCAGGTAGCCTACACACACGATAGCCTCGAACGATCATGCCATCACCAAGATCAGTCTTCGGGGTTGGAAAGAAGACCTGTATTTTTCGCATTCAAAGGCAGCCAGGGCGGGTTCAACGAAATAGCGCGGATTGTGGTCCCGGAAGTTCTGTGGCGGGATTCCGGGCCCACGTCCCGCAAACAGTGTGAGCAAAAATCTGTCATGGATTCCCGACCGGGATTTTGATTTAGCGATTCTCGATGATGCCAACGAGCAGTTCGTGAGCGGCATAAGCCTGCCGGTCATAACCGGGGTTCCGGACTTCCCCGGCGCCAACTTCTCTCCAGATGTTGCGGCGCGGCTGGCGCTTCAAGTAGCCGCGCTGGGAAAAGCTGATGCGGGCCTCCTCGATCATTCTGTCGAGGGGCGGATTGTAGCCTAGCGGAATA
Organism: uncultured Acidobacteriota bacterium; assembly: GCA_963783155.1. GTDB lineage: Bacteria > Acidobacteriota > Terriglobia > UBA7540 > UBA7540 > SCRD01. The sequence goes on along the minus strand of CAWANC010000002.1, from coordinate 113,100 downwards.
GTCACCACGAGCCTTCCCCCCGGCGCCAGCAGGCTGCGGAGGTTTTCAAACGCCCGCTGCACTTTCGACTCATCTTTCGGCTCCTCGTCCCATCCCACGTGCTCAAGGGTCGAGATACTCAGGATGAGATCGTATTTCCTGCCGGGCTTGAAATCGCAAACGTCCGCGTTGGTGACGCCTTCGGCCGCTCATACTTGTCCACCACTTCGTGCGCAACGGGACCGTAGTGGGAGAGCACGTTACCGATTTCCAGCACCTTTTCCGCCGGGATGCCAACAAGGAAGCCGCGGGCAATGGGAATCTCCACCGCCCGTTCGTTTCTCCAAGTTGCGTTATAGCGATGCCGGAAGTAGCGATAGGATTCTCCACGGAAGGTAAACGACGCCGGCCGGCTCGACAGTCGGACAAGCCAGTAGCAGATCAGCTTGTTGCGCTGCTTCAGCCGCCACAGGTAATTTCGCAGGCCATTCATCAAGGCTGGATTCCGCTCAGCAAGATAGCTCCGGCCACTCCGGCGCAGGCCTTCGCCGCACCTCAACCGGCGGCGATTGTATCCGCATGGAACCTGGCAGACTGCTGAAAGGCTCCGTTGGGGGACTGTAGCGGCGAGTTTACCTCGCCACAAGTCCAGTGTTCTAAACACAGGCGTGGCGGCATAAAGCCGTCGCTACACCTCTTTCAACATCCTGCCAGAAAAACAGGACTACGAGCGCAGCCGGTTGATGCCGTCAAAGGCGGCGTTCTTATAGCACTCTGCCAGCGTCGGATAGTTAAAGACGGTGTTCACAAAGTAATCGACTTTCCCGCCGAAGGTCAGGACCGCCTGTCCGATGTGCACCAGGTCGCTGGCGTCATCTCCCATGATGTGCACACCCAGCAACTCGTGAGTCTCCGAGTGGAAGACGAGTTTCAGCAGGCCTGTCACATCGCCGATAATCTGCCCGCGCGCGGTTTCTTTGTATTGAGCTTTGCCCACTTCATAAGGGACGCCCTGTTCGGTCAGGGTCTCTTCGGTCCGGCCCACCATGGAAATTTCCGGAATCGTGTAGATGCCATAGGGAAACAGTTCCGGCACGCTGACGGCTTCCACGCCAAACGCGTGGCATGACGCCAGCCTTCCCTGCTCCATTGAAATGGAAGCCAGGCTCGGAAACCCGACCACGTCGCCCGCGGCATAGATGTGGGGCTGGGCAGTCTGATAGTGTTCATTCACCTTCACCCGTCCGCGATCGTCCGCAGAAAGCCCGGCGGCTTCAAGATTCAACCGCGCCGTTGATCCGGTGCGGCCGATGCTGTAAAGGGCCTTGTCGGAAAAAATCTTTTTGCCGCTCTCCAGGTGAATGGTGACGCCGCCTCCGTGGTCGTTTTCGTTAGGCTCAATGTTCTGCACTTTTTCGTTGAGCCACAGGGTCACGCGGTTGTCCCGCATGTGATAGGCCAGGGTGTCCACAATCTCGCCGTCCACAAAGGGAAGCAGTCGGGGCCGCATATCAATCAGCGTGACCCGGATGCCCAGCGCGGCAAAAATGCTGGCATATTCGCAGCCAATCACTCCCGCGCCCACCACCGTAAGACTTCGGGGCAACTGGTCCAGCGACATCACTTCATCGCTGGTGAAGATCCGCCGGCCGTCAAAAGGAATGTGCGGGTCTTTGGTCGCCGAGGCACCCACCGCAATCACGATGTTGGCGGCGGTCACATCGCGAGACCCCTGCTTGTCGATTAAAGTTCAGGCGGACCGTGTGGGCGTCAACAAAAGAAGCCTCGGCATTGATCAGTTCGACGCGGTTTCGAAACAACTGGTGCCGCGCGACGTCAATTTCATGGGTAATCACGTGCTGGGTGCGGAAGAGCAGGTCATCTTTGGTGATGTTCTGCTTCACCGTGTAGGAGTCGCCGTAAACGTCATGCTGCCGGTATCCGGAAAGATAGAGGACAGCCTCGCGCAGGGTTTTGCTGGGAATGGTGCCCAGATTGATGCTAGACACCGCCCACCACTCCTTTGCGTTCCGCAACGGCAACCTTCTTGCCCAGCTTCGCCGCCTGAATGGCCGCGTGGTGCCCCGCCGGCCCCGAACCAATCACCAGCATGTCGTATTCGTAATTCGGCACTTCTCTCCTTTGGCTCTCAGTGATAGTAGCGCCGGGCTTCAGCGCGGCACGTACCGCCCTGAAGGGCAGCGCTACCTATATCATGGCTTCCGATTACTGGCTCGAAGTTCTGGCCAGAAGACCTAACCAGAATTCTAACATCTCGTCTGTGCTCTTGTTAAATTGGCCTGCAGGAACCGGCGTAGATGTAATTGAAAACATCTTCCGGCCTGAAGCTTCCCGTAGCGCCAGCGTCTCGCTGGCATGCCGCCGGGACGGCGGCGCTACACTCAAGAAGAGCCGCAGAGCGCACAGGGCGGGACGGGGGGAGCAAACGAGGAAGTAGGGGAAAGAGGCCCCCTCACCGGGTCCCACACCCTACCCGTCATTCCGAGGAGCCGAAAGGCGACGAGGAATCTGCTTCTGGTTTGTTCAAAGAATGAGCACGGACTTAACAGCAGATTCTTCGGCCAAAAACCGGCCTCAGAATGACGGACGTGGGGGGGGCTCCGCAGGATGACGAGTGTGGCGACACCGTCGCTCCCGTCATTCCGAGGAGCCGCAAGGCGACGAGGAATCTGCTGTTCCAGGCCAAAAATGAGAAGCAGATTCTTCGGCCAGAAACCGGCCTCAGAATGACGGACGTGGTGGCGGGGCTCGTCAGGATGACGAACGTGGCAACACCGTCGCGCCCGTCATTCCGAGCGAAGCGAGGAATCTGCTTCTGCTTTCGTTGAAGAATGAGCACGGACTTAACAGCAGATTCTTCGGCCAGAAACCGGCCTCAGAATGACGGACGTGGTGGCGGGGCCCGTCAGGATGACGAATGTGGCGACACGGTCGCTCCCGTCATTCCGAGGAGCCGAAAGGCGACGAGGAATCTGCTGTTCCAGGCCAGGAATGAGAAGCAGATTCTTCGGCCAGAAGTCGGCCTCAGAATGACGTGCTTAAAGAATGCAGATTTGAAGGATGGCGAACGTGGCAACACCGTCGCCGCGGTCATTCCGAGGAGCCAAAGGGCGACGAGGAATCTGCTTCTGGTTTGTCTGAAGAATGAGCACGGACTTAACAGCAGATTCTTCGGCCAGAAACCGGCCTCAGAATGACGTGGGTACGCGTCCGGAAGCCCGTTGTGTGATAAGGTCTCCGCGTGAAAACCGCATACGTCTACATCATGGCCAGCCGCTCGCGCACGCTCTACACGGGTGTCACGACGGACCTTGAGGGCCGCGTGGCAGAGCACCAGCGCCACCTCACCCCCGGTTTTACCAGCCGCTACCGTGTTGAACGGCTCGTCTTTTTTGAAACCTGGGGACGCGTGCGCGACGCCATTAACCGAGAAAAGGAGATCAAGGGCTGGCGCCGATCAAAGAAGATCGCGTTGATCGAGTCAATGAACGCAACGTGGGCTGACTTGAGCGAGGGTTGGTTTGGAAAAGCAGATCGTTCGTCGTCCCGCTGAACTGCAGCGGGCCTCCGCAGGATAACGAACGTGGCGACACCGTCGCCCCCGTCATTCCGAGCGGAGCGAGGAATCTGCTGTTCCGGCAAAAAAGGAGAAGCAGATTCTTCGGCCAAAAACCGCCCTCAGAATGACGTGCGTGGTGGCGGGCTCCTCAGTAAGATCCGCAGGGCGGGACGGTTTGCGCTACTCCTGCAGTGAGTGGCACCCGGGGGAAGCCGCTCCTGAGAAATTCCACGTGGTGGGTCCGGTAAGTTGGCGAGTGGGAGCCGGCGTCAATGTAATTGAAAACATCTTCCGGCCCGAAGCTTCCCGTAGCGCCAGCGTCTCGCTGGCATGCCGCCGGGACGGCGGCGCTACATGGGCCATGGTTTCCATCGCATTACACCGCCAGCAATTCGCAATGGGCAGCATAGAAAAACGTTATCTTTCATAATGCCACGGCTGCGCCTCATTCATCTTCCCGGGCGACCGTAAAGCGGCTAACGGATGAACAGCTCCGGAGAGACGTTGAATCGCTTGCTGAGTTTCTTAATATGCTCAACGGTAAGCCTTCGATTCCCGCTCAGAATCTCAGAAACGATACTGGGTGTCCCAAAAACGTCAACAAGGTCTTTCTGCTTCAGGCCATTGGCTTCCATGAGCTCAGCAAGGTTTTCAATCGGAGTGGCCTGCTTCAGAGCATAGTGCTGATCCTCAAAAGCCTCAATCAGCAGCGTCAGCAGGTCTGCCAATTCCCTTTCTGCTGCTGTCGGATTGTCCTTCTGATCCAGAGAATAGAGTAGATCGATGTAATATTCATTCTCCTTCTCGGTTCGTATGACGTGCGGCAGACTTTTGCCAATGAGACCCCTGTATTCCTTCTCGTCAACGTCCTTCCTGTCCATTTTTCCGTGAATTGCAATAACGCTTGCACTCATAACTTCCATTTCCCCTTGTCATACTCCGCATGGGTAAGAACGTGGCGAATGTATATCCTTCCGCGCTCGTAATTGATTTCCGTAACGAGTCGAAAACGGTTGCCCTTAACGTTAAAAACCGTGTAGGGATTTACTGGATCTGCGGCCGGATAGGTTTTCCTCACTTCGTCTAAATTCTTCCATCTTGCCTTCTTCGCCACCCGAAACCACGTGTCAAGAGCCGTTCCCAGGGAAGGGTGTTTTGCAGCAGCTTCCTTCAGCTTCTTACGGCTGATAACATGCACAGGTTCGGATTCTCCTATCGCCTACCCATACCAAGTTCGCATATTGCGAACTAATTGTCAAGCTATGTTCTCACGGGTGAATTGCGAAAGCTCCAGAGGTAAAAGCAGTCGCCCATCACCGCCCTGGGCATTGCAGTTCATGGCGCTATTGAATAGACCTCCGCCGGGCAAGTGGGAGCCAGGGTAGATGTAATTGAAAACATCTTCCGACCCGAAGCTTCCCGTAGCGCCAGCGTCTCGCTGGCCTGCCGCCGGGACGGCGGCGCTACGCTACAACCCCAGGCTTTTCCAGAGGCTGTCCACTCTCTGCCGGGTCTCCTCATCCATGACGATTTCGTCCGGCCAGGGCCGCGCAAATCCCTCGCTGGGCCACTTCTTCGTGGCGTCGACGCCCATCTTGGAGCCGAAATTCGGCAGCCGCGAAGCGTGCTCAAGCTGGTCCACGGGCCCCAGCACAAACTGGATGTCGCGTTCCGGATCGATGTGGTTCAGGGCCTTCCAGGCCACCTCGCGCAGGTTATGCACGTCAACGTCGTCATCCACCACCACGATGCACTTGGAGAACATGGCGCCCGGCAATCCCCAGATGGCGTTCATCACCTTGCGGGCGTGCCCCGGATAGCTCTTGCGGATGGAGACGATGATCAGGTTGTGGAACACGCCCTGGGGCGGCATGTGCATGTCCACCACTTCCGGCATCTGCTGGCGCATCAGCGGAAGGAACAGACGCTCCACCGCAAAGCCCATCCAGTAGTCTTCCATGGGCGGAGGGCCGACGATGGTGGAAACGTAAATCGGATTCTTGCGGCGGGTGATGCAGGTGAGGTGAAAGGCCGGGAAATTGTCCTGCAAGCGAATAGTAGCCGGTGTGGTCGCCGAAGGGCCCTTCCACCCGGATGTCGTCAAGATCGACGTAACCTTCCAGCACGATCTCGGCGTGGGCGGGAACGTCCAGATCCACGGTTTCGCAGCGCACCAGCTCCACCGGCTTCTGGCGCAGGAAACCCGCAAACAGGAATTCGTCCAGGTCCTCGGGCAGCGGCAGAATTCCCGCCAGCATGGTCAACGGATCGGCGCCGATGGCCACCGCCACGTCCATGCGGCGGCCTTTGCCCTGGCGGTCCAGCCAGCGGAAGTGTTCCGCTCCGGTCTTGTGGATCTGCCAGTGCATGCCGGTGGTGCGCTCATCAAAAACCTGCATGCGGTAGCAGCCCACGTTGCGGCGGCCGTTTTTGGGGCTGCGCGTCACTACCATCGGCCAGGTGATGAACCGCCCGCCGTCCTGCGGCCAGCACTGCATGATGGGCAGCTCGGCAAGGGATACATCCTCACGCTGAACGACTTCCTTGACCGGACCGCTCTTCACGGTCTTGGGAAAGAACGAACCGAACTCGGCCAGCTTTGGCAGCATTCTGACTTTGTCCAGCAATCCCTCGGGCGGCTTCATGGCCAGAAGGTCTTCAATGCGCTTTGCCACGTCATCGAGCGAGGAGACTTCCAGCGCCAGTTCCATCCGCCTCTTTGTGCCCAGCGTGTTGATCAGCAGCGGAACGGAATAATCCTTGCCGTCTTTAGCCGAGCGCGGTTTTTCAAAAAGCAGCGCCGGGCCGGAAGCCTTGGAAACGCGGTCGGTGATCTCGGTGATTTCGAGGTCCACGTCAACCTCAACGCCGATCCGCTTCAGCTCTTTTTCCCGTTCCAGCCGGGTGATGAATTCTCGAAGGTCGTTGTATGCCACGGCAGTCCTTGTTTTAACGTCATTCCGAGGGCGGATGTTCTTGATCGCCCGAGGAATCTGATTTGTTTCCTGTCCGGTCCAAAAGCAGATTCGTGAAGTTTACGCAAAGCCGGAAAAGCAGATTCCTCGCTGCGCTCGGAATGACGGCAGCCTTAACGTCTTTTCACGATCCTGCCAGAATTCCAAGGATTACAGATTGCACGCGGCAAATCAAGAAGAGCAAGGCACCAACTTTAGTTGGTACCCACTTTTCTCCCGGATCAATTTGATATAATGTTCAGCTGTATGCCTTTTCGAATGGCTGAGAGCAGCATTGAAAGCCGGATTGGGGAAGCGGCGGCAGCACTGAAGGCTGCTGGAGCACGCGAAGTCTATGTGTTTGGCTCGGCGGCGACGGGCAAAATGCGCGAAAATTCAGACTTTGACATGGCGGTATCCGGGCTTCCGCCCGAAGTTTTCTTCCGAGCCATGGCCGCTGCTCACGACGCTCTCGGTCGCCCGCTCGATTTGGTAGACCTGGACGAGGACAACCCCTTCACCCGATATCTCAAAGACGAAGGCGAGCTGCGGCGTGTGGGATAAGCTGCGCAAGCAGATTGCCGTTGAACGGGAACAGCTTCACCAGCTGCTTAAGACCTACCACCCGATTCTTGAAAAATGCGCTGCAAGTCCGCCACGCGAAATTGAGATTTCAGGTCTCGCAGCGTTGCTCAACTCGTTCTATAACGGCGTCGAGAACATCATCAAGCGCGTGTGCGTGGAGCTGGGCGATCCCTTGCCGGAAGGCGAATCCTGGCACAAAGAACTCCTCGATGGCATGGCGGAGGCGACAAGCCGCAGGAAGGCGGCCATCTCCGGCGCGTTGCGCAGGCGCCTGAGGGAATACATGGAGTTTCGCCACTTCTTCCGCCACGCTTACATTTTCACCTTGCGTTGGGACAGGATAAGGCCTTTGGTGCTCGGCTGCGAAGAGACGCTTCGGCAGCTCGAGATAGAGTTGGATTCTTTCCTGAGCGGGACCGCCTGAATCGAAATGGCTTTCATGGCAGGATATTGAGAAGGCTCTGGCTTCATGCCGGCATGCCCAATTAGAAAAACTGCGGACTTTGGCAGGCTCAACCCGCCGGCACGAATCTCACGCGGGACGCCCTAACGGCCCCATCCCCTGTTGACAATTTATCCCGCAGATTTAATACTGTCTTTACTGTGTTGAACGGGAGGTTGACACAGCGCGTAACGTGGGTTCGCATCCTGATTTCCTTCAGCGGGGACGCCCTCCTTCCAAGGCTGTTTCATGACCAATTGCAGGATGGGTTCTACTTCGGGCTGGCGCGGATGGACCGCGCGGCTGTTTCTGGGCTGTGCTCTGGCGGGCCTCGTTTTCAGCCTTCCCATCAAGGGCGGCCAGGCGCGCCGCAAGAGCGTTCACCCGGCGAAGACCGCCGCGCAGGGAGCAACGGCGCACCGGACTCCCCCGCCTCCGGTCGAGCTCTGCGTGGTGGTGCGCAATGTGCGCGGCCTGGCGGTCGCCGACCTGCGCGACAGTGACTTTCGTCTGTGGGACAACAACCGCTTGCAGCGGATCAGCGATTTTGCCGCCAACATCATTCCCGAATCCGTTCACCACGTCAAAACTCCTGGAAGCGGCCGCTACATCGCACTCTACTTTGATGATCTGCATTATGATTTCGTCCAGACCATCCGGGTGACCGACAGCGCTTATTCTTACTTCAAGTCATTCCAGGAATTTGGAAACGAAGTGGGGGTGTTTACGGCTTCGGGGGACGTCACCCTCGACTTCACCGGCGACAGGGACAAACTTCACCAGGCGCTGCTGGCCATCAAGCCCCACATTTCCACGGCAAGGCAGGCCAAAGCCTGCCCCGAGCTGACGGATTTCCAGGCACAGATGCTGCTTTACGGCGACGATCCCCTGGCGCTGAAAATCGCCCTCGAAGACATGAACGCCTGCAGCACCCCGAAGGGCCAGGTTGACCCTCCCACCAGCAGCCTGCCGATGGCGACCCTGCGCAGGATGAAGCAGACGATTGACGCGCGGGCGCGCCAGGTGATTGCCGATAGCGAGATTCAATCCCGGAAGTCTTTGGAAGGGCTGGACAAGTTGATCAGCAGGGTTTCCAAACTGCCCGATCCGCGCGCCATCATCGTGGCCTCTCCGGGTTTCATGGCCGGCTCGCAGGCCAGGCAGATCGATTTGCTGTGCAGGCGGGCAACGCGGCTGCACATCATCATCAGCGCTCTCGACACGACCGGCCTGCTCAGGCAGCTTCCCGATCCGGCGTCCACCCACAACAGCAAACTCGACGAAGAACAGGTATCTCTGGTTGCCGCGAGAAACCAGATGATGGCTGACCGCGCCTCCATGTCGGCCGACGTGCTTCTGGACCTGTCCACCATGACCGCCGGCAACTTTGTCGCCAACAAGGATGACCTGGGATCAGGGTTTAAGGCGGCCATCCCGCTGCCGCCCGCCTACTACGTGCTGGGATACAAACCCACCGATTCCAGGGAAAACGGCCGCTTCCACAGCGTCCGCATCCAGGTGGTCCGGCACGGCCGCATAGGCGTCCAGTCCCCGCCGGGCTATTACGCACCAGGAACCGCGGCAGAAATTGCGCGGTCATCCGTGCGCGACCGGCATTCAAAAGGCCGCCGGAAATAACGCTTGCGATGGTTTCCCTCTCTCCCACTCAGCGCCGCCGAAGCCCGCCGTTCCCTGCTCCGCTGGTACCAGCGCCGGTCCCGCGCGCTGCCCTGGCGGAAGTCCAGAAACCCCTACACCGTCTGGGTCTCGGAAATCATGCTGCAGCAGACCCAGATTGAGACCGTCATTCCCTATTACCAGCGCTTCATTCGCGAATTCCCCACCGCCAGGCGGCTGGCGAACGGCCCGCTCGAACGCGTGCTGGAACTGTGGTCGGGCCTGGGATATTACCGCCGCGCCCGCAACCTGCACAGGGCGGCCCAGGAGCTGGTGGAAAAGCACGGCGGACAGTTCCCCAGGGAAATGAAGCAGGCGCTTTCCCTTCCCGGCGTGGGTGATTACACGGCCCGGGCGGTGCTGAGCATCGCTTATAACCAACCCTACGCTGTCCTCGACGGGAACGTGGCTCGGGTGATGGCCAGATTGCTGGCGCTCCACGGTAATCTTCACCAGCCGCAGTTTCGCCGCCGCATCGAGGAAAATCTCGATCTGTTTCTCTCCCGCCGGAGCCCCGGCAATTTCAACCAGGCCTTGATGGAACTGGGGCAGACTGTCTGCCTGCCGCGTTCACCCCAATGCCACAAATGCCCGCTGCGTCAAGTGTGCTGTGGTTATCATTCCGGCAGACCCGAGAGCTACCCTCAGCCCCGTCCCCGGAGGCAGGCGGAAGAATGGCACCTGGCCACCGCCGTGCTTCAGAAGAATCGACAGGTTATGCTGGTCCGGGGTCTTGATGAAGGACTGCTCGACGACCTCTGGAATTTCCCATCGGCACTGGGCAGGTCCGGCAGCGAGGCCCTGGCGCGCCTCAGGATGAAACTCCGTCGCTTGCTGGGGACGGCGCCATTATTGAAAGAACTTGAACACAAACTTCACCACAACATCACCCACCGTTCCATCCAAGTCCATGTTTACAAAGGAGTGTTGAAGGCAGGAAAAGCAGACGACGGGTTCCGCTGGTTCCATCCGTCATCCGTCGGGCAGGCGGCTGTGTCGCAACTGGCCCGCAAGATTGCCAGAAAGCTGGGCGAGACGGCCGGAGAGTCTTAGTAGGCACGAACCGGCGTGTTTCCCTTGCAGCCAGGCCATTCAATACCCCCAGCAAGAGGATCCGCCACATTGCCAGGAATGAAGCGATAATTCCGGGAAATCTTTCCTGAAATGGAAAAAACCGCCAAGGCCCTTGTCGCAGTGCCCTCTCGGCAGCATACCCCCCTACCCTCTTGGTAAACATTATTTTATTGATATTGATGGATTTGACTGCTAAAGTTTGGTTTGTCCGGTAGTTAGTGATAAATCTCATGCTCAGAGGGATGACGATTATCACCACAGTATGTGATCAGAGTCACAGCATGGTCTCTTTGGATCCTATTAGATTAAAAGGGTTTGTTCATCTGCAGTTGACTGGGCGTTGACGCTTTGGCGCACCTCTTCCACCTTCATGGATTCTGAACCCGCCCCGCAACTGTCTAGCCAAGGAGGAACATTTCATGAGTTCAGTCCGGCGCTTTTGCTCAATGAACGTTTATGCCTTAGCGTCCTTACTGTTTCTTCCAGCTTTTCTGCTGCTGCTTCCGCCGAAAATGATGGCCCAGTCAACCACGACAGGAGCGATCACGGGACAGGTTATTGATCCGTCAAGCGCTGTCATCCCCGACGCCACGGTTACGCTCAAGAACACAGCCACCGGAACCTCAGTAACAACCGTGACGAACGCGAATGGAAACTATCAATTTGCCCTCCTGGATCCAGGCAGTTATACAATCAGCGCAACGGCTTCGGGGTTTCAGACGACCACCCGGGCTGTGACAGTGTCGTTGGGAATGACCCAAACGGCCGACATCGAGCTCCAAATCGGCGCGGCACGCCAGGCCGTGACTGTAACAACGGAAGCCCCTCTCGTGCAAACAAACACCGGAAACATTGCGACGACGATGGGGCAGATCCAGATCGACCAGATCCCCAATCCGGGCAATGATATGACCTTCATTGCGCAGATGTCCCCCGGGACGGTCATGAATTCCGGGGCGGGGTACGGAAACATTTCGGTCTACGGACTGCCTGCCACGTCAAACATGTTCACGGTCAACGGCATGAATGATATGGACCCGTTATTCAGCACAAATAACTCGGGATCCGTAAACTTGATGATGGGCCAGAACAACATTAAAGAAGCAACCGTCGTCGTCAATGGCTATTCCGGCGAGTACGGCGGTCTTGCGGGCGCCAACATCAATTACGTAACAAAATCAGGATCAAACGGTTTTCACGGGAACGCGAACTACTTCTGGAACGGCAGTGTTCTGGATGCCAACAGCTTTTTCAACAATTCCACGGATACGCCCCGGGCCTTCGTCAATGCCAACCAGTGGTCTGCGTCGTTGGGCGGCCCGATTATCAAGGACAAAGCTTTCTTCTTTCTGGATCAGGAAGGGATACGGTTGCTGATTCCGACCAGCACGCAAGCAACAGTACCCTCGCCGCAATTTGAGAACGCAACCCTCACCAACCTTCAGAATCTGGGATTGGGCGCATCGCTTCCCTTCTACAACAATATTTTCTCGCTTTACAACGGCGCTCCCGGTGCCAGCCGCGCCACACCCTTGTACGATTGCGGCACCTATGGAATTGGCGATGCCAACATAGCCGCCAGCGACCCTTGTGTTCTCGCCTTCCGATCAACTGTCGGGCAGCAAACAACTCAGTGGATTCTGGCCGGCCGGCTGGATTTTAACGTCAGCACTACAGACCGGCTGTTCGTCAGTGGAAGGATGGATCGGGGGCACCAAGCCAGTTTCACCGATCCGATCAGCCCGATATTCAACCTGGTCAGCGACCAGCCTGATAATGAGGGCCAGATCGGATGGACGCGCCTGATGGGCACGAACAAAGTGAACTCGTTTCGCGCCGCCATGCAGTATTATTCGGCCCTCTTCAATGCACCGGATATGAACAAGGCTCTCGAAACTTTCCCCTCAACCATGGTTTTCTTTGACGGATCGCTCACTCAACTTGGGGGCCTGGACTATATAGCCCCACAAGGACGGAATGTCACCCAGTACCAGTTTGTGGATGACTTCTCCTGGATCCAGGGCAATCACAACATGAAGTTTGGGGTCAATTACGCCCGCAGCCTGATCAGCAACTACGACTTTGGTTACCTGTCGAGCGGAGAATTGGGCTTGTACGGGCTTCCCGATTTCTATAACGGCGGCTCTACCGGAGACTTTCTGTACAAATACTTCCCCAGCGCCCTGGTTCAGCCTTTTGCCCTGTACCGCTTGGGATTTTACGCCCAGGACGAATGGAGAGTAGCGCAGGGTTTTAAACTGACCCTGTCCTTAAGGGGCGATCATGCGTCCAACCCGGTTTGCCAGCACAATTGTTTTGCCCGCACCGTCCAGCCCTTCCCCAGCATGAGCCACGATGTCAACACCCCTTATAACCAGTCTATCCAGGTGGGCCAGCGGCAGGAGTTTGCGGGAATGACAAATCTGGCCTGGCAGCCGCGCCTCGGCTTTGCCTGGCAGCCCTTTGGTTCACAGGACAACCTGGTGGTGCGAGGTGGAATTGGCTTGTTCTATGATGGCGTTCCGGGCATCACGACGGAAAGCATCTCCCAGAACCCGCCGTATTCAAACCCATTTTATGTGACTTCCAACAACATATCTCCGGACGAGCCGTCAAACATTTTCAAGGACGCTTCAGATTCCAACACCGCTTTTCTAAATGCGTTTTCAAGCGGCGGGACGTTGGGCAGCATCCTGGAAAGTGTGCCGGGGTTTTCCCCGCCGAACCTTGCAAGCGCTCAACAATTCATGCAATTGCCTCAATACCAGGAGTGGAACCTGGAAATCCAAAAAGGGTTCGGGCCCGACACTGTTCTCAGCGTGAATTACGTGGGGAACCATGGCATCCATGAGTTGGTGCCCAATTTTTCTATCAACGGGTACGCAGAAAACTTTATAGGCATGCCCGCGAGCTCCCCCAGATGAAAGGTTCGCACAGGTTGACTATCTGGAAAGCGCCGGTGTTTCAAGCTACAACGGCGTGACCGTCTCCTTCCGGCACAACTTCTCGCATGGCCTGATCACCGCAAACTACACCTACGGCCACGCTCTGGACATCCTCTCAAACGGCGGGAGCACGCTGCCCTTTATTTACAACACCAACGAAAGCACGCTCTACCCGCAAAACCCGTTTAACATTAAGTCCAATTACGGCAACGCCGATTACGACAACCGCCATAACCTGAATCTGGCTTACGTATACCAACTCCCGATGCGATGGATGTTGTCTGGCCATGGCTTGAGATCGTTGGTGGATGGCTGGCAAGTCTCCGGCTCGCTCTTCACCCACTCCGGGTTCCCCTACACCGTCGAGGATTTCAACGCCGAAAGCAATCTGGGCGGGCAGAACTTCGGCGGACCGATTTTCGCCAACTACCTGAACAATTCCACGTCGAGGGTTTCCTGCAACGGTCCGGACACGCCCTGCCTGAACGCGTCTCAATTTTCACCTGCAGCCGACAACCCGGGCCGCTTCGGCTCACAGGGAAGGAATATGTTCCTCGGGCCGGGATATTTCAACACCGACCTCGGTATCAGCAAAATCACCTCGTTGCCCGGTTGGGAGTCTGCAAAACTTGCTCTTGGCTTCCAGTTCTTTAACGTGCTCAACCATCCCAACTTCGACCAGCCCATTAACAACGTGGCCGACCCGCAGTTCGGGCAAATTCTTAATACTGTCAGCCCGCCGACCAGCATCCTGGGGTCGTTCCTGGGCGCCGACGCTTCACCGCGGCTGATCCAGGTGCGGGCGTCGCTTACGTTCTAACATCAAAATCATCTGGAGTGGTGTGCCGTTCACTGAACATCGTGAGGCATGCCGCTCCATTTTCTTTCTTGTACACACCACTTCTTGCCATCCAGCGATGATTCCTGTATAAGGCGTTCGAAATCCAAATGCCCCGCGCACCTGAAAGGTTGCGGCGCCAGGCAGGTGCTTGTCTGTTTTGACACGACCCGTCGGGATACGCAATGCTGAATGCTATAGAGCTGCCGGAGATGGTCGATCAATCAGGACTCTGAGCGATCCGTAAATTACACAGATTCCAGGAGGGAATGGCAGGGGAAATGGGACTTTGAGTGACAGAGGTGATTCAGGAATCGCCCCTATGCACGACAGTCAGTAAAAGAGGTATTTCCGCCAGCGCTGGTCGGCCCGGCCCAGCATCCGCATGATGTGGCGGCTGGTGTGGAGCGTGAAAGGCCGCGGCTGGCGGCGCAACGTGAGCCCCACCTCTTCAGGCAGCCGGTTGCCTTTCCGGCTGTTGCAGGCATGGCAGCAGGCGACCAGATTGTCCCAGTCGGAGTGGCCGCCCCGGGAGCGCGGAATAATGTGGTCCAGCGTCAATTCGGAAGCCGGAAAAGCCTTGTAGCAGAACTGGCACGTGTAGCGGTCGCGGATCAGAATGTTCTTGCGGGAAAGCGGACGCGACTGATGAGGGATCCGCCGGAACTCCGTGAGCCGGATGACGGAGGGAATGCGGTACGCTGTCCGCGCGGAGTGCAGATAACTGCCGTTCTCTTCCTCGGTGATGGCATTGCCTTTCAGGACAAGCACAATGGCGCGCCGGGCCGCAGTCACATTGATGGGCTCATAGGTCGCGTTCAGAACGAGAACTGGCGCCTTTAAAAGGCGTTCGCTCGCCTCCGCCATGACTTTATCCTCTCAAGGGGCGCCACCCCCTTTTCCAACAAAAATCATTATGTCCAGTCGCGGCCAAATTCGTCAATACCTGTCGTATGGTGCCAGAGGTCGGCGTCCGGAAATTGCGGTGTGGCTCGTGCCATCGCCAGGGCGTAAACTCCTGCCGCCCCTCGCTGCTTGAGCGCGGCGGCACAGGCTGACAACGTGGCGCCCGTGGTCATGACGTCGTCTACCAGAACCAGCCGACGGCCTTGAACGAGGTCCGGTTTCGCCACCTCGAAAGCGCCGCGCACGTTTTCCCTGCGGGCCTCAAACTTTAAGCCGGTCTGTGGAAGAGTGGCACGCGTCCGGACCAGCAGGCCGGGATCGACCCTGATTTCCTTCGCGCCCGGCATTGTCTCAAGGCGATGCCTCAGCCCATCAGCCAGGAGCCGGGACTGATTAAAGCCGCGTTCGCGCTCGCGTAAGCGGAAAAGTGGAACAGGCACAATGAGAGAAGGTTCACCGTCAGATAATCCGTCAAGGCTTGTCCAGACCTGCGCGAGCAGACCCCCTAATCTTCTGCCCAGCCGTTCCTGGCGGCGGAATTTCAACTGCAGGATCAGCAGGCGCAGATTCCCCCGGTAAATCCCGAAGGTCCGGGCGCAATCAAAAAAAGGCGCGCTGGCGCGGCACGCGACGCAAAGCACCTGGACGGCGTCATCGGCACGCTCTGAAACAACAGGAAGTCCGCACTGTTGGCAGGAAATCCCTTCCCAACCTTCAACCCGGGACCAGCAACCACGGCACACACGCAGGCCGCCTGCGCTGGCGACTTCACCACCGCAAAGGGTGCATTGGGTAGGGAAAACAACCGCGAACAAGCTGTCAGCCAGCTCTCGAAGAAGGGGACGGAAATTTGAAATGGAAGGCAAGCCCGGAATAGAAGCGAACCTCGCTTCCTCTGAACTGAGGCCCGTTACAACAGGCCTTTTTCCTGCTTCTCCTGGCACTCAAGACAGTGGCGGGCCCAGGGAACCGCATCCAGGCGTTTGGCCTGAACGGACTCCTGGCATTCCACACAAAGCCCGTACGAGCCATTCTCCGCCCGATGAAGGGCGTCCTGGATCAGATGAAGTATACGGCGGTTGTCATCACTCTGATGGAAAAGAAATTCCTTCGTGTAGGAATTCGCGGCCCGGTCTCCAGGATCCTGCGTGAGCTCATTGTCGGCCTCGCGACCGTCCTGGTCAGAACGAGAGACCATGCGGCGAATTTCTTCCTGCTTGGCCAGCAATTGTTTTCGGTAACGCTGTACCTTACGTTTATCCATAACCCTCTTGTTTAAGGCACCTTCGTGAACTCAAACGTTGCATTTTATCGTCTATATTTCAATAGTGTCAACCTGAGTACGCCATCCGCCATGAGCCGCCCATAAAACCCATGACGCGGACAATTCGAAAGCCGTTAGCATGATGGATGTTTTCGGCAGGATGGGCAAAGCCTCACAGCACCTGCGTTGATGAAAGGCGCGGACAAGCCTGTAAGCCGAATTTTGTTCCCCGGTTGCCCGGGGCGACGATCATTCGTCTAGCCCCACCATTGCTGATGGGGTCCAGCGACCTACCCGAGAGTCACCGGCCCGTAGCGGCGATCGATGACCGCGGTTGTGCGGTCAGCAGTGCCTGCGATCACAGATCGCCGCTACGGAACCTTGCGGAGCGGGTCACTCCTCCCCTCCTATTTGGTCTTGCTCCGTGCGGGGTTTGCCCTGCCCTCAACATCGCTGTCGAGGCGGTGCGCTCTTACTTTAATCCCGCTGAAGCGGGCCGCACCTTTTCACCCTTACCCCGAGTAAACGGGGCGGTATATTTTCTGTGGCACTTTCCATGCCGGAAGCGTACGCCCCGGTTGCCCGGAGATCCCCTTCCGACCCTCGCTGTTAACGAGCGCACTACCCTGTGGAGTTCGGACTTTCCTCCCCCCCGCTCCTGCCTGCCCGTCCCAGACCCTTGCGGATCCAGGTCAGGCGCTTGAGCGGGGCGGCGATCGTCCGGCTTGCCCGCGCACCTTCTATGTTAATCTGCCAGTGGCAGGGGGGTCAATCAGCAGGGTAGAAGCATCGGACATCGCGCTATGATCACGTCAAAGGTCGCTTCAACACCGATTACACTTTTGTCCGCGGCGGGCAGATGGACACATGGTCCGGGTCACACCGCGTCTATACTTATCGTGAATTGGTGCAACTGATGAAAAGAGCGGGATTCGCTGATGTCCAATCGTTCGGGTCTCTTGCCTGCGATCCCTTCCCTCTCGGCTCGGCACAACTGTTCCTTGTGGGAAAAATGAAAGGTTGGCCCACGAATGGAAAATCATAAAACGCGTGTCCACGGCATGAAAATCCTTCTTGCCCTTCTTGTCATCCTGGGTTCCCTTGCCGTTTTATCTCATCCCCTCGCCGGATTGCAGATTCCTGTTCCAGGCCCGACCACGCAGAGCCCCCAGCAGGCCGAAGCCGACCTGCTGGCACAGGCTGACGAGGTTCTGCGAAAGATGAGCCGGATGACCGGACTGCCCATCAAGTCGCCCGTCCACAAGAAAATTGTGAGCCGGGAGGAAGTTCGAAAAATTCTGCTCCACAACCTGCACACCGAATACACGCCGCAGGATATCCATGTGCAGGAAGCCACTCTGCGGGCCTTTGGACTGATCGGCGGAGATTTTGACCTTCAGAAATTCCTCATCAATTTCTACACCGAGCAGGTTGCCGGCTTCTACGATCCGCAGACGAAAACCATGTACATGGCCGACTGGATCCCGCCCGAGATGCAAGGCATGGTCCTGTCACACGAACTGACTCACGCGCTGCAGGACCAGAATTTCAACCTCGTTCAATACATGAAGGCCGTCAAGAACCAGGATGATGCTGAAGCCGCCCGCCAGGCTGTGGTGGAAGGCTATGCAACAACCGCCATGTTCCAGGACATGCTGGGAGATGCACCGATCTCGGCCATGCCCAGCTTCGACGCCGTCCTCGGCCCTCTCATCCGCCGGCAGATGGCGGAATTCCCGGTCTTCTCGAAGGCTCCGTTCTTTTTCAAGCTTCAGGCGCTATTTCCCTACATCGGGGGCGCAAGTTTTATTTCAAAAGGTCTCCGCAGGAAAGACTGGCAGGGATTAAATGAACTGTTCACTTCCCCGCCCTCAACCACCAAAGCCCTTTATCAGCCGAACGTCTATTTCGACCATGTGGCGTTGCCTGAAGTGAAGCTTCCGGCCAAAACCCCACTCAGTTCAGCGCCCGGGCTCCAGCATCTGGATGAAAACACCCTGGGTGAACTGGGTTGCAACGAACTGGTAGGGCAGTTCCTGTCTGAAGAGAAGGCTGCGGCTGACTGCGCCGGCTGGATGGGCGACAGTTATGTTGTCTACGAGAATCCTGCCACGCAAAGCTACGCGCTGTTGGCGAGAACCCGCTGGTCCAACGCGGATTCGGCCCTCAGCTTCTTCCGCGATTATCGCACCATCCTCACCCAAAAATATCCTGGGTTTTCTCCTGATCCTCACTCCGACGCCGAACGTATTTTCGGCCGCACGGCCTCCGGAGATGTGATTCTGCTTTACGCGGGCGACGAAGTTCGCTGGGCTGAAGGCATCCCCGCCGGCAAGATGGACGCCGTGCTGAAGTGGCTTGAGGCGCTCTAGGGTGCTGAGTTATAAATTCGGCGGATTATTCATCCCGTCATTCCAGGCAAAGCGAGGAATGTGCTTTTGATCGGAGCGTTGAAAACAAAACAAATTCCTCGCCACCATAGGCATCTCCAACAATTTGGGGTTGCAATCATCGGCAACATGCCCCAAGCTATAAGGAGTGAATTTCACAGGAATCGCCGGGACTTTCTAATTTTCCTTCGCATTGCGGCAAAGGAAGGTACCATGGTGTCCGTGGACGGTTCCGACAAGGAGAATGCATGATCAAAATGACCGAAAGAGCAGCGCAGGAAGTGAAGTCGATTGTTGCCAGCAAGTCGCTGCCCGATAAAACTTTCTTGCGCGTTGACGCCAAGCCCGTGGAAGGCAAGAATGAACTGCGCCTGACACTGAAACTCGACACGAAAGAGCCGGAATCAGATGACCAGGTCCAAATCACTTCCGGGACCCGCCTGGCCGTTGACGAGACGGTGGCGCAAGCCCTCGGCGACCTGCACCTCGACTACAGCGAAGAGTCCGGCAACTTCATTTTTGAACGCCCTGAAGCAGAAGCAACTGCGTAACACGAGGGACAGGATGGGACCTTCGCCCGCATGGATGGCATGGGTTCCCCACCTGTATCCGCAACGAATCAAGATCCCAGACAACCGCATAGGCGCGCGCCCAAATGGCTGCGGACGCCGGTGCGGTTGTGTATCTTGACGCCGAATGGTCTTGCTGCTTATTCGCCGAAAAGCTTTCTGAGCCCGGCCTCATCAATCGTCTTGACGCCGAGTGACCGCGCCTTGTCAAGCTTTGATCCGGGATCCGCGCCCACCACCACGTAATTCGTCTTCTTGCTGACGGACCCCGTAACGCGCCCGCCGGCCCCTTCGATCATGCCGGTTGCCTCTTCCCGTGAGAGGCCGGGAAGGCTGCCCGTCAGTACAAATTGCATTCCTTCCAAAGGTCCGCCGCCCCGGCGTTTTTCCTGCTCAAACTGCAGGCCTGCCTTGCGCAGCTTTTCGATAACGTCGCGGTTGCGCTTTTCGTGGAAGAACTCAACTATACTTTGGGCAACCTTGGGACCGATTTCATCCACCTCGTAAAGTTCGTCCGGCGGGGCTTCGCGGAATTTATCCATCGAACCAAAGTGTTCCGCCAACAACTGTGCTGTCCGCTCTCCAACAAATCGAATCCCAATGGCGTAAATCACCCGAGCCAGTTCCGCCTGTTTGCTCTTTTCGATTTCCTCCAGCACATTTTGAGCTGACTTTTTCCCCATGCGCTCAAGGCTTGCCAGTTGCTCTTCATCCAGGCCGTAAAGGTCTGCAACATCCTGAACAATCTTCTTATCCACCAGTTGGTCCACCAGGGATTCTCCAAGCCCGTTGATGTTCATGGCGTGCCGCGCGGCGAAGTGCAGCAGCGACTCTTTCAACTGCGCGGGACAGGCGGCATTCACGCAGCGATATGCCACTTCACCTTCCACGCGGATGACGTCGCCGCCGCAGACCGGGCAATGTTTCGGCATCCGGAATTCTTTGCCGTCCGGGGCGTGTTTCGTCACCTTGAGCACTTGCGGGATCACTTCGCCGGCGCGCTGGATCAGGACCGTGTCGCCGATTTTCACTCCCAGACGCTCCACTTCGTCCATGTTGTGCAGAGTGGCATGGCTCACCGTCACTCCGCCAACCGTCACCGGTTCAAGGTCCGCCACAGGAGTCAGGGTGCCGGTGCGGCCCACCTGGGGACGAATGTCCTTCACCACGGTGCTTTCCTGATGGGCCGGATACTTGTAAGCGATCGCCCAGCGAGGAGATTTGGCCGTCATTCCCAGTTCGTCCCACAGGGCGATCTCATTCACCTTAACGACCATGCCGTCGATTTCGTATTCGAGCTTTTCGCGCTGGGACTCCATCTCCTGGATGTAGCCGATCAAGTCGTCAAATGATTGGGCGAGCTTTTTGTAAGGATTCACTTTGAAGCCCAGTTTTTTGAGTTCTTCCAGAATTTTCCAGTGTTCTTTAAGCGGCGGGCGGCCATCCACCAGGAGGTAGTAGAGAAAAATGTCCAGGTTCCGTTGCGCCACGATCCTGGGATCGAGCTGGCGGATGGCGCCAGCCGCGGCATTACGGGGATTGGCAAAGGGCTGCTCACCGTTCTTCTCTCGCTGCTCGTTGGCTTGCCGGAACGCTTTGTGCGTCATAATCACTTCGCCGCGCACCTCAAACTTTTTGGCAGGCCCGATTGCGCCAAGTTTTCTGGAATCGATCTTGAGGGGAACAGATCGGATAGTTTTCACGTTTTGAGTGACATCTTCGCCGGTGGCCCCGTCCCCGCGTGTGAGCCCGCGCGTGAGAACACCGTCTTCGTAGGTCAGAGCTATGGAGAGGCCGTCGAGCTTCAGCTCAGCCACGTAAGGAACCTGGTCCCGGCCCGAAAGTTCACGCACCCGCCGGTCGAAGTCCCGGAGTTCATCCACCGAATAGGTGTTGTCCAGGCTCAGCATGGGCGCCGAGTGCCGCACCTTGCTAAACTCCTCCGCGGGCTGGCCTCCCACACGCTGGGTGGGAGAATCGGGCGTCACCAGCTCCGGGTGTTCCTTTTCCACCTCCTGGAGCCGGTGCATCAGCTGGTCGAACTTGACGTCAGAGATTTCCGGGTCCATCAGGACGTAGTAGCGGTGCTCATGGCGCCGGATCTCTTCCCTCAGCTTTTCTATTTCCTTCTCGATCTCAACGTTCCTGGCCACAGTTGTCTCCCGCTGATGGAAAAGCATGTGAACAGCCAATCCTGTCCGACACCCGAAAAACCTGCTCCTGAAAGCCTTCCACGAACCCACCAGTGACGAAGAAACGGCATTTGGCTGATTTCACCCATGCCGCGAAGATTCATTCCTCTCAGCATGACATACCTGTTCAATTTTTCAACCTGTCAGGAGGATTATAACGCCCGGAATGAAGGGAGGTAGAGACGGCCGGTATTGAACCGTCTCTACCCTTTGCGTTCGGGGCAGAACGCCGGAAGGTCAACTGACCTTGATGAGGACTGGTCTTTCTAAAACCGCCGGTTGGCCGACCCTGATCAATCTCAGGACCCCGCCAACCGGACATTCACAAGATAACCCTGGTTAGGATTGTGGTCTATGACACACGTCACACTGCAAGTGTGACTTTGGTCACTGAAAGCGCCTCTTCGGTGATGTTTAGATGAGATATCAGCTATTTTGCTGAAGGGGCATCGAGAGGGGCAAATCATGGATTTCAACGAGACGCCATTCATCGTCATCTGGGAAACCACGCAAGCATGTGATCTGGCTTGCCTCCACTGCCGGGCCTGCGCACAACCTCTTCGTTCCTCGCTCGAACTCTCAACTGAAGAGGGGAAAGACCTCATCGACCAGGTAGCCCAGATGGCAGCCCCCTTGTTTGTCCTGACGGGAGGAGACCCTCTCAAACGACCCGATATTTACCGTCTTGTGGAATATGGAACTCGCCGGGGAGTTCGGATGTCAATGACGCCAAGCGCCACGCCGCTGCTCACCCACGCGGCAGTCGCCCGGCTGCGTCAATGCGGGCTGGCGAGACTGGCCATCAGCCTGGATGGCTCCACGGCGGAAATCCATGACACATTCCGGGGCGTATCAGGATCGTATGCCCTGACTCTGGATGCCGTGCGATGGGCCGGCGAACTCGGGCTCCCCATCCAGATCAATACCACCATTACCCGGCGCAACCTGGCTGACTTTGACGGTATGGTGGCGCTGCTGAAAACCTTCCCAATGGTTCTGTGGAGCGTATTCTTTCTGGTGCCGACAGGCCGGGGCCAGCTTCAGGACCTGATCAGCGCCGAGGAGTTCGAGCAGGTATTCGCCAGGCTGGCAGAGGTCTCCGCGGAATGTTGAGTTCGATATCAAGACGACCGAGGCGCAACATTACAGGCGGTATCTGGCGCAACAACGCGCAGCACAGCGCCGGAGGAATATCTCCACCCCCACAACGCCGACTGGCAAGCCGCTGGGTGACGGGATCGGCCGCGCGCCGCGTGGCTTGAACGACGGCAAAGGCTTTGTCTTTATCTCTCACCAGGGCGAGGTTTTTCCCAGCGGATTTCTCCCCCTGGCAGCGGGCAACGTGCGGCGGCTGCCGCTGGCTGAAATCTACCGAAATGCGCCGCTTTTCAAGCAATTACGCGACACGTCAAATTTGAAGGGGAAATGCGGGGTGTGTGAATTTCGGGAAATCTGTGGCGGCTCCCGGTCACGGGCCTATGCTCTGACGGCCGACCCTTTCGCCTCGGACCCTTCGTGCGTGTACCAGCCACGAGCAGTCCGGACAAGCGCCTAGTTCGGGAGATCCCCGTTCCGGAGATTTCCCTGAGCGGAAGTTGCTGCCGGGCTGCGCTTTAGTAGAAGCGACAGGTTTACCGGCGCCCGGGTTGGTTGGCTCGGCGACGGCATTTTCCTTTGCGGCTTTCCGGCTCCTGGCCGCGGGCATTTCCTCCAGGTGGTGCCCTTTCAAGATCCGGACCCGTGAGCCCTCTAATTCCAAAATGCCCTGTTCCTCAAACTCGGCAATCAGCCGGGAAACCGTCTCGCGCGAGACGCCGATCATCTGGCCGATCTCTTCCTGCGTCAGGGGAAGCTTGAGCTCAATACCACGCTCCGTCATCTGACCGCTTTCAGCAACCCATAACTCCAGCAAGTCGGCCAGCTTTTCCACCGCCGGTTGCGATCCGGAGGAGTAGTGAATCATATTCACAGCTTCACGAAGTTGATGGCTCAAAACCTCGACCACTGTGACACAAATCTCGGGGTGTTCTTCGAGCAGGGCAAGAAAGTCTTTCCGCGGAACGTACAGGAACTGAGTCGGGCTCAGGGTCTCCGCCGTATACTCGGCAGGCTTGGATGACATCGTGGCGCTCAGTCCAAGCACTTCTCCCGACTGCACGACCCGCAAAATCAGCATCTTTCCGCCCTTCAGCGAAACAAACAGCTTGACGCTTCCGCGCAAAAGAACAAAGATGCCTTCCGGCATCTGGCCTTCTTCAAGGAGCTTGGCGTGCTTGGGCAGGTTCACAATGGACTTGACGGATTCGAGAGCATGAACAAACTCTGTCAGGGACCTGTTCCAGGGTTTGCCAGATGCGAAAACGCCGGCCTTCATTTTAGGGAACGTGCCTGATTTGGCTGAACTCTTCATAGGCTGCTCATGCCTATTTAAGAGGAAACCGAAATCCAATGATGTGACGTAAGTCACTCTATCGGGTGACGGGCATTTGACCCGAAACCTGCCCCGGAACCTCCAGGCGGCCCCTTCCTTGCACGTGGTCAATCCGGCCATTCGGAAGTAGAATAAGACCCCATGGACAGCTCAAAAACAAAGCGTATTCAATCTCTTCGCAGCGTTCCGCTTTTTGCTGATTTGACAGAGCGAGAGCTGGGGCTGCTGGCGGATCGTGCGCTATCCAGGCAATATCAGCCGGGTGAAATGATCTTTTCCGAAGGCGACCCTTGCGAGGGCTTGTATGTGGTTCAAACAGGAAGCGTGAAGATATTCAACACCTCTGCCAGCGGCCGGGAGCAGGTGCTGCATATTGAGAAGGCGGGCCATTCCCTCGCGGAGCTTCCGGTATTCGATGGCGGGAACTACCCGGCTTCAACCGCCGCCGTAGACGCATGCACACTGCTCTTTATCAGCAAGAAAGACTTCCGCGCGTTGTGCCTGGAACGGCCCGAAATGTCCTTAAAGGTCCTGAAAGTGGTCAGCTCGCGACTGCGGCAGCTTGTGAACATTATTGAGGAGCTCTCTTTCACGACCGTTCGCAACCGTCTGGCATCCTGGCTGCTGCAGCAGGCCCGGGAGAAAGGTCAAAAGACACCCCGTGGAATCGAATTCGGACTGAACATCAACAACCAGGAACTTGCCTTCCAGATTGGCACGGTGCGGGAACTGGTTTCCAGAAACCTGAGCCACTTTCAATCAGAAGGGATGCTGAAGGTCGAAGGGCGCAACGTCATCATTCAGGACCTGAGCACCCTGGAGACCGCGGCCTCATCGAAATAAGCAGAATCTTCATCCAGAGTTGCCGGGCCGGCGTGGCCCATGAGGCCGTGGATGGGGGCCATGAATCCGACCCTGCCGGCACCGTCTCTGCTCCGCCGGTCCTGGGGCTTGACATCGCAATCTTCCGGTTGATAGCTTCGTTGATAGAAAGAATCTAGCATTTTGGGATGGTGGATCATCATGAAAACCAGGATCACTAACGTTCTAATATATGTCCTCTTTGCGGGCACGCTCGCAGCCGGGCAGATGTGGGCACAAGTTTATCAGTCACCTGAATCCCCCGGGGCGGCAGGCCGGCCGGAGAACGCCATTTCCGTGGCAGGCAAGTATCAGAATTATATTTACGGAGTCGTGAAGAAAATCGGGAAAGACCAGATCATCCTGGACAAGACCCGCTTTGGGGATGGCCAGGTATTCAAGCTGGAGCGCAACACGAAGTTTGTTGACAACGGCAAACGAAGCACGAAGGCGAACCTTCAAGTGGGTGATATGGTCTGGATTGACGCCAAAATAAAGAAGAAGACGGAAGAAAAAATCGCCAAGAAAGTGATCACGGGGGTTGGCCCAAAAACAGTTTCCCAGTAGGCTTTTGGGGTCATCATCTGGCTCTTCAATGAATCGCGGGCCGATCGCCGGCGCCAGGCATCGTCCGCATTCCGCCCACAGAGGGCCAGGTTAACCGCGCCACCGAGAAACCTTCCTTTGAAGAATGCTGTCTTAATCTCCAACCCACTGGCTGGAGTCCGAAGTGAGCGACGTTCCCGCCAGGTTCACGAGGCAGTGGCGGCCCTGCGCAGTGCCGGGATCGCGGTCGACTTTCGCACCACCTCCTGCCCGGGCAACGGCAGGCAACTGGCCCGAGAGGCTGTCCAGAACGGATGCGACCTGGTCATTGCATGCGGGGGCGATGGCACCATCAACGAGGTGATCAATGGCCTGGCGCCCGGTCGTGTCCCGCTCGCCATCCTGCCGGGTGGAACCGCCAACATCGTCGCAAAAGAGTTGGGATTGCCCGGACACATGGTAAAGGCGGCCAGGCAGCTCCCGTCCTGGCGCCCCTGCAGGATGCCATTGGGACGAGCCACCTGGGAAGAATCCGGATCAGTCCGCCAACGGTATTTCCTCGCGGTAGCGGGGGTTGGTTTTGACGCCCGCATTATCAGCCAACTCAACATCGGAAAGAAACTTCGAATGGGAGTCGTCGCGTATGCATGGGAAGCAGTGCGGCAGGTATTCCGCTACAGCTTTCCAAGCTTCCAGTTTTCCATGGACGGTTCCACGGTTTCCGCCACTTTTGCGGTGATCCAGCGGTCACGCCGGTACGCAGGGTGGCTGAAGCTGGCGCGCCCTCACAGCATTCGTGAGCCGGACTTTTCCTGCTGCCTGTTTGAGGGCTCCGGTCCAGGTCGCTACTTTCGATACGCCCTGGGCATTCTCACCCAAACCCATCAGCGGCTGCGGGATGTCCGCTTTCTGAACGGTTCCAGCGTCCATTGCAGCAGCGGGAAGGCTGGCGATCCTATCTTCTTCGAGGTCGATGGCGAACTGGCAGGGCGGATACCTGTCACTTTTGAAGTGGCCCCGGATGCCTTAACGTTATTGGCGCCCGAGCCTTTCCTGAGCTCCAAAACTTGATAGCGGGAGCGCAGGTGGACCCAGACTGACACCGGCCGGGTGGAAAGCCTAAACTCCCTGCAGGCAACGGTTCCTTGGCATGGACAATCTGACCCACACGCTTACCGGCATTGCCATCAGTCAGGCGGGCTTCAACCGCAGGACGCGATACGCCACCCTGGCCCTCGTCATCGGTTCAAACCTTCCCGATATTGACTTCGTCAGTGGCTTTTGGGGCAGCGTGACCTACCTGGAACATCATCGTGGGATAACACATTCGATCATCGGGGTGGCAGCCCTGGGGATCGCGCTGGCGGCAGGAATCTATCTTCTGGGAAAAAGAGCGCGGCCTAAGGCGACCGGACCACCGCTTGACGGCCGCTGGCTCCTGCTGGCGTGCTGCGTTGCGACAGGAACCCACCTGCTATTCGATTTTACGAACTCCTATGGGGTTCGTCCGTTTTTGCCCTTCAGCAGCCGCTGGTACGCCTGGAGCATCGAACCCATCATTGATCCTCTGCTCTGGCTGGCTCTTTTTGCAGGGCTCGGACTTCCCGCCCTGTTCCGGCTGATTACAGAGGAAGTGGGAGCTCGCAAGACCGGCTTTCAGACCGGCGCCATCTTTTCGCTCTGCGCCATTGTAGCCCTGTGGGGCCTGCACGACTTCAGCCACCGCCGGGCCCTGAATATGCTCGACTCCATCCGCTATCACCAGGAAAACCCGCAACGGCTGGGCGCGTTCCCGAGTTTTACGAGTCCCTTCGAATGGACGGGAGTGGTTGAAACCTCCGGAGCGTTTTATGTTCTTCCGGTCAACACCATCAGCGCAAGCCTTGATGCGTCCGACGCGCGAATTTTCCATCAGCCTGAGCCATCGGCCGCTCTCAAAACAGCCATGCGAACTCGAACAGCCAGGGTCTTTATGGATTTCGCAAGGTTTCCGTGGTCTGAAGTCATTCCCACCGAGAGCGGCGTAACGGTTACCGTCCGGGACCTTCGCTTCCAGCCGGCAAGCGCCCGGCGCGGCGGCTTTGCAATCAGGATAAAACTCGACCAGCAGCTGCACGTTCTTTCGCAGGAATTCGATTTTTCAGGTAGGTTCCGGTACGATTAGTCCTGGCCGCGATCAGAGGACACAGGAGTGGTTGCGGGCGATTGATCTTCTTTATCACCGGAACCCCACCACCAGCGATAGAGCACGGCCGAAATCACCACGATCGCGACAAACCCCAGCGAAATCCAGATGAGATTATTCTTGAGGAAATCTTCTCCGCCCTTGCCGTAACGAACCCCGATCCAGGCTTCCGCGCCGAACCTGAGAATCCCCCCCAGCACCAGCGCACCCGTAAACCTTATGGGACTGATTCGCAAGGCGCCCGATCCCAGCAGAATCGGCTTGAAGGGCAGCGGAGGAGGCAGCAGCGACGCAACCAGGACCGTCAGAAAATCATTCTTCACCAGCCACTTCTTGGCACGGCTCATTTCGCTGGCGGATGGTTTTTTCTTCAGAAGGCGCGCGCCCGTCTGGCCGATGAAGTAAATGAAGAATGAGCCCACGACGGTTCCAAGCGTGCACCCCGCCGCGTAAAGCCAGGCCCGGCCCGGATCCTGGCTGGAAAGGTAAATAAGGAGAAAGTCCTTCACCCCGGGCATCGAAAGGCCGGCAGAGTCCAGGGTGGCAATGCCCACAAGCCCCCACCCCCCATAAAGGAGAAGCGTATGTTCAAGCTTTCCGGCCAGAGTGTGCAGAAATTTCACGCGATTTGTCCTCGTCTGCGGAGGACGGACATTCTATTCGTAGATCGCCACCAGCGCAATCTCAGTCCAACCATTCCTGCAGGGGTCATATTGCAAATAGCACAAGGTTCAAAGTTACACATGGTTCAGCAAACTTGTCGAACTTAATCCACAAAGATTGCTGACGGACACTCCATTATGCAGCTATTCGTGGATTCTGTCTTGCTTTCCAATGGATTGACATTTAGTTAAAAACCACCGGCCACGATTTGACTATTTACAACGTTATTTCGTGAAATTTTCGGAAAAGAAGAACCGGTTAATGATTGACACACTGCAAATCTCCGTGATATCTGTTATTCGCTTCATCTAGCTTTATGATCTTGCTCGACCGCGTGGTGGCTTGACTCGCGTCGAGCCTCATCATGCCGCTATTGGAAGCGGTAATATCAGTGGATGGGGTGGCCATTGGTCATCATCCGAGAATCGAATTCATTGCCTATGGAGCGCCAAATCACATGAATCTCTCACGTCGTGATCTTCTAAAAGGCTCTGCAGTGCTAGGCCTGAGTGCTCTTTGCCAGACGATGGCGCCTGGCGCCTTTGCGCGCGAACCTCAAATCAAATTCCCGGCCCGGCCCATTGACCGCCTGGCCCTGACGTCCTGGCCCTTCCGTGACTACATGGAAGGCCCTCATAATTCGAATCGCGATCGAAGCAAGCCGGGAATGGACATCCTCGGCTTTGCCAAAATGGCTATCGAAAAGTTCAACATCCATAACATTAACCCTCTCATTGCACACTTCACCTCCACGGAACCCCGGCATCTCCACAATCTTCGCGAACAGGTGGCCAAGGCCGGTTCGCATTTTGTTGATCTCGGCTTGGGCGCCGGCAAATTCTATGATCCGGATCCGGCTGTCCGAAAGGCTTCCGTTGACAGCAGCAAGCGATGGATCGACATGGCCGTGGTTCTGGGTTCTCCCAGCGTCCGCCAGCACCTGGGAGGCTCCCGCGGCGCCAAGCCGGACGTTGACCGCGCCGCTCAAAGTCTGGGACAGCTTGCAGATTACGGGGCCAGAAAAAACATCGTCGTCATTCTTGAAAACGACAGCCTGGACAACGAGGATCCGTTCTTCATCGTCAAAGTCATTGAGAAAGTGGGCAACCCTTATCTCCGCGCGCTGCCGGATTTCGGCAACACGATGCTGAAGGGGGACCCTGCGTACAACTATCGCGGCGTCGAAGCCATGTTCAAGCACGTTTTCAACATGGTGCACGTAAAAGATGAAGTCATTTCCAGCAAAGGCGCCGTCTACAAAATCGACCTCGCGAAGGCATTTGGCATTGCAAAAGCCAGCGGCTACCGTGGCTATTTTTCCATGGAGTGGGAAACGCAGGCGGGTGATCCTTATGAAGGCACCCGAAGGCTGGTCAAAGAAACGTTGCACTATCTTTCTTAGGCAGTCACAGAGCTGAATTGAGTTAGAGAATGGTTCACGCCGGCAGCAGCCGGGCCGAATGGAAGCCTGGTGTCGGCGGTCTGCGAATTGGACAACCTGCTTTCGGCATCTTCGGTCATGCCAGTCCAGTTCGCA
Source organism: uncultured Acidobacteriota bacterium (assembly GCA_963783155.1). Taxonomy (GTDB): domain Bacteria; phylum Acidobacteriota; class Terriglobia; order UBA7540; family UBA7540; genus SCRD01. The sequence goes on along the minus strand of CAWANC010000002.1, from coordinate 83,482 downwards.
GTTGAACGTAAAGCGATGCGCCCGCCATCGGTGAAAGCCGGCGGTGGCGCTCACACTATGGTTCGGGAGGTCGGTCTATGACCCGCTGCAAAATTGTGCTTTCTTTTTTCCTGCTGTTCGCAGGCATTGTCCTGGTGGCATCCTGCACATATGCCGCAGGAGAAAACGTCCAGCTTCAACGTGAGGCGACTCACATCAACGTGGTCATCGGAGGAAAGCCTTTCACCACTTATTATTTTGATCCCAAGATTGCAAAGCCTTATTTCATGCCGTTGCGGAGCGCCGAAGGAACCATCATCACTCGTGGCTTTCCCATCGGAAACACAGTTCCGCCGGAGCACCAGCACGACCGGAACCTGGAACCCCACCAGCGGCCCATGTATTTTGGCCACGGGAATGTGGATGGCATCGACTTCTGGGGAGAAGCGATCTATCCGAAATGGAGCGACGACACCGTCTTCGGGCGCACAGTACTTGCAAAAATCGAGGAGGTGAAGAGCGGTGCGGAATCCGGCACCATCCGGGCGCTCTTCCACCTGGTGGGCCCGCGAGGAAGGATCATTGCCGATGAAACCCAGGCCTTCGTCTTTCGCGGCGATCAGGAGACCCGCATGATCGACTGTGAATTTGCCATCACGGCCAACCACGGCGCAGATGTGACGATAGGCGATTCAAAGGAAGGCTCATTTGCCATCCGGGTGGTCAAAGAACTCTACTCTCCTCCGGGACACATGGTGAATTCTGCGGGCGGAGTGGGCGAAAAAGAGATCTGGGGGAAGCGTGCTGACTGGGTGGATTATTACGGAAAGGTGGGCGCGGAAGAACTCGGCGTGGCAATCTTCGACAGCCCCAAGAGTTTCCGTCACCCAACTTACTGGCATGCGCGAGGCTATGGGTTGTTTGCCGTGAACCCGTTCGGCATCCGGGAATTTACCGGCGATTTCAACAAAGACGGAAGCTGGACCATTCCGCAGGGAAAATCACTCACCCTGCGTTACCGCGTGCTGATTCACCATGGCGATGACAAACAAGCCCATGTCGCTGAAGCCTATCAGCAATACGCGGCAGGACAATAGAGTGTTATATTTCTTTGATCATGATGGAAGATGCAAGAGCAGCAATTTAAAGGGAGGCACCTATGTCAAAGGGACCAGGAAAATCTGATATCAGCCGACGAGACTTTCTCAAGACAGGAGTCGGCACAACGGCTGCGGGGTTTGCAGCTTTGAGTGGGTTTGCTGAAGCCGTACCGCCCCGTGTTCTGGGCGCCAACGACCGCGTACGCGTGGCTGTGATAGGACTGCACGGCCGCGGCAGAGATCACATTCATGAACTATCTGGCCTTGCGAAGAGCAAGAACATTGAGATCGCTGCCTTGTGCGACGCGTATGAACCACTGATCACCGAACGGCAGGCACAGATCGAGAAGATGGGACATCCCAGGCCCAAGGGCTATCAGGACCTGCGCAAGCTGTTCGACGACAAAACCATCGACGCCGTCACCGTCGCTACCCCAAACCAGTGGCACGCGCTGATGACCATCTGGGGTTGCCAGGCAGGCAAAGATGTCTATGTTGAAAAGCCGGCCGCGCATAACCTGTGGGAGGGACGCCAGATGGTGCGCGCAGCTCAGAAGTACAACCGCATGGTGCAGCACGGAACTCAAATCCGCTCCGCCGTGGCCATCCGCAACGCCATGGACAAGATTCACAACGGACTGCTCGGCGACGTCTACATGGCCCGCGGTCTCTGCTTTAAATGGAGGGATACCATCGGCCACGCGCCTCCCAGCACCCCACCGCCGGGTCTTGACTACAACCTGTGGCAAGGTCCGTCGCCCGAACACGTGTTCACCAAAAACAGATTCCTCTATAACTGGCATTGGTTCTGGTGGTATGGCAACGGAGACATCGGCAACCAGGGCGTCCATCAGATTGACGTGGCGCGCTGGGGACTGGGTGTAAAATTCCCGAACAAGATATCTGCAATCGGCGGGCACTTTATGTTTGACGACGATCAGCAGACACCCAATACGCTGAACTGTGCGTTCGAGTACCAGATTCCCAACGCCAAGCCCAAGATGATCGAGTTTGAGGTCCGGCACTGGATCACCAACAACGAAGCCGAGATTGGCACTCCGGAACTCGGCACGCCGCTGCCGAAACGGGCCGCCAACGCGCCAAAACTCGGTCCATTGGCTGGCAGCCGTAATACCGTCGGAGACATTTTCTACGGTTCAAAGGGATACATGTCCATGGGTGATGAGGACGCCGACACATACAGGACCTGGATGGGCAAGAACCAGGAACCCGGCCCGACGGAACACCAGGGCGGCAGCCACTTTGCCAACTGGATCGATTGTGTCCGCAGCCGGCGTGCTCAGGACCTGCACGCCCCCATCGAGGAAGGATACATTTCCGCGGGGCTCATGCAGCTGGCCAATGCTTCCTATCGCGTGGGCCGCACTCTGCATTTCAATCCTGAAACCGAAGAGGTGATCGGGGATAAAGAGGCTGCCCTGATTCTGCGCGACGGCGACCGTGGTTATCGTGCGCCTTTCGTTGTTCCAAAAAATGTGTAGTCTGGCTGTTGATTTTGCTGTTCCAGACTTGCGCCGGACATTGACGCCGCGCTGACGTTTGTAGTCGTCGAGACGGAAGACGCAGCGCGGCGCAACTCCATTCACAGAGGAAAGGGCGATGTCCCGCTCCGAGAAGCCTGGTGTCTCTGCAGACGGGGAGACTCCCAGGGCTGGCTTGCTTCACCGCCGGGAGGTCTTGAAATTGACGGGCGCGGCGCTTACCCTGGCGGCCATGCGCCCTTCGTCCGCACAGGCGGCATCGGCCCGAAAGAAGAATGTGATCGTAGCCGGCGGCGGCATCGCCGGACTGTGTTGTGCGTATGAACTGGTGCGTCGCGGCCATGACGTCACGATTCTTGAGGCGGCAGGCCACCCCGGCGGCCACGTACGCAGCATTCATGACCCGTTTCCCGACGGACTCTACGCCGACGTCGGCGCTGAGCACTTCTATCACCCGGGGTATAACCTCTATTGGCCCTACCTTGAGGAATTCAAACTCCCGATTGTTCCTTATCACCGGCGCGACAACGTGCTGCGCCGGATCGGCAACAGGTGGTACACCGAAAAAGATCTCCATAGCCGTAGTGTGCTGGGAGCCCTCGGATTCAGGCAGCGCGAAATCAGTGACCTTGCCCGGAATCCCTGGTGGTCAATCCCGCTGATTTACCTGCAAAAATACGTGGACCGCGTGCGCGAAGAACACACGCCGTTCGGCTGGGGGATGGACGATCTCGACCACATCTCCGTGAGTGGTCTGCTGAAGCGCGAAGGGGCATCCCCGGCTGTGGTCCGTTTCGCGGGCGCCGACGGCTCCGCGCTCGAATGGATATGGAACGCCGCCATCAAGCAGTTGCGCGGCACGCCGCTGCTCACGAGAAAACTGTTTCGGATCAAGGGTGGCAATCAACACATGACCAATGCCTTTGCGGCAAGGCTCGGCGAGCGGGTCCATCTGGGTGCGCCCGTCACGCGAATCGAACACGGCAACGCCGGCGTTACGGTCCACTACAAGGAATTCGGTAAACCGCAGAAGATGGAGTGCGACTACCTGGTGTGCTGCATGTCGGCCGTCATGCTTCGGCTGATTCCGGTGAAACCGGCCTTTCCGGAAGCCAAGAATTTTGTGCTCAACAATATGCCCTACTACACGCAAGCCCGTATTATTTTCCAGTCAAGGACAGCCTTCTGGGAAAAGGACGGTTTAAGCCCGAATATGGAGTTCGGAACACCGGGAATCAATGAGGTCTGGCGAGTCGCCGACGAGGTCCCCACAAAGCGGGCCGTCCTGATGGGAACTGCACCAGCCAGCACAACCCTGCAGCGCACTCTGGACGACTTCCGAAAATATTATCCGGGCAAGTCTGAAGACATTGAGCAGACGATAGTTTTGAACTGGGCCACCGATCCGTGGGCCATGGCCTGTGAACGAGTTCTCTACCCGCCAGGTCAGCTCGCAAGAATGTGGCCAGAAGTCACCCGTCCCGTCGGCCGCATCCATTTTGCAGGTGCCTACGCCGCCAACGTCAACTGGGGCCAGGAAGCTGCTGTGGAATCAGCCCATCGCGCTGTCGAAGCCATCGACCAGGCCTGAAGTTAAATTGAAACCAGCAAAATGCCGCGCTGCAGGCAAGCCTTCAGGACTCAACCGGCACCGCAGCTTCACGAAGGAATTTGGCCGACTCCTCAGGCGGGGTCGGATTAATGTGGAATCCGGTGCCCCACTCAAATCCCGCAATCTTGGTCAGCTTGGGCATGATTTCCAGATGCCAGTGGTAATGCTCGTTGGGGCTCTCCGGTATCGGCGAGGTGTGGATAATGAAGTTGTAAGCCGGGAAGTCAAGGACCTTATCCAGACGCATCAGCATGTCTTTCAGAATCACAGCCAACTGCTCGAATTCCTGCCTCTGCGAGTCCTCAAAAGCGGACTGGTGAACGCGGGGCATAATCCAGATTTCAAATGGGAACCGCGGGGCGAATGGCGCCACGGCAATAAACGCCGGCGTGTCGGCGATCACCCGGATGCCGCTTTCTGATTCCTGCCGGATGATGTCGCAAAAAATGCAGCGCTCCTTGAAATTGAAGTAGTCGCGCGCGCCGTCTGTTTCCTCGCGCACCCGCTTGGGAACAACCGGCAGGGCGATCAGTTGTGAGTGAGTGTGTTCGAGTGAGGCTCCCGCAGCTTCACCATGATTTTTGAAAATCATGATGTACTTGAACCGGCGGTCCTTCTTGAGGTCCAGGATCCGGTCCCGGTAGGCCCACAGGACGTCTTCAATCTGGCGGGGTGAAAGCATGGCCAGGGTCTTTTGATGGTCGGGAGTTTCAATGATGACCTCGTGAGCGCCGATGCCGCTCATCTTGTCATAAAGGCCTTCACCCTGGCGGCTCAGAGAGCCCTCAATGCCCAGGGCCGGAAACTTGTTGGCCACCACCCTCAAAGACCATCCGGGCGAATTGCGCAGGCTCCCGTCGCTGCGGTAGGCAATGATTTCCGGAGGAGTTTTCGCCTCATTCCCGTAGCAAAACGGGCAGAAACCCGAACCATGAATCTGGACTTTGTCCCGAACAAAATCGGAAGGCCTCTTGGCGCGTTCCGTGGCGATAATCACCCAGCGGCCTGTGATAGGATCTTTCCTGAGCTCAGGCAAGGTTGCGACTCCTTCGGCTGCGAGTTTCCAGGCGACAGAATTGCGAGTTCGCTATTCCCTGAACGCATCCTTGATCACCCGGACCTGATACCCTCTTGCAGGGTCCCACAAGACACTTGCGATATCAAATCGGTATGCAGCCGGTTGACGTTTCAGTCGCCGCATATATTCCCAGGCGCTGTTCACAATCCGTCTCTGCTGGTCATGACCGAGGGCCGTCTCGGGACGGCCGGCTTGTTCGCCGCTCCGTGTTTTTACTTCGATGAAAGCAAGAACCGGACCATCCCAGCCAACCATGTCCAACTCGCCCGTCCGGCCAGGCGGCCTTCGGTTCCGGGCAACGATGGCATATCCCGCATGGCGAAGGTACCAATAAGCCAGCGTCTCACCCCGAGCGCCGACTTTCAAGTGCCGGGCTGTCGCACCGGGTTTGATGGGGTGTCCTCCACGACCGGCGGCTGTTGCACGCCGCTTCTCTCTCCGAACCAATACGCCGTAGACCAGACGGGCAACCCAGTCCAATGCTTCTCAACCTCATTTCGACACTTCTTCGATCACCTGGCCCAGTACGTCCACAGCAAAGTCCGCCTGGTATTGTTCCACGACCAGGGGCGGCATCAGACGGATGGTGCTATCCCCGCAGCCCAGGACCAGGAGGCCAAGCTCGAAGGCGCGCTGGATTACCCGCTGGCGCATCTGCGGATGCGGCTCCCGGCTGGCCTGGTCTTTCACCAGCTCAATGCCGATCATCAGCCCCTTGCCCCTGACGTTGCCGACGTTGCGGTATTTCGCAGGCCACCCCTGAAGGCGGTCCAGGATGTACTTGCCCATTCTGTCCGCGTTTGCAATGTACTTCTCTTCCAGCAGGCGGATGGTTTCAAGCGCCGCGGCGCACGCCACAGGATTTCCCCCAAAGGTCGAGGCGTGAGCTCCCGGCGGCCAGTTCATGATCTCCGCCCGGGCTACCGTCAGGCCCAGCGGCATTCCGGACGCAATGCCTTTCGCCGTCACCAGGATGTCAGGCACGACGCCGGAGTGTTCGCAGGCCCACATGCGGCCCGTGCGCCCCATACCGGTCTGAATTTCATCCGCGATCAGCAGAATCCCGTGTTGTTCTGTCAGCTTGCGAAGCTCGGGAAGAAAACCCTCCGGCGGCACGATGTAGCCGCCTTCACCCTGGATGGGTTCAACAACAACAGCGGCAACATCCTCCGGAGGAACCGACGTTTTGAAAAGCTTCTTAATGGCTTCCACACCACTGCAATCGCACTCCCCTGCCGGGTGCCTGTTGAAGCACCGGTAAGGGTTCGGATAAGGAACGTGGCTGACTCCCGACAGCAGCGGACCGAAGCCGTTCCGCTGGACCGCCTTGCTGGCCGTCAATGAGAGAGAGCCGAACGTGCGCCCGTGGAAGCACCCCAGGAAGGCAATAAAGCGATGCCGCCGGGTGTGATAACGGGCCAGCTTCATTGCCGCCTCAATGCCCTCCGTGCCGGAGTTGGCAAAGTGAACGCGCTTGGGGAAATCTCCCGGTGTAATGGCCGTGATTTTTTCGGCCACTTCAGTCAGCAGGGGATAATAAAAATCCGTCCCCGACATGTGGATCAGGGTAGCGGCCTGTTGCTGGATGGCCCGGACAACGTCCGGATGACAGTGGCCGGTGGATACCGAGGCAATCCCCGCGCTGAAATCCAGAAAGAGGTTGCCGTCCACGTCCTCCACTATCATGCCGCTGCCGCGCCTGGCCACCATGGGATAATCGCGTCCATAGGAGGGCGAAACCAGGCGGTGATCCAGGTCCAGTATCTTCTGCGCCTCCGGCCCGGGCAGAGGCGTTCTAATTTCCGGCAGACCGTTTTTCATAAAGTTTCCTTGGCCGCATCCTCAATATCCATGCAATCCTGCATGGCGCGTCAGAAAAAATGACTTCACAAGACAAAACCTCAGGTTAGTAGCAGAAGGGATTGCCCGTCACTTTCGCTTCCAGCGGGTGCCCGCTTTGGTGTCTTCCACCAGCACTCCACCGTTCTGCAACTCATCGCGAATCTGGTCGGCTCGGGCAAAATTTCCCTGGCGCCGCACCGCTTCGCGTTCAGAAAGCAGTCTCTCAATTTCCTCATCGCTTAGGGTTTCGACAAGGGCTTCCTCCTGTTTCCCGTTCCCTGCGGAGGCTTGTTCCGATGCAAGCTCCTGTTCGCTTTTCAACAATCCGAACTGCCGCAATCTGGCCTGGTCGTTGTCCTCAAGCACGGCGAAGATGCGGTCCCATCGCGCCAGGGTGTCCAGGAAGGCCGCGCGGTTCCCATCCAGGAACTTGTTCTGGTCCATAGCCGTGTTGCCCTCGCGAACCATCTCAAAAATGGCAGCCAGCGCCTCAGCCGTGTTCAGATTGTCAGCCAGCGCTTCTTCAAACTTCCGGCGCGCGACGCCGGCGGCTTCTTCAAGCTCTGCACTCTTCCCTGCGGGAAACTCTTCCTTCGTCAGGCGATAATGGAAATTCCGGAGACGGTCAACCGACTGCTTCGCCTGGTGCAGGCCGTCGAAAGTAAAGTTCAGCAGACTTCGATAAGGAACAGAGGCCAGTAGATAACGAATCGCCGTGGGCCGGTAACCTTTGGCGATCAGGTCACGCAGCGTATACACGTTGCCCAGCGACTTGGACATCTTCTCGCCATTCACCACCAGGTGCTCGCCGTGCAGCCAGTAGCGCACAAAAGGCTTGCCCGTCGCCGCCTCGCTCTGGGCAATTTCGTTTTCATGGTGGGGAAAGATCAGATCGACTCCGCCCGAATGGATATCAAATGTCTCGCCCAGATACTTCATTGACATCACTGAACACTCAATGTGCCAGCCGGGCCGTCCCGGCCCCAGCGGAGTGTCCCATGAAGGTTCGCCTTCCTTCGCAGCTTTCCACAGAACAAAGTCACGGACGTTGGCCTTGTCATATTCATCCGAGTCCACCCGCGCACCGGCACGCATCCCCGAAAGGTCAATCCTGGAAAGTTTGCCGTAATCCGAAAACTTTTCAACCCGGAAGTAGTAGGAGCCGTCGCTCTTATAGGCGTAACCTTTCTTCTCCAGGGTCTGGATCAGCTTCACCATGTCATCGATGTGATCCGTGGCCCGGACCACAATTTCAGGCTTCTCCAAATTCAGAAGCTGCCTGTCAACATTAAACGCTTCAATGAATTGGTTGGTGTAATCCCGCAGGCTGAGCCCAGCGGCATTGGCATTGCGGATGGTTTTGTCATCCACATCCGTAAGGTTCATCACCTGAGTGACTTCGTAATCCTGATATTGGAGGAAGCGTCGCAGGATATCCTGAAAAACAAAGCTGCGGTAGTTGCCGATGTGGGCGTATCCATAAACCGTCAGGCCGCAGGTGTACATTCGAACCTTTTTGTCTTCCAGGGGTTGGAATTCTTCCACCCTGCCGCCCAGCGTGTTGTAGAAACGTAGCGCCATCGTATTGATATCACACGGATAGAGGAATCTTCCATTCTATCGGCGCGCTCAAAGCCCGTCAAGAATGCACTCCGGCACGACCGTGCTCTTCGGGTGAAAAGACGGGGTTCCGGCAGGAGGTCTTAAAGTTTGGGATTCAGCACAGGCCGGCAGGGATGCCGCCTTCATGCCTACACAACGGTTACTTTGATTCCTACCTTCTCCAGGGCCCGCAACTCGCTCTTTCCGATACCCGTGTCTGTAATCACCTCATCAATCGACCCTGGAGGCACAATCAGGCAAAGGCTCCGTCGTCCGAATTTGCTGGAATCGCACACCATCACCACCCGCCGGGCAATCTCCACCATCACGCGATTGACCTTGGCCTCCAGCAGGTTCGGTGTAGTCAGGCCATACTCAACGTCAAACCCATCAACACCCAGGAAAAGAATGTCCGCTTGCAGTTGCCGCAGAGTTTCTTCGGCAAGCGGGCCCACCAGAGAAAATGACCGCTCTCGCAGGATGCCACCCGTCAGAATCAATTCCATCGGTGAAGGGGCCAGCTCCGCGGCAATGTTGACGGCGTTTGTGATAATCGTCAGATCCCGATGCTGGCGCAAGGCCCGCGCCACAGCCGTGGTCGTTGTCCCGGAATCCAGCAAGACGGATTGTCCCTCTTTCACCATGGCAGCCGCAGCTTCGCCGATCCGTCGTTTCTCGTCCTGCTGAACGCTCTCCTTCTCTTTAAGGCTGGGATCGATGAGCGTACCACCACCGGCCGGAAGTCCGCCGCCATGGGCCCGCTGAATAAGTCCTTCGGTATGCAGTATTTTCAGGTCGTTGCGGATAGTGACATGGGAGGTATCGAACCGGTCCGCCAGTTCGCGAACCAAAACCCGGCCTTCGCGCGCCATAATTTCAAGAATTGCCCGTCGCCGTTCTTCGGCCAGCATAATAATTTCGTCCTTTCGTTACTTCAGATTAGAGTTGCATTGTTTTTAATGCCTTTCGTTTTTTTTGTCAAAGCAAATTCCTGGCAATTGGGATATCTCTGGCGCCCGGCTGGCAGCCCAAATCTTCAAAACATGACCTGAAGCACCCCTTGAACAGCCTTTGCCCGGCGCAGGCCAGGTCAGGAATAACCGTTCAGGAAAACCAGCACACACAGTCAGTTCTGGATATATCTTTTAGAATATGTACGATAGGTGAAACCAGAAACACCGGCAACAAACCGATCAGGCCTTCGTCTCTGTTCGCTGGCTCAAGATCACCCGGACCTTCCTGGCCGATCCAGTTGGGGAGAAGGGCTTTTGGAGGAAAGCATGGTCAGCAGGTTATTGAAGTCGTGCGCAATGCCCCGGGCCAGCCGCCCCGCGGCCTCCATTTTCTGCGACTGGCGGAGCTGTTCTTCCAGGCTCTTCCGCTCCGTAACGTCGACCGACTCGCCACCCACAAAAGTCCTTCATTTTCTGTCACGGAAGGGAAACTTAATTGCCAGCCATTTTTTAGTTTCCCGCCCGGGAAGAGATGTCTGTTCGTACCGTTCGATTGAGAGCCATGTAGACAGGACTTGCTGGTCAACTTCAATAAGGGCCTAGGCAGTCTTCTGGTCCCAGATGTCAAAAGGCGTTTTCCCAAGAACTTCGCCCGAAGATTTCCCGGCGTATGCTTCAAAAGCCCGGTTGACGTAAACATAGCGGCCTTTGGCATCCCGCTTCAAGGCAGGCACCGGACTGTTGTTCATAAAGGCGGCAAAGCGTTCTTCCCTCTCGCGAAGGGCGCCTTCCATGCGCCTCTTTTCAGTAACGTCATGCACCAGAGTTGCATACCCAAGAATGTCTCCGGCTTCGTTGCGAATAATGACCGCGCAGAGTTCCGCATCAATCCAATGCCCAGACCTGGCCCGCCACCGGGCGTCGCTATGGAGGCCGGCTATCTCGAGCAGGAGATCCTCTGCCAGGAAGTCCTGCTTCGCGTCTCACTCATCTGGAACCTCGTTTGAGAACCAGGCAATCAGTAAAGACGTGATTTTTTCCTCGCTGGAAAAATCCCCTGCAATTCTCAGCACGGGTGCAGGATGTTCCCGGATCAGCGTCGGCGCCAGATAGACTTGTGCGGCGTTGGCTTTCTGTGGTTCCTGATAAATATCAGTTACCCGCAGCTCGTAGTCCTCTTCAAAAAACTTTCCAAGGACGGGTTTCAAGTGCGTGATCGCATCTGTAGATCTGGGAGTTGCGCCGGAAATGTACAAGTGGAAAACTGGTTTTCGCCCGGCTGTCTGGAACCGGTGGCGGGGTTGCCTCCGCTCACTTTTCGCGTCTTGGGTCACGGCTACACCTGTGTGGCTGGCCACGCGGTCGGCAAAATCGGACCTGCGCCTGGTCTCATCCCTGGTGCGTGACAGCCCCTTCAGTCTTTGTCACCAACACCAAAAGCCGGAGGAAGCAGATCGATAAGCAAAGCGCCGTCCAATGCTTAAGCACCAGCCCACGACCCACTCCGGGAATTCGCACCGAGGGGATTTTTTCCTCAACTCTGCCCCGGAAGCGCCGCTTCCAGGACATGTTTCATTACTCCTCCCGGTGGAGCCTACAGAAAGACAGCACCGCCTGGCAGTGTTCCCTATAGGTGTATCGGCCGGATTTGCCCCTGCTTTAATACAACCAGCAAACCGTTAGCAGATAGACGACAGATCATCCCGGGATTAAACTCAACGGGAAACCTGAAAGGAGCCGTCACGACTATGAAACGTGTTGTGCGCAACCCCGACTCTTTGAAGTACGTGCTGGACCACCATCATTCTCCCCTCGTGGAGGTTGAGACAGGCGAACCCTTCATTCTGGAAACTGAAGACGCCCCTTCAGCAACCTACCGCACGCCGGAAGACGCCGCGCATCTTGTGGACGCCTGGTACCTGAACTCCTCGCCTCCCATGGCCAATCCGGTTACAGGCCCCGTCTATGTTCGAGGCGCTGAGCCCGGCGACACGCTGGTGATCGAAATTGAAAAGCTGGAACTCGACGACCAGAGCGTCACCTACTGGCGCCCCGGGCACAAACCTCTGGGCGACTCCGCCCGCTGGAGAGAGTTGAGCACGCCAACGTTTGCCATCGGCCGCCACGAAAAAGGCGAGGTCATTCTCGATGAGGCGGTCACCTGGGAAGACGGTCATGTCCGCCGCCATCCGCTGGGCCTGCGTTTTCCCCAGTCGCCCTTTATCGGAACCCTTGCCGTGGCGCCGGAGCGCGAAGTCGCAACTCCCGGGCTCGGCCAGGGAAGCTGGGGCGGCAATATGGACGTACGAGACATCCGTCCGGGTACGCGCATCCTGATTCCCTGCTACCACCCCGGGGCACTGCTCTACGTGGGTGACGTCCACGCCTGCCAGGGCGACACCGAGTTTTACGGCACCGCCATGGAAACCCGAAGCACCGTAACCCTGCGCTGCAATATCATCAAGGGGAAAAGCAAACCCTTTGTGCGCCTTGAAAAACCGGAAAGCCTGATTTCACTCGCCTGCGCCAAGCCCCTGGAAGAGGCCGTCTGGCGCGCCAGCATCCAGTTGATGGAATGGATGATAGAGGATCACGGGTGTTCCCAGCGCATGGCTTACCTACTGCTGGGGGTCAATCCCGACTTTCGCATCAACGTCTACCAGATGGCTCCCATCGCCAGCCTGCAATACACCGCCGGCGCGGAAATATTGACGAAATCCATCCCTGGTTATCGCTGAAACATGTGTAAGGAACCCTTACGGGAAGGAGTGGTGGCCCAAAGAATTGGGGTGAGCGACGGGACTCGAACCCGCGACATCCAGATCCACAATCTGGAGCTCTACCGACTGAGCTACGCTCACCACAAGGTGGTTAAATTTTGACGCCTCATCTTATCTAACCATTGAGACGCTGAAAGTGTCAACGGAAAGCAAAGCTTCGAAGCAGCGCCGGCGCCGCAAGGCCTGCTCTCTGACCCTGCGGATCTTGGTTTTGCGCCACACGCAAACCACGACGCTGGAAAGCGAGCGGGACGCAACTGCCATCAGGCAGAATCAATGGGTGATCAGGATATTCTTGTCGTTCTTATTAACCGGAACTTCCTGGAGTTCGGTGGGCTGCTGGCAGCAGACGCACTTTCCGGGACCCAGACCCACGATGTTGCAGATTTCGCAGAAATATCGGACGCGATAGACCTCGCCGTGGTGGATGGTAAAGATGTTGTCCACGCGAAAATTCCCGTCTGAAACAAACACACCTTCCAGGCGGACTTCGTCATTTCGAAGCCGCTTGTCCTCAAGCGTCCGGAATATATATTCGTAACGTCCGGCCAGAGGAACCTGTTTTTCAGCCGTCTTCACCACAGGTCCGGTACCCTGGATGAACAGAAGTTCCCCTTGCAACGTCTGCTGGGCATTCTGTGTGTCCGCCGCACGGGCCTGACACGCGGCAAGACACAGCGCTGTGCCCAGCAGCAGGACAGCCACCAGGCCGGCGTGGCGCAGCCGCGAGGCCATTGCCCCCGGCCGGTCCGCTAATGAATCATAGGGTTCTCTGAACTTCATACGACCTAGCTCCATGGCGGAGGCTGCGCTCGGGCATCAGCCCTGAAACTGGCCGACCAGCACAATCGCCAGCGGCAACTTCGCGCCGCCAGATCCAAGCGTCGCTTCCACCTGCAGCGCCCAGTTCTGGGAATAATCCTGGAACAGCGCCGGGAATGTCTTGTCCGAATCGCTCACCGAATCCATCAGCATGATGCCCGGGTGCCCGGTGTCGGTGGAATCGCGCGCCAGCTTGACGGCGTCGGTGAAGGTCACGGGCTTGGTGCCGTCCGTATCCTTGGCCGCGGGCACCAGCAGCAGAAAGTCGCGGTACTGGCTGACTCCCATGTGGTTGCCGTCTTGCGGGACCAATTCATAGCGGAGAGTGTAGTACCCCGCCTTGATTCCCTGCCCCCGGAAGTCTTTGGTGGCATCCGGAAAGTGGATGACGCCCACCAGCGACCCCTGCGCAATCTTGCCGTAGAGGACGTTCGCGGCCGTATCAGGATTCGCGGCCGGAGTGAGATCCTTGCTCAGCCACACTTCCGACAGCACCTTGCCCGAACTGTCCAGCAGGCTTTCTCCCTGGGACTGAAGGGTCCCCTGGATCGCCTGGCTGACGTCGCCTCCGGCCGGACCCTGGGTCGCCTGAATCTTGTAGGTGCCTTGCGCAAAAACAGCAACACTGAATACCAGATAAGAAGCCACTGAAAAAGCTACGAGCCGTCGCATCTCGAACCTCCGTGGTTAACTTGCCGGAATTTCACACAAACAGGACGGGAAGCAGACACACTCCCCACTCCCCGTTTTCAAAGCATGTTTCTGCAGCATCCCTTAACGCGTCAGTCGGAAAAACTGCCCACAAACGCGCTGCGGCTGTCCCGGTTGTTCCACACAACACCCAGGCCTTTGCCGTTGAACGCATCCTGCTCGCTGAAGGCGGGCATGGACTGCTCAATCCTGGTCAGCGGCGGATAATAGACCGTTTCATTGCCGCACATGATATCGCCATGGCAGAGCGACCGCGTTTTCACCACGGCAAGGTTGCCGGCCTTCAGCACGTCGGTTCCATGGTTCGCCCCTTTGCCCACTTCAAGCGAGACCGGCGCGATGTCCACGCGAACCACGTGGCCCACCAGCTTCCCAGCTCTCGCCTTTGCGAAATCGACCAGAGCCTTCCTCTGCTGCGCCGTCGCTTTGTGGTCGAGAATCAGCACCGACTCACTCGGCAATGGATTGCGGTAGGGATCGCCCAGCGTGGCGCTGGCCTTCACCACCGCCACCACCGTCAATCCGCTTACATCCGTTCCTTCCCAGGTGCCCTTATTGATTTTCCACGCCAGGATCGCCTGCTTTCCTGTCAGGTCAACCTGCGAACTGGCAAAACAAGGCCCTGTCCACACGTCAGCATTTCTCACTTCCAGATAATCGCCGGTCACAGCGGCCTTAGCCGGAACAATCGCCAGCCCCAACAGGACCAACGAAGCCAGACTTGCCCCAAGAATCTTGCGCATTTTTGTCCTCCTTCAACTGCCGATGCCTTGCCCCTTGTATGTCTTTATTTTAGCCCAGCAGGAAATGAAGCATCAAGGGTAAGATGCCCGAATCGTCCCTGGGGTTACGGCGAAACTGGAATTTACAGACGGGGGCGAAGTGTGCACACTCTCGCGCGCACACTCGCCATCCCCAAATTACAGCCCATGGGCAGGTTGCCGGCAGCTTAAAGAGGGTCGTAGCAGCCCCGGCCGGGTTTGCAGCTTTCAGGTTCAGCAACCTGGCCGTCCGGTCCCAGGCAGGTATGGGTATGAACACACCAGTGGATGCCGCTGCTCATGCTCGGAATCCTGGGATCAGGTTCAGCGTGGGTAAACATCTCCTTCGAATGAAGGCAACGGCACGAGGCATGACCGACGATGTTCAGCTTCAAAGGTTCAGCCATAATCACGCTTCTCCTTTCGCAGCGCGCATCAGGGCGCGCTTCACGGCTACGCGGGCAAGTTGCACCTTGTAGCCGTTCTGGCTCAGGGGTGTTGCCTTGCTCACCGCGGCCTTGCCCGCCGCGTCGGCAACCTCCTCGGTCAGGGACTTTCCTTGCAGGGCCTGTTCCGCTTCAGCAGAGGGCCAGGGCACGGGCGCCACGTGTCCCAGAACGACGCGGGCGCTTTTCACGGTGTTTCCGTCCATTTCGAGCGCCACGGCGGCCGTCACGAGAGGCCAGTCGAGGCCCTCCTTCTCGCGGATTTCATACGTCGCGGTTTTCGCCGAGCCGCCGGGCATCGTGATCTCTGTCAGAATTTCGTCCGGCATCATCACGTATTCGCGTTCGCCTTCCGACTTCGGCGTAGTGTAAAACTTGCTGAGTTCCACTTCACGCTGGCCTTTCGGCCCGTGCAGCGCCACTTTGGCGTTCAGTGCAATCAGGATAGGGGCCAGGCTGGAAGGATTCACAAAGTAGGCCGGCCCGGAATTTCCCAGAATGGCCGAGTAGTAATTCTGGCCGTCCGGGATCAGCGATTTGCCGTCGTGCTGCGCCAGCAGCCCGTAACCATTGCGGAAGTACCAGTCACGCGGACGCTGGAGCAGTTCCCCGCCGACGGTTCCCATGTGGCGCATCTGCTCGCCGCGAATGCCGTCGGCCGCCTGCACCAGCCCGGGAAAGGCCTGCCGGGCTTCTAAAAGCTGGCGGATGGTAACCATCGCTCCCAGCCGCAATCCTGAGTCTGATGAACCCTGGATGCGGTCCAGCGCCTTCACATTTTTCAGGCTCACCACTCGTTTGGGAGTCACCACCCGGTCCTTCATGGCGCTGACCAGGTCGGTTCCTCCAGCCATGATTTCCGTGCCGCCCCAGGTGCTTTCCAGCAGCTTGACGGCGTCCTGCACGCTCTTTGGACTTGCATATTCGAATGCTTCCATCAGGCCATCGCTCCTTTCTCAAGTGCCGCAAGGACCTTGTCAGGGGTCAGTGGAAGGGTGGGTACCCGGACGCCAATAGCGTTGGCGACGGCGTTGGAGATGGCCGCGCCGGGAGAAATCACCGGCGGCTCGCCCAGTCCGATCACGCCACGCTCGTCGTATCCGGGTCCCGTCATCATGTGAACTTTGAATTCGCCAAAGTCGCCGATGGTAGCCAGCTTGTAGAACTCCATGTTCGGGTTCAGCATCACACCGAGCGTTTCGTCCATCACCTGCTGCTCAAACAGCGAGTAGCAAACGCCCATGATCAGCGCGCCGAACACCTGGCTTTCCGCCGTCTTCACGTCGATCACCAGCCCGCAATCCTGGGCGGCGACGAGGCGGTTGACCTTCACCTGGCCGGTTTCCGTGTCCACCGAGACATCGGCAACCTGGACCCCGCCCACGCCGCTGTCACCCAGGTGGCAGGGGCCGGGGTTCTTGCCCTTGGTCTCGATGGTTTTCACGCCCAGCTTGGCGCAGGCCTGTTTCCAGGGGAGGCTCTTCGAGGGATCGCTCTTCGCCCGGATTTTGCCCTGCCAGGCTTCCAGTTCCGTGGGCTGAACGCCCAGTGCCGGCGCCACAGCGGCAAACAATTCATCACGGGCATCAATGGCCCCGCGACGCGTTGAACCGGTAACGCCCCCAACGGTGGTGCTGCCGCCGCTGGCGCCATCCATCGGATACTTGCTGGTGCCAATGTCCACCTTGATGGCATCCACCGGAAGGCCCAGGGTCTCAGCCACCGTAATGGCAATCACCGTCCGGGTTCCCGTTCCCAGGTCCTGGCTCCCCAACTGGACCGTCACGGAGCCGTCGGGCCGGACGATGACGTTGCAGTTGCTGGTATGGCCGCGCCCGCCCCAGGTGTGGAGGCTGACGCCCATGCCGCGCTTCATGTGCCCGGGCGTTTTGTCACCTCGCGGGTGCCAGTTCTTTTTCCAGTCCGAGAGTTCCGCCGCCTTCACCAGTTCTTCGGAATAGGTTTTCTGCAGGACCTGCGGCGCCAGGTTGACGTTCTTCTTCAGCAGTTCA
This sequence comes from uncultured Acidobacteriota bacterium, assembly GCA_963783155.1. Lineage (GTDB taxonomy): Bacteria > Acidobacteriota > Terriglobia > UBA7540 > UBA7540 > SCRD01. The sequence continues at coordinate 66,282 of CAWANC010000002.1, read as the reverse complement.
ATCGGGTCCATCTGGAGCTTGGCGGCCAGGTCGTCCAGGGCGGCCATGGTAATCAGGCAACCCTGGGGATGGTTCGGGGCCCGCCAGGCGCGCGCGCCGCCGATGTTGGCCAGAACGGCCGTATGCTTCCAGTGGCGGTTGGGCGGCTCAATCACGTAAGGCAGCGGAGGATGTCCCGCCGGGCCAACCCCGCCGGTCCCCCAGGAGTCTGAGTCCCACGCCGTCAGGGTGCCGTCCTTTTTGGCGGCGACACGAACTTTTGCGTAGGCAGAGGGACGACATCCGGCCATTTCCAGCTCGGTGTCGCGATCCAGCATCAGCCGGACAGGAGCGCCGCCCGCCATCTGGGAAAGTTGCGCGGCTTCAATTCCCCACCGGTCGGGAGAAAATTTGCTTCCAAAACCACCACCGATGTACTGGCAGATGGTTTCGATGTTGTTGTCGTCAACTTCCACCTTCTTCAGGCGCAAACCCTGGCCCAGCTGGCCGGGCCCGCCCGAAACGTTCTGCGTGGATGACCAGATTTTGATGGATTTCGGGTCCGGCCACATCACCTCGTTTCCGTGCGACTCCAGGCAGCAATGGGTAATCACCGGCAGGCCGTAAAAGCCTTCGGAAACCACGGTGTCCGGGTCCTGGAAAGCTTTGGCGGGATCACCCGTCGTCTGCTCACCAGCTTCCTTGGTCCGGGCCGCGGCCTCGGCCTTTTTCAGGTCTTCGTCGCGCACCAGGTGCGGGAGCTGCTCATATTCAACCTTGATCAGGCGAACGGCGTCTTCTGCAATCTCTTCGTTGACGGCCGCAACCACGGCAACTTCGTCCCCGGCCCACTGGATTTCGTCTCCGGCCGGGTGAACAACAAGCACCGCTTTCACACCCGGAAGATTCTTCGCGGCGGAAACATCGATCGAAGTAATTTTGGCGTGAGCATACGGGCAGGTGCAGAGCTTGGCGATCAGCCTTCCGGAGGGGTTCTGGTCGTAAGTGTATTTGGCCCGGCCGCTGGACTTCGCCGGACCGTCAATCCGATCGATTCGTTTACCAATCAGGTCGCGACGGTTCGCGTCCGGCCAGTCATATTTACATGTTGCCATTGGCGCCTCCCTTCACACCGGCAGCTTGAAGAACCGCGTGCCGGATTCCCCAGTATGTTCCGCAACGGCAGATGTTTCCGCCCAGGTTCTTGTCAATCTCTTCCGCCGTCGGATTGTGGTCCCGTTCCAGATAGGCGGTGCAGGCCATCACAAAGCCCGGCGTGCAGAATCCGCATTGCTGTGCATCGTGCTCAACGAAAGCTTCCATCACCGGCGTGAGCTTGCCGTCTTTGGCGAGCCCCTCGATTGTTGTAATGTTGTGCCCTTCGGCTTCGATCGCCAGCACGGTGCAGGAATAAACGGGCTTACGGTCAATCATCACCGTGCAGGCTCCGCAGGTGGCGCGGTCACACACCTTCTTGGCACCGGTGATATCCAGATGGTCGCGCAAGACATCCAGCAGCGTCACTCGAGGTTCGAGGTTCAGCTTTTGAGCCTTGCCGTTGATGCGAAGGGTCACAGGAACCGCTCCTGGCCCTACAAATCCAGCCTCCGGGCCCGGAGGGGCGGCGCTGGCGACGGTGCTGCCAACCAGCAGCCCGCCGGATACCGTGACGCCTGCTCCCTTCAGGAAATCCCGGCGGGTCAACTCAGGCTTCTCTGAGCCAGGCTTTCGTTGCCGGTCATCTTTCCGTCTCATAGTGGGCTCCTTCCTGGGGTTTGAACTTCAGCCAGCTTCTTAACGCAGGTTCTAAAAGCCATAACGAAGACTTGACCTCAAGCGGTCTGATGGTGTGAAGAAGGCAGTATTATATCACTTGGATATTTTCTAACTACTTATTTCTGAAATACGCCGAAATTTCTTCTGAACCAATTTAACGCTGCCCGGAGCCCTCACGGGTCTCCGCCAGAACCGATTCCGAAATCGGGGCTGGAGCTTCCATTTCAGGCTCCGCCGGCCGGCGATGGAAATGCCTGCCCAGCCAGTGCTGGAACTGATCCAGGTACGTGTAATAAACCGGTGTGATGTAAAGCGTAATGATTTGCGAAAAGACCAGGCCGCCCACCACAGCCAGACCCAGAGGCCGCCGCGACTCAGAGCCGGCGCCCAGCCCCAGGGCGATGGGCATGATGCCCATAAAGGCGGCGCCGGTGGTCATCATGATGGGACGAAAACGGACGGTGGCGCCGTGGTAAATCGCTTCCGCCGGCGAGTAACCGGAAGTTCGCTGGGCATCCAGGGCGAAGTCGATCATCATGATGGCGTTCTTTTTGACGATGCCGATCAGCATGATGATGCCGACAAACCCATAAAGGTCCAGCTCCATGTGGAAGGCCATCAGGGTGACCAGGGCGCCCAGGGCGGCCGAAGGCAGGCCGGAAAGGATGGTGATGGGATGGATGAAACTTTCATACAGAACGCCCAGCACCAGGTAAATCACCAGCACCGTGGCCAGCAGCAGGATGCCCAGGCCCACCAATGACGATTGGAACTGCTGGGCAGTCCCTTCAAAATTCGCGCTGATGTCGGCGGGCAGGTTGATGGCAATCTGGTTGACCTCATTCACGGCATCGCCCAGGGCCACGCCGGGCGCCAGGTTGAAGGAGATGGTCACCGAAGGCAACTGGCCGAAGTGGTTGACGGAGAGCGGGCCCAGGCCTTCCGAAATGGAGGTGACCGTGCTGAGGGGAACCAACTGTCCGCCGGAGGAACGAATGTAAAGCAGCGACAGGTCATCCGGGTTCGCCTGATATTGCGGCTCCAGCTCCGAAATCACCCAATACTCATTGTTCGGCGCGTAGATGGTTGAAATCCTGCCCTCGCCATAGGCCGTTGCCAGCGCATCCTCAATCTGGTAAGGGGTCACGCCCAGCGCCTGGGCCTTGTCACGGTCAATGTGAAGGTTCACCTGCGGGTTGGCAATCTGCAGGTCGGAGGTCACATCCTGGAAGCCGGGAAGCTTGCGCATCTGGGCTTCAATCTTGCCGGAAACCCCGTAAAGCTCCTTGGTGTCCGGGCCCTCCAGCGTGTACTGGTACTGGCTCTTGGTGAGGTGCGCGCTCAGCTGGATGGGAGGCGGATTCTGCATAAAGACAAAAAGGCCCGGAATGGTGGCCAGCCTGGGACGCAATTGCTGAATCACCTCATCAGTGCTGGCCAGCCGGTATTCAGGTCCAAAGGGTTTGTGAGAAATATGGAAGAAGTTCTCAAGCCCCGCCTTGAATTCCATGGTCGCAGAAGGGCGGTTTTTTAAGTGGGAGAAGAAAATTCCGGAATTGCCCCCGCCGGAAGGTCCGCCCGCCCCGGCCAGCGCAAACACCGTGGCCACATTCGGGTTCGCTCGAACGATGGCGGAAACCTCCTGCTGATACTTCTTCATCTGTTCGAATGAAGTGCCCTGGGCCGCCATGCTGAAAGCAAAAATGGCTCCGCTGTCTTCGCTGGGCAGGAACCCTTTGGGAATCTGAATGAAGAGATATCCGGTCAGGACCAGGATCAGGATGGAAGCGATCAGAACGGTTAGCCGGTGCCTCAGGACCTTCCGCAGGCTCCAGTCATAGCCCTGCAGCATATAATTAAAATAGCGCTCGGAACGTTCAAACAACTGGCCGTGTTTTTGCTCCCGCGGATGCCGAAGGAAGCGGCTGCAAAGCATGGGGGTCAAGGTCAAAGACACCAGGCCGGAAACCAGGACCGCGGCCATGATGGTGACCGCAAACTCGTGCAGCAACCGCCCCATAATCCCGCCCATGAAGAGCACGGGAATGAACACGGCGGTCAAAGACAGGGTCATGGAAAGGATGGTGAAGCTGATTTCCTTTGACCCGTTCAAGGCGGCTTCCATCACGCCTTCGCCCAGTTCCATGTGCCGGACAATGTTCTCCAGCATCACGATGGCATCATCCACCACAAAGCCCACGGCGAGCACCAGGGCCATCAGCGATAAGTTGTCCACCGTATAGCCCGCCAGATACATCACTCCAAATGTGCCGATAATCGACATGGGCAGCGCCAGGCTGGGGATGATGGTGGCGGACACGTTGCGCAGGAAGATAAAGATGACCAGGATCACCAGGCACAGCGTCAGGTAGAGCGTGAACTTGACGTCATTGATGGAATCCCGGATGGTCTCGGAGCGGTCATACTGAATCTGGAAATTAATGGACGCTGGAAATTCCGAACGGAAGCTGGGCAGCAGTTTCCGGATGTTGTCCACCACCTCAACTGTATTCGTTCCCGGCTGGCGCTGGATGGCCAGAACCATGGCCCGATGCGCGCCAAACCACATCGCCACCTTGTCGCTCTGGCTGCCGTTCATAACGTTGGCAACCTCATCCAGACGCACCGGAGCGCCATTGCGATAGGCAATGATCACCGGCCGGTACGCGGCGGCGTCATTCAACTGCCCTTCCGCCTGTACCACAAATGACTTATGGGCCCCGTAGAGAGTACCCGTCGGCAGGTTGACGTTGGCATTCCGGATGGCCTGGGTGGCTTCGTCAATGCCAATCTTGCGGGCGGCCAGGGCTTTGGGGTCAAACTGCACGCGCACCGCGTACTTCTGCTCGCCGAATACACGGACTTGCGCCACGCCGCTGATCATCGAAATGCGCTGCGCCATCATGGTGTCCGCGTATTCACTGGTCGTATACAGGGGAAGAGTGTCGGACCACACCGACATGTAGATGATCGGCTGGTCGGCGGGGTTCACCTTGCGGAACGTCGGCGGCGACGGCATGTTGGGAGGAAGCTGGCCCTCAGCCTGCGTGATCATGGACTGAACGTCCTGCGCGGCCGCGTCGATGTTCCGGCTCATGTCAAATTGCAGGCTGATCTGAGTGCTGCCCTGGGTGTTGGTGGACGACATCGAATCGAGGCCGGCGATGGTGGAGAACTGCCGCTCCAGAGGCGTCGCCACGGACGAGGCCATGGTTTCAGGGCTGGCCCCGGGCAGGCCGGCGCTGACCGTGATGGTGGGATAATCAACGCTGGGCAGGTCGCTGACCGCCAGAAAGCGATAGGCCATGATGCCGAACAACAGGATGCCGAGCATCACCAGGGTCGTCATTACCGGACGACGGATGAAGAGTTCAGAAAGATTCATGAGTTGCTTTCCTGCTTTGCGGCAGCTTCGCTCTTGAACGAAACCTTGGCGCCCGGGAAAAGCCGCAGTTGCCCGTTGGTCACCACCGTATCTCCGGGATTGAGTCCCTTGTCCACAATCGTAAATCCACTGAGCGTAGCGCCCACCGTCACCGGGCGATAGTCAGCCGTGTGGTCGGCCTTGACCACGTAAACGTATTGCCCGCTCTGGCCCGTCTGCACGGCCTGTGACGGCACCACCGTGGCGTTCCGGTTTACCGTAAGATCGAGCACCACGCTGACAAACTGGCCCGGCCACAGGCGGCGGTCGCGATTTGCAAACATCCCCTTCAGTTCAATCGTTCCGGTATTGGAGTCCACGGTGTTATTGATGAAACTCAGCGTCCCGACCGACGAGTCGGACTTGTCGCCGACAGGAAAGGCCTGCACCTGAAGCCTTCCCTGCGCCCGGTGCTGCTTGACCTGGGCCAGATACCGCTCCGGGATTGAGAAGTCAACGTAAATGGGCGTCACCTGGTTGATGACCACCAGGCTGGTGTCGTTGGTTTTGACCAGGTTGCCGGGGTGGACCAGCAGGCTTCCGGTGCGGCCATTGATGGGAGAATCAATGGAGCAGTAGCTCAGCTTGATTCTGGCATTCTCCACGGCGGCCTGATCGGAGCGAACACTGGCGTCCAGGGCCTGGGAGTTGGAGGTGAACTGCTCATACTGGATCTGGGAAACAATCCCCTCCTTCTGCAGCTCGGTGTAGCGTTTGGCCTCGGTCCTGGCGTACTGCGCCTGCGCCTGGTCGCGGGCCAGGTTGGCTTCAGACTGGTGCAAGGCCGCCTGGTACGGCCGGGGATCAATGCTGAACAGCATGTCGCCCTTCTTCACGTCCTGACCTTCGGTAAAATAGGCCTTCTGTATCTCTCCATCCACCAGGGACTTCACCGTAACGGTGGAATACGCCTGGACGTTCCCGATGGCGGTCACCTGGACCGGCATGTTCCGCTGGGTCGCTTTCGCCACTTCAACCGGCACCTGCATGTCCCTCAGCGACATTTGGGGGGCGCTGGCAGCCTTCTTATCAGAACAACCGGCGAAGAGCAGGGCGACCATGGACAAGGCCATGAGCAACCCCATAAGTTTAAATGTGGAAGTACGCACTTTTCCCAAGCCTCGCTCCATTCAAATTTTGACGCTCCAGCACGCCCAGGCGTTACATGAATTTCGCTTGCAGCCCGTACTCGCCGCATCTGCGCGCGGCCGTCAAAATCTCTTACGCGAAAATCGAAAGTTCTTACGGGTGTACAACAACTCGCCGCACATCCCGCCATCGGCATCCCAGGGGAATTCAGCAAACGCAGGGAAGAATCAAAAAAAGACCCTGCACACTCTCCCTCAATACGAGGTCACCTGTTTGCTCTCCGTCCCATTATAATTGAAATTGGGTTGGGCTGGCACCATCCACAGGCGATCAGGGTGGCCGGGCGAAGGGCGGAAGCCTGTCGCCCCACGACGTCACAAACCGACCGATCGCCCGGGTCTCTGCTGAGGTAAACGTGAATATCAGAAAAGAACTTCTGGAAATACCCGATGTCTTGCGCCAGATGTACGAAGAAGGACGCCCGCTCTACGATGCGCTCATCCGCCGCATCAACTGGGGCGAAAGGCCCGTCTATATGCTGGGCGACGGCAACTCCTACCCTGCCGCATTAAGCGGAGCCTGGGCGTTTGGGTCGCTCCTGGAAATGCCGGTCGTCGTCGAGCGGCCGGGGGTCTTCAACGCTTACACCAGCCGGACGCTTGCCCGCCGCTCGCTGGTAGTCCTGGTCGCCGGCCCCGAGGTCTCGGAAGAGACCCTTGCGGCGGCCGCGAAAGCCCGCAGCCGCGGGGCGATTGTCTGGGCCATGACGCCAGACCCGGCAGGGGAACTCGCCGAGCTTTCGGACGCCACCGTCAACGACTATTCGGGAGAATCTCCCGCTGATGGGCCCCGGTCCATCTTCTGCCGGCACGCGGCGTTGCGCTTTCTGGCCGTGGCTGCCGCCCGGGTGCTGAAGTCGCCCGGCCAGATGCCGGACTCCCAGGAAGAAGAGCTCGATAAACTGCCCCGCCACGTTGAGTGGGTCCTCAGCCAGATTGCCGACGCAGCCCGCGCCCTGGCAAAAGAGATGGCCTCTCTGCCGGAGCTTTATGTCGCCGGCGGCGGAGCTTTTTATCCCGTCGCGCTGCAGGGGGCCGGCCGTCTGAATCAGCCGGGTGGTCTCCGGGCCCGTGGCTTTGAGGTGCTGGAATTTCAGCAGTCCCGCCGCCAGGTCCTGCAGCCGGGCGCGGGTATTCTTTATCTTTCCTCGTCGCGATGCGGGCTGAAAGCGCAGGTCCACCGCTCAGCGGGTGAGTTGCGGCAGGAAGGCCATCAGAAAATCTTTGCCCTGACGGATGCCAACGATCGCCAGCTGTCGGAAAGGGCCGACCTGTCCGTTCTCCTTCCCATCCTGACGGAAGCGGGCGGGGCTCTGCTGACCCTTGTATTTCTTGAGCTTACGGGCTCTTACGCCGCCCAGGCTTCCTCTCGCAGCCCGGCCCGGGAGAGGCAGCCTGCCAAGCCCTGAAATTGCACGATTCAAGCCTAGTAACTGTTTGTGACACACTATTATATAGTTTTAAACATAGAATACTTCAACAATCATTGACAACAAACGGCATTTCTGATTTTATAAATATATGGACATTGGAAAACGTATTCGAGCTTTGCGGGAGGCCAAAGGACTCTCGCAGGGCGACATTGAAAAACGGTCCGGGTTGCTTCGGTCGTATATCTCGCGCGTTGAAGGCGGCTATACGGCTCCGTCTCTGTCGACTCTGGAGAAATTCGCGAAGGCGCTGGAAGTTGAACCTTACCAGTTGCTTTTTAAAGGGTCCGGGCATCCCTCGGCGCCGCGTGTCCCGCCGCAGGCAAGTCATTCAAAGTCGGTCCGCAAGCTGATCAAGTTCTTTGAAAGCATGACCGCTCCGAATCGCAAGCTCATCCTCACACTTGCCGGCAAACTGGGCAAACAATAAGCACCGCAGCCAGAAGCTGGGACCGGAAACCCGTAAACAGAGTCAGGACGCGGTGGGCGCAGGACTGCCTAGAGAGACATGCCGGTCTCGCCTGCGCTGCCCCGCCCCAGGGAGGTTCTGGCCAGCAGTTCGTCCAGGCGCTGGTTGATGCCTACAGCCTGCTTGCGGATCCTGGACAGCAGGTACAACCCGTAAAGCAACCCCAGGATAAAGGCCGCGGAAAACGCCAGTGAAGCCAGAATCGCGATCGTCTGAATGGTTTGCGGATCGTACATTGGAATGTCTCCGTTTTCGTTTGATTCAATCCAAAGGCCCCGACATTCTGCGCCATTTCAAGGTGAAACCGCATCAGAGGGCAGGCACGGCACCGCACACCGCCGGTCCCGCCGCCAAAGAAAACGCATAACGCAGAAATTCACGTTATACCGGGGCCCATGCGAAATCAAGTTTTTACCCTTGTGCAACGGACACGCCCCCGCCGGGCCTCCGCGCGCCCTCTGCAACAACATCCCTTTCGCTCCGGGCCACAATGTGATAAGAATTGCTGCTCGATATGGCGGCGGCTTCACACCATCAAGCGGCGGGATCAACTTGCCGTTACGCTTACCCCAGCAATGGAGGATTGACAAATCATGGCCCAACAATTTGACCGACGAGAGTTTATGAAAAGGTCCGCCATCGGAACGGCCGCGGCGGGAATCGGTTTCCCTGCCCTGGGCAAAGCGGCGCAGTCGGCCCCCAGCGACAGAGTGCGCGTGGGCGTGGTCGGCACGGGGCGGCAGGGACGCGGCGACCTCAGAGAATTCGTCAGGCAGCCCGATGCTGAAATCGTCGCCGTCTGCGACGTTTACAAGCCCAACCTGGATCTCGGCCTGAAGGACGCCGGCGGCAAGGCGCAAACCTATACCGACTTCCGCCAGGTGCTCGACCGCAAAGACATTGACGCCGTCATCGTGGGCACGCCCGACCACTGGCATCCGCTGGTGATGGTGGAGGCCTGCAAAGCCGGCAAGGACGTTTATGTGGAGAAGCCCATCTGCCACACCGTCGACGAAGGCATCCTGATGGTGGAGGCCGCCCGCAAATACAATCGCGTGGCGCAGGTGGGAACCCAGCAGCGCTCCGGCATCCACTTCCAGAAAGCCGTCAAGCTGGTGCAGGAAGGATTCATCGGCAAGGTCAGCTTCGTCCGCACCTGGAACTACGCCAATGAGTATCCGCAAGGCATCGGCAATCCCCCGGATTCCAATCCGCCCTCCGATCTCGACTGGAACGCCTGGCTGGGCCCGGCGCCCGAAGTTCCCTTCAACTGGAACCGCTTTGGCCCCGACCCCAACGTCGCTCCGCGATGGTCAACCTTCCGTTATTTCTGGGACTACGCAGGCGGCTACATGACTGACTGGGGAGTCCATCTCATCGACATCGTCCAGTGGGCCATGCAGGTGGAAGCGCCTTCGGTCATCGCCAGCCTGGGCGGGAAATATTACATCCAGGACAACGCCGAAGCGCCCGACACGCTTCAGGTGACCTACGAATACCGCAATCCCGACTTTGTCTGTGTCTACGAAAACCGCTGGGACAACGCCAATTCCATGTACCACAAAGGCTATGGAATCGAATTCCACGGCACCGACGGGACGCTGTTTGTCGACCGCGGCGGCTTCGAAGTGTTTCCGGAAACGCGCGGTCGCGGAAAGGAAGAAGCTGCCAGAACCGCTTCCATGCAGATGAGGTCCGTGAACAATTCACATTCCGACCACGTGCGCAATTTCCTCGACTGCATGAAGTCGCGCCAGCGGCCGATTTCCGACATCGAAATCGGGCATCGCTCCACCAGCGCCTGCCTGCTGGGCAACGTCGCTTTCCGCAGCAGGGAACGGATTGAGTGGGACGTAAAAAACCAGAAGCTGGTTTCCGGCGGCGGCAAGGCGCAACAATATGTGACGCGCAATTACCGCGCGCCCTGGAAGCTGGCGGTGTAAAAGTTGGCGCACTCTCTTGTTGTGACAGGGTGGCAATGGTAACAAGGGCAGGTTAGATTTCCCTGAGATCGGGAAGCTGCTGGCGGCCGCACCAGCAGTGAATCAACGCCGGGCAGTCCGGCAGGATGCGAAAGGCCGGCCTTAGAGTGTATCAGGCCACCGCGGATTTGATCGGCCGTACTTCGCGCTCGACTTTGGCCTGTTTCTTATCACGGGCAATCTCCAGATCGTGACGGGCCTGAAGGTTGAGCCAAAATTCCGGGGAGGTTCCGAAGAATCTACCCAGACGCAGCGCCGTGTCGGCAGTGACGGCCCGGCGCTCATGCACAATTTCAGAAATTCGCGTCACCGGCACGTGAAGATCAAGCGCCAGCCTGTTCATGCTCAGGCCGAGCGGCTCCATGAACTCTTCGCGGAGAACCTCTCCGGGATGAACCGGCTTCAATTTTGCAGCCATATTTCTGTTCCTCTCTAATGGTAGTCCGTGATTTCAACGCCGTAGGCGCCGCCTTCCCGCCAGACAAAACAGACACGCCACTGGTCATTGATTCGGATGCTGTGCTCCCCCTCACGGTCCCCGTGCAACGACTCAAGCCGGTTGCCCGGCGGCGCTGCCAGGTCCCGCAATTCCGTGGCCGCATCCAACATCACGAGCTTTTTCAATGCCGCCCGCTCAATGGACTGAAACCCCCGCACTCTCTCGCGATTAAAAAGGCGGTTCGTCTGCTTCGAGCGGAACGATTTAATCACAATGCCAGCATATAACGCCACGCGTTAAACGTCAAGCGTTAAGCACCGCACGCCCTGGAAGCTGGCGGTGTAAATGTCGCACGGCCGTCCCGGCTGTGTTCATGGGCGAGACGCCCATGCCACACTCAACAAAAAGCCGGCCCAACCGGGCGCTGTTGTCACGGGGTATCGATGACGAAGATGGCGTTGGCGCCCGGCTGGTTTCCGACCGGAGCCACCAGCGCCACCGTTCCCTGGCTGTCGCCCGCAAAGGAACTGACAGGTGTGCCGTCCAGGCGGTTGAGGAGAAGACCGAAATCCGTGGGAGTGGTCAGGCGTTTCACCTGGCCCCCGCAGAAACAGAAGAGGCCGAAACCATCTCTCTGGCCCGAGGGAACTCCGGCAAAGATGATGCTGCCGCTGCTGCGGCCCGCCGCCTGCCCCTGGATGGCCGCAAATTCGGCGGCGCCGCCCGCGCCGGGAGTGTCCTGCGCCATCACGGGATGGGCAGGGTCACCCGAGAGTTCCGCTGTTTCCGCGTGGTTCCCCTGCAGAAGCACCAGCAACATCTGGGTAGATTTCTGGCCCGGCCTCGCTGGAAGCACCCGGAACGTGTCAGCAGGTTTGGGAGCCGGATCCAGCTGCTGGAAATTCCTCGTCGCAACCGCCCTGAAAAACTGCTCCCGCGCCGCCGCCATGTCCACGCCTCGCCGGACGAAAACCGCTTCATCCCGGCTGGCAAACAGGGGATCGAGAAGATCGTCGGGTCCCAGCCGGAAATCTTTGGGTAGTTCCACCTCGCGAATTCCTCCCGCTGACCAGAGGTACAGGCCCGAGTGCGGGTTTGAGCCGGTCGTGCGCGCCGCAAACAGCACGACTCCTCCTGATCCGATCACTGGGGCCGAAAATGTCTTGAAGATCTGTCCGAAGCTGCTTCCGCCGCCGCCTTATCGGCCACCAGGTCTGCGCTTGTGCCTTTCACCCGGACGATGGCCTCTTTGGGCTCGCCTCGCCCGCCACCCTTCAGCGTTGCCCTGAAAGCCACGGCCCCGGCGTCATTGATGCTGGGAGCGCCGAAAGATTCATACGGTTCGCGCGAAGCAGGAGAAACCAGCCCTTCAAAGGCCACCACTGTGAACGAAACGCCCTGCGACTGCACCACGGCCCGCAGACTGCTGCGGGGACTTTCGAGCGTTGAACGAAAAACAATCTGCTGGTTCCCGCTCATGGCCAGGTCGTGAAACAGGCCGAAGGTGAACCCGGGATGGCCGGGAACCGCCGAACCGCTCACCAGCAGGAGGCGCGAGTTCACTTGCGCGAAGCCAGGATGCCCACCCAGGCACAGCAACAGCACAGTGCACCATCCTGTTGCGGCAAATTGTCTCAGGCGTATCTTTCTCATTCTATGTTCCCCCACCCCAGGTCCGGCTGCCGGCGTCACGGTCAGCAGCCGTCCGGCTTTTCGGGCTGCTTTGCGTGCTCCAGCATTATAGGGCACAGGTCCGGAAAAAGACCTCTGAAAGCGCGCTGGGTTGGTGGGCTGGAGATTTCAGGGTGCCGCCGCCGAACCTGCAGGGGCATGTGAGGACCTGCCGGGAGAAATCCATCGCCGTTGTTTCCAATGCCCGGAAGGTTAATTCAGGAGGAGGGGAACAGCAGTGGCGGCCTATTTCTTGACGTAGCAAACGCCATAAAAGCGCCCGGAGGCCTCCACCCGCGTCCAGACCACTCTGGAAGGGGTCTCGACGGGGGTCTGGTTGTCGGCAAAAGGCAGCGTGATAAGGAGGTCGTCATCCACGTTAAAGATACTGGTGCTCAGAAAGCAGAGGCCCCCTTTGGAGACGTTGCGCGTCTGCGCAATTTCCGACACTCCCCAGATGTTGCGGACCCTGAGCCGCATCGAAAGGTTCAGCCGCCGCGATTTGCGGCGCTCCGTGGAGGGAGGCTCCGTCCGGGCACTCTCCCGCATCATTTCAGGAGTAACGGCCTGGTCGCTGGGTTTCCAGCGCGTGGTTTCATTGCAGCGGTCGCAGTGGCGTGAAATCAGCCCGGTTGCCAGCAGGACGTCATATTCGATGGAGGAAAGCGGACTCTGAATGGCGTTCTTGCAGGCGGCGCATTCAATCAGCACCTTGGGCTGAAGGCCTTCCGCCGGCGGGGTAAAGTCGATCCCCCAGATACCGCTCTCGGGATTCAGCGCTTCAACACCCCACTCCCGGCGGTCGCCGAAAACCTTCTGGAAGGCGCCCACTACGCGGAACTCCTCCTCAATGTCGTTCGCCAGGTTCCTGATGAGGATGATGTCGTCCGGCAGAAGGGAGTGGGTCAGGCTGATGCGTGCCCCGCCCGTATTGAAGCTGACGGTAACGGTCACTTCACTGAACGATACGCCGGAAACGTCATTCCCAATCACCCGAATGCGAACGGGCGCCAGCACACTATCTGTTCGTCTTTTCTGCTCTACCGGCATGGGCAAGTCCAGACACCCTCCGCTCCCTATTTCTTGATTTTCATGTGGTCACAGGCATTTCAGACCCATTTCCTCGCAGTATATAGAAATCGGTCAATTCAGGAAAAAGATGAGTGGGGAAATCAGCGGGACAGAAGGCCTTCCTGAGGGATGCGAAGGGGAAACGCCCGGAAGTGTTTTCGGCCTCGGATGCCGGTCAGGCGTCGGCCGTCTCATCGAGCCGGGCGATGCCGCGGTCTTCGTCTTCTGCAATCACGAAATGCTCGGAGAGTTTCAGTTCATCCAGCACGCGCCTGACGCGCTCGCCGAGCGACGCCAGCACCAGCCGCGCCCCTGCCTTCTGCGCCGTGGCGCGGCAGCCGGCCAGGAATCCCAACCCCGTTGAGTCGATGTACGGAACGCCGGAAAAATCAAACAGCAGCTTCCGCGTTCCGGAATCAACCAGTTCCTGAACCTTCTGGCGACAGAGCGGGCCGTCCCGGCCTGCGATGAACCTTCCCTGCAACCGCAAAATCGTCAGGTCCTTGCGGGAATCGATGGTGATGTCCATGATGTCCGGCTCCTTAAAACCGCTCAGCCCTATGCTACAGAACTTGCCCAGGGGTGTCAAGATGGCCTGGCGGCGGCCGGCGGCTCCGTTGGGTTCCTGTTTTGTGGCACGGCCATCCTGGCCGTGTCTTCTCACCGCAGCACGGGCAAAGACGCCCGTGCCACAAATCGAACTGAGCCGCCACCTGCCGCCGGAGCCCGATCCGGGGCCGGCAAGATATCAGTCACTACCCGGCCACTACGCCCCGCGCGCGCTATCTCTCGGTCCTCTGTGTCTTCAAAGATTGAACACAGAGGCCGCGAAGGCTCTGTGCCCTCTGTGATGGGGTTTTCCCGGCCGCAATGAACACGGAGAAAACCCCACAAACAGTAATACGCGCACGACACATCCAATGTTCTCGTCGGCGGCCGCGTTTCTGAGGCGTAAGCCTTTAACTTGAAGCCACGCCGACAACCGTCAGCCGCACAAAAAAAACTGCCGGCGCGAAGCATTCATCTTCTCGCCGGCAGCCGTTAGAGATTGAATTGAAACGACGGTGGTCTCCCGAGGGAAACTGTTCCGGCGCCTGTGCTGTTAGTTTTCTTTCTCCGCCTTCTGCCGCTGGTCGCGCAGGACAGCCTTGCGGGAAAGGCGGACCTTGTTGCCGTCAATCGAAATCACCTTCACCAGCAACTGGTCGCCCTCCTTCAGCTCGTCGCGAATATCGCGAATGCGATGTTCGGCAACCTCGCTGATGTGCAGCAGGCCGTCGGTACCGGGGAAGATTTCGACAAAGGCCCCAAAGTCGGCCAGGCGGACGACTTTGCCAAGGTAGGTCTTGTTCAGCTCCGCTTCCGCCATCATGTCCTTGATGATCTTCAGCGCCTTGTTGGCCGATTCTTCGTCCACCGCCGCCACGTTCACACGCCCGTCGTTTTCCACGTCGATCTTGGCGCCGGTCTGCTCCACGATGCCGCGGATCACTTTGCCGCCGGGTCCGATCAGCTCGCCGATCTTGGCCGGATTGATGTGGATAGTGTAAATGTGGGGAGCGTAGGCTGAAATCTTGGTGCGGGGCTCCGAGATCGACGCCAGCATCCTGTCCAGAATGTGCAGCCGGGCAACCTTGGCCTGGGCCAGGGCTTCCGCCATGATCTGCGGCGTGATGCCGCTGACCTTGATGTCCATCTGCAGCGCCGTGATGCCGTCTTTGGTGCCTGCCACCTTGAAGTCCATGTCGCCAAAGTGATCCTCGGCTCCGGCAATGTCGGTGAGGATGGCGTACTGGTCGCCTTCCATCACCAGTCCCATGGCGATACCGGCCACGGGCGATTTGATGGGAACTCCGGCGTCCATCAGGGCCAGGCAGCCTCCGCAGACGCTTGCCATCGACGACGACCCGTTGGACTCCAGGATGTCGGAAACCACGCGCACCGTGTAAGGGAAGACATCTTCACCGGGAACAACTTTGAACAGCGCCCGCTCGGCCAGCGCGCCGTGCCCGATTTCCCGCCGGCCCGGGCCGCGCAGAAATTTCGTTTCGCCCACGCTGAAGGGAGGAAAGTTGTAGTGCAGCATGAAGCGCTTGTGCGATTCGCCTTCCAGCACATCCAGCCGCTGCTGGTCTTCGGCGGTGCCCAGGGTGGCCGTCACCAGGGCCTGCGTCTCGCCGCGCGTGAACAGCGCCGAGCCGTGGGTGCGGGGCAACAGGCCTACTTCACAACTGATGGGACGGACCTGGTCAAAGGCCCGCCGGTCAGGACGCTGGCGCTTCTGCAGGGTGTCCTCGCGGAAGATGCGCTCCTCCAGCCGTCCGAAGGCTCCGGCCGCTTTGCGGCGCGTTTCCTCGTCGGCCTCGGGATAACTCGTAATCAGCGCTTCCTTCAGCGCGGAAATCTTCTTCTGGCTTTCCAGCTTGGGATACTTTGAGGTGTCCATGGCCTCGCGGAGGTTGTCCTCCACTTTCTGCCGCACCTCGTTCTCAATAGCTTCATCCAGTACGGGGGCCGAGGCCTGCCGCTTCTTGATCCCCAGTTTCTGGAACAGTTCTTTTTCAATCGCGATAATCTTTCTGATTTCGCCGTGCGCGTACTGGATGGCGTCGCTCACGGTTTCTTCAGACACCTCGGTTGCGCCGGCTTCCACCATCGCGATGGCGTCTTCACTGCCGGCCACCACCATGTTCAGAAGACTTTCCTTCACTTCCGAATAAGTGGGATTGGTGACCAGGTGGCCGTCCACCAGGCCCACCCGCACCGCCGCCAGCGGCGTCGGGAACGGAATGTCTGAAAGATAAAGCGCCGCCGCGCCCGCCACCAGCCCGATCACGTCGGGGTTGTTGTCGGTGTCGGCCGAAAGAGCCATGGCGATCACCTGCGTCTCATCATTGTACCCGGCTGCAAACAGGGGCCGCACCGGACGGTCAATCAGCCGGCTGGTCAAAATTTCTTTTTCCGTGGGGCGCCCTTCGCGCTTGAAAAAACCGCCGGGAATCTTCCCGGCCGCATAGGTATACTCGCGATAATCCACCGTCAGCGGAAAGAAATCGATTCCTTCCCGCGGGTTGCTTGAACATGCCGTCGCCAGCACAACCGTATCGCCGTAACGTACAAAGGCCGAGCCGTTCGCCTGCTTGGCCACCTTGCCGACCTCAATTGATAGGGTGCTTCCTCCCAGTTCAACGCTGACTTGCTCCATTGATCTAATCCTCCGAATCTCGCTGGCTCGTTTGCCCCCTCCACTTTGCGCTTTATGAACACTCCGGATTCACTTCCGGTTGCCAGCCATTCGCGGCAGGGACTTCAGGTAGCCATCTCATTTGAGTGTGGGAACTACGGACCGAGGCAGGTACTTTGAAAATAACAACTCACCACCACGACACGCGCAAACGCCCCATGATGCAAAAAGCGACCCGTGGCAATCCCGCCGGAGGCCGCTCATTCCTGAAGGGGCAGTTCGACCCAGTGTCTTCTCGCTTTCCTTCACAACCGCTTTACTTGCGGATTCCCAACCGATCAATCACCTGCTTGTACCGATTGGCATTGTGCCGTTTCAGGTACTCCAGCAGGCGCTTCCGTTTGCTGACCATGGTCAGCAAGCCCCGTCGTGAGGCATGGTCTTTCCGGTGTATGCGAAAGTGGTCTGTCAGGTAAGAGATGCGCTCTGTCAGGACTGCAATTTGCACCTCAGGCGAACCCGTATCCGAAGCATGAACCTTGAAGTTCGCGATAATCTGTGACTTTGAATCCGGGGTTAACGCCATCCGCTGATAATCCTCGTTTCCGACAATTTCTCCCACATTTTCATTCGATAGCATAGCATCTTTGTTTCAATCTTGGCAAAAAAAACCTGAGCTCCTGCGGCGAGCTTTTCTCGCCACAACGCCAAACGTAGCGGCGAGTTACCCTCGCCCCCCGAGCCGCACACCTGGCAACCTGAAGCCTCTGTGCCGTCAGGAACCTACACGGCTCCCGCCGAAGGCATCAGCAGCACTTCATTCACGGCCGTGCGCGCCGGCTGCCGCAGCGCCGCCATCACGGCATCGGCAACGTCCTGCGGCTGCATCACTCTGTCGCGCGCAATCTCAAAATTGAATTCACCCAGCATCTCGGTGTCGGTCAATCCCGGCAGGATGGCCGTCACCCGGATGCCCTTCGGCTGCAACTCTTCCCGCAGCACCCGGGTCAGCCCCAGCGCTCCGAACTTTGCCGCCGTATAAGCCGAACAGTTGGCAAAAGCGTGCCGGCTTGAAGTGGAAAGAATGTTCACCAGGTGCGCATGCCGGCTGCCTTCCCACAACGGAAGCGCCGCCTGCGCCGTCAGAAAAACCGAAGTGAGATTGGTGGCAAGGTTGCGCTGCCAGTCTTCCAGCGTGGTTTCAGCAAATGGCTTGTAAGTAAAAATGCCCGCGCAGTTCACCAGGATGTCGAGCCGCCCGTGCCGCCGTTTCACCTGCCGGAAAAGGCGGTCAATATCCTCCGGCCGCCCCACGTCCGCAACCACAACGCTTGCCTTAACGCCCAGCTTCTTCCTCGCGGATTCCAGCGCCTTCCGGTTGCGCGCCACCAGCACCACTTCCGCGCCCGCGCGCACCAGCCCCTGCGCAATGGCCAGCCCAATCCCCCGGCTCGCGCCCGTCACAACTGCAACCCTGTTCTTTAGTGTTGCCATGAATAATTCGCTTCTGTGATTTCATCGACTCCTTGCGGTTCGAGGGAGGAAGTAGGAAATAGGAATTAGGAAGTCGGGACAAAACCCAACCTCCTATTCGCTACTCGCTCTTTCCTGCTCGCTACTCGCCACTCGCTATTCGCTGCACAGTGGAGAGAGAGTGCCCCGCAGCACCGCGGGGCGTAAGGCGTCCTTTCCCTATTTCCTACTTCCTATTCCTATTCCTACTCCCTAGCTTCTCTCCCGCACCAGCCTTAAAAATTCCGCCCGCGTCTGGCCATCGTCCCTAAAGGCTCCCAGCATGGCGGAGGTCACGGCCACGGAATTCTGCTTTTCCACGCCGCGCATAATCATGCAAAGGTGCTTGGCTTCGATGATAACGCCCACACCCTGCGGCTTGACGGTTTCCATGATGGTCTCGGCGATCTGGTTGGTCAGCCGCTCCTGGATCTGCAGCCGGCGCGCGAAAACATCCACCAGCCGCGGAATCTTGCTCAGCCCGATCACCTTCTGCGTAGGAATGTAGGCCACGTGGCAGCGCCCGAAAAACGGCAGCAGGTGGTGCTCGCACAGGCTGAAAATCTCGATGTCCTTCACAATCACCATCTCGTCATAGGCCACCGAATAGACGGCGCCGTTCAGCACTTTCTTCACGTCCTGGTGGTAGCCGCTGGTCAGAAACCGCATCGACTCCGCAACGCGATGGGCGGTTTTCAGCAGTCCTTCGCGCTCGGGATCTTCGCCCAGCTCGCGCAGAGTTGTGCGCACCGCTTCTTCCAGCGGGTCCGGGTGCCTGGCCTGCTGCGGTTCCGCCACCGTTGCTCTACGTTTTGTCTTCATCACTTTTCTCTCGTTGCCGCCGCACGATTTTCCGCTCCCGAATACTCAAAGGAATTTGAGCTCGTCTCTTCCAGGCGGACTTTCTCCAGCCGCGCGCTTCCCTGCCCGCCGTCCACCTTCGGGCGGAGCAGGTTGTAAATCTCCACGCAAAGGTTTTCCGTGGTCGGCACCTTTCCCTCGAAGTTGGAAACGTCCAGGTTCAGGTAGGTATGGTCAAAGCGGCTCAGAACTTCCTGCTCGACCGCCTGGTCCAGCAGCCCCAGGTCCATCACCATTCCCGTCGCCGCATCCACCGGCCCGCGCACCGTCACCTCCACAATATAATTGTGGCCGTGGCCGTAGGGGCTGTTGCACTTGCCGAAAACGCGGCTGTTTTCCTCCGCGCTCAGCCCTTCGTTGTGCAGGCGGTGCGACGCTGAAAACCGGTATCGCTTGGTCAGTAAAACCATCACTCCCCGTAATAATCCACAAACAGATCGTCCGTTTCGTACAAGCGGATTCGATGCAGGCGGCCGCTGGGAAGTTTCGCCGCCAGCAGCTTCCAGATTTCCACCGCGATGTTTTCCGTCGTCGGAATCTTTGTGGCGAACACCGGCACTTCCTTGTTCAGAAATTTATGGTCCATCAGCTGCAGCACTTCCGCTTCCAGCACGGCCTTCAGGTCTTTCAGGTCGAGAACCATGCCGGTGGTCTGGTCCACCTCGCCCGCCACCGTCACCTCCACCGTGTAGTTGTGGCCGTGGCCGTGCGGGTTGTTGCACTTGCCGAAGATGCGCTGGTTCTCTTCCGCGCTGAAGTCCGGATTGTGGTAGTAGTGCGAAGCTGAAAATTCAGCCCGCCGCGTCAGATAGATCATTCCCGACCTCGTCCCTTCCCCTTTTCGTCATCCTGAGCGCAGCGAAGGATCTCCGCATTTATTTTTCACGCAAATACGGGGATGCTTCGCTTCGCTCAGCATGACAAATCAAGACACCGGATACTTCCGGCCCTTCCACCGCACGCCGCCACCGAGCGTGTACGCCCGCGCGGAATTCAGCAGCAGCAGCGTAAACAGGCCGGCGCCCGCTAACTGGTAAACGTCAAGCCGCGGATCAAACCCCAGCCGCAGCAGGCTGCGCTCATAGTTCCATTCTCGCAGAACTGCGCCGCCAAAGCATAGCAGCGCCGCCAGAAACATCCAGCCTGTCACCTCGGCCACGGCGATCAGCAGGGCCAAAGCCACAAAGGCCAGCGGCAACAGCACGTCCAGAACGAGCGCCGCGCCCAGCGCCTTGCAGATGGGCCAGAGTTTCCGGCCATAGAGCAGATAGAGATTCTTGCTCCAGCCCTGCCACATGTCGCGGAAGGTTCTGTACATCCGGGTGCGCACCCATTCCGCGCCCGGCAGAAAAACCAGCCTTCCTCCGCGCCGCTTCACCAGCCGGGCCAGCGCCACGTCATCCAGAATTTCGCCCCGCACCGCCGCAAATCCGCCCGCCTCATTGTAAACGCTTCGACGCACCAGCAGATATTGCCCGTTGGCCGCGGCCTGCGGCGATGCCGGGTCCGACACTTCCTCAAAGGGGAAAATTCCCGCCAGTTGCACAAACACATAAGGGATGATCGACTTTTCCCACCAGGTCACGGTCTGCTGGCCGGGCGAGAGCGAAAGCAGATCGGCCTTCTCTTCCCTGGCGCGCCCGAGCATCGCTTCCAGGCTGCCGGGCAGGTGTTCGGTGTCGGCGTCGGTAAAAAGCAGCCACTCGCCCGTGGCCGTTTCCGCGCCCGCCGCCGCAGCGTGGCTTTTGCCCATCCATCCCTCTGGAAGCGATTCCAGCCGGAGGGTGCGCAGCAGCGGAAACTCACGGCCAAGCCCTGCCAGGATTTCGGCCGTGCGGTCGGTCGATGCGTCGTCCACCACAATCATCTCCCGCAGGCGCCGCTGGGGCGCCACGGACCGCACCACGCGCTCAATGTTCAGCTCTTCATTGCGGGCGGGAATGATGACGGACACTGCGGCTTCGTCACGCTCTGGCATGGTGCGGCTTTTCGCTCTCCGTTTGGCGTTGATTCGATAAGCCTGTAGCGGCGAGTTGACCTCGCCACGCGGCCATTGGTAGCGGCGAGTTCACCTCGCCAAGTGGCGGCATAAAGCCGCCGCTACCTCAAACCAACAGGGTTGATTCAGAAAATGCGCCGTCGTCCAACCATGCGATTATAATAGATGTTTGAATGATGCGTAGAATCACGATTGCCAAATGGATTCTGATCGGCGCTGCGGCGGGAGGGATGGTGTGGCTGGCGGTGCGTCCGCGCCAGGGTCCTGTCAAAATGGGCGAAAGGGCCCCCGGGTTTACGCTGGCCCAGCTGCCGTCCGGAAACCTGTCGCTCTCCGAGTTCAAGGGTCAGGTGGTATTGGTCAACTTCTGGGCCACCTGGTGCCCGCCCTGCGTGGAGGAAGCGCCCAGCCTCGAGCACTTTGCCACTGACATGAAACCGCTCGGCGTCACCGTCATCGGCGTCAGCGTCGATGAAAACGAGAATCAGCTGAAGCAATTCATCCAGCGCTATCATCTCAGCTATCCCGTGGCGCGCGACCCCAGCGCCGCGCTCGCCAACAGTTACGGCACCTATAAGCTTCCCGAAACCTACATCATCGGGCGCGACGGCCGCGTGGCCGATAAAATTATCGGCGCCACCAACTGGACCGATCCCCGCATGATCGCGTTTGTTAAGTCGCTGGCCGGCAACACCCAGGCCTCGCGGTAAACACGATAGCTTTCAGCACTCAGCTTTCAGCCGTCAGCCCTCAGCGCCCAGACGTCATCCTGAGCGACGCGAAGGATCTGCTTTATTTCGGGGCCGCGCATCCGTCGCGGCGTGTGCGATGTATGCGGACGGTGTAGCGATGGCGGCCACCGTCAGCCGCATTTCAGTCTGGCCGTGGCTCGCCACTGCTCTGTAGGATCGCGCACCCTTCCTGCTATTCCGCGTGATCGATCAAAACCATAACGTCCCGGTGGGCAATTTCATGAGAGTCCTCCGTCTGTTGCAGGAACTCGTCAAAATTCTTGTCCGGAAACACTTTCTTGAACACATTGGGTAAGTCCGGATACGGGTTGTCGAGGTCGCTCCAATTCTCAAAAGAGTCCACAGTCACATAGTCGCACCTGTCCTCTGATCCAGGGAACTGATAGCCATACACCGCCCAGGACCTCTTCTTGCCTTCCGCCATGTAGGCTTGTCCAATGCGCTTCCACTCTTTTTCATTCTGCATAGCCTGCTGGTATTTGCCGGGCTTCACCTTCATGCAATTCACGATGTGGTATTTCAGCGGCTGTGATTCTGACGCCGCAGGCGGCGCCGATCGCACCGAAGGAATCATGGAGCCGGCCAGAAAACAAACTACACCCACGACTACGAGAACAATACTCCTGTTCTTCATATCAATCCCTCCCCTAAAATTTTAGGATCTTCCCCTGTGACGGTTATCGAATAGAGGCTCCCCAAAGGAGCCTGACATGTCCGGGAGTGTACATCCCATTGCAGGGGAATGCAATCAGAAGTCTGGGTCGACGCGTGGCCGGTATGTCGGGGTGCTCGCGACGTTTGTGGACTTTGTTGCGGCGATGTCTTAACCGCCGGGTATTTGGAAAGGTCGCGTATACGTCGCGGTTTTTGCGATGTGTGCCGATTCTGTAGCGGCCCTCCCAACACGTCATCCAGTCCAGCACCACTCCCAGCCCGTCATCCTGAGCCCGCAGAGCGGGAGAAGGATCTGCTTCATTTCTCTTTTCGCGCGCGGGATTGCTGTCCCATAGCTGGAGTTTACCCCGGCCAAGTCGGTGGCCATGGGCTAAATTCTTCCGCCCCTTCCGGGGGCTGCGTGTTCCCGCCTGCGCATATCGTTTCGCGGGCCGCTGCTTTTGTTAGGGGAGCCCTCCGGGCTCCCGTTTGTGCCGAAGAACCGTGGATTCCAAGGTTGGAGGTCCGGGCTACCGGCTGTGGTAGACTCGCGTGCAGTAACGCGATGACGATTAAGGGAAAAATTCCGGACACGGAAGCTGCGAACTATATTTCGAAGCACTCTCTCGCCCTGCTTTTGCCGGACCCACCTCGGCCCGGCGGAGTTCGACCCGTCGGCTCGGGTTCCTTAGTCACCTTTGATAGAAGGTATTTCATGTTAACCGCTACTCATGTCTGGGCGGCACTGTCAGAATCCTCAGCCATCTACATCTACTATTCTGCAATCGGTGAACGCCCCCATGCCGCTCGCCTGCAAAAGGATTCCCTGACCCCGTACTCGCTCGACGACACAATCGGAGAAAATCCCAAGCCGTTCAATGCGGACGTCACTCTCTTGGAGCTTCATCCGGTTGACTACAGCACCATAGCTGCGCGCCTCTCCTTCTTTCCGTTGGAGCGCGAGGGGGTTGGGCCGATCAATGATTGGGTGACCATCGGTTCTCCCGGAGTACTTGCCCAAAAGGATCCCACCGAGACGAACACTCTGCTTTTCGAAGTTCGGGGCATATTTGTGGAGAAACTTAAATTAGAGGAGGAGCGTGATGGGCTCGACTTTCTCAGAGCGCTTCCCTGTCAAGACCCGGTTAGCCCAATTCATGATTACCGCGGATTGAGTGGAGGTGGCTTGTGGTCTGTCCGTTACTATCCTGAAAAGGCGGCAGACGAACAGTACGCGGTTTTTCTCATTGGCGTGAATTTCTATCAGGACGACAAAGAGATCAGATGTCTGGGCCGCAAGGCTATAAAGAAACTGCTCCAAAAAGTCAGAGCCCGTAGCCTGTAGATTCTCTCTTGAATTTCTCGCGTGGCGGATGCGTCGCCGTTTTTGCGATGTAGGCGGACGTTGTAGCGACACTCCTAACACGTCATCCTGAGCGCAGCGAAGGATCTCTGTAGTCGAATTCAAAACTAAATGCGGGGGTTCTTCGCTGCGCTCAGAATGACGTGGGCGAGGTGTCAATGTGCTTACAGCGCCAGCCTTCTTAACCGCAGCGCGTTTGAAATCACCGACACCGAGCTGAAGGTCATGGCGGCGCTGGCGATCAGGGGGCTGAGCAGCAATCCGAAAAACGGATAGAGCACGCCGGCGGCGAGCGGAATGCCCAGCGAATTGTAGACGAAGGCGAAGAACAAATTCTGGCGGATGTTGCGCATGGTGCCGCGGCTCAGGCGGCGGGCCTTGGCGATGCCGCGCAGGTCGCCTTTCAGCAGCGTGATGCCGGCGCTTTCAATGGCCACGTCGGTGCCGGTGCCCATGGCGATTCCCACCTGCGCCTGCGCCAGCGCCGGAGCGTCGTTGATGCCGTCGCCCGCCATGGCCACGATGCGCCCTTCCTTCTGCAGCCGCTTCACCACTTCGTTCTTCTGCTGCGGCAGAACTTCCGCTTCCACCTCGTCGATGCCGAGTTTCTTTGCCACGGCTTCAGCGGTGGTGCGGCTGTCGCCGGTCAGCATCACAATGCGGATGCCTTCTTCGTGCAGCAGCCGGATGGCTTCCGGCGTCGATTCCTTGATGGGGTCGGTCACGCCCAGCAATCCGGCCGGCTTGCCGTCCACCACGACGAACATCACCGTCTGGCCGTCTTTGCGCAGGGCTTCCGCGCGCTCGCCGAACCGGCCCGCGTCCGCGCCCTGTTCTTCAACAAGGCTGCTGTTGCCCAGCCCCACCGCGCGGCCGTCCACTTTGCCGGTGACGCCTTTGCCGGTGACGGATTCGAAATCCTGCGCGTCCACGAGTTCCACGCCTTTTTCGCGGGCGCCGGCCACAATCGCCTCGGCCAGCGGATGCTCGCTTGCTCGCTCCAGGCTCGCCGCCATGCGCAGCAGGTCGTGCTCGTTCCAGCCCTCCATCGGTTCCACGGAGACCAGGCGCGGTTTGCCTTCCGTCAGCGTGCCGGTCTTGTCCACCACCAGGGTGTTGACCTTTTCCAGAACTTCCAGGCTCTCGGCGTTTTTGATCAGCACGCCCGCCGTGGCGCCGCGGCCCGTGCCCACCATGATGGACATGGGCGTGGCCAGTCCCAGCGCGCAGGGGCAGGCGATGATCAGCACGGCGACGGCGTTGACCAGCGCGTAGGCCATGCGCGGCGCGGGGCCGAAAATCGACCACACGATGAAGGTGAGAATGGCCGCGGCCACCACCGCCGGAACAAAGTATCCGGCCACCACGTCGGCCAGCCGCTGGATGGGCGCGCGGCTGCGCTGCGCCTCGCTCACCATCTTGACGATCTGCGCCAGCAGCATCTCACTGCCCACGCGCTCGGCGCGAATGACAAGGCTTCCCTTCCCGTTTACCGTTCCGCCGGTGACGCGCCCGCCCGCAGTCTTTTCAACCGGCGTGGGCTCGCCGGTAATCATCGATTCATCCACATAGCTCGAGCCGTCGAGCACCTCGCCGTCCACCGGAACCTTTTCTCCCGGGCGCACCCGCAGCCGGTCGCCGTGGCTGACGCGGTCGAGCGGAATGTCTTCTTCCGAGCCGTCATCCGCGAGCCGCCGGGCCGTTTTGGGAGCGAGGCCCAGCAGCGCCTTGATGGCGCTCGACGTCTGGCTGCGGGCGCGCAACTCGAGCACCTGGCCCAGCAGCACCAGGGTGGTGATGCCGGCCGCCGCGTCAAAATAGACGGCGACGCTTCCCGCCGCGCCGCGAAATGACGCAGGGAAAATCGCGGGCGCAACGGTGGCCACCACGCTGTACGTAAACGCCGTGCCCGTGCCGATTCCGATCAGCGTGAACATGTTGGGGCTGCGGTTCACAATGGACGCCCAGCCGCGCTGGAAAAACGGCAGGCCGCAATAGAGCACCACCGGCGTGGCCAGCGCGAGTTCGATCCAGTTGCGCGCGCCGCTTGAGAGCATGTGTGCGGCAAACATTTCCGAGAGCGCCAGCGCGATGGTGGGAACGGTCAGGAAAAGGCTGATGACGAAGCGGCGCTTCATGTCCGCGTATTCGGGATTGGCTTCTTCCTCAAGCGTCACCGTGCGCGGCTCGAGCGCCATGCCGCACTTGGGGCAGGAGCCCGGCTCGTCCTGCACAACCTCGGGATGCATCGGGCAGACGTATTGCGTTTTGGTTTGCGGAAGCGCAATGGTTGCTGGCTCAAGCGCCATGCCGCACTTGGGACACGCGCCCGGCTTCGACTGGTGGACTTCCGGGTCCATGGGGCAGGTGTAGTCGGCGCCGGGAACGGCCTCGGCAGGCTTGGGCGCCGCTTTCGCCGCGCCAATGTAGTCTTCGGGCGCCGCGCGGAATTTTTCGAGGCAAGCCTCGCAGCAGAAATAGTAGGTGACGTCCCTTGTACTCGTAACTTCCCGCCGCCGTCGCAGGCTCCACGTCCATGTTGCAGATGGGGTCCTTGAACGTCACGCCGGCTTTGGCGGATTTCCCCAGGATCGGGAAATCGCCACCGTGCAATTGGTCAGTCACCGATCAAGCCTCCCTTCTTTCCGGGACCTTTGCAGGAACGGGCCGCCGACATCGGCCGATCATTCCGCCTGGCAGATTGGATGCAGCACCCGGGCGGTTGAGTTCAGGCCATTCGGTCGCTGGACCGGGGCCAACATCCTATCAGACACGAGGCCGACACCGCATTGACCGTCGCCAGAGCACGCACGGACTGCAATTCTGACCTGCAGGAATCACTCTCTATCCTTGCAGGCCAACGGCCCGGTTGCAACCTTCCCGCACAGGGAAACGGACCTTCGCGGGCGGTGGAAAATCCGGCCTCGGAAACGGCCTTCGGCGGGGGCTTTGCTTCGTCTCCGGCTGCTTGTTCAGGTGAAGGCCGACTGAACAACCAGCCGGAGACGAAATTGAAGTTGGCGCAAGCTGTTGCAAGTTTTAGACTTGACCACACCGCCCGTGCATCCGTAAGCTCAGAATTGAGGGTTTATATGTCTAAGAATGGTCATGTTCCAGTGAGTAGTTTCAGGGTGCTTCAACGGACCGCGCCCAGCATGCCGGGCCTCGCGGACCTTGAGGCTGAAATCCGGCAGTCGCTTTCGGGGCTCGGCATTCCCACCGAACGCCTGGCCGGCAAGAGCGTTGCCGTCACGGCCGGGAGCCGCGGCATCGCCAACCTGAAGGAGATCATCAAGGCATCGTGCGACTGGCTGAAGTCTCAGGGCGCGCAGCCGTTTGTGTTCCCGGCCATGGGCAGCCATGGCGGCGCCACCGCCGAAGGCCAGCGTCTGATCCTTGAGGAGTACGGCGTCACACCTGACTTTATCGGCGCTGAAGTCAAGTCGGACATGGCCGCCGTGCAGGTGGGCGAAACGCCGGAAGGATTCCCGGTCAACGTGGACCGGAACGCCTGGGAAGCCGACAGCATTCTGGTGGTGAACCGCATCAAGCCCCACACCGATTTCAGCGGCAGCATCGAAAGCGGCCTGCTGAAGATGATTGCCGTCGGCATGGGCAAGCGCGAGGGCGCCGCGGTGACGCATCGCTGGAGCCGCAGATACGGCAACGAGCGGGTGATCCGGTCGATCGCCGGCGTCACACTGGGCACGGGAAAGCTTCTCTGCGGCCTGGCCGTTGCCGAAAATGAGATGCACCAGATCGCAGTTTTGCGTGCTGTGCTTCCGGAAGGAATCGTTGCCATGGAGGAGGAGACCCTGCCCGTTGCCCGCAACCTGGTTCCGCGTCTGCCGTTTGCGAAGTGCCAGCTGCTGGTGGTAGACGAGATGGGCAAGAACATCAGCGGGACCGGCCTGGACACCAAGATTGTGGGCCGGGGCGCAAGGCCGCTGCCTGTTGACAGTCCGGAGATCGAGCTGATTTACGTCCGCGACCTGACCGTAGAGAGTGATGGGAACTCGATTGGAGTTGGCATGGTCGACGCCATCCACGAGCGATTTTACCGCAAGATCGATCTCAGCAAGATGTACATGAACGCGCGGACCTCGCTGAATCCCGATGATGGCCCGCGTGCCCATGCATCTGGCTTCTGACCGCGAAGCGCTCGACTACATGCTGGCCACGCTCGGCACCCCGGATGCCGAAGAGCAGCGCATCATCTGGGTCCGAAACACGCTCGAACTCAACCGCGTTGCCGTTTCATCTTCCTTTGCGAAAGAGGGCGGCGCGCCGGCCGGATGGCAAATGCTGCCGGAAGAGTTCACCGTAAGTTTTGACCACGCGGACGATCTGGCGTCGCCCTTCGAAAGGGCGGCCGGAAAAGCTCACGCGTCTTGACTCTGCCGTGCATCAAAGCCAGAATGGTAGCATCTGGCGGGATGGAACCATGAGCAAAACGCCCTGGCAAACGACGCTGGTTGTACTGGCTTTGTTCCAGCTTCTGCCCCCTGCCGCCACCGCGCAGGAGGCGAAACCTTCCGGTCCACCTCCTTCCGACTCACAGAACGCGAAGGCCGTGAAGGCACCGGGCAAACTGCCGCTTCGGTCGGTGACCCTGGTCAACACAACGGAAGCAGCTCGGAAGGTGGCAGAGGAAGAAAGCGCCACGAAGCAACCGGAGAAAGGCGCTGCCCTGACACCAAAGCAATCAGAATCGAGCAAGACCGCAGGCGGCGCTGTGCTTGAATTCCACCCGGCAGATGGAACTGCCGCGGCGGATTCTTCCCAGGGAACTTTCCAGGTGAAGGACAGCAAGAAGAAGCCGGTGCTGAAGAATATCCACGGAAGCGCTTATGGGGCGACGGCTTCCGGAATCGGACAGGCAAACGGTGAGGGCGGAGCCGTGGGCGCCGATTCGCGCGGCGGCAAGTTCAACGTGTATGTGGAGGGTGAGCACACTCACGACAGCACCCCGGGCCCCCATTAAAATATGAGCAGAACAACCTCTTTTGAGAACCGTGTTTCGAACGGTGGACGACTGCATTACGGCGTCCTGTGCGCGGCCGCTGTCCTTTCCCTCGGCTGGACGCTGATCTTTTGCGGCAACGTTCTTGCCGCGGCTCCAGGCAATGTCCAATGCGACTCGGTCCCCAGCAAGATTCTGGACCACCCGGTCAATTACTGCATCGATCTCCCGGCTGGCTACGCCTCCTCCTCGCGTCGTTTCCCGGTGCTCTATTTTCTCCATGGCCTGTTTGGGAATGGCCACCGCTGGATTGACCGTGGCGGCAAAGAAATCTTTGACCGCCTGACGGCCGACGGGACCATCGGGCCCTTCATTGTGGTCCTGCCTGACGGGGGCGAGACCTTCTACATTAATTCCGAAGACGGCAAGGACCGCTACGAAGATTTCTTCGTTCAGGAAATGGTGCCGTTTATTGACCATCACTATCGGACCCTGGCCACCAAAGATGCGCGCGGGATCAGCGGGCTTTCGATGGGCGGCTATGGCGCCCTGCACCTGGCCATGCGCCATTCGGACCTGTTCAGTTCCGTCGCTGCAAGCAGCGCTGTCCTCGTCCCCAAGTTGCCCGATCCTCTTCCCACCGAGGGCCGGGGGCGATTCTACTCGCGCATCCTGAGCCATGCGTTCGGTTCGCCGCCCAACCAGGCTTACTGGGAAGCAAACAGCCCGCTGACTCTGGCCAAAGATCCTTCGAAATTCCAGGGGCTGAAGATCTATTTCGATGTGGGCGACCAGGACCGTTACGGATTCGAGAAGGGAGCGGCCGTATTGGACGAAATCCTGGACAAGGAGAATTACCCGCACACCTACGCGCTGCGTCCGGGCGGCCATGGATGGGAGTTTCTTGACCAATACATGCCATATTCCCTGAAGTTCCAGTGGCAATGGTTTGAAAAAGCTGTGCAGACGTCAACTTCCTCCGCGGAGGCCGGCACCCATTGAGGAAACCTGTTCGATCCCTGCTGATTGCGGCCGCAGTGCTGAGCTTTGGCGTTCATTGCCTTGCGGCACAGGCCGATCCCCAGGCGAAAATTCTTCAGTATATCCGTGACCACCTGAAGGCCGGCCAGCCCGTCCGGGTAACGGAGCTTTACAACACCGTCTTCACCACGCCGTGAAGATCACGCGGCCCTGAACAAGCTTTACAAGGACTTCTTCAGAATTCCGATGTTCGTGGTTCAGTACCAGCAGCGATTTTCCGCTCCGCCGAGCTCTGAAGACGATTGCCGGGCAGTTTGCGCTGAAGACTCCGGAAGAAGCCGACACGCTGCTTCGCGTGATGGAAACCGACCCGCGCGTGCCAAAATTTATCACCCGCGACCCGAAGACGGGAGAAATCACCAAAGTCGATGTGGAGATGATCCGCAACGATCCCCGCTTTGCCCAGGGCGCGGCCCACGAGTTGAGCGGCTGGGAAGGCCGAACGGCGCCGGCCTTTGACCTGGTGGGCGCCGGGGGCAAACACCTCAGTTCCGCGGGGATCGATGGAAAGGTCGCCCTGCTGTACGTCTGGTTCACCGGCTGTCCGCCCTGCATGAAAGAGGCCCCGGAGCTTGCCCGGCTTCAGCACGAGTTTGGAGCGGGAGGATTTGAGGTGGTAGGGGCAAACGCTGACGACCTGCTCGGGCTCGGAATCAGTGACGAGGCCCGCCAGCGTTATGCGGAGAAGGAAGGAATCCATTTCCCCATAGTCCGCTGGACCCAGGAGAGCAACCAGGCATACGGCGGAATCTCCATTTATCCCACTCTCTTTCTTATTGACAAACAAGGCAAGATTGCGGGCCACTGGGTAGGCTTTACAAGCCCGGCAACGCTTCGCGAAGCTGTTTCTAAAACTTTAGCTGAATCATCCGGAACGCATTAATTCAACTTCGATGGGTCTTCATCAAAAAACACTAAACCCATGAATGAAGGAGGAGGCATCGATGAAGTACCTTACACGGACCGGTTTCAGCCTCGTTGCTATCGCGCTGATCAGCCTGGGAACAAGCCTGCTGCTGGCGCAGGGCGGCACCCGGGGAGAAGCCAGCGCAACCCTAGGTTCTGCTCACGTTTCAATTGACTACGGCCGCCCCATGCTCGAGGGGCGTGATCCCATGAGCCTGCTCAAACCCGGCCAGGTCTGGCGGCTGGGGGCCAGCGCGTCCACCACCATCAGCACCGATCAGGACCTGATGTTCGGAAACACACGGGTTCCGAAAGGGAAGCATATCCTGCTGGCCCAGATGACCGAGCCCGGAAAGTGGGTCCTGCTGGCATCAACCAAGGCCTGGGACGCCTACGATTCCAGCGCAAAGATCGCCGAAACGCCCATGAAGCTGGAAAAAGGCCAGGACTCGGTGGAACAAATGACCATCAAGCTTTCCAGCAATGGAAGCCAGGGCGATCTTGAAGTTGCCTGGGGCACGTCGCGTCTGACAGCAACCTTCAGCGTGGCTGAATAGTCGCGGAATCGGATCCATCATTTTCTGACCGCGGACGCAGATACAGGTAGAAGTGTGTCCGGCTGCAGAACCAAAGGAGCCCCAACCCAATGCCCAACGTCATCAATGTCCTGGCCCTGTTCGCTCATCCCGATGATGCTGAATTCCTATGCGCCGGGACGCTGGCTCATCTTGCCGAACGCGGCGCCAGAATCCACATGGCAACCCTGACGGCAGGAGACTGCGGAAGCACAACGCTACCGGCCGGCAAAATTTCGGCGGTGCGCCGGAAGGAGGCGTCACGATCCGCCGCGCTGATCGGCGCCCGTTACCATTGCCTGAAGAGCAAGGACCTTCTGGTTTTTTATGACCGCCCCCATCTCAACAAGGTCATGGAACTGGTGCGGCAGACACGCCCCTCGCTGGTGCTGACGCATTCGCCGGTTGACTACATGATCGATCACGAAACGGTGAGCCACCTGTGCCAGAGCGCCTGCTTCGGCGCCATGGCTCCCAACTTCAAGACCGGCGCCCGGCGCCCGGCGCCGCCGCTTGACGGGGTCCCCCACCTCTATTACACCGACGCTTTTGGCAAACGTGACATTCTGGGAAACAAAATCGAGTCCCGGCTGTCCGTCAACATCGGCGCCACTCTCAAGCGGAAAGAGGAGATGCTGGCCTGCCACCAGAGCCAGCAGGCCTGGCTGAAATCGCAGCAGGAAATTCCCGGAACCATCGTGACCATGCGGAACATGGCGAAGGAAGCGGGGAAATGCGCCGGGGTTCGATGGGCGGAGGGGTTCCGCCAGCATCTTGGCCAGGGATTCCCGGCCACCAACCTGCTGAAGGAACTGCTGGGACCATTGGTCCGCTGAGCTGCTTTGCACCGGATGCTGGCAGGCTTTTCCCGACTGAGCATTTTCTCAGCCGATGAAGATAGCCTGCGGGAAGTTGTACGGGTAAAGGAAAGGGAAGCTGCGTGTGGAATCCGGCTTTTCGATGCCTCCCGGAAAGGACGGTATAATAAGGTTTTGGTGTGGGGATTCCAAAACCATTAGGGAGTAAAGACCGATCTCTTGGATAAGGATTTGCAGCAGGCACTCTTACTCACCCCCTTGCGCGGACACGGCCTTCCGGCGCCGCGGGACCCCTTCGGGCGCCCCTTTCACGCTTAAGGACCTCTGCCCGATCGCGATGCTGATCGCCCTCGCGTGGATGGGCTGCTCGATTCCTGCGCTTGCCGTGCCGCCTGAGTGGGGGAAGACGGTCATTCGCATTGAACTCAAAACTGATGCTCAGTTGTATCTTTCCCAATTCAAAGAGCAGATCGTCCAGCAGAAGGGCGCGCCTCTGGATGCCGCGAAAGTCAATGAAAGCCTGAAAAATCTTTATGCGACGGGCCGGTTTGCCAACCTTCAGGCCGAGGCCGAGCCGGAAGCCGGGGGCGTAGTCCTGACCTTTGCGGGTAAGGCCCGTTTTTTTATCGGGATCGTACAGGTCACGGGAACGCCCAAACCGCTCGCCCCCAGCACACTAGCGGCGGCAGCCCGGCTGCCCCTGGGAAATCCTCTGTACCCGGATGAACTCGCGACGGCAAAGGAGAACATCCAGAGCGTCCTTCACGACAACGCCTTTTATCAGGCAAAGATTCAGACCAGCGTTGTGCGCGATCCGGTCACCCAGGAAGCCAATATCCTGATGACGATTACGCCAGGCTATCAGGCGCGCCTGAGAGGAGTGACCTACAACGGCCATCCCGCTAATTCTCCCGCGCGCCTGCGGTCTGTGACGAACTGGCACCCGGGCGAGCGTCTGACTTCATCCGACATCGAGAAGGGCCTCTACAAAATCCACAATTTTTACCTGAAACGCGGCTACCTCCAGGCCAGCACGACCATTCAGAAGCGGGTCTTCTATCCCAAGACGAATATGGAAGATCTCATTGTCGACTGCGAGGCCGGTCCGGTGATCGAGGTTCACGTGCTGGGAGCCGGCATATCGCGCCGGAAGCTGAGAGATATTCTTCCTTTATACCAGGACGGCGTGGTGGACCAGCCCTCCCTCGAAAAAGGCAGCGAAGCGCTGACGAACTTTTATCAGCAGAAAGGGTACTTGCGGGCACAGGTGAAGGTCGAGCCGGTCGAAAACGTGAAGGCCGATCACATGCGGGTGATTTACAGGGTGACGCGAGGCCCGAAAGGGCGCTTTGCAGGATATAAGTTCACGGGGAACACTCATGTTTCCGATACGATTCTCTCTTCTGTCATGACCATAAGCCCCGCCCAATTCCCCCTCCAGGCGGCGGCGTACAGCACCAAGATGCTGGATAACGATATCGATTCCGTGAAGGGTGTTTACCAGGCGCGGGGCTTCCTGGATGCCAAAATCACCCCGCATTTCAATTACTCCTACCAGGACCAGCCTCAACACCTTTTCGTCACTCTTGAAATCCAGGAGGGTGAGCGAACGATGGTGGGCAAAGTTGATCTCCGGGGGGTGACCGACGAGCAGAGGATAGTGCTGAGCCCGCGCCTGGCCAATCAGGCAGGCCAGTTCTATTCACCCGAAAACGAACAGAAAGACCGCGACACGATCCTTCGCTATTTCACCAACCGAGGCTATTCTCACGCCAGGGTCATCGCCAGCAGTTCTCCGGCAGGCCAGGAACATCTGAGGAAAGTGGAGTACCGGGTGGACCCTGGAAATAAGGAAATGATCGGGCGAGTGCTGCTGCTGGGCAACGAGCACACTCGCGATGGGGTCGTGAGGCGCGAACTCAGCTTCCGCCGCGACCAGCCGGTGAACGAAAGCGCCCTTCTGGAGTCTCAGCGCAAGCTCTATGACATGGGGCTTTTCAACCAGGTCCGAGTTGTCCCGCAGAATCCGCAGACCCCGGAAACCACCAAGTCTGTCCTGGTCACCATGGAGGAAGCGCCCCGTTGGACGGTTGGGTACGGAGGCGGTATTGAGGTCCAGAGGCTGGGCAGCAACCAACCGCAAGGGCAGTTAAAAGCCAGTCCCCGCGTTTCTCTGGATGTCTCCCGCATCGGGGTGGGTGGGCGCAACCAGACGTTGAGCCTTCGCGGCAGACTCTCGACCCTCGACAAAGGGGGTGATATCAGCTACTACATCCCCCAATTCCCTGAACGCCGGGACATCAGTGTCCGATTCAACGGGAACGTCGAGTCCAGCCGGAACGTTCTGACCTTTACGGCCAGGCGCAAGGAAGCCTCGATCGTTATGGAAAAGCGCTGGAGCCAGACCACCTTTCTTTCGGCGCGATACTCTTTCCGTAATGTTCAGGCTCTCGATCTCTCCAACCGGATTTCCGCGAACCAGATTCCCCTGGCCAGCCGTGCTGCAAGAATAGGCATGTTTGCCATGAGCTATGTCAACGACCACCGCGACAGCCCAGTTGACGCCACGCGCGGTTCGTATTCCGTAGCAGATGCCGGCGTTTCCTGGTCGGGACTGGGCTCGGAAGCAAACTTCCTGCGTTTCTCAGCCCAGAATGCAACGTATTACCGGCTGACTCCATTTCTGGTCTTCGCGCGCAACACCCGCCTGGCCATCGAGTCCCCTTACGGGAAGCTCCGGAGTGTGATCGTCACCCAGCCTGACGGCACCCAGCAGACGATTCTGACCCATGAAATTCCACTGCCGGAACGCTTCTTCATGGGCGGCAGCGACTCACTACGGGCTTTCTCCATCAACCAGGCCGGGCCGCGTGATCCCGAAACCGGATTCCCGATTGGCGGCAATGCCCTTTTTCTGAATTCGCTGGAGCTGCGTTTTGCTTTTGCCCAGGATCGCCTGGGGTTGGTTCTTTTTCACGACATGGGAAACGTGTATTCCACCGTCCGCAAAATGCGACTGCTGAAGTTTTCCCAGAGTTCGCCCACCGATTTCGATTACACGGTCCATGCGGTGGGCATAGGATTTCTTTATAAGACACCGGTCGGCCCGCTGCGGTTCGACGTGGGCTATGCCATGAACCCGCCCCGCTATCAGGTGGCCGGCCAGAATGGTCTGGAGGTGCTCCGATTGCCACGAATACAATATTTTCTCAGCATCGGCCAAAGCTTCTGATCGCTGGGTGCCTGTTGCTTGCGGCAGCCACTACTCTTGCCCGACCCGCATGGGCTGATACGTTGGACAGCGTTGTAGCGTCCGTTGAAGACAAAGCAATCACGGACCGCGACGTGATCAATGAGTTCCATTTCGAACGTTTCCTTGAAGGCCAATCTCCGACGGGCGCGCCCGACCACAAAGAAAAGCAGGCCGTTCTTAACAGGCTCATCACCCAAATCCTGCTCGCAGATCAAATGCAAAGGCCCGCAGGAAACTCGGAGAGCAGGACAAATGATGCCAGGGAAACACTGAAGAGCGTCCGGGAAAAGTTCCCCAGCCAGCAGGCCTACGACAAGGCTCTGCAGTCGCTTGCCATGACAGAGCAGCAGGTGCTGAAGCGGCTGGAACTTTACGAGCACACTCTGCAGATGATTGACAATCGGTTGCGTCCCACGGCGGTGCCCGATCCGAACGAAGTGGAGGATTACTACAAAAAGACTTTTGTCCCGGAATACAAGAGAGAACATTCGGGTCCTCCGCCTCCGTTGGACAAAATCAGGGATCAGATCCGTGAAATTCTTGTGCAGAAGAAAATGAATGAACTGCTGGACAACTGGCTCGACCGGTTGAAATCGGCTCACCGGGTGACCATTCATTCGGATTGAATTGATATGGGAAGAGGGCCTGAAGGGTGAAATTGAAAAGGCTGAAATTGCCGAAGCTGGTCCATGGGCTGATCTATACGGCCGGGGTCATCCTTGCCCTTTGCGCCCTGATCATCGGCCTGGCCAGCACCGCCTGGTTCCGAAGCATTCTCCAACACCGGATTGAGGCCAAACTGGCGGAGGTGACCGGTGGAAAAGTTGTCATAACGGGGATGGACTTTTACCCTCTCGACCTCCGTGTCGATGTCCGCCGGCTGGTCATTCACGGACTTGAGAAGGACACGGGTCAACCGCTTTTCTCAGCCCGTGACGTCACGGCGAGCGCCAGCCCGGAATCGTTGTTACGTTTTCAGCTCCTGCTCCGTTCCCTCCAGTGGCAGCAGGCGGAACTTCACGTCCGGACCTACCCCGACGGATCGAACAACCTTCCGGGCGCCGCCGTCAAGCCAGGCGGCGGACAGGGCCTGTCAGATCTCCTGAACCTCGGGATCGAACGCCTGACGCTGAGCCACACGTCTCTGCATTGGAACGATCAGCGCATCCCCCTCCAGATGACTGGACGTAACGTCGCGATCCAGCTCCACATCAGCCAGGACCACCATTATCAGGGCGCGATCGTATTGTCCGACGCCGTCTTTGGCTGGAAAAACAGGACACTGCCCCCTCTCTCCTTTGCCACTACTTTCATGCTTTATGGCGACCAGGTGCAGGTTTCCGGTTTAAGCTGGCAAATTGCAAACCTTCGCGGGCATCTTGCCGGCGCTCTCCGCTGGACGCCGCAGTTTGCCGGAAATTTTGATTTCCGCACCAATGGCGGCCTGCAGACACTTGCCCGGGCCCTCAAAATCACCCCGGTTGAAAGCGGTTATGTTTATATGGATGGAAAAGGAACCTATGGCGCAAAGGGCTTTTCATCCAAGGGCCGCATTCGAGTGCGTGATCTGAAGCTGAAGACTTCAGAATTCAAGCCCGGCAGCCTGAACGTTACCACCGACTACGAATTTGCCCGGGGCCGGTTGCGGATTCCGAATTTCACTCTTGCAGGGCTGAAAGCAAGAGCGCAGGGCGATGCCACCTTGTCCCTGGCAGCGCGCCGCCCCCAGGCTGTTCTGCACAGTCAGATCAAACACCTGGACCTCGGCGCCTTGATGCAGGCGATTCCAGGCATTGCGAAGGCCATCGGGATTCTGCATCCCCAGGCCCTGATGAGCGGCGTCCTGAATGCAACCTGGCGGCAACATTCCCAACTCGAAAGCCAGTTTGACCTTCAACTTAGTCCGCCAAAAGCACCGGCGCAGCCAGGAGTCCCCCTGACCGGCCATGCACAAGGGTCGCTCAACCTGGGACGCCAGGTTCTGCTCACGCTGAATGACGCTGAAATCTCAACTCCTCATTCCACCGTGGCAGCCCGGGGGGCCTTTGGCGACACACGGTCTTCCATGACCGTCAAATTTGTGACTTCAGATTTCGAAGAATGGCGCCCTGTGGCTGAAGTCCTGATCGAAACCCGGAGTCCCATGGCGGTGACGCTGCACAGCCAGGCGGTCTTTGCGGGCAATCTATCAGGAACCTTTTCAAACCCCGAAATCGAAGGCCAGTTCAGCGCCGGGAACTTCAACTACGGCGGATGGCTCTGGGACAGCTTCCAGGCGGGCATTATGATTTCTCCGCAGGCGGTCAGAGTCCAATCCGGGAGGTTGAAGCTGGGCAAGAGTTTGCTGACTCTGAACGCCGACTTCGGCCTCATTGGATGGAAGCTCGAACCCAGCAGCGTGGTCCGGCTGCACGTGACGGCGCAGGAAACTCCGATGGCCGGTTTGCGCGCAGCCTTGAATATGAAACATTCCATGAAGGGACTCATCACAGGCCAGGTTCAAGCTGAGGGTACGGTTGGAAGCCTCTCGGGCCGCGGGCAGATTTCCATTCACCAAGGTGAGTTCGCCGGAGTTCCGTACGATTCCCTCTCGGCAGACATTGTGGCCACAAAGTCCAACTGGACAATCCGTGACTTCAAACTTGCGGAAGGCCGGGGACGAGCAAGCGGAAGCATGCAGGTGAATCCCGTCGAGCGCACGTTTTCCGCCAATGTGCAGGGCCGGGACTTTTCACTGAGTCGCATCCACTTCCTCGACCCTCAAAAGCCAGAACCCAAGGACAATCCTCAAGTCTCCGGCCTCGTCAGCTTCGACCTGAAGGGTGGAGGAGCGTTTGATAAGGCGCAACTGCACTCAAGCATCGACGTTACCGAACTCGCGTGGAAAGGACAATCGCTCGGAAGCATCCGCGGCGAGGCAGACTGGCAAGGGCGGCAGATCAGCTTTCAGGTCAAAGGAGGTGGAGGACAGGCGGGCCATTTTCAATTGGCCGGAAATCTGGAAACACATGACAACTGGCCCTTGCATCTCTCCGGCCAGTACTCCGGCTGGCGCCTGGATCCCTGGATCGAACAATTTTCCGGCCACACCATGGCAGCCGAGGTTTCCGCCAGCGGCTCCTTTTCGGTGGATGGCCCGGTCAAGGATAAAAGCAAGCTGGCGGGAAGCAGCCAGATCCAGCAACTGCAAATCAACTTCCCTTCCCTTAAGCTTTCAAACGCAGGGCCTGTGGAGGTCAGTTACGCCGACAGCGATCTAAAACTCAAACAGTTTCGGCTGCAAGGACCGTCTACCAACTTTGAAGTGGGTGGCACCATCCACTTTGGGCATCCGCCTACGCTTGACATCTCCGCCAAAGGGCAGGCTGCCGCGAAATTGCTCAGCCTGGTGGCGAGTGGTATTCAGGCCACGGGAGAATCAGACCTGCAGGTGCGATTGCGGGGCTCGTTGGCCGAACCGCAATTGAGCGGCGAAATTCAGGTTAAGGATTTGGGCCTTGGGTACACAGATCTCCCCTTCCGCTTGAACGCACTGAATGGAACCATCAAGCTCGAGGGGGAGCGGGCCGTCATCTCTTCGCTGAAGGGAACGATTGGCGGGGGCGATGTCAATCTTACGGGCTTTCTGGTGCTGCAGGGTACACCCCGATATCAAATCCGGGCCGATCTCTCCCAGGTCCGTGTGCGCTTTCCAGCTGATTTCACATCCGTCCTGGAGGGCAGCCTGACTCTGGCCGGAACCGCGGCGCAAGGACAGCTCACCGGGAATATCGCGGTCCGCAACCTCTTCGCAAATGAAAGCCTGAGTCTGGCAAGTCTACTCTCCGGGCCCGGTCTGTTTGGGGGGCCGTCCGTGTCGCGCCCCTCCAGTTTCGCTTCAGGCATCAGCCTCAACGTGAGTCTGGCTTCCGCCCGCCCTGTCCGCATTGAAACTCATGACCTTCGCCTGGTTTCCGATATCGATCTGCACTTGCAGGGAACCCTGGCCAATCCCGTAGCCGTGGGCAACGTCTACCTGCGGAGCGGTGACGCCATCTTTCGCGGTAATCGTTACACGCTGGCCCGCGGCGACATCTCCATGACCAACCCTTTCCGAACGGAGCCGGTTCTCGATTTGCAGGTCCACACGCGCATCGACAAGTACGACCTGACGCTTGAGGTTTCCGGGCCGACTGACCATGTTCGTTTCTCTTACCGGTCCGATCCACCTCTGCCCACTACGGATATCCTCTCACTGCTGGCGTTCGGGTACTCCAGGCGCCTCCAGGAATTTGCTCCCGAAGCCAAGAACCCTTTCTCCTCGGCCAGCGCCAGCGCCCTGCTTTCCCAGGCCCTCTCAAGCCCGGTGACCGGAAGAATCCAGCGCCTGTTTGGAGTCAGCCGCATCAAGTTCTCACCTTCCAGTACCGAACTCGGCACTCTGGGTGGCCCTGTCCTCACCGTTGAGCAGCAACTCTCCCCGGCCCTGACCCTGACCTACGAAACCAGCACCGCCAACTCTCAATACCGTGTGATCGAGTTTGAGTACACCGTCAACCCGCGGATGTCGGTGCGGGGCTTCCGCGATCAGAACGGCATTTTTGGCCTGGAATTGAAGTTCCGTAAGCGATTCAAGTAATCCGGGTGAGGAATCGGCAATCAGCGCGGCGCCGAGGCCATGACTCCGAAGAAGTTTGCAGGCACTGGACATGCCGCGCAGGAAGGTATAGAAGCACTTTGGGAGAATGAATCTGTGAGTTGTTCAGACGAAACTGCGGATCAAATCCCGGTCCAAACCAGAAGCTGCCACACGGCGTCCGGGGAGATGACCCGCCACATCCGGCGCCTGCAGATCATCACGCTGCTCTGGATGCTGGCTGAGTGCGCGATTGCGCTGGCGGCGGCATGGCGCGCCCAGAGTCCCTTGCTGCTGGCGTTTGGCGCTGACAGTTTTGTGGAACTGATGTCGGCGCTCGTAGTGCTTCTTCAGTTTGTTCCAGGTTTCACCCTCAGCGAAGCCAGGGCCTCCCGGCTGGCCGGAATTCTGCTCTTCGTGCTGGCAGGCGTTGTCACCCTCGCGTCTGTGCTTGCACTCTGGCAGGAAGTGCAGCCGGAAACAAGCTGGCTGGGCATCAGCATCACAGTGGCCGCCCTCATCGTGATGCCCGTGCTCAGCCGTGCAAAACGGAAGGCCGGGAAAGCGACCGGAAACCTTG
This sequence comes from uncultured Acidobacteriota bacterium, assembly GCA_963783155.1. Taxonomy (GTDB): domain Bacteria; phylum Acidobacteriota; class Terriglobia; order UBA7540; family UBA7540; genus SCRD01. The sequence continues at coordinate 25,817 of CAWANC010000002.1, read as the reverse complement.
CTTTGAGCGCGGACGCCGTACAATCCGCGACCTGCGCCTACCTGGCCGGCCTCACTCTCGCGGGGCTGGCTTTGAATGCGATGTTTCACATCCGATGGATTGACCCGGTCGCCGCCCTGGTGGCCGTTCCAATGATCTGCGTGGAAGGAAGGAAAGCCCTGCAAGGCGAGCCGTGCTGCTGCCATGGGTGAACCTGCACAGAAGCCGCCCCTCAGATCGTCTGAATAGCTGGATCACCTTAAAACTTAATGCCCAGGCCCGTGCTCAGGATGAGGACGTTGCCCTGCGTTCCCGCCACAGGCCGGCTGAGAAACTGATCGTTTAAACTGATATTGAAGGAGAATCGTTGGGAAATCGGAGCGTCGAGTGCAGTCACGGAGTTAAACCTGTAGTCTCCGGCTGAAGTCAGGCTGGGATAAACTTCAAACCCGTGGCTGACGGTCAAATGCTTCAAGACGGTTAAAGCAAACCTTTCACCCGCCAGCGCTTCCATATCATTCCGCAGTTCCCCGGTGTCGAAACGGGTCCTGACGTAGATCAGCCCGCCCTGGACGCTCAAGGTAAAATTGGAGTGCCGGACAAGGTCCCGCCCCAGGCCACCGCCATAGGTCTGGCGCAATCTTAAGTCCTGGGGCTGAATGTGGTCCCACTGTCCCTGGGCGAAAAGGTAATTGCGCGCACTGCCGCCGATAAAGAAGTCCTGCCGCAGGACAGAAGTCAGCGTGTTGGCCGTGGTGGTCACACCCGACTGGGTAACAGTGGCAAAGGCCATGTTAAAACCAAAATGAGTGGCGCGGCGGGGCGGCAAGCCCGCCAGCGTCGGCTCGATCCGGCTGCTGGCAAAATTGATTGAAAGCGATCGGGATGTCTGGCTGGACTGCTGAAGGACGTACCCCAGTGCGCCCTCTCCCTTCCAATCCTGCCAGGGCTGCCGGGAACCCGAAGGGTTCTTTTTCATATAAACATCGAAAGGGTAGACGGCCAACACGTCGCCCGCATGCAGGATCGTAGTCCCGGTGTCCGACTGCAGCTGCCAGGTGCCGGCCTCGTTCACGGAAAAAATTCCGTCCGATCTCTTCCCGCTCTTGAGAACAACAACCACAGTCGACCCGGAAATAAAACCTGCAACTTTGTCGGCGGGGACAGTCAACTCGCCCATGCTATTCGTCTTGAAAACGATTTTGCCATCCACCAGACGCTGGAAATCCCCCGTCAGAACGTTGCCATCCTTCAGATGCAGCTTTTCCGCCCGCAAAAGAGGCGCGAGGCCTAAGACAATCAAAATCAGCGCAAATCCAGTGCGTACCATTCATCAACCTCCCGTCACGATATTCTGCTGATTCGGCCATAACACCCCCAGATTTTTAAAATAACAGCAATGTCATCAATGCGGGAAGGCCTGAGGGAAAAGTCAGTTCAAAAGGGCCGCCGTTCCTGAGCGGCCCTTGAACAAATGCGCGGGCGATCCGGCCGGAGATCGACCCCTGGGAGTGGGACACTCAACTCCCCGAGCGGACAGAGGCAAGCCTTATTTTGAGGGTGGGCTGGCAGTGGCCGATGGCTCTCGCACCGGTACCAGCCTGGGAGAATGGCACAACTGTTCGATGGTCATCTCGATGTTTGTGGCCGATTCACTCGCCAGTGGGATAAGGCGGTCCATGGCTTCCTTGTCCCAGGCGAAGCCAGGCTTTGTTTGTCGCTCATCACTTGTTTGTGAAGAAGGTCAAATTACAGAAATGGTGGATGTTGAAGAAGACAAAAAGAGATTTTGTCTCCTCGCCCAGGAAGCGGAATTCCGGCCTTGCAGCTCGTTCGACCTTCAGAAGTTACGCCAGTTGCCGCGGAGCTCTGCGGGAACAGGCGTAACGCTGGCACTGGCGGAATTGTCGCCAATCCCCACCGTCACCGTAACGGGGTCTGACAGTCCGCTCAGGTCAACATGCTTGCCGTAGGCGGAAATTTCAAATTGATTCTGGCCGAGCGATACAATCTGGATCTTGATAGTGGCCTTGTTGATGACGCCCTGGAACAGATAGGCGCCGCCATTGACTCCATTTTGAAAAGTCTTAAACGAACCCGCCGGTATGAGGATCGAGAAGTCCCCAAACTGAAGGCCAACCGGCTGAGCCTGGGGATTGACCACAAGTCCGGCGTCAAGGCTGAGCGTGGCTTTGAGATCAAACCCTGGTGGCGGACTTGTAAAAATCTGCAGATCGGCCGAAAGGCCACCCGCAGTGGGAGTACTGGCGCAGGCTTTTGGCGGATAGGCTGCAACAGAGTGAGACTGCGACGCGATCCCTGTAGAGGTCAATGAGGCAAAGCTAACCGGCGAGGAGCCACCCAAAGTGAAAGTCGAAATCCCGCCAAATCCCCCCGTCACGGCCGTATCAGCAGCATACAGGAACAAGCCATCCTCGCTGACCGAAAGCCCGCCGGGATAAAAAGCGCCCGATCCGGCGCCCGCAGATGTCCCAGGGACAGTCAGGCTGCCGTCTGTGTTTACGGTGAAGGCTGTTACGGTGTTGCTGCCCTGGTTGCTTGAGAAAAGCGTACTGTCGTCCGCGCTGAGGGCCACAACCTGGTTGCTCAAAATCCCCGTCGCAAAGGGCGAACCCGTCACGGCTGATAGCTGCCCGTCGGATGCGATGTTGAAGGCGTAAAGGTTCTCTGAATTTCCTCCCGCAAAAAGCAGGTCGCCCGCGCAATTGATGTCCACGCTGGTGGCGGCGTCTGAACTCAGCGTGAATGGAGAATTAGCAACAGCCTGAAGAGTGCCGTCCGTCTGAATGGCAAATACAGCGATCTGACTGGTCTGGAAGAGAGCGACGACGAGAAATTTGCCGTCCGGGCTGACCTTCATGCCATACACCGCCCCGCCCGCGGGAACAGGAGAAGACCCCACCATCGCCAGCGCGCCCGTCGTTGAGTTCATGCTGAAGATCGTGATTGATCCTATGGTGAACTGTGAGTTGAACCCCGTGCTGCCCGCGTAAAGAAACCTGCCATCCGGCGTGGCCGCCAGCGAAATACCCGAATGGGTCGTGTCGTCAAAAGCATTTGTGGAAAACGGAGACCCGGATATGGCTGTCAGTACGCCGGTTCCGGGATCAATGCTGAAGGCGCTGACGTCGTTGCTGCCGGCATTCGAAGCGTAAAGGAAGTTGTTGACCACGACAATGCGGTTGGCGGAATAGAGGCCTGAGCCGTGGCCGGCGCCACCGGTTGCGAACGGCGAGCCGGCTATTCCACTCAAGGCTCCATTCGTGTCCACAGAAAAGGCGGATATGGAATTTGCAGTTGTTTGGTCATTATTGGTGTAAACAAAATTTTGGGCTGCCAGTAGGGCTGGAAAGAACCCCAGTAGTATGAAGTACCAGACAGACCCTCTCATATGCTTCAGCATTAGCGTGTCCCCCTCTTGCTATCGCGCCAACGGCTGCTGTTATTTCGATTGTATAGCCGATAGGATTACCCAACACGTCGCCAAGATCAAGCGATTCATGGTACGAGTGAAGGGAGATTATGCATGCAGGCGGAACCCCCCAGCGGGTCCCGCCCAGGGTATCGTGTTTGAACCTTACTCAAAGAGCCTGAAGCAAAGCCTCTTCACGGGCTCGTGAGACTTTACGGGCCGGCCGTGCAGGCTTTGGCCGGGTAAGCCGCCAGCGAATGGAATCCGGTAGCCGGAACGGTAGCGGTCAGCGACTGAAAAGCGATCGGCGAGGAAGTCGGCAGGTTGAACATCGAAAGACCAGCATACCCGCTGGTTGCAGAGTTCACGTCAGCCGAAAAAAGGAAGGCGCCATCATTGCTCACAGCCAGGCCGCCGGGATAAGGCTGGATGCCGGTCGTCCCCGCGGCATTGACTGCGGTCCCTGGAACCGTCAATCCTCCGCTCGCGCCTACCGCGAAAGCAGTCACGGTATTGTCACCCTGGTTGCTTGAAAACAGCGTTTTGTCATCCTTACTCAGGGCAACCACCCTGTTGCTCACCTTTCCTGTTGCGTACGGTGAACCGGCCACGGGTGAAAGCCCACCGTGGGAGAAGTTGAAGGCGTAAATATTGCCAGTGGTTCCTCCAGCAAAGACCAGGTTCCCGGCACAATTGATATCCACGCCGGTGGCGGCCCCGGAACTGAGCACATACGGCGAATTGTGAACCTCATTCAGGTTGCCGGGGCCGTGGATGGCGAACACGGCGATTTCTTGCGACGCTGGGATCGCCACAAGAAGATATTTACCGTCGGGGCTGACCTTCATGCTTGACATCGCTCCGCCGGCCTGGACCGTAGCCTTATTGGTAATCGTCAGCGCGCCCGTCGTTGGGTCGATATTGAAGATCGTGATGGGTGCCAGGTTAAAATTTGCGTCATAGCCTGTACTGCCCGCAAAAAGGAATTTTCCATCCGGCGTAGCAGCCAGCGAAATGCCCGATCCAGCGTTAGGGTCGTTGAAAGCTCCTGTTTGAAACGGCGAACCGCTTACAGGCGTCAGGTAACCGCTAGCCGGGTCAATGGAATAAGCGCTGACCGTGTTGCTTCCGGAATTTGAAGCATAAAGAAAATTATTGACGACGATGATGCGGTTGGAAGAGTAAAAACCCCCGCCGCTGCCGTTTTGCCCTGTCGTGAATGGCTGACCCGCAACTGGACTCTGGCTTCCATCTAAGCCGAAGTAGTAGGCGGAAATTGAATTGGGCGCAGTGTCATTATTGGTATAAATGAACCCTTGAGCAGCCAGGCCCACCGGCAAGAGCAACAGCACAGCAAGACTCCAGGCGGATTGTTTTATAGCTTTGAGCATCGGAGTGTTCCCCTCCACGAATTTGAGCTTCACTCTAGTCCTCTGGACCCTGTAATGGCTTGCCTGACTTCTCCCTCTGTGACCCAATCAGGGAGAAGAAAAATCCGGCGCCTTCAACAATTAAAGCGCGGCTCGAAGTAATGCCCCTTTTCATCACACTACTGAGGGCTGAGAACGGCCGGGATCTTGGTAGTTACAACCTGATTGCTGGCACAGGCATTTCCAATTCTCATCCGGCGCGGGTTGGTCTTTTTGTATCTCATTAAATCTAAGTCACTTCCTTGAGGAATAACTTAATACTAACGGATTCTAACCCTTAATAATCTCCATTTCAAGTACGTACGGGGTTAATTACTCTTGAGGTAATACCTCCCCTTCGTACAAAACTACGGCTGGGAGTTGGAGTGAGGGGTCTGGCCTTTAAGGAATCCTCGTGAAATGAAAGCAGAGCTGGCAAGTTTGTTGTTGAGATATCCCAACTTCCTTGCCTGCCCTGCCCTTTGCTTCTCACCGGTTCGGAACGCCTCGAAACTCCCCAAAGCCCCGCTGGTACCCGGCAACATAACCTTGGCGGTACTCACGTTTGTATTCTTTCTTGGGGCCGTAATCATGACTATACCCATGGTCTGCATGTTCATACTGCTCATGCTTTGACGGCCGGAAGTCGTTGTTATGCCTGCGATCTCTTCCACCGTCAATCAACCCGTCCTGGTACCCGACTCGGAACGCTACACTTCTTTGGCCGTAGATACCTCTTGAATCATCATCATCCTGGTATTGGGGATAGCGAGGACCATTGTAAGCCTCTTCAAACTGAGATCTGCGGTTATGGAACCCATCATCGTAACCTGCCCGGTATCCATTCTGATAAGCGTCATGGTACTGGTCCCGGCTTCCCATGTAAGATTCATATCCGCGCAAGGCATCATCGTAATCCCTGCTCTCAAAGCTGTATCCAGCCCGGCCCTGCCAATCTTCGCGTCCGTGCTGGAAACCATCCATGTACCCATTCTGGTAACCATAATAGGACGCACCTCGTGAGCCACGGTCATCATGGTCATGTGCAAAAGCCAACCCGGTCAATGAAACAAAAACGATGATACAGAACAAACTCATTTTTGAGGAAAACTTGATCATCTCGTCCTCCTTTCTGCACACATCCGCGTGAGCACCATGTCTCCGTGCTCAGCTTGAAACCAATGCCATGTGCACTTGATTTAAGAGGCAAATGGCTTGCCAAACGCCTTAAGCGATTGAATTGAGGTCAATATCCTTCTGGCAAGGCTGAACATACGGACGGGAAGCAGTAAAACTTACACACGTCAGCATTTCGCCACGGTGCTTTGTAAGGCGGTTCCAGGTTTGCAGAATCATAGGAATGAGGCAGCAAAGATCAAACAACGATCGATTGCTCACAAGGTATCTGGGAAGACTGTCAAAGGTCAAGCCGGCAGGTCAGGCACTCTTTCCCGTCGATTATTTTCCCGGCAATTCAGTCCCTGTGACGGGACGCACCGAGTCGCTGATCCACTGCAAATAATTCGGTGACCCGTCGACGATGGGGAGGCAGATAATCTCCGGCGTGTGGTAGGAGTGAATCAGGCCAATCTCAGTCTTAATCTGCGGGAAAAGGTCACGATTGGTTTTGATAAACATCAGGAATTCTCTGCTCTGTTCGACCTTCCCTTCCCAACGGTAGACCGACTGGACAGGTTGTGAAATATTGACGCAGGCCGCCAGCTTCTCCTCAATCAAACGCCGGGCGATCTTGCGGCATTCCCGCCGGCTGGAAGCCGTAACCATGATGACGACTTTATCGGTCACAAATCCTCCTCACAAGGGGAGAGGTCGGCGTCAGTATCCCGGCGCACGTCCATTGCCCCATCGAAGCAGCGAAATCCATCGCCACTTCCGGCCATTTGCACTCTACCCTGCCGTCTGCAGATCTCACCTTCAAAATACAACAGACCCGATGCCATGGCCAAACTAATCGCTTGGATGATCTCTCCTGGTATTTGGGAAGAGTAATCCCCATGAAACATATCTTAAGGTAATGCTTTACTTGCATGTTGCGGGGTAAACGGTGCTATTCTGGCTTTTGTGCCGCAATCTGCGAGACGTGTGGCTCGTTTCGCTCGCTGCGGGACATATCGACTCGAGGTTGTTGCTTGAAGTTTACGAACTTTTTCGGCTGGGACCACAAGACGCTCAGGCGTAATGCCATCTTCGTCATGGCATTGCTCAGCCTCGTTATGCTGATGCATGAGATTTTCGGCCGAAACGGATACGTGACCCTCCAGCACGAGAAAAAGCAATACAGCGGATTGCAGCAGCAGATTCAAACCGTGTCAGAAGAAAATCAGCGGCTTGAGCAGAAGATCAACGCTCTGAAGAACAATCCTGAAGCCGTTGAAAAGCAGGCCCGCGACCAGCTCCATCTGGCCAAGCCCGGCGAAATCATTTACATGCTGCCTGACAAAACATTGTCTCCATCGTCGACCGCTTCACGCCAACCCCCACCCGTGAAAAGTCAGCCACACCGCTAGGACTTCAGGCGGGCACAGCCGATATTCAGTGGGCCACGTGCGACCTCCTCGCCATTGCGAGGAAAGCTGTCACCCACACCCAAAACACGCTTATCGAACTACACCTTCCAGCGGGCTGGAAGCTGTGGCGTAGAGCTTCCGCGGAATGCGGCCTGCCAGATAAGCCTTGCGGCCCGCAGCGATGGCATGGTTCATAGCCTCCGCCATCAGCACCGCATCCTGAGCGCCCGCAATCCCGGTGTTCATCAGCACGCCTTCCGCGCCCAGCTCCATGGCCAGCGCAGCATCGGACGCAGTGCCCACGCCGGCATCCACAATGAGAGGAACTTCGGTAATCATCTCCCGCAGGATCCGCAGATTCGCAATATTCTGAATACCCATCCCCGAACCGATGGGCGCGCCCAGCGGCATCACGGCCGCCGCCCCGGCATCGATCAGGCGCCGCGCGCTGACCAGGTCATCATTCGTATAAGGCAACACCACAAAGCCCTCCCGCACCAGCGTCTCGGTCGCTTTCAGCAGTTCGAAATTATCGGGGAATAAAGTTTTCTCGTCACCAATGACTTCCAGCTTGATCCAGTTTGACAATCCAACCTCTCGCGCCAAACGCGCTGCGCGCACCGCTTCATCCGCGTTATAGCAGCCGGCGGTGTTGGGCAAAATGAAGAATTTTTTCCGGTCGATATAATCGAGCATCGACTCCTTGCTCTTGTCCGTCAGGTTCACGCGCCGTACGGCCACCGTGACGACCTCTGCGCCGGAAGCTTCATGAGCGAGCACCATTTCCTGGAAGCTCTTGTATTTGCCTGTTCCGACAAACAACCGCGAGCGGAATTCCCTGTCCGCAATTCTCAAAACATCGTTGTCCATGGGTCTTTAAATCTCCTTTGAACCATTCTAATACAAAGCCCTCCCGCTGCGCGTGATCTGGAACACACCCTCCACACCAGGAAAGTCCCGTCTCACGTTTTTCCACGGCCAGCACGACTTACTGCGTACTCAGCAGTGAAAACCGAAAAGGTTCCAGTAAATGAAGAACCAGACAAAGGTCAGCCCGGCGAGGACGGCATCATCACCGTACGCATCTGCTGTGCCAGGAAGGTCCTGAGCGGAAGCGCTTGCGAAGGACGACGCGCCGCCATACCGATCACGCTGGCATCCAGGTCTGCCGAGTGCGTCAGAAGTTCGGCCAGCGTCACGAGCTAAAGTGGGTGGGCTCATCGTCCTGGGCTCGGAACGCGTGGCGAATTCAGAGAAACATCCGCTGTCACCGTAGGGACGGACCGCCCGAAGGCTCCCCTGAATGTGGGCAAGCAAGCCTTCGCAGACGGGCTCTGACTTGCAGGATAGGTCTTTACCAGCGCAGGGTCGATTTTGCTTTGGGAAAGTTTGTGGCGCCGCCCAGGTTGTATCGGCGGAACAAGGGGTGCTTCTCATACTACAAGGATTGCCTGATTGTCTTTTGGCGGGGACAGGCAGAAATCCTGCCCCGGGCGGCACAGGCATCCAAATCACTCTTTGCCTTGCCGAAATCACTCGCTCCGGGCCTTCACAACCCTGGCGGAGCCTCGGTCCTTTGTAGCGCGGGGCACGGCATCCTGCAGCCGTCGATGAATGTACGATTCGTATAACTTGATCTTGTTCCGCTGCTCCCTGAGGTGGCCCCTGCCAACGACGATGCCACAGACAAGCCCGGCCAGAAATAACATGATGGCATCCAGCATTTTGTCCGCCCGCAAAAGCATTCCCAACCAGCGCCTGCCGGTGGAGAGGGTTTAAGCCAATGCCACCAGTACGTTGCCCGCTGGGACTTGCAAACTTGAAACGCCACTGGCTCAATCCAGGCCGTCGGCTTTCGACCGGGAAAGTGTGCCCAGTGCCCCATGCCAAGACCAGGAAACATGGCTTTCCCTGAATGTGGCTGTTTTACCCAGATTCGCCATTTTGGAAGCTGGTTGGATATACACGTTTCTGTCCTTCGCTCGCTGATGTGGCCCGCAATGGAGTGGCCAATCTAATACCTGAACCGACAAAAGCTAAATCACAGAAAACAAGAGGGAAGTGAAACACGCTGGAAATGTGTGTGGAGAAATTTTGCCCACAGTAGGTAACTTCTTCATAACAAACCAGCCTGGTTCACTTGCGGGAAGCAGGTTGGGCCGGTCGTTTTTTCAATGTTGCAGGGGCTGGAATCGGCCGCCGGACGCCGCCCGCGCAGGAAAGGCTATCAACGCCAGGCAAAGCACAGGCTTTTCAAGAAAACCTGTTGACGGGCCGATGAGTCAAAGGCATTCTTAAACTCTGCTTCAGGCAGAGACTCTATGGGATACTTCGTCGTCTGGGAATGAGAAACGGCATCGTTTACAAGGTCTTACTGGCTGCATTTCTGGTTATCAGTGGCTCGCCTTTAACTCAGCTAAAAGGCGCAGAGAAAGGCCCCCTCCACCAGGTCCTCATCTTTGACTATCACCGGTTCAACACCTTTCGCGCCGACAGCATGACGGTCAGTGTCTCGGTCTTTAAGTTTCAGCTCCAGTACATGACAGAGCACGGTTATCACTTCATTCCCCTGGCCAGATATGTGGCTTACAGGATGGGCAAGGCTTCGCCGCCCCCGCCCCGCTCCGTGATTATCACCATGGATGACGGCAATGAATCGGTCTACACGCAGGCGCTTCCGCTGATCGAGAAGTACCGGATCCCCGTGACTCTGTTCATCTATCCGTCGGCCATTTCGAACGCTTCCTACGCCATGACGTGGAAACAATTGCGTGTGCTCAAGGCCACCGGACTGTTTGACATTCAATCCCACACCTACTGGCATCCCAATTTCAAAATCGAAAAAAGGCGATTGACGCCAGCCCAGTACAACAAGTTTGTTGACATCCAGTTCCGCCGCTCCCGAGAGGTGCTGGATAAGAAATTGGGCATCAACGTATCGATGCTGGCCTGGCCGTTTGGGATATATGACAAAGGACTTGTGCAAAAGGCAAACAACGATGGATATACCGCGGCCTTCGGCCTTGACGGAAGGCACGCAGGCGATACCGACAACATCATGGAGGTCTCCCGTTACATGGTCACGGACCGTGATAGCGGGCGCCTGTTTGAGGACATTCTCAAGGGAACGCCGGCGCGGCGTTAAGATCTTGCTGACATCCGCATCGCTTTCGGTCGCTCCGGCGCCTGCGCTGAGCTTTGCAGCCACGCGCCGCGGGAGCACTGCCTTTACTGCTTCGCGGCAGGGAATTCCACCTTGGGTGTCTGCTGCGCGGCTGGGGTAGCGGCGAAATAAGCATCGTTTCTCTCAAAACCCGCCCAACCGGCAAAGATGTTGTTCGGAAACTGCCCGATATAGGCGTTGTAATCCTGGATAGCATTATCGTAGCGGCGCCGCTCCACCGCGATGCGGTTTTCCGTGCCTGCCAGTTCATCCTGCAATTTCAAAAAGCTTTCGTTTGACCGGAGCTGGGGATAATTTTCCGTCAACGCCAGCACCTTCACCAGCGCTCCGTCCAGTTGCTGGTTTGCCGCGATCTTGCCTTTGGGAGTCTGGGCATTCATCAAATTCGCCCGGGCGTTGGCCACGGCCGTAAACACGGTGACTTCCTGCGCCGCGACACCTTTCACCGTTGCCACCAGATTGGGAATCAAGTCGGCCCGGCGTTCAAGCACCACAGAAACCTGCGCCCAGTCTGACTTGATCACTTCGTTTTTGCGCACCATGGTGTTTCGCGCACTGACGTACATGCCGCCAAAAATCACCACGGCCAGCACAATCACAATCAGCACCACCCAGACTTTTTTCATACTCTTCCTCCCAGGATAGTGGTTCTGCCCGTCCAGCGCTGGTTACGCACCACCCGCCAGCCGGCGGTCCACTTCATCCGTCACCCGTTCAACCAGGTCCAGATATTCCCGCAAAGTCTCTCGCGCCTTCACTTCGCGCGCCGGGCGTTTCCCTTCCCGGACGTCCAGAATTGTCTGGAAGGGTTCCGGCCGTGCTCCGACCAGCCGCGAGATGGCTGCCACAATTTCGCGCCTCCCTGCCGGCGGTTCCTCGCCCAGCACGACCAGGGCATGCCGGAAAAGCGTGACAAACGTGGACACCGATGCGTCCATCAAACCCATGAACACCGGGTCCTTTTGTGGGGCCAGCAAGATTCCCTGCCGCAGTTTCACCCAGTTGGTTCGCAGTTCGCGCTCAACCTGGAGCCGGTGCCACTGCATGGGCACTTCCAGTTCCCCGAAAAAGTCCTCGCCATAAATCATTTTGTGATGCGACTTCATGTCGAGCAGTTCGATCGCGAAAATATCCGCTGAGGCCCGCAGTTCGTCCAGGGTAAAAATCCGGGGCGCGGGAAATTTCTTCTGTTCCCACCACGTTGCCGTGTCGTGCAACGCTTCGATCTCTTCCGCACCGGCCTGCCCAAGCAGGCAAAGCACATTCAGGTCAGAGTGCCGCTCGTGATACTCACCGCGCGCCGCCGAACCAAAAAGCACAAGGGCCTTCAGATTGTCGCCTGCTGCAGCCAACAACTTGTCCTTCAACTGCGCCAACAATTTTTCCATGGTTTCCGCTCCGAATTACCAGCCTCCGCTTGCCCCGCCGCCACCAAACGACCCGCCGCCAAATCCGCCGAATCCCCCGCCGCCGCCAAATCCACCTCCGCCCCACCGCCCGCCTTTATAGCGGCCGCCCATTCCGCCAAAAAGCAACGGGCCCGCCCACCACCAGACACTGTGTCCGCGCCCGTAGCGGCTGCGCCCGCCCAAAAGGCGCGCAATAAGCCCCATCAGCGGGAAAAGCAACATGAACAGGAAAATCAGCAGTGGAAATAGATTAGGACCACCCGCCCGTGAGTTCTCGCCTTCGGCCCCCGAAGCATTGGGCTGCCCGGCGAGCGAACTGAGTGTAACACCACGGTCTTTGGCGATTACCGCAGCAACGCGCTGGGTCATCAGCAGCAACGCGGCACTGTAATTTCCTGCGCGCAGCAGCGGCCTCGCCTGGCGGCCAAAGTCACCCACCAGACCGTCAGGCAAAATCGGTTCCAGTCCGTAACCCACTTCAAAGCGATACTTGGCGGTCATTCGGCGCCAGAAGGATCATCACGCCGCGGTCTTTCTGTTTGGGCCCGATGCCCCACCGCGTCGCCAGATCAATGGAGAAGTTTTCAATCGGTTCGCCTTCAAGAGACTTCACCGTCACAACCGCAATCTGGGCCTGAGCCTTCTGGTCGACTTCAGCGCAGAGAGCATTCAACTCCTGCTTTGTTTCCGGGTTAATGGCGCCGGCAAAGTCGTTGACGTAGCCCTGGGGCTGCAGGTCCTGGGGTTTCTCCGCTCTTGCCATTGGAGCAAGCAACAATGCCGCGCAAAGTGCTCCGAGCGCCACTCGCAGGCGTCTGCCCCAGTCGGTAGCCTTGCCATGTTTACGTCTTATCCCGGGCTGGAATATTGCTGGTGCGATTTGCGTTCTCCCTGGTGAAGGACTTTTCCGTCTTGCTGATGCGGCGGATCCCGGTTCCATTGAGCGAGAGTCTCCCGCGAAGCGTCGTCAAGGAATTGAAATTCTATTATGACCCCGCTGCGCGGCAGCAGCATAGCCCTATCGGCAACCTTCATCCCGGCCCGAACTCCAGGCGGGACCGGTTATCCGCGCCCCGGATTCAGCCAGATATCCACACCGGGCGCCCCAGCCATGTACGGTTTCCCGAGGATGTCCAGCTTCCCATTGCCGTTAAAATCTGCCAACTGAGCCTCATGCGTGCCGTGCCCGCCCTCCGCAACAATCACCTTCTCAAAGTTGCCGCGTCCATCCCCATAGAATACCCAGAGGTGAGCGCGGGGATAATCCACCGTCCGCGTCCAGCCGCACCATTTGGCCATTTCTGCGCAGAAGATGTCGAGATTGCCGTCGCCGTCGATATCGGCCATGCGAAGCGTGTGCCCGTGAACCACGTCCTGGCCCAGCAGATTGTGGGCAGCCCAGGAGCCGTCCGGCCGCTGCTCGTACCAGTTCAACTCACCGCAACCGTCGCCGCTGTCAAAAACCACCTGTGCGCCCTTTGATCCCTTCAGGAGCTTCCCCGCCGCCGCCCGGGAGAATTTCTGCCGGTCGTCGATGACGTGAGCGGTGAACTTGAGGCCGTTCTCGTGCTTGAACCAGCGTCCCCCGCCAACCACTTCCAGGACGCCGTCGCCATCGATATCCGCCATCGCCATCCCTTCCATCGGAGCGTCAGCCTGGTGGATGATGTGCAAGTCCCAGGGAGAAGTCCTGGCACGCGGCTGCTCGGGTATGCGGGCGAGGAAAAGGGCCCTCGCCCCCTGGTTCCAGAAGACAAGCTGCGGACGGCCCTCATTCAAAACGTCTGCCACCAGCATGTCATGGTGCTGGTTCCTGCCGGACTGCTTGATGAGGCGGCGCTTCCAGGGGCGGCTGTAGTCAGGGTAAGGGTTCTGCCACCACCACACTTCGTTGGTGGTGCTATCGCCTCCGGCAATCACGTCCAGGTGGCCATCGCCGTCCACATCAAACAAAGTGCCGCCCGCTTCGATGTTCAGCGGTCCCGGATCAATCACCTGCTGCCGCCACCCATCCTTCCTGTTCTGCATCCAGATGGCGGCATTCCCCTTGACGCGATTCGTAAACACAAAATCGGTCCGCCCGTCGCCGTCAATATCACCGACCATCGACCCGGTCTGCTGGTCAGAAGTTTCCGGCACCGGCAGATCTCCGCTGGCGCTCGAAAGATGCTGCCAGGGAGGATGGGCCATCGCCTCGCCACACCCCCGCGAAGGAAGTCTGGATTTTTCCTGACCACGGCCCGCCGCGCGCGCCGCAATGTCTCCAGTACTCAGGGCGGCAGCCCATGCAAAAAAATCGCGTCTTGTTATCATGGGTTCTCTCCTCCGGATAATGTGGGAGCATAGGGAAAAGCCAGCGCCCAGGCTCAGGCGGCGCCAGAACCGATTGCTCCGACTTGACCCGGCTGATTTCTCCGCACCCGATGATAATCCATCCTGCCTGTCCAACACAGCGCAGAAATTCCATCCTCAAATTCTTAACCAGGCGGGCACATGCGCACGAGGGGACGTTAGATGGGCAGTTCAAGGAATAGGACAGGAAGGTAAGCCAGGATGTTTGGCTGGGAGGCAGGGACTCGAACCCCGATAGGCAGATCCAGAATCTGCAGTCCTACCGTTAGACGACCTCCCAGTGTATCTATATTTTCTACCAGTTCTTACGGGTTTCTTGCAACTCAAAATGCTGCTGCGTCAACTAGCCTGCGACGCCACACCACTGGCAGACGAATTGCAATTGGGCCTTGGCGGCCGCAACCGCCGAATCAATTTCCAGGTACTCATCGGCAGCGTGAGTGTTGCCGCCACGCGGGCCCCAGAGGACTGCAGGCGTGTCAAACGCCTGGTGGAACACATACATATCACACGGGGCCTCAATGCCCTGGATGAGCGGCTCCTTGCCCATCACGTTGCCGGCGCATTCCGCAAGCTCGCTGATCAGCGGCTCGCTCCGTGCGATGGCAGACCCCGGCAGCCAGCGAACGGGAAATTCAATTTTCGGCTTTACCGGGAAGAGTTCCGGAGCGGCCTTCATGATTCCTTCAAACCATTGGTGGAAGTCCCGTTCAATATCCTCCTGCTTCTCTCCCGGCATCATTTGCCAGTACATCTCAATCTGGCAGGTCTCTGGAATAGTGATGGGTTCTCCCGTTCCCCAGGGGCCCGTGGTCAGCTTGGTGATGGACACCGGCACCGGATCCACGGAGTCCGCATAAAACTCGTGCACCGGAGCTTTCTTCTTCCGCTGCGCGGCAAAGTCCTGCATCTTCACCAGGAAATAGCGGATGGGATCGATCACTCCAGTGGGGAACTTCCCTTCCGGCAGCACTCCACCGGTGGAGCTTAGCGTAATGTGAACCGTGCGGCCACCGCGCTGGGCGGGACAGATTCGCAGAAACGAAGGTTCCGTAATGATGGCAGCATCGCCGTTATATCCCTTCAGGCGCCCGGCGAGCGTTCCGTTCACACCGCCAAACTCCTCGTCGGAGACCGTTTCAATCATCAGGTCGCCTTTCAGTTCAATGCCCAGTTCGCGCAAAGCTTCCGCCATAAACAGATTGATGCCTACGCCACCCTTCATGTCATTGGAACCGCGGCCATAAAGCAGATTGCCTTCCACCTTTCCGCCGAAAGGATCTCGCGTCCACGGCTGCGTTCCTTTGGGAACCGTGTCAACATGGCCTGAAAGAACCAGCGATCGGCCGCCGCCCCGTCCCTTGCGCCGCGCACCCACGTTGGGGCGGTTGCCGTAATCCCGTTCTTCATAATAGAAGAGCGGGTGTTCTTTCAGCCCTTTGACGTCACGGAAGTAATACAGTTCCGTCTCCAGGCCCTGTCCTTTCAGGTACTTGGCCGCGTACTGCTGGCAGGCCTCTTCATTCCCCACGGGAGGCGTGTTTTCCGAAGGAATCCGAACCAGATCCCGGATGATCTCAACAAGTCTGTCGCGATGACTGTCTACAAACGAAGAAAGCCGGTTTCTGAGGGTAGTATCAAGAGGCATCTGGTTTTCCCTTCCTAAAAAGCAATTTCTGATAAGACTCATGCGGGCCTGGCGTCTCCGCCGGACCCGAGTTGGCCGGCTATTCGGGAGCCAGCCCTTAACAAAATGTTTTGCCACCTGCAATTTCTTAGAATGCCACAGGGGACGCTTTTTCACCACTCCGTCAGACCTCCAGCTTGACAGGGCTTCGGCTGAAGCCTTTCGTCAGCCAAGCCAGGTAGGCAACGCCCAGCCCAAGCCAGATGAATCCCACAATTTTGGCTGGAGTCGACAGGCTCATCCAGACATAGCTGCACACCAGGGCGCCGAGGCCAGGAAAAATCAGGTTGGTCAAAAGGGCCAGGCCGCTCCTTTGCCGCTTGCGCAGATAGTAATGACGAATCACGCTGAGGTTCACCAGAATAAAACCGACAAAAGCGCCGAAGTTCAGGAGCTCCACGGCAAGCTGGAAGTGAATCAGGAATGCGCCGAGCAGGGTGATGCCGCCCATCACGTAAATGCTGCGCGTGGGCGTTGAATATTTCTCGTCAACATAGGCAAAAATCTTCCGGGAAATCACGCCGTCGCGTCCCATGCCAAACAGCAGTCGTGACGCTCCCGCCTGTCCCGTCAGGGCGCTGGCCAGTCCGGCAACCAGCAGGACGAAGGTGATCCAGCCCATCATCACAGGCCCGCCCAGAACCTTTCCAATGTCCAGAATCGCCGTATCAACGTTGGGGAAAGTGTGATAGTTGGGCCACACAATCTCCGCCAGGTAAACCTGCACAACGCAGAACAACGCCTGGATGATGCAGACAGAAACGGTGGCGATGGCAATGTTCTTTTCCGGGTTTTCCACGTCTTCGGCAAGCGTGGAGACGGCATCGAAACCAATGTAGGAAAGCGTTGCAATACCCGCACCCAGCATCATGGGGCTCAGTTTAAAAGTTCCCGGATCATAGACCGCATGCGGCACCACCAGACCGCCCCAACCGTGCGCTCCCACAATCAGGTGCACCGCCAGCACAACGAAAAGGATGGCGGAAAAGCTCAGAATCACCATCATCACTTTGCTGGCTCGTGCCGTCATGCTGATGCCGCGGATGTTGATGAGCGTAATGGCAACGGTGAAAAATACCGCCCAGACCATGTAGGGAACCTCCGGGACGTACCGGGCGGCAATCAGCGCCGAATAAATAACGCTGAGCAGGGGAATCAGAAAATAGTCCAGCATCATGGACCATCCGGCGAGGAAACCAATGTGCTCGTTCAGTGCGCGCTGGGCATAGGTGTAAGTGGATCCGGCGGCCGGGAAAGCTCCGGACATTTTCCCATAACTGGCCGCCGTAAACAGCATGGCCACCATGGCCACCAGATAGGCCAGAGCGGCATGCCCCAGCGAAACTTTCTGGATGATCCCATAAACGGGATAGGGCGCGGTGGGGGTGAGAATGACCAGCCCGTAGATAATCAGGTCACGAAGCCGGAGGACGCGCTTGAATTGGGGCTTATAACCCAGAGCTTCAAGAGATGATGATGCAGATTGTTCCGCCACTGTCAGTGAACCTCGTCGTCAATTTTTCGCTTGCAATGTTGAAAAAGGCGCGCGACCGCTCCTTGCGCGGCGGCCTTTTATCAGACAGGATATGGGTCCGCACCAGTTCCGACGCCACACCCGCGGGTCACGCTGCACCCACCCTTCAGTTAGCCAGCGTCTTGTAGTCCTTCCAATTGAGCTTATCGTTTCGGGATGGCAGGCCGTAGCCCTTTGCGTACTGGTTCCGCGCGGCTTCCACCTGGTCATACCATTCGCCGAACGGCAGCAGCAGTTCCCGGTAGATCAGGTAACTCAAATCTGCGGTCCGCATGGGCAGATGGTCTTTCACATCATCAACTCCGTCCAGATACTTCCGTCCGTTCGCCTCTTCCACCCTCGGGTACCACGCCTTTTCCCAGATTCGGACGGTATCGGCATAGGTTGCATTCCTTTGCTCGCGGATTTGCTGCGCAGCGTCCAACGCCTGGTCCACAGCCGCCACTGCCGCGCCGGGCTGAGCTTCTCCAGCAGCGTTCTGCGCAGAATTCAGGAAGCCGTTGATGTCTTGCAGGTCCGTCAGCATCTGAAGGTTCTGCCGGTACAACCTGGCAATTGAAACGTAAAGCTCCAGGTTGTAATGATTGAATTGCACCGATTGCAGGTTTCGGTTCAGCAAATCCATCAGGGTGTCGCTCTGCGCAAAAAATGTAGACGCCAGATCCAGCCGGCGGGCATTCAACGTAGCCCATCCGTGGTCCCGGGTCAACAGCACACCTGAGGGGACCGGGGGCAGCGGCAAGGTCTGGTCATCCGCCGGCTGCCGGGGTTTGTAGATGATGGGCGCATAGTCGCCCCAGATGCCAACTCGTGCGTTGGACGCAACCACATCCCAACTCTCCTTGTAGAACTGGCCCTGCTCGCTCATCAGCTGATACAACCAGCCCATGTTTTCCGCCCCGGTGCCATAGAACAATCTGTAAAACGAGGACATCAGTTCTTTCGGATTTTCACCACCCGGGTGCCAGGCCGGAGCCGTTCCCGTTGCATATCCGAGCCACATCGCCTCCGTATTCAGTCCTGCATCGCCCCAACCGGCGACCACCGCGCCCATCAGATCCGCATATTCACGGTCAGGAGCATGGGACACCAAATTGAACATTTCCGGAACAATTCCCGGGCCGGGAGGAACGGGCTGGTAGGCCCCTCCAGCCGAGTTGGGAAGCATTTCGGTCGCCGGCCTGACGTAATAGCTGGGAAACAGAAGTTCCTTCCAGCCCACCGTGGAGGTGAAAATCATCTGCCGGATGCCATGCGCCTTGAAGGCCGTGTCAAAGGCCTTGCCATAAACCTCGCCGTTGATCATGTAGGAGGGGAGTGAAGGAATGTCGCTCGTGACCAGCGGAAATTCCCCCCAGAAAACCACCTTCCTCCCTCGCTCATGCAGGTACCCTGCCGTCTTGGTTACAAATTCGGCTAACAGCTTGCCACGGCTCCCAAGTTCATCCGCGCGCTTCTTCGACTGGCACTGGTCATTGTCGGCCATCCCCACAAAATAGGGTTCATCCGTGGAAAGGTAGAAGTAGTTCACGCCCTTGTTGGCGTCCAGCAGGTCCTGGTACATCCCCTCCAGCAGCTTGTACGTGCCCGGGTTCGTCGCGCAAAACTCATAGTTGCTGTCCGGATACTCCCGCAGCTTGGCGTATTCCGGATGCTTCAGGATGAACGCTACGTGCGCCGGCCCGTCCAGGTAGGGAATCAACTGCACGTGGTACTTCAGCCCGTAGTCCGTCAGCTCCTGCAACTGCTGGGGCGTCAGCGCATAGGGATTCACCAGCGCCGGTGCGCTCTGGTACTCGAAGTGATCGTTCAGCTTGATCACAAATCCGTTGATCTTGTAAAACGCCGCCTGCCTCAGCGCCTGCTTCAGGACATCCATCCGATCCAGGTGATGGTTTTCGTCCCAATAGATGTTGCGCTGCTCCAGGTCCGGCCAGTCCGTGATGGTTGCTTCCGGCAGCCAGCGCTTGCCCTCCGCATGCTTCACCAGTTGCACCAGCGTCTCGACGCCGTAGAACAACCCCGTCGGCGCATTGGCCGTAATCTTGATTCCGCTGCCTGCCAGCTCCAGACTGTAGGCCTGCTCTTCCAGCGCCTGCTTGTCCTTGTCCGCCGCCTCACCGATCGCAACCGACCCCGGCTGAATCTCCAGCGCGATGGCTTTGCCACGGCCGCGCGTTTCGAGCGCAATCCCGTGGCGCGTATCGAGTCCTTCTTTCAGGCTCTCCACCGCCACATCGTCCGCCTTCACGCCCTTGCCCAGTTCCAGCCGCCAGCCGCCGCCGATTTCAAAATCCCCGCCCTTGAGCTCCACCTTTTGGGGCACGGGGATGGCATTGTAACCACGCTCAAAAAGTGATGATTCCGCCGCCACGGCCGGACTTCCCGTTCCAAGAACACACACCACAGCAAGGGCCACAGCGAAAAGGACCCTGAACAAACGAAAAGACTCTTTCATCTAATGCACCAGACCTTTCATCGGAAAACTTCACAATGCCAGGAACCTCGCCGCCACAGGAGAACCCACTGAAGCGGCGGGTACCCATGCTTAGTAATGGTATGTCTGCCGCAGAGTGGAAGAACCCCACTTCCAGACGGGATCACCTTCAACCACGGCATTCGTGTCTTTCCAGTTGAAAGCATTGGTTCGGGCTGCCAGGCCATGGGCCGCGGCATACTCGTTGCGGACCGCCAGCACCTGCCCGTACCATTCGCCCAGCGGCAGAATCAGTTCCCGGTAAACCAGGTAGCTCATATCCACCGTCCGCATCGGCAGATGATCTTTCACGTCATCCACTCCGTCCAGATACTTCCGCCCGTTCGCTTCCGCCACCCGCGGAAACCAGCTCTGGTACCACGTGTCGACCGCGTTGTGGTAGGCCACGTTCCGCTCGTCGCGTATCCGTTCCACGGTGTCCAGCGCCTGGTCCAGCGCCGCCACCGCCTGGCTGGATTCCACCCTCGCCGCAGCCTCCTGCGCGCGTTTCAGCGCCCCGTCCACTTCGTCCATCTCCCGGATCATCTCCAGGTTCTGCCGGTAGAGCCCCGCAATCGACAGGTACACCTGCAGGTTGTACTTCTGGAACTGCACCGACCTCAGGTTCGTGTGCAGCAGGTCCAGCAGTTCATCGTTGGCCGGCATGGCGTCCTCTGCCATCTTCACCCGCCGGGCATTCGCCTGGCCCCAGTCGTGACCCAGCCGCAGATACTTCCCCTGCGGCACCGGCGGCAGCGGCAACACCTGATCGTGCGCCGGATGCGGCGGATTGAAGATCGCATACGAGCTGCCGAAAATCGGCGTGCGGGCCGACGAGGGTTCGCGGTCCCAGCTGCTGTCCCAGAACTCCGCCTGCGTGCTCATCAACTGGTAGAGCCGGCCGATACCCTGGCCGCCCTGGCCGTAGAAAAGATGGTAAAAATTGTCCCGAGCCACGGCCGGAGCAGGCGACCCGGCGTGCCAGGCCCAGCTTGGCCCGGTGGCGTATCCCAGCCAGAACGTTTCCGGGTGCAGGCCATTGTCACCCCAGCCGGCAACAAACGTTCCGACGAGATCAGCATTCTCGCGCGAAGAATCAAAGGAAATGTGCCGGTACATCTCCTCCAGGCGGTCGCCAATCCGAGTGCGATTGAAAAGCTTTGAGGGAGGCAACGCATAGTAGTTGGGGAAAAAAGGCTCCTCTCCCTCGGTCGATGTGTAAATCATCTGCTTGATGCCGTGCGCTTTTAAGGCGCGGTCGAATTCAGGCCCGTAGACTTCGCCATTCACCAGATAGGACGGCAACGATGGAATGTCGCCCGGCACCAGCGGATATTCTCCCCAGAACACCACCGTCCGCCCATGCTCGTGCAGATATCCCGCAGCCTTATCCAGAAATTGCGCCTCCACCTTGCCCACGCTTCCCAGCTTCTTCGCCAGTTGCCCCTCGTTGCATTGGGCGTTGTCGGCCATTCCCACGTAGTAGGACTCGTCGGTCGAAAGCACAAAGTACTTCACGCCCTTGTTGGCCTCCAGCAGATCGTTGTACATCCCTTCCAGCAGCTTGTACGAATCCGGGTTCGTCGTGCACAGCTCATAGTTGCTGTCCGGATACTCCCGCAGCTTCGCATATTCCGGATGCTTCAGGATGAAGGCAATGTGCCCCGGCCCGTCCAGGTAGGGAATCAACTGCACGTGGTACTTCAGCCCGTAGTCCGTCAGCTCCTGCAACTGCTGGGGCGTCATCGCATAGGGATTCACCAGCGCCGGCGCGCTCTGGTACTCGAAGTGATCGTTCAGCTTGATCACAAACCCGTTGATCTTGTAAAACGCCGCCTGCCGCAGCGCCTGCTTCAGAACATCCATCCGATCCAGGTGATGGTTTTCGTCCCAATAGATGTTGCGCTGCTCGAGGTCCGGCCAGTCCGTGATGGTGGCTTCCGGCAGCCAGAGCTTGCCGTCCGCATGCTTCACCAGTTGCACCAGCGTCTCGACGCCGTAAAACAATCCTGTCGGCGCGTTGGCCGTAATCTTGATGCCGCTGCCTGCCAGCTCCAGACTGTAGGCCTGCTCTTCGAGCGCCGGCTTGTCCTTATCCGCCGCCTGCACCGATCGCAACCGACCCCGGCTGAATCTCCAGCGCGATGGCTTTGCCGCGCCCGCGCGTTTCGAGCGCAATCCCGTGGCGCGTATCGAGCCCTTCTTTCAGGCTCTCCACCGCCACATCGTCCGCCTTCACGCCCTTGCCCAGTTCCAGCCGCCAGCCGCCGCCGATTTCAAAATCTCCGCCCTTGATCTCCACCTTCTGCGGCTCCGGAATCACCGTATAGCCACGCTGGAAAAGGATCGAGGCGGTGGCGCCACTCGCGATTTGAGTAAGTCCAACAACCATCAACAGCAACCATGCGTATTTCAAAGGTTTCTCAGTCATCTACGTGTTTCCTCCGAGTCGATACTATCTAACCATCCAAACTACAGATCCAGCCATTGGCCGTTTCTGTTTATCGGCGGTTCAATGCTTGTAATCCGTCCAATCAAACTTGCCCGTTCGGGCTGCCAGGCCGTGGGCCGCGGCATACTCGTTGCGGACCGCCAGCACCTGCCCGTACCATTCGCCCAGCGGCAGAATCAGTTCCCGGTAAACCAGGTAGCTCATATCCACCGTCCGCATCGGCAGATGATCTTTCACGTCATCCACTCCGTCCAGATACTTCCGCCCGTTCGCTTCCGCCACCCGCGGATGCCAACTCTGGTACCAAGTGTCGACCGCGTTGTGGTAGACCACGTTCCGCTGGTCGCGTATCCGTTCCACGGTATCCAGCGCCCGGTCCAGCGCCGCCACCGCCTGCCTGGATTTCACATCCGCCGCGGCCTCCTGCGCCCGCTTCAGCGCCCCGTCCACTTCGCTCATCTCCCGGATCATCTCCAGGTTCTGCCGGTAGAGCCCTGCAATCGACAGGTACACCTGCAGGTTGTACTTCTGGAACTGCACCGACCTCAGGTTCGTGTGCAGCAGGTCCAGCAGTTCATCGTTGGCCGGCATGGCGTCCTCCGCCATCTTCACCCGCCGGGCGTTCGCCTGGCCCCAGTCGTAACCCAGACGCAGGTACTTCCCCTGCGGCACCGGCGGCAGCGGCAGAGTGTG
This sequence comes from uncultured Acidobacteriota bacterium, assembly GCA_963783155.1. GTDB lineage: Bacteria > Acidobacteriota > Terriglobia > UBA7540 > UBA7540 > SCRD01. The sequence goes on along the minus strand of CAWANC010000002.1, from coordinate 2,681 downwards.
ATCGTGTTCCGGCCGCCGCGGGCTAAAAATCTGGTGCGAACTTCCAAAAATGCGGTTTGCGGTTCGACGACGGTTCTCGGTCCCAACTGCTGTCCCAAAACTCGGCCTGCGTGCTCATCAACTGGTAGAGCCGGCCGATATCCTGGCCGCCCTGGCCGTAGAAAAGGTGATAAAAACTCTCGCGTGCTTCGGCGGGAGTCGGCGACCCGGGGTGCCAGGCCCAGCTCGGCCCGGTGGCATATCCCAGCCACAACGTCTCCGGATGCAGACCTTCGTCACCCCAGCCTGCTACAAATATGCCCATAAGATCGGCATTCGTTCGGGATGAGTCAAAGGAAACAAAGCGATATATTTCCGCAAGCCGGTCGGCGATCCGAACCGGGTTGAAAAGCTGGGAGGGGAGCAGCTTGTAGTAATTGGGGAAATAGGGCTCTTCGCCCTGGTTCGAGGTGGGAAACATCTGGGGGATGCCGCGCGCCTTGTAAGCACGATCAATTTCCGGCCCATTCACTTCACCATTAATGATGTAGGAGGGCAGCGAGGGGATATCGCCAACTCTCAGCGGATACTCTCCCCAGAAAATCACTTTTCTTCCTCGGGCATGCAGATAGTCCGCCGTCTTCGTCACGAACTCTGCCAGCACCTTGCCGACGCTTCCCAACTGTTTTGTTCTTTCCGCAGAATGGCACTGGGCATTGTCGGCCATTCCAACGTAGTAGGCTTCGTCAGTGGAAAGCAGAAAATATTTCGCGCCCCTGGTGGCATCCAGCAGATCCTGGTACATCCCCTCCAGCAGCTTATACGAGTCCGGGGTTCGTCGTGCACAGCTCATAGTTGCTGTCCGGAAACTCCCGCAGCTTGGCGTATTCCGGATGCTTCAGGATAAAGGCAACGTGCGCCGGCCCGTCCAGAAACGGGATCAGCTGCACGTGGTACTTCAGCGCGTAATCCGTCAGTTCCTGCAACTGTTGCGGCGTCAGCGCATAGGGATTCACCAGCGCCGGGGCGCTCTTGTACTCAAAGTGGTCATTCAGCTTGATGGTAAACCCGTTGATCTTGTAGAACGCCGCCTGCCGCAGCGCCTGCTTCAGAACATCCATCCGTTCCAGATGGTGGTTGTCGTCCCAGTAGATGTTTCGCTGCTCGAGGTCCGGCCAATCCGTAATCGAGGCTTCCGGCAGCCAGCGCTTGCCGCCTGCGTGCTTCACCAGTTGCACCAGCGTCTCGACGCCGTAAAACAGACCTGTCGGCGCATTGGCCGTAATCTTGATCCCGCTGCCTGCCAGCTCCAGACTGTAGGCCTGCTCTTCGAGCGCCTGCTTGTTCTTGTCCGCCGCCTCACCGATTGCGACCGACCCCGGCTGAATCTCCAGCGCGATGGCCTTGCCGCGCCCGCGCGTTTCGAGCGTGATCCCGTGGCGCGTCTCGAGCCCTTCTTTCAGGCTCTCCACCGCCACATCGTCCGCCTTCACGCCCTTGCCCAGTTCCAGCCGCCACCCGCTGCCGATTTCAAAATCGCCGGCCTTAAAGGCTACCTTCTGCGGTAAGGGAATCACCGTGTAGCCACGGGCGAACAGCCTGGACTGCGCGGCGGCTTTAAGCGGCACCCAGGTCAAAACACCTGCCAGTACAAGGCAGGAGCAAAATCGAACCGGTTCTAACAACCGTCGCAAACAGAAACCTCCGCCAGCCATAAGGGGTCAAGCACCCCAGGACCGTTCAGTCTGGAACACCACTTGATCCCCGCGATTTCCGAAAAAGTAACACTCTTTATCGATACTCCAGGAATGACGATTAAAAGATGACCGATAAGATATCTCCGTGCCCGCCATGGAAGGCCATTTCAGGTTAAACTCCAGACCCACCGGGGGGCAGTACTCCTTCGGGTTATCGCGCTTCCGAGGTTGCGTTTGCCACAGTGCTGTGTACCGTATCAAGCTGCGCGGGTTTCAATGTCCAGGTTTGCAGCCTGGCAAGATCCAGAAGATGCTTTCCGTTAAACCCGGGACGAAAAATGGGCCAGTCCCAGGTGTCGCGCACATTCTTCGCCACATACTTTGCGGTGTCCAGATGGGCCGGAGCCAGGGTGACATCCTTCGGAGGCTGTTGTCCCTCCAGCAGGCTGCCGGCCACATGCGCCAGCGCAACCAGATAGCTGGCGGGCGGATAGGGCTCGCCGCCAATCCAGACAACGGTGGGAACCTGCTGGTTCGTCTGAAGAGCACTCTCGACGTCCTGCACAGCCCATCGGAACTGGTACCAAGGAACCTTCACCGGGCCGGCCATGGGCGCGTTGGTGTCATCATTGCCTGGCCCCAACGGCGTTCCATCGAGCTCAATAAACTGGCTCGGCGCCTTCTTCATCACCCGCGACACATAGGTGTTCAGCAGCCAGAGGACTTCACTGGCCGACAGGTCGTAATCTCTGTAACTTTGGAATGACACCGCAGGCCGCACATTCCGCGCAATCTCAGAAAGATCATCTCTTGAAAACGGCCGCGGCTGGGCCGCGTCCGGGTAAAGCTTCAGAGTCTGCGGCGCCGTCACAAAGTGGACGGGGAGGGTTTTCATGTACGCAACAAACTTTTCGAGGAAGGCAAATGACCGCGCCTGCTCCTCTGGAGATTTCATGGGCGGCAGCTTCCATTCGGAACGCGGCGGTTCCGCGCCCTGGGAAAAAT
>CAWANC010000001.1:0-285137 GCA_963783155.1 uncultured Acidobacteriota bacterium | reverse complement strand
GTTTCGTGGCGGGCGCAGAGTCGGTTTCTGTCTCTGCGTTTTCCCCTGGCTGAAGTTTACCCCGGCGAAGTCGGTGGCCATGGGCTAAAGTCTGCCGCCCCCTTTGGGGGCTCGACGGCCTGGCTTTTTCGCCGCCGTTTTCCGGGAAAGGGCACGGTGTCGTCCGTGCTGCAACCGCGGCGCACCATCGCGTGGCTTCAGCCGCCGGGACTACGACGATCGCCTTCTCCCCCTCCAATCTGGAATCTTGAATGGCCCCCACGCGGCTCGTCACCCGCTGCCGCTCTTTTTCATCCTTCACACTTCATCCTTCTGTCTGCCGCCTTCTGCCTTCTGCCTACTGCCTTCCGCCTTCTGTTCTCCCCAGGCCCGGAGGGCCGAAAGATTTTAGCCCACCGCGTGAGCCGTGGGATTCGGTTGGCGTTAAAATCTTCCCCAGCCCCGGCAGGGGCGTGGGTGGCGCATACGTCGCGCCCTTTGCGATGTATGCGGCTCTTCTTTTGCAACATTGACGGATGTCGCAACGTCACTGATGTAGAATCGCGCCGTGCCGCGGCAGAAGCATTATTACGGCGAGAACCATCTTCATTACCTGACCCGGCACCCGCGCATACATTCCAAACTGCGGACCGTATGCGCCACCCGCGATGAAGCTGCCTACGGGGTTGGTGAGGCAGTATGCACCGAGCAGGCACTTGGAGGTCGGTAGAATGGCACTAGGCGAGTACAAGCCTGTTCACGGGCGTCCCGGTTTTCCACTGACATTCAGCACGGAGAAGTGGGACCGCTCGAAAGCCCTGCGCCAGACAGTCACCGTCGCTTTCGTGATCTCCTCGATAGGCGCCGTCGGCAACTGGTACAACTGGGCTCATAGCGCCATCTCAATTTACTTCCCCCTGGCGCTAACAATCATTGCGGCGGCGGCGGTTGCGTTGACGCCGAGGAAATTGGACCTGCTGCGGCTCAGCGCAGGCGGTCTCCTCGGCCTGGAGATTTTCGGCTTCGTGCTTCACGGCGCACCATTGCACCTTTGGCTGGAGTGGGTGCCGGCGACCGCCGCGGTGGCTATTGTGCTCCAGTGCATGAACATGAAGGCCGAAAATTCTCGACGTGATGCTAACCCCCGTCACCGATCCAATTGCAGCCCGGAAGATTCCGACCGGCGATAATATGTACGCGGCTGGCGCATCTATGAAGGGGGCGGCGGGGAAAAAGAAAACAAATAGTCCTTAGCGGAAGGCCAGCGGCACGGGGAGTTTGGCGTTGTCGCCGAGTTGAGGCCCCGGCGGGTGGCGCAGACTTTGATTTTTAAAGTCTGCGTTCAGCGAAGCTGAGATGGGTTAGAATGTCGCGGTGTCATATCCCCCCCGATACTACGGCGAAAACGATCTTTACTACCTGACCACCAGCACCTATCGCCGCACGCAGATTTTCAATTCTGAGCGCTTCAAACGCGAATTCGTTGCCACCCTGGCAGAGTTGCGCGCCGAGTTGGGATTCCGGCTTCTCGGCTATGTCCTGATGCCGGAGCATTGCCATCTGCTGTTGTGGCCCTCCGAGGCGGCCAATCCTTCCCTCGTGCCCGTCATTCCGAGGAGCTGAGAGGCGACGAGGAATCTGCTTTATTCGGTTTCTGAGCGGCTGGCAGGGAAAAGCAGATCCTTCGTTGTCCCGCTGAGTTGCGGCGGGACTTCTCAGGATGACGAGTGGAGCGAGGATCAGTTCGTGGCGCACACGCTACAAGGCGGGCGTCTGCGCCAGCCGCGAATGATTGGATTGGATGCACATCTAATAGTTCGACCGAGATGCGGCACAGACATAAGATATGGTGTCACTGCCGGTTCCATTGACGGTGATCGCGGTGGTCGTCGCCGATACGCCAACCGGGTTGAGTGCAGTCTGATCGGTGGCAGTGCAGTCAGGCGCTGATGCATAGGGTGTCGCAAAAGTATGAGAACCCGTCCCTCGAGATAAAACAATATCTCCGGATGATACCAACGGGCCGCCGGAAGCGCCGCCGATATAGGGAGGCATATTGAATAATTGTAAAAACCCTCCCGCATGGCCCGGCACCACCATCAGCCTGCCGGGATGCGAGCCATCGAAGGGTGGAATGACCTTATCGCCGGCCCTGTTATCGAATGAAATCAATCCTTCCAAACTGCCGGTCGTTGCCGGCCCCTTGACGAGATAGTTTACCGTTGAGCCCGAGTGTCTCCAGGCGTCCGTCCCCAATATCCTCAGATTTGCCAGTGCTCCGTCATCTGTTGTGACAAAGGCGGGGATGGTTTCCCTGGCGGAGTCCAGCTCGAATTTAGAACTGATCACCGTGACATTCGCGCCGTTCTCAAGCTCAATATATCCGTGGGCATCCAGAGGAATGCTGTTGTCCTCAAACCTGCCGCCATCCATCAAAAACACAGCGCCGGCTATGACATAAGGACCCGTGTCGGAATCCAGCGATACGCCGGATAGAGTAGCTTGACCGTTGTTTTCGACTTTTACTGAAGTTGTGTTCTCTGAAATGTTTCCTCCGAACACTGAGTTGTTCTCGCCATAAAAATCGATGCCGATCCGGCAGTCCTCAATCAGCGAGTCCAGAATGGTGTCCATATAGCCGTTGCCGTTGGGATTAAATTGGACGCCAGTGCCAAAGCCCTTTGCCAGATCGCCATGGACCCCGATTTGCACGTGGCTGATGAGCATTCCTGCGGCCGGATGGGCGCTGTCGGCTCCCCCCAGATAAACAGCCGAGGTTGGGTTTGAGCTTCCCGAGCCGATGATGGTGACGTTCTCCAGTGAAACATTGTCCCCTATGCCGTTGGGATTGGAGTAGGCAAACGTGAAGGCCGCTCCGGTAGTTGGCCTGTAGTTGATGAAGGTTGCGCCTGGCCCCGCTCCCCTGATACTAACCGGCCGGGTAATGGTCAGGCCTGAACGCATCAGATAAGTTCCCGGCGGGAAGTATATGACCCCTCCCACCAGAGAGGCTGCTTTGTAGGCAGCCGTAATGGCCGCCGCATCGTCCGTTACCCGGTCACCGGCCGCTCCGTAAGCCTTGACGTTGTATACCTGCCCCCCCTTGTCCTGGACCGGGCCTGATATGGTTCCGGAGGAGGTTAGCGAATTAAAATCTCCTGCATTGCCAAAGATTTCCCATCGTGCCCCTGAATTCCCAAGGGTCTGCGAGCTTCCAGCGCTGGGGATGGAATTTCCCGCGGGGGCGTTTCCGCCATCAATCTGGAAGTAGGTTGTGTCCCCGGTGGAAGCGGTGAGGGTCGGAGAAGTCGAGAGCGGCGTGGCAGAATTGAGGTCCCATGTAGAGCCGGTGATCTGGTAATCATTACAGCGAAACGGAGAGCCGTTGTGCCAGATGCAGGCCCTGTAGAATGTTCCTGGTGGAGTTATAACGTCGCTGCCGTGGATGGTCCCGGAGAACGCTCCAGTCGCGTCCGGACTGAGATCCGTGGACGGGGTGGCAGCCAGCGTCGTGCCGGAGATTTTCGGGATGCTTGAGCCGTAATTCAATAAAGTAAAACGAACAAAGGCGTTTGTGCTCGTAACCGAGGGGCCTGCGAGGTCCCTCAGATTTCCGCGGACAGTGGTTCCATACGCCCGAGAAACAAGGCCGAAAAGTATAAGAAGGGCGACAAGCAGGCGGCTTTTCATAGTCTCAGACTATTACATTACAACTGAATATGGGACTGTCAAGTGGCGGCGTCCTGATGATGTGTTGCCGCGGAAGGGGTGGCTGGCGCAGACGCTTGGTTTGTAGTGCCTGCGTAGTCCCGAAGGGACTGGTCTGGATGGGGCGCAAGGCGTATACTGCGGAGCCATGGCGCGCCGCAGGCTCCCCTACATTTCGGGCGAACTGCAATTCATCACCTCAAGCCTCTCGCTCCGCGAGAACGCAGATACTACAGGGCAAGCATCTGCGCCAGCCACGTTGGTCGGATATAATAGCGTCGCAATGCTTTCCTGGAAGGGGGAAAAATTCATGACGAGCAGCACAGATGGCAGTTTCCCGGCGTCTCACTTTCTTCCCACTCTGACCGATTCCGGCGATGGGCCCAGCTTCACGATGCTCGGGACCCCCATGCGTTTGATTGCCACGGCCGCCGGCACCGATGGCCGATTCACCGTTTTCGAGCAGGTTACGCCAGCCGGGTGGGGTCCACCGCGACACATCCACTCTCGCGAGGACGAGGTCGTCTACATTCTCGAGGGGACCTATGAAATTTGGCTCGGCGATGAGCGCCGCACCGTTTCCGCCGGCGCTTGTGCGATCCTGCCGCGCGACATTCCACACGGCTTTCGCAACGCAGGGTCCGCGCCCGGCCGATTGCTATGCGTCATTGTCCCGGGCGGATTAGAAGAATACTTCGTGGCCCTGAGTAAATGTTCGCCGCCTCCCAGTCCCGCACAACTGGTCGAGCTGGCACGGCCGTTCGGCCTGACGCTGCTGCCGCCCGGAGCCTGAACCACCTTGGGGATTATTCCCGTCCGCGGGCGGCGCATACGTCGCGCTCTTGGCGATGTATGCGATTCCTCTTTCGCAACGTGAACGGATGGCGCAACGTCACTGATGTAGAATGGCGCAATGCCCCGGCAGAAGCATAATTACGGCGAGAACCCTCTTCACTTTCTGACCCGGCATCCGCGCATACATTCCAAACTGCGGACCGTATGCGCCACCCGCGATGGAAGCTGTCTGCTAATTTCCCAGAACCTTTTCAACCTGGCCGATCTTCTTCTGGACCTTGCCGGCCGTCTTCTCATCGGTGCCTTCGTTTTCCAGATTTGGATTATTGATCGCCTTTCCCACCTCCTCCTTGATCTTTCCCTTTACGTCGTGAAACTGGCCTTCTGCCTGGTCTTTGGTACTTGGTTTCATGGCATCCTCCTCCTTAAGTGTTGAACCACTTTGTCCTGTGCTGCGAGTACTGCAGGCATCCGGAAATCAGCTCGCCGCTCTCGTGGCTTCTGCGCCGACCACCTTGCGATGGGCAACAACCTTGATGCCCTACTCCCACTCCCATTTTCACGCGGTCGGGGGGTAACGGCTCATCGCCGACGGGAAGTCCCCGGATACTCGGTCACCTAAACTCTGCCCGCCAGCGATTTGTTTGCAGCATGCGTGCTTCCGGAATGAATTGTGTGTTCACATCTGACCAAACAGTCAGATTTCTATTTGGACCGTTGGCGAAGTGCGACCGGACGCTATCCTCGCCAGCGAGAATATCCCCAGCCTCCACCACCGAGCAAAAACAACACCAGGATAACAATCAATATAGTTCCCATTTCTTACCTCCGTTGTATGAGGAAGCCGCTGAACTCATCCAAACCGCAGCCCTCTTGATTACCCTAAGCAACATCATCATGGACGCAACGAAGCCGGCCGTCTGCCCGATTGTGACCAGGTGTCTGTATATTTGTGCACACCTCCGGGGCTGGCGCAGAGGCGGTTTCTGTCTCTGCGATCCCGAAGGGACTGGTCTGGACGGGCCGCGAGGCGTATACTGCGGAGCCATGGCGCGCCGCAGGCTCCCATACATTCCGGGCGAACTACAATTCATCACCTCCAGCACGTATCGCCGCACGCCGGTTTTCAATTCGCAGAAGAACCGCGGACCTCAAACCCGGAGGTCCTCGCTACCTGCTCCCACGGGGGGATCAAAATGGCCAGCAAGAGCGTCATTAGAATTCTTATCGTCGCGGTCTTTTGCGTCGTGACTGGTTTTGTCATGTTGGGTTCAACCACCTCCGGCCAGACGGCCAGGCCCACCATGGAACTTTCCCTTTACGCCCACGTCGTGCAGGTGGGCTGGGTGGTGAAGGACCTGGATTCGGTGGTGAATTACTGGCAAATGCTGGGCCTCAGGAACATTCGTCGTGCCGGCGTCATGGACTTCCCTGACGTTACCTATCGCGGCAAAAAGACGCCGCTGAAAATGAAAATGGCCTTTGGCGACATGGGCGGCGTCCAGATCGAGTGGATCCAACCGGTCGAGGGGCATAGCGTTTATAACGAGTTTCTTTCGACCCACGGCGATGGCGTGCACCACCTCGCCTACCAGATGCCGAGCACTGCCGTCATGGACCAGCAGATTCAATATTTCAAGAGCCGGGGCGTGGGCGTGGTGCAGTCCGGAACCTGGAAAGGGCAGAAGGAAGAAGGAAGATTCGCCTACCTGACATACGGCGCCCGAGGGCGGAGGCATCACTCTGGAGTTGACCTACAACCCCGACTGGCCGCGCGGCGGCGAAACAGCCCGCGCCAACGAATACCCTTTCAACCAGATCAACCATTTTGGTTTCGTCGTTCCTGACGTGCGCAAGGTCAGCGCGTTCTGGCAGCACGTCGGGTTCGCCCCCCTTCAGATCGTACACAACGTCAGCCTCGACCGGATGTACCGCGGCAAGCCGGGGAAGTTCGAAATGGACCTCGGATGGAACCGGGCAGGAGATCTTCCATTCGAATGGATCCAGTCCACGGTGGGTCCGAACGACTACATCGAATATCGGAAAGAGCGTGGCGACGGCCTCCATCACCTGGGATTTAGCGTCAAGGATATGGACCGAGCCATCGCGCACTTCAAGGCCCGGGGCGTAACCGTCACCATGAGCGGCGGATGGGATGTCCATGGCAGTAAGGGCCGATTTGCTTATCTCGACACGGACCCGCACGGCGGGGTTACGATCGAGCTGATTTGGAACCAGCCGCGTTCGAAATAGCGAGTGACGAGGGTTGGGCCGATTGTGAGGCGCCGCCCCCATTTGTTTTTCCGGGGGCGGGGCGGTATGCTGGGTGGCGATTCGCGGGCGGCGCATACGCGGGTGGCGCAGATTTTGATTTTTAAGTCTGCGTTCAGCGACGCTGAGTGGGGTTAAAATGGCGCGGGGTCATATCCGCCCCGATACTACGCCGAAAACGATCTTCACTTTTTGACCACCAGGACCTTTTGCCGCACGCCGGTTTTTTCGCCTGGCCGTAGTCAGGCTGGCGATTCTATTTTTCCAGGACGAATCGATCGTCGCCATGGACGCGATGCCATGAAGACAGGCAGAAATGTCCCGCTGCGCGGGGGTGCTGACAACTAGGATCCAAACACCTCAAGGCAGAAGGCGACAGCAAGCCCCAAACCAGTTCCTAATATAACCAGCACCATCAAAGGCCAGAGCACTGGAATAGGGAATTCCGCACCCTGTAAATGGCTGATTCGCAGGATGGCGTGGGAAATGGGCGCGGCCGGACCCCCGGCATTCAGAAAGAAGTCGTAATCGTAACCCCAAACCAGCAACCCCGCTGCCGCTCCCCAAGAGGCCATCCAAAGCGGGCGTTTTCTCTTGAGCATTTGTTCCTCTTGTCAGTGCGATGGCTCTGGCGGCTCTGGGATCTTTGGCTGCTGGTCGCCGGTGACCGCGCCCCATTCCGCCTCAAACGCAGCCATTGTACTACAGCGCGCAGCCAGGCAGCGGGGCTGCAGGGCGGCATAGTCCTTTTGACCTCTATCATTTCAAATTCCCGGGAAAATTCCCTTCGTGACGATAAGAAACTCTCGCCATGACGGAGTGGCCGGCGCTACAATGCGAGCGTCCGGGCCAGGCAAAAATATTTGCGGGCACAGGAGTTGGCGCCAGGTTTGCGCCATGCCGGACGGGAGGGACAAAATGAAAGTCTGGAAGCAGAAGTTGAGTTTGCCGGCGCTGGCTTTCGCGGCGCTGGCCGTTGTGCTGCTGAATGCCGCCTGCCAGAGCAGGGGTCCGCAGCAGGAAGAGAAAACCGCGGAGGCTCCGGCCGGCGATCTGGCGGGTTTTGCCGCCGTCGAGCCCATCGATACACACGTGCACGTTTACAAAGACGATCCGCAATTTGCCGCCATGGTGAAGCGCCTGGATTTGCGCCTGCTCAACATTTGCCTGGTGGATGACCGCGATCCTTACTTCAAAGCCCTGGAGCCGCAGCGCAGCGACGTGCTGAAAGTTCGGAAGTTGACGGATGGGCGCGCCGCCTTCTGCACCACCTTCAATCCCTACGGATTTGAGAAGCCGGGCTTCAAAAAGGAAGCCATCAGCCAGTTGGACCACGACTTTGCCAACGGCGCCGTGGCCGTGAAGATTTATAAAGTGATGGGCATGGAGATGAAAAACAGGGCGGGGAAGTACGTGATGCCCGACGATCCGGCGTTTGAGCCCGTCTATCAGGATATCGCCGCGCACCACATCACCGTGGTGGCCCACATTGCCGAGCCGGATTCCTGCTGGAAGGCGCCCGATCCCCAAAGCCCGGACTACAGCTACTACAAACAGCACCCGGAGGAATACGCCTACCGGCATCCGGAGTGGCCCTCCAAGGACACCATCCTGGCGGCGCGCGACCACCTGCTGGCGGAGAATCCCAAACTGCGCGTGGTGGGCGCTCACCTGGGCAGCATGGAAACCGACGTGGACCAGATCGCCCGGCGCTTTGACCGCTATCCGAACTTTGCCGTTGACACCGCCGCGCGCGTGCAATACCTGATGATGCAGCCGCGCGACAAGGTGAGGGCCTTCCTTCTCAAATACCAGGACCGGGTGGTTTATGGCACCGACAATGAACTGCCTGCCGGCGGCGACCCCAAGGCAGCGATCCAGGAATGGCAGGAACGTTACCTGCGCGACTGGAAATACTTTGCCACCGATGACTGGGTGGACTATCGCGGAAAGAAGTACCAGGGACTGAAGCTGCCCGAACCCGTGCTGCACAAAATCTTCCACGACAACGCCGTCGATTGGTTCCCGGGGATTGTGTCGGGAACGTAAAGCAGGAATCAGTAGGTGGTAGGTAGTAGGTGGCATGTAGAAGGAAAAAGCAGCAGGATGAAGGATGAAAAGACCCGGCGCTACAGGTCCGCTTGATTTCTGCACTGCGCCGTCAGACGCTTGCCCCGGCCGGCGGCGGGTGTAAACTTGTGGCCATGGAAAAAATCCAAATTCACCAGCAGGGCTTTGCGGGAATGGTCTGGATCGCCGCCTGGCTGTTTACCATCGGTTTTCTGCACCTGCCGTTCTGGCGCGGCGTGTTTGCTGTGGTGCTGTGGCCCTACTACCTGGGCCTGGCGTTTGGCAAGTGAGCCTGGCGCGATTCTTTCCACGTACCGAAAGGGTCGCGCATACGTCGCGGTTTTGGCGATGTATGCGGACAACCGATATCCGCCTGCAGGACACAATCACTGGTCCGGGTTGCCCGCCGGTCACTCCCGTGCGCGGAAGCAGGACGTCAGGTGATCATTCACCATCCCCACGGCCTGCATGAATGAATAGCAGATGGTTGTCCCGACAAAGTTGAATCCGCGCTTCTTGAGGTCGCGGCTCATGGCGTCGGATTCGGCGGTGTGGGTGGGAACGTCGCGCATGGTGCGGCGGCGCCTGCGAAGGGGCGTGCCGCCCACAAACTGCCAGAGGTAGCGGTCAAAGCTTCCAACCTCCTCGCGCACTCTGAGAAAGGCTTTTGCGTTCCCGATGGCGGCGCGGATTTTCAGACGGTTGCGCACGATGCCCGCGTCCGCCATGAGCCGGGCAAAATCCTTCTCGCCGAAGCGCGCGATTTTTTCCACGTTCCAGTCGGCGAATGCGCGCCGGTAATTTTCCCGCTTGCGAAGAATCGTGATCCAGCTCAATCCTGCCTGCGCGCCTTCGAGAATGAGCATTTCAAAGAGGTGCCGGTCGTCGTGCGAGGGCGCGCCCCATTCCTTGTCGTGATAGGCGATGTAAAGCGGGTCGTCGCCGGGCCAGGGACAGCGTTTTGGGGTTCGAGTCATAGCCCTCTATTTTTAGACGAAAACGGCGCGATGCGAAAGTCGCCGGCCCGTGGCGCACACATCGGCAGTACGGCGATGTGTACGCCAGCCGCCGAAAATAAATGCAGGGATCCTTCGCTGCGATCAGGATGACACGAACAAAAGCCTCTTATCACCAACCCGTTAAAACGTCTCGTCCAGCGCGATACCTTGGATGGTCTGGTCAAGTTCGGCTGCGGCCTGCTGGCGCTGCGTTTTGAGCGCGTCAAGCTGGCTGCGCAGACTCGACAGGCGGTCTTCCTGCGCGTTCAGTTCCTTGACGTAGCGGCCGAGAAGCTGCTTCTCTTCCGTGCCGCCCTTCAGCGCCTTCATGTTTTCGCGGATGCGGTCCTGGTCTTTGGAGATATTGGCAACGTCCTGCTGGCGCAACTGAATCTTGTTGTCGAGCGCCGCCACGGCATTTTTCTGATCCAGGATTTTGCGAAACGCCGCTTCCATTTGGGGCGTCAGGCGCTTCTGGCGTGCCAGCAGTTCAACCTGATTCTCCGTGAGGCTGGAGAGAGCGATCTGGCTGACCTGGGGGCGCGTTTCTTCCACTTCGAGTTTGCCGCTCTCCTTCGGCTTCACGCTGACCTTGAATCGGTAGTAGGATTCCGTGGTCTCGTCAGGCTTCAGGTCTTTCGAAAGTTCCCAACCCTGGCGCACCGGATGTTCGATGATGACTGTGCGCGGTCTGGTGTCGCTGTCGCTGACGCGGTAGGTTTCGGTCTGGCGCAGCTCGCGCATGGTGATCATCAGTCCTTTGGCGATGCGGATGCGCGTGACCTCTTCAGGCGGCGAGCTTTCTTTGGTGGAAACCTGAACGGCGGGATCGGCGGCGTAGGAAACCAGCCGCTTCTGGCCGGCGCTGATGGTGTCAAACAATCCCTCGCCCGCAAACGTGCCATCGTCCACCACGTTGAACGTGCCGGCATCGAGGGCGAGCCCGCTGGAATTGGTCAGCCAAAGCGCGCGCAACGGCACGGACTCGCCGGCGTTCCACAGCGTCACCTTTTCGGCGTCCAGCTTTGCCTGCAGAATGGGAACCAGCGCCGACTGGTTCCTGCCGATGGTGACCTTGTTCTTGATGTCGTACTCGAAAAGCTCGCTCAGTTGGCGGCCCGTTGCCTGCGGCTCAATGCGCCCCATGGCGTCCGCCATGTTCGCCGCCTTCTGGGCAGCGGGAGGCGGCCCGGCTGTGACTCCGCCGATGATGCCCCCGAGAGCTCCCCCCATCGAACCGCCGGGAACACCGCTGCCCATCCCGCGCGCGATACCGCCGCCGTAGCCCGGCCCGTTTGCTTCCTTCATCGGCATCAGCGCGCCTTCGTGTGTTTGCGGCGTCAGCAGTGCGGAGTGCGGCAGCGGCACCACCGGCCGGCGAACGTAATAAGGAGTGGAGAGGTCCTGCACAAACGATTGCGGCGCTCCGGAGACGAGCGCAAGCTGCACGTTCTTCCAGTCCTCGCCCAGCGTGTTGTCCACCACGGCCCAGCCCTGGATGAGCGGTTTCTCGTTTGCGCCGGACGACAGCAGAATGCGGTAGGTGCTTTTCCACACAGGCACTTCGCTGATGTAGCTGACGCGGACCGTGCGGTCGCCGGTGCCGTTGTCGGTGATGGTCATGCGGCGCACGTCTTCGGCGCGCTCGGAGCCGATGAGCTTGAGATACTGCGCCACGTCGCCGCGCAGCTCGCCATCGGCCATGCGCACGGAAACTCCCGGCCCCAGTTCAAAGCTGCGCAGGTCGCCGGCCTCAGTGATGACGGAAACCAGCAGCAGCCTGTCTGTGTCGCCGAGAGCGCCGACGGGCTTTCGGTAGGTTTCCACGCTCAGCAGTTTGCCGGTGACGCGCGTTGTGCCGCTCTGGATTTCCACTGGCGTGCCGCGCAGCGCACTGAGAAACTGCTGGCGCGTGGTCTGCTGATTGATCGGAAGGTGCAGCGCCCGCAGCCGCTCGCTGAGCGGCGCAATGGAGTTGAACCGGATGCTGGTGATTTGCCCTCCGCCCAGGTCCGTGGCGGTCAGCGAGGCCAGGGCGTCATTCAACTGGCCGGTGGTGAAATCAATGTGAAGTTCCTGGGAGCCCTTCACTTGTGTGGAATGTTCAAAATAGCCAATACCGTTTTTGTAAAGGATGACTCGCCGCAGCGGTAAAGCGGCTGCGGATGAGTTGGCCGCCGGCTCGGGCGAGCCCGGCTTGCGGGTCTGGGCGGGTGCTGAAACGACGAGACAAAGAGTTGTAAACAGGCTTGCAGCGATCAGCTTGCGCATGTCCCCTCCTGGCAGACTGAGATGCCTTGCTACAGCTGAGATGCTGTTTCCCCACACCGCGGCGAAAACTACAGGCGCGAATGTTCGAATCCCTACACCTGTTATTGACACCGGCCGAGGCGCGGAAGTTCCGAAATTGTTGCGAGCCCCCGCGCGAAAGGCCGCCCTGCTGCCAACCCATGCCGCGCGCGTTGCATCATAGGAGGGCAAACACTATTGGAAATCGGCCGTACCGGGGAATGTGAATGCCGGCCGGCGGTGAATGTTAGCACGCGGCGGTTTCGTTGCTTTTCCTGACCGGCAGATTCAACAAGCCTGTTACATCAACAAGTGGAGTTCCAATGAATTCAAAGTGGTTGAAGTTTATTCCGGGAGTCCTGATTCTTTCCCTTTTATTCTCAATCCCGATATGCGCTCAGAGTTCCGGCGCTACGCTTTCCGGCATGGTCACTGATTCATCAGGATCGCCCGTGGCCAACGCCAGGATTACCGTCAGCAACGTTTTTACCGGCCAGACGGCGGAGACGCAGACCGATGCGTCCGGGCGCTACAGCGTATCCAAACTTGGGCCTGGCAGTTATGAGGTCACCGCTCTGGCGGAAGGAATTCCCTCCAGCAAGTCGCGCCTGACGCTTGCTGCCGGGGCCACGAAGACCCTCAACCTGCAACTGGAAGGCTCTTCCAGCAACAGCACGGCCCAGAGCGGCGGAACGGAGCCGTCGCTTTCGAGCCTGGGTTTCCCCTCGAGCGAGGTGCAGGGCAGCGCAAAGGAGCAGGCGCGGCTGAACAGGCGCACCCGCATGCTGCAAATCCATCAGAAGCTGGGCATGGCCACCGTTGCGGTGATGGTGGCTGCGCTTATTGCATCCGGCGGGGCCAAGGGCGAGCACGGAACGCCGGGCAGCTCAACCGGGCGCAACGTCCACATGGCGCTGGGAGCAACCACGGCCGGCCTTTATGCCGCGACGGCCTACTTTGCCCTGGCGGCGCCGCGAATGCCGGGGGTCGCAGGTGCGCGGGCCCATCCGTCTGCACAAGGCGATGGCCTGGATTCACGGCCCGGGCATGGTGATGACCGCCGTTTTGGGAGCGATGGCTTACTCGCAGATGAACAAGGGCGAACGCGTGCACGGAATCGCCAAATACCATCAGACGGCGGCGCTGGTGACGGCGGCGGCGCTGGGCACGGCGGTCCTTGCCGTTACTTTCAAGTTCTGAGGTCGAATCGATGAAGATCATCCGGAATATTCTCTTGTGTTCGTTTGTTCTCATGCTCCCCAGGCTTGCCCTCGCGGCGAGCAGCAACTGGGTGCTGGAGCATTCCACCCTGACCTACCACGTCTCCCATCCGTTGCATCATGTGGAAGGAACGAGCCATGCGGCGCGCGGCAAGGGCATCTGCAAAGCGGGAGTGTGCAACTTCCTGGCCGCGGTGCCGGTCAAAACTTTCGTCTCGGGAGATACGAACCGCGATCTGCACATGATTGAGGTGGTCCTTGGCGCGAAGTTTCCCATGGTGCTGGTGCGCACGCAGTTGCCGGAAGCTGACCTGAAAGGCGGATCGGTCCAGGCCAACCTCACCGTGCAGTTTGCCGGCCAGACCGCCCACTACAACAACGTGCCTTTCAAGCTGGTGCCGGAAGGAAACGAGATTCGCGTGGTAGGAACCATTCCCACCACCGTTTCAGACTTTAAGATCAAGCCGCCGGAACTGCTGACCATGCCCATCAGCAACAACATCCCGGTGGACGTGGACATGACGTGGAAGGAGGAGTGAACGGTCCCACGCACGCTGTAACAGAATGATGTTTGCCCCGCCCATCATCTGTAATGCGTCGGGCGTTTAAGCCAGGGAAACCCGAAGTGACAGGACTTGGTAATGATCAGCGCCAGTCGTCGATGACGTAGATGCCGGAGCGGCTAAAACCGTCTACGTGCGGGCGGTGCATGGCAACGCCTTGGAGAGCTATGCGGTATCCATGCGCGCGCATCCGCCGGTAGGCGTCTTCACGGGCAAGGTTCACTCCGGCCTCGATGACGGCTCCGCGCGAAGCCGCAAAGCGGTCGCAGGCGTCGAGTAATGCATCGAAACGGCCGCCCACGCCCTTGCCGCTGCGGGCCGCGGCGAACTTGATGTAGCAGGTCTTTTCTCCGCCTTCGGAGCCGGGTCCGTGCATGCAAATGGCAAAGGCGTCCAATTCTCCGTCTGCGGAGACCAGCACAACATCGCCGGTGCGCTGCTCGATCGCGGTGCGGATTTCGCCGCTGAGGTCGAGCCCCTCATCGATCTGGTGGGTGAGTTTCCGGCAAGCATCAATCTCCTGCTCACGCCGGCCGGCGTCGAGGGAAGACATTAACACTGCGTTGTCTGCGCTGGGGTCGCCGGGCTTCGCGCCGTCCTTCGGGGTGTGGGTCATGATCGTGGTAAGGTAGCGCGGCCAGTAGCCAAACTTCTGGTAAAGCCCCACGTGTTTGGGGCTGTGCGCGAAAGTGAACAGCCCCGTGTGGCGCACGCCCCACGCGTCAAAGATGTCCATGGTGTCTTTAAGCAGCCGCTGCGCAACCCCGCGGTCCCAGTATTCCGGCAACACCGTCAGCGGCCCGAAAAAGCCGAACGAGCCCCAGCGCGTCGCAAAGTTGGACCCGATCAGGCGTCCGTTGTCGTGCGCCCCAAGCGCCTTGACGTGGGACGCCGCCCACCGCGATGCGGCAAAGGAGCGGTCGCCCATGAATTCCAGCGGATTGGGTATGCCCAGAAAAGTTCCGAAGGCCAGCCGGACAATTCGCTCCGCGTCACCGAGGTCACTCTGCCTGAGAGGATCTACCTGGATGGATTCTGCGTTTTGCATCTCCTGATACCTCTTGTTGTGATGTGTGAAAGCCCCGCGATCGGTCCCGATCGCATCCCATGGGGATGGGCAGATTTTAGCACTTTCCAGCCGCTGGGAGGGCGTTATTGGGGGCTGGTGAGAGGCTCCCGATTCTTCATTTGCATTCCCGTCCCAAACTCATTTAGTCTAGGTTCCCCGGAGGAAACGACATGCCCCAATACGTTCTTGCACTTGACCAGGGAACCACGAGTTCCCGCGCCATTCTTTTTGACCGCGACGGCCAGACGCGCGCCTCGGCCAGCCAGGAATTCAAGCAGTATTACCCGCAGCCCGGCTGGGTGGAGCACGACGCGGAAGAAATCTGGCAGTCGCAGCGCTCCGTTGCGGAAAAGGTGATGGCCGAAGCGAAGGCGGGGCCGGAAGACGTGGCGGCCATCGGCATCACCAACCAGCGCGAAACGGTGGTGCTGTGGGACCGCACGACCGGCAAGCCCGTCCACCCTGCCATCGTGTGGCAATGCCGGCGCACCGCGTCCGATGTGCGACCGGTTGCGGGCTGAGGGTTACGACAAAGTTCTTCGCGCCAAGACCGGCCTCGCGACCGACGCCTATTTTTCCGGCACCAAGATCGCCTGGCTGCTGGAAAACGTTCCGGGCCTGCGCATCCGCGCCGAACGCGCCGAGCTGGCGGCGGGAACCATCGATGCCTGGCTCATCTGGAAACTTTCAGGCGGGAAGGTCCACGCCACGGACGTCTCCAACGCCTCGCGCACCCTGGTGTTCAACATCGGCTCGCTCCAATGGGACGAAGAGATCCTGAAGCATTTCAAGATTCCAGGCGTGCTGCTGCCGCAGGTGAAAGAATCGAGCGGCGTGATTGCCGAGACGGAGCTTTTTGGCGGACAGATTCCCATTGCCGGCGTGGCCGGCGACCAGCAGGCATCGCTTTTCGGGCACCAGTGCTTTACGAAGGGCAGCGCAAAAAATACCTACGGCACGGGGCTGTTTCTGCTGATGAACGCGGGCGAAGAGATTCCGAAATCCGATTCCGGACTGGTGGCCACGGTGGGCTGGGGGCGCAACGGACGGACGACCTATGCGCTGGAAGGCAGCGTCTTTATTGCCGGGGCGGCGCTGCAATGGCTGCGAGACGAAATGGGACTGATCAAAGACGCCAGCGAAAGCGAAGCGATGGCGCAAGCGGTAGAGGACGCGGGTGGCGTTTACTTTGTTCCGGCGTTTGTGGGGCTGGGCGCGCCGCACTGGGACGCTTACGCGCGCGGCACGATCGTGGGGCTGACGCGAGGCAGCAACCGCAACCACATTGTTCGCGCGGCGCTCGAATCCATTGCCTACCAGACGCGCGAAGTGGTGGAGGCCATGGCGAAAGACACGGGCGCACGGCCGGAGGCGCTGCGCGTCGATGGCGGCGTGGCCCGGAACGATTTTCTGTGCCAGTTCCAGGCCGACATTCTGGGGGTTCCGGTGGAGCGGCCGGTGACGACGGAAGCCACCGCGCTGGGCGCGGCGTACCTGGCGGGATTGGCCACCGGCTTCTGGAAAGATGAGAAGGAACTGGCGGCGCAGCGCAAAATCGCAAAGAGGTTTGAACCGGCCATGGCGGAGTCGCGCCGCAACGAGCTTTATGAAGGATGGCAAAGGGCTGTTTGGCGGGCGAAACGCTGGGCCAGGGCGGAAGCATGACATGCTGCCCGCTCACGCCTGCCCATGAAGCGGCGAGTTCAGTTCGCAATTTGGCGGCGTAAAGCCGCCGCTACATCGAGTTCCATCACCGCTTGCGGCGTGAAACCACTTGACGCTTGTTTCGCTTGTGGGCTACCGTCATAGGGTTAACCCCGGTGTTGATGCGCTGTTCCGGCCCTGTGGCCGGACTCCTGGCCAACCGCCGAAGACGCGAATTGCAACCCTATCTTAAGGCCTGCGGCAAGGTTCACGTTCTGCAGCCGGAAGCCATCGCGCAGGCGTGGAAGGCTGCTAGGGAGCGTTCCGGCACTGTCATGCTGAGCGAAGCGAAGCATCCCGGCATTTCTTAGAATGCGGAGATCCTTCGTCGCCTTTGGGCTCCTCAGGATGACGTGGGGGCGAGTATTTTTCGAAACTTTATTCCGGATCCTTTTCAAATGAGCGATCAAGCGAAGCAACTATTTGAGCTTACCAAGGCGTTGGTGAACATTGAATCGATCACAGGCAATGAAAAGGCCTGCGGCGAATTTCTTGCGGACTACCTGGAGAAGCAGGGTTTTGAGACCTCGCTCCAAACGCTTGAGCCGGGCCGCTCCAACGTGTTTGCCACGCTCGGACGGCCGGACGTGGTGCTGAGCACCCACATGGATACCGTGCCGCCGTTTATTCCCGCCGGCGAAGACGAGGAATGGCTTTACGGCCGGGGTTCGTGCGACGCCAAGGGCATCCTGGCCGCGCAGGTGATCGCCGCGCAGGGATTGAAGGCCGAGGGCGTTCGAGACTTCGCCATGCTTTTCATGGTGGGCGAGGAGATCCTGAGCGACGGGGCGCGCAAGGCGAACGAGCAGCCTCCGGATGTGAAGTACATCATCAACGGCGAGCCCACGGAAAACAAGCTGGCGGTGGGCACCAAGGGCATTCTGCGCATCGACCTCAAAACCAGCGGCAAGGCCGCCCACTCCGCCTATCCCGAGATGGGGGAATCGGCCATTTTGAAGCTGCTGGACATTCTGGATGAAATCCGGCGGATTCCGCTGCCGGAAGACCCCGTGATGGGATCGGCCACGGTGAACATCGGCGTGATTGAAGGCGGCGCAGCCATCAACGTGATTCCGGCGAGCGCCTCTGCAAAGATCCTGTTCCGCACCGTCAGCGCCACGCCTGAACTGCGCGAGCAGGTGGAAGCGGTGGTGAAGGGCCGATGCGAGTACGAGTTCGTTCGCGACACCAAACCCATCCACACCGAACATTTCGAGGGGTTTGAAACCGAAGTTGTTTCCTATTCCACTGACCTGCCAAGCCTGACGCGGTGGGGCCGGCCGCTGCTGCTGGGGCCGGGCTCGATTCGCGTCGCCCACACCGACCACGAACGCGTCAGCAAAGCGGACCTGACAAAGGCCGTTGAACTTTATACGCGCCTGGTGAAAGAATTGAAAAAGCGCCTTTAACAGTCCGGCTGAAAGAGGCTGACGTCATGCTGAGTGCAACGAAGCATCTGCTGCGTCTTCTTTGCAAAGAATGAAGCAGATCCTTCGCGCTGCTCAGGATGACAACGTAAGGAAGAGAAGGAAGAAACGTTATGAAGAAGATTGAAGTCGGAATCCTGGGCGCCACGGGAATGGTGGGCCAGCGCTTTGCCAGCCTGCTGGAACATCATCCGTGGTTTGAAGCCGCGTGGTTTGCGGCGTCAGACCGTTCGGCCGGCAAGAAATATGCGGAAGCCTGCAACTGGCGCCTGCGCGAGCCCATGCCCGCCGGCGTGCGCGACATGGTGGTGGAGGAGTGCAAGCCGGGCAAGGCCCCGCAACTGATCTTTTCCTCGCTGGACTCGAAGGTGGCGGGCGAAGTGGAGAAGGAGTTCGCGCGGGCGGGCCACGTGGTGGTCTCCAACTCCTCCAATCACCGCATGGACGCCGACGTGCCGCTGCTGATTCCGGAAGTGAATCCGGACCACCTGGCGATGGTGCGCGCGCAGCAAAAGCAGCGCGGCTGGAAGGGCATGATCGTCACCAATCCCAACTGCACCACGGTGGGCCTGGTGATGTCGCTGGCGCCGCTGGAGCGCGCCTTCGGCCTGGAAAAAGTTCTGGTGACCAGCATGCAGGCGATTTCAGGCGCCGGGTATCCGGGCGTGCCCTCGCTCGACATCCTGGGCAACGTGATCCCTTACATCGGCGGCGAAGAAGAAAAGGTGGAACGCGAGGCCCACAAGCTGCTGGGCAAACTGCAGGAGGGCCAGGTGTCGAAGGCCGACTTCATTGTGAGCGCGCACTGCAACCGCGTGCTGGTGGAAGACGGCCACACGGAAGCCGTTTCACTCTCATTGCGGCAGAAGGCGAAACTGGAAGACCTGATTGAAGCGTGGAAGAAGTTCCGCTCCGTTCCGCAGGAGCGCAAATTGCCCTCGGCGCCCGCTCATCCCATCATTGTGCGCGATGAGCCCGACCGGCCCCAGCCCAGGCTCGACGTGAACACCGGCGGCGGCATGTCGGCTGTGATCGGGCGGGCGCGGCTGTGCCCGGTGCTGCAATTCAAGTACACCACGGTGAGCCATAACACCATCCGGGGCGCGGCCGGCGCAGCCCTGCTGAACGCGGAGCTGATGAAGTCCGAAGGGTACCTGGATTAGCAGTCAGGGCAGGCGCAGGTCCGTAGGTTTCAGACGCCGCGATTGTTGATTTCGAATTCATGAAAAGCCGCAGAGTATCAGCAAGCTGAAACTCTGCGCTACCCGGCTTTCCGTCTTGACCCGGTTGCTTTTTCATCCTTCATCCTTCAGAATTCATAACTTAAATCTTTCCAGTCAGGAATTCATCCGCTATGTCACCATCAGGCTCCAGCCAAAATGAACCGCCCCGCAACCTGAACCTGGCCCTGCTGGGCTATGGCAAAATGGGGAAAGCGATTGCGGGCATCGCTCCTGATCGTGCCTTTGACGTGCGGCTGATTCTGGATATCGATTCAAATCCTGACGGCGCGGGCATCACCGAAGAAAACTTCCGCGGCATCGACGTCGCCATCGACTTTACCCAGCCTGACGTGGTGGTGGAGAACATCCGCCGCGTGGCCGCGCTGGGCGTCAGCCTGGTGGTGGGAACCACGGGCTGGAACGACCGCTTTGCGGAAGTGGAGAAGATGGTCGCGGAAAGCGGCATCGGGCTGGTGTATGCGGCCAACTTTTCCATCGGCGTGCAGCTCTTCTACCGGCTGGCGCGCGAGGCCGCAAAAATCTTTGCGCCCTATGCGATGTACGAACCCTATATCGTTGAAGCCCACCACAAATTCAAAAAGGACGCTCCCTCCGGCACCGCTCTGGAACTGAAGCGGCGCGTCGAGCCCGGTCTGCCGGGGCGCGAGATTCCCACCTCCAGCGTGCGCGGCGGTTACATCCCCGGCACGCACGAGTTGGGATTTGATTCCGAAGCCGACACGGTGATGGTGCGGCACAGCGCCCGCAGCCGCCAGGGATTTGCCGAGGGCGCGCTTTACGCCGCGCGCTGGGTGGCCGGCAAAAAGGGAATTTTCGCCTTCGACAAAATTCTCCAAGAACAGCAGTAGCCTCAGCGACGGTAGTCTTTTATAATCGAACTCTCCATGGAAAACCCTGTGTGGCCGGAGGAGGTTTTATGAGCTTGGATATTCGGGGCTGCGGCACCGCTTTGGTGACCCCCTTTTCGGAAGATGGCACTCTGGACGTCGACGCGCTCCGGAGCCTGGTGGAATTTCAACTCAGCGAGGGCATCGACTTCCTGGTACCGTGCGGGACTACGGGTGAAGCGCCGACGCTTGAGCATGAGGAATACATGGGTGTGGTCCGCGTCGTCGCTCAGGAAGCGAAGGGCAAAGTTCCGGTGATTGCAGGCGCGGGCGGCAACAACACGAAAAAAGTCTGCAGCCTGGTGCAGGACCTTCAGGCGCTGGGCGTGCAGGGCATCCTTTCGGTCGCGCCTTATTACAACAAGCCGACGCAGGAGGGCCTTTTTCAGCATTTCAAGACCATTGCCGATTCCACCGACCTGCCGGTGATTCTTTACAACGTGCCGTCGCGCACCTCCTCAAACATCCTGCCGGAGACGGTGGCGCGGCTGGCCGGGATCTCAAACATCATCGGCATCAAGGAAGCTTCCGGCAGCATCACGCAGCAGATGGAAGTGCTAACCGTTGTCCCCCCGAATTTCAGGGTCCTTTCCGGGGATGACGCGTTTACGTTTCCGCTGATGGCGCTGGGTGGGGCGGGCGTGATCTCCGTGATCTCGAATCAGATTCCGCGGCAGGTGACGAACCTGACCCGCCTGCTGCTGGATGGGAAATACGATGAGGCGCGGAAACTGAACGCGAAACTTCTGCCGCTGATGCAGGCCAACTTTATCGAGACGAATCCCATCCCGGTGAAGGCGGGGCTGGCCATGATGGGAAAGATCAAAGAGATTTACCGGCTGCCCATGTGCCCGATGAATCCGGAAAACCGCGCCAGGCTGGAAAAAGTTCTGGCCGAACAGGGGCTGCTCCAGACACAAAAAGTGTGAGGAGCGGGTTCTCACGCAGAGGGCGCCGAGAATCCCGATGTTTTCCGTGGCGGATCTTTTCGGTCCGCCGAGCGCACTGAGAAAAATCCTGGGGCGTTGACCTTGGGTATAACCCGAGTTATACTTTAGGTATGAAAACGGCAATTTCTATCCCTGATCCCCTCTTCCAGGCTGCTGAGCGCGAGGCGGCCCGTCGAAAGGTTTCACGCAGCCGGTTTTATTCCATGGCCGTAGCGTCTTATCTGAAGTCGCTGCGTGCGAGGAATGTCAAAAAGGCGCTTGACGCCGTTTATGCCACCGAGCATTCGGAGCTCGACCCTTCGCTGGACCGCTTGCAACGTGAGGCGCTCGGCAAGGAGGAGTGGTGACCCGCCGGGGCGAGGTCTGGTGGGCGGCGCTCGCCGAGCCTGAGGGCTCAGAGCCTGGTTACCGGCGTCCCGTGGTCGTTGTACAGTGCAATGAGTTTAATGAAAGTCGTATTCGGACGGTTGTCGTGGTTGCGCTAACCACCAACCTGCGTCTGGCTGCTGCGCCCGGCAATGTGTTGTGCCGTAAGGGAGACTCCGGGTTGCCCAGGGAGTCTGTGATCAACGTTTCTCAGATTCTAACGTTAAACAAGACCTCTTTGACCCATCGGCTGGGCAGGTTGTCTGCCGGGCAGATGCAAGCGGTGGAAGCCGGGCTCAAATTGGTACTTGGTTTATAGATTATTTTTAGTGACCTATGACACTACAGCAAAAGATCGAAGAACTTTTCGAGCGGAAATCGGACCATTACGGCGAGGAATATTTCACCGCCTTTGAGGAGTTCAAGAAGGCTTTGAATGAAGGGCAGGTGCGCGCCGCGGAGCCCGACGCGCAATCGCCCACGGGCTGGAAGGTGAACGCCTGGGTGAAGAAGGGCATCCTGCTGGGGTTCAGGATCGGGCGCGCGGAGGAGATGCCGCCGGCCGGTTTCCAGTTTCGCGACAAGCGGACGTATCCGCTGAAGCAGATTCCCAGCGGACAGAACGTCCGCGTGGTTCCGGGCGGATCGTCCATCCGCGACGGCTGCTACATCGGGAAGAATGTTACCTGCATGCCGCCGATGTACGTGAACGCGGGCGCCTACGTGGACGACGGGACGATGATTGATTCCCACGCGCTGGTGGGTTCCTGCGCGCAGATCGGCAAGCGGTGCCACCTGTCGGCGGCGGCGCAGATCGGCGGAGTGCTGGAACCGGTGGGGGCGCTGCCGGTGATTATTGAGGATGACGTTCTGGTGGGAGGCAATTGCGGCGTTTACGAGGGCACGGTGGTGGGCCGGGAAGCGGTGCTGGCCGCCGGGACCGTCCTGACGGGCTCAACGCCGGTTTATGATCTGGTTCGTGAGACGGTTTATCGCCGCGAGGGCGAGCGCCCGCTGATGGTCCCTCCGGGCGCGGTGGTGGTTCCCGGAGCGCGCGCGGTGACGCGAGGACGCGGCAAGGAATGGAATCTTTCGCTTTACACGCCGGTCATCATCAAATACCGGGATGAAAAAACGGACCAGGCCGTGAGACTCGAAGACCTGCTTCGATAAGGATCAGCCATGCCGGAAAATAATCAGGTGGTTTACACCTCCCGGGTTCGGATTGAGCGCCAGGTCGGCCCTATGAGGCTGGCTTATCTGCCCGCCAGCAAAGAACCCGTGCATTTTGGCGTGCACTCGGAAGTCGCCGCGCATTACAAGGTCCCGCCTGAGAAGTTTCCACCCTGTGCAACCACCCTGGACTATGTGGTGGCCGCGACAGGCGGCTGACTGACCGGCACTTTTGGCGGTGCGCTGGAAGCGCGCCAGATTGATGCCAGCAACGGCAAACTGATTTCTGAAATCACCGGTGAAATTGAAGTGGACGGAGGCGTGCTGGTTATCCGGCGCATCCACGCGCATTACAAGCTGCGGGCGCCCGAATCCGGGCGCGAAACCATCGAGCGCGTCCACGAGATGCATGCGGACCGCTGCCCGGTGGCCCGCTCGCTGAAGGGCGCGATTGACGTTTCCACTTCTTTTGAATTGATCCCATAGTTAGAACCTGTTTCAAAACCTGCCCCATGGGCTTCCGGGCACGCCTGTTTCGAGGAGAAAGGGCACGACTTCAGTCGTGCCGGGAAGGAACGCACAAAGCCTCGGGCTTTAGCCCCTGGTGCGCATTCCCGGCCCTCAGCGGCTAAAGCCGAATCCGTTAGGCTG
Organism: uncultured Acidobacteriota bacterium; assembly: GCA_963783155.1. Lineage (GTDB taxonomy): Bacteria > Acidobacteriota > Terriglobia > UBA7540 > UBA7540 > SCRD01. The sequence continues at coordinate 261,773 of CAWANC010000001.1, read as the reverse complement.
GCTTTACGGCACGAGTAAACTCGTGCCCTTATAGTTCTAAGCCGGGGGCCGAAGGCAACCGGAACCTCAGCAATGAAGAGAGTCGTTTGTTGAAGACTCGACAGAAGGTCTCCAAGGCGATAAAACAGCCGAAGGAGGAAACGCCTCGCTCCGCTACGAACATCGTGCCCGGACGCTCGACGACTGGCGAAAGAGTTTCGAGCGGAGCGGGACGTTCGGACCGGAAACGCACACTCAGATGTGGTCATATCGATGACTCTGCTATAAGGGCTGCGCGGGGTCCGAACGGGCGTCCTCTGACATCTTCGCCAAGGAGGATCGAGATGGAAGCACCTGCTTCGAACCTGGAAATTGTGGCCTGGGTGGGCCTGGACTGGGCCGACCAGAGCCATGAAATTCGTCTGCAAGCCGTCGGTTCCGAGGTTGCGGAATCGTTCACGGTGGAACAGAAACCGGAAGTCCTGCACGCCTGGATCGCCGGACTTCGAGCCCGCTTTCCGCAGGGCCGGATCGCCCTGGCGCTGGAACAATCGCGGGGAGCGGTGATCTACGCGCTGATGAATTACGATTTCCTGCTGCTTTATCCGGTGCCGCCCAAGGGCCTGGCGCGCTACCGCGAGGCCTTTGCCACCAGCGGCGCCAAGAGCGACCCGACCGATGCCGGCCTGCTGCTGGAACTGGTGCGCACGCATCGGGACCGCCTGCGAGCCTGGCAACCCGACGACGCCCTGACCCGGCAACTGCGACTGCTGGTCGAACACCGGCGGCGCACCGTGGCCGACCGCACACGCCTGACCAACCGCCTGACCGCATTGCTGAAGACCTACTTCCCGCAAGCGCTGGAGTGGGCCGGAGACTTGCGCGGCGCAGCAGCCTGCGAGTTTCTGCAGACCTGGCCCACCCTGCAGGCGGTCGAGCAGGCGCGCCGTTCCCATCTGCGCCGGTTCTATCACGACCATCGGCGGTTGTCGGCGGAGGCTCTCAAAAGTCTGTTCCACGAGATCGACCAGGCCCAGCCGCTCAGCCGGGACCGGGCGCTGGTGGAGGCCTCGGCGCTGATGACCCAGACGCTGGCCGCGCAACTGGAAGCCGTGATCGCCGCCCTCGAGAAGCTCGATCAGGCGCTCGAGGAACTGTTCGGCCAACATCCCGACCGGGACCTGTTCAGCAGCCTGCCGGGTGCGGGCGAGGCGCTGGCTCCGCGTCTGGCTGCCGCCTTCGGCTCCGACCGCCACCGCTTCCAGAGCGCCGAGGAACTGCAGCGGTTCTCCGGCGTCGCTCCGGTTACCGAAGCCAGCGGCAAGATGCACTGGGTCCACTGGCGGATGGCCTGTCCCAGGTTTCTGCGCCAAACCTTTCATGAATTCGCTGCCGCTTCCGTGCGCAAGTCCCTGTGGGCTCGGGCTTACTACGAACGCCAACGGCAGCGTGGCGCTTCGCACCACGCCGCGGTCCGCTCCCTGGCTTATAAATGGATTCGCGTCCTCTATCGCTGCTGGCAAACCCGTACCCCTTACGACGAAAACCTTTACCTGGAAGCCCTGCGCCGGCGACGCTCACCGCTCTGGCTGGCGGCCGCCGCAACCTCAACCCGGGAGGCTCGGAGTTGAATTATGCCTAAAAAATCCTTGACCCAATCAACTCAGATGTCTTTCACTGTGCCCTGACGGCCGCTTAACAGGGGTTTTGAAACAAGTTCTAGGGTGCTCATTGTGCGAACGGTCGAACAGCGCGGCGACGCTCCCGCAAGACCCCCCTTTGCCAGTCGATAAACAAAACCTATCCGTTGCATAAAAATTAAAGATTTCCCTTTTGGGTGACATGGGAGCTATCCTTGGCGCACAAGGAGAAATCCCATGAGACCGAGGTCTATCCTCGTCAAGGTGCCCGCTACCGTGGGGAACTTTGCCGGCGCCATGAATTGCGCGGCGGTGACGCTTGACGCCATGCTCAACGTGAAAGTCACTCCCCGGCTGGATGGCCGCGCAGGCATCCGATACTTCGGCGAAAATGGCGAACGCATTCCGCGAGACCGCCGGAACCTGGTCGTCCGGGCGATGGAAGCGGCGCTCCATTTGAAAGGGCTGGAATTCAGCGGCGCCGATTTTGAGGTTTACAGTTCCGTCCCGGTGGGCGTGGGCATGGGATCGAGCACAGCCGCGGTGCTGGCGGGATTGATTGCGGCAGACCGGCTGTACTCGCTGCAGTTGAATGAGAAAACCCTGTTTGAGCTGGCACAGATCTATGAAACGCGCGTGGACAACCTGCACGCCGCCTGGCACGGTGGCTTTGTGGCCTGCACGGGGGAAGCCTCCGCACAGATCCTGCGGCGGACTTTTGTGCCCGGAGATTTTGTGCTGAGCGTGGTGACTCCTGAGTTCGAGTCATGCGCTGCGGCTGCCGAAGGCGCGGATGAGGCGGAACTCGCCGGGCAGGACGCATCATTGCATTTTGACCGCGCCCGGACGCTCGCCGAACTGTTTGCGCGGCCCGCCAGGCGTCAGGTTGCAGGGCTGGAACCCGCCCGGCCTCCCCTTTCACGGAAAGTCGTGCCGGGGCTGGAAGAGGCGCTCAAGGTCAGCGCAGATGGAGTGATGGGCATTTTTGTCTGCGGGTCGGGTCCGGGCGTAGGTATTTTGAGCCGGCAGAATTCCGACCATGCCATCCGGGCTGTGCGGCAATGCTTCCTTGAGAATGAGATCCCCTCGACGTACGGGATGTTCAGACCCACCAATGTGGGGGCAAAGGAGCTGAATGCCGTAAGGCCCCATATCGATTTTCCTACCTCACGATTGCCGGAAACTCTCGCAGGTGGACTGGTATCGTAACTCCTGCTCGATCGCCTTTCTTGTACATTCAAGAGCGGAAACGGCCAACCGTGAAGCCGATGGCGCGAATAGGTTTGACCGGCCGGAAATCTCTCTGCTATCGTAACGGTTTAACCTTTTATGGGAGAAGACTTCTAAGTTATGGGGAACGTTAAAGTTACCCTGCCTGACGGCACTCAAAAAGAAATTCCGCAAGGAACGACTGCCCGCGAGGTGGCGCAGTCGATCGGGGCGGGGCTTGCCAAGGTGGCGCTTGCCGCCAAGGTGGACGGAACTCTGGTGGACTTGAGCGCGCCGCTCGAAGCCGATGGCGCATTTCAGGTGATCACGCCCAAATCGCCGGAGGGCCTGATGATCTACCGGCACTCGTCAGCGCACCTGCTGGCGGCTGCGGTGCTGGAGCTTTTCCCGGACGCGCATCCCGGCATCGGGCCGCCCACCGACACCGGATTTTTTTATGACTTTTACCGCGAGAAGGCTTTTACCGAGGCGGACCTTGCCCGGATCGAAGCCAGGATGAAGGAACTTGCCGAAGCCGACATCCCCTACGAACGGGTCTATTTCCCCAAGGCGGAAGGCCTGAAGATTTTTAACGAGATGGGCGAGTTCCTGAAGTGCCAGCTGATCGAGGAAAAGGCGGAGCCGGTTTTTTCAGCGTACCGGACGGGGAAGTTTCTCGATTTCTGCCGCGGTCCGCACATTCCCTCGACGGGACGGATCAAGGCGTTCAAGCTGCTGAGCGTTGCGGGCGCGCACTGGAAGGGCGATGAAAAGTCGCATCCGATGCAGCGGATTTACGGCACGTCGTTCTTCAGCAGGAAAGAGCTGGACGAATACATTCAACCATCTGGAAGAAGCGAAGAAGCGTGACCACCGGCGGCTGGGCAAGGATATGGATCTGTTCAGCATCCAGGAGGAAGCCGGCCCGGGCCTGATCTTCTGGCATCCCAAGGGTGGCATCATCCGCAAGGAAATTGAGGACTGGCTGCGCGCCGAGCTGATCGCCCATAGCTACGACATGGTTTACACGCCGCACGCCATGCGGCTCCATTTGTGGGAGACCAGCGGCCACGCCAATTTCTACCGCGAAAACATGTTTGGGCCGATGGAAGTGGAAAACGAACGCTACCAGCTCAAACCGATGAATTGCCCGGGCCACATTCTGATTTATAAGGACCGGCGCCGCAGTTACCGGGAACTGCCCATGCGCCTGGCCGAGCTTGGAACTGTTTATCGCTATGAGCGCTCGGGCGTGATGCACGGCCTGTTGCGCGTGCGCGGCTTTACGCAGGATGACGCGCACATTTTCTGCCTGATGGATCAGGTTGAAAGTGAAGTCCAGGATTGCGTGGAGTTCGCCCAGCTGGTTCTCAAGACATTTGGCTTTGACCGGTTCGAAGTGGAACTCTCCGCGCGCGACCCGGAGCACGCCGAGCATTATGCCGGGACGGTGGAAGAGTGGGACCTTGCCGAAGGCGCTTTGATCAATACCCTCAAGCGGATGGACATTCCCTACAAATACATGCCGGGCGAAGCGGTGTTTTACGGACCGAAAATTGATGTTAAGCTGGTGGACGCCATCGGCCGGCCCTGGCAGTTGACCACCGTGCAGTTTGACTTTAACCTGCCGCGCCGCTTCGGACTGGAATATACGGCTGCGGACGGCAAGCCGCACACACCCGTGATGGTGCACCGGGCGCTGCTGGGCTCGGTGGAGAGATTTTTCGGCGTTCTGATTGAACATTACGCCGGAGCCTTTCCGGTGTGGCTCTCGCCCGTGCAGGCGGTGGTGCTGCCGATCAGCGAAAAGCATACGGACTATGCGGGGAAGGTGGCCGGGGAGTTGCGGGCGGCCGGCATCCGCGTGGAATTGGACGACCGGAATGAAAAGCTGAACGCCCGCATCCGCGATGCGCAACTCCAGCGGATTCCCTTTATGCTGGTGGTGGGAGACCGCGAAGCGGAGGGCGGGGGAGTGGCTGTTCGAAGGCGCGACACCGGGGACGCCGGTTTTCGCCCGCTGGCGGAGTTTAAATCTTACCTCCGCGAACTTATCGACACGCGGGCCAATAAATGGTAAGCTTCTGGAAGTGGATGAGAATAGAAGAGCTTACCCGAAGGCAAGAAGCATCCAATTAATTTGAGTGAGATGGGTCCACTGGACCGGGAGGGCTATTTATCAGTCGGAATTACGTACGAGTCAATGAAAAAATTCGCGCCCGGGAAATTCGTCTGATCGACGAGGAAGGCAACCAGGTTGGGGTGATGCCTCCGTTTGAAGCCATGAAGATTGCCCGGGAGCAAGGTCTTGACTTGGTAGAGGTGGCGCCTCAGGCAACCCCGCCCGTCTGCCGCACGATCAATTACGGGAAATACCTGTATCAACTGAGCAAGCGGCAGCACGAAGCCCGGAAGCACCAGAAGGCAGCCGGACTGAAAGAAGTGAAGATGCGTCCGCGCATCTCGGTGCACGATTTTGAGACCAAGCGAAACCGCATCATCGAGTTTTTGAAGGAAGGCTCGAAGGTGAAGGCCGCGGTCACGTTTCGCGGGCGCGAGAATGCGCACCGCGACCTGGGCTGGGCTATGATGAAACGGCTGGCCGAAGATCTGAGCGAGATTGGACAACTGGAGATCGGGCCGAGGCAGGAAGGTCCCAACCTGTCGGCCATCTTTTCTCCTAAAAAGCCGGCAGCGAAACCTTCGAAGTCAGCTGCGCGGTCCGCTGATTCCGGCGGAGCGCAGAAGAAGGAGCGGGCCAAACCCGCGCCGGTGCAGGAAACCTCTGGAGGATAGTTTTGCCAAAGATGAAGCTGAAATTGAAGACGCATAAAGGCGCCGCCAAGCGGTTCAAGCTGACCGCCAGCGGCAAAGTGATCAGCGGCCACGCCGGCGCGCGCCACATCCTGACCTCAAAGACGCGGAAGCGAAAACGCAAGCTGGGATCGTCCTCCGTTGTTGCCGATTCCGATGTCCGTCACGTGAAGGCTATGCTGCCTTACGGCCGCTAGGCGAAGTTCCCGGGACACGACGAAAAGAGGGAAAAGTTGGCAGCTGTTGCAGGGTGAGGTGTGTCGCTGCAGGTTCCTGCCACGAGGCGGCTCATGCCGCTGATGCGCGGAACTGCAATTCTGATTTATAATGGCTTATTTGGATGTAAGCGGTTTTTTGTGGGTGCGGAAAGGCTAACGGCAGGGTGCCTTTGCTGCCCCGAAATTCTCTGAAAGGAGCAAACCCATGCCAAGAGTTAAGCGCGGAACTGTGCGCCGCGCCCAGCGGAAGAAACTCGCCAAGCTGACCAAAGGTTACTTCCTCAAGAAGAGCAAGCTCTACAAATTCATGAAAGAGGCCGCGGACCGCGCGGGGCGCTTTGCCTATCGCGACCGGCGGCAAAAGAAACGGGACTTTCGCCGTCTCTGGATTGTGCGGATTGGTGCGGCTGCGCGCCTGAATGATCTGACCTATAGCCAGTTTATTCACGGCGTAAAGAAGCTGGACGTGGAGCTGGACCGAAAAGCTCTCGCTGAAATGGCGGCCCTTGACCAGTCGGCATTTGCCGAGCTTGCAGGCCGGGTGAAAACGGCCCTGAAGGCAGGCTAAATCATGTCCGGATCCGAAGCTGATCGCCGGATTCCCAACCAACGTGCTCATACGCGGTCCCGGATGTCGATTGACGAAAAAACCAGTCAAACCCTGAATGATCTCGGCGCAATGTCTCCGGAGGCCATCGGCGAGTTGTTTGCCGAGGTCACCTGCTGCCCTGGAAAGTGAACGGAAAGCCCTGATTGCTGCCGTTGCCGGAGACGGGCCCGAGCGCAGCCAGAAAGTTAAAGATTTGCGCGATCGCTGGCTGGCGCGCAAGGGCGGGCTTGTTTCGCTGATCGACGAGAACTGGCTGAAGAAAGCGCCGAAGGAATTGAAGCCTGCTGTGGGCCGCGCCTTCAATCAGTTGCGCCAGGTCGCGACGTGCGTCGATACGGAAAGCCTTCTGCAGGAGTTCTCCGGCGGGGATGCTGCGGCCCAACCAGCCGCCGTTAAAGCGAAGACGGGTGGACGCCCTTCCGCAAAGCAGGGCCGTCCCGACCTGACGCTGCCGGGTTATCGCCGGCCGATGGGTTCCATTCACCCGGTCACGCAGGTGATGCGGGAAATCGAGGACATCTTCCTGGGGCTTGGTTTTTCCATCGAGTCGGGGCCGGAAATTGAGTCGGTCTATTACAACTTTGACGCCCTCAACATTCCGGAAAGCCATCCGGCGCGCGATGACTGGGACACCCTTTACGTCAATTCTGAAACGGTGCTGCGCACCCACACTTCCCCGGTGCAGATTCGTGCCATGGAGAAGTACGGCGCGCCGCTTTATATCCTTTGTCCCGGCAAGGCCTACCGTCACGACAATCCGGACTCCACCCACGCCACTATGTTTCACCAGGTGGAGGGCCTGGCCGTTGACACGGACATCAGCTTTTCCGACCTGAAAGGAACGCTCGATTATTTCGCCAAAAAGTTTTTCGGCGATAAGATCAAAACCAACTTTACTCCCAGCTTCTTTCCCTTCACGGAGCCGAGCGGGGAGTTGTCGATCAGTTGTGTGTTCTGCGGCGGGGAAGGCTGCCGGGTCTGCAAGGAGAGCGGCTGGGTTGAGGTGATGGGATGCGGCATGGTGCACCCGGAAGTCCTGCGCCATGGCGGTATCGATTCGGAGCGCTACTCCGGCTGGGCGTTTGGGCTGGGCGTTGAACGTTTCGCGATGATGAAGTATGACATCAACGATATCCAGCTCTTCCAACTGGGCGATGTGAGGTTTCTGGAACAATTCTGACCGTGACATGATCTGGGGCTTCGCTGTCTGCGGGCCGCCTTCAATTTTCCGAAGACTGAGACCATGAAAGTTTCCCTGAACTGGCTGAAAGAATTTGTGAATGTTCCGGCAGACGCCCGCCGTTTGAAAGCGGACCTCACCGCCATCGGTCTGAACACAGAATCATTCCAGACAGTGGGCGAAGACGTTGTTTTCGAAGTGGAAGTCACCACCAACCGGCCCGATTGTTTAAGCCATTACGGCGTGGCGCGGGAAGTGGCTGCGCTCTACCGGAAGCCTCTTGCACCCCTGGAATTTATCTGCAAGGAAAGCAGTGCCGCGGCCGCGGCCGAGGCTTCTATTGAGATTCTCAATCCGGAACTCTGTGCGCGCTATTGCGGCCGGGTGATCCAGGGCGTGGAAGTGAAGCCGTCGCCGGATTGGCTGGTGAAGCGCCTCGAGGCGGTTGGCCAGCGCTCCATCAATAATGTAGCCGACGTTACCAACTACGTGCTGATGGAACTGGGCCATCCACTCCATGCTTTTGACCTGACGAGCCTGAAGGGGCGCAGGATTATTGTGCGGTCCTCCCGGCCCGGGGAACAGATGCGGACCCTGGACGGTGTCAACCGGACTCTCGCCGCAAGCGACCTGGTGATTGCGGATTCCACTCGACCGGTGGCGCTGGCAGGCGTGATGGGCGGTGAAGAGTCCGGGATTTCTGACGACACCCGCTCCGTCCTGCTGGAAAGCGCCTGGTTCGATCCGGCTTCCATCCGGCGGACCTCAAAGACTCAGGGTCTGCATACGGAAGCTTCACACCGCTTTGAGCGCGGCGCCGACATTGAAATGGCTCCGATAGCTCTGGACCGGGCAGCGATTTTGATTGCCCGGTTGGCGGGAGGTGCGATCCTGCGCGGGATGATCGATGTCTACCCCTCCCCGAAACACCGTACCTACATTGAGCTGCGGCGAAGCGAAATTCAGCGCATCCTGGGCGCGGAAGTTCCGTGGGAAGAGATCGAAAGGTCCCTGCGCACGCTCGGTTTTAGGGTTGAGCGGCGGGGGACGGAGGGCTGGCGTGTCACTCCGCCCTTGTCCCGTCTGGATGTGGACCGGGAAGTAGACCTGATTGAAGAAGTGGCCCGGCACTATGGCTATAACCGATTGCCTTCGCGGGTACGGCCGGCTCCGGCCCGGCTTGCCGCAGGAGAGACTCGAAGCAAAGAGCTCAGGATCAGCAACACTCTTGTGGCGCTGGGCTACCGGGAAATCATTCCTTCTGCAATGGTCGACCCGGCGGAGAACGCGAGGTTCACGGACCGTCCGCCGGTGGTGCTGGAAAATCCACTCAGCCAGGATGCCGCCGCTATGCGGTCTTCGGCGGTGCCCAGCATGGTCCACACTCTGAAGTGGAACCTCGACCGTTATCGCACCGACCTGCGGCTTTATGAAATGGGAAGGGTTTACAGCGCGCGGGATGCGAGCCTGCCCGATGAGCGACGCGTTCTGGTGCTGGGTGCAAGTGGAAACCGCGAGCTCGCGACCCTGCACAGCAAGGAAACGGAACTCAACTTTTTTGACTTAAAGGGCCAGGTTGAAGAGCTCCTGGGCTGCTTTGACCTGTCCGGGCTGAGGTTTGAGCCTTCAGATGCCGGCTATCTTGAAGAAGGCGTTGCGGGCCGGTTTGTTGTGGAGGATTCGACAATTGCCACTTTGGGCCGCCTGCAGGAAGGCCTGGCCCGTGGCTATAAATTGCGACAGGCCGTCTGGCTGGCGGAAGTTGAACTGGATGTTCTTCTCAGCGCCGCTTTAAGACGGAAGAGCTTTAAACCGATTTCAAAGTTTCCGCCTGTGGAGCGTGACTTCTCTCTGGTTGTACCGGGAAGCACTGCTTACGGGCGTTTGGAAGAAACGATTCGCGGACTGGCGATTGAAGAAATCCAGTCCATGACGCCGGTGGAACGTCGTCCCAGCGGGGAGCTTCCGGAGGGCACGATACCAGCGGGTCACGCGAGTCTTCTGCTGCGCATTACATTTCAAAGTCCGACACACACGCTGGCGAGCGACGAAGTCGAATCTCAAAGCCGGCGCATCGTCGAAGCCCTTGAACCGTTGGGGGTTCAAATTCGGGCACAGGCGTGAAGGGTCGGCCATGGGGACAGGAACAATGGATCTGAACGAGAGTTTCCAGCAACTGGAAGAAAAGCTGTCAAAGGCAAGCGAAGTTTTCAGGCGCACGATCGCCGAAAAGCAGGACCTTGAGAAGGCGCTTGAAATGCTGAAACAGGACACGGGCGGCAGCCGGAAGCGCCTGGAGGCATTGCAGGACGAAGTCAAGGTTCTGAGGCGCGAGCGGGAAGAAGTTCGGGTCCGAATCGAGAAGCTGCTGAGCCAGATTGAGCAGTTGACAGGCCAGGACAATACGGGATCATAGCAGGGGCAGTTTGCTGAGTGCCTTGTTGCGCGCGCAAGCCGCAAGGGGCGGGAAGGAGGCGCTTGAACAATCCAACGGATTCCGTCCGAATCGAAATCTACGACCAGGAATACCACGTCAAAGGCAGCCTGAATGCGGTGTATCTCGAAGAGCTCGCCCGGTATGTGGACGGCAAAATGAGGTCCATCGCGACGCGGAGCCACACCGTGGATTCACTGCGCGTGGCGGTGCTCGCGGCGCTGAACATTGCGGACGAATATCATCAGATGAAGGCCAGGTACGAAACGACCACAGAGCAGGTTGAACAGAAGGTCGGTGAGTGTAATGAGGCGCTGGACCGGTTGCTGAAGCCGGCCGTTTGACCATCCGCGCGCGTTCCTGAATTTCGGGAAGACGATTGATTTTCGTGGCCGGTCATAGCTGTTGCCCCCTGTCGGCCCTTACAGGAGACTCTTGCAGGAAACCGTTAGAATTCTGTACATCGGCGACATCTTTGGACGCCCCGGGCGGAGCATTGTGAAAGAACGCCTGCCGGAACTGGTTTCGGAATATGCGCCGGACCTGATTCTCGCCAACGGCGAAAACGCGGCCGCGGGTTTTGGCATTACTCCCCGCCTGGTGGAGGAACTGCTGGGTCTTGGGATTGCCGTCCTCACCACCGGAAACCACATCTGGGACAAGAAGGAAATCTACCCTTATCTGGCTGAGCACGCTGATGGCCCGCTGCTGCGGCCGGCCAACTATCCGCCGCAGGTCCCCGGCCGCGGGCTCTATGTGGGCAAGACGCGGGCGGGGCTGGAATTTGCGGTAATCAACCTCCAGGGGCGCGTCTTTATGGCGCCGATCGATTGCCCCTTCCGGACTGTCGACAGCCTGCTGGAGATGGTTCCGGAAACGGTGAAAATCCGCTTTGTCGATATGCACGCTGAGGCCACCTCAGAGAAGCAGGCCATGGGATGGTACCTGAATGGCCGCGTGACAGCCATGGTGGGAACCCACACTCATATCCCGACGGCGGACGAAAAGGTGCTGCCCGGAGGGACGGCGTATGTCACCGACCTTGGAATGACCGGCCCTTATGAATCAGTCATCGGGGTGGAGAAGGATACGGTCATCCGGAAATTCCTCAGCCAGATTCCTGAAAGGTTTGAGGTTGCGAAGGGCGACGTCCGGCTCTGCGGGGTCCTGGTGGAGGCCGACGCCCTGACGGGGCATGCAGTTTCCATCCGGAGAATTGACCGGAATTAACCCGGAGAGGCCGGCCGTGCAGGGCTCAGGTTGAAGTAAACGGTGTGCGTGTGGTAGTTTGTTAACTCTTGAGTGAACAGCTTGCTGGGTTGTGGACCCGCCGTGAAAACCAGAAATTCCAACGCCGAATTGCATTCACAAATCGACCTTGAACGGCTTCCCCGGCATATTGCCGTCATCATGGACGGCAACGGGCGATGGGCCCGGAAACGGCATTTGCCGCGGATTGCGGGCCACCGCGCAGGCATCGGAGCGGTTCGGCAGGTGGTGGAAGCCTGCGCGCGACTGGGCGTGCCCTGCCTCACCCTCTATGCCTTTTCGGTGGAAAACTGGAAGCGGCCCAGAACGGAAGTGAAACTTCTGATGGGCTTGCTGCGCGAATATCTGAAGAGAGAGCTTGCGGAGCTCAACCGGAATAACATCCGGTTCGGAGCCATTGGGAGAATTGAAAGCCTGCCGAAAACCGTGCAGCGCGATCTGCACGAGACTGTTGAAAAGACGCGGGCGAATACCGGGCTGAGGCTGACGCTGGCTCTGAACTATGGCGGACGGGCCGAACTGATTGATGCTGTGAGGAGCCTGGCTTCGCAGTTGAGGGGAAAAGAGGCGCTTGATCCCGAGGCCATCACCGAGCAGAGTTTCGGCCGGCATCTCTACACCCACGATCTGCCCGATCCGGACCTGCTGATTCGGACCAGCGGCGAGATGCGCCTGAGCAATTTTCTCCTGTGGCAGGTTGCCTATAGTGAAATCTGGGTAACCGACGTCCTGTGGCCGGACTTCACAGAGCTGGAACTGTTCCAGGCTGTTATCGATTTCCAGCGGCGGGAGCGCCGCTACGGCGGGCTGGGCTGATGCGTCGCCCCCCGGCTCATACAGTGCCGGCTGCAGAAGGTAGGCCTGGCCCCCCTCACTCAATTCCATGAAGCGACGAATCCTTACCGGTTTGCCCCTGGCCCTTGTGGTGGTGTACCTGCTTGTCCAGGGCCGTGAATGGCTGTTTACTCTGGCGGTGCTGGCCACCGTGGTGATCAGCCTCCAGGAGTATTTCCACATCAGCCGGGAGGCAGGCCTGGGTGGATGGCCCCGGATGGGCTATGTGGCTGCCGTGCTGCTTTGCCTGGGCCAGCTTGCAGACCTGCATGGAATGGTTTTCGGCGAATCGGCACTGCTTCTGCTGATGGTCCTGGCCATTCCGGTAGCCGGCCTTGTGATTGTCTCTGATCTGAAGAATTACGCAGGCGCGCTGGCATCCACCTTGCTGGGGGTTTTTTACGTTGGATTTGCCTTTTCGTGGATGATTCCTCTGAGATTTGGCGATCCGGCGGCGGGCTGGCGTTTGATTGTCCTGCTGTTCCTGGTAGTCTGGGCGGGGGACATATTTGCTTATGCCGTGGGGCGCATGGTGGGGCGAATTCCGCTGGCGAAGAAGATCTCCCCCAAAAAGACCGTCGAGGGGGCGATAGCGGGGCTGGCTGGTGGGGTCCTGGTTGCCTGGGGCTTTTCACACTGGTTTTGGCAGACAGGCGATCAAAAAACGGTTATCCTGATAGGAGGCATGGTTGCTCTGGCCGGACAGGCCGGCGACCTTGTGGAATCTGCCCTCAAGCGGGCTGCCAACCTGAAGGATTCGGGAACGATCCTTCCCGGGCACGGAGGATTGCTCGACCGGATCGACAGCCTCTTGTTTGCCGCCCCGACTCTGTGGTTGGCGTGGCGTCTAAAGGACTTCTGGCATTGATAAAGGGATTATGCATTCTGGGCTCGACCGGTTCGATCGGGCAGAACTGCCTCAACGTGGTCCGCGGGCGTGAGGACCTGTTTCGGGTGGTCGCGCTCTCGGCGGGCAGGAACCTGGATGCGCTCGCCAGCCAGATTGTAGAATTCCGGCCCTGTGTGGCCGTCGTGGCTGATGCGGACTCAATCTCTCCCCTGCGGGAGCGGCTCCAGGCACTGGGCTTCCGTGAAAACCTGAAAATTCTGGCCGGAACCGAGGGCCAGGTGGAGGCCGTCAGCCATCCTGATGTCAATTTCGTGGTGGCGGCTTCCCATGGCACCACCGGGCTGGTGGCTGTCTATGAGGCCATCTGCGCGGGCAAGACGGTGGGACTGGCCAACAAGGAAGTCATGGTCGTTGCCGGTGAGCTGATCACCCGCACCGCGCACGAACATGGTGTGGACGTCCTCCCTATTGACAGCGAACATTGCGCCATCCACCAATGCCTGAGGTCGGGCGCCCACCAGGAGGTCAAACGGCTGATTCTGACGGGTTCAGGGGGCCCGTTTCTCAAGACCCCCCGCGAGCGCCTGGAAACGGTGACGCCCGAGCTGGCGCTGAAACACCCGGTGTGGAAAATGGGGGGCCGGATCACCATTGACTCCGCCACCCTCATGAACAAAGGCCTTGAAATTATTGAGGCCCATTGGCTTTTTGGCTTTCCTTCACAGCAGATTGACGTGATGATCCATCCGGAATCGATTATCCATTCCATGATCGAGTTCTGCGATGGGTCGGTGATGGCCCAGCTAGGTGTTGCCGACATGCGGCTTCCCATCCAGTACGCCCTGACCTACCCGGAGAGAATGGATGCCGACGGACATCTCCCGCTCCTGGACCTGATTGCGGCCGGGAGCCTGCATTTTCAAGCGCCGGATGTGCGCTGGTTTCCCTGCCTGGAACTGGGCCGGTCTGCCCTGGAACAGGGCGGGGTAATGCCCTGCGCATTGAACGCCGCCGATGAAGTAGCGGTGGAAGCGTTTCTCAGGGGTGAGCTCCGTTTCCCCGATATTCCACGTGTGATTGAAAAAGTGATACGCGAGACGCCCGTGAGTCATCCAAATACCATGGAAGAGGTTCTGGAAAGCGACAGGCGGGCCCGGTTGTCGGCGCGCGAGTCGGTGGCCTCGATGACGCATCCGTACACGGTGGTGTGAGCAGGAGAAAGGTTTGATCTATGGTTTCGAGTTTCCTCACTGACACGGTTGTCGTCATCATCGTCCTGGGCGTGATGGTCTTCGTCCACGAGGCGGGCCACTTTCTGGCGGCAAAGGGATTCGGCGTGCGCGTCCTGACCTTTTCGCTGGGCTTCGGCAAACGGCTGTTTGGGTTTGAGCGAGGCGGGACCGACTACCGCGTCAGCATTCTGCCGCTCGGCGGGTACGTCAAAATGGCGGGAGACGATCCCACGGCGCTCCTGACGGGTGATCCGGGCGAATTCCTCGCCCGTCCGCGCTGGCAGCGGTTTGTGATCATCCTGATGGGCCCGATGATGAACTTTGTTCTGGCCGTGGTGGTCCTTGCCGGGCTTTACATGTTTCACTTCCAGAAGCCCGCCTATGAAGACCAGCCTGTTGTGATTGGCGCTGTCGACCCGGGTTCGGCGGCGGCGGAAGCCGGGCTCCAGGCTGGAGACCGGGTGGTTCAGTTTGACAGCATCAGAAATCCCAAATGGAATGACATTAAATTCAAAGTCCTCACCGGCGCAGAGCATCCCATACCCCTGACCGTTGATCGGGGCGACAAGACCTTGCACATGAGCCTGACACCGCATACCGAAGGCAAGGATGGCGCCGGTGTGGCCGGCTGGTACCCCGAAGTTCCCCTGGTGGTTGATAAAGTGGAATCCGGCCAGCCTGCCAGTGAGGCGGGTTTGAAGCCAGGGGACACGATTGTGGGCCTGGATGGCAAGCCCATTTATTATTGGGCGCTGATTGTTCAGGATCTGAGGGACGGCAATGGCAAGCCCGTTGATCTCACCGTGCAGCGCGACGGGAAGGAATTTCAGGCGCATTTGACACCGGCCTATACCGATGTGATGGGGCAGAAAGCCTGGCGGATTGGTGTGTTGATTCGGCAGACGGAGTATGTCATCCGCAAGCTGCCGCCCGGAACGGCATTGGGATATGCCGTCATGGCGAATTATCGGAGTGTTCTGCAAACCTTTGACGTTCTGGGAAAAATTGTGACTCGCCGGATGTCCACCAAGTCCCTTGCCGGACCCATCGGGATCGCCCAGATTTCCGGCGAGGCCTACCGCCGGGGCATTTCAGACCTCTTGCTTTTTGTTTCGTTCATCAGCCTGCAACTGGGTATTGTCAACCTCTTGCCCATCCCGGTGATGGACGGGGGTCACATCTTTATGCTGGCGATTGAGGGCCTGATGCGGCGCGACTTGAGCCTGGCGGTCAAGGAACGGGTGATCCAGGTGGGCGTGGTGCTGATTGTCCTCCTCTTTGTTTTTGTGATGTATAACGATATTATGAAGACTATTCGTCCCTCCTGACCGCAGGCAGGTGACGCGATGCTAATTTGAAGCAGGGGCAGGTAACTGTGAATTTCAGCGATAAAGAATTTTTCCCGGAAAGGCGAAAAACCCGACCGGTCAAAGTGGGGCGATACACGGTGGGTGGTGACGCGCCGATCGTCGTCCAGTCCATGACCAAGACGGACACCCGGAATGTCGACAAAACCGTCGAGCAGATTCAGCAGTTGGAGCAGGCGGGATGTGAAATTGTCCGCCTGGCCGTGCCCGATATTGAAGCGGCAGAGGCCCTGAAGGACATCCGAAAGAAGTGTCCTGACTCCGTGCTGGTCTCAGATATTCACTTCCAGTATAAGTTTGCCTTGATCGCGCTGGACGCCGGAATCGACAAGCTGCGGATCAATCCAGGCAACATCGGTGACGCGGAGAAGGTCCGCACGGTGGTGCGGCGCGCTCAGGAGCAGAAGGTTCCGATCCGGATTGGCGTGAATGCCGGCTCGCTGGAGAGGCGGTTGCTGGAAAAGTATGGATTTCCGACTCCGGAAGCGATGGCGGAAAGCGCCGAGTATCACATGCGCATCCTGGAAGACCTGGGTTTTGGCGACACCATCATTTCTCTGAAATCTTCGAACGTCAAGCTGACCGTGGCCGCCTACCGGCTGCTGGCGGAACGCTGCGATTACCCGTTTCATCTCGGGATTACCGAGGCTGGAACACAGTTTTCCGGCACCATCAAATCCTGCGTGGGCATGGGAATGCTGCTGGCGGAAGGCATCGGCGACACCATTCGCGTTTCACTCGCCACCGACCCTACGGAAGAAGTTCGCGTGGCCTACGAACTGCTGAAGTCGCTGGAGCTTCGCAGCCGCGGCCCGGTGGTGATTGCCTGCCCCACCTGCGGCAGGTTGGAAGTGGACCTGTTCAAGATTGCGGGTGAAATCGAGCAGGCCACGTCTCACATCACGACGCCGCTCTCGCTGGCTGTGATGGGATGCGCCGTGAACGGCCCGGGCGAAGCCCGCGAGGCCGACCTGGGCGTCGCCGCCGGGCGCGGCAACGGCATGATCTATCGCCAGGGTAAGGCCATCCGCCGGGTGAAAGAAGAAGAGATTGTCCCGGCGTTGCTTGAGGAAATTGACCGGTTTGTGGCGGACAAGATCGCGGGCCGCGTGACGGATTCCCACGAGCCTGCTGAGGAAACTCCTGCTCCCTCAAGCCCACTGGTCAGTCTTCAATAAGCGTATCGCTTGAATCCTGCCGGTGCCGGAGCGGGCGGCGGGGACTTGCCATCTTTCTTACCGGTTCATGCCCCGTTCCAGACGAACTCCGCCTGGCCGGTCCTTTCCCAACATGGCTCGTCTTGAAGATCTCAAACTGACTCACCGCCTGTTCGTTGAGACCTATCTGTTCCGGAAGGTGGATTGGTCGCCGGGCGCGCGCCTGTCAAAGCCATTAGCCCGGTCAAAACTCGCCCTCATTTCTTCCGCCGGTGTTCATCTTCCCGGCCAGCCTCCGTTCGATCTGGCATTTCGCGGTGGAGATTTTTCCTTCCGCGAATTGCCCAACACTCTCGATGTTCGCCAGTTGAAGATCGCGCAGCGAAGTTCCGATTTTGACCAGACGGGCGCGAGGGAAGACCGAAACCTTGTGTTTCCCCTTGACCGCTTCAGAGAACTTGTGGAGCGGGGAGAAATCGGAGGGTTGAACCATAGGCACTTCAGCTTTATGGGCTCGATTTCCGCACCCGGAAGGCTGATTTCAGATTCCGCGCCGCAGGTTGCGGAGAGGCTGCGGGAAGACGGGGTGGACGCAGCCTTTCTGGTGCCGGCCTGACCCATGTGTCATCAGTCCGTGGGACTGATCGCCGGCGTCATTGAGAAGGCGGGAATCCCAACTGTCGGGCTTTCCCTGTTGCAGATGGTCACGAAGAAAGTGCGGCCGCCTCGAGCCTTGTACGTGCCTTTCCCATTTGGCTATCCGCTGGGCAGGCCGAATGATCCAAAGCTTCAGCACCAGATTGTCCGTGGAGCCCTGGACCTGCTGGAAAGCCCGGACGAATTGCCGATTCTGCGAAATTTTGTTCCCGCCTGATGCGGAGGAAGCTTTCGATCGGCTTTTCCCTGGCGAAACCTCCGACTGCCTGCAATACTGGTTTATTCGCTTTGCCTGAGGAGGAATTCCCGGCAAGAGGGGCCCGGGAGGAGGGCTTTCCTCTTCCCGAAACTCCAGACTACGCTTTCTGCCCGCCTTGCCTGTAACGGAGGTCAAGATCAGATGCCAACATCGAAAGAATTCGCCTTCATGGATGCAACGGCGCAGGCTGAACTGGTGCGCCGGAAGGAAGTCAAGCCCGTCGAACTGGTTGACGCCGCAATCGAGCGGATCGAACGCTTGAATCCCGCGTTGAATGCGGTGATTACTCCCATGTACGAACAGGCGCGTGAAGCCGCGCAGGGTGCGTTGCCGGATGGACCCTTTTGCGGAGTCCCCTTTTTGCTGAAAGACCTTATGGCTTCCTATGCCGGTGTCCGTATGACCTGGGGCAGCGCGTTCTTGCGTGACTTTGTCCCGGACCACGACAGCGAACTTGTCTCGAGGCTGAAGCGGGCAGGACTGGTGATTGTGGGCAAGACAAACACGCCGGAACTCGGAATCGTTCCGACCACGGAGCCGATGCTGTTCGGAGCCACGCGGAATCCCTGGGATCTCGGGCGCACAACGGGCGGGTCGAGTGGGGGATCGGCTGCCGCTGTAGCCGCAGGCATGGTTCCCATGGCGCATGCAAATGATGGCGGTGGTTCCATTCGCATCCCGGCCTCCTGCTGCGGCCTTTTTGGCCTCAAGCCCACCCGGGCGCGCAATCCGCTGGGGCCCGACGTTGGAGACGTGATGGGCGGCCTGGTTGCTGAACATGCGGTCTCGCGCTCGGTGAGGGACAGCGCCGCTCTGCTGGATGCGACCGCAGGGCCCGACGTTGGAGACCCTTACTGGGCTCCACCTCCCGTGCGGCCGTACGCTCAGGAAGTTGGGATTGACCCCGGCCGGCTGAGGATTGCCTTTTCGACCAAAGCTCCCTCCGGGGCAAAGATTCATCCTGATTGCGTGGAGGCGGTTCACGATGTCGCCAGGCTTTGTGCAGATATTGGTCATGAAGTCAGCGAAGGCGCGCCGGAAATTAACGGGCCGCTGCTGGTCCATGCCTTTACATCTGTTTGGGCGGCGGGGTGCGCCTCAGCCATAGACGGATTTGCACATCTGGCCGGCCGGACTCCAACGCAAGACTTGTTCGAGCCTCTGACGTGGGCGCTTTATGAAATGGGCCATCGCGTGACGGGATCGGAGTGTTTCATGTCACAGGCGCTTTTGCAGCAGATCTCCCGCCAGGTTGCAGGGTTCTTTGAGAAGTACGACATCTGGCTGACCCCCACGCTTGCCGAGCCTCCTCTTCCGCTGGGATCGTTCGACGCAGCTCCGGATAATCCTATGAAAGGGTTTCACCGTGCGGTCGATTACGTGCCATTCACTCCCATCGCCAACGCCACGGGGCAGCCCGCCATGTCGATCCCGCTCTGTTGGAATAAGGAAGGATTGCCGGTGGGGACGCACTTCTTCGGCCGCTTTGGTGACGAGGGAACGCTGTTCCGGCTGGCGGCGCAGCTTGAAGCCGCACGCCCCTGGGCCGACCGCCGGCCGCCTGTTCAGGGTTGAGAGGGTTGCTCCGCGATTGCCGGCGGTCGTGGAGGGATCAGGTGCGGGCGGGCGTTGAAAGGCTGGCGCCGGATGGTTTTGCGCTCAGCTTTTTCGTGAGGCGGAAAAACTTCAGCGACTTCTGAACGTCCCGCTGGATTTGTTGTTTCAGCGCCTCGGCATCCGGAAACTTGATTTCGTCCCGCAAGCGATGGAGAAACTCTATTTCCATTTCTTCGGCTTCGACCTCTCCACGAAAATTCAGCAGAAAGGTCTCTACCGTCAGGTGATGATGGCCGAAGGTGGGTTTGTGGCCGACGTTCGTGACCGAATCATGCATCGCTCCCGCCACGCGGGTCCGGGTGATGTAAACTCCGTTTTTCGGAAGCTGCTGTTCGACAGGGCCAAGATTCAATGTGGGCACGGTCTTTTTGTGCCCCACGCCTTCGCCGGTGACGATGGGTCCGCTCACGGTGTAAGGCCTCTCCAGCATCCGGCCTGCCATTTCCACGCGGCCCTCGGAAAGGAAGTGGCGGACCTGGCTGCTTGAGACTCGGTGGCCGCGGACCGTGATCATGGGCAGGGTTTCCACCCGGAAGCCGTTCTTCCTGCCGAGCTCGGCCAGCAAGGCGGTGTCCCCGGCGCGCTGATGGCCAAACCGAAAGTTTGACCCCACGTGAACGACGGCGGCCCGCAGTTTTTCCACCAGAATGCTGCGGGCGAATTCTTCAGGAGTGAGCAGTGAGAGCTCCCGGTTGAAGCGGAGAACCACAAGGAGTTCGATCCCTTCCCGTTCGATCAGCCTGGCTTTCAACGCGAGAGGGGTGAGGGTCTTCGGCGCGCGTTCTGGAGCAAGGACCTGCGCGGGGTGCGGGTCAAAGGTAACGACGACGGAAGTCCCTCCCAGCTCGCCGGCTGAGCTCACCACGCGGCCGAGCAGCTCGCGGTGGCCCAGATGAATTCCATCGAAGTTGCCGATGGTCACGGCGCTTTTGTGAAGAGGCTCACGCAATTCCGAAAGGTCGCGAACAACTTGCATGGATCAGTCCAGGTTAATTTCCAGCCCGTCATAGGCCAGCCTCACGTTGGGAGGCAGGCTGGCGTTTGTTTCTTCGTGGCTCAACTCATGAGCGATATGGGTAAAGTAGGCCCGCGCCGGCTTAAGGCGCTCAACCAGAGCCAGAGAATTTTCAATAGTGGAATGCGTCGGATGGGGCTTGTGGCGCAAAGCATCAAGAATCAGCACGTCCAGGCCCTCAAGCATCTCCAAAGTTGTTTCCGGAATGGTGCTGAAGTCCGTCACATAGGCCACCTTCCCAAACCGGAAGCCGAGAACGGGCAGCGTCCCGTGCAACACCGGCAGGGGGACCAGTTCTGTGCCCCACAGAGTGAACGGTCCGTCGATCAGATGAGGATCAACTTTCAGAATCCCCCCGTAGGGATAAGTCTGGTCAAAGATATAGGTAAAGATCCGGCGCAGACTTTCCATGCAACGATGGTCTGCGTAAACAGGGATGGGATCCTTCTGCCGGAAGTAAAACGGGCGAACGTCATCCAGTCCCAGCACGTGGTCGGCGTGGGCGTGAGTGAAAACGATCGCGTCCACCCGCTGGATTTTCTGGCGGAGGGCCTGCCAGCGGAAGTCCGGGGTGGTGTCAATCACCACCGTACGCCCGGCATATTCAAGCATCAGGGAGGGGCGGGTTCGTTTGTCGCGCTCCGCGGCAGAGGTGCAGACGGCGCAGTGGCAGCCGACCGTCGGAACTCCCGTGGAAGTGCCCGTGCCCAGGAAAGTCAGTTTCATTTCTGGTTGCTTGTCCGCTTTTGAACTTCAAGATAGGTCATTCGCAGTTCGTAAAGAACATCTTCAAGGAGCTTGGACTCCGGGCTGGTCAGATTTCCGCGTGTCTTTTCCTGCAACACTTCCAGCAGATCGATCGTCCGGCTGCCATTGGCGAGATCGGGCGGATTGTATTCCCCGCCAGGGCCGGGCAGCAATCCGAGCTGAAACATGGCTGTCGTGCTGAGATAAGAGACCAGCATGGCAAATCGTTCCGAAGCTTCCTCCTCCCCGGCCTGGGGTTCGGGCTCGACCGGAGGAGCCGCCTGGCGGGCAGGCGGGCGATGTGATTCCGGTTCCCGTGCTTCTACCTCATTTTCAGGCTGGCCCGGAACGCGAGCGCCTTCACTTGTGAAAGCCCGACGATCAACAACTTTAAACCCCGAAGATTCATCCTTTTCCTCTGTCATGTAGGGCCTCTCTAGAAACGAATATTTCCACACAGCAAAGTTAGCTCTGCGGTTATGCTGAATAGGTAGTTTAACAATAAGCCCTCTGTCTGAACAAGAGCAGCTAACCATCCCGGATGGCTCGGGGTCGAGTTCTGTGCAACCGTGTGGACCACAGAATTCCAGACGTCAGGCGTGAGAAAAAGCGAATCAATAAACCTCCGCTCTATTGCCGGCAAATTCACCGGCTTGGTACATTAGGTGGTTCAGCATCGCAGGAAGGACTCGGCGAGGGGAATGAGCAAGTTGGCTGGGGAAAAACTTGCCAGGCTGGTGGACCTGATGGCGCACCTGCGCGGGCCGGACGGGTGTCCATGGGACCGCGACCAGGACTACGACAGCGTTAAAGGCATGCTGCTTGAAGAAGCTTACGAGGTTGTGGACGCCGTCAACCTGAAGGATTTTGAGGGGCTTGAAGAAGAGCTTGGCGATTTGCTCTTCCAGGTGGTTTTTTATTCGCGGCTGGCGGAGGAGGATGGGAAATTCGACATCGACGCCGTCATCCAGAACGTGCATGACAAGCTGGTTCGGCGCCACCCGCACGTTTTCGGCGAGACGCGCGCAGCCAACGCCGAGGAAGCCCTGAAAAGCTGGACGGCCGCAAAAGCGAAGGAGAAGAACAACCGTGCCAGCTTGCAGGATGCGTCCCTGCTGGACGGTATCGCCTCTGCGCTGCCTTCCACCCTGGAGTCCTACGAGCTGGGACTGCGGGCCGCGGAGGCGGGGTTCGACTGGGTGAAAGTGGAAGACCTTCTCGACAAGGTTGAAGAGGAACTGCACGAAATACGGAAAGAACTTTCAGCCGGCGGGGAGCCTGTCCAACAGCGGCTCGAAGAGGAAGTTGGGGACTTGATGTTTGCTGTGGCCAATCTGACCCGCCTGGTCCGCTCGGATCCGGAAAGCTGTTTGCGCGGGGCGAATCAGAAGTTCAGGCGGCGGTTTCAGGCGCTGGAAGCTGAAGTCAAACGGCGCGGGAAATCGGTGCGAACCTGCACGCCAGGGGAGCTGGACGACGTCTGGGAATGGGTGAAGGCACAGGAGAAGGAATGAGCTACACGATTCGCCCCTGCGAAACGGTTGAGGAGTTCGCCAGTTGCGTTCCGCTGCAAAAGCAGATCTGGGGCTATCCGGACCATGAAATTTATCCGGCGCGAATGTTCCTGAATATCTCCCGGACGGGCGGGCATGTGCTGGGTGCCTTCACGGATAAAGGGTTGATGGCCGCCTTCGTGGTTTCAGTTCCGGCCTGGCGCAAGGAGCATCGGTATTTCTATTCTCTTCTGCTGGGTGTCCTGCCGGGTCATGAAAACCAGGGGCTCGGCAGAATGCTCAAGGTCGCACAACGGAAGGCCGCGCTGCGTGCAGGGATTGAATACATTGAGTGGACGTTTGATCCCATGCGGGCAAAAAACGCCTATTTCAATATCGTCCGCCTGGGCGCAGTCGTCCGGCGTTACTGCCCCGACTACTATGGGCCCATCCTGGGCAAACTGCAGCGGAAGCTGCCCTCCGACCGGCTGGTCGCCGAGTGGCCTTTAAAATCTGCCAGAGTAAAAAAAGCGCTGGCAGGAAAGAAGGCGCGCCCCGCCGGAAAAGCTGCATCGGCAGAAGTTGCGATTCCGCTTGATCTTGACTCCCTTGTCTCGCGAAAGTCCGCGCGGGCCCGCGAGTGGCAAGCCTCCGTCCGGGCAAGCCTGCAGGCCTGCTTTGCGCGAAAACTTGCCATTACGGGGTTTGAGAGAACGGAAGCTGAAGCCCGGTACCTACTGGATCGCCTATGAAAATTGAAAAGATTGAACTGCTGGAAATTCGGATGCCCCTGGTCCATTTTTTTGAGACCAGCTTCGGGAGAACCACCGATCGCAGAATTGTGTTGCTCCGCGTGCGCGCTGACGGCCTGGAAGGGTGGGGTGAAGTCACCTGCGGCGAGATGCCTTTTTACAGCTATGAAACGCCGGGCACGGCCTGGCACATCCTGCGCGACTTCCTGATTCCCTGGGCGCTTGAGAAATCCTGGGATTCACCGGCCGACCTTGCCGAGCGCTTTCGTCCCGTCCGCGGGCACAACATGGCCAAGGCGGCGCTCGAAAACGCGCTGTGGGACATTGAGGCGCAGAGCCGTGGAGTGCCCCTCGCGGAACTGCTGGGTGGAACGCGGGAGGAGATCTCCTGCGGAGTTTCCATCGGGATCCAGAATTCGCCGGAAGAATTGCTGGAAAAAATCCGCACCGAGGTTGCGGCGGGATACCAGCGCATCAAGGTGAAAATCAGGCCAGGCTGGGACGTGGAGATTCTGGAAGCTATTCGCAAGGAGTTTCCTGGCATCAAGCTGATGGCCGACGCCAACTCCGCGTATACTTTGGCGGACGTCGAACATCTTAAACTGCTGGACCGGTTTGACCTGATGATGGTGGAACAGCCGCTGGGCTGGGACGACATGGTGGACCATGCGCGGCTTCAGCGGGAGCTGAAGACGCCGATCTGCCTGGATGAGTCCATCCATAGCGCCGAGGACGCCCGGAAGGCTATCGACCTGGGAGCATGCAAAATCATCAACATCAAACTGGGCCGGGTGGGCGGCCATTCCGCCGCTCGCAAGCTGCATGACCTTTGCCTGGCCCGGCAGGTTCCGGTGTGGTGCGGCGGGATGCTCGAGTCGGGCATCGGCCGCGCCCACAACATTGCCATGTCGACCCTGCCGGGCTTTGTTCTGCCCGGCGATGTCTCTGCCAGCCGCCGTTACTGGAGCCAGGACATCATTGACCCTGAAGTAACGGTTTCGGCGAACGGAATGATTGCAGCGCCCCGGGAACCGGGCCTTGGTTACGTGCCGAACCTCGCCCGCATTGAAAAGTTGACCGCGCGGAAGGAGACATTTGAAAAGAGCAGTTGACCCGGTTGTCGGAACACAAAAACCTTCCCGTACCATCAGCACTCACCACTTGATGCATCTTGCCATGCTGATCGCCGTTTCCTTCTGGGCGGTGAATATGGTGGCGATCAAAATGGCATTGTTTGGTTTTCATCCGCTGGCGCTGGCCCTGGTGCGCGCCATTGCAGTTGCTCTCACCTTTGGGACCATTTTCCTGTTTCTGCGGGACCGATCCCTGCTGCGGTTTACCCGCGGACAGTGGCTGCATTTTTCTGTGATTGCTTTCCTTGGAATCACATTGAATCAGGTCCTGATTATCGAGGGAGTGGCGCACACGAATGTCCCTCATGCGGCGCTGATTATTGCCGTTGAGCCGGTCATGGTTCTTGTTCTTTCGGTCATGATGCGGCTTGAGGTGCTGACCAGCCTCAAGTTTGCGGGAATGGCGATTTCATTTTTGGGCGTGGTGTTGCTGACCTATGGCAAAGCAATCCATGGCGGCCGGGACTATTGGCTGGGCGACGCGATCCTGCTGGCAGAGGTTGTGGTCTTTGCCTATTACACCATTCTGCTGAAAGAAGTGGTCGACCAATACGACGTGATCACCTTGAACACAATCATCTTCGGACTTGGTGCGTTGCTGATGATTCCGTTCGGCGCCAAAGCATTGCTGCACCAGCAGTGGTCTCAGATTCCACTGCGCTCCTTCCTCGGGTTGGCATTCATGACTTTTTTCTCCGCCGTTCTGGGTTACCTGCTTTTTGTCTATGCTTTGAAGGGCTTGACAGCGGCACGCGTGGCGGCATTCAACTATTTTGAACCGATTCTGGCAACCGGCCTGGGAATCTGGCTCCTGCATGACCATGTGAGCGTTTGGGGATTCCTCGGAGGAGGAATGATTCTTCTGGGCGTTTACTTCACGGAAAAGGAGCGCGGAGAAGAGAAAACGATCTAAAGACGCCACTGAAGCTCGTGGATGATATTACAATCAGGACCCGTCTTCAGCCGGCCGCCGCGTGATCGCCGGACGTAGTATCCCCGTATTAACTAAGGCCAGATCTGGACGACCTTGCGCTGCCGCTTCGGCATGGCCAGGGCAAGAAGCATTCCCACAACAAATCCTCCCACATGGGCCCACCAGGCGACTCCGCCTCTCGTGGCGGACTCGATAGCCAGCATCTGATGCCCCGCAAGGAATTGAATCACGAACCAATACACGAGTATCAGAAAAGCCGGTATTCGGATGATCCAGAAGAAAATCAACAACGGGATCAGGGTGGTAATGCGGGCCGTGGGGAAGCTGAGCAGGTAGGCGCCGAGGATGCCGGCGATGGCTCCGCTCGCCCCAATGGTGGGTGTTTGAGATCCCATGTTAAAAAGGATGTGGATAATGGCGGCTCCAAATCCGCTGACTAAATAAAGCAATAGAAACTGGCTGTGGCCGAAACGGTCTTCAATGCTGCGTCCAAAGACGAAGAGGAAAAGCATGTTGCCAATTAAGTGCAGCCAGCCCCCGTGGATGAACATGGAGGTGAACACCGGAACCAGGAATTCGGCCAGGCCGGTGATGACGATGGCCCCGTGTGGGGTGGTATAACGAGCCGGGATCAGGCCGAAAGTAACGATAAACCGATTGATCGAGGGGCCCAGCGAGAGCTCATAAGCAAAGACCGCGGCGTTGATCGCGATGAGAGCGAAGGTTGAAAACCAGAAGGTCTGGCGCCGGACGTTGTCGTTCAATGGAATCATGAGCGATGCATTCTAACCCGACTCCCATTTTGGCCCAAGCGGAATTGGAATGGGAATCTTATAGGCGCCTCGCCTGCAAACCGCCCTCTGTGATTCCGATGGTTTCCTCGTGACGTTGACCTGGGTTCCGGCGGTTCGATATACTCCAGTCAGCGGGTTTTGAAGAAAATTGCTGGCTGTGGCCGTCGCCCTGCCTGTAAGCTATTCATCCAGCCTGTTCCCCGTGGCCCGCGCAGGTGTTCATGAAGTCTAAAACATTCATAAACGAGTTAGCAGCCATTATGGGGCCGGAAGGCGTTCTCTCCAGGCCCGAGGACCTGATGCTCTACGAATACGATGGCCTTTCCGCCCTGGAGATGCCTGACGCCGTCGTTTTCCCCACCACCACAGAACAAGTGGTTCGAATGGCCAGGCTGGCCGCTGCAAGAAAGATGCCGATCATCCCGCGGGGGGCAGGCACGGGACTGAGCGGCGGAGCGGTGGTGACCGAGGGAGGAATTGTCATCAGCTTCGCGCGGATGAAAAAGATTCTCGAAATCGATCTTGAGAACCAGCGCGCTCGGGTGCAACCCGGAGTGGTGAACACGGACCTGACCCTGGCCGTGGCCGATGACGGATATTATTACGCTCCCGATCCTTCCAGCCAGAAAGCCTGCACGATTGGGGGCAACGTGGCGGAAAATTCCGGCGGTCCGCACACCTTGGCCTATGGAGTGACCACCAACCACGTGCTGGGGCTTGAGGTCGTGCTGCCCAACGGTGAAGTGATCCGAACCGGCGGAAAATGCTGGGACCTTCCGGGTTATGACCTGACCGGCCTGATGGTGGGTTCTGAAGGGACGTTGGGGATTGTTACAGAGATTACGGTCAGGCTTCTGCGCACTCCGGAAGCGGTGGAAACCATGCTGGCCGTCTATGACCGCGTGATGGATGCCACGCGAACGGTGGCTGCCATCACGGCGCAGGGCATTACGCCCGCCGCACTCGAAATGATGGACGGCTTTACGCTGCGCGCCGTGGAGCAGGCGACTCACGCCGGCTACCCGATGGATTCGGCGGCTGTTCTGCTGATCGAGGTGGAGGGGTTGCGGGAGGCGGTGAAGGAACATGCGGAGCAGATTGAGACGGTCTGCGCCAGCAACCAGGTTCGGAGCGTCCGCCGAGCAAAGACCGCTGAGGAGCGCGCCCTGCTCTGGAAGGGCCGCAAGAATGCATTCGGAGCTCTGGGGCGGATCAGCCCTAATTACTACGTCCAGGATGGCGTGATTCCACGAACCAAACTTCCCGAGATGCTGGAATTCATCGAACAGGTTGGAAAGAAATACGACCTGCAGATTGGAAATATCTTTCATGCCGGAGACGGAAACCTGCATCCCCTTCTGATGTTCGACGCCCGTGACCGCGACCAGTCCCAAAGAGTGGTCAAGGCCGCGCAGGAAATCATGAAGCGTTGCGCCGAGCTGGGCGGTTCCATTACCGGCGAGCACGGAGTGGGCATGGAAAAGAATGAACTCATGCCGCTGATTTTTTCAGAAGATGACCTGGAACTCCAGCGGCAGATCAAGGCACTGATGAATCCAACCGGCTCTTTTAATCCCGGCAAGGTCCTGCCCACCAGCAAAATGTGCGGCGAAATTCGCGTTCAGGTCAGTGCCGGAGGCTGATGTGGCAGGAGTGACTGAAAAGGTCCGCGCTGAACTTGCCGAACTCCTCGGTGAAACGCAGTTGACCTCCGAAGCTGCCACGCTTGCGAACTTTGCCGTTGATGGTCAGGTTCCGGACGTCGTTATTTATCCGAGTTCGGCAGAGCAGGTAGCACAGGCGCTGAAATGCGCGACCGGGAACG
Source organism: uncultured Acidobacteriota bacterium (assembly GCA_963783155.1). GTDB lineage: Bacteria > Acidobacteriota > Terriglobia > UBA7540 > UBA7540 > SCRD01. Next base: position 233,754 of record CAWANC010000001.1, on the reverse strand, counting down.
GCCTGGCGGTTATCGCCTGTGGAGGCGCTACAAAACTTGGCATTGGGAACCTACCCAGAAAATTTGACGTCGCACTTTGCACGCGGAATATCAATAAGGTCCGTTATTATGAGCCCTCTGATTTAACCGCCGGGGTTGGGGCCGGGATGTCCCTGGACGAACTGCAGAACCTTCTGAAGGCTGACGGACTGTGGCTGCCGCTGGACCGTTCTGGAAGCGGGAAGGCCACTCTGGGGGGCGTTGTTGCGACCAACGCATCGGGGCCGCTGCGGCATTTCTATGGAGCGCCACGAGACATGGTGGTGGGCATGCAGGTTGCGACCACTGAAGGCAAGCTGATCAGAACGGGCGGACGAGTGGTGAAGAATGTGGCGGGTTATGATCTCGGGAAGCTCCTGATCGGGTCATACGGCACGCTGGGTGTTATTACGGAAGTAAATCTCAAACTTTTTCCGCTGCCCGCGGAACGCCAGACTTTTGTCCTCTCCACCGGCACGCTGGGGATTGCCCGCGATGTGCGCCGGAGTATCCTCACTTCACCCGTTGAGCCGCTGCGGATGGTTCTGCTGGATGCGGAGACTGCCGGGCTTGTCCATTCCGGCGTACAACCGGATCGTTTGAACAAAACAGAGCCACAAATCTGGGTGGAAGCCGGCGGATCCCAGTCTGTGATTGACCGCACCCTGAAAGAACTGGATGCCTTGGGCCGGGCCGTGGGCGCCAGGGTTCACGCCTATGAAAGGGAAGGCGCAGAGAAAGCCTGGCAGGCCATTTCAGATTTCAGCAACTGGATTGGCAAAGGACATCCCGGGGCCGTTGTGCTGAAGGGCACCATGCCCATTGCCCATAGCGAAGAGTTTTTGAGCCTCGCGCAGCAGGAAGCGCAAAATGAGAAAGTCAGGCTGGCAAGCGTCGCGCAGCCCGGCGTCGGCATCCTTCAGATGGGTCTGCTGGGCCTGCAAAACGCCACCCAGTCTGCGGGACTGATCAGCCGCATCCGCAATGCCGCTGAAAAATCAGGAGGTGCGCTGATTGTGATCTCCGCTGCGGCTGACGTGAAAGCGCAAGTGGATGCGTGGGGAACCCCGGAGACCGGCTGTGAACTGATGCGAAAGTTGAAAGCGGCGTGGGACCCGAAAGGGACGCTTGCGCCGGGCCGGTTTGTGGGTTCAATCTGAAATGATGGGGAAATATTCCGGGAGGGTGTATATTCCCGGTTACCAGTAATGATCGATATCCAGGACAAAGCGGTTGCAGCCCCCGCGGCCAGTGGCTACGGGCCGGGCGAGGCGCCGGAGTGGGAGTATTATTCCAAGTGCATCCACTGCGGCCTTTGCCTGAACGCCTGCCCGACCTACCGCGAGCTTGGGCTTGAGATGGATTCGCCGCGCGGGCGCATCTACCAGATCATCCAGGTGGAGCGCGGACGCCTGCCGCTGGGTGAAAGCTTCGTCCGGCACATTGATTTGTGCCTGGACTGTCGCGCCTGCGAAACCGCATGCCCCTCCGGGGTGGAGTACGGCCGGCTGGTGGAGTCTGCCCGCGCGCAGATCAGCCGGTATTACCAGCGGCCGGGCATCGGCCCGCGGGTACGCCACGCCTTCTTTCAGAAATTGCTTCCCGATCGCCGGAAGCTCGACCAGCTTGGAACTCTGCTTTGGCTTTTGCAGAAATCCGGCCTTGAAGCGATGGTGGTGAAGTCAGGAATCCTGAAGCTTTTTTCAAAACGGCTGGGACGAGTGGCTGCTTTGGCTCCGCGCAATGGAGAAGCCCTTTTTCACCGAGCGGCTGGGCCAGGTGGTGAAGCCCCAGGGCGAGGTCCGCTATCGCGTGGCCTTTTTTGCAGGTTGTATTGCCAACCTGGCATTTGCCCGGTTGAATGACGCAACCCTCCGGGTCCTGGCCCGCAACGGATGCGAGGTTGTGATTCCCGAGGCGCAGGGATGCTGCGGCGCGTTGCACGTCCACGCGGGCATTCGCGACCGCGCGCGGGAACTTGCCAAGCAGAATATCCTGACGTTCCTGGATGGCGGCTTCGATTATTTCATCACCAATGCGGCTGGTTGCGGTTCTGTGCTGAAGGAGTATCCTTTGCTCTTTGAGCACGAGGAGCGCGAATTTTATGACCGGGCCTGTGAGTTCAGCTCCAAGGTTCGGGACGTGACGGAGTTCCTGGCTGGCATCGAGTTCAACCGGGATTTCGGGATCTGTTCGGGCGCGCGCCACCTATCAGGACCCGTGCCACCTGGGCCACGCCCAGGGAATCCGCAGCGCTCCCCGGCAGTTGCTGGCGGCCATTCCCGGGCTCGAATTCATCGAACTGAAGGAATCCGAGGTTTGCTGTGGCAGCGCCGGCATTTATAATGTGGTCCAGAACGAAATGGCCGAGCGGCTCCTGAAGGCCAAGATGGAGAGAGTGGACGAGACCGGAGCCGAGTTGATTCTGACTGCCAATCCGGGATGTCTTTTGCAGTTGCGGGCCGGTGTTGCCCGGTCCAGGCGTAAGCGCCGCGTCCTGCACGTGATCGAACTTCTTGACGAAGCTTACGCAGACTACGGCCGGACCGGGTAGGAAGCTGTGAATGTGGCTTGCTGGCGCCGGGTGGCGCCACCGAACGATACCCTTCGGGGCGGAACCGTTTCCTGTTTTCAGATTCGTTCGTTAGAATGGCAGGTCGATGGATTTTTCCTGCCCTCTGGCATTTTGTTGGCTTATGATTGAACTCAAATTTTCTGGCTGGGAGTGTTGACGATGACCGATAAGACGGATGGTGTAGAGGAGAAGCTTGAAGCCTTACTGAAAGAGGGGCGGAGTTTTCCGCCGTCTGAGGAGTTTCGCCGGCAGGCTAACGTGTCTGATCCCAAGATCTACGAAGAGGCGCGCCAGGACCCGGAGGGCTTCTGGGCGAAAGAAGCCGAGCGGTTGGACTGGTTCGAGAAATGGAACACGGTGCTGGAATGGAAGGCGCCGTGGGTGAAGTGGTTTGTCGGAGGCAAGCTGAACGCAACATACAACTGTGTTGACCGCCATGTGAAGTCTTCGCGCCGCACCAAGCGGGCGATTGTGTGGGAGGGCGAGCCGGGCGATACGCGCGTCCTGACGTTTGAAGATCTCGAGAGGGAAGTCAACCGTTTTGCCAACGCGCTCAAGTCGCTGGGCGTGAAAAAGGGCGACCGCGTTGCCATCTACCTTGGCATGATTCCGGAGCTGGCCATTGCCATGCTCGCCTGCGCGAAAATCGGCGCCCCGCACAGCATCGTGTTTGGAGGGTTTTCCGCCGATTCGCTCCGCGAGCGGATCAATGACGCCCAGGCAAAAGTGATCATCACCGGCGACGGAGCGTGGCGGCGAGGCAAGGTGGTTCCTTTGAAGGCGAGCGTTGATGAAGCTTTGGCCGGCACGCCCACCATCGAAAAAGTGGTGGTGGTTGAGCGCGTGGGCAAAGCCACCGAGATCACCATGCAGCCCGGGCGGGATTTATGGTGGCATGACCTGGTTGCGAACGCCTCGGACCAGTGCGAGGCTGAGCCCATGGATGCCGAGGATATCCTCTACATCCTTTACACCAGCGGAACTACCGGAAAGCCCAAAGGCGTTGTGCACACCACCGGCGGTTATCTGGTGGGGACCTCGGCGACGCATCGCATGATTTTTGACATCAAGGAAGACGACGTTTACTGGTGCACGGCGGACATCGGCTGGGTGACCGGACATTCCTACATCATTTACGGTCCTCTGGCCAACGGCTGCACCACCCTGATGTATGAAGGAAGTCCCGACCACCCTGACCGCGGCCGTTTCTGGGACATTGTCCAGAAGTATAAGGTCAACATTTTTTATACGGCGCCTACCGCCATTCGTGCCTTTATGCGCTGGGGAACGGAATGGCCCGCGAAGTATGATCTTTCGTCTTTGCGTATTATCGGCACGGTCGGTGAGCCGATTAATCCTGAAGCGTGGATCTGGTATCACCAGAATATCGGCCGGGAGCGGTGCCCGATTGTTGATACCTGGTGGCAGACTGAAACCGGCATGATTCTGATCTCGCCCTTGCCGGGAATTACCGCCACCAAACCCGGCTCCGCAACCCAGCCGTTCCCGGGTATCGAGGCCGAAGTGCTGGATGATCGAGGCCAGCCGGTGGGCCCCGGAGCGGGCGGATACCTGGCATTGACCCGGCCGTGGCCCGCCATGTTCCGGACGATTTACGGCGACCCCGACCGTTATGTCCGGACGTACTGGTCGCGCTACGAGGGCAAGTATTTTACGGGCGACGGCGCCAAGGTCGACGAAGACGGTTATTTCTGGCTGCTGGGCCGCGTGGATGACGTGATGAATGTGGCCGGGCATCGCATTTCAACCTACGAGGTTGAAAGCGCCTTGGTGGACCATCCTTCGGTGGCGGAAGCTGCCGTTATCGGAAAAACCCACGAGTTGAAGGGCCAGGGCATCGCCGGCTTCGTGACGCTGAAGGAAGGGATCGAGGCCAGTGACGAGCTGAAAAACGAACTCAAACAGCACGTTGTCAAAAAGATCGGCCCTATTGCCCGTCCGGATGACATTTTCTTTACGGCGGAATTGCCCAAGACGCGCAGTGCAAAAATCATGCGGCGCCTGCTGCGTGATATCGCCGAGGGAAGAGTTCTGGGCGACACCACAACCCTTGCCGATCCTGCTGTGACCGCGCGGCTGAAGCGCCAGTATGAGCAGGAAGGCTGAGCCCTCACCATCGAGAGTGGAAAAGAGCACGGGCGACGAAGTGGCGCAGGAGTGGAAAGCCGACCGTTATGCTGAGCACGCTCCTTTTGTCCCCTTGCTCGGCCAGTCTGTTCTGGGCCTGCTGAATCCGCAGCCCGGCGAACGTATTCTGGACGTGGGCTGTGGCGACGGCGCGCTTTCCGCCAGAATCATCGAAGCGGGAGCTGCGGTGGTTGGCGTGGACGGTTCGCCGGATATGGTGGCGGCTGCAAAGCAGCGCGGCATTGATGCCCGGCTTGCCAATGCTTTTCATCTTTCCTTCGAGGCTGAATTCGACGCTGCCTTTTCAAACGCCGCCCTCCATTGGATGAAGCGCGACCCGGACGCTGTCCTGCAAGGCGTCAGGCGGTCTCTTAAGCCCGGTGGTCGGTTCGCCGGGGAATTCGGAGGCCACGGGAATGTTGCGGCCATCACGGTGGCCCTCGTCGCGGTGCTCCACCGGCATGGTATTCCCGATGCGGCTTCCTTTGCTCCCTGGTACTTTCCCACAGCAGACGAATATCAGACCAGGTTGGAGATCGCGGGTTTCCAGGTGGATTCGATCGAGCTATTTCCTCGTCCCGTCATCCTTCCAACAGACATGCGCGGTTGGCTCGAGACGTTTGCGGGGCCATTTTCCCAGGCTCTTCCTCAACAGGAGCGCGGAGGCGCCCTCGACGAGGTTGCGGGTTTGCTCCGTCCGGCGCTCTGTGACGCTGAAGGCCGCTGGACGGTGGATTACGTGCGCCTGCGCTTTCTAGCCCGTGCGCGGTGACGGGAGGAGCACTGTTTCCTGGCGCTCCTGATCCGCTCCAGGGAAGTGAAAGTGTCTCAAAACTGAACACAATTTGCCGAGGCTATACACCGCTTCGGCGTTGGCCCCGCGATCAACAGAAGTTTCCGCAACCTGACCTGTCCTACAGGTCGTGAGCGAGCAACTATTTTCGCCCCAACCCATGGGGCAGTCCACAACCAAATTCTAAATCCTTCTAATCAATTGAAATATCGCTTGACATGTGGGCAGGCCCAAATTATATTGGGTGGGCAAGAGTGGTCAAGAGTGGTCGAAATTGTTTTTAAGTGGCCGAGTTGGCTGATTTCCTGAAGGGTTTTTGAAGCTTCCATGCTGCGAGGTAATTACCCAGCAACGGTGGACGGCAAGGGAAGGGTTAAAATTCCCACCACCTTCAAGTCTCATCTGGAAGTTACTTTTGGCCATGATTTTTATGTGACCAGTCTCGACGGCCAGTCTGTTCGAGTTTACCCCTTTTCCGTGTGGAGAGGCATCGAGGAAAAGCTTGCGACGCTTCCCTCGATGAACAAGTCGAAAAGAAAACTGCTGGACCGGGTCAACTACTGGGGCCAGGCGGTGCAGATGGATGCACAGGGAAGGATCCTGATTCCGTCACTGCTGCGAGAATCCGCCGGCATGCAGGGCGAGGTGGCGGTGATTGGTTATCTCAATTATCTGGATGTCTGGAGTATGGATCGGTTCCGTTCGCACCTTGATGACAATCCGCTGACGGATGATGACATGCAGGCTTTGAGCGACCTTGGCATTTAGATGGATGAATTCGAGCTCCACTATCCCGTCATGCTGCGGGAAGCGACGGAGTTTTTGAATGTTCGAACTGATGGCAATTACATTGACGCAACCGTGGGGGCGGGCGGGCACTCAGAGAAGATCTTAGGTGTGCTTGAAGGGGGAAAGGGAAGACTGCTGGCGATCGACCGTGACCCCCAGGCGCTCAACATTGTTCGAAAGCGCCTGGGGGTGCACGGCGGAAAGCTGATACTGATGGAAGGGAATTTCTCTGATATTCGCGCACTGCATGCTGCCAGCGGTTTGCCGCCGGTTGACGGTATTCTGGCCGACCTTGGTCTGAGTTCGATGCAGCTTGAGGATGCCGGCCGGGGTTTCAGCTTCAGCCTGCCGGGGCCACTGGACATGAGAATGGGCGGCGGGGAAATGACCGCTGCCGAAATTGTTAATGGCAGGTCCGAACGTGAACTGACAGATTTGATTTTCAAGTTTGGGGAAGAGCGCCACTCGCGCCGTATAGCGCGAGCGATTGTGAAGGCCCGCCCGATTCGATCAACCACCGAACTGGCGCAGGTGGTAATGCGAGCTATCCCCTCCCGGGCGGGCCTCCACCACCTTCATCCCGCGACGCGCACCTTTATGGCGTTGCGTCTGGCTGTCAACCGCGAGCTGGAAAATCTGCAGGAGTTTCTTGCCGGATTTCCGGGTGTTCTCGCGACAGGAGGCCGATCGGTTGTGATCAGCTTCCATTCGCTGGAGGACCGGCTGGTCAAACACGCGTTCCTGGGTCTTCAACGCCAGGAACGGGTGCGCATTCTGACCAAACGCGTGGTGCGGCCAACTCCTGAAGAAATTCGAGAAAATCCGCGATCACGCAGCGCCAAGCTGCGCGCCGCGGAGAAGCTGCAAAGCACCTAACGTGAAACGCCCGCGGTTCCCGAACCCTGCGCGCATCGCAAGAGGGGACCAGAGGGCGCCGTGCTGCTTGAGAGAAGAGGATCATGGCTACAGTCGCAGTAAGTCTTCCCGGTTCGAAGCGCCGTCCTCGGAACCAGCCTGTCGCGGGCCGCGCTCCGTATCCGGAAATCTATTTCGTTAAGCATATCGATAATTCCCGCTTGCAGCGTGAAGTCGATCACGAGAAGCGCCGGGAGTGTTTCAGCCTGCTGATCCTGGGCACTCTGGCTTTTCTTTTCATCATGCTTTTTGCCTGGCAGCACTTTGAGTGCGTGCGTTACGGCTATATGATCCAGCAGCTGAAGCAGGACCACGCAGAAATGGTGGAACGGAACCATACCTTGAAAGTTCAGTTTGCCTCGTTGAGCGATCCCCAGCGGATTGATACGCTCGCCCGATCTGAGTTGGGCCTTGCACCTCCGAAGCCGAACCAGATCATCCAGGTTGGGGACCCCGCGGGCCTCCCTTCCCAGGCCACAGCCAGGGAGTTTGCGCGAAACGTAGAAACCCAGATTGGAATTCCCAACGGGAGGTAGATGGTACGGCACAAGAGGCGGAAGTCATCCCTACCAGGGGTGAAACCGGTTGGAGCCAAGAGGGGCCTGCTCCTGGCTGGAATGTTCATGCTCTGGGTGCTGGTCATCGTTCTGCGCTTATACGACCTTCAAATTATTCAGTACGTGGAGCTGCTTTCACGCGCCGACCGTCAGCAGCAGCGAACCGTGGAAATCGCTCCGAAACGAGGGATCATCTACGACCGGAAGATGCATCCGCTGGCGGTGAGTCTGGCCGTGGATTCGGTGTATGCCGTTCCCTCGAATATCCCTGATTCCTCCATGGAGGCTAAACTGCTCGCTCCAATTCTAAATCTCAACGCGAAAGACTTGGAGGCGCGCTTCAGGGCCCATAGTACTTTTTGCTGGGTCAAGCGGAAGATTACGCTGCAGCAGTCCGCCCGCATCCGCGACCTGAACCTGCAGGGAATTTATTTCCAGAAGGAAATGAAACGTTTCTATCCGGATGGCGATCTGGCCGCCACGGTTCTTGGTTATGTGGGGATGGATGACAACGGGCTCGGTGGGGTGGAATACCAATACAACCGGCAGATTCGAGGACTTCCGGGAAAAGTCCTCTTGAGCACGGACGCCAAGCACCGCTCGTTCCGCTCATCCGAGTGGCGTGGAGAGCCGGGCAAGAACCTTGTGCTGACGATTGACGACGATATCCAGTACATCGCTGAAAGAGCGCTGGCTTTGACCGTCAAAAAGTACCATGCCGACGGGGGAACCGCGATCGTCCAGAACCCGTACACCGGCGAAATTCTGGCCATGGCTAACCAGCCCACTTACAATCCCAACAATTACCAGAAATATCCACCGAAGGATCGTATCAACAGGGCGGTTGGATGGATCTATGAACCCGGTTCGACGTTCAAGACTGTGACTATCGCGTCCGCGATCGACGATCATCTGGCCAAGCCAACGGACCTGATTGACTGCCAGATGGGCCAGATCGAGCTGGGCGGGCGAATCATCCACGACGTTCGAGACATACTTCCATACGAGCGCAAAGGACCGCTGACCTTGGCTCAGGTGTTAATGCACTCGAGCGATGTCGGCGCCGTGAAAATTGCGCTACGCCTGGGTGAGGAGCGGTTTTACCGGCACATAGTGAATTTTGGATTTCATGAGGACACCGGTATTGGGTTGCCAGGAGAGGAAAACGGCCTGCTGGAGCAGCCTCGGCGCTGGTCGGGCGTCTCCATTGGACAGCTTGCCATCGGCCAGGGAGTGGGTGTGACCCCCCTGCAGATGATTCGCGTTTATTCAGCCATCGCCAACGGGGGAGTGATGCTCCGGCCCAGAATTGTGCGTGACATCGGAAATGATCCCGATGAGGGTGAGTCCTCTCCAAGGCTGGGCCGCCGCGTGGTGAGCGAGCAAACGGCCGAGACGATGAAACGGATGCTCGCAGGCGTTGTAGAACACGGGTCCGGAGTGGCGGCGCAGTTGCCCGGTTACACTTCGGCCGGGAAAACAGGCACGGCGCAGAAAGTGGATGCAAACGGCCATTATTCCCACAAGGATTATATTGCTTCTTTTATGGGGTTCGCTCCTGTTGAAAAACCGGCCGTAGCCATTCTGGTGGTTATCGATACACCGGTAGGAGCAATCTATGGGGCACAAGTGGCAGCTCCGGCGTGGAAGTCAATCGCAGAACAGACACTGCGTTACCTGAATGTTCCGCAAGACAACCCTTCCGACTCTATTCAGATAGCTTCCCGCCGCTCCGCTGAATTTCCGGACCAGAACCGGAAAAGAAATGCGGATCACCCTCCAATCATCTCTGAATCCGCCGGAGCTGCCACACGCCCTGTGGAACCCGTTTCCTTTTTCCCGTCGTCGAGTTTGCCTTCAAAAGGGACCGTGCTTCTGGATGAAAAGCCCTTGCTGGCAGTTCCCGATTTCACCGGCCTTTCTGCGCGCCGTGTGACCGAGGAATGCCAGGCGCTGGGCCTTGAGATGCAGATGTCAGGTTCAGGATTGGCTGTCCAGCAGGAACCTCCGGCCGGTACGAGTGTACACGCTGACAGCAGAGTTTGGGTCCGGTTTGCCCAGCAGGTTTGCTGTGGTGTTCCAGGAAAGCAGTAGTCGTAAGGAGGCTGAACGATGCCGACGCTCGATATCAGTGCCGTAGGGAATACGTTGCTCGGCGGGTTTGCAGTGATTTTGGCGGTGCTTTGGGTGCTTGTTCACCTGGGTGCCGTGCGTGACCTTCGCAGGAGTTCGACTGGAAAGTTTTAATTTCGTTGCGCCGGCATCCTGCCGGCATTGGTAATGCCGCCGGGACGGCGGCGCTACAAACGTGACGCCCAAACTGGAAATGGCGGCAGGTCTTACGGAAAAGGTTTCAGTATTGCACGAGCGGCAAAAGCATACTGCCGGGGGCCGGCTCGAGAATGTGCCGGTGCTATAATGCGAGTGAAGCATGAAATTGGGCGAGCTCCTCGAAAGAGTCCAGCCTGTCGAAACGGGGGTGGATCAGAATACTGAAGTCACCTCTCTTGCTTATGATTCTCGTCGGGTGGACAAGGGATGCGTTTTCTTTGCCATCGAAGGTGAAAAGACTGATGGGCATCTGTTTGTCGAAGACGCAATCCGGCGGGGGGCCATAGCGATTGTCAGTGAGCGTGAGGCTCCAGGGGTGCTTGCCGCGCAGTGGGTGCGAGTCAGGAAGATTCGGCGGGCCCTGTCAGAATCTGCCAGAAGATTTTACGACGACCCCGACCTCAAGCTGAAGTTGATTGGCATCACAGGAACGAACGGAAAGACCACCACCGCGTACCTTCTCAACAGCATAGTTGAAGCTGCAGGATCCCGGACGGGGCTATTCGGCACCATCGAATACCGGCTGGGCACACACGTCGTTTCTGCCACCAATACGACGCCCGAATCTCTGGACCTTGTGGCCTATTTTCACCAGCTGGCCTCCAGTGGAGCGGGGACTGCGATTTTAGAGGTATCCTCGCACGCTCTGGCGCAGGAGCGGGTTTGGGGAATGCATTTTTCGGTTGCGGTGTTCACCAATCTCACGCGCGATCATCTTGATTATCACCATGACTTTGAGCACTACTTCGCGGCCAAGCAGAAACTTTTTGAAGGCCTGGGGATTCCGCCGCCGGAACTGGCAGTCATCAATGTTGACGACGAGTGGGCCCGCCGCCTGCTGGCCATTCCGAACCCTCGCCGGGTGACTTACGGGATGGAATCCAAAGCTGACGTGGGTGTGAAACGTCACTCGCAGGGCCTTTCGGGGTTGTCGGCAACCCTGGCCACCCCGCTGGGAGAGTTGGAAATTGAATCGGGATTGCTGGGACGGGCGAATCTGATGAACGTGCTGGCTGCGACCGCCACGGCAGTGGGTATGGGAATCCCGGCAGAGAAAATCCAAGCCGGAATACGCAGCTTGAGGGCGGTGCCGGGGCGCTTTGAGAAAGTTGACGAGGGGCAGCCGTTTCTGGTGGTGGTCGACTACGCTCACACGGATGATGCGCTGCGGAATGTGCTTGAGGCCGCGCGTGAACTTGCCAGAGACCGCCTGATAGTGGTCTTTGGATGTGGCGGTGAACGCGATCGCACGAAGCGGCCCCTGATGGGAGAAATCGCCGGTCGCTTGTGTAACCTGGCGATTTTGACCTCTGACAATCCGCGTAGCGAAGACCCTATTCTGATCATGAACGATGTTCTGGTGGGACTGCAAAGGACCGGCATGCCCTACATCGCAGAGGTTGACCGCGAAAAAGCCATCCGGAAGGCGCTGTCCGAAGCCCGCGAGGGCGATGTCGTGTTTCTGGCCGGGAAAGGGCATGAAACCTACCAGGTGTTGAAGGACCAGACAGTTCCGTTCGACGACCGCGAGGTGGCGCGGCGGGTACTGCGTGAGATGGGCTTCAGCAGCGGTGAATGAGGGCAACGGTGGGGAATGCACGTCAGGCGAACCCCAACCAGCCACGTCGGATGATTCATGAAGTAGTGGATCGTGAAAGGGCACGACTTTAGTCGTGCCGTTAGGATCGGCAAGAGATGGGTTGAGGGGCTTCAGCCCCTGGACCGACGCTCATGGCGCCGGAATTTTCAGCGGCTAAAGCCGCGTCAACTGGGACGCATTGACGGCACGACTAAAGTCGTGCCCTTTCACAGAATTCGTCTTTCGCGGCAACATCGGCCGGGTGATGAATGGCCCGGGCTGGAGTTGCATTTCCGTGGGGCATAAGGATTGGGAACTATGATTTTGCCACTCGCAAAAGTGGCTGAAGTTCTGGGTTCCGGGGAACCCGTCTCTGATCGTGTCGTCAAAGGCTATGCGATTGATTCGCGCGGCATTGAACCCGACCAGCTCTTTTTTGCCATTCGTGGCCAGCGACATGACGGTCACGAATTTGTCACTTCGGCACTCGAAAGCGGCGCTGCCGGCGCGGTTGTGGAACGCCGTATCCGTGAGAGCCTTCCGGCGTCACTTCAGCCGCAACTTATTCCGGTTGCGGACACAACGAAGGCTTTACAGGACCTGGCCCATTACGTTCGGCGGCAATGGGTCGGCCGCGTGATTGCAGTTACCGGAAGCATGGGCAAGACAACCACTAAAGAAATGATTGCCGCGCTTCTGGCCACCCGCCTCCATGTCCATAAGTCGCACGGGAACCTCAACAATCATTATGGACTTCCGCTGACTTTACTGGGGTTGCAGCCCTCGCATGAAGTGGCTGTGGTGGAACTTGCGATGTCGGACTCCGGTGAGATTGCCCACCTGGCCGGGATTGCCGAGCCGGACGTGGGCGTGGTGACAAACGTTGCACCTGTCCACCTGGAGTTTTTCGATTCAGTGGATTCGATTGCCAGCGCAAAAAGGGAACTGATCGAAAACCTCGGCCATGGCAACGGGAAACCAACGGCCGTCCTGAACTTTGATGATGCGCGGGTACGGAAATTTGCCGAAGGGTTTGACGGCAACGTGGTGACCTTCGGATTGAGCGAAGGATCTCTGTTCAGAGGAACGAACGTGCGGCCGACCGAAGGCGGGAGCCGTTTTGTGCTTTCAGGACCGCAAAGTGAAGGCGAATTTACCGTTCCGTTGCCGGGCGCTCACAATGTTGAGAACGCCCTTGCTGCCTTGGCTACAGCCATCGCTTGTGGACTGGACATGAAACTCCTCGGACCGGCGCTTGCGGCCTTTAAAAATTTGGCGCAACGCAGCGAAATATTTACACTGCCCGGGAAGATTACGATCCTGAACGACTGCTACAACTCAAACCCCCGCGCTATGGAACGCATGATCGAAACACTCGCCGGGTGGGCAGGAGCAAAGCGGCGGATCGTGGTGGCAGGCGAAATGCTGGAACTGGGTCCAACCTCGCCGGAATGGCACCGCCAGATTGGCCGGAAGGTCGTGGCATGCGGCATTGACGGTCTTGTCGCCGTTCAGGGAGACGCCCGCTTTATCCGCGAAGGCGCGCTGGAGGCAGGGATGGACCCTGCTAAAGCAATGTTCTTTCCGAGCGCGCCGGAGGCCGGCCGGTACTGTGGCAGCCTGCTGGAGCCGGGCGATGTGGTGCTGGTGAAGGGTTCGCGTGGGGTCAATCTGGAAAGGGTCACGGAATTGCTGGCAAAGTCAATGGCGCATCCTTCCGGTGCATGCCACGAGGTTCCGGAGAGGATGGTTTAACAAAGATTCATGTTTTACTACCTTTACCAGCAATTTCACGTTCAGTTCCACCTCTTTAACCTTTTTCGGTACGTCACTTTCCGGACCGCTTATGCGAGTCTGACCGCACTGTTCCTTTCCATGTTCCTGGGACCTTACGTCATCCGGAAACTCAAACAATTCCAGATCGGACAGTACATTCGGGAGGACGGGCCGAAGGCGCACCAGGCCAAGGCCGGGACGCCTACGATGGGCGGTGTTCTGATTAACCTTTGTATTGTTATTCCCACCCTGCTTTGGGCCGACCTCAGCAATCCGTTTATCTGGCTGGTCCTTGGAGTGACCGTAGCTTTTGCCGGCATTGGCTTTTGGGATGACTATCAGAAACTGCGAAAACGGAACAACCTGGGGCTGACGGCACGGACAAAATTCATGCTGCAGATTCTGGTCAGCTTCGTTTTTGGCATGATCCTGGTGGCGATGACCGCCTGGGGTTTCTACTCCACTGCCATCGTGTTTCCATTTTTCAAGCGCATTCATCCCAGTTTTACGATTCAGGCTCTGCTCCACACTTCGTGGAGTTATCCGCTCGCATTCCTGCCGTTTGTCGCTTTTGCGGTGATCATCCTGGTGGGATCGTCCAATGCCGTCAACCTGACGGACGGATTGGATGGACTGGCCATCGGCTGCGTTGTGGTGGCAGCTTCGGCGCTGACAGTGCTGACCTATGTCTCCGGCCACGCCATATGGTCGGCCTACCTGGACATCGAACACCTGCCGCAAGCTGCGGAATTGACCATCTTCTGTGGAGCGATGGTCGGTTCCAGCCTCGGGTTCCTCTGGTACAACGCATACCCGGCGGAGATTTTTATGGGCGACGTGGGTTCCCTCTCGCTGGGAGGAGCGGTGGCCGCCGTGGCCGTGATTATCAAGCAGGAACTCCTGCTGCCGTTTATCGGCGGCATTTTTGTGATTGAGGCGCTTTCGGTCATCCTGCAGGTGGGCTCGTACAAACTCCGCAGGAAGCGCATCTTCAGGATGGCGCCCCTTCACCATCATTTTGAGTTGCAGGGCTGGAAGGAGTCGAAAATAATTGCGCGCTTCTGGATTGCAGCGCTGATTTGCGCCTTGTTTGCGCTGACCACCCTGAAGCTCCGTTAGGTGGGGATGAAGATTTGACGAGAGGAATTTATGCGCATAAAATGTGCGTAAATAACTGATGGGAAGACCGAAATCCTTTCGCAATCCGACACGAGTAAGCCTGACGCTCGACCGCAAGACATTGCAGACGGCGCGGCGTCTGGCGCGGCAAACGCGAAGGTCCCTTTCGGTTGTGGTTTCGGAAATCCTGGAGGCTCACTTCCGCCGCAACGGCCATGGGCGGCCAGAGAGGCAGTCCTGATGGATATTCGTGGAAAGAACATTCTGGTGGTGGGATTGGCGCGGAGCGGCGTGGCAGCCGCCCACTGGCTGAGCGACCATGGGGCGGCGGTTACCGGGACAGACATGCGGGGGCCCGAGGCGTTTCCGAAGGAGATTCCGGAACTGCTCAATCGGAAGGTGGGACTCGAACTCGGCTTTCACAGGGAATCGACCTTCCTCCGGCAGGACTGTATTGTCATCAGTCCCGGAGTGCCTGCGGACTTGCCCGTATTGAACCTGGCCAGGCAGAAGGGGATTCCCGTGGTTCCGGAAATTGAGGTTGCCAGCTGGTTCCTTGACGGGCAACTGGCCGGCATTACGGGGACCAATGGCAAGACCACCACCACGACACTGCTGGGAAGGATGATGGAAGCGTCTGGTTTTTCCACGTTTGTGGGCGGCAACATTGGAGTTCCGCTGCTTTCCGCTGTCGATCTCGATCCTCCCCCGTCCGTTATCGTGGCAGAATTGAGCAGTTTTCAACTTGAAACCATCCGGTCATTCCGTCCGCATGTGGCGACACTGCTGAACCTGAGTCCGAACCATCTGGATCGCCATCCGAACTTTGAGGCTTACGTCGCTGCGAAGGCCAGGATCTTCAGCAACCAGACGCAGAACGATTACGCCATCCTCAATGCAGACGATGAGAACGTGATGAAACTTGCCCCGTCAATCCGC
Organism: uncultured Acidobacteriota bacterium; assembly: GCA_963783155.1. GTDB lineage: Bacteria > Acidobacteriota > Terriglobia > UBA7540 > UBA7540 > SCRD01. Next base: position 218,215 of record CAWANC010000001.1, on the reverse strand, counting down.
AGCCGGAAGGTTTTTTTCAGCCGGCGAAGAGAGATCGCAAACGGTGTTCTCCTTTCAGGCGGGACCGTCCTGTACCGGGTGCAAAACCTGGAAGCCGCGGTGATGCGGACCAGCGACGTCCGGCTGCTGGGCGATTTCAATCTGGAAAACGTGCTCGCCGCCGTTGCCGCCGCCTGCGTTCTGGGGGCGGATTTTGGTTCCATCCGGAGGGCCGTCCGGGAGTTCAGCGGCGTGGAACACCGGCTGGAGTTCGTGCGCGAAATTCGCGGAGTGGATTTCTACAATGATTCCAAGGCGACGAGTGTTGACGCGGCCGCCAAAGCACTTTCCACATTTGAGAGGGGCGTGCACCTGATTCTCGGGGGCAAGGACAAGGGTGGCGTCCTACAACCCCCTGCGAAGTTTGATGAAGGACCGTGTGCGAGAAGTCCTCGTGATCGGAGCGGCCCAGGAGCGAATCATCAGCGATCTGGCCGGCGCTGTGGAGATTGTTGAAGCTGGTGATCTGGAAACGGCCGTGAGGACGGCTGCCGGGCGAGCAATGCCCGGCGACGTGGTGTTGCTGGCGCCGGCCTGCTCCAGCTTCGATCAGTTTGAGAATTTCGAACACCGCGGACGTGTCTTCAAGGCACTGATTGAACGGCTGGCGGAAGAAAGCTCCAGGAAGGCCAGTGGCAGAACAAGCCATCGGGCAGAGCAGGTTTCGGCTCCTGGGGTTCAAACTCCCGGGGAGGCGCCCGCGCAGCAGGCCATCACGACACCATCGGAGACTTTGGAAGAACCTTTGGACCAGCAGGACGGAGACAGGGAGCAACCGGCCCCGTATTTCCACGGGCGCTGAGCCTCTGGTGCTGACCGAGCCGCGGGAGCTGGAATACGTTTTTGAAGTCAGTGCCGAGGAAGCGTCCGCGCAGGGCTTGCCGGATTCAGAAGAAGCGGCAGACGAGTTTCTGCTGGATGAGAATGATCTGGCTCCGGCCGAGACGATTGAGGATGAGGCGTTTGCCTATGAAATTCGCGCCGCGACACAAACGGGCGGGCAAAGCGCGGATACCGGGAAGAAGACATCCTCGAAAATCAATTCTAGAAGACGTTCGCGGACAAATAAGGAGAAATAGCGGCTGATGGCGCGACAACTCCAGACTGACAGAGTACTTTTCGGGACGGTGGTGATCCTGCTCCTTTTCGGGCTCATCATGGTGTTCAGCGCTTCCGCGGTGATTGCCCAGGAAGGGTTTGGGTCAAGTTACCACTTCCTTTTCCGGCAGGGATTATGGGCGATCCTCGGACTCGTGTTGATGGTGATCATGATGAATTTTGATTACCGCATTCTTGCCAGACCCACCGTCATTTTCCCGGCGCTTGCCATCCAGCTTTTGCTGTTATTGGTGGCACTTTTCCAGTCGCCGGTCCATAACACGCACCGGTGGTTACACGTGGGCAAGGTGATGATTCAGCCTTCAGAGCTGGCAAAAGTCATTATTGTTATTTTCCTGGCCTCATTTCTGGAAATGCGCAAGGGCGAAATCGAAGACTGGAAACGCACCTTGCTGCCGATTGTGCTGGTGGTTGGCATTGATGGTCTGCTGATCCTGAAGGAGCCCGATTTTGGAACCGCGCTGGCCCTATGCATGATCGTAGCTGCCATGCTCTTTGTTGCCGGCCTCCGGCTGGTCTACTTCGGTTACGCAATGCTGGCGGCATTTCCGATGCTGATTCTGCTGATCTTTGATACCAGTTACCGGGCAAAGCGCATCACAGCGTTTCTGCACCCCTACGCCGACCCCCTGGGCACTGGTTTTCAGATCATCCAGTCGTACATCGCAGTGGGCACGGGTGGGATCGCAGGACTGGGGCTCATGGAAGGCAAGGAAAAGCTCTTTTTTCTGCCGGAGCCACAGAACGACTTTATTTTTGCCGTGATCAGCGAGGAGCTTGGTTTTATCGGAGCGGTCCTGGTGATCGCGTTGTTCTGCGTGATCCTGTGGCGAGGGCTGCGGGCAGCCGCGCGCTGTTCAAACGATTTTGGCCGCCTGCTGGCCGTGGGAATCACCGTAATGGTTGTCGGGCAGGCGCTGGTGAACATCAGCGTGGTGATCGGGCTGCTTCCAACCAAGGGCATTCCCCTTCCCATCATCAGTTATGGAGGATCGTCGCTGGTGATGACGCTGCTGGCCATAGGGATCCTTTTGAACATATCCCAGAATACCAGCTAGCGGCGCGGGATGATTTTGGTAAAGGTCTCTTGAATGTACCGCCAAAGTGAATCCATCCTTGAAAAGGAGCGGCCTCTGGAACCCGTAGCCAGGTCAACAGCGCGTCGTCAGGTCCGCATCCTGATGGCAGCGGGCGGCACCGGCGGCCACATCTTTCCCGCGCTTGCTGTGGCGGATGAGATGCGCCGGCGTTCTGAGGTTTCGGGTCCAGGCGGGCTGCAGTATGAGACGGTGTTCCTGGGAACGGGCAGGGGGCTTGAATCGCGTGTGATTCCTCCGGCCGGCTATCGGCTGGAGACGATCCACGGCGCCGGTCTTAAGGGCATCTCCGGATGGAAGCGGGCGCTGAATGCGGCCATGCTGCCGCGCAGCGCCTTCGAGGCTGCAAGACTTCTCTACAGGCTGCGGCCTGGGGCGGTTCTGGGAATTGGCGGGTATATTTCCGGCCCGGTAATGCTGGAAGCAGCTCTTTCAGGGATTCCAACCCTGCTGTACGAGCCGAACGCGGTCCCGGGTTTTACCAATCGGGTTCTGGCGCCGGTGGTTCGGTTGGCTGCCGTGGGGTTTGAATCTTCACTTGCGGCCTATGGGTCTAAAGGCCGGCTGACCGGACACCCCGTTCGCCAGGAGTTCTATGGGGTGGAACCCAAAACCCACAAACCGCCCTACACGATTCTGGTGGTAGGGGGGAGCCAGGGAGCGAGGGCGTTGAACCAGTGCCTGGTGGAGAGCCTGCCCCTTTTCAGGTCGCAGGGGGCTGGAACCCTTAGTTTTATCCATCAGACGGGTGAGGCAGACTATAATGCTGTGAAGGGTGTTTACGGGAACCAATGGGCTGGGTCTGAGGTATGCGCATTTATCGATAGTATTGTAGAAGCCTTTTCGCGGGCGGACCTGGTTGTTTGCCGTGCGGGCGCCACCACGGTGGCTGAATTGGCGGCTGCTGGTAAGGCTTCCATCCTGATTCCTTACCCCTCCGCCACGGACCAGCACCAGTTGCACAATGCCAGAGCCCTTGAACGTGCCGGAGCCGCCTGCGTGATCGAGCAGAATGACTTGAAGCCGGCCCGACTGGTGGACTGTGTTATGAGTTTGCTGGGCGATAGCGGCAAGCTGACCGGGATGGAACAGCGGGCCAGGAGTCTGGCAAGTCCCCAGGCTGCGTCCCGCATCGCAGATTTGCTGGAAGACCTCAGCCGCAAACGTAAAGGCGGCAGATTGCCGCTAAAGCCTGCAGAGACGGGTTGAAAGAATTAGTTATGCTTGGAAAGGTTCGAAAAATTCATTTTGTGGGCATTGGCGGCATCGGCATGAGCGGGCTTGCCGAAGTGCTGCTCAATCTGGGTTTCAGTGTTTCCGGCTCAGACATTAAACTGACTCCTGTGACGGAGCGCCTCAGCCAACTGGGAGTGCGAATTGCAGACAGGCATGCGGCGGAAAATGTCGGTGAGGCTGAGGTGGTTGTAGTTTCTTCGGCCGTGTCGGTGATGAATCCTGAAATCATCGAGGCGGCGCACCGGAAAATTCCGGTGATTCCCCGCGCCGAAATGCTGGCAGAACTGATGCGGCTGAAATTTTGCGTGGCTGTTGCCGGCTCACACGGAAAGACAACCGTAACGTCGATGGTGGCCGTGATGCTGTCAGAAAGCGGCCTGGATCCTACAGCTGTGGTAGGCGGCCGTCTGGACGCTTTTGGCTCCAGTGCACGGCTGGGGAAAAGCGAACTGATGGTGGTGGAGGCGGACGAGAGCGATCGCTCGTTTCTCTATCTGCTGCCGACCCTGGCCGTCGTCACTAATATCGATCGCGAGCATCTGGATCATTATGGCGATATGGCAGAGATCCAGGAATCGTTTGTTTCTTTCATGAACAAGGTTCCTTTCTACGGAGTCGTCATTGCCTGTATGGACCCTCCCTGGCGAACAGCGATGCAGGCGGTATTGCCGCGCTTGCGGAGACGTGTTGTAACTTATGGGATCCAGGCAGGGGCTGATGTCACGGCGCGCGATCTGGAATTAAGATCGGGCGGATCGAGTTTTGAGGTGGCTCAGGATGGGAAGTTGCTGGGGTCCTTCAATGTGAACGTTCCCGGCCGGCACAACGTCCAGAATGCGCTTGCCGCTGTTGCGGTAGGATGTGAGCTCGATCTTGCGCCGGAACAGATTCGGAGAGGGCTGGAATCATTTCACGGGGCCGACCGCCGCTTTCAGGTCAAGGCGGAAGCCAATGGGATCACGATTGTTGACGACTATGCCCATCACCCGACGGAGATCATCGCCACGCTTGAGGCGGCGAGGTTGCGCGGGGCAAGCCGGATTCGGGTCATCTTCCAGCCTCATCGCTATTCGAGGACAAAATTCCTGATGGACGAATTTGCCCGAAGCTTTGATGGTTGTGACCGAGTTTACGTTCTCGACATTTATCCTGCAAGCGAGGCGCCGATTCCCGGCATCACCTCGCAACGTCTGGTGGAAAGAATGGGTGAACTCGGCCAAACGCGCGCCCGCTATGCTGCATCGGTAGATGCTGTAGCCAATGAGATCCTGGCGGACCTCCACCCGGGCGACCTGGTGCTGACGATCGGGGCCGGGCCCGTGTGGAAGATTGCGAAAACTCTGGCGAGTGCCGTCAATAACCGGATTGAGAGTCCGGGCAAGGTGAAGACGTAATCTTAATGAAGGTGGGGGCATGGAATCGAATGACGCAGGCCCAATCAGCACCGGATGCGGGAGCGAAGCCTGTGCCTGAGTTTCTTCCAGGACCAGTTTCCCCAGAGATAGCGCCTCCAGGCATTTTGTTTCTTATCCCGTGAATTGCTGGCAGATCCGGCACTAATGGAAACCAGTGCCGGAGGAGGACGGCAAGCATGTTTGGGATGAATAAGGACAGGGTATCCGGCGAGATGGATTCCTCAGAAACACCTTACATGCGACGTTCCCGCGCCGTGGCGGTGCGTCAAAGCCGGATCCCACAGGGCATCCGGCGGTTTGGATGGTGGGCGGGACTTATCATTTTTATCCTGGTTCCGTTGGGAGCAGGCGGGTACTTCCTGGGTGAGTATCTTCTGAGCGCGCCCCGTTTTCAGGTGACTTCGCCGTCCGATGTGACGATTGTAGACAATCATTACGTTTCACGGGACGAAGTCCTTGCAGCCTTAGGCGTTCAGGCCGGCGCCTCAGGGAGAGGGAGCAACATTTTCAGAGGCTCGTTGGACCAGAGAGAGAAGCAAGTCGAAGCGATTCCGTGGGTGCGGTCGGCAACGGTTGTTCGTTCTTATCCTCACGGTCTGGTGGTCTACGTTGCCGAGCGCGTCCCTGTCGCCTTTGTTGATGTCGGAAGCCGGGTCAAGATGGTGGATCGGCAGGGCGTTCTGCTGGATGCTCCAGAGAAAGGCCATTTTGACTTTCCAATCGTCAAAGGCCTGGACTTTCAGGGAAAACCCGCGGACCGGGCGGCGCGCTTGAACCTCTACCAGGAATTTATGCAGGAAACTTCTCAAAAGATGGCGAACTCCGGCTGGGTCGTTTCAGAGGTGGGTTTGAGCGACGAGAGCAATCTCAAGGCTCTCCTGGTCCAGGGTGGCCAGACCCTTCTTGTGTATTTTGGGAATGCCGGCTTTCTGGCCCGCTTTGAGAATTTGATGACGGTGCTCCCGCAGCTTCGCAAGACGAATGCAAGAATTGATTCTGTTGATTTACGCTTTAGAAACCAGGTGGTTGTGAACCCGGCGGGGCAGGATTCCACGAGCGGCTAGTCCACCGGGCTCAAGATCACCGGTAAGGCAAAGGGGACTTAGGAAATCATTGGCGCACAAAGAACAGGTATTAGTCGGCCTTGATCTGGGAAGCAGTAAGACTTGTGCAATGGTGTGCTATCCCACCGAAACCGGAAAACTTGAAGTCACCGGTCTGGGGATAGCTGAATCCAAAGGATGGCGCAAGGGCTTGATCGTTAATCTGGACGCTGCGGTCCTTTCCATCAAGAAGGCCGTAGAGGCTGCGGAATCGGCTGCGGGCATTCCTGTGGACGTCGCTTATGTGGGGGTCGGCGGGTCGCATATCCGGGGCGTGAATGCGCGCGGAGGCGTCACCATTGCCAACCGCGGGCATGGCGTGGGACGGGAGGATATTCGCCAGGTCATCCGTGCAGCGCAGGGCATCGCCATTCCTGCGGACCGCGAGCTGCTGCACGTATTGCCCCAGGAGTTCCTGCTGGATTCTCAGGACGGCATTCGCGACCCGGTTGGGATGGTGGGAACGCATCTGGAAGCCAACGTCCATCTGGTGACGGCTTCGACCCTGGCCTGGCAAAACGTGGTAACTGCTGTTAACCGGGCAGGGATTGAGGTTCCAGACAGCGGAACAGTCTTTGAGCCGCTGGCCTGTGCCGAGACTTGCCTGACCGCGGACGACCGGGAACTGGGAGTCGTGCTGGTTGACCTGGGGGCAGGATCTTCCGACCTGATCATCTACCAGCACGGCAGTGTTCGCCTGACAGCATCGATCCCGGTTGGGGGCGAGCACTTTACGAATGATATTGCCGTGGGGCTGCGTACGCCCATCCCGGAAGCCGAAAAGATCAAGCGCCTCTGGGGCAGGCAGGATTCGGGAATGGGAGAATCATCAGCGCTGGAAGTTCCGGGAGTGGGTGAGCGGCCGGCCCGCATTGTGAATTATGCCCGCCTGCGGGAAATTATCGAGCCGCGTGCAGTCGAGTTGTTGGAGTTGATCAAGGCCGAGATTGATCAGGTGGACCATGAGAATCAGCTGGGCGCCGGAGTTATCCTGACCGGTGGCGGGGCAAAATTGGGCGGCTTTGCCACCCTGGCTGAACAGGCGCTGGAGATGCCGGTTCGGGTGGGCCATCCCTTGAATATGGAGAGTTCGGAGGAGGTTTTGCCTGACCCGTCGTATGCAACGGTGGTGGGGCTGGTTGCGTACGGCAAGCGGATGCGGTTGTTGCAGGACCGCCAGAACAAAGGCTTGATGGGCAAACTCTGGGGAGTTTTGCGGGGCCCGGGAAATTGATGACTTCTCCTGAATTTTGAAACTTTACGGCTGGGAGTGATTATGGCAGACAATGGACATGCCGAAGAATTGCGGGTGGATTTCTCTGACAACATGCGGCGCGGCGCCAAGATCAAGGTTCTGGGTGTGGGTGGCGGCGGCGGGAATGCCATCAACCGTATGATTGCCGCCAACGTGGAAGGTGTCGAGTTCATGGTGGCGAACACCGATCTCCAGGCCCTTGAAATGTCGAAAGCGCCCCTCAAGATCCAGCTGGGCGCAAAGCTGACGAAAGGGCTTGGAGCAGGGGCTAATCCTGACGTCGGCCGCGCGGCCGCCCTCGAAGACACCGACAAGATCGTTGAAGCCCTTGAGGGAGCGGATATGGTGTTTGTGACCGCCGGACTGGGCGGCGGCACAGGAACCGGTGGCGCTCCCATTGTGGCCAGCCTGGCGCGGGAGCTGGGCGCGCTGACGGTCGGGGTGGTGACAAAACCCTTCGCGTTTGAGGGCCGCCGCAGAATGGCCCAGGCTGAGTACGGTCTGTCTGAACTGGGCCAGGCGGTCGACACCGTCATCTGCATTCCCAATGAACGCCTGATGGAATTTGTTGACAAGGGCACGAGCTTCTTTGAGGCGTTCCGCATTGCCGATGATATTCTTCGACAGGGGGTCCAGGGCATCTCCGATATCATCACCATCACCGGCATCATCAACCGCGACTTTGCCGACATCAAGACCATTATGGAGGGCATGGGATACGCGGTGATGGGCACAGCCATCGGGCGTGGGGAAAATCGCGCCGTTGATGCCACCAACCAGGCGATTGCGAGCCCCCTGCTGGAGGATGCTTCCATCAACGGAGCGCAGGGCATTCTGCTGAACATTACGGGTTCCAGTATGCTGACCCTGCATGAGGTCCATGAGGCTTCCAGCATCGTCCAGCAGTCCGCAGCAGAAAATGCGAACATCATCTTCGGGGCGGTCCTGGATGAATCGATGGAGGACGCCGTGAAAGTCACCGTGATTGCCACCGGAATCAAGTCCGAGCAAATGGGCCTCAAGCCGATTTCCGGCATGTCGCCTGCGCTGCGAAGCGTGCAGGAGAGCGTGAAGTTGCGGCGGGAGAAGGCTGCGGCCGGCGCTGAAGTAGCGCCAGAGGCAGAGGATAAGGCTCGTCCGGAGATTTCGGAAGACGACCTGGATGTTCCGGCCTTTTTGCGCCGCCCCCTGCGGCCCGAAAGAAAATAGACTGCGCCCGGCCGGTGCGTCGAGCACACGATTTTCGACGGCTCAGGACCTGGAAAAAAGACCGGCGTTGAGCAAACGGTGGTTTGGCCTCGCGCACTTGCCGTGCAGTGATTTCGCTGTTTTCGGCAATCCGGCAGAGACGCTCTGAATTTGCATGAAACCTTCCACTTCTGATCTTGAGGCGGCCTATTCGGCGTGCCGCCGGTTGGTGCGCCGCCACTATGAGAACTTCCCGGTCGCCTCGCTGCTGGTACCCCGAGACAAGAGAGACGCGCTGGCTGCCATTTATGCCTTTGCGCGCTCGGCTGACGATTTTGCCGACGAGCCTGGCGTTGAAGGGCGGCTGGAGGCGCTGGCAGACTGGCGACGCAGGCTGTACGCGTGCGTTGAGGGCGAAGCTGACCATCCAACCTTCCTGGCGCTGGGCGACACCATCCAGAAACATCGCCTGAGCTTGACCAACCTGGACAACCTGCTCCGCGCCTTTGAAATGGACGTCACCGTCGAACCGCCATCAGAATTTCGAGTCGCTTCTTCAATACAGCACCTGTTCCGCAAATCCGGTGGGGCGCCTGATGCTGGAGTTGTTCGATCATCGTGACCCGGAACTTTTGGCGCTTTCTGACAACATCTGCACAGCGCTGCAACTGACGAATTTCTGGCAGGACGTGCGGATTGATCTTGAACGTGACCGCGTTTACCTGCCGCTGGACGATCTGGCGAGCTTCGATCTTTCGGTAGACATCCTGAAACGCTGGAAGCTCGAAAGCAGCGAACAGACAGACGCCGGAATGGAAGAACGCTGGCGCGGCCTGATGGCGCTTGAGGCGGAGCGAACCTGGGAATCTGTTCATGAACGGCAAGCCGCTGCCCGAGCGCGTGGTTCCGCAGCTTCGCCGCCAGCTTCGCCTGACCTGGCTGACGGGGACGTCGATCCTGTCGAGAATCGAGGCCGTTGACTATGACGTCTTCGAACGGCGGCCCAAACTGAAGGCGTTCGATTTTGTGCGGCTCTACTTTAAAGCCCGGCGCCCCATCACTTCGGATGTCGCGGAAGGTGGCGAGGGAGTTACAGCCCATTCGGGGCGCCCGTGACGATGTGTCCGTTGTGGCGTTGAATGGCGCCGCTGCAAAACATTCCCATGAACCTCCTGATGTTTTATGCCTGAAGACGTTCTGATCATCGGCGGAGGACTGGCAGGGCTCGCTGCGGGTGTGGCGCTGGCCGAGGCCGGCTGCCGCGTCCGATTGCTCGAGCAGAAGCCGTATCTCGGCGGGCGGGCGCGGTCCTTTCGCGACGCGGCTACGGGTTCCGTTGTGGATAACGGGCAGCATCTCTTCATGGGCTGCTACCATTCCACCCTCAAGTTTCTCGACGCCATCGGAACGTCCCACACGGTCACCTTTGATCCGCAACTCCACGTCCGCTTTCTGGATGCGGACGGGAAGCTCAGCGAACTTCGCTGCCCTGCGTTTCCTGCCCCCTGGCATCTGCTTACTGGCGTGTGCCTGTCCGACAGTTTCACCTTCGGCGAAAAGATGGACGTTTTGCGGATGGGCAGGGCATTGCGCGCTGCGAAAGGAGCGGCGGACAGACCTGGCGCTCTGGACCACCTGACGGTGGAGCAATGGCTCTCCAGCCTGGGCCAGCGGGAAAGCCTGCGGCGCAACTTCTGGGACCTGCTGTGCATTGCCGCCATGAATGAAGATCCGCAAATCGCCTCCGCTCTCCTGTTCCATCGCGTTCTGCGCCTGGCGCTGTTCAGTTCGCCGCTCGATTCGCGCCTCGGCATTCCGCGCACGGGGCTGAGCGAGTGTTATACCGATGCTGCCGCGCGCGCCATTACCGACCGCGGTGGCAGCGTTGAACTGCGGCGTGACGTGCGGGCCCTGCTGATTTCGAATGGCGAGTGCCGTGGTGTCAAGCTGGTTGACGGCACCACCGTCGAGTCGCAAACGGTTTTGAGCGCCGTGCCGTGGAACGTTCTGCCCGGGCTGCTTCCGGAGGACACGGTTGGTTCCGAGCCCTTTTTTTCGCGCATCCTCAATCTGCATCCGGCGCCCATCATTTCTCTCTATTTCTGGTTTGACCGTCCTGTAACCGACCTCGAATTTGTGGGCTTGCGCGGCACCACCATCCAGTGGCTCTTCAACAAGGGCAAGATCCTGGGCAACGGCGAGAACTACGTGTCGCTGGTTCTGAGCGGCGCTCACGATCATGTTGCGCGGTCAAAAGAAGACCTGCGGGAGACGGCGCTGCGGGAACTCAGGAGCCTTCTGCCCGGCATGCGTGACGCCCGGCTGGTGCATTCCCTGGTGATCAAGGAGCGATTCGCCACCTTCTCGCCCTGCGTCGGGGTTGACGCTTTCCGGCCTCCGGCCGTGACGCCGGTTCGCGGGCTTTATCTTGCGGGGGATTGGACGGACACCAGCCTGCCTGCAACCATCGAAGGGGCCGTCCAAAGCGGCTACACTGCCGCGGAAGCTATCCTGCATTCCAACTGAGGATTACACCTGGCCGGCAACCGCAGCCCGGCGGCTCTCATAGAGCGGAAACTGATCGGTGAGCGTGCTCACTTCCTTGCGGACGCGCGCCAGCAGACTTTCATTTTCCAGGTCGGCCAGCACCTCGGCAATCCAGCCGCCGATCTTGCGCATTTCGGCTTCCTTCATGCCGCGGGTGGTGACGGCGGGCGTTCCCACGCGGATGCCGCTGGCCACCATGGGCGGGTTGGGATCGAAGGGGATGGCGTTCTTGTTGACGGTGATGCCGGCCTGCTCCAGGGCCTTTTCCGCCTGCTTGCCGGTGACGCCCTTGGAGAAAACGTCCACCAGCATCAGGTGATTGTCGGTGCCGCCGGAGACGATGCGGAAGCCTTTGGAAGCGATGGTCTCGCACAGCACCCGGGCATTATCGACAATCTGTTTCTGATATTCGCTGAACGCCGGCTGCAGCGCTTCCAGGAAGCAGACCGCCTTGGCGGCGATCACGTGCATCAGCGGGCCTCCCTGGATGCCGGGGAAGACCGTCTTGTCGAGCGCCTTGGCGTGCTCGGCTTTGCAGAACGTTGCCCCGCCGCGCGGCCCGCGCAGGGTCTTGTGCGTGGTGGTGGTGACAAAGTCGGCGTGCGGGAAGGGGCTGGGATGCAGCCCCGCCGCGATGAGCCCGGCGATGTGGGCCATATCCACCATCAGCAGCGCGCCGGACTTCTTGGCTATTTCGCCAAAGCGGGCAAAATCAATGATCCGCGGATAGGCGCTGGCGCCGGCAACAATCAGCTTGGGTTTGTGCTCCATGGCCAGCTTTTCAAGCTCGTCGTAGTCGATGGTTTCCCCGTCCTGCTTCACGCCGTAGGGAACAATGTTGTACATCTTGCCGGAGAAGTTCAGCGGGTGTCCGTGCGTCAGGTGGCCGCCGTGCGCGAGGTTCATGCCCAGCAGCGTGTCGCCCGGTTTCAGCACCGTCATGTAAACGGCCTGGTTGGCCTGCGCGCCGGAGTGCGGCTGCACGTTCACGTGGTCGGCGTTGAACAGCTTCTTGGCGCGCTCAATGGCCAGCGTCTCGGCCACGTCCACAAACTCACAGCCGCCGTAATAGCGTTTGCCCGGCAGTCCTTCGGCGTACTTGTTGGTCAGCACCGAACCGAGCGCCTCAAGCACCGCCTCGCTCACAAAATTCTCCGAGGCGATCAGCTCAACCGTTCCGGCCTGCCGCCCGACTTCGCGGTCAATGGCCTGGGCCACTTCCGGGTCAACTTCGCTGAGGGGACGGGTGCGGGAAATCTGGGTCATGATCTTTTTCTCCAGCCTTTATAAGATGTGGTTTGCAGGGCTTCCTTCAGATTCATCCGCGACGTCATCCTGAGTGAAACGAAGGATCTGCTTTGGTCCTTTGCCCTGACAAACAGCAGATGCCTCGCCGGGCTCGGCATGACGGACGGCCTCTTTCAGCAGACTATTGAACCAACATTCTATCGGAGGCGCGCAGGCTTGGCAATCACTCCCGTCATGTTCCGGCCTTTGGACCCATAGGGGCGGCTTTACGCCGCTAAATGGCGAGATAAACTCGCCGCTACTCATCGCGAGTGGGGGGCGGTCTTGCTGCTATGCCACGAGGGACTTGGGGCAAGGGCAGGAGCTAAGAAACTCGCGCAACCGGTGTCAGGATTGCGAAGAAAAGGCTAGATAAAACCAACGAATTCTCCGGTTCGTCTCCGGTTCGTTTTTTTGGCCATCTTTTATTTTCAACAACATCGGTAGGTTCGTTTTTGGGTTCGTTTTTCAACAGCTACGTGTTTTCAACAACTTCCCGGCTTCGTTTTTGGGTTCGTTTGGGTTCGTTTTTGGTGCCGATCGTGTATTATCAATAACTTCTCGGGTTCGTTTTTCAAAATAACATCTTTTCTTGTCCCATTTGTCCCAAAACCCGCCGCCCTCAAACTGAAATAAGACTACCATGCTAGCCCACAAAAGTCAAGCAAATTCTGTGGCCGGATGCCTGGCACAGACTGTGAAAAGCGTGATCTACGCGCCAGCCGGGGAGTCAGTTTTTGGAGGGCGGCAGTGCCGACGGGAATGAAGATTGCCGGGACAACCGAAAATGCTTTCAGTAGATCGCGCCGTTTGATGCCGCCCGGCTTGGAATCCCGGGGAAAGGGTTTGAAGCCGGCCGGCGCGAACATCTCTGCGGTCAAGCTTTTCCAAGAGACTGATTTAAATGCCGTTAAGCCAGCTACGATGCCGATGGAATGGCCCGGCCATGCGAGATCAAATGGGATCGGGCGCTTTTGGGGCAGCTCTACGGAAAAAGTACCTGCCGCCCTCCGGAGTTTTTCCCTCGACCCTCCGACAATCTTTCCCCGGTCCTCCGACGGTCTCCCGATTTTCATTGCAAGCTCTGCCCCGTATACTGGACTTGATGATGAGGAAATAGAGGAGGTACAGAGCCATGACACGCAAAGGTGGGAATGAGACAAAAGGCGGTTTTTATTGGAAGAAAGGCGATTGGGAGATCGTGACGGTGGAAGGGAAGAAGGGCGTCCTGCCGGGTACGGCAGAGGCTGAATATCTTCGGATCCCCACGATTCTGTTTATCCCGGTTGCGTTGACCATCAGCGTTGTCTACGTGGTCTTTCTCCCGTTTGTCGGCTTCGCCATGCTAGGGAAGGTGGCGGCAACAAAGACCCGCCAGGAATGGCAGCGCTTTCACCAGACGGCAGGTAAAGGGATGGCCGCTCAGACCTCGGGAGATAAGCGCACGCGGTGAGGGCCGAAAGGGGCCGGACCGCCAGGGTGTGTCTGAAGGGCGTTTCCGGCTGGCGCCGCGCGGGCGCGCGGCTTAACCTTCCACGCGGATGACGCCTTTCCTGATGGCGAACTTGATGAGTTCAGTGCGGTTCCGCAGGCTGAGTTTTTCCATCAGGTGCTCCCGATGGGTCATGGCGGTCTTGACGCTGATTCTGAGGGAATCGGCAACTTCCTTATTGCTCTGCCCGAGGGCAACCAGCCTTAAAACCTGTTTCTCGCGGTCGGTCAAGGTCTCATAGAGATCTTCCGCTTCGGCCCCAGCTTGTCTGGGCGCGGTTTGCATCGCCACCATGGCCACCTTTGGATCCAGCACCAGGCCGCCCTGTGCTGCGGAGCGTATGGCGGAGGCCAGATCCGAACCGAGCATCCGCTTCAAAACATATCCCGCAATGCCGATCTTAAGAAACCGCCGGACATATTCCGGGTCGTCGTACTGGGTGAGAACCAGCACGTGCGTGTCCGGCGCCGCGTGCTTGATCTCCATGGTGGCCTCAAGCCCGCCGAGTCCGGGCATGGCGATATCCATCAGGACGACATCGGGCTTGAGTTCCCGGCATCGATCGATGGCCTGGCGGCCGTCGGTGGCTTCGCCGATGACCTCGATGTCCGGGGTCAGGGTCAGCAGTGCCTTGATGCCGTCGCGCACCAGCGCATGATCATCAGCGATGAGGACACGGATCTTAGGCATGATTCTCCCCGCGTGGAACGTTTAAAACAAGCCGCGTGCCCTGGCCCGGCGCCGAGTCGATGATCGCTGTCCCCCCAAGAATTTCCATTCTCTCCCGGATGCCGGCCAGGCCGAGCCCGCGGCCGGTGGCGGCCGTCTCGGAAATGCCCGCCGGATCGAAGCCCCGGCCGTCGTCTTCGATCTCAATGGTAACAGCCTGGGGCGTCGTGGCGCACTGGATCAATACCGTTTCCGCGCGCGAGTGCTTGACGATGTTGGTGATGGCTTCCTGGACGGCGCGAAAGAGCGCGGTTTCGATTTCCGGCGCCATCCGCACGTCTTCCTCGTCGCCTTCGCAGCGCACGGCGATCCCACGCCGCTTCAGGTCGCGCTCCGCGTACCATTCGATGGCGTGAAACAGGCCGAGGTCATCCAGCACAGAAGGCCGCAGGTCGAAGCTGAGCCGGTGGATGCCGTCGAGGGTTCGCAGGGCAAGCGCGCGCGCTTCCAGCAGCCGGTCGCGAGAGGCATCCTCGGGCAGCGTGGAAATGGCCGTATCAAGGCTGAGGGCCAATGTGCTGATCACCTGGCTGGTCTCATCATGAAGTTCGCGCGCGATCCGGCGGCGCTCCTCCTCCTGCGCCCGGATCAGCTTCTGCAGCAGCCGGGCACGGAGTTCGTCACGCTGTTTGAGTTCTTTATACAGTTTCTCGATTTCCGCCGTGCGTTCCTGGATGCGCAACTCAAGCTGGTCGCGCGCCCGCGCCACGTCGTTGAGCGACTGCTGCAGGGCCACCCGCATCCGCTCAAGAGCCCTGCCCAGGTGCCCCACCTCGTCACTGCCCAGATCGGGAATCGGAGTTTCCAATTCACCGGCAGCGATTCGCTCCGCAGTCCCGGCCAGAGTCGAGAGCGGCGCGGTGATGCTCGATGCAGCACCCAGAGCGAATCCCAACGACAGAAGGATGAGGAGAGGGCCCCAGATGAAAACCTTCCGGCGCAGGCTGGCCACCGTGGAAAAAGCCTGAGCCCTGGGTTGCCGGATGCTGACGCCCCAGGAGGCCCGCGAAGGCAGAGGAGCAAAAGCCATCACCTCGTCCACCGGCCGTTTCGCCGGGCCGTCCTGATGACATCCGTGGCAGGTGCCCGCCGCCGGCGTTCGCTGCTCGATCAGCTTTGCGAGGAACTCACGGTGGTCGCTCTCCGCGTAAAGCCGCGCTTCGTCGGTGCTGGCGATGACCATCCCGTGCTGGTCAACCAGATCCATGGTTTCCCGGGCCGCAATGGGTACAAAATTCAGCAGCCCGCGAAAGGCCACGCTCTGGGGGTCAATCTCTCCGCCAATGACGCCGGCCACCCGGCTTTGCGAATCCCTCAATGGCACCAGGAGGAAAAGGCGGCGGGCGCCTCCAGGTGAGCCCGACAGGGCCGAAATTTCCGGCACCCCCTTTTCAATCACCGCCTGAAATGCCGGAAGGCCTGGCGGAACACCGGCGTGGCCGTTGCCTTGCGGTTCAGACTGGACGACCTTTCCGGCGCGGTCCAGAAGAAAATCTCTTGTCAGAAAGCGGGACCGGACATAGGCTTCGTGGAGCGCCGCCCGCTCGGCCTGAGCGTCAGTTCGCCCCATCGCGGACGAGGCGCCCTCCAGCAGTGCCAGATCGGAACTGATCGACGAATCGACGTGAATGGCGATGCTGATGGCCAGTTGTTGCCGCTCCTGCAGCACCTGTTTTCCCAGCGACTGGACGGTTGACCAGCCCAGCCAGCCGAGAATGACCATGGGGCCCAGCGTCCCCGCCATGGTGAGAAGGACGATTCGGGCGCGAAGCCCGCGCCGCACGCCGCGGATGAAATCGATGGCTGCCATGATCCTGACTCCGGGCTAATCCGGCCGCGCCGCCCCATCGGAGACAGACTCGTCACCCTCCTGCTCCCTGTCCTCGGGCATCCGCGAGTTCTCGATCGGGTGTTCCTTTTCCATCCGCTCGCGACTTATCTTTCCTGTAAAGATGCTGGCGTCAAACGGGAAGGCTTCGGGGGACAAGTGAGCATTGTACAGATGCCAGGTGATGATGATCAGGAAGGCCAGCAATCCTTCCTTCCCGTGCGCCATCAGGGCCGCCGGGATCACCTCGCCGGGCAGAAATCGTGTCGTCAGGACCGGGAAATAGAGCATCAGCCCGGTGACAATCAGTACCAACGAGCCGATGACCATCCCCCAGTACTCGAATTTCTGCCGATAGTCGAATCGATCGAACCGGGCCTTCTGGTCCGAAAGCCGCAAGTAGTATCGCATCATGATGATGGCGTCGCGGAAGTCCTTGCGCGTGGGAACCATCGAGGGCCTGGCCCGGCCAGAGATCATCTGATAGAGGACGATGCCCAGGTGGAGACCCACGAGGACGCTGAATGCGATTCCCATGCTACGGTGGATCCACCGCACGCGCTCGATGCCTCCCATCGCCGCAATCAGCCATGCGGCCCAGTGCATCTGGAAGAATTCCTGCGACAAGCCGGTCACAGCCAATACGGTGAAGAGCAAGATCACCAGGGCGTGTTCGATCCGTTGCCACACCGAAAATCGGATGACGTGCCTGTTCATCGATTCACCACCGCTCGCCAGAGATGCAACAAAATCTGGAGCGCCAGGCCAAGGACGACAAAGGGAATGAAGATCGCGTAAAAGATTTTCACGGCGTAGACCAGAGGGGCGTGACGCAGGCTGGGCTCATAATGTCCTACCCACGCCGAGGGGAAACTGGCGCTGGCGCCCGGATGACATTGCCGGCATACGGTGACCAGATGGGTCTTGATCTGTTGCATTCCCGCCGTGTCCACCTGCCGGATGTCATGCACGCCGTGGCAGTCGGTACACGTGGCCGTGAACTGGCGCGGCTGCGCTTTCTCGCCGCTCTCAAGCGAGGCTGTCATGCCGTGGAAATCGCTCAGGTAGGTGGTGAGAACCGCGGTGGAAACTCCGTACTTCTCCATCAATTGCCTGTCGGCGTGGCAGCGTGCGCACAACTGCGGGATTTGCAGGTGCCACGAGGCCGAAAAGGGGTTGGAATTATTGTGAGAGTGGTGACAGTCGGTGCAAACCGGAACGTCATTGTTGCCTTGCTCGACCAGCGCCTTTCCGTGCACGCTGTTGACGTACTCGGCGGCGATGGCGCCGTGGCAGCGAGAGCAGGTACGGGAAATTCGCGAGCGGGGGCGGGCCGGCGGCGTGATGGAGTGCGCCCCATGGCAGTCCACACAGGTTGGCGCACTTGAGTTGCCCTTGGCGAGAGCCTCGAAATGCATCCCATCCAACAACCGGCTGTATTGGGCAAAATGGCACTGCTTGCAGACCTGGTAGTAGGCCAGAGACACGGCCCGCTTGTTCGCGAAGGTCTTGGTGGCGTGCGGCACCGTGGTGATGTCGCTGTGGCAATCGGTGCACGCAAGCCCCGCATGGACCGACCCGGCGAGCGCCTTATGGTCGACATAAAGTGATAAGGGCTTGCCATTCCCCAGCGTGCTGGAGGCTGAGGCATCGCCGTGGCAGGCGAGGCAAACTTCGTTGGACAGATCTTCGGCGGCCATAGCCGATCCGGGGGCCATGGGCAGGACCACCACAAAGCCCGCCACAACCAGCAAGAAGAATCCGAAGAATGTAGTCAACCTTTGGCCCATCGAAGCTCCCATCAATTCCGCGGGCGCCCCTGAAACTGCCGCGTCTTGAGAGGCATCACGAGTCGGCGGAGTACGCTTACCGTCTCCTTTTCGTTATCGGCACAGTCCGCCTGTCCTTTCAGGTGTCGGCTGTGACCGCTGCCGCACCTGCCTCTTGCTAACAATCTATGGGCTAAGCGAGAGACGCGCAGTATACTTCGTCACACCGCCCCGTGATGATGGTCACAGGCCGGAAACGCAGTTCAGAACCTGGGACTAACAAGGGCGCCCAATCTTCTGGACGCCGGCTCTGCGTTGCCCCTCGAGCGGGACATCGACACTATTCCAGGGTGGGGCCTGCGGGGTCGAATATACTCTACTTAACAAAAACCGCCGGCCTCGAGGGGCGAACAGGACATTCGGAGGGCAAATGTTTTCAGCGGCATGCTCCTTTTTTGTCTATGAAGTCACCCGTGAACTGGTAGCGAGGTTGCTTCCCGGCTGGGAATCGGCGCTAAACCATCACACCGCGTTTGTCCATTTCCCAATCGCACTTTGGCTCGCGGCGCTTCTTTTTGAGATCGTTGCAATCTGGCGCCGGAACGATTCCATTCACCGCGCTGCCGTATGGCTGCTCTGGCTGGGTACGATAGCGGCAACCTTCGCGGTCGTCACAGGTCTTCGCGCCGCAAGCAGCGTCCCAAGCGGCGTCGGGAACCTTCTGCAAACCCACCAGGAACTGATGCTCATCAGCTACGTCCTCGCCGTTGGCCTTTCGGTGTGGGCGTACTTTGCAGGGAGCCCGCGGAAGAAGACGGTCCTGCTGGGGGGGCTGCTGATTCTATCCGGACTCATGGTCCTCGGAACTGACCGTGGCGCAGAGATGGTTGGCCGCTACGGTTTCGGCGTGAACGGATCGATCAGAAGGGCGCCGGCCTCAATATCGGCGGGTCCGGCTGTTGGTGCGGCAGACCTGAAATACGTGGGGTCGAATTCGTGCCAGCCCTGCCATGCTTCCATCTATGCGCGCTGGAAGCGGACTCCGATGGCCAACGTGGTGCGCGATCCGCGGGAACATCCGGATGCCGTGCTTGCGGATTTTTCAAATCCGCCCTCGTTCATCAACTTCACAAAAGATCAGATCGCTTTCGTCTATGGCAGCATCTGGAAGCAGAATTACTTTACCAAAGTGGGCAACGAGTACTATCCTCTGCCGGGGAAGTGGGATATCAAGAATCGCAAGTGGGTCCCCTATCTTGTGAAAGAAGACTGGTGGGTGCCGTATTATCCTCCGCACGACAGCCAGCGCCCGACGGGGCCAACGTGCAACGGCTGCCATTCGGTGAATTACAACATACAGACGAAGGCTGTCACGGAATGGAACGTAGGCTGCGAGGACTGTCATGGGCCGGGCAGCGCGCACGTCAAGCATCCCACGCCTGGAAATATCGTCAATCCCGATAAGCTGGACTATATTGCCGGCAACAACGTTTGCATGCAGTGCCACGTGCAGGCGCGTCCGGCCCGGGTCCCCATCCAGGGCCAATATTACGACTGGCCGCCGGAGTTCAACGACGCAATAGGGCGCATCGGTTTCAGCGCCGCCCTATCGCACCTGGAGGATTACTGGAAGCTGGAGCCGCATAAGGCCGGCGAAGCAAACTTTTACTACTTTGCTGACGGCACCGCCCACAAGAACCGGATGCAGGGCAATGACTTTGTGCAGAGCCTGATGTACCGGCACGGCGTCACTTGTTACGACTGCCATGACGTCCACGGCACCAGTTACCCATTTGAGCTGAAAAAACGACCGGATGAGATGTGTGCCGAGTGCCACGCTCCGCATTCGGAAAACGGCCCTTACACGAGCACGATTGAGGCACACACGCATCACAAGCCGGGCAGCGACGGCAGCAGTTGCATTGCCTGCCACATGCCCAAAATCGAGACCGAAGGAGTGCCGGGCCGGTATGTTCACGCCCACACTTTTGGATTTATTACGCCGGAGATGACAGAGAAATACAACATCCCGAACCCCTGCATCTCCTGCCACGAGCACGAGACCAACCAGTGGGCGACCGGCTGGGTCAAGCGGTGGTACTCACCCTGGCGGGCGGAATGATGAATCAGGGGGTGCCCGATTTGCCATTCGGAGGGCTTCCGCCCGGAGCGACTGCTTTCAGAGGGCCTGGCCAATTCCTCTTGCATTGAGCCGAGCGGAAGCTTCACTTCATCGCTTGGTGGATCGCACAGAGTTGGACGATGATTGGAGGCGCGGGGGAGAATCGAACTCCCGCATAAAGGTTTTGCAGACCTCTCCCTTACCACTTGGGTACCGCGCCGGAAGAATTGGAGCGGGAAACGGGATTCGAACCCGCGACTTCGACCTTGGCAAGGTCGCACTCTACCACTGAGCTATTCCCGCTTGAATCCTGAAAACTCAACTTACTAAAAAATTATAGAAAGCGGCAGGGCGCCGTGTCAAGCAATGGAAGTAGGTGACAACTGTGAACGTGAACCAATCTTAGTGGGAGACCTTGCGCCCATTTAGCCATACAGACTTTGCGTAGTCATAACAAGCGCCGCAAAGCAGCTTGACCCCGAGCTTCTCCTGCACTTCTGGAGTCCAGTCGCCTCCTGCTTCCTGCCGGGCTTTTTCGCAGGTGGAGCACCATGCGTCAGGACGGGGGTCAGATTGTTCTGACGACCAGCAAAATCCAACTGGAATACCAGTGTACAGGGACTGCAGAATATGCTGGCAAACGAATGTCCGTTCCTGCCAGCCGTGTGTGCCGCAATGGATCTTGTCCGATTCGATCGCCAAAGGACTAGAACCGCCAGGTGGTAAAAACTCGCAAAATCAAGACACTTCGTGATGTTCTGTCGAGGTTCCGGCGCGCAGGTTCAGGCAGGCGATCTCCGGCGGGCAGCCCACCCGCAGGGGAACCAGGACTTTGCCGATGCCGCGGCTCACGTAGATTTGCGTGCCGTCCAGCCGGTTCCATCCTGCGATAAACCGCTTGCCGAGTTTGGATCTGGTATAGAGCCCGCCCACCACGGGCAAGCGAACCTGTCCGCCATGGGTGTGTCCGGAGAGCACCAGGTCAATGTGGTACTCGGCTGCCATGTGGATGCCGATCGGGTTGTGGCACAGCAGGATTTTGGGCTCGCCTGGCGGGACATTCCGCATCCCGGCCTCAAGATCATCAGCGCTCCACCACAGATCGTCCACGCCCACCAGCCACAGCCTGTCGTGCCCGGAACCGAGCGAGATATGGGAATTGCGCAGGACCTGGATGTGATGCGCTTCAAGGGCCCGTGTCATCTCATCGGCATCCACATTGAAGTCGTGATTGCCGAGGACGGCGAAAACTCCCAACCTGGCGCGCAACCGGCCCAGCACCTGGGCCACCGGCCAGATGTAGGTGGGAGAAAAAGTCACATAGTCTCCGGTCAGGGCAATCAGGTCGGGTTGAAGCTGGTTGGTCATTTTCACAGCCCGCTCGACGTCTTCGAGAGGCGTGTAGAGGCTGTGATGAATGTCGGTCAGCTGGACAATCTTTAAACCATCGTGCGCCTGGCTGAGGCGGCGGATGTGGATGTCCATCTCAGTAATCTCAGGATCCTGAGAGACGGGTGGCGGAGAAAGTGGTGGAGTGCCGTAAAGCGATAGGGTGGTAAGCCCTCGGCGCCGCGCACGACGCCTCGATACCAGGAGTGTTCTCATATGATTTCCCGACGCTAATCAGCAGGGGCCGTGACGGCCCTTATCAAATTCAATGGCAGCCTTAGCTGCACTTTACTTTACTGTGCTCTTCCAGAATAGATGAAAAAACCCCGAGCATGGGTTCATGAATTAGCCCATTGGAGGCAAAAATCTCATCGCGGTGGAGCGAGAAAGCCCCGCCCGTAAGGTCTGAGACGCGGCCCCCGGCTTCCGTCACCAGCAAAGATCCGGCTGCCTTGTCCCAGGGATTCAGCTTCAGTTCCCAGAACCCTTCAAAGCGTCCCACAGCCACCGAACAGAGATCCAGCGCCGCAGCGCCCGCCCGGCGAATTCCGTGTGAAAGGTGGGTGAGCTTGAAAAAGAATTGCAGGTTCAGGTCGTGATTGGAAGCGAAGGGCGGAAACCCTGTGCCCAGCAGGCTCTCACCAAGGTCGGCGGTTTGTGACACCCTGATGCGCTCTCCGTTCAGCGTGGCTCCGGCGCCCCGCTCGGCTGCGAACATCTCTTCGCGGGTCGGGTCGTAAACCACCCCGGCGATCACTTCGTCACGGTAGGCCAGGGCCAGAGTAACGCAGTAAACAGGGAAACCGTGAGCAAAATTGGTTGTGCCGTCCAGCGGATCAACGTACCAGCAGTAGTCGGAGCCGGTTTCCTTGCCACCGCCTTCTTCGGCCACGATGGCGTGATCGGGAAAGTGTCCACGAAGGCGCTCGATGATCATGGCTTCGGAACGCCGGTCGGCGTCCGTGACAATGTCTGATTTGCGCTTATAAGCAATTTCCCGCGGCTGCTTGGAGAGCTGGGCCAGCAACGCACCCGCTTCGCTGGCGATTTCGACTGCAATATTCAGAAAGTTGTCCATATGATTTAAAACCCTTTAATTCAATCTCTTCCTTTCTTGCTCCCCTCAGCGGGATGCTCTGCCGGCAATTAACCCCGGGTCCCTGCCAGGACTTGTTTTCGGCCCTCGCCTTCCACCCAGACGGCGCCGTCTTCAAAATACTCCTTTTTCCACACAGGCACCACCTGCTTGAGGCGGTCGATGAGATATTGACAAGCTTCAAAGGCTGGTCGGCGGTGCGCCGCCGTCACAACGATGGCGACACTGGTCTCCCCGATTTCCAGTCTTCCCGTTCGATGAATGATGCCGACGGAGTTGATGCGATATTTCTGTTTGGCGTCAGCACCAATTTCTTCCATCTTGCGGATGGCCATCGAGGTGTAGGCTTCGTACTCCAGATAAAGGGTCTTTCGCCCGCTTGAATGGTTGCGGACCACCCCTTCGAAGGTGACCACTGCCCCGTCTGCAGGGGTCTGGAGCGATTTTGCCAGGTCCGAGGTTGAGATTTTCTCGCCGGTGATGCGGTAGCGGCTGTCGTCCGTCCCGCCGCTGACTGGAGGCATAAAGGCCACTTCATCGCCTTCATGCAAAGCGTCCAAGGGGCCTGCTATCTGCTGGTTAACCGCAAAGAGCAGCGATCCTGCCAGTTCGCCCAGGCGCGGGAAGCGGCTTTCGTAAAAGCGCCGCAGCCCCTGGAGGTTTTCGCCCTCTCCAAGTTCGATCTGCTCTTCCCGAAGCCCCGTAACGTCGTGCGTGAATCCAAAAAATAAGACTTTGATTCTCATCGGAGTCTCAGCGCTTCTTTCTAGTATACACCCTGAGGGAACCGCCGGGGCAGCGGGGGTTCATGAAAGCTGGCGGGGAGAGCGGTTGAATGCCATTGGGCTACGCTATGTCCGGCCGAGCAAATGGCGAAGCGATGTTTCAAAATCGGGAAACTGGAAAGTGAATCCAGAGTCCTGCAGTTGCCGGGGTTCCACGCGCTGGCTGGCGAGCAGCAGGGCGTCACCCATTTCTCCGAAGATCAGGTGCACGGCGAAGGCGGGCATGGAAAGAATGGTGGGTCGCCGCAGGACCTTCCCTAATGCCTGGGTCATCTCCACGTTTCGCACCGGGTTGGGCGATACGGCGTTGACCGGCCCGGAAAGAGATTCCGTGATGATGGCGTGTGAAATGGCCCGCGTGAGGTCGTCAATGGCGATCCAGCTGACGAACTGCCGGCCGTCGCCCAGCTTTCCGCCCACTCCTGCCTTGAACGCCGGAAGCATGGCGGGCAAAGCGCCCCCTTTCCCACTGAGCACCATGCCGATGCGCAGGTTCACCACCCGGATGCCTTTTTGCCGGGCGGGCTCTGCCGCCGCCTCCCATTCCTTGCAGACGTCGGACAAGAAGCCCGAACCCGCACGGCTCGCTTCCGTCAGGACCTCGTCACCGCGCGAACCGTAGAATCCTACCGCGGAGGCCGAGACGAGAACGCGTGGGGGAACGGCAAGCTGCGCCAGGGCTTCAGAAAGCAGGCGTGTGCCGCTGACTCGGCTTTTGCGCATGCGTTCCTTTCGCTCGTCGGTCCAGCGAAGCGCATTGATGCTTTCTCCGGCGAGGTGCACCACCGCGTCCGCTTGCTCCAGGGCGCTCGTTTCCAGTTTTCCTGCGGTCGGGTCCCACACCGCGACGTCTTCGCCCGGAGCCACGGCGCGGCGAACCAGCCGCACAACCTGGTGGCCCTGTCCCGTTAAGTGTGCAACCAGCGCCGAGCCAATCAGCCCGCTTGATCCGGTGATGAGGATTTTCATCGTCATCCATCCTTAAGAAGTGCAGTTTGGGGGAAGCCTGCGGCGGCTGGGATTGCAAGCGGACCGGCCGCCGGCGCCTGAGGTCAGGTTAGCACAATACTGTCGTGGAATCCGTTGCCGGGATGCGCGGCGGGCCCCTCCTCAATGGGACGTGAACATTGCCAGGCGCCGAAGCTATACGCAGATGCCGCATTGCTCGCCAGTTGGGCGAAACTCGTGCCGATCTGGATTCTGGCGAGGCATGGCAGCAATGAAACCTCCTTGCTGGAGGGCCAGGGCCTTGAAAGAGTTCTGTTTCGCCCTCCGGACGTTGGAAGATTGGTGCAGGAGATCAAAGATGGGTTGTTGGTGTGAAGGGCAAGCGGACCCCCTTCGAAGACCGGGAACAGCGCAATCAGAACAGAAGGCACTGTGCAAAAATACAGGGTCTGGCTGTCAGCCCTCAATCGACTGCAGGTTGCTGCTGGGTGAGGCAATGGAGGGTTCCGAGGCCCCAGACCAGATCGACGGCGTGGATGCCGACCACGGGCCGGTCCGTAAACAATTCCGCCAGCGTGCCGAGCGCGATGCGGTCCTGGGGATCGTTAAAAGTGGGGACCAGCACCGCCGCATTGGCAATATAAAAATTGGCGTAGCTTGCCGGCAGACGCTGGTCCTCAAAGTAAATCGGCGAGGGCATTGGAAGCGGAACCACCTCGATTCGCGAGCCGTCCTCCAGGCGCATACCTTCAAGCCGCTCGCGGTTTTCCTGGAGCACGGGGTAATTGGGGTCGGCGGGATTATTCTCGCTGCAGAGAACCACGGTTTTTGGGCTGACAAAGCGGCACAGATCGTCCACATGGCCGTGCGTGTCGTCGCCAGCAATTCCGCGCCCCAGCCACAGAATGTTCTCGACGCCAAGATTCTGGCGCAGGGCGGCTTCAATGGCTTCCTTGCTGAAGCCCGGGTTCCGCGCCTGGACTGCCTTATCCAGCAGGCACTCTTCCGTGCTCAAAAGGGTTCCCCGGCCGTTCACTTCAATGCTGCCGCCTTCCAGCACAATGTCCCGGCCTGCCACGCTGGCAGGGAGCAGGGGCAGCTTCAGTGCACTAGCCGCGCGGCCGGGTATGGCGTCATCGTTGCGCCATTCGGGATACTTGGCCCAGGCGTTGAAGCGGAAACGAATGATGGCGAGCTCGCCGGGCGACTCAGACCTTTTCAAGAAGATGGGCCCGAAATCGCGCGTCCACCCGCGGTCGGTGGGGAATCGAAAGAACCGGACGCAGTCCGGACTGATTCCTGCTTGCACCAGAATTTGTCGGGCGCGCGCTTCATGGGCACTGGATTGAACCAGGATGTGGACGGTTTCCGCGGACGTGAGTTTGCGGACAATTTCACTGTAAACCCAGGGAATGGGGGCGAAGCGGCCCGGCCAGTCCGTCAGGTTGTGCGGCCAGCCGATCCAGGTGGCTTCATGGGGCTCCCATTCCGCGGGCAGATGATATCCGAGCGATTGCGGCGTGGCGGCCACTAGTTTGTTTTGCTCCCTTCCGGCGTCCCGAGGAACCTGCGGTCGATTCCCTGGTAGGCGTCGATGCGGCGGTCGCGAAGGAAGGGCCAGTTGCGGCGGATGTCCTCAAGATGCTTCAGGTCGACCTCGGCGATCAGGACTTCTTCGCGGTCGGCTGAAGCCTCGGCAATCACCACCCCTTGCGGGTCAGCGACAAAGGAGGAACCCCAGAACTCGATTCCGGCGCCGTTGCCTTCCTTTTCATGCCCCACTCGATTGACCACCGCCACATACACTCCGTTGGCGATGGCGTGGCCGCGCTGGATGGTTCTCCAGGCGTCACGCTGGGCCGCGCCGAATCGCTCCTTCTCATGCGGATGCCAGCCAATGGCTGTGGGGTAGAAGACCACGTTGGCCCCCTGCAGCGCCACCAGACGGGCGGCTTCCGGGTACCACTGGTCCCAGCAGATCAGCGGCGCCACCGGACCGACTTGCGTCTGGATGGCCTGGAAGCCCAGGTCGCCCGGGGTGAAGTAGTACTTCTCGTAATAACCGGGATCGTCGGGAATGTGCATCTTGCGATAGAGGCCCGCGATCTTTCCGTCGCTGCCGATAACGGCTGCGCTGTTGTGGTAAACACCCGCGGCCCGGCGCTCGAAGACGGGCGCGATCACGGATGCGCGGGCTTTCCTGGCCACAGGACTGAGGGCCCGGGTGATGGGGCCGGGAATGGGTTCGGCCAGATCAAAGATGCTGGCGTCCTCACGCTGGCAAAAATAGGTGGAGGCAAACAGTTCCGGAAGGCAGACGATTGAGGCGCCTTTCCGGGCCGCCTCCTTCACGCCCCGGATCGCCCTTTGCAGGTTCCGGCGCGGTTCGGGCCCGCACGCCATCTGGACCAGTCCTATTTTGAATCTGCTTTTCGTTGCTTTTGGCATTCTACAACAGAATACATGAGTCTCGACTTTCATCCAAGATTCTCGTGATTCCGAACAAAAATGAACCCCCGGGCGCGTCCGGCTCATCGAAGAGGCAGGCACAATGGATCTGTCCTGATTGAGCCAGGAGGTGTTTCTTTTGCGCGGAGACTGGGAGAGAATAGTGCTGTTCCCAATCGCCAGGGGTAGAGGGATTTTCCCGGATGGATGAGACGCTCCACTTTATTCTGCACCATGGTTACCTGGTGCTTGTCGTGTGGGTTTTCCTTGAGCAGATGGGACTGCCGGTTCCTTCCCTTCCAGGAATGCTTGCCGCCGGAGCTCTTGCTGGAACCGGTCGTTTGACCCTGGCGTGGGTTATCCTATTTCCCGCTACAGGAGCACTGCTGGCGGATGTGATCTGGTACGAGCTCGGCAAATACCGGGGCACGAAGGTCCTGAACCTGCTTTGCCGGATTTCTCTGGAGCCGGACTCCTGCATCAGAAACACTGAGAACCGTTTTGCGCGAAGCGGCGCCAACGCCCTGGTGGTGGCGAAATTTGTTCCCGGGCTTAGTACGGCGGCTCCTCCCCTGGCGGGTATGTTTGGGATGCGCCTCACTCGTTTCCTGATTTTTGACGGTGCCGGGGCGGTGCTTTACAGCGGCCTGTTTGTCGGCCTTGGGTATATTTTCAGCCAACAACTGGAAAACGTGGCGCAAATCGCTCTGGGCTTTGGCGTGGGGCTCCTGCTGCTGGTGGCGGGAAGCCTGTTTTCTTACATTGCCTGGAAGTACCTCCAGCGGCAGCGGTTCCTGCGGAAGTTGCGCGTGAGCCGCATTACGGCGGAAGAGTTGAAACGGAAAATCGACGCCGGGGAAAAGGTCACGATCGTGGACCTGAGGCACTCAATGGATTTTGAGGCGGATCCGAACACCGTTCCCGGAGCGTACTTCCTGCCCTCAGAAGAATTTGACCAGCGGTACCAGGAAATCCCGGCTGACCGGGAACTGATCCTTTACTGCACTTGACCGAACGAAGCCACCAGCGCCCGTGTGGCGCTGATGCTGAAACGCCGTGGCATCACGCGCGTGCGGCCGCTGGCAGGCGGCCTGGCCGGGTGGAAGGAGAAGGGATACCCGCTGGAGAGCCGGCAGATCGTTCCAAAACAATCCACCATGGAACAGAGCGCCGAGACGGTGTAGTCCCGGCGACCCTTTCCATTTGCAACGGCCGAACTACAACGCCATCAGGAGGGGATTCTCCAGTATCTGCTGGAGAGTCTGCAGGAACTTTGCGCCTATCGCGCCATCGACCACGCGATGGTCGCAGGAAAGGGTCATCCGGCAGCGGGACCCGATGGTGATCTGTCCGTTTTCCACCACGGGTTTTTCCTCGACAGAGCCGATGGCCAGGATGGCGCCCTCAGGCGGATTGATCACCGCTGAGAATTCCACGATCCCCATCATGCCCAGGTTTGAGACGCTGAAGGTCCCACCCGTGTATTCCTCCGGCTTCAGCTTGCGGGTACGGGCCCGGGCAATCAGGTCCTTGGATTCGGACGAGATCTGCTGAAGGGTCTTGAGGTTGCAATCGCGCACCACCGGGGTGATGAGCCCGCCGCCTTCAATGGCGACGGCGATGCCGAGGTGGATGCGGTTGTGGTAGCGGATGGCGGTGCCGGTGAAGCTGGCGTTGACGTCGGGGTGCTGGGTCAGCGCAACCGCGCAGGCTTTGACGATGATGTCGTTGTAAGTCAGCTTCAAATCGGAAATCAGTTTGTTGGCCGATTCGCGCAGTTCCTTGGCCTTCTTCATATCCACGTCAATAGTGAGATAGAAGTGGGGAATGGGTCCCAGGCTTTGAGCGAGCCGCTGCGCAATGGTCTTGCGCATCTGGCTGAGGGGCTCATCGCGAAATTCCGGGCCTTGCGGAGCAAACTGCGGCGCCGGAGCGCTCGGAGCGCCTGCGGCCGTAGCCGATTCCACATCGCGGCGGATGATGCGGCCGCCGGGGCCGGAGCCTTGAATGGCGGCCAGATCCAGCCCGGCCTCGCGCGCAATGCGGCGGGCCAGAGGTGAAGCCAGGATGCGTCCTCCCGCCGCCTGGGGAGTGGGTGCTGCACCCGGAGCCGGGGTCTCGGCTCGTGTCGTGGACTGAGACGGCGCTGCTTCTTTCGGTTCTTCTTCTTTCTTTTCAGGCGCGGCAGCCGGTTTGGCGGCGGCGGCTCCGCCGTTGGAGGAGATGAAAGATGAAATATCCTCCTCGGCTTTCCCGATGACGGCCAGCATCTGGCCGACCGGCACGGTTTCTCCGGCCGGCACCAGGACCTTGCGAAGGACGCCGGAAGCCATCGATTCGACTTCCATATCCACTTTGTCAGTTTCAATTTCGACCAGAGGGTCGCCGTTTGCGACCTGCTCGCCTTCATTTTTGAGCCACTTCAGGACCTTGCCCTCGGTCATGGTGTCGCTGCCCTTGGGCATGAGAACTCGAGATGCCATGCGTAACCTCGCGGAGAAAATTGGCCGGGCTAACTCTTATAGGTTACCCGGTGAACGGCGTCCATCACGCGGGCCTTATCCGGTGCGTGAAGGTGTTCCAGCGGCTTGGCGTAGGGCATGGGAACATCGATGCCCGTGACGCGCAGGATGGGAGCATCAAGATAATCGAAAGCCTGATGCTGAATCGTATCCACAACCTGGGCCCCAATGCCGCAGAAAGGCCAGCCTTCTTCCACCACAACGGCCCGGTTGGTTTTCCGGATCGACTGGAGGATGGTTTCGGTGTCAAGCGGCCGAAGCGTTCGCGGGTCGATCACCTCGGCATCGATGCCTTCCTTTTCAAGCTCCTCGGCGGCCTCGAGCGCCACGTGGACCATCTTGGCGTGCGCAATCAGGGTGACGTCGTTACCCGGGCGCTTGATATCCGCAACGCCCAGCGGAATGGTGTACTCGCCTTCCGGAACTTCTCCCTTCAGCCCGTAGAGAACTTCCGATTCGATAAAAATGACCGTGTTGTTGTCGCGGATCGATGATTTCAGCAGGCCCTTGGCATCCGCGGGGGTGGAAGGCGTCACCACCTTGAGGCCCGGAATGTGGCAGAACCATGATTCCAGCGCCTGGGAGTGTGTGGCTGCAAGCTGATGGCCCGCGCCGCCCGGACCCCGGACCACCATAGGCACGCCGAGCTGCCCTCCGGACATGTAGAGCATCTTGGCTGCGCAATTCACAATTTCATCGAGAGCCAGCAGTGAAAAGTTGAAGGTCATCATCTCGACGATAGGCCGCAACCCTGTCATGGCCGCGCCCACGCCGAGACCCGTAAAGCCCAGCTCGGTGATGGGAGTGTCGAGGACGCGCTTGGGGCCGAATTCGTCCAGCAATCCTTTCGTGACTTTATAGGCGCCGTTATAGGCGCCGACTTCCTCGCCCATCAGGAAGATCGTCTCGTCACGCTGCATTTCTTCGCGCATTGCCTGATTCAGCGCCTCGCGAAAAGCTATTACTGCCATGGGTGTTCCTCACTTTTTCTTTAATGCGGTGTCTGAGTGGCCCGGGCGTTTCTCAGGGTTCGCATGGCCAGGGCCGCCGCAGATTGACAAAACTTTTAAATCTTAGCCCAGCCCGATTTACGGAAGATAAACGTCCGTGTACATATCCTCAGGCGCCGGATCCGGGCTTTCATCCGCAAAAGTTACGGACTGGTCGACCACCTCGCGGATCCTGCTGTCAAGGTCGTCGATATATTCCTGATTGATAATGCCAAGAGATTCCAGGGTGGAAGTGAAGCGCTTGATGGGGTCGCGCTGCCGGTGCTCGGCCAGGTCTTCGCGCGTGCGGTAGGCGCCGTGGGCGGGGTCTGACATCGAGTGGCCCACAAAGCGATAGGTCCTGGCCTCAATCAGCGTGGGAAGATCTTCTTTGCGCGCCCGCTCGATGGCTTCGGAAAGCCCATCGTAAACCGAAAGCACATCCATTCCGTCCACAACGGCGCGCGCCATGTCATACGACCCGGCTTTTTCTGAAAGGTCCCGGATGGCGGAAGTCTTCAGAATGGGCGTTCCCATGCCAAACTCGTTGTTTTCGATAATATAGACGACGGGCAGCTTCCACAACTGGGCAAGATTCAGGGACTCATGGAACGCCCCGATGTTGACCGCCGCCTCGCCAAAGAAACAGAGCGTGACCCGCTGCTGGTTCAGATACTTGGCGGAAAAGGCCACGCCCGCAGCCAGCGGAATGTGCCCGCCCACGATCGCATGGCCGCCCAGGAATCCCAGGCTCTTATCGAACAGGTGCATCGATCCGCCTTTGCCCTTCGAGTAGCCGGTCCTCTTGCCGAAAAGTTCCGCCATGATGGGACCCGGCTCCAGTCCTCGCGCCAGCGCATGGCCGTGATCGCGATAGGAGCAGAGGATGGCGTCCTGCGGTTCGAGCGGCGCGATGGAGCCCACTGAGGTAGCTTCCTGCCCGATGTAAAGATGGCAAAACCCGCCGATCTTCCCCAACGTATACATCTCGGCTGCCTTCTCTTCGAAGCGCCGGATCAGAAGCATCTTCTCCAGTAGATCTTTCAGAAATTGCGGATCTCGATTGCGTGCACGTTCCTGCTGTTCGGCCAGCTGGGCATCGGCCCCATTTGCGTCCGTTACGTGGACAGCGCCTCGGCTGGAATTGCCGGATTTCATATTAAGCCTCCTGCGATTTTCCTGTTCTCCCCAAAGAATGCGAGTTTTGCTAGTGTAATCACTCGCAGCCTGTTAGGCAAACGGCTAATAGGATAACTCATCATTTTACAATAAGCTTACGATTTTGGGCAGTGCTTGCCTATGCAGCTCCTTTATTGAAGCTATAGAAGAAACTTATAGGAGGCAGACGAAAGATGAAAGCTTACACGCAATATCTGTGGTTTAACACGAAGAAAAAGCGCGAATTCATCAATATAACTTCGGAACTCGAGAAGGCCCTGTCAGCAGCCGGGATCCAGGAGGGCCTGGTGCTGGCTTCCGCCATGCACATCACGGCGGGAGTCTACATTAACGACGCCGAGAACGGCCTGATCTCCGACATCGACGAGTGGCTGGAAAAACTCGCCCCCTTCCGCGCCGATTATCGCCACCACCAGACAGGCGAAACCAATGGCGACGCCCACCTCAAGAACCTTCTGGTGGGCCACCAGGTGCTGGTGCCGGTCACTGAGGGCCGGCTTGACCTCGGGCCCTGGCAGCAGGTTTATTACGCCGAGTTTGACGGCCGGCGCCGCAAGCGTGTCCTGATCAAGGTGCTGGGAGAGTAGCCAGCCGGAGTCACTCGATCTTTTTCCCGTTGGTGTCGTAGACCTCGAGCGGCCCGTATTTCTTCAGAACGTCTTTGATCTGCTTGCCGTTGCCGACGCAGACCACCTGGAGATGGTCGAGATCGATATATTCCCGGGCTGCCTTCTGCACCACCTGCGGGGTCACTTTCGCCACCTCCTCGGGATACTGGTCCCAATAATCCTGAGGAAGCTTGTAGTAGTCCACCGTCAGCCAGGCGTGCAGCAGGGTTGAGGGTTGTTCCAGCGAAAGGGCAAAACTGGCCACAATGGCGCGACGGGACTCGTCCAGTTCCTTTTCCGGCACGTCCTCATCCCGGATCTTCTTGAACTCATCCATCAAGGCCTTCATCGAGCCGTCCGTCACCGCTGTGCGGACCTCTGTCGAGGCGATCCAGGGGCCGGGGTAGATATCTGACCGGAAGTAACTGTAAGCGCCGTACGTGTATCCCTTTTCCTCGCGCAGGTCCAGGAACAGCCGGGCTGCCGGGCCGCCGCCCAGAATGTGATTGGTCACCACCAGCGGGATGTAGTCGGGATCGTTGCGGCGCAAAGACTGGTCTCCGGCCATGATGTTGGTCTGGACGGAATCCGGCCGGTCCACCAGAACTATCCTGGCTGCCGCGGGCTTGGGAACCGGCGGAAGTTTGCCGTTGCTGACAGCATGGCTTTTCCAGGCACCGAAATACTTTTTGATGAGCGGCACGATGGTGTCGTAGTCAACGTCGCCCGCCACGCCGAGGATCGCGTTATTGGGCGCGTAGTAATCGCTGTGGAACTTTGCCAGTTCCTCGCGCGTCACTTTATTGAGTGAGGCCGGTGTCGCGGCCACTTCGGAAGCCGGAAAATCTCCGTAGAGTACGCTGTAGAACCGTTCGCGCGCCAGGAAGCTGGGCTCCGACCGCATCTGCTGCAAGCCGGCGAGCTGCCGCTTCTTGTACTTGGCCAGCTCATCCTCCGGGAACGTCGGGTTCAGGACTACATCACTCATCAATTCCAGGATGCGATCGGTGTTTTCCACCAGACCTGATGCCGTGACGCTTGAAACGTTGCTGCCGAAACTGGCGGAAGCGCCCAGGCTGGCTCCGATGTCATCAACATCCCCGGCAAGCTGGGCGCTGCTGCGTTGGGTTGTGCCTTCGCGCAGCATGTCGGCGGTGAAATTGGCCAGGCCGGGAAGGCCGCGAGGGTCTTCGAGCGCACCGGTTTTGATCCAGAGCATGAAGGCAACCGTCGGCAGCTTGTGTTGCTCCAGCACCAGAACTTCAAGCCCGTTGTCCAGTTTGACTTCCCGGGGACGCGGCAGCTTGACGCGCAGAATTTCCTTGTTGACGGGCGCGCGATTCAGCCGCACCACCTTGCTGAGCGGAACCGACTTGCTGCCCTCCATGCCTTGCCCGAAGAGTGTGACGCTCCCGGCTGCGAATGTGAGCACCGTCATGACCAGAACAAGAAATGTCCGTTTCACGTTCATCCTCCTCTAGCGGCTTGCCGCCGTGGTTTCCTTTTTGGCCGGCAGGTCAATCACCACGGCCTGCTCGCGGGGAATCAGATACTTGTCCGCAGCGTCTTTGACCTGCGCCGCGGTCACGGCATTGAATTTGTCAAAGATGGTGTTGATCAGGCTGGGGTCATTGAACTTCACAGTGTATTCGCCGATGCGCATGGCCGTATAAAGGTCCGACTGCCGGGCCTGGATCTGCTGCCGGCGAAACTGCGCCCGGGCCTTGTCCATTTCGGCGTCCGTCACGCCGTCTTTCTTGACCGCCGCGATTTCCTCCTCAATGGCGCTCTCCAGGTCTTCAGTCTTAACACCCGGCCGCGGCACTGCCACCACATAGAAGAGACTGGGGCCGGTTCGAGAGTCGGCCTGGACATCAACGGATGTCGCCAGTTGCTTATCCTTCACCAGGTGCTGATAGAGCCGCGAACTTTCACCCGTGCTCAGGATGCTGGCCAGCACCTGGAGGGCGTAATTGTCCGCCATGTTGCCCGCAGGAGCATGAAATGCCATCAGGATCATGGGCAGGCGCGCCAGCGGGTCCATCATGGTTTCCCGCCGCTCGCCATAATGTTCGGGCTCGGTGAGGTCCGGCTTGGGCGGCGCCGGCTGCGAGGGAACGTCGCCAAAATATTTCTTCACCTTTTCCAGCGCCTCTGCCGGGTCCAGGTCGCCCACCAGGGTGAGCACGGCGTTGTTGGGCGCATAGTAGATGCGGAAGAAATTCTGCACGTCCGAGACGGTGGCTGAGTTCAGGTCCGCCATGGAACCGATGATCGAATGCTTGTAGGCAAAGTTATCGTAGGCAAGGTTGTCGATTTCGAGATACGCCTTGCCGTAGGGCTGGTTGTCGATGCCCAGTCGCCGCTCTTCCTGGACGGCGTTGCGCTGGTTGTTCAGATTGGCCTGGTTGACGGCCAGCGAACGCATGCGATCGCTTTCAAGGAAGAGCGCGAGGTCCAGCTGGTTCCGGGGCAGCATTTCGAAATAGTTCGTGCGGTCCTCGCTGGTGGTGCCGTTCATGTCGCCACCGTTGTTTTCAATCAGGATCATGTGCTCGCCCTTGCCCACGTTTTTCGAGCCCTGAAACATCATGTGCTCGAAGAGGTGGGCGAACCCCGTCCTGCCGGGCCGTTCGCTGTGCGACCCCACGTTGTAGGTGACGGAGATGGCAAAGACCGGCGCGGTGTGGTCCGGAGCAATAATGACTCTCAGGCCGTTCTCGAGGCGCTGGTCGGTAAAATTCAGGTGCGGGACGCGGAGTTCCGCGGCAGCCAGCGCCTGCGCCAACAGCAAAACAGACGCCAGCAACAAAGTACCTGCTCGGTATCTTTTCATGTGCATGCTCCCTGGAGCCTCAAATCGTAAATTGTTAATTGGTTAGGAGGCCGCAATCCTCAGACTCGGATTCGGTGTATAAGCTTCCCGCCTGTCATCGCTCTGCTTGCTTGAAAATTTTGACATCAGCTTTATCTATGAGTCCAAATGCCAGAATTATACCGCAGCTTCATCTGCCGAGTCTCTTCCAGAATCCATCGAGAATTAAAAATGTCAGTGGCGCTATTCTCGTCCTGCGCGAAGTTATGCCTGGCAAGCTGCCCTTAAACGCGCCATCTCGAAGTGAAACTGCTTTCCGGAAAGCAAAGCCGGAGCTTCAAAATCCCATGGCCACGCAGAGCGCGGCGACGTCGCCAATCCGCTCATCGAGTTCTGCCGGTACCACCTGGCAGACGGCGGTCGAGTAGGGAAGCGCCTCGCGCTGCAGGACCTCGCGCGCCGGGCCCAGCAGCGTGTCGCCCAGGCGCATGGCCAGCCCGCCGATCACGATTCTTTCGGGATTCAGGATGTCGACAAGGATCGCCATCGTTTCCCCCAGCCGCCGGGCGGTCGATAGAAGGACGCGGGCGGCTACGGCATCGCCTTTTCGCGCCGCCGCCGCAACATCGCGGGCGGTGATGGGTTTGCCTTGCTCCAGTTGTTCAGTGAGCAGGGTCGGCTCATTCCTCTTGATGGCGGCTTTGACCGCTTTCGCTGCCACCTGGACCATTCCGCCGCCGCTGGCCCATCCTTCCACAGAACCCGCCTTATGATACCCGACAGGCCCCGAACGCGTGAGCCGGACGTGCCCGATCTCGCCCGCGAAGTCGTTGGCGCCGTGATAGAGCCTGCCGTCAGCAATGATACCCGCGCCCAGCCCCGTTCCCATGGTCAGAAAAACCATGTTCCGGCAGCCTTGCCCGGCCCCAAAACGGTGCTCCGCCACGGCGCCCGCGTTGGCATCGTTTTCCACGCGGCAGGGGACGCCGAATTCTTCTTCAAGAATGGCCTTGATAGGCACATCCACCCAGGTGGAAAGATTGGGCGGGGCCTGGATAATGCCTTCAAGGTGGTCGAGCGGCCCGCCACAGCTCACGCCGATGGCCGTGGGTTTCAGCCGGTGCTTCGAAATCAGGTCGCGGATTCCTGCCTTGATCAGGCCCAGCGCAGGTTCGGGACCTTTTGCGGGCTTGGTGGAGAATTCGATTCGATCCAGAACGGACGGCGCCTCTAACGAGACGAGAACGGCGGTTTTTGTCCCGCCAATATCGATACCCACCAGCGCGTTCTTTGGCATCAGGCCGATCTCCTTATGAATCGTTATCAAGTCCAGTGAGTCTAAAGTAAAAGGCCCGTAAAGCCCGCGGCTTCACGGCCTGGCGGGTGCTTTGCCGGGCCACGTTCGTCTCCGGCTGCTTGTTCAGAACAGCAGCGGTTGCTAGAATTATATCTTTGTTTGACAGAGGAGTTGCGCCCCCGCGACGTTTGTCTCCCTATGAAACCCATCATTGAAGTGCAGGACCTGACCAAGGAGTTTCGTTCCTTTCGCCGCCGTGAAGGCGTTTGGGGAGCTATGCAGAACCTGTTTGTGCGTGACAAGATCACTGTCTCTGCCGTTGACCACGTCAGTTTCACCATCGAACCGGGCGAAGTGGTGGGTTACATTGGCGCCAACGGGGCGGGGAAGTCGACCACGGTGAAAATGCTGACGGGCATCCTGGTCCCCACCGGCGGCAGCATTGTCGCCAACGGCTTTGTGCCCTGGCGCGACCGCCGCCATTACACCAAGCACATTGGCGTGGTGTTCGGTCAGCGGACGCAACTCTGGTGGGACATCGCGGTGGTGGAATCGTTCAAGCTGCTGAAGGAAATCTACGAAGTCTCTGACGCCGACTATCAGCGCCGGCTGGGCGTCTTTTCTGAAATTCTCAACCTCAAGGACTATCTCAATACGCCCGTCCGCAAGCTGAGCCTGGGGCAGCGCATGCGATGCGACATTGCCGCCTCGCTGCTGCACAATCCTCCCGTACTTTTTCTGGACGAGCCCACCATCGGGCTGGACGTGGTGGCCAAGGACCGCATCCGCGAATTCCTGAAGGAAGTGAACCGCATGGAGCGGACCACGGTGCTGCTGACCACTCACGACCTTTCAGACATCGAGGAGCTTTGCAGCCGCATCATCGTGATTGACAAGGGGAAGATTCTCTTCGACGGCGCGCTGCGTGCGATGAAAGGGCGCCTGGCAAAATACAACCAGGTGAAATTCCTGCTGAAGGATCGCGCTCAGTCGGCGGCCGTGGACCAGATTGTGACCGACGGAATCCTCTGCGAACGCATCGACGAGCTCACCTACCTGATGCGATTTGACCGCGAGCGCTATTCGAACGCGGAGATCATTCGCAACATTGTGAACACGCTGGAAGTGAGTGACATTCTGGTGCAAGAAGAACCCATCGAGGACATTGTGAAGCGCATCTACCTGCGGGGCGAGGTGGGATAATGGCGACCACCCAGCTCGCGCTGCCGGCCCGGCCTCGAACCCGGTTTTCACTGGTGGCGATGGCCCGCATCTACGGAGGGTTTCTCCGGGTGGGCTTTGTGAATACGATGGCCTACCGCCTGCGCTACTACACCGGCATCGTCACCTACTTTATTTACGTCACGGTTTATTACTTTATCTGGAAAGCCATTTATTCCCACAGCGCCAGCATTGAGGGATTTGACTTCAGCCATCTGCTGACCTACGTGGCCATCGGCTGGATCATCCGCTCCTTCTATTACAACAACATCGACCAGGAGATGGCCACGCAGGTGCTGGAAGGCAAGCTGGCCATGGACCTGATCAAGCCGGTGAACATCCAGTGGATGTATATCGCCCAGGCGCTGGGCGAGTCGGCCTTCCGCCTGACCATGCTGACCGTGCCCACGGCCGTTGTCCTTCTACTCGTTTTCCCGGTGCGAAAGCCGGCGGGCATTGCGAACTTCGTCGCCTTCCTGTTCAGCGTCTTTTTGAGTTTCTTCCTGGTGGCGGGCATCAACTTTTCCGTGGGAACGTTCGCCGTGCGCTTGAAGTCCATCCTGGGATTGCTGCGGGCCAAGTACTTTCTGCTGGAACTTTTCTCCGGGCTGCTGATTCCCATTTCATTCTTCCCGCATATTTTCCAGCAGATTTTTGCCTTCATGCCTTTTCAGTACATCAGCTACATTCCGGTGCTGCTCTACCTGGGCAAGATCAGCGGGTTCGGAATTCTGAAGGCGCTGGGCATCCAGATCTTCTGGGTCGCGGCCCTGGTGGCCATCGGGCACGCGCTGTGGAGTTTGTCGAGCAGGCAGATCACGATTCAGGGAGGGTGAATCAAGGATGAAGTGTGAAGGATGAAGGATGAAATGGGAGCGCGGTTTCGGAGGGCGGCACACTGAAATAAGTATTTGCCCATTCTCTAAAGGGCGCTTCGAACACGGCTTTTTTTCATACTTCATCCTTCACGCTTCATCATTTCTTTGTGCTCTCTAAAGAGCCGTCATGAAACGACATCTCCGACTATTCTCGCTCTATTTCGCCCAGTACGCCAAAGTGCGGCTGGAGTATAAGGCCGACTTTTTCATCGCCTTTTTCTCCTCGATGGCGGCGACGGTGCTGGGTTTCGGGTTCGTGCTGGTGCTGTTCACCAAGATCCCCAAGCTGCAGGACTGGTCGTTCTACGAAATCCTTTTCCTTTACGGCTTTTCGCTCATCCCGCTGGGCCTTTTCAACGTGGTGAGCTGGAACCTCTACCAGTTCGGCGACATTTACATTATCCAGGGAAAGTTTGACCGCATCATGCTGCGGCCGGTCGACACCCTTTTCCAGGTGCTGTTTGAAAAGTTCCGGCTCGAGTCGCTGCAGGAAGTTATCACGGGCATTTTGGTCGTGTCGATGTCGGTGAAGCACCTCAACCTTCCCTGGCCGGCCAGCAATTACCTCTGGTTCATCCTGATGGTGGCCTCGGGCGCGTTCATCTATCTGGCGGTGTTCCTGATTCTCACCGCCGTGTCGTTCTGGTTTGAGGACCGCGTGGGCATTGTGCCTCCGGTTTTCAACATGCTCACCTTCGGCCGCTACCCGCTCACCATCTACAACGTCTTCATCCAGTTCATGCTCAGCTGGATCATCCCGTTTCGGCTTTGCTTCGTTTTACCCCACCACGCACTTTCTGGGGCGGACCAGCTTCAATACCTACTTCTACCTGGTACCGGTGGTGGCGGCATCATTCTTTGTGCTGGCGCTTTTTGTCTGGAAACGCGGCGTGGAGAATTACAGCAGCACCGGGTCGTGAGTTTTAAGACTGCTTGATTGGGATAGCATAGGAATATGTCAAACCCCTGGCTTTCCGTGCCTCTCAGCGAATACGAACAGCATATGAACTCGGCGGAAGTCCAGCAATTGGGGGCTCTCTCCGAATTGTTCGTGGAAGCGATAGAGCGTTGCCGCCCTTCATCCATCGCAGTTCTGGGAATTGCCGGAGGCAACGGACTCGAACAAATCGACAGCAACATTACCAGGCGAATCGTTGGGCTGGATATGAACCCGCAATACATCGAAACCGTCAGGCAGCGCCATTCGCATCTGCCCGGTCTCGATCTCCGGTGTGTGAATCTTTCTGAGCAGCGCATTATGCTGGAGCCAGTTCAACTTGTCCATGCGGCACTGATTTTTGAACACGCGGGAGTCGATCGCTGTCTGGAAAACGCCATCGCCTTGACCGCTCCGGGAGGGAATTTGTCCGTTGTGCTCCAGTTGCCAGCGGAAAGCGGAAAAGCGGTTGGTACGAGCCGGTTTGCCTCCATCGAGAACCTGCACGCTCACTTTTCCTTTGTCCGCCCCACGGCTCTGTGCGAATCGCTTGCCGGCCGTGGCTTTCGCCTGGCTCATGAAACAACCCGCGACCTGCCCGGCGGCAAGGGGTTCTGGGCCGGGATATACTCGGCCCCCGCGCCGCACCACCGGAAATGAGACTACCACCTTATTTTTGACCAGCTTGCAACCTTCAGGTAAAATTGCTTGTTTCTGAATTCGGCCACGGAAAGTTCCTTAACATCTATTATGCTTCGATTCTACACGGCGGGTGAATCGCACGGACAGGCGCTGGTGGCGACCCTGATGGGATTGCCGGCGCACGTGCCGGTGGACTTTGCTTACGTCAACCGCGAACTGAAGCGGCGCATGGGCGGCTACGGGCGCGGCGGGCGGATGAAGATTGAGTCGGACACGGCGCAGTTCCTTTCCGGCGTCCGCCACGGCGAAACGATCGGCTCGCCCATTGCCATCCTGATTGAAAATCGCGACTGGAAAAACTGGCAGGAATCGATGTCGGTGGAAGACCTGCCGGAGACGCGCGAAAAGTATAAGGCGGTGAAGTCGCCGCGGCCGGGCCACGCCGACCTGGCGGGAAGCCTGAAGTGGGATTTCCCCGACGCGCGTTATGTGCTGGAACGCGCCAGCGCCCGTGAGACGGCCGCCCGCGTTGCCGTGGGAGCGCTGGCCAAGCTGTTTCTGCTGCAGTTCGGCATCCGGATCGCCAGCCACACCGTGGCGCTGGGCAGCGTCGCGCTGCCGGATGACGATGTTCCGTTTGAGAAGATTCTCGCCCTGCGCGACGTTCAGGACATCCTGCTGAGCTGCGTGGATGCGGAAGTTGAAGCGCGCATGAAGGCCGAGGTGGACAAGGCCACCGAGGAACGCGACACGGTGGGCGGCACGTTTGAAGTGGTGGCCATGGGCGTTCCGGTGGGGCTGGGCTCTTCCGTGCAGTGGGACGAAAAGCTCGACGGCCAACTGGCGCATGCGGTGATGTCCATTCAGGCCGTGAAGGCGGTCGAGATCGGGACCGGCATCGGGAACGCCGCCACGCCCGGCTCCGGCGTCCACGACGAAATTGGCTACGACCGCAAAGAAAAACACTTTGTGCGGAAAACCAACCGGGCCGGCGGCCTCGAAGGCGGGATGACCAACGGCGAGCCGGTGGTCGTCCGCGGATACCTGAAGCCGATCTCCACCCTGCGCAGGCCGCTCGAGTCGGTGGACTTTGCAACGCGCGAGCCGGTGAAGGCGGCTTATGAGCGCTCGGACGTTTGCGTGGTTCCGGCCGCGGGCGTGGTGGGCGAGGCGATGGTGGCGCTGGTGCTGGCGCGGGCGTTTCTGGAAAAATTCGGAGGCGACTCGCTGCGGGAAACGCGCCGCAACTTTGACGCCTACCAGGAGCAGGTGCGCCGCTACTAGGCGGGATTCCG
Organism: uncultured Acidobacteriota bacterium; assembly: GCA_963783155.1. GTDB lineage: Bacteria > Acidobacteriota > Terriglobia > UBA7540 > UBA7540 > SCRD01. The sequence continues at coordinate 176,940 of CAWANC010000001.1, read as the reverse complement.
AAAGGTACTGCGGGCCGGTCATCCCGATCCCGCAGAGCGGGAGAGGGATCTGCTGTATCTTACGGAAAATGAACAAAGCAGATCCTTCGCTTTGCTCAGGATGACGAGGTACAGGGGGTTCTTCGGCAGCCTGTTAACGAGTTTTCGCGACCAGGTTTTTAATTGAACCATCATCATCAGGAGGACTTATGAAATCTGTGATTCGAAGTTGCTCCGCTCTTTGGTTTCTTGTTGTCTTTGCGTTCGCTGCTGCGCTGGTGGCCAACGCGGCCCAGCCCCCGCAAGGCGCTGCGCCGGTCAACTATCACATCGTCAAGAAGGTTCTTCTGGGCGGCGAAGGAGGCTGGGATTACCTGGGCTTTGATTCGCAGAATCGCCACCTCTTCGTCTCGCACAGTTCGCAGGTGCTGGTGATTAATCCTGACACGTATAAGGTGATCGGGACCATCCCGGACACGCCGGGCGTGCACGGTATTGCCGTCGCGCCGGAACTTAATCGCGGATTCACCAGCGATGGCAGAGCCGATCAGGTGACGGTCTTTGACCTGAAAACGCTCAAGACCATCGGCACGGTCAAAGTGACCGGCCACAATCCCGACGGCATCATGTACGATCCTTCTTCGCAGCGGGTTTTCACTTTTAACGGCCGCAGCGACGATGCCACCGCCATCGACGCGAAAACGCTGAAAGTGGTGGGCACCATCGCCCTGGGCGGAAAGCCGGAGTTCGCCGTTTCCAACGGCCGCGGGATGATTTACAACAATCTGGAAGACAAGAGCGAGGAGCTGGCGATTGATTCGCACACCCTCGAAATCAAGTCGCGCTGGCCGATGGCGCCCTGCGACTCTCCTTCCGGGCTGGCGATGGATGTGAAGCACAACCTTCTGTTTGCCGGTTGCCACAACAAAATGATGGCCGTGATCGATGCCGCCAACGGCAAAGTGGTCACCACGGTCCCCATCGGCGGCGGCGTGGACGCCAACCGGTTTGACCCTGCAACCGGACTCGCCTTCAGCTCCAACGGTGAGGGCACGCTGACGGTAGTGAAGGAAGAATCACCGACGGACTTTAAGGTGGTCCAGAACGTGTCCACCGAGAGAGGCGCGCGCACCATGGAGGTCGATCCGAAGACTCACCGGGTGTTTACGGTGTCGGCAAAGTTCGGACCCATGCCGGCTGAACCCGCCGGCGGGCAGCGCCGATTTCGCCGGCCGCCCATGGTGCCCGACAGCTTTACGCTGCTTGTGCTGGCGCCGTAAATGTGAGATTTTTTAAGGTACCAGGCAAAACGCATTCAGCCGCAGCGCTGGTTGATGCAAGTCAATATCAGTTAGTTACCTGATGCGTACGTAGCGGCGGCTTAATGCCGCCACGTGGCGAGATCAACTCGCCGCTACAATCCAAAACTGTGACCCGATCGGAGACCGAAGGAATCCTGGCCGCAGGGAGACTTCAAAATCAGCCGATACTAAATGAAAAAATGATCTATCCCATTGTGAAGTACGGACAGAAAGTTCTGGAAGACGGCACCAAGCCGGTGACCGAGTTCGACGCCGAGCTTGAGAAGCTGGTGGCCGACATGTTTGAAACCATGTACGCCGCCAACGGCGTGGGCCTGGCGGCGCCGCAGATCGGCCTGACGCATCGGCTCTGCGTGATTGACATCACCTGCGGGGAGGACCCGGAGGGTAAACTCGTGCTGGCCAACCCGGAGATCATATCCACGGAAGGAAAGCAGTCGGAGGATGAAGGCTGCCTGAGCCTTCCGGACTTCCGCGCCAAGACCCCCCGGCCCTTGAAGGCCACCGTCCGCGCGCAGAACCTGAAGGGCGAGGAATTCACCATGACCGGCGAAGGCCTGCTGGCCCGCGCCTTCTGCCATGAAACCGACCACCTGAATGGAAAGCTCTTTATCCACCACCTCACGCGCCTGAAGCGCGAGTCCATCAAACGCAAGGTCCGGAAACTGGCCAAGGCCGGTGAGTGGTAGAATCAATTCCGGCGCACCTTGCCAAGCCACTGAAAGCGCTGCTCCCATCGGACCTGACGGATGAAGCTGATTTTTTGCGGCACTCCCCAATTCGCTGTACCCACTCTTGAAAAGCTGGTCGAAGAAAAGTTCTCGATTCAACTGGTCATCACCAATCCCGATGAGCCGCGCGGCCGCGGCCACAAGGTGCAGCCTTCTGCGGTGAAGGAAGCGGCGGTGAAGCATGGCCTGGCCGTTTACCAGCCCGCCAAAGTGAAGACCGATGAGACCCGGGAATATCTTTCGCAATACCATCCCGACGCCATCGTGATTGTCGCCTACGGCCACATCGTTCCGCAGTGGATGATTGACCTTGCTCCGCTCGGCTGCATCAACCTGCACGCTTCCATCCTGCCGAAATACCGGGGCGCGGCGCCCATCGCCTGGGCCATCATTCGCGGCGAAAAGGAAACCGGCGTCACCACCATGAAGATTGACGCGGGGATGGACACCGGCGACATGCTGCTGGAACGGCGTGAGCCCATCCGCGACGACGACACGACGGAAACGCTGGGCGAACGATTGAGCGTGACGGGCGCGGACCTGATGATTGAAACCCTGCGCAAGCTCGAACGCGGGGAAATCGCGCCCCGCCCCCAGAACCACGATCTGGCCACGCTGGCCCCGCGCCTCAAGAAAGAAGACGGCCGTGATCGACTGGTCGCTGACGGCGGAAGAAATTGAGCGGCGCGTGCGCGGCCTCGCTCCGTGGCCGGGCGCTTTTACGCCGTTTCGCGGCAAGCGACTGCACGTGTGGCGGGCGGAAGTTGTCGCGGTGGCGGAAGGTCGAAACGCGGCTCCCGGCACGATTTCAACCGAGGGCAAGAGGCTTGCGGTGGCCTGCGGCGAAGGGACGCAACTGCTGCTGCATGAAGTTCAGCTTGAAGGACGCAAGCGGCTCTCCGCCCGCGAATTCATGAACGGCGCCCACGTCGAGAGCGGCGAAACTCTTGGTTCCTGAGGTCAGCCCTGGTGCAAGTCTCGCCCGCCCGCAAAATCGCTTTTGAAATCCTCCTCCAGGTTGACGCCGGGAAGGCCTTTGCCACCGACCTGCTGCAGGGCCGGCAGGTTTCAGCGCTCAGCGAACGCGATCGCGGGCTCGCCACGGAAATCGTGATGGGCGTGCTGCGCTGGCGGGGCGAAATTGACCATCGCCTGCAGAAACTTTCCGGCAAAAGCGCGCAGTCGCTCGACCGCGAAATCCTGACCGCGCTGCGAATGGGCGTCTACCAGATTGCCTTCCTCGAAAAAATTCCCAAATCGGCCGCGGTGAATGAATCGGTGGAACTCACCAAGCTGGCGCGCAAGCGGTCCGCCGCCGGACTGGTGAATGCGGTGCTGCGCAAGTGCGAGCCGGAAAGGTTGCTGGAACATCTGGGAGGCGCTGTGCCGGACGCCCCGGCCTTGCTGGCCGGCGTGCGGCGTTCGGTTCCTGCCTGGATGCTGGAGCGATGGGAGAACAAACTTCGGGGCCGATGCAGCCAATCGGCTGGCCTGGGCCGCCACTCAGGTTCCTTCCACCACCTTGCGAATCTGTTCCACGACACCCGGCCCGGAGGAAGTCGTCAGGAAGCTTGAGGAGAAGGGAAGCCCGGTCCGCCGGGGAAAGTATGCGTCAAGTGCCCTGACTGCCGGGAAGGGCGAAACAGTTGTTTCCCGGCTTGCCGACGAGATGGGCCTGGCCATCCAGGACGAAGCCTCGCAACTGGTTCCGGAGTTGGTTGCAGCGTGCGCTCCGGGCGAACGCGTGCTCGACCTGTGCGCGGCGCCGGGCATGAAGACCAGCCTGCTGGCGGATGCCGTTGGCGACGGTTTGCTGATAGCCTGCGACGCGAGCGCACGCCGCCTCGAAACGCTGCAAAAGCTCTTGCCACGCCTTACGGCCAATGCTTCAGCCGTTCGGCTTGTGCGTCTCGACGCAACGCAACCGCTTCCTTTCCGGCAACAGTTCGACCGCATCCTGGTGGACGCTCCGTGCTCCGGAACGGGGACGCTGGCGCGCAATCCGGAAATCAAATGGCGGCTCACCAAGGACGATCTCGAGCGGCTGACGGTGATTCAGCGGAAAATTCTTTCGAACGCGCTGTCGGCGCTCGCGCCGGGAGGCCGGCTGGTTTACGCGACCTGCTCGCTGGAGCCGGAAGAGAACGAACAGGTTGTGGAGAGCGTGCTGGCAGCGACCGCAGGCTGCCGGCTGCTCGGCCGTGAAGAGCTTTCCAAAGAATTGCCGAAGATCGCTCCGCTGATCAATGCGCGCGGCTTCTTCCACACGCGCCCTGACATCGACGGCATGGACGGTTTTTTCGCCGCGGTTATCGCCCGATGAGTTGACTGTAACAGGGCCCGTGCCTTTGATAACATACCCACAAACGTAGCGGCGAGGTTATCTTGCCATGTGGCGGCTGGCTGCTTTGCCCGGCCGGAATCGTTGAAGGGCGAAAAGCCACTTGCTTCACGGCCATCAGGGATGACATGATTCACGCGGGCGCGCGGTACGATGAGGAAGTGGCGGTGGCATCGCGGTCTGATCTGAAATCAAATTTATTTTGTAAAAGAGAGGAGTTGAGATGCGCAGGTCTCTAATTCTGGTTTTGTCTTTGGTTGTTCTGGGTGGCGTGGCATTCTTTGGACAGAGCGGGCAGGCGCTGGCCAAACAGCGCAAGGGCCACCTGCTTTACATGACCCTTTCCGCCGGATACAAGCACGCCAGCATTCCTACTTCCGAGAAGGTGGTGAAAGAGATCGGCGAGCGTTCCGGTTTGTTTGACACCACGGTGACGCAGGACGTGGGAGCTTTTACCACGGAGAACCTGAAGAAGTATGACGTGGTGATGTTCTACACCACCGGCGAACTGCCCATGACCCAGGCGGAAAAAGACGCCTTTATCCACTTCGTCAAGTCGGGCCACGGATTTGTGGGCGTCCACAGCTCCACGGACACTTTCTACGAATGGGAACCTTACCTGCAGGTGGTGGGCGGGTATTTCAATGACCACGCCTGGCATCAAAAGGTGACGGTGGAAGTGACCGATCCCTCGAGCCCGATTGTCGGCTTCCTGGGGAAATCATTCCAGGTGAACGACGAGATCTACCAGACGGCCGACTTCCAATACAAGACTTCGCACGTGCTGCTTCGGCTCGATCCCAGTTCCGTCAACATGAAGAAGACGCTGAAAGGGGAAAACGTGCACTATCGCTTTTACGGCTGGCCGCTGGCCTGGACCCGCCACGACGGCAAGGGCCGGGTGTTTGTCACAGTGCTGGGCCACGAGGACGCCGTGTGGAACAGCAAGTGGTACCAGGAAATGCTGCTGAACGGCATCAAGTACGCCATGGGCCGGCTGAAGTAAGGGATAATTCAAGAATGGGCGGAACCCTCGCGCGAGACCAAATACGGCGTTTCCGCGTAGCCTTCCGCCTTTTTTCTTGACAAAGTTTGGCCCTGTTTGTATCAAGGTTAATGCGGTCTTTTTGAGACGCTGGAGGCGCGAGCGACCTAGAAAAGCAGGTGCAAGCCTCGTTAGGCGAGGTTACCACGCAAACACAAGCCACTGCCCGGAAACGCGGAGACGCGCCAACGGGTAGAGCAGGCATGGCCGGATTAAGGCTCTGCCTAAGGTGGCTGTCCTCAAAGGGGATGGGGAACGTACGTTGTGTGGAGCTGAAGCTCAGACCAGGAGGTTGTCCGGCCGATGAAGGTTCGGCCCGGAGAGATTTCTCAGCCCCGTGGGAGCAACGGCTCACACGGGGTTTTTGATTTTACAGGCGATTCGAGGCCCGGTGATTGATCCAGCATCAGCAGAGCCGGCAAGATGCCGGCGCTACGGGAGTCCGTGGTAGCGCCGCCGTCCCGGCGGCATTTTTCAGGGCTGGCGCCGCCGCGCTCTCCTGCGGGAGGAAGCCATGATTTACTTTACCGAAATTCAGAACCTGCCGGCTTACGACGTGAAGGGCTCCTATCTGGGGCGCGTGATCGATCTGGGGATCGATCCCAACCAGAACGCCCTGCGCGTGGCGGCTTACCTGGTGGAGGCGCCGGACAGGAAGCTGATCTACATCACCCGCGAGCAGATGCAGTCGATCACGGTGCGTTCCGCGCAGACCTCGGTGAACCGTGCCGAGATCCACGGCAACAAGCCTCTAGGAGACCTGCTGCGGGTGAGCAAGGACGTTCTCGACCAGCAGGTGATTGACGTGGACCACCGCAAAGTGGTGCGCGTGAACGACGTGGACCTGGAAATCCAGCCGATCGACGGGCGCACCGAACTCCGCGTGCTGGCCGTGAACGTGGGCCTCGCGGCCGCGGTACGGCGCCTGCTGCAGGGGATAACGGCCAAGCATACCAGCCGGAAGATCTGCAGCTTTATGCCTTCCAAAACCATCCGCTGGGAGTTCGTCAACCTGATTGAGCCGAACGCTTCCCGGCGGCTGAAGCTGCGGATTTCATACGAGCGGCTGGCGCGCCTGCACCCGGCCGACATCGCCGACATTCTGGAAGAACTGAGCCGCGACGAGCAAAGGTCGGTGATCGAGGCGCTGGACCACCAAACGGCCGCGCAGGCTATCTCTGAGATTCCCACCGAAATGCAGGCGATACTGCTGCAGAACATCCCGGTGGAGAAGGCGGCGGACATTGTGGACGAAATGGCGCCCGACGAAGCCGCCGACGTTCTGCAGGAACTGCCGCCGGAAACCTCCGCCAAGCTGCTGGCTGACATGGAAAAGAAAGACGCGCAGGAAGTGAAGGAACTGCTGGGGTTTGAGGATGACACGGCAGGCGCCCTGATGACCACCCATTACATCGCGCTGGACGTAACGGCAATGGTGGAGGACGTGATTGAAGCGATGAAGGTATTCGAGGGATCGCTGGAATCCATCCATTCCGTTTACCTGATTGACCAGGAAGAACACCTGGCGGGCTCCGTCTCCCTGGCGCGCATCATGCTGGCGCCGGCCCGGACGCCTTTGCGGGAACTTTCCCGCGAAGACGTCCACAGCGTTCGGACCGAAGCGGACGCCAGGGTGGTGATCGACCTGTTCAGAAAGTACAACCTTCTGGCCCTTCCCGTGGTGGACGACAAGCAGCAGGTGGTGGGGCTGGTGACGGCGGACGACGTGCTCGACCTCGTGGTCAGCCGCAGGTAGAGGCCACTCGCGCCCGCAGCAGGAATTCAGGAACCAGGCGGGAAAGGCAATCCCCCGGCACTCTCTCGCCGGGTGGCGCCGGCACAGGTGATCCATGGACCGCGAAAGATTCAAAACATGGCGGACGAGGCTGGTGATTCTGCTGGCCGTGGTGGGTCCGGGGATCATTACGGCCAACGTGGACAACGACGCCGGCGGCATCTACACCTACTCGGTGGCCGGAGCGCGCTTTGGCTACGCGCTGCTGTGGACGCTCATCCCGGTCACCATCGCGCTGATCGTGGTGCAGGAGATGGTGGCGCGCATGGGCGTGGTGACCGGCAAGGGCCTGGCGGACCTGATCCGCGAAGAGTACGGCTTTCGCGCCACCTTCATCCTGATGCTCTGCCTGCTGGTCGCGAACCTGGCCAACACCATCTCAAACTTTGCCGGGCTGGCTTCCAGCATGTCGTTGTTCGGCATCAGCCGCTACATCATCGTGCCGCTGGGCGCCGTCATCGTGTGGGCGCTGATTGTGAAAGGCACCTACGAGTTTGTGGAAAAGGTCTTCCTGATCGCCTGCGTGTTCTACATCGCCTACCCGATTTCCAGCTTTCTGGCCCACCCCTCCTGGCCGGAAGCCATCAGGAACACGGTGACCCCCACGTTCCGGTTTGACCACAGTTACCTCTTTATGGTGATCGGCCTGATCGGAACCACCATCACGCCCTGGATGCAGTTCTACCTGCAGGCGGCGGTGGTGGAGAAGGGCATTAAGATCAAGGACTGGGCCTACTCGCGCTGGGACGTGATTGTGGGCTGCATCGTCACCGACGTGGTGGCCTTCTTCATCATTGTGGCCTGCGCGGCCACGCTCTACGCCAGCGGGCACCGCGACATCCAGAACGCGGCAGACGCGGCGCTGGCGTTGCGTCCGCTGGCGGGGCACGCGGCCAGCGCGCTGTTTGCCTTTGGCCTGGCCAATGCTTCGCTGTTTTCCGCCTGCATCCTGCCGCTGGCCACCGCCTACTACGTGTGCGAGGGCCTGGGGCTCGAGTCGGGCATCGACAAGCGGGTGGAAGAAGCTCCCACGTTTTACTGGCTCTATACGGGACTGATTGTGGTCAGCGCCCTGGCCGTGGTGGTCCTGCGCGAGCAGATGCAGGTGCCCATCATCCTGCTCTCGCAGGTGCTCAACGGCATCATGCTGCCCTTTGTGCTGATCTTCATGCTGCGCCTCTCCAACCGCGAAGACCTGATGGGCGAATACAAGAACACTCGGACGTTCAACGCCATCGCCTGGATCACCTGCGTGGTGATGATTGTCCTCACCGTGCTGCTGCTGTTCTCACAGTTCTTCCAGGGGATTCCCGCCTGAGAGGGTGCGCACGGGCGAGTGGAATTTGGAAGCCAGTGTAATATTTACCCGCTGTGTCAAAATCAAACAACTTTTTAAAATTGATTGCCAAAGCGCGATCTGTGATTTTTTAACTATATTGATATCAACGATTTACTTTTTACGAAAAAGAAGAGTAAAATTCCATACGTCCCATTTGGGGCTCATCTCGCAGAGTGTAGCCTATCATAAGAAGCTATTTACGGCCAGGTATCGACCAGGCCGCAGTGCATCAATTGTTAACCAGAACTACTCTCAAAAATTCTCCAGCATCCACACGTTGTTGTCGGATGTATAGCCCAGTAGTGTCAAATGGTGGCCGTCCGGGGAAGGGATACTCCATATGCTATACCTCCCTGGAAGCCATTGCTGCCAGAGGACGTTGGCGCGCCCCTGCAAGTCGACAAAGAGCACCTTTTGACGTTGCCATTGGCTGGCACTCACAAACAAGCCTTTGCCGCCGGGAGCCCACTGCACGTCCATGAAGCCACTCTCACCCTTTACATCGATCTCGCGACCTTCTCCTCCGGCCAAAGGCAGAACTTGGATACGAGCCCGGCCATCCTCTGACTGTGTAAATGCCAGGCGCAAACCATCCGGCGACAGGTCCCAACTATAAACCGGGTTCAGTTGCCAGAGCTTGATTCTGGTGAGTTCCTTCCCTCTCCCGGTAAGAGGGTCAAAGGCTGAGAAGATGAGCTGCCCGTTGTCGGCGGTAGGCTCGCTAAAAACACAGTTAGCCGCCGGACCTTTCGCACAGGCCAGGCCGGTGATGTCTCGTCCCTCCAGCACCAACTGCGGGGCTCCTCCCGAGGTTGGCACGCGCATGATGCGTACGGGGGTGCCAACGCCAAGCTCTGGGGCAGGGGGGCGAGCTTGTGCAGTCTCGCGGGACAAGTAGAGAATCCATGAGCCATCCGCGCTCAGGCAAGGGCGGTACTTTGTGTCCTGTCCGGTGACCACTGGTTGAGCTTCGGGCTGGTCCAGCCTTTGCTCGTAGATATCCAACGTCCCGCTACGGTTAGACCAAAAGAGGACCGCTTTGCTGTCGGGGGTCCATCCGCTGGGATAGTCGTTGCGGTCGTTGAGCGTCAGGCGACGCACGTCCTTCAGGCGGCGGCCTCCAGCCTCCAATTCCCCGACGAAGACATCTGTCTGGCTAATGTGTTTCGAAACCACCAGCCGCTTCCCGTCCTGCGTCCTGCTTAGCTGACAAAAGTTTACCCCGGCCCAGCTTGTGAGTTGTCTGGGTTTGCCGATGGCCTGGCCGGTCTTCGTATCGACTTTGATTTCCCAGAGATTTATTTCGTATTCTCCCAGCCCCGGTTCCCCTTCCAGCATCCTGAAGATGAGGCGTCCATCCGGGTTCCATAGAAGATTGGAGAACACATTACAGAGCCGCGGGTCAGACAAGAGCACGGTTGGCGAAGTTCCTTTCAGGTCGCGAGTCTCGATGGAGCATTCGAGTTTGTCAGGCGCGCGGTGATATCTCTGGTAGGCGACCCGCCGGCCGTCTGGAGACCACGTGGCCGACCAGAAGGCGTCGTCCTCAGAACCGGAGACAAATCTGCGCTGATCCTCTCCCTGTGGGCCCATCAGCCAGATCTCGCGATTTCGAACAAAACCGGCGCCGGTTCCAAAGGCAATCAAGGCGCCGTCCGGTGAGACAGCGAACAGGTAGGCATCGTCCCGGAGTTTGCGGGGAGGCCCGCCCATCACGGAAACCACCCAGGCGCTTGCGGGCCGACCTGGCCTGGCTTCGGCGGCAACGAACTTGCTGCCATCCGGGAACCACGCGGCTGGCCACCAGACACCGCGGTCGGTTGCCGGGTCTTCCGGCTGAGGAATGTCGGTGATCTCTCCAGTTTGAATAAGCTTGAGGTGCAGTCCCAACCGGTCGCCATAGGCCAGGTACTTCCCGTCTGGAGATATCACGCCCTGAGTCAGGGTGTTTTCCCTGGGATTGAAGGTGATCCGTCGTTCCTTGAGCTGAGGCGGGGCCGGAGGCGGTCGGTGGGTGGCAAGCCAGGTGATCGAGAGGCCGATGACAACCACGGCCAATACGCCGGCCAGAATCGCCACCCTGCGTGGAAGCGGGAGCTTTACGCCGCTACGATCAACGTGGCGGGATGAACCTGCCGCTACGGCGCTGGCAGAATCCGTTTCGCGCTTCAGGCGCTTGAGGTCGGTGCGTATTTCAGATGCGTTCTGGTAACGCAGGTCACGCTCTTTTTCAAGGCACTTGGTGATGATTTCTTCCAGCTTTGCCGGCAACTCGGGATTCAGGCTTCGCGGCGAGGGAGGTTCTTCCTTCAGTATTTTCGTGATAATCTCCGCACCGCTGTCACCGATGAAAGCCGGCCGGCCGGTGGCCATTTCGTAGAGCACAGCTCCAAAGCTGAAGAGGTCGGTTCGGGCATCGAGTTGCTCGCCGCGAGCCTGCTCGGGGCTCATGTAAGCGACGGTGCCCATCGCCGTGCCGGGGATGGTGAGTTGTCCGCGGTCGAAAGTGGCAGTGGGCAATTCTGTGGCACGGGCATCCTGCCCATGAACGTCCACGGGCGAGACGCCCGTGCCACCCGCCAATTTGGCCAGGCCGAAATCGAGAATCTTGGCCTGGCCGCGGCCGGTGACAAAAATGTTTGCGGGTTTGATGTCGCGGTGGACGATGCCCTTCTGGTGAGCAGCGTCCAGAGCGTCGGCAATCTCGATCGCAAGGACGAGCAGTTGTGGAATTTGTAGGGGAGGGCTCGGCCCTCCCGCGGGAGCGCGGAGCGCTCCCCTACCAATCAATCCCTTCAGCGTCTGGCCTTCCATCAGCTCCATGATGATGAAGGGCCGGCCTTCCTCTTCGCCGATGTCGTGGAGGGTGCAGATGTGGGGATGGTTCAGCGCCGAAGCCGCACGCGCCTCGCGCTGGAAGCGTTCGAGAGCCTTGTGGTCCGTCGCAAGCTCTTCCGGCAGGAATTTGAGCGCCACGTCGCGCTGCAGCTTGGTGTCGCGGGCGCGATAGACTTCTCCCATGCCGCCTGCGCCGATCTTCCCGATGAGGCGATAGTGGGCGATCATAGTGCCGGCTTCAAGCGCCGGGCTTATCGGGTCTAACAACTTCTTCCCCTTCGCGAGTGCCCCCGCGGCCACCTCGATGGCCGGCGTTTCGAGAAAGCTCCCAGCCTGATCAGCCTGCCTCAGCAGCGATTCCACTTCCCGGCGGAGACCATCATTCCCGGCACAGGCTTTAGCGAGAAACTCCGCCCGCGCGGTCCCGTCGAGCTCCCGCGCCGCGTGGAAAATCCGTTCGACCTGTTGCCAGCGGTTATCCATCTTGTTTGCCGCCTCGCAATTCGCGGTAGAGCCATGCCAGGGCTGGGCTGCGCGAGAAGCGGCGTTCTCAAGCGCGGCTATGGAGCCACCCAGTCCATGGAGACGATCTCCTGGGTGCCGGCGTCTTTGAGCACCAACGGCGCGTCGTCCGGCGTGAGATCAAACCAGTCGCCATAGACGCCCGCCATCTGGAATCCCCCCAACCTTGCAACCTGCTCGGCCTTTCCGTCAGGAATTCGAATCCGCTCGATCTCGACCCCCGGTCGGTAATACAGAAAATAGACATATTGTCCATTGTGCGACCAGCAGGGCCAACCCACGGTGCCTTTGAGCGGGGTGGTCCATTTCCGAGCTTTGAAATCGAAAAGCATCAGCCTGCTGCCATCGGCGGGCACGGCCACGAGATATCGCCCGTCTGGCGACCAGCGGGGAGAAAACAATCCCTTCGAGCCCGGTATCAGGGAGACTTGGCGTGTTTTGAGGTCCAGAACATGGATCGCGGTGATCGCGGTCGGACCGCCGCCCGGGCCGCCAAAAACCATCGACGTGCCGTCCGGCGACCACTGGGGATCAAGCTGCGGGCCCGATCCACTGGGCACCAACTCCTTCGGCGAGCCTCCCGCGGCCGGGACTGCATAAATGCGTGAGGGCTCATCCCGCTGCAGGCTGTGAAAGACAATCTCCCTTCCGTCCGGCGACCAGCGAGGCAGCACGGCGTAAAGCGGCGGCGAGCTGAGCTGGAGCTTATCGCTGCCATCCAGTTTGCTGCGCCAGAGCACACCCCCAGGATAGGAAACATAAGCGACCCACTGCCCATCCTTTGAGAACGAAACACCCTCGGCAGAAATGGCACCCAGAAAGGGCTCAAAGGCTTTCCTCCTGGCATCGTAGCGTTCAAGCTCGCCGCGCATGAAGCCGGCGACGGCGTAGAGCTTTTTGCCATCCTTGCCGGGCACAGGATAGCTGTAGGAAACCGCTCCAGCCGTGAGCTGCACCGGCTTGCGGCTCGACCTGTGCAGAAAGCTGCCTGCCTCACGCGCCGCCCAAATCTGGCCCTGCGACTGGAAGACGAAGTATTTACCGTCCGGCACCCACGAGCCGCAGCACTCGCCCGTCCCCTCATGCCAGCCGGGAAACATCCGGTGCAGGCCCCTGCCCTCTGAAGAAAGCTCCCACAGATGGGGAACAAGCGTTTCGGGATCTTGGACGGTAAAGGCTATTTCCTGACCGCCGGGCGACCATGTGAGCAGCGGGCCCTGGTAGGGCTGACCTGCAAAGGGACCCGGCAAGTCAGTCAGCTTGCGGAACGCCGTGCCGTCAGCATTGGCAAGGTAGAGCGAGGTGCCGCTGGCGTAAACCAGCTTCTGACCGTCCGGCGACCACTCGCCGCCGCTGCCCTTGATGTCCGCCAGCCGAACGGGCGGGCCGCCCAGCGTCGGCACAGCCCACAGAGGCCAGTCACCGTAGCCGAAGTTCTTCTGCTCCACGACGAGCAACTTTGATCCGTCCGGAGAAACGCTGGCGACCCACCCCCACACGCCCTGCTCACTGGGAGGGTGGGGGATTGGTACTACGTTACCTCCATTAACCGACATCTGCGCAGCTCCAATGTCGCCTTCATCAGCCGACATATGCGTAGCTCCACCGGCGCCTTCGCTCAGGTAAACCCGCGAGCCGGCGGTTCCAATCAGCGTCTTGCCAATTGCATCGTGCGTGAGCTGGGTGTAGTTCGAAACGGTGGGCGGCGGCAACAAGGGTCGGAATAAATAAGCGGATCCGGCAATCACAATCACCGCCGCTGTGACAGCCCCGACCAAAGCTTTCTTGTGACGCTTGACCAGCGCAGCGAGCATCTGGGAATCGGAACTGGGTCGGGCGTCTCTGGATGGTCCCGCGGCGTAGGGGTGGGCTTCGCCCTCCCGCGGGAGCCTAGAGGGCTCCTCTACATCGCCAGCGAGCGTTTCTTCAATCGCAATGCGGGCTTCGCCGATGTCGCGCAGGCGTTGCTTCGGGTCTTTCACCAGACAGCGGCGAATGAGGTCTTGAATCCGCGGGGATATTGTTGCAGGCAGCGCGTTCCAGTCCGGCTCTTTGGTGAGCACGGCCACCAGCACGTCCTGAATCGATTCACCCTCGAACGCCTTGCGGCCGATCAGCATCTCGTAGAGCACGCACCCAAACGCCCAGATGTCGCAGCGGCGGTCCACGCGCTGCCCCTTGGCCTGTTCCGGGCTCATGTAGGCGGGCGTGCCCAGCAGCATTCCGGGCTCTGTGGCCAGCGTGGTCAGAGTGGGCGAGTTATCGCGATCCATTGCTCCGGTTGAATCCTGAGGATTGAGCACTTTGGCCAGGCCAAAGTCCAGCACCTTCGCGGTGCCTTCGGGCGTGATCTTCACGTTGGCGGGTTTCAGGTCGCGATGAATCACGCCGCGCTCGTGCGCGTATTCGAGCGCTTCGGTCATCTGGCGGGCGATGGCAAACGTCTCGTCCGGCGGTAGCGCCGCCGTCCCGGCGGCATGCCGGCCAGAGGCCGGCGCTACTGAAATGCGTTCCGCCAGCGTTTCGCCTTCCACCAATTCCATTACCAGCGAGTGGATGCCGTTTGATTCTTCCAGGCCGTGAATGGCTGCAATGTTGGGATGATTGAGCGAGGCAAGCACCTGTGCTTCACGCTTGAAGCGCCCCATGCGCTGGGTGTCGTGGACCATGGCCTGGGGCAGAATTTTCAGCGCCACGTCGCGCTGCAGCTTGGTGTCGCGGGCGCGATAGACTTCTCCCATGCCGCCTGCGCCGATCTTCCCGATGAGGCGATAGTGGGCGATCATAGTGCCGGCTTCAAGCGCCGGGCTTATCGGGTCTAACAACTTCTTCCCCTTCGCGAGTGCCCCCGCGGCCACCTCGATGGCCGGCGTTTCGAGAAAGCTCCCAGCCTGATCAGCCTGCCTCAGCAGCGATTCCACTTCCCGGCGGAGACCATCATTCCCGGCACAGGCTTTAGCGAGAAACTCCGCCCGCGCGGTCCCGTCGAGCTCCCGCGCCGCGTGGAAAATCCGTTCGACCTGTTGCCAGCGTTCATCCATTGGGATTGTTCCCGCCCAGTTCACCGTAAAGCCAGGCCCGCGCCAGGTCCCAGTCGCGCTGCACCGTTTTTGTGGAAACCTTGAGCGCTTCAGCCGTCTCTTCCAGACTCAGTCCGCCGAAGAAGCGCATTTCAACCACCTGGCTCTTTCTGGGGTCGATTTCCGCCAGGCGCTTGAGGGCGTCGTCAAGCTCCAGAAGGTTGGCCTCCGGCGACGATCCGGCAATCAATCCTTCCTCAAGCTCAATCGCGACCTCTCCGCCGCCCCGCTTCTCACTGGCGCGGGCGCGGGCGTGGTCAATGAGAATCTGCCGCATGGCGCGGGCGCAGAGTGCAAAAAAGTGGGCGCGATCCTGCCAACTGACCTGCTGCGTATCCACCAGGCGAACGTACGCTTCATTCACCAGGGCGGTGGCTTGCAGGGTGTGGTTGGGGCGCTCGGCGGTCATGATTCGGCCGGCGATGCGGCGAAGCTCGCGGTAGACCAGCGGCGCCAGGCGGTCCAGGGCCTGTTTGTCTCCGCCGCTCCAGGCTTGAAGCAGAAGCGTGACATCGTGGGATGAAGGTCCCCCACTCATCGCGTGCCCCTCTCGTATAGGAATACTAATTGCCAGAAGAATAACACAGGGCAGGGGGTAATCCAACGACCCGGACTCGCCAGAACTTTCTTGCAGGCCATGTCCAGTTTGCCTGCCGTTTTACGCCTTAAAGGGTGAAGGCGGTCATCGAACAAAGCCGCTGGGGAGCAAGGCGCGATACCGGGGGCAAGAGCACCCCCCACCGCCTGCGGCAAATCAAAATTCGGAGGCATGAAATGAAAACCATTCGAAACTTGACGATTTTGGCGGGACTTTCGCTGGCACTTTTGACACTGGGTGTGACGGGGGCGAAAGCGCAGAGCCTCAGCATATCCGACTTTGCAGGAACTTTTACCCTTCCCTTTGAGGCACAGTGGGGAAGGACAACCCTGCCTGCTGGAGAATACAGCCTGTACTATGGACAGCCATTGGCAGGCGGACCCTTAATGGTGGAGGTCCTCGGGAAAGAGAAAGGGACTCCGCACGTGTTTATTCTTCCGCAGGGAGTCAATGATGCCTCGACAACCCAGAGCGCGCTGGTCTGCGTTCGCGAGGGTAACGCTGGAATCGTCCGGGGGCTTGAGATGCCAGAGATCGGCAAGTCTGTCACCTTCGCGATGCCGCACGGCGCAAAGCTTGTGGCGCAGAATGGGAAACACAAAGGCTACACCCAGCTTGCCCAGGCGCCCATGCTGATCGAGCGGATACCCGTTACACAAGCACGAAGTAACCTTCCTGTCCAATCCTGCCAGTTGCGAGGGGCGGGCCTCATGCCCGCCCCGCTCGCCTGCTAACACAATCGGGCTGGGGCAGAGGCTTGCCTTGTAGCACCTGCGGTCTCGCGAAGCGAGAGGCTCATTTTGAAATTCGTCCCAGGCTGTCTGGTGCAAACCCCGAGGTGGCCTGCCGCAGCCCGGTCGTGACACCCCGCCATTCCAACCCTACTCAGCTTCGCTGATCGCAGACCCCAGAGAGCAGGGGTCTGCGCCAGCCCCGTGAAACCACCCCTCCCCCGGCCGCTGGCGCGTCCACCCTTTCCCCGCGGAGAGGGCGGTCATTTCGTTAGGTTTGGTAGCCACAGCATCGCTTTTATGCCGTGGGATCGTCTGCCCAAAAGCGCACTACCCGCTTGCAATAACGTACTTTTTATGGTACATGTACCTTATAAGGTACGCGATGGCAGATGCTCTGCAGCCTCAGAAAATCCCGCTCATTTTCTTCCGCTCCGGGACGGGAGGCGAGCCCGTGCGGGAGTGGTTGAAGGATTTGCCGGAAGCGGAGCGCCGGGCGATTGGGAAAGACCTTTTGCGAGCGCAATGGCGCTGGCCGGTGGGCATGCCGCTCTGCCGTCCGCTCGGTAGCGGCCTATGGGAGGTTCGAACGGACCTATCCACCAGAAGGACAGCGCGCGTCCTGCTTTGTCTTTACCGTGGGCGCCTCGTGGCGTTGCACGGCTTTATCAAGAAGACTCGAACAGCGCCGGAAGAGGACTTGGCATTAGCCCGCAAGCGTCAGAAGGAGTTGTAGCGATGAGCAAGAAGCATATGGGTTCAAGCATCGATGATTTCCTCAAGGAGGAGGGCATCTTTGAGGAATCGCAGGCCCAGGCGGTCAAAGAGGTCATCGCCTGGCAGCTTGCGCAGGCCATGAAGGAAAGGAAAATATCCAAGGCGCGGATGGCGAAGTTGCTGAAGACGAGCCGCAGCCAGGTTGACCGCATTCTCGATGCGAAAGATGACATCACCCTGTCAAGCCTGCAGCGCGCGGCCGGGATAGTGGGGCGGCGTGTCGTGATCGAGTTGGTTTAGATGATCGCCGAACTGGTGCAGAGGCCGGATTCGGGTCTCTGCGATTTCCGGAGGAGACGGGGCTTGGCCAGCGGTCAGCAAGTCTTCGCTGCGCGAAGTCGCAGACACTACAAGGCAAGCGTCTGCGCCAGCCACGCCAGCCGACTACACTTAATACAAGAACGATCCTCAGGCCGCTTTGACTTTAAGCATCACCACGCCGTGCGCGGGCACCTTTGGTGGAATACTGGTGGCCGGAAACCTCAGTGGCTTCATGCTTCCACAGGTCGCGCGCCTGGATCTCTTTGCCCTCGATGCCGACGGCCGACCACTCCACGCCGATTTCATCCTCCTTTTCGGTGCGGTTGAAAAAGGCCACGGCGGTTGAGCCATCGTGGAGTTTGCGGTAGGCCACCATCAGGTTGCCCACGTAGGTGACCAGTTGGGCGGGGTGGGCGGCGGGGTCCTGGTCAATGGCGATCACCTCGCGGTTCATCAGGATGCTCTTGGTGTCTTCCGTCATGGAGCTGAGGTCGTTGCCGGCCAGCAGCGGAGCGGCCAGCAGGCACCAGAGGCTCATGTGGGTGCGGTATTCGTCACTGGACATGCCGCCGTTGCCGATTTCGAGCATGTCGGGATCGTTCCAGTGGCCGGGCTGCATGTAGTGCTGGATGGCGAACTGGCTGAAGCCGATTTCGTCCATGCGCTTCCAGTTGTCCTTGATGTCGCCGGTGGTACGCCACAGGTTGCCGCTGACCTTCGCTCCCCATCCCCAGACGTCCTCGCGTCCGTACTGGCAAAGGCTGTAGACGATGGGGCGGCCGCACTTCAGGAGCGCTTCTCCCATTTTCTGGTAGACGGGCCGCATGTCTTCGTCCTTGTAAACGCGCGCCGCGCTGCACCAGTCGTATTTCAGGTAGTCGAAGCCCCACTCGGCGTAGGTTTTGGCGTCCTGCTCCTCGTGCCCGAGGCTGCCTTCGTAACCGGCGCAGGTTTCCGGGCCCGGCCCGGAATAGGTGCCGATCTTGAGACCTTTCGAGTGGACGTAATCGCACAGGGCCTTCATGTCGGGAAATTTTTTGTTGCCGGTGATGCGGCCCTTGCTGTCGCGCGCGCCCTGCCAGGTATCGTCAATGTTGATGTACTCGTAGCCTGCCTTGCTCATGCCGGAGGCCACCATGGCGTCGGCAACGGACCGGACGATCTTGTCATCCACTTCGCCGGCAAACTTGTTCCAGCTGTTCCAGCCCATGGGCGGGGTTCGCACCAGGTTGTTGTCGGGCAGGTCGCGCAGGGCGGGCAGCGGGAGCGGCCTGGGCGGCAGGGTGGCCTCGCGGGTGGTGCGCTGGGCGGTGGCGGTTCGCGGGCTTCGGCCCTGCAAGCTGATCTGCATGTCAATCTTATCGCCGTTCAACCGGCCGGTGTAGACGGTGCGGCGGGTCTGGTAGGCATAGTGACTCACCACCTCAAAACGCAGCCTGCCATCCTGGAAGCTGCCGCCGCTGATGGGATGCTCGCTGCTGCCGTAGATGACCTTGCCCGTGACAGTCGCGCCTGACTGCTGCAGGTAGAGAAACGACTTGCGGAAGGTGCCGTCGTTGTTGGGCGTCAGCAGGAGCCAGTAGCCGCTCAGGTTGGTCTGGGCCGCCAGGTCAGAAGCTCCCAGCAGGAGAACAGGAGTTGACGCCAGCGCGCGCAGCGCCGACCTTCGGGTGATGCGTGGACCCAGGATGAAATCTTCAGGCTTCATGATGGCAAATCCTTTCTGGTGGAGTGGGGCGAACCCGGGCTGCATGGGGCCGCCGCACAATTTCCTTTCAAGCAAATTGAGACCGAAAGCGGCAGAAGAATATCACAAGGCAGGGCGCAAGCCAACGGAAGGATTGGGCGGTACCCTTCCGTTCTGAAGTTGCTGTGGTCCGGCCGCGGGGACTCCCCATGGCGGGATGAGCCCGCCGCTACGGCGCTTCAGCATCCCGGGCGGCGCATAACTTTTGCCGGCGTCCTGCATCAAAATAAAGGAGGCGGCACGGAGAATTCCGGGCGGCCGGCCGGTTGAATATCCGGGCGGCAGTTGGGTTGACAGCCGGGAACCTTATGCTATACTGAGCTTTGGGACCCGGGGAATTGCACTTCTTTCGGGGACTGGGCCATTCCCTCAGTTAGAAGTTTGAAGGACCACCTTCCGTTCTCTTTCAATCTAAACAGCCGCTATTATTGAGGAACTGTGGAATCTGAGACCTGCAAGAAAGAACTCGTAATCGAAGTACCGCCTGATATCGTCAAACAGGAATCCGAAGCTGTCACGGCGCAGTACCGCCGACTGGCCCGCATTCCGGGTTTCCGGCCGGGACGCGCGCCCGCATCGCTGATCCGGCGGCACTATCAGGATGACATTCGCAATGAAGTGGTGCAGTCGCTTCTGCCCAAATATTTCGAAAATGCAATTAAAGAACAGAAGATGGCTGTTATCGGACGTCCTCACTTTGCCGATTTAAAGTTTGAGGAAGACACTCCGCTCACCGCCACGGCCAGGTTTGAGGTGCTGCCGGATTTCGAGTTGAATGAGTACAAAGGGCTCGAGGTTGAGCAGGGGCCGTTCGAGGTGTCCGAGGAGGAAGTGAGTCAGACTCTGGAGGACCTGCGGCAGCGCGCGGCCACCTTTGAACCGGTGGAAGACCGCGCGGCCCGGGACGGCGATTACGTTACCGTGAACTATCGCGGGGTGGACAAGGCCGACGCGGAGGCGAAGCCCCTGGAAGCCAGTGACGCCATGGTGCACCTTTCAGAGGAAGGGTCGGTACCCCAGTTCACCGAAAACCTGCGGGACGCAAAGCCGGGCGATGTGCGGGAATTTGAGGTGAATTACCCCGAGGATTACGCTTCCAAGCCGCTGGCGGGGAAATCACTCAGCTACCGGGTGGAAATCCAGGCGGTTAAGAAGAAGGTTGTGCCGGAACTCGACGATGAGTTTGCGAAATCGGTCAGCGAGTTCAAAACCATGGACGAGCTGAGGGACAGGGTCTCTGAAAACCTGGCCGCGCGCAAGAAGTATGAAGCCGAGACAGAGGCCAAGCAGGGCCTCTTGAACCAGTTGGTAGCCGCCCATAGCTTTCCGGTTCCTGATACACTGGTAGAGGGACAGGTGGACGGCAAGCTGGAAAGGTTCCTGAACCGGCTGGTATCCCAGGGTATGGATCCCCGGGCCGTGGGCCTGGACTGGCAGAGGCTGAGGGAAGATGCGAGGCCTGAGGCCGAAAAAGACGTCCGCGGCTCGCTGATCCTGGAGAAGGTGGGGGAAGCCGAGGCCATCGAAGTGAAGGAAGAAGAGGTTGACGAGTTGATCCGGGACCTTGCGCAGGAACGGCACGAAGCCCCTGCGGCCTTGAAAACGCGCTTGACACGCGATGGGGAGCTTTCTATAATCGAACGCAGGCTCCGCAATCAGAAGGCTCTCGACCTCATCTATCAACACGCTAAGATCAAACCAAAATCCGAAAACGTTCCGGACAAAACCGAGGGGTAGTGGGCAGGGAGCGCCGATGAGCATGAATGGACCAGCGATGACATTGATTCCAATGGTGGTTGAGCAGACGAACCGTGGCGAGCGGGCCTACGACATTTATTCCCGGCTGCTGCGCGATAATATTATTTTCATTGGCACCCCGATTGATGATAATGTTGCCAATCTGGTGACGGCGCAGTTACTTTTCCTCGAAGCCGAAGACCCGGAGAAGGACGTTTCCCTCTACATCAATTCGCCCGGCGGCGTGGTGACGGCAGGAATGGCGATTTACGATACCATGCAGTTTATCCGGCCCGACGTGGCCACCATCTGCATCGGGCAGGCGGCCAGCGTGGCGGCCCTGCTGCTTTCAGCCGGCACCCACGGCAAGCGCTTTGCTCTGCCCAACTCCAGAGTCCTCATCCATCAGCCGACCATGGGAGGTTTGTCCGGGCAGGCTACCGATATTGATATTCATGCGCGCGAAATCCTGCGGGTGCGGGCCGGGCTGAATGAAATTATGGCCAGGCACACCGGCCAGCCGCTGGAGAAGATCGAACGCGACGTGGAACGCGATTTCTGGATGGATGCCCAGCAGGCCAGGGAGTACGGCATCGTTGATGAGATTATCGAGAAGCACAAATAACGGAGGCGACCTTACTTGAAACGAACAGTTTCAGAAGAAATACTTCGTTGCTCATTTTGTCAGAAAACCCAGGACGCAGTCGGTAAGTTAATCTCTTCCCCCGGCGATCATCCCCGAGCTTATATCTGTGACGAATGTGTAGCCATCTGCAACACGATTCTGGAAGAAGACCAGTCCGAACGCGTGCCGACGGTGGAAGCCAAGCTGCCGCGTCCGGCGGAAGTGAAACGATTTCTTGACGAGTACGTCATCGGCCAGGACAAGGCCAAGAAGAAGCTGGCCGTGGCGGTTTACAACCATTACAAGCGCATCATGCTGGCCAAGGTGCGCAACGATGTTGAACTGACCAAGTCCAACATCCTGCTGATCGGGCCCACCGGGACCGGCAAGACGCTGCTGGCCCAGACTCTGGCGAGACTGCTGGAAGTTCCTTTTGCGATTGTCGACGCCACCACCCTGACCGAAGCGGGTTACGTGGGCGAGGACGTTGAAAACATCATCCTGAAGCTGCTGCAGAGCGCGCAGGGCGACGTTCAGCGGGCGCAGCAGGGCATTATCTATATCGATGAAATTGACAAGGTGTCGCGCAAGGACGAAAACCCGTCCATCACGCGCGACGTTTCGGGCGAGGGCGTGCAGCAGGCCCTGCTGAAGATTCTGGAAGGGACCGTGGCCAACGTGCCGCCGCAGGGCGGCCGCAAGCACCCGCACCAGGAATTTACTCCGGTGGACACCACCAACGTTCTGTTCATCTGCGGCGGGGCGTTTGTGGGGCTGGAGAAAATTGTTGAGCGGCGGACCGGAAAGAAGTCCCTGGGATTTCACAGTCCCGAGGAGGCGCAGGAGACTCCGCCGGGACGCCGGAACATCGAGATGCTGGAGCAGGCGCAGCCGGTTGACCTGATTCAATACGGCCTGATTCCGGAGTTCGTGGGGCGGCTCCCCGTGATCAGCGTTCTGGGAGATCTGGACAAAGAGGCGCTGGTGGAGATTCTGACCGAGCCCAAGAATGCGCTTGTGCGGCAGTACCAGCGTCTGTTTGAATATGAGAATGTGAAGCTGAAGTTCACCGAGGGCGCCTTGATGGCGGTGGCCAGCCAGGCCCTGCTGCGCAAGCTGGGAGCGAGGGGACTTCGCATGATCCTGGAAGACCTGATGCTGGACCTGATGTATCATTTACCCAGCCAGCGCATCGTCCGGGAGTTTGTGGTGACGGAGGAAATGGTTCTGAAGCACGAGATTCTTTTTGACCCATCCCTATTCGAAAAGGCAAGTTAATGGATTCTACTATGTTCTCAGGCCGGGAAAAAGGTGAGACCCGCATGCTGCCCATGATGCCCATTCGTGACGTGGTCATCTTTCCTTATATGATGACCCCCTTCGTGGTGGGGCGGGAGAGCTCCATCCGGGCGCTGGAAGAGGCGCTGGCCGGCGACAAGAAGATCTTTCTGGCCACCCAGCACGACGCCTCGGTGGACGACCCCAAGCCCAATGACATTTACCAGGTGGGGACCATCGCCAACATCATCCAGAGCCTGAAGCTGCCCGACGGCAACATCAAGGTGCTGGTGGAAGGCAGCGAGCGCGGGAAGATCCAGAAGGTGACCAGCGAGGAAGGCTACTTCCGCGCCAGCGTCAAGACAGCTTCCTTCCGGATTGTGAGCACGCCCAGCCTGGAACAGCTGGTGCAGCGGGTGATTTCGCTGTTCGAGCAGTATGTGAAGCTTTCACAAAGCCTGAATTACGAGACCATGATCGCCGCCGCCAAGGTGGAAGAGATCAGCAAGTTTACCGACACGGTGGCCGCCAACCTCAGCATCAGCATCGAGGAAAAGCAGGAACTGCTGGAGCTGTTTGATCCGGTGGACCGCCTGACCCGCCTGGCGGACATTCTGGACATCGAAATTGAGAAGCTGAACGTCGACCGTTCCATCCAGGGACGCGTCAAGCGGCAGATGGAACGCGCCCAGCGCGAGTATTACCTGAACGAAAAGATCAAGGCCATCCAGAAAGAGCTGGGGCGCAACGAGAAGAACGAACTCGATGAGCTCAAGAAGAAGATCGAGGCCGCGGGCATGACGAAAGACGCCCATGAGAAGGCCATGGGCGAAATCAAGCGCCTGGATCTGATGCCTCCCATGTCCGCCGAGTCCACCGTCTCGCGCAACTACCTGGACTGGCTGCTGGCCGTGCCCTGGAAGAAGAAATCGAAGGAAATCCGGGACATCCGGCGCGCTGAAAAGATCCTGAACGAAGACCATTATGGCCTCGAGAAGGTCAAGGAACGCATTCTGGAATTCCTGGCGGTGCGGCAACTGGTGAAGACTCCGCGCGGCTCCATCCTCTGCTTTGTGGGCCCTCCCGGAGTGGGGAAAACCTCCCTGGGCCGTTCCATCGCCCGCGCCACGGGAAGAAAGTTTGTGCGGCTGTCGCTCGGCGGCGTGCGGGATGAAGCCGAGATCCGCGGCCACCGCCGGACGTATATCGGCGCCCTGCCCGGCCAGATCCTGCAGATGATGAAGAAGGGCGGGACGATCAATCCCGTGTTCCTGCTGGATGAAGTGGACAAGATGAGCATGGACTTTCGCGGCGATCCCTCCGCGGCCCTGCTGGAAGTTCTGGATCCCGAGCAGAACGATTCCTTTACGGACCATTACCTGGACGTGGAATACGACCTTTCCAAGGTTTTCTTTATCACCACGGCGAACGTGATCCACACCATCCCGCAGCCGCTCCAGGACAGGATGGAGGTCCTGCGCCTTTCCGGTTATACGGAACTGGAAAAGCTGGAAATCGCCAAGCGCTTCCTGGTGCCCAAACAGCGTGAAGCCACCGGCCTGAAAGCCGAGAACCTGAAGTTTGACGACGACGCCATTGTCGGCGTCATCCGCAACTACACGCGGGAGGCCGGCGTCCGCAACCTGGAGCGCGAAATCGCCAACATCAGCCGCAAGGTTGCGCGGAAGGTGGTGCAGGAAGGCCGCGACCTTAAGATTGCGGTGAAGCAGGACGACCTTCGCGAATACCTGGGCGTCATCAAGTTTCGCGACACCAAGGCCGAAGAGAAGAATGAGGTGGGACTGGCCACCGGCCTGGCGTGGACCGAGGTGGGCGGCCAGATTCTGAATATCGAGGCCACCGTGATGACCGGCAAGGGCAAACTGACCCTGACCGGCAAACTGGGCGACGTGATGCAGGAATCCGCCCAGGCGGCGCTCAGTTACGTGCGCTCCAGGGCTGGCGCGGCTGGGACTGCCGGCGGACTTCTACCGCCGCGTGGATATTCACATCCACATTCCCGAAGGGGCCATCCCCAAAGACGGGCCTTCGGCGGGTATCACCCTGGCGACCGCCATGGTGAGCGCCCTCACCAAGATTTCCGTGAACCGTGACATCGCTATGACCGGCGAAATTACCCTGCGGGGCAAGGTGCTGCCGATCGGCGGAGTGAAGGAGAAAATCCTGGGGGCCCATCGCGCCGGCATCCGCACGGTGCTGCTGCCGCGTGATAACGAGAAGGACCTTTCCGAGATCCCGGAGAACATACAGGAGGACCTGGCCATCCGGTTTGTCGAGACGATGGATGAAGTGCTGGACCTGGCGCTGGAACGGAAGATCGAAGGGCTTGCCGCTCTGGCAACGGAGCCCGAGGAGGCCCGGAGGCTTGAGTCATCCATCGAATCGGACCGCGAGTCTCTGACGAATTGAAGGGGTTCCACCCGGCGAGGGCCGGAGTGACGAAACCGCCCCCCGTGGCCGGAAATGACGCCGCTGGATGAAGGGAACGGCGGTGGAGATCGAAAAGCATCCCGGCCCGGAACCTGCTGGAATTGCCTTGGAATTGCAGGCTCACCCAGGATGGGAATTGAGTTTTTCTCGCTGCATCAGTATAGTAACATCAATTCAAGCCAACTCGGATTGATAAATCTCAAAACTACTGCCGGGGACTATACGGTTCGGAATTCTGCTGACTTGTCTGGATGAGCCGCCCCACTCACATTCTGGGATCATCAAGGAAAATCAGACCGGCGGGTTGATTCGGGTCCTGCAGCGAAAATTCTGGTACAGGGTACTAAACTAAACTGAATTGAGAGAGTAACATGCCGTCCAAAAAACAGGAAGAAAAGCCAATTGATGTGCAGGAAGAGAAGATCGAGGAACTCAAGGGTAGCGAAATCCTCGATATTGCCAAGCTGAAGGAAATGAACATTGCCACGCTCACCCAGGTGGCCAAAGACCTGGGAGTTGTCGGGGCCACCGGCATGCGCAAACAGGAGCTGATCTTCAAGATCCTCCAGGCGCAGACCGAGAAGGCCGGGCTCATCTTTTCAGAGGGAGTGCTGGAATGCCTGCCGGATGGCTTTGGCTTCCTGCGCGCGCCCGACTACAACTATCTGCCGGGCCCGGATGACATCTACGTGTCACCCTCGCAGATTCGAAAGTTTGACCTGCGCACCGGCGACACCGTCTCCGGCCAGATCCGCCCGCCCAAGGAAGGCGAGCGCTATTTTGCCCTGATCAAGGTGGAGGCCATCAACTTTGAGCCCCCGGACGAGGCGCGCAACAAGATCTTCTTTGACAACCTCACCCCGCTCTATCCGGAGGAGCGGCTGCGGCTGGAGACCGGGAAAGAGAACGTTTCAGGGCGCGTGCTCGACCTGCTGACTCCCATCGGAAAGGGACAGCGCGGCCTGATCGTCTCGCCGCCGCGTACCGGCAAGACCATGCTGCTGCAGGCCATCGCCAATTCCATCACGACGAACCATCCGGAAGTCACGCTGATTGTTCTGCTGATTGACGAGCGGCCGGAAGAAGTGACCGACATGCAGCGGACCGTGGAAGGTGAAGTCATCAGTTCCACCTTCGACGAGCCCGCGGCCCGCCACGTCCAGGTGGCCGAGATGGTGATTGAAAAGGCCAAGCGTCTGGTGGAGCACAAGCGCGATGTGGTCATTCTGCTCGATTCCATCACGCGCCTGGCGCGCGCCTACAACACGGTGGTGCCGCCTTCGGGCAAGGTGCTTTCCGGCGGCGTTGATTCGAACGCCCTGCAGCGGCCCAAGCGGTTTTTCGGTTCGGCCCGCAACATCGAGGAAGGGGGCAGCCTCACCATCATCGCCACCGCCCTCATCGATACCGGCAGCCGCATGGATGACGTGATCTTTGAAGAGTTCAAGGGCACCGGCAACATGGAAGTTCACCTGGACCGCAAGCTGGTGGACAAGCGCGTCTTCCCGGCCATCGAAATCAACAAGTCGGGCACCCGGAAGGAAGAACTGCTGGTGCCGAAGGACGAACTCAACCGCATCTGGGTGCTGCGCAAAGTGCTGAACCCTCTGTCGCCGGTGGAGTCGATGGAACTGATCATCGACAAGCTTTCCAAGGCCAAAACGAACGCGGAGTTCCTGGCTTCCATGTCAAACGGCGGAAGGCAGTAACCCCGGCGTATCTCCGCCGGCTATTGGCTGAAAAGCCGGCGCTCACAGGTCGCCGTGCAGGGAAGCCCTGCCAGGCGCCCTTGCCATCGGCTACAATGTGGTGGTTGGGGAGTCATATGGCTCAATCGCTGACAAAGGACAAGGAACTCAAGCGCGTTTTCAAGGAAGCGCTGAGTGAAGTGCTCGACGAGCGCAAGGATCTCCTGCGAGAAATCGTCGAAGAGGCGGTCGAGAACGCCGCCCTGGCCCGCGCGATTGAAGAGGGCCGGCGCACCGGGAAGGCGTCTCGAAAACAAATCTTCTCCATTCTCGAGACCCGTCGTTGAAGGTCACCTACCGGGCAAGCTTCGCCCGAGACCTTCGTGCCATTCAGAACCGGTCATTACTCAACCGAATCCGAACAATCATTGAAAGCATAGAAATGGCGGAAAGTCTTGCTGGCGTGCCCGGCCTTAAGAAGCTGCAGGCCCGGGGAGATTATTACCGCATTCGCCTGGGAGACTACAGGATCGGCCTGATTATCGAGAAGGACACGGTCACGTTCGTGCGGGTCCTTCATCGGCGGGAAGTCTATCGCTACTTTCCGTAGCCTCCTGCCGCGGTCCTTGAGTGGCCTATCCGCGCCGACATCTGGCGCGTGCGCTGTCGCGCGGCGGTTCATGCCACGTGCTTAGCGCCGCTACAGCAACCCTTTGTCGCGCGCGAGTTCCAGGATTTTCTTTACAACTTCTTCAGCCGAAAGGCGGGTGGCGTCAATGATGGCGGCGTCTTTGGCGGCCACCAGCGGCGATGCCTGCCTTTCGGCGTCCCGCTGATCGCGGCTTGGAAATTTCAGACAGAATTTCTTCCATTGAAGACGGCCGGCCCTGCTGCTCGTTTTGTTGCACCCTTCGCCGTGCCCGCTCTTCCGGGTCCGCCTTAAGAAAGATTTTGAGCGGCGCCCCGGGAAACACCACGGTTCCGATGTCGCGGCCTTCCATCACCACTCCCGGAGGTTTCAGCAGCGACCGTTGCAGGGCAATCAGCTTCAGGCGCACGGCCGGCAGTTGTGAGACGCGGGAGGCGGCCCGGGTCACTTCCAGGGCGCGAATCTCCGCGGTGACGTCTTTGCCGTCCAGCAGCACCTGGGGCTGCGGATGGCCGGGCACAAAGCCGATCTCCGCTGAGCCCACAACGCGGACGACGGCCTCTTCATCCTCAAGCGCCACCCCGGATTCCAGCACCTTCAGCGCCGCGGCGCGGTAGGTGGCTCCGCTGTCCACGTAGGCCAGCCCCAGCCGCCGGGCCAGCATCTGCGCCACGGTGCTTTTGCCCGCGCCGGCCGGGCCGTCAATCGCAATGATGAGAGGGTCGGTCATGTTGGTTCGAAGCCGTCAGCGATCAGCCGTCAGCTTTCAGCGCAATGCCCTGCTTTGAATCTTTGGCAACTTTCGAGCCTTCCGCGGAGAGTATAACTGAAGCCCTGCTCTTTACGCTCGGCCCTCCACCTTCGCGCAAAATGCGCATAGGTTGCGGCTGAAAGCTGATAGCTGATAGCTGACTGCTGAAAGCTGAAAACTAAATCCTTTTAAAAGCTTTCTGGATTTCCTTCATGTCGTAGCGCAGGACGATGGGACGTCCGTGCGGGCAGGTCATGGGACACTCCGTCCTGCTCAGCTCCAGAAGCAGCCATGACATTTTTTCCTGATCGAGCGGCATGTTCACCTTGATGGCCGCGTGGCAGGCCACGGTGGCCGCAATGCTGCGCCGCAGCTCGTCGAGCGAGAGCGCCCGCGCTTCGCGCCCCACGCCGTCCAGAATTTCGCGCACCAGTTTTTCCACGTCGTTGGCCTCAATGTCGGCCGGCGCGGCTTTCACGGCCACGCTGCCCTGGCCAAACGGTTCCACCTCAAATCCATGGGCGGCCAGTTCTTCGGCGATGCTTTCGTAGATCACGCGCTGCTGGGGCTGCAGGTCGGCCACAATGGGGATCAGCAGCCGCTGCCCCTCAACGGCGCTGTCCTGGCGGCGGCGCAGGTGCTGCTCAAACAGGACGCGCTCGTGCGCCACGTGCTGGTCGATAATCCACAGCCCTTCCGGGTTGGCGGCAATGATAAAGCTGGACCGCACCTGGCCCAGCGGCAAGAGGTCCGAGGGCAGCTCGCCGGTACGGTTTTCCTGAACACCGGGGTCGGCGTAACCAGCCGGGCAGGATGCGGGCTCGGGTGGAGCGTAGAGGCCCAGCGCCGCTTCCGCCAGCGGCAGATTTCCGGGCGCAGGCGCCGGCCGGGGTGCCGAAAGCTGAAAGCCTTTACCGGGAGCAGGCGCAAATGTATCCCGCGGCGTTGCCGGCGGAGCCCAGTCGCGCGGCCCGGCCGGAGGCGTCCAGTTGCGCTGCGTCTGTGGCGCGGCGGGATGGACCGGGTCGCCGTAAGATGGACCTCCTTGCGCGTCCGTGTCCGGGCGTTTGGGCATGGGAAACGCCGCCACGGGCCGCGAAGCCATCAGCGCCTGCAGCACCGAATCCCGAATCAGGTCGTGCACAAATGACGAGTGGCGGAAGCGCACCTCGGCTTTGGAGGGATGGACGTTCACGTCCACTTCGCCCGGCGGCATATCCAGAAAGATCATCGCCACCGGAAAGATGCCCGCCGGCAGAATGTTGCGATACGCTTCATGGAGCGCGTGCAGCGCCAGGCGGTCGCGGATGAGCCGCCGGCTGACAAAGAAATAAATCTGGTTGCGGTTCAGCTTGTGGACTTCCGGGCGCGAGACGAAACCGGAAATCCTGAAAACCGGCGGCGCCTCAGCTTCGGCGTTCGGCTCCGCTTCCTCATCAAGGTTCAGAGTGGCGGAAGCGGGCAGCAACGGCCGCTCCACCGGCCCGAACTCCACCAGTTGCTCCAGCATCTTCCCGCCCATCACCTGGTAGATGCGCTCGCGGTGGCTTGTGACCGGAGAGACCTTCAGGATTTCGTTCGAAACCGATTCCAGCCGGAACGCTTTGTCAGGATGCGCCAGCGCATAGTGCGTCACCATGCTGGCAATGTGGCCCAGCTCGGTGGATTCCGTCCGCAGGAACTTGCGGCGCGCCGGGACGTTGTAAAACAAGTTTGCGACCTCCAGCGTGGTGCCGCAGGGCCGGGCGATGTCCCTGACGTCGCGCAGGCTGCCTCCGGCAAATTCCATGCGCGTGCCCGTTTCTTCCGAAGCATGGCGGGTCTCA
The DNA here is from genome assembly GCA_963783155.1 of uncultured Acidobacteriota bacterium. Classification (GTDB taxonomy): domain Bacteria; phylum Acidobacteriota; class Terriglobia; order UBA7540; family UBA7540; genus SCRD01. The sequence goes on along the minus strand of CAWANC010000001.1, from coordinate 146,829 downwards.
AGCGTCAGGCGCGAGACGGCGGCGATGGAGGGCAGGGCCTCGCCGCGAAACCCCAGCGTGGCAATCTCATCCAGGTCTTCGGCGGAGGAGATCTTGCTGGTGGCGTGGCGCTCGAAAGCCAGCAGGGCGTCGTCGCGCGTCATGCCGCAGCCGTCGTCGGCCACCCGGATCAGCCGCTTGCCGCCGCTCTCCACGCGAACTTCAACCGCATTCGCCCCGGCGTCAATGGAGTTTTCCACCAGCTCCTTGGCCACCGAAGCCGGCCGCTCAACCACTTCGCCCGCCGCAATCTTGTTGGCGATGGCTTCGGGTAGAATGCGAATCACAGACATGGAGAGACCTTAAATGGGAGCCTTAGACCTTTTGTTTCGGCTGTTGTGATCCTTCATCTTCAGGGGCTTCAGCCCCTGAAGCCTGGAAGTTCAAAGCTTGACGATCTTCAGCCCCAGCTCGGTGAGCTGTTCGGGGTCGACGGTTGCGGGGGCGTCGCACATCAGGTCGGTGGCGCTGGCGGTTTTGGGGAATGCGATCACCTCACGGATGCTCGATTCGCCGGCCAGCAGGGCGACGATGCGGTCCACGCCCAGCGCGATGCCGCCGTGGGGCGGCGCTCCGTATTCGAGCGCGTCCATAAAGAAGCCGAACCGCTCCCGGGCTTTTTCATCGCTCAGGCCCAGCACGCGGAAAACGCGTTTCTGGATATCGGGGCGGTGCATACGAATCGAGCCGCCGCCGATCTCGCTGCCGTTCAGCACCAGGTCGTAGGCCAGCGCCTTAACATTGGCCGGGTCCGATTCCAGCTTGTCCAGGTCTTCTTCCCGCGGCGAGGTGAACGGATGGTGCATGGCCGCATAGCGCTTCTCGTTTTTGTCGTAATCGAACATGGGGAAGTCGACAACCCACGCAAATTTCCAGAGGCCGGGCTGGATCAGCTCAAACTTGTTGGCGAGTTCCAGGCGCAGCCAGCCCGAAGCCTGGCCGAGCCCGCGCAGGTTTTCGGCGGCGTCCGATTCAGCTCCCAGCAGAACCACCAGGTCGCCGGCCTGGGCTTCCATGTCCGCCGCAATGGCCTGGAGCCCGTCATCGCCCAGCGCCTTGCTCATTCGCGACTGGATGCCTGCGTCCGTCACGGTGAGGTAGGCGGCGTTTGCGGCTCCCAACTGTTTCAGCGTTTCCTGGTAGCGGTCAAACTGGCTGCGGGAGATTTTTGCCGCGGCCCCGGGAACGCGCAACGCCTTGGCCACCTGAAAACCTTTCACCGCGTTCAGCCTGCCGTCGGGCAGGTTCAGCTTTTTCCATTCCAGGCCAAAGCGCAGGTCGGGCTTGTCGGAGCCGTACTTCTGCATCGCCGTGTCGTAGCTCAATCGCGCGAAGGGAAGGTCGACCTTGACGTCCACCAGCGCCAGCAGCTTCTGCATCAGGCTTTCGATGATCCCAAACAGTTCCTCGCGCGTCGGAAACGACATCTCCACGTCGATCTGGGTAAATTCCGGCTGGCGGTCGGCGCGCAGGTCCTCATCGCGGAAGCAGCGGACAATCTGGAAATAGCGGTCGAAGCCGCCGATCATCAAAAGCTGCTTGAAGAGCTGCGGCGACTGCGGCAGGGCGTAAAAGTGTCCCTGGCGGACGCGGCTGGGAACCAGATAGTCGCGGGCGCCTTCGGGGGTTGAGCGGGTCATAAAAGGCGTTTCGATTTCGATAAAGCCGTGCCCGCCCATGTGCTCGCGAGTTTCCAGGCAAACCTGGTGGCGCAGGCGGATGTTGCGCTGCATGCGGGCGCGGCGCAGGTCGAGATATCTGTAGCGTAGTCGTGTGTCCTCGGAGGTGCGCGTTTCGTCTTCAATGGGGAAGGGAGGCGTTTTGGCTTCGTTCAGCAGCAGCAGCGTTGCAGCTTTCACTTCCACTTCGCCGGTCGCAATCTGCCTGTTCGCGGTTTCGGGAGCGCGCAGCACCACCTCGCCTTCCACGCCCACCACGAATTCACTTCGAATCTGCTCGGCCTTGGCGTGGGCCTCGGGGCTCGATTCCGCGTTCACCACCACCTGCACCAGGCCGGTGTGGTCGCGCAGGTCGAGAAAAATCAGGTTGCCCAGATCGCGCCGCCGCGCCACCCAGCCCGCCAGAAAAATTTTCTGGCCGGTGTGAGCTTTTCGCAATTCGCCGCAATGGTGGGTTCTTCGCCGGTCGCCAAGTAAATCGAGTGCCAAAGTGGATTACCTTTCCGTCATGGTTTGTAGATGAAGCGCCACTTCCGCCTTGCGGGACGGCGCATGCCGCTCACTCACCGCAGAGACGCAGAGGTCGCAGAGAGATGCAACTTTTCTTTCAGGAAGCCGGCGATTTCCGCCGCGCTGACGCTTTGTTGTTCGCCGGTCTGCATGTCTTTGACCTGATAGTTTCCGCTGGCAACCTCTTCCTCGCCGACGATGATGGTGTATGGGACTTCGAGTTTGCTGGCGGCGCCCATGGCCTTTTTCAGCTTGATGGGTTGATAACTGATTTCCGTGCCAATCCCCTCGCGACGCAACTGGCGGGCCAGCAGTGTGGCCGCTTCGCGCGTGGTTTCGCCCATCCAGGCCACGTAAACGGCAAGCGGCTGGCGGGGCTTCAGCGCCCCAGTGGCTTCCACGGTCAGCACCAGGCGGTCCTGGCCGATCGCAAATCCAAACCCCGGGGTGGGCGGCCCGCACAGCATTTCACTCAGGCCGTCGTAGCGGCCGCCGCCGAGCAGGGCGTTTTGCGCGCCCAGCAGTCCGCTGGTGATTTCAAACGTCGTCCGCGTGTAGTAATCGAGCCCGCGCACCAGGCGCGGAACAATTTCAAAGGCGACGCCGCGCTGCTTCAGATCCAGGGTGACGGACTCGAAGTGCTGCCGGCATTCCGGGCACAGGTGGTCGATGATTTTGGGCAGCTCTTCGATGATGGGCTGGTCGGCCTCCACCTTGCAGTCCAGCACGCGCAGCGGATTGGAGTTGGCGCGCCGCTGGCAATCCTCGCAGAGGCGGCCCTTCACTTCGTCGAGCGCCTTCCGCAGGACCTTCAGATACTCAGGCCGGCACTTGGAGCAGCCGACGGAATTGACCAGCAGCCTGAATTCGGTCAACTCCAGCCGCTCCAGCAGCAGCACCAGCATCTCCAGCACTTCCGCGTCGATGGAGGGGTGCTCCGAGCCCAGCACCTCCGCGCCGATCTGGTAGAACTGCCGGTAGCGCCCCTTCTGCGGCCGCTCGCGCCGGAACATGGGGCCGAAGTAATAAAGCTTCTGGATGCCCGGCTCGTTATAAAGGCTGTGCTCGATGTAGGCGCGCACCACGGAAGCCGTGGCCTCCGGGCGCAGCGTCAGCGATCCGCTGTCGCGGTCGTCGAAGGTAAACATTTCTTTTGACACGATGTCCGTATCAAAGCCCACGCTGCGGGTAAACAGCGCGGTCTGTTCGAGCACAGGGGTGCGGATTTCGCGGAAGTTGTAAGCCGCAAAAACTTTGCGAGCTTCATCTTCCACACGCTGCCACAGCGGCGTTTCGGCGGGCAGCAGGTCACGCGTACCTTTCACGGATTGGATCAGTTCGTTTTTTCTGGACACGCTGATTTGGTTTCCGAAGTGTATTGGGCTGCTTTCTTCCGGCCTTGCCTCACCGGGTCAGGGCGTTGTCTTTTTGCCGGCTTCGGCCCGATAGATTTCCTTGTATTCCAGGTAATGTCCGGCGTGGGCGTCGATGAAAGCCCGGTCTTCGTCGTTGAGCTTTCGCCGCAGTTTTGCGGGCACGCCTACGTAAAGGCTGCCGGGCGGAATCACCGTATCTTCCAGCACCAGGGCGCCGGCGGCCACAATGGAGCCTTCACCCACGCGGGCGCCGTTCAGCACGATGGCGCCCATGCCGACGAGGCAATGGTCTTCAACGGTGCAGCCGTGCAGGATGGCGCGGTGCCCCACCGTCACCCATTCGCCCACGTTCACCGGAACTCCGGTCACGCTGTGCAGCACGGAGCCGTCCTGGATGTTGCTGTGCCTTCCCACCTGGATGGGGCCGATATCGCCGCGCAGCACCACCTGGTACCAGATGCTGACGTCCTGGTGGATTTCCACATCGCCGATCAGATCGGCGCTCGCGGCAATAAACGCCGATTCCGCGATGCGGGGGAAAACGCCTTTGTAACTTGCAATCATAAAGCCGCCTGCTCAGCCCGAAATCCTGCGATGTCTTGAACCTATTGAAGCTATCATATCCGCTCAAAAACCCGCAAGGAGGGCGGCGGCGGGAGAGAAGACCCTGTAGCGGCGGCTTTACGCCGCCACGTGGCGAGGCCCTGTCCCGGATGATACCTGGCGAGGTAAACTCGCCGCTACCTGTTCCGGACAATGCCCGCCGCCGAAACGCACCAAAGGCCCGATGCGATATCAACGCACCGGGCCTTTGCGCAATGCGGCTGACTTCTTGTCAGGCCATTTGGCGGCTTACTTCCGTCCCACCACCACGGTGTGCGGTGATGGGGCAATGGGGTGCGCGGTTATATTTGTGAAGCCGGCGTCGCGGTACATTCCTTCCAGCTCGCGGAAGGTGTAGGCGTCGCCTGAGGGTGTGCTGGCCAGCATGGTCATGCTGAACGAAGCGGACATGGGCGGCGACACGCGGTCTTCATTGGGCACGAATTCAAGCGTTGCGGCGCGGCCGCCGGGCTTCAGCGCCGCGTGCACTTTCTTCAGCAATCCCACGTTGGTGGGCGGGTCAAAGTGGTGCAGGAAGTTGGTGAGCAGGACGGCGTCATAAGGCCCGCCGTATTCCACTTCAAAGGCGCTGCCGGGCAGCCGGGTCCAGCGGTCGGACACGCCGGCCTTCTCGGCGTTCGAGTGCGCCACTTCCAGAACGGGCGCCCAGTCAACCGCCACAATCTCGGCCTGGGGATTCTGTTTGGCCACCTCAATGCCGAACAGGCCGTGCCCTGCGGCGATGTCGAGCACCCTGGCGGGGCCGTTGTGTCCATCCATGGCAAGGGAACCGAGCGGCGCGGCCATGGTCGCCATCATGGGCGCCATGCTGTGTGCGAATTCCACCCAGATGGGGTTTTCCGGCTCGACGGACCCTTGCCCGGGCAGCACCGTGGTGCCTCTCCGGACAATCTCGGCCAGATGCTCGTAGGGTTCATGAAGCGCAGGATTGCCCAGAAACCGCGCCGTTGCGGCCAGGCATGCCGGCGAGCGCGGATCAAGAAAAGCCGCGCTGCTGGGCGTGTGATGGTAATGGCCATCGTCCTTGCTGAGGATGCCGATGATGACCAGATAATCGCAAAGAATACGAATGCCGCGTTCCGATGCCGAACATTTTTTGGCCAGCGACTGAACGTCGCCCGGCCCTTCGCCGATGGCACGGAACAAGTCAAGCTCGATGGCCGCGCGAAGCGCCGCGGTGCGCTGATAGGCCATCAATGTTTCAAAAACGACACCCGGGTTCGGCGCTCCCGCCGCCGGGTGCGGTGATGTTGACATACATTTCCTCCTCAGCCGGGCTTCAGCTCACCGGCCGCGCACGGATGCATCGTCTGCATCCGGAATGATTAAAATGGATACCCCAGCCCGTAAAGATACAATGCGGCACGGTTGAAATCAATCGATTTTGCCCTTGGATCTGAAGAGGCCGCGCCGACCATTAGCTGAAGAATGCGGCCGCCGGCCGGCTGCTATGGAGCCGCCTTGATTGCTGCAGGCACCTGCGATAGTTTCCTGATCGATCTCGTCGAGCCGTCCGGCCCAACGATCACCGCATAGGCAAACCTGACTGCGGCGGCCCGAACTCCCGTGTTGAGCGTGCCCACGCTAACGGAAACAGACAACTTGCTTTTTTGCTGAAGAGTAGCCTGCGCCTCAACGCAGATGGGGAAGTCCCGGCCTTTGTCCACCTCCGGATTTCCCGTCTGCTCGCCGCAGTCGTTCACTTCCCAGGTGATGGGGGTCTGATGTCCAACCACGCCTTGCAGCCATTTGGCCAGCGCCTTGTCCGGTAATGACGAATCCAGCCTGTGCACGCTGGTGTTTTTTGCCGCCGTGATGGCACTGGCGTCACGCGCCTGGGTATCAGCCTGTGAAGCGCTGATCGACAATGCGAAAACAAGAAGAGTTGCGAGCATGGTGACCTCCGACGCTAACATAACAAGGGACCCGCCCCGGGCGCAATCCACATCTATGGAGACCAGCATCCGCTTCTCTGCCAGGGGGTTTCCGAGGTCCACAGCAGTCCGCCGGCCCCGGGCGGATTTGAAAAAGCGGGTTGAAGAGGGGCGCCTTTATTGTATCCTTACGGGAACTCCATCGCAGGGGGGTGGGACGCTGTGCCTGGGACAGGCCAATGGCCGGTGACGTGGGTGTGGCTCGCTGCCGGCGTATCGGCAGCCGCCCAGCAGGCCGATGAATATGACTAGCCAACATCACGGTTGAACCCAAGGTTATAATCAGGAAGTTGGAGGCTGGGTTGCGTTACCTGATTCTGAGCGACATCCATTCGAACCTCGAGGCGCTCGAAAAGTGCCTTGCGCTGGCCGAGGGTAAATACGACGAGGTTTTGTGTCTGGGCGACCTGGTGGGTTACGGTCCCGACCCCAACGCGGTGATCAGCCGCATGCAGCCGCTCGCCAAAGTGATTGTGCGCGGCAATCATGACAAGGCCTGCTGCGGGCTGACGGACGCCGAAGACTTCAACTTCCTGGCTCGCGCCGCCACGGAGTGGACCCGCGCCCGGTTGACGCCCGAGCACCTTGAGTTTCTGCGCAAGCTGCCCCACGGACCCGTCCGGATTGACGGCATCGAGCTGGTTCACGGTTCGCCTTTCGACGAGGATGAATACATCTTTGATTCGCTCGGCGCCGTCCAGGCTTTCCAGTCGGCGGAGGCGCCGCTGGTCTTTTTCGGGCACAGTCACCAACAGGGCGGCTTTAAGCTCACCGCGGACAAGCGGCTTCAGCCCGTCTCTATGCCCCCCATCAAGGTTGATCAACCTGCCGGCGTCGCCTTCCAGGAGGACGCTCGATTTCTTCTCAACCCCGGTTCCATCGGCCAGCCCCGCGACGGCGACCCCCGCGCGGCTTTCGCCATTCTCGATCTCGACCAGGAGCGGGTGGACTTCTACCGCACACCCTACGACCTGGCGAAAACCCAGAAGAAGATGCGCGAAGCGGGACTGCCGGAACCGCTGGTCGCGCGCCTGGAAGTCGGGCGCTGATTGAGCATCAGATGGATTGGAGTTTGCAGGGCCGGGCGTCAGCCTGGAACGCGCTGCCATGGGGCAGGGAACTCTACTCCCCGCCAAGCATAACGCGCACCGGCACGATCCGCGGCACCGCCTGGTTCCACATAGCGGGCACCTGGTCAAATGACAACTCGAAAGGCCGGGTTTCACCGGGCTTCAGGGGCGGGGTGCTTCCGCTGATGGGGGTGGCTGTTTTCTGCTGGATGGGCTTCCCTTCGATGTCCGAAAACGTCAGGCTGATTTCAAGATAGCGGACGGCCTTCCCGCCGTTGTTGGTCACTGTGCCGTGCACGGTGGTCACGGTGTGCTTCAGAAAGTTCTGCGCGGCTTCCACCCGCCCGGAGGTGACCCGAATGTTCTGGAGATACGCCGCTTCATCCGGCGTGTGAGCGGATGTTGCGCCTTGCTTTGGTGGGCCGCCGCCGCATCCTGCCAGGGCCGCGGCAACAAGAGCCAGGCCCAGAGCTGATGCAACCAGACTGAGCAGCCGTGGATTTCCACACAAGGAAGCTGAAGTTGAGCGAGGGTTCCTGCGCATACGCCTGTATTATGCCACGGTTCCGGGTTGCCCTCGCAGACCGGCGGCCCTGCCGGATTATTCATGACGCAGTAGGGCTTCGTGAAAGGGCACGACTTCAGTCGTGCCGCTGGGACGCCTCAAAAGCTCCTATCGGGGCTTCAGAGTCTGTGTGAAAACTGGTTCATTGACAGGTCTGTATAATGCGGAGAGGAGGCCGCGATGAAATTTCAAACTTACAGTCCGGATCAAGGATATTTGTTGCCGCCCGATGTGCGCGGGGTGCTGGGGGAAGAGCACCTGTGTTTCTTCATGCGGGAGGTGGTGGAGCGTCTGGATCTGCGGGCGTTTGAAGCGGACTATGAGGAGGAAGGGCGGCCGGCGTATCATCCGGCGCTGATGGTGAGCGTGTGGTTGTACGCGTATGCGCTGGGGGTGACGTCGTCGCGACGGCTGGAGCAGCGGGTGCGGGAGGACCTGGGGTTCCGGTATCTGGCGGGAGGGGCGCAGCCGGATTACTGGACGCTGAACGAGTTTCGGCGGCGGCACCCGAAGGGGTTGAACGATCTGTTCACGCAGGTGGTGGAGTTGGCGCGGGAAGCGGGGCTGGGTCGGCTGGGACACGTGGCCGTTGACTCGACGCGGGTGAAGGCGAATGCCTCGCCGAATCGGACCGACAGCGTGGAGAAGCTGCGGGCCGAGCGGTTGCGGGTGCGGCGGCAGATACGGCGCTGGCAGCAGGCGTGCGCGGCCGAAGACCCGAACGAGACGCCGGGGCTGGAATTGGGCGGCGAGGAGCGGCGGCGGCTGGAGGAGAAGCTGGCGGGGATTCCGGGGCGTCTGGAGCAACTGAAAAAGAGCGGGCTGAAACGGCGGTCGCTGACCGATCCCCAGAGCCGGTTTCTGAAGGAGCGGCGAGGGTACGTGCTGGGCTATACGGTGACGATGGCGGCCAGTGAGGACCACCTGATTGTGGAACAGCGGGTGAGCCAGAAGGCCACGGACAACGGCTTGCTGGTTCCGGTGGTGGAAGCGGTGAAGCGGCGCTGCGGAGAATCGCCGGGACGGGTCAGCGCGGACAGTGGCTTTTTTGTGCTCGCGGATTTGAAAGTTTTGGAGCAACAGAAGATTGATGCTTACGTGCCGGATTCGAATCTGGCGCGGATGCTGAACCGGGGTGGGCGATTGCGGTGCCGGGCTACGGACCCGGTGCACCGTCAGATGCGGCGTAAATTGCGCGGCCAGGCGGGAAGGGCGATTTACGGGCGGCGCAAAGCGCTGATTGAACCAGTGTTCGGAGTGCTGAAAGAACAACGGGGTCTGAAGCAGTTCCGGCGGCGGGGATTGGAGAAAGCAGCGGTGGAAGTGGCGCTGGCCGCTACCGCGTACAACCTGACGCGGCTTTGGAGCGCCCGACCGGCAGCCTGAACGCCGGCGAACCGGGCCCCCGAGGAGAAAATCGAACCTCGGGATAGCCAAAAATCTCAAAGCCCTGTCAACCCCGCCACATGAATAGGCTTTTTGCACGGCGAAGAGAGTTTCCACACAGACTCTTCAGCCCCTGAACGGAGTGCTCATGGCGTCGAAACTTCCAGCGGCTAAAGCCGCCTCCTTCGAGCTGCCTCTTCGGCACGACTAAAGTCGTGCCCTTTCTCCCCTGTTGCGGCCCCGCAAGGGGGAGCTGGTTCCAGAATAGTTCGGTCTAGGCTCCCGCGACCGTCAGGCCGCCCACCCGCAGCGTAGGTGAGGTCACGCTGCGCCGGAACTCCAGGTCGTTGCCGATCATTTCCACGTGATTCAGCATCTCCTGCAGGCTGCCGCCGATGGTGACTTCGTGCACGGGATAGGCCAGCTCGCCGTTTTCAATCCACAGACCGGCGGCGCCGCGCGAGTAGTCGCCCGTCACCACGTTCACCCCAAAACCGATCAGCTCCGTCACGTAGAAGCCGTCTTTCACCGAGCGGATGATCTCTTCGGCGGAATGCTCGCCGGGCTGGAGATAAAGATTTTTGGGGCCGACGCTGGGCGCACCCGCCAATCCTCGCGAGGCGTTGCCGGTGGTTTTCAGGCCCAGCTTGTTGGCGGCGTAAGAGTTCAACAGATAACTTTTCAGAACGCCGCGTTCGATCACCGTGGTGGTGGAGGCCGGAATGCCCTCGTCGTCAAAGGGGCGCGAGCCGAATCCGCCCGGCCGCAGGCCGTCGTCGAGCACCGTCACGTTTTCGCCGGCCACCTGCCTGCCCAGCTTGTCCATCAGGAAGCTGGCTTTGCGGTAGATGGCGTCGCCGCGCACGGCGCCAAAGATGTGGCCCACCAGCGACGAGGCGGTTTCAGAATCAAACACCACCGGAACCTGCCGGGTTGAAATTTTACGCGCGCCCAGCCGGCGCAATGCTCGCACGGCAGCCTTTTGTCCCACGGCTTCCGGCTTCTCCAGCGCCGCCACGCTCCGCGCCACCGAATACCAGTAGTCGCGCTCCATGGGGCCGCCGGGTTCAGCCTGGGCGATGGGCGAAACCGCCACCGAGCCGTAGGAGCCGCGGTAGCTGCCCACAAATCCCGCCGAGCTGGCGTAAACCTTGGTGCCCACGTTTGATTCGTACCACGCGCCCTCGGAGTTGCGGATGCGGGGATCGGTGGCCATCGCCGCCGCTTCCGCCCGGCGCGCCCAGGCAATGCGTTCTTCGGTGCGAGAGCGCCGCGACGTCGGGGCAGTAGAGTTCGAGGTCGCCATCGTAGCGGCCCAGCAGCGCGGGGTCGGGAAGGCTGCTGGCCGGATCCTCGGAAGTTTCGCGCGCCATTTCCAGCGTCCGCTCCACCAGCGTTTTGAGCGACGCAGGCGAGAAGTCGCTGGAATAGGCGGAAGCGCTCTGCGTGCCGATAAAGACGCGCAGCCCCAGTCCCTTGGAAGACGCTTCCTTCAGCTTTTCGATCTTGCCCAGCCGCAGCGCCGTGGAAAATTCTTCGCCTTCCAGCGCCACCACGTCGGCGCTGCTGGCTCCGGCGGCGGTTGCCTTGTCCACCAGGTCTTTTGCTATTTGTTCGAGGTCTAGTTGTGCCATAGAAGTCTCAGGGTTTTGCTTTGCGATGGGTCGCGGGCTGCCCGGGGCGGCGCTAAGTAAACGACTGCATCCCGCGAGAGGCGGTTCCGCCCACCGTCAGCCGGCTGATTTTGATGGTGGGGATGCCCACGCCCACCGGAACGCTCTGGCCGTCCTTGCCGCAGGTTCCGATGCCCGGATCGAGCAACAGGTCGTTGCCCACGGCGGTGACGTTGGTCAGCACGGTGGGGCCGTCGCCAATCAGCGTGGCGCCCCGCACCGGAGCGGTGATTTTGCCGCCTTCGATCAGGTAGGCCTCGGAAGCCGAAAAAACAAACTTGCCGCTGGTGATGTCCACCTGCCCGCCGCCAAAATGCGAGGCGTAGAGGCCGCGATCGACGCTGCGAATAATTTCCTCCGGATCGTCCTGGCCGGCCAGCATGTAAGTGTTGGTCATGCGCGGCATGGGAATGTGCTCGTAGCTTTCGCGGCGGCCGCTGCCCGTGCGCGTGGCCTTCATCTGGTCGGCGCTGATCTTGTCCTGCAGGTAGCCGACCAGCGTGCCGTTTTCAATCAGCACGTTCTTGCGGGTGGGTTCGCCTTCGTCGTCCATGTTGAGCGACCCGCGCCGCGATGGAATGGTGCCGTCGTCCACCACCGTGCACAAGTCGGAAGCCACTTTCTTTCCCATCCTGCCCGAAAAGGCCGAAATACCCTTGCGATTGAAGTCGGCCTCGAGGCCATGTCCCACGGCTTCATGCAGCAGGATGCCCGGCCAGCCCGGCCCCAGCACCACCTGCATCTCGCCTGCCGGCGCTTCCCGCGCGTCAAGCTGCACAATGGCCTGCCGCGAGGCTTCCTGGGCAAACTTTTCGGGACTGCTCTCGCCGGCAAAAAATTCCAGGCCCACGCGCCCGCCGCCGCCGTAGCTGCCGGAGCGCAGCTTGTCGCCTTCCTGGGCGATGACGTAAATGCCCATGCGCACCAGCGGCTGGAAGTCGGTCACAATGCGGCCGTCGGAGCCCGCCAGCAGCACGTGGCGGCTCTGGTCGGCGTAATTCACCCGCACCTGCGCGATTCGCGGATCGTAAGCCCGCGCGGCCACATCAGCGCGCCGCACCAGCCCCAGCCGGTCGCTGAGGGTGCGGTCGGTGGCGGCCGCCACCACGGGATAAAGGTCGCTGGACGGCTGCACGCTTGTAAGCCCCACGGTTGAAACGCTGGCTGGTCCGCTGGCAATGCGCGCCGCGGTGCGGGCGGCCTTCAGAATTTTTTCGGGCGCCAGGTCGTCCGTGTAGGCGTAGCCGGTCTGCTCTCCCGCCAATACGCGGACGCCGCAACCTACCGAGATGCCCTCCATCGCCGACTTTACCAGTGACTCATCCACCTGCAGGGCGGTGGAGGTGGTGTGCTCAAAATAGAGGTCCGCGTAGTCGCCGCCGTCGGAAAGCGCTTCCGCCAGATAGCGTTCCAGGTCGGCCTGGGACAGTCCGTAACGGTCAAAGAAAAATCGGTCATTCGCTGCCATGAATTCTGCCTGTCGAGTGGATCTTTAACGTCGAGGCGTGTTTCGCTGTGGGCCAACCGCCTGAATCTTCAACCTAACACAGCGGTAGGGGGGTGTCAATTTGGGCGGCGAGGGGATTGCCCCCTTATTCTAATTCGGGCTCTTACGACCGGCCTCTAGCTGCGGAGAAATGCGTTGAGTTAGCCCAAGATTGGTGCGATTGTGGCGGCGGTCTCCGAAGTCGCAGTGCCCATTTCAAGGTTCAGGTTTGATCGCCGGGGGCGTCCTCGACAATTGCGATTTCTTCTTTGGTCAGGCCGTACAAGTCATAGACGAGGCGGTCGATTTGGCGGTCGAGGGCGGCACACTTGTTTTGGTAGTAGGTCTTGTCCTTGTCCGTCTTCGCCTCCGCCAATGCTCGCTGCCCCTGCAACATTTGCTCTACCCTTTTCGCAAGAGTCGTGCAATTGCTCCCTTTCAAGGTGGGCGAGACCGGGAAAGCCGCTAAATCCCTAATCACAACTTTGGGGAAAATCCTTCTACCGCTCTTTACAGCCTGTCGCCTGTAGTAAAAGGAGATGAGACGGCTGTTTAGAACGCCACAGATCGCCTTCAATCTTACCTTATCATCGTCGCGGGCAAGCACGTTGAGGATGCTCTTGTTATTCAAGAACTGATCCTCTACATAAGCGAAGTTCAGGCAATACGGCGGAGGAGATGTTATCTCGCGGAGCAAGATTCGGGGGCGTGTGAAGATGCCAATTTCGCGCGGCTGCGACAACCACGGGCCGTACTGCATCCACATCCCGGACCAGTCTGTGCCATATCGCCTAACATCACGTCCCTCTAGGTAGCGAACGCTCTGCTTGTTCTCACGGCGGTTGCGGTCAAACACGTGGTCTCGAACATCCCTTGCTGTTTGGGGTGGATTGCCCTTCCCCTTCTCGTAGGCTTGCAGTCCAGTACGAACATCAAAGACCACTCCAAGCGGTCTTGAAGCGGATAGGAGTCGCTCAATGAGGACACTTTCCCCCATCGTCGCATGAAAAACAATTCGGTTGTGTCTTTGTAGTTGCTGTCTTTCCACGGCACGATAGCCTATCAGGCTTAAATCGACACGCTCGTCGATGCGAGCCAGCTCAATCGGTCCGAGTTGCTGTGAGCCGCTAACAACAAAGATGCACGGCTCAAGAGAGACGCCGTGGAATACTTGGTAGTTCAGGTCAAGGACACGCTTCAGGTGACCTAAGTAGCATTCTCGGAGGAGCTTGGCGCTTTCCACGGTCAACCACGAATTGGGGACTATGAAGCTCCCAATACCGGAAGCTTTTGTTATATAACGCATCCTTTCCATGAAAAGCATGAAAGTATTTTGTTTCTCCCAGCTTAACGCATACTTCCGGCCAAAGTATGTACGTTGCATTGGAGTAATTGTCTCTCGCGTGAATATGTATGGGGGATTGCCGATGACCGCGTCGAATCCGCCACGCTTCATTACTTCATGGAAGGCATCTTCAAAGTCCATTGGGTTAAGTTTGCGTTCCTCATCGCTGGCGAAGAGTTTCCCTTCCAAGATATCCCTGCCGATCAGGGAGTTGCCGCAGACGATGTTCTTGCTGAGGTCGGGGAGCAGCTTCTTCATCCGCGCAACGTGCGTGAAGTCCAGCAAATATTGGTGCGTAGTGGCCTCCGTCTCTTCCTGAAGGAGCTTCAAGTAGAGGGAGAGCTGGCAGACCTCCACCGCCTGAGCGTCAATGTCCACTCCGAAGATGTTATTGACCAGGATTTCGCGCTTCTTGCGGAGCGAAAGGTACAGTTTGCCGTTGTGCATGATGCAGTCGCCCCTGCGGGCTTTCTTAGGGTTGTCGTTGTAATAGTGTCCGTGATAAGCCAGCAGCAGGTCGAAGACACCCAGCAGGAACGAACCGCTACCGCACGCTATGTCGGCGAAGCGCATCTCCGCAATTTGGTCCGGCGTTTTTCCCGCGATGAGTTTGCCGACGGTGTTCTCGACGATGTAGCGGACGATGTACTCGGGGGTGTAGTAGACGCCGCCCGCCTTGCGAACCTCAGGCTTGGGCTCAACACGAGCGCGCTTATCCGTGGCGACAATGACGTTGCCGAGGAAGCGTTCATAGATCGAGCCCAGAATGTGGATGGGGATATAGTTGAAGTCGTAGGGCGAGTTGACGTGCGCGAGGCTCTCGCAGATGTCAGCAAAGGCGGTGTCATCTACACGGAATTTGTCACCATCGAGAATGTCATGATGCTTGAAAACGATGCCGTTGTAGATACTGTCGAGGCGGCGACTTGCGGCGACGAAATCCTCCCACGCTGTGCCCTTCTCGCCGAATCTGCCCACGATGCGCTGTGGTTCGATGGTTTTGTCTTCGAGAAAGCGGAGAAAGACGAGGCGGTCAAGGGTTCGCTGGGTCAGTTCCGTGAGCGCTTCGCTGTCGAGCTCGGGATTCTTGTTCTTGAACGTGTGGGCCAGCGAGGTGCGGTATTCGTCGAGTTCCTTTAGGAAGGACTCGTCAATGCTTTGGTAGCCGCCGGGGAACAGGCCGTGCTGGAAAGCTTTCCCGCGCGGCTTGGGTAGTTCCTTGGCGCGTTTCTCCAATGAGCCGTCAGCGACAGCCTCGTGGGAGAATAGCCAGTAGATTTCAGCGAACTTCTTGTGGTCGGTGTATTCGCTGTAGTGATACTTGGCGACATGTCGGTGTAACGCCGTGCCGATGTCAGGCTTGTAGCGGCAGTCGAGAACATGAAGTTGCTCGAAGTCGGTGAGCACAGCCAGAGGCGTCTCGCTGTTCCAGGCGTAGCGGATGGTCTGGAAGTAGTTGTCGGCGGTGGCGATATCGCCGTGGGGTTTTTTGGCCTCGACGTAGAAGCGCACGTCGCGGTAGTTCGGAGCGAGGTGGAAAGCATAGTCAGCCCGGCGTTGGCCGCCAGCCTGCACCGACGGCTCGACCTTGACTTCCTGCTCATAGGGGTTGGTTTGCTCGTCGTGGTTTACATCCCAGCCTAACGCGATGAAGAACTTGTCGATGAAGTCCTTGCGGGCTTCAGCCTCCTGGTAATCCGGGGACAGATAGCGACCTTCGTTGGCTCGAAACGTCCCGGCAAGTCTGCTGACCTTCTCGAACGCGCTCTCGAACGCGGGTGTTCCCATGGCCGCACAGTCTAGCAATAGCCAGCAGTGCTGGCAAGCGCAAGCCCCGAAAACTCAAATTAGCGGGCGGGCGCTGAAGGAGTTGGGGGTAGGATGGATTGCGGCTCACTCACCGCAGGCGAAGGGGCGCATCGAGCGCTTTTTCGGCACGGCCCAGGACCGGCTGGTGAAGGGTCTGCGCAAGGCGGGCGTGCACACCTTGGAGGAAGCCAACGCTTATTTGGAGCAGGAGTACCTGCCGCTATGGAATCGTCGCTTCACGGTGGAAGCGGAGAAAGCCACCGACGCCCATCGACCGCTGCGGGCGGAGCACAACCTGGCGGCGATCTTGAGCCACGTCGAGGAGCGCGTGGTGGCCAACGATTACACGATTCGGTATAACACCCGGATCTACCAGATCGCTCGGGCGGATATCCGTCCGGGGTTACGAGGGGGGACGGTGCGGGTGGAGGAGCGGCGAGACCAGACGGTGTGGGTGCGCTTCCGGGATCGCTACCTGAAGGTGAGCCGGTGTGAGCCGGTTCCCCAACCGACCCGGTCCGCCTCAGCCCGCTCGATCTCGACGCCTCGGCGGGGAACACCGGGCAGCCCTTGGATGAAAGACTTCCATCTGCGTCAGAGTCCCCCGCTATGGAAAATTATGAGGCAGGAACAGGGAGTGGAAAAGCAGGAGGAAGCACCCCCTGGGGCGCGTCGCGGGCGCTAACCTCAGTCGCCCTACGGGCTCCTTCGCTTAGCGCCCACAGGAACTACTTACTTTGCTAAGAACAGGAACTTCTTACTTTGCCTTGACACCATTAGCAGGCCGTTAGCAGGCCGTCGTGCTGGCCCGTTCAGGTCCTATAGCACTGTCCTAATTCCCGACCTCAAGGTCGGTGCTATGGCGAAACAGGAAACCATCGGCAACCGAAAGGCCCTGGGAATCATCTATATAATTTAGGGCGGCGCGTGTGGGGCCGGCCGTGAGTAGATTTTACGGTGACGGCTGCGCCGAAACTGCACGGCGCGCGTGGAGCGAGGGCAGGGAGACGTCCGGCGAGAGGCTGGTAAGTTTTTGTAATCAAAGATGCAAAAGCATCCGATGGTGATTAGTGGTACAATCGGCAGGCAATTTGCTGGAAGGATAGTGAAGGTTGTTTGAAAAAACATTTTATCGAGGTGAAGAAATTATGTCTCTGCAAGGGAATTTCTCGTGCTTGCCTGAAGGGCGCGATGGTGGCGCTGGCTGTGATGATGTTTGCGTGGTCTGTTCCCATGGCCCGGGCGGGCGCCATCCGCAGCGCCGGAAAGATGATCGCCAAGGGAACGGCGGTTGCGGCGGCCGCAACCGTTTCGGGCGGCCAGGCGGCCGTCAATACGATCCAGACGGACGCCGTGCCGGCCACGGCAAACGCGGGAAATTCCGTCAAGCGCGCCCTGGTGCACGCGGGCCACGCCACCACCAACGGGGCCAAGGACGGCGGCGCGGCGGTCTATTACGGCGCCAAGCGAACCCCCCGCACCGTGGCCCATGGCGCCAGTTCGCTGTGGCGGGCTATCTGGTAATCGAATTCATCCCATGTAAGCAGTGTTCCTCCTTAGAGTCTGGGGCGCCCCTCAAAGGCGCCCCGTTTTTTTTGCCTTGAACACTCCGCTTTCCTGCCGCAGCGTTGGTATTTCCATGTTGCAGCCCGCCGCGCCTGCCACCCGCCCCTGAGCGATCGTCTCCAGAACAACCGCCGGCCTCAACACCGGAGGTCCTTGCTGCCCGCGCCACCTGGGAAACGCCCTTCCCGGAAGGGGGCATTTCGTGGCGGCGCGATCCCGGGAAGGGCGCTCGAATCGCTTGCAGGGGGCAGAGGAAGCGTTTACCATTGACCGGCAACCCGTGTCCAGGCGAGTTGTGTCGCTTCAGGGGCCCGCGCCAAAACGGGCGGAGCATGAGTTTGAGACGTTGGGCGCGGCTTGAGCTGGTTCCCGGAAATCGGCGCGACGAGTGCGCCGTCCTTCCTGCGAATGTGGCCGGAGGCGGATGAGAATCCGGAGGCGCGAGACCCCAGGGCTACGCATGCCCGGTCCGCGTTTCGATAGATAGGAGCGGTAACGTGAGAAAGCCAACCTGGCCCGCCCTGCTGCTGGGCCTGATTCCGTTTGTGGGAATGTGCTTTACGGTTCCGCTCTGGGACCGCATCCATCCGTTCGTGGCGGGGCTGCCATTCAACCTCTTCTGGTTGATGCTGTGGATCCTGCTGGCTCCAATATGTCTTTGGGGCGCCTACCGGTTTGAGAAGCGGGCCGACACGGAGCAGCCCAACGGGCGCAGGAGTGGGGCGCGATGAGTCCTACAGCAACCGCGCTCCTGATCATTCTTGCCATCGTGGGGGTTGGCTCGTTTATTGGCTTCCGGGCCGGCGCGAGCAGGAAGATGGACCTCGAGCAATGGACGGTTGCCGACCGGGGTTTTGGCGTGGTGCTGGTCTGGCTGCTGATGGCGGGAGAGGTCTATACGACCTTCTCATTCCTCGGCGCCAGCGGCTGGGCTTACTCGCGTGGCGGTCCAACCCTTTATATTCTCGCCTACCTCACACTTGCGTATGTGGTGTCATTCTATATTCTTCCTCAACTCTGGGAGACCGCCCGCGCGCAAGGATTGCAGACGCAATCGGACTTCTTTGAGAAGCGCTACGGGAGCAAGGTGCTCGCCGCGCTGGTTGCCGCCGTGGGAGTGGTGTTCATCGTGCCTTATCTGCAATTGCAGCTCAAGGGCATGGGGATCATTGTGGAAGTGGCAAGTTTCGGTAAAATCCATCACACGGCGGCCATGATGATTGGAGGCGCGCTGGTGGCCGGCTTTGTGTTCACCAGCGGCGTTCGAGCCGTGGCGCTGGTGAGCGTGCTGAAAGATATTCTGCTGCTCGGCGCCGCGATGGTGATCGGCCTGGCCATTCCCTACCACTGGTTCGGCGGATTCGGCCCCATGTTTAAGGCGATTGCCCGCATCCATCCCGGGCATTTGACGATGCCTGGTACGACACCGCACATGGGACATGCCTGGTTTATTTCCACCGTCCTGCTGACTTCATTGGGAGTCTATATGTGGCCGCACAATTTCGGCGCCAGCTTCACCGCCAAAAGCTCCGATACCTTGCGGCGAAATGCGGTGGTGATGCCGCTCTACACACTGCTGCTGCCTCTGATCTTCTTCGCTGGTTTTGCCGCCCTGCTGGTGGTTCCCGGGCTGAAGGATGGCGATCTCTCCCTGTTGACCGTGGTTCAGAAAACGTTTCCGCCCTGGTTCCTGGGGGTGGTGGGCGGCGCCGGCGCGCTGACGGCCATGGTGCCTTCCGCCATTCTGATTCTCACAGCGTCCACGCTGTTCGCGAAGAATTTCTTCCGGCCGATCTTTGCGCCATCGATGAGCGATGACAGCGTCGTGAAGCTGGCTAAAGGGGCGTCGGTGGTGTTGATGGCGGTCGCGCTGCTTTTCGCTCTCTCGGGCGCCCGCACCATTGTGGCGCTGCTGCTGCTGGGTTACGCCGGAGTGACGCAGTTCTTTCCCGGTGTTGTTCTGGGGCTATACTGGAGCCGCGCCAGCCGGGCCGGAGTTTTCTCCGGGCTGGTTTTGGGAATTGCAACGGTTACATTCCTCACCCTGAGCGGGCGGGATCCCATCATGGGATTGAACGCAGGGTTTGTGGCCCTTGTGCTCAACTTTATTGTGGTGATCACGGTCAGTCTCATGACCGGGCCTGAGAGGCAGGGGCGGGAATTGGCAGGAGCCCAGGCTGGCGAATACAGGCAGTCCTAAACGGCGGAGCCGCCGCCAGCCGCGGTTTTGAACATCGCCACCACCGCGGGCTTTGTCACTTTTCCCATCGCATTGCGCGGCAGCGCATCCAGCACCAGCAGCCGGGAAGGCACTTTGTACGGCGCGAGAAAATCTTTGGCCCAGGAACGAAGCGACGCCAGATCGATCGCATCTGCCGGCCTTCAGCACCAGAGCTGCCGCCACGCGCTCGCCCCACTCGGCATCGGGCACGCCCACCACAGCGCATTCGGCGACGGCGGGATGCGCCCGCAGCGCTTCCTCAATCTCCAGCGCCGACACCTTGTGCCCTCCTGTCTTGAGAATCTCAATGCTGGTGCGCCCCAGAATGCGATAAACCCCATTTTCAACAACCGCCGTATCGCCCGTGCAAAACCATCCGTCGCGGAAGGCGTCGCGCGTTGCCTCGGGCCTGCCCCAGTATTCCGCAAACACGCTCGGGCCGCGCACTTCGATTTCGCCCGGTGTTCCGGGCGCAACCGGCTGGCCCTGCTCATCCACAAGCCGCAGCTCGACGCCCGGCAGCGGAGTGCCCACGCTTCCCGGCAGGCGCTCGCCGCGCAGCGGGTTTGACAGGGCCATGCCAATCTCCGTCATGCCGTAGCGCTCCAGCAGCGTGTGTCCGCTGATTTCCTTCCAGCGCTCCAGCGTGCCAACCGGAAGCGCGGCCGAGCCCGACACCATCAGACGCAACTTGCCGCAGGCCCGGCTGAGGGCGGCACGGCGCTCCGGTCGGGCCGCCTCCCATGGGGCGATGAGCTTCACATAGATGGTGGGCACCGCCATGAACAGAGTCACCCTGCCGCCCGAAATGCGCTCCCACACGGCGTTTGCATCGAAGCGTGGCAGCATCTCGCAGGCTGCGCCCGACCAGAGCGCGCAGGAAACAACGTTGATGATTCCGTGCACGTGGTGCAGCGGCAGGCAGAGAAGAATCCGATCGTCCGCCCGCCACTCCCAGGCCTCCACCAGGGTCGTGATTTGTGCCGCGATGGTGGCATGGGTGGTGACCACGCCCTTGGGCCGGCTCGTGGTGCCGCTGGTGTAGAGAATCATGGCGCGCCGCTCGCTCGAGACGCCGGGCAGTTCTGCGGGCGGGCAGTCGAAAAGCCGGTCACACGGCAAGGCGCGGATGCTGCGCGCTGCGGCCAGCGGGGCCAGCAAGGACTCCGCTTCAGCATCGAACAACAACGTCGATGCCCCGGTGTCGCCGAGAATGTAATCGAGTTCGGGCCTCGCCGAATCCGCAGGAAGCGGAACGGCAATTCCGCCGGCCCGCCAGATTCCCCACTCGACCGCAACCCAGCGGAATCCCGGCGTCACCAGGAACGCCACGCGCTCTTCCTGAAGGTCCTGGCGACCGGCCAGCAGCGCCGCCGCCACACGCGACGAAGCGTCCAGCAGTTGGTTGTAGGTGTAGGAGCCCTGCGCATCCACAACAGCTGTGCGGTCACCATGCTGAAGGGCTCGATCAATGAGCGGAAGACGATTCGTGTGGTCGATCACGTGGACACTTTACGTCGTCTCTTCACGGTTGTCTACTTGCGGGCGAGTAGCGTAGAAATTGATTTCTAATATCTGATGTTGAGCGAAGTAGAGCGGGGTTAGAATGGCGGGGCGCGGTGGCTTCATGGGCGGCAGGGGGCGACGCAGACGGCGATTCTTGATGGCTGCGGTCGAAGTTGATGGCGAAGACCGCTGGGATTGCTGTCTGCGCGCCCGCCGACACTCGCCGAAAGGTTTTTGTGCCCGTTGAGGGGCGGAGCCGGGCCGAGAAACCGGGGGAGAATTCGCCGCTATCGGAGACGAAGACAATCGGGCCACTGAACAAGCAGACGGAGACGAACGCCGGGAAATCCTTTCATTGCCGCCTGCACATTGATTGCAAAGGGTTTGGCGCGCTTCGGAAACTTCGCCCGCTGCCCGGGCATCCGATAAAAACTGGGGGAATGTAGCGAAAAACGATGTGGGTGTTGGACAGATTTTCGAACCCGCTCTGGTATAAGGTTTCGCGGCTCGACAAGCCCCGGCGCCGGACCGTGGCCACAACCCTGTGCGCTTATGACTTCCTTCGCCAGCAGGCGGAGAAGAAGCTGCTCGGTCCTGTCGAAACGTATCTCAGGGAAAAGCGCGACCCGGCGCAAACCGGCATCGGATTGACCGTTGCGGTACGAACGCAGCTTGTGGATGAAGCTCTGATGGCTCTCCTGTGGTCGTGCACGTGCCCGGCGTTCGATCCGGGACTCAAGCTGCCTCGCGAGGTGGTCATCCACTTGCCGGAAGTCTGGGGAAGTTTCATTCTGGCGGACGTGAACCATCGCCTGAACCGCTCCGCCCCCGCCACATTGGACAAAACCGGTTATTCGGAGGATTCCGCGGAAGCGCGCCGGCAGGCCCTCGACCGGTGGAGAGAAATCCTGAATGTTTCAGACCTTGAGTTCGCGGAACGGGTGAACGCGGCGGGCTTTGCGGAGGCCTGGGACTGGCTGGCCCAGATGTTTACCGCGGATACCCTGGACGGCATGGCGGCCATTCCGGACAGAATGCTCTTTTCGCAGGCGCGCCGCATTGCAGGCGCCACACCCGCCCACCGCGTGGATCTGGTTGAGCAACTCATTGATCGGGTTTCGGCCGCACCGGCAACGGGATAGTGCAAACTCTCGAGCCTATCCTTGACGCTCCCTTTGAAGGCAACTAAAATTAAGGTTTTACCCTCCGAAAGGATTTTACCAAGAGGCGCTATGCTGGATGGTCCCATCCCCGAAGGACTCACATTTGATGACGTTCTCCTTTTGCCTGCCCGGTCCGGTGTGCTGCCGGCGACGGCCGACACCCGCACGCAACTGACCGCGCGCATCACTCTCAACATTCCGATTGCCAGCGCCGCCATGGACACCGTGACGGAATCGAGCCTGGCCATTGCGTTGGCGCAGCAGGGTGGCATGGGCATTATCCACCGGACCTTGCCGGTTGACCTGCAGGCGGGTGAAGTGGACAAAGTGAAGCGTTCCGAGAGTGGCATGATCGTGGACCCTGTCACCATCGGTCCCCGGCAGAAGATTGCCGAAGCGCTCGAGATCATGGCCCGGTACAAGATTTCCGGGGTCCCTGTTACGGAAAACGGCAAGCTGGTGGGCATCCTCACCAACCGTGACCTGCGTTTTGAAACCCGCACCGACCTGAAAGTGGAAGAACGGATGACCCGGGAGAAGTTGATCACCGTCGCCGTGGGAACCACACTGGAAGAGGCGGAGCGGATTCTCCATCAGCACCGGATTGAAAAGCTCCCCGTGGTGGATGAGAACTACGTGCTGAAGGGGCTGATCACCGTCAAAGACATTCAGAAGAAGATCCAATACCCGCATGCGGCAAAAGATTCGCGCGGCCGGTTGAGGGTGGGAGCGGCTGTAGGGGTCACGGGAGATTACCTGGAACGGGCGCAGGAACTTGCCCGTGCCCAGGCGGACGTCATTGTCGTGGACACGGCCCACGGCCACTCCGAGCGCGTGCTGGAGGCCGTGAAGGCCATCAAGAAGGGCCTGCCGGATGCCGAAGTGATCGCGGGCAATGTGGCCAGCTTTGAGGGGGCCAGAGACCTCATCGATCTCGGTGTAGCGGCTGTGAAGGTTGGGATCGGGCCGGGTTCCATCTGTACCACGCGGGTGGTTTCGGGCGCCGGCGTGCCCCAGATCACAGCCATCGCGGAATGCGCCCGCGCGGCGCGGAAGGCAGGCATTCCGCTGATTGCGGATGGTGGCGTCAAGTTTTCGGGAGATATCACCAAGGCCATTGTCGCCGGCGCCAGCGTGGTGATGATCGGCAGCCTTTTTGCCGGCACTGAGGAAAGTCCGGGGGAAACGATCCTGTACCAGGGGCGGACCTTCAAGTCCTACCGGGGGATGGGATCGCTGGGGGCGATGCAGGAGGGTTCCAGAGACCGCTACGGCCAGGAAGACACCACCTCAAAGCTGGTCCCAGAGGGCATTGAGGGTCGCGTGCCTTACAAGGGTCTGCTGGCGGACATGGTGCAGCAACTCGTGGGCGGGCTGCGGTCCGGCATGGGTTATTCCGGCTGCGCCACCATCCCTGAGCTTCAGCAGCGGGGACGGTTTGTCCGGATTTCATCCGCCGGATTGCGTGAGAGCCACGTGCACGACGTCATCATCACCAAGGAGGCCCCTAACTATCGCCTCGAATAACCCGTCTCCGAGTGCAGTGCGGGAGACACCCTTACATGCCTTCCTGTGGTGGGTTCCGGCCATTATCTGGGCCGGGGTCATCTTCTACATGTCCACCAGGACTTTCGGGTCGTCTTTTACCAACAACCTGCTGAAGGATATTCTGGCCATCCTTCATCTGGAAGTTTCCCGTCATACCTTCTTTCTGCTGGCCCATGGGTTCAGGAAGCTGGGCCACCTGACCGAGTACTCCATATTTGCCATTTTCCTCTACCACGCGCTGGGTGATGATCATCGCGCCTCCTGGAACCCGCGGAAGGCCCTGGCCTGCATTCTGCTGGCCGGGCTTTACTCGCTTGACCGACGAGTTCCATCAGAGGTTTGTTCCGGGCCGCGGCCCCTCGATTGTGGATTCCGGCATTGACACGGTCGGGGCGACACTGGGAATGGTGATTGTTTATTTTGCAGGGCGGGGCCGCAGCGGGTCGGATGAAGACGCGCAGCAGGGAACGGCCGGCGGAGACGAATCCTTTCCATCCTGAGGCGCCTACCTGGCTTCGGAGCGCACGAGGGCCTTCCGGCCGTCCAGGTTGGCAAGGTCAAAGACCACGGCGACCTCGTCACAGCGGAAATACTTTTCGCACTGCAGGCAGTCGCGCCATACCTTCTGGGGCAGCACCCCCCGTTCGACAGGATAGAAACCCATCTTTGAGAAGAAATCAGGAACGACCGTGAGGGCGAAGATCCTTCTCAGCCCCAGATCCGCTGCCTCGTGCATCAACTGGTTTGTAACCGCCCGGCCCAGTCCTGAGGTTTTTTGCTGAGGGTCCACGCACAGGGAACGGATCTCCGCGACTTCTTCGTTATACAGGCGGAGCGCACCGCAGGCGGCAAGCTGGTCATCTTTCTCCGCCACAGTGAACTCCCAGATGTTCTCATAAAGTTCCGGCAGGGCACGGGGAAGCATCACCTCCTCCTCCGCGTACCGATGGATCAGCTTGAAGAGGGCGGGAACATCATTGAGGCGAGCCTTGCGGAGAATAGTCAATTTTGAGTTCTCCTTCGACTCGATCGCCGTCACCAGAGCCTCCGGCGGAATCTGCGTGATGGTGTCCATTTCCACGCTCAATGTGACTGCATCAGCAGCAGGAGGAGCGCCTTCTGAACGTGCAACCGGTTTTCAGCCTGATCGTAGACGAGCGATTTGGGCGAATCGATCACGGCATCGGTGACTTCCTGTCCCCGGTGCGCAGGAAGGCAATGGAGGAAAACGGTGTCGGCGCCTGCTGTCTTCAGCAGGCTGTCCGTCACCTGATAGGGAGCGAAGACCTGGGTGCGAAGATGGGCGGCATATTCCTGGCCCATGCTGGCCCAGACGTCGGTGTAAACAGCCTGCACGCCGGCAACGGCTTCCAGAGGGTCGCGGAAAAGCTCGATCTTGGCGCCGGTTGTGCTGGCCAGAGCCTTGGCCTGGTTCACCATTTCCG
This sequence comes from uncultured Acidobacteriota bacterium, assembly GCA_963783155.1. GTDB lineage: Bacteria > Acidobacteriota > Terriglobia > UBA7540 > UBA7540 > SCRD01. The sequence goes on along the minus strand of CAWANC010000001.1, from coordinate 121,884 downwards.
CTTTGGGTTCAAAGCCGGAAGGAGTAGCCACCCGAACCGTTGCCCCCAGCTTGGCGCCGGTCAGCATCAGGGAGTGGCACACGTTGTTGCCATCGCCGACGAAGGCCAGTTTCAGGCCCTTCACGCGGCCGAACTTTTCTGTCAGGGTGAAGTAGTCGCCGAGCGCCTGACAGGGGTGCAGAAGGTCCGTCAGGGCATTCACCACGGGAATGGAGGCATTCTCAGCCAGTTCGATAACAGACTGGTGGGAGAAAGTGCGGGCCACGATGCCGTCCACCCAGCGGTCAAGATTGCGGGCCACGTCTTTGATCGACTCCCGCTCTCCCAGCCGCGGCTTGGAGTGGTCCATGTAGACGGCAAAGCCCCCCATGCTGGTCATGCCCACTTCAAAGGTCACGCGGGTGCGGAGCGACGGCTTTTCAAAGATCATCGCCAGTTGTTTGCCGGCGAGTGCCTGTGCGTATGACGCGGGTGAAGCCTTCACGCGCCCGGCGAGATCGAAAATCATACGGACGTCATTTGCGGTAAGATTCTGGTCCGCGACCAAATCATGGACACTGAGCTGTTCTTGTTTTTCCATAGTTATGACGGGCGTCATGCGCGCACCCCTTTCTTTTCAATGCTTGAGACAGATATTAAGATCGAGCGCAGCACGTCGACTAGTTCATCGACATGTTGCTGCTGGATGACCAGAGGAGGAAGAAACCTCAAGACCTGTTCCTGTGTGCAATTGAACAGAAACCCGGCTTCCACACCCTGCTGGACGATTTCCTTGCCGGGGATGGAGAGTTCCGCGGCAAGCATCAATCCCTGGCCGCGGACCTGGCGAATGACGGGCAGTTCCTTCTGAAGATTCAACAACTGGTTCTTAAAATACGAGCCCACCTGGCGGACGTGCTGCAGGAATTCCGGCCGCTGGAGAATTTCGAGGAATTTCAGAGCCAGGCGGCACTGCAGCGGCCCGCCGCCGAAGGTGCTGCCGTGCATGCCGGGTTGGAATGCCTGGGCCACTTCTTCACGGGCCAGAATGGCCGCCAGCGGCAAGCCTCCGGCCAGAGGTTTGGCCACCAGGACGATGTCCGGCTTGAGACCCATCCGCTGGTAGGTAAAGTAGTTTCCCGTACGGCCCAGCCCGCATTGGATTTCGTCGCAGATGAACAGAGCGCCGTGCTCGCGGCACAGCTCCTGGCCGGTCTTCAGGAATTCTTCGTCGAGTTCAACCACGCCGCCCTCGCCTTGAATCACCTCGACCAGCCAGGCGGCCGTGTCCGGCGAAAAGTTTCTCTTGAGATGGCTGATGTCATTCTGGCGGATAAACCTGAAGCCCGCCGGCAACGGTTCAAAGGGCTTGCGATACTTTTCCGGCCAGGTGGCGGCCAGGGCACCCATAGTGCGGCCGTGGAAGGAGTTCTCCATGGCCAGGATCCCGGTCCGTTCCTCGGAATTCCGGCGGCCGTAAGCCCGTGCCAGCTTGAGCGCGCCCTCGACGGCTTCGCTGCCCGTGTTGGCAAAGAAAACACGGTCGAGGCCGGAAAGCTTTGCCAGTTGATCGGCCAGCGGGGCCTGAAAGCGGTGGTAGATGAGATTTGAGACGTGAAGCAGGTTCTCGGAGGAATCGCGCAACACGGCCATCATTTCCGGGTGTGCGTGCCCAAGGGCGTTGACCCCCAGTCCTCCCAGGAAATCGAGATACTTCTTGCCCTGGTCGTCGACGAGATAGCACCCTTCGCCACCGACGGCCAGGAAGGGCAGCCGCTTGTAGGTGGGAACCAGCCTGCGTTCTTCGAGTTCTGCAATCTGTTCGTAGTTCATTATTCCCTTACAATCCTTGTTCCCACGCTTTCACGTTTGATGACGGTTCGCACCAAAGAGTTTTTTTCGTCCGGCGAAATAATGTCAATTTCATGGACGCCGTGCTGAAGAGTCCGGGCACAGGATCGCAGCTTGGGAATCATTCCGTCCCGCACGATCCCTTTGTGAATCAGGCTCCGGATGTCCTTGAGCCGCACCAGAGGCAGCACATTCTTTTCTGCGTCCCAGACGCCACCGGATTCGGTGAGGTAAAGCAGACGGTCGGCCTCAAGGGCCGTTGCCAGCGCCGCCGCAAGGTCATCAGCATTGATGTTGAGATACTGACCGGCAGCACTGAGCCCCAGGCTCGCCACCACCGGCACAAACCCCTTTGAGAACGCCAGGTTCAGAATCGCCGTGTTGATCTTTGTCGGACGGCCCACATAACCCAGATCCTTTTTTGTCCCGTTGGCGGTGGCTGTCAGCCGGCGCGCCATCACCAGCTTGCCGTCGCCGCCGCAGATACCCATGGCAGACTGGCGTTGAGCTTCCAGTTCAGCGACCCACTGCTTGTTGATGATCCCGGCCAGAACCATCAGAGCCACGTCGCGCGTTGCGGCGTCCGTCACGCGCAGGCCGTTATGGAACTCCGTCTCAATTCCCAGGCGCTGGAGCGTTTGCGTCAGCGCTTTACCGCCTCCGTGCACCACCACTACGCGATGGCCGGCCCTGGCCAGGACGGCGATCTGCCGGGCCAGATGCTGCCGCCGAAACTGTTCCTCCGCCGATTGCCCTCCTACCTTGACAACAACTTTCACGTCAGTGCCGTTCCCTCGGCCAGGCCATACATCAGGTTCATGTTCTGGATGGCCTGACCCGCCGCGCCCTTGATCAGGTTGTCGAGCGCGGATACGATAATCATGCGCGTGCCGTCAGCGTCAAGAGAGAAGCCAATGTCAGTAAAATTAGTCTGAGCGACGGACTGAATTTCCGGAACGCCGGAGTCCAGCACGCGGACAAAAGGCGCCCCGTCGTAAAAGCCGCGGTAAAGCGCGACCACCTCCTCATGCGTACGAGGCTTCGACAGGCGCACATAAAGGGTGCTCAAAATCCCCCGCGTAATCGGCAACAGGTGGGGCGTGAAAGTAAAATCCTTTTCCGCCAGTTTCAGCGCCTGAAGCATCTCCGGGACGTGCCGGTGATTGAAAAGTCCGTAGGCGCGGCAGTTCTCGTTCACTTCCACAAAGTGAAGCTTCTCGCTCAAGCCGCGGCCCGCTCCGCTGGCGCCCGACTTGGAGTCGGAGATGATGCCGGCCTTTGTGTCAATCCAACCCTTCTCGAGCGCGGGGGCCAGCGCCAGAATCACCGAGGTGGCGTAGCAGCCGGGGTTGGCCACCAGGCGGGCCTTGGCGATGCCTGGGCCGTTCAGTTCAGTCAGGCCGTAGACGGCCTCTTCCCGTTCCGCGTGGGCGTTGTGCTCAAAACCGTACCACCGTGGATAGGCCGCCGCATCCTTCAGCCGGAAGGCTGCGCTCAGGTCTATCACGCGAAGGTTGCGCTCCAGCAGCCGGGGAGCGATTTCAAGAGCGGTGTGGTGCGGGGTCGCCAGAAATACCAGGTCCACTTCCGAAGGCGGCAGGGCTTCCACTGAGAGCGGCTGGCAGGGAACCGCGAACTTCCCGCTGAGGGAGGGATGGGATTGCTCGATGGGAAACTCTTTCTTCCCGTCCCGTCCTGACGACATCAGGCGCGTCACCCGGGCCTGCGGATGGCGAGCCAGCAGGCGCAGGAGTTCCAGCCCCGCGTAGCCCGTTGCGCCGGCAACGGCTACCCGGACAACCCTGGGCGAAGCCTCGGGTTTACCTGGAGTGCTAAAGGTTGCGGCCTCGGTTATCGCCTTCACTGCCCCGTCCGACAAGAATATTTATGCATCATACGCATAATTATGTTTCTACTTGAATTGGCAGCACCTGTCAAGGGAAAATAGCGGGATTATGTCTTTCACAGACCCAAGAAGTTTACGAGATAGGTTAAATTCGCGGGTTCGATCAGTGGAGGCTATTGTATAAGTATCGTGAGGTTAGTCTTGTCAAGGTTTTGATTTAGGCTTCCGACCCTGGATCATCCACACAATGAATATGATCGGCGATTGCGATAAATAAGATGTAGCCTTCGCCGACCCACAGAATTCCTGGAGCATTACCAAGAATCCAAAGGATAGAACGGCCACAGAAAGGAACGTAAACGGTCAGGCCGAGCCAAAGCATGATCCATTGCAGGCGCGTTAAGAAACCTACATTTTCCATTCGCCTTTTTGATTTCCTTTGGGTGAGGCTTGGCCTTGAGGATTGACTTCACCGCTTCCTCGAATGGCGTGTCTATCTTAAAGGTTCCCTTGCGACGTACAGAAGATTCCTCTTGTTCTTTGAATTTTTGCTAATAACTTTCTTCATGTTTAATTCGCTGCTTGTCTTTAGGCTGCTTCATCAACCCTCTTGTCTCTAATCATCGCTTTCCATTCAGGGAGTCCGTAATAACCAGGCTGCGAGTCCTTACAACGCGCGACTTCTTGCTCTTTGTGATATGGCGGCTGAGGCTGGATTCAACTGCGGGTCAGTCAATTGGGGTTCCCCTAACTTCAGAAATCCTAGAAACCAATGTCTGTAATGTGAAGGGGATTGCCAACGATTCGCAGAATCTTGACCGCATCATCTAGGTAGGAAAGCTCCTTGACTTCCGTGTCCTTCACCGTGGTGGATTCTGACCCTCCATTCATCATTGCGATGGCTCTCTGGATATTGGAAATAGCTCCGTCTAGAACTGCCTTTTGTTGTTGCAGTTCAACCAAAGCCTCTCTAAGCTTGGTGGTATCCACTAGCAGACCTCCAGACAAACTAACATTGACAAAGCTAACTGACTAGACTCAGTATGTCAATAGGTCCAAGGGCAGCTGGAACTGCCCTTGGTCTTCACGTTATTGCCGCTTAACTACCACGGTTCTAACGTGATTTCGGTGGAACCATCCGGGAGAAGCCTTAATTTCAGGCGGTATCCCTCTCGGCACTACGATTACGAGGTGCATAAAGCACCCCTTTCAGCTCCGGTTAAATTTGGAAGCCCAGGCCCACAGCCTGGGTTTTCCATTTCGGAGCGTGCTCGTAGCACTCCTACTCAGGAAATCCCATCTTCCAATCCGGTGGCTGAACCACCAAAGCAATTATGTCAGTCCATATCTCAGACTGTCAAGTTTAATCTTGGAGTATGCCAGAGAAGCACTAGCGCTTAGGTTTATTTATCAATTCATCGGTCGGTAGGTGAGACGCTTGCCCTCTGAATCCATTTAGTGCTTCCTTCGGCCCTCTCTCCGTCTGTTGCCTCACGATTGTTGTAGCGAAAATCGAACTCTGAGAGATACCGCTGTAAATGCTGTTTTCCAACGTGGTGAAAGGTTCCGTAGACTCCGCGTTTCAGGATTGAGAAATATCCTTCCACAGTATTGGTGCTGGAGAGCCTTCCATCATCCTCAACCCGACTGTACTCTTTCTCGGAATGGTTGACAACATCGTGACCCGCAAAGTGTTTTTCAGCGAAAAGATAAACCTTGTTTTCGTCAGTGTTCAAGCGGGTGCGACGAGCAATCTGTTCTTTCAGAATTGGCTTAAGGTTCTTCGCGGTAACGCGCTCGACCTGGAACGATCTGACCTTCCCGTTCCGCTGTACCAATGAGACAACCGGAACCTTGTTGGCCACGGGCGAAAGGATATCTTTCGTGCGCTTCCCCTTATCTGGAACGCGAGGGCCGGAACGAAGCTTGCCGCCCACGTAGGTTTCATCCACTTCCACAGTCCCCGACAACTGGCCGTTGTGCTTCTCAGTCATCGCGTAGCGGATGCGGTGCGCCATAAACCAGCGGCCCGGTATCCGATGCCCAACATGCGATGTAGCTGGTGTGCGCTGATGCCCTTCTTGCTGGCACACATCAGGTGAATAGCCATCATCCACTTGTGGAGCGGAATGTGCGAATCCTCAAAGATGTGCCGACTGTGACGCGGAAGGTCTTGCGGCATCCTGAGCACTTCCACAGGCCAATGCGCATCTTGTTCTTGGTTGCGCTCTTTGAGCGCATCTCGAAAGCGTTGCCGATTCGCCGCAGTGTGGACACACTGGGCCATCGGGCCAGAGTCACCTTCCAGATAACGAATCGCGCTCTCTTCGGTGCTGAAATTCTTGGCTAATTCTGCTAAATTCATAATCGTCTCCTCTATGCATGATTACTGTATCAAACCGTAGTTGGGTCTGTCAAGGGAAAATATGTCGGCAACCAGCAAGCCGCCGGCGAATTGAAGCCTCCAAAGCGGGTGGATTTCAGGCTTATGAAAATTGCGCTTTCCATTCCAGAAAAGGAAAAAGTGAAAGGTCAGGGATCCCTCTATTTTCAGGCCCTGGTCGTCGCCGGAGCCCGACCCGACGAAATTGAGATGATCATGCCTCCGGGGAACGGGCTCCCCTCGTCGGGCGATTTTGACGGAATCCTGCTGGCGGGCGGGGAAGACGTTGACCCGGAGCTTTATGGCGAGCGGAAAAAGTACGACAATGTCAAGACCAACCGCGCCCGCGACGATTTTGAAATAGCCCTTCTGGACCGCGGGCTCAGGGCCGGGTTGCCGATTCTGGGTATCTGCCGCGGGACTCAAACCATCAACACCCGGTTCGGAGGGACGCTCTACCAGGACCTGAAAAGCGACACGGCGCTCGAACGCGATCACAAGCAGCAGGGCAGCCGGAGCGCCACCACGCATTCCATAACCGTGACCGATCCGGATTCCGTTCTGCACGGGTTTGTGCCGGGAAGTTGTCCGGTGAACAGCCTCCATCACCAGGCAATCAAACGCCTGGGCAGAGGCCTGAAGGTGACGGCCCATTCCGAGGACGGCCTGGTCGAGGCGGTTGAGCTGGCGGAGGACTACCCTTTCTTCCTGGCCGTGCAGTGGCATCCCGAGGAGATGTTCAGCGAGCATCCCGAGCAGTTGAAAATCTTCCAGGAATTTGTGGCGCAGTTGCCGGGAGCGTGCGGCAAAGCAATCTGCTTCCCCGTAGCCGCCATGCGGAGCGTTCCTGTGGCCGGCGTGACAAGGAAACATCGTGTATCCCGATTTGCCAGACTATTTGCGTCCCGGCCTGAGGCTCGTGTTTGTGGGGTTTAATCCCGGCGAACGGTCGGCCAGGATGGGGCACTATTATGCCGGCCGCGGCAACCAGTTCTGGAACTTCCTCTACGAGTCAGGGCTGACGCCGGTCCACCTGAGGCCGGAAGAAGACCACCGTATTCTCGAGTTCGGTATCGGCCTCACCGACCTCGTCAAGCGCTGGTCGAATTCCAGCAATGACTTGAGCAGAGAAGACTTCCACCACGGCGTCCCCGTGTTGAAGGCGAAACTTCTGGAAATATCTCCTGAAGCCATTGCCTTCAACGGCAAGACAGGTTTCGAGAGGTTCCAGGGCCGGAAGGCGGAACTCGGAGCGCAGCGCTGCCGGGTTGGAAATTCGCGGATCTACGTTCTGCCCTCCACCAGCGGACGGAATGGCAGTCTGTCCCGCTCCCAGAAGCTCCGCTGCTTTTGCCGGCTGAAGCGCTGGCTGGGATAACATCCTGCGGGTGACTGCGGCAAGCGGTGCGACCCTTCTCCAAAGTGACCGGAATCACTGGCAGCGGACCGCCATCTCAGTTATTCTTTCTGTAACTTAAACTCGATCAAGCCGAGGAAACATGCCAGCCAGAATCTACTTCATGAAGGGCGACATCACCGAACTCGAAGTTGACGCGATCGTCAACGCGGCCAACAACGAACTGATGCTGGGCGGGGGAGTTGCCGGCGCTATCCGGAGCAAGGGCGGCCCGCGAATCCAGGAGGAGTGCGACCGCATCGGCTCCATCCGTCTGGGCGAAGCTGCTGTCACTCCGGCGGGCAACCTGAAAGCCTATTATGTGATCCACGCAGCCAGCATGCAATTGGGAGGACAGACCACGGTGGAGTCCCTGCGCAACTCAACCCGGAACAGCCTGCTCCGCGCTGAGGAAAAGGGTTTCAAGACGATTGCTTTCCCGGCCATCGGCACAGGGATCGCAGGTTTCCCGATGGAAGAATGCGCCACCGTGATGATCGGCGAAGTGCTGGAGCACCTCAAGTCCCGCAGCAGCCTGGAGAAGATTTACTTTGTGCTCTACGATGACGCGGCGCTCAAGACGTTTGAAGAGACCTACAAGAAGCTCACGGCCCGCCCCGCAGCAAGTGAAACAACCTGAAGCAACGCCCCAAGCTGAAAAGGTCCTCAGCCTGCCGGCCATTCAGCCCCCGCTAGCTAATGGCGCGGTTCTCATCCGCGTAAGGTTTCTGGATATACTCTTTGGCCTGCTCCATGGCGCCCTGGGTATCGTCCTTGGTCTGCAAGGCCCGCTGGTATTCGTTCAGAGCGCGGTCGCGCTGGCCGGTGGCGTCGAAGATTTTGCCCAGAGTGAGATGGGCCCAAACCTCAATCCATTTGGGCTGAAGGTTTCCGTCCAGAGCGGCCCGCATTTCCTCCGCCGCGGCGTTGTAATTGTGCAGCCGGAAATAGATCTGCCCCAGACGAAAGTGGGCGAGTGAATCGTTTTTGTTCTCTTGCACCACCTTCTGATACTGCTTCACTGCTTCCAGATAGGCCTGTTCGGCAACAAGCTGGTCACCCCGGGCGATTTCCACCTCGGTGCGGATCTTGTCGGTCATTTTCAGGATGTGGCTGCCGGGGTCGATTTCTACGTGGGTGGGCCTGGTGACCGTGTTGACGGTAAAATCCGACGTGGTTCCCACCATCTGGATGCGGTCATTGACGGGCCTGCGGCCCTCGGAGTTGACGCGCACCTCCACCGGCATTCGGAAGATGTCCAGGTCCTGCTGAATTTTTCCGACCACCTGGTAGTGGTTTCCGACGCGATAAATGGCCCAGGAATCCTTGAATTGGGGCACACCGGTGGAACTGACCCACTGGGCAAAAAAGTAGGTCAACTTCTCATTGCTGGCCTGCTCGGCGGCTTTCTCAAAATCCAGGGTGCTGATGGGCTTCCACGCATACTGCTGGACCACTTTGTGCAGGGTCTTGGTAAACGCCTCGTCGCCGATGACCCATCGCAGCATGTGGAAGACCATGGCGCCTTTTTGGGCCACAATCGACTCGTACTGCGGGGTGAACGGCTGGAGAGACCCGGCCTGGCTGATGGGCGCGGTTTCTTCCTGGGTCAGGGCCCCAATGGCGGTTGTGTGCATGAGGTTTTCAAAGGCCGTTTCGCCCTTTGAATTCTCGATGTAGAGCGCCGATGAGTAAAGCGCCAGCCCGTCGTCAAGGAAGGCGTCATCCTGCGTCGCAGGGCTGGCGTAATTTCCCCACCACTGGCGGGAGATTTCATGAGCCAGCAGTTGTTCGTTCACGGGCGAAGAAAATCCGCGTGTGGCCAGGGCGACGATGCCGGGCGAGGAATAACCGCCCACGGTGTCGTTGGCAATCTCCACCACCGCCAGATTCCCGTTCGGCAGGGATCCGAACTTGCTGGAAAAAAAGCTCATGATCTTTGCTGACGTCGCTCCGTAGTCAGCTGCATAATTCTCGTGCCCAGGTTTCAGGAAGAGATAGATATTGGCCCCAAAAGCGGACTCATGCTGGGCCGAATAGGTGCCTGCGTAAAACGTGCCGGGAAAGGCCGATTGGTCAAATTTGAATGAGTAGGTAGTGTTGCCGGCTTCGTCGACGGGCGGCGAAGGCGTTCCCGAGGCAATCACGGTCTCCCCGGTTGGCACAGTGACGTGCAGGGTGGCCGAAAAGCGATTGAGCCCGGGCCTGGCCACCGGGAACCAGCGGCCGGGGTAGAGCAGATAGGACCCTTCAGGGCCCACATAGGACAACTTCAGCCCCTCCACAGGGCTCCCGTCGGCTGTTCCAAGCCCGCCCTTGTAACTGACGATGAGGGACGAAGCCTGGCCGTTGGTGATTGGACTGGGCAGCATGATCTTCAGGGCCAGCCCGTCCTGCTGGAAGGGGACGTCCGCTCCGGCAGGGTCCACGATCTTCTGCACTCGCAGGGCGCTGTTGAGCTCAAAGCTAAGCTGGCTGATGCTGGTCTGGGGTACGAAATCAATCCTGGTGGTGGCGGTAAGGATGTGAGTGGTGGGAAACAATTGAACCTTGATGTCGTATTTCTTGACCACGAACTGCGAAGGATCTGCAGCCCGCGCGCCTGAGAGCGCGGCAAAAAGGACCAGCGCCAGCAGCGCGGCCGTTTTGGTGCATCCTGTGCCTCCCGCGCGGCGTGCTACGGCAGTCCTCAATCTACAAAACAGTAAGGCATTCTCCATAAATGAATTGAGCCTTTCAGATAGAAAAGGGCAACACTATTGATCATACAATTCCCGGCAGGGCGGTGGAACGGTTAATCTTAAAAAACGATAGTAGTTCGGCCCCACAAGCCAACGTGCCCTATCACAGGGATGCTTCATACGGCACGCCGGGATGCCTTGGCCCCCTCAATGTGCCGGACGATGGCATCCGCGGCCCGGCCGATTGCGCCCCCCTTTCCCAGGCGCTTCCTCACCTTTCGGAGGTCGTCGATCATCCTGTTTCGGGCCTTGCCGTCGTCGAGCAACCGCTCCAGATGGCCCGCCAGGCGGGCGGCGGTGAAGTCGCTCTGGATCAGTTCCGGGACCGCGGCATGGCCGGCCAGCAGGTTCACCATGCTGTAGAAGGGAACATCGATCATGAACCTGGCACATATTGCGGTGAATGCGGACACCCGGTAGACGACCACCATGGGACATTCCCTTAAAGCCGCCTCAATCGTAGCCGTTCCACTGGCCACCACGGCCGCGTCAGCGTAATGCAGGGCCTCATGCGTTGAATTGCTGAGTGCGCGGAGGGGCGCGTTGCCGGTGTAGCCACGCGTTACAAGGGATTCCAGCCACGCGGAATCAATAGTGGGTGCGGAAGCCACAACAAACTGAACGCGGCGGGACCTCGCCAATTGGGCCGCCGCATCCAGCATCGCAGGCAGGTTGAAGGTCACCTCTGTTCTGCGGCTTCCGGGCAGCAGCGCGACCGTTGGGATTTCCCGGTCGAGACCCGCGCCGGTGAAAAATTCCTCTCGGGTCCTGCTGGGGGCGGCCATATCCACCAGGGGGTGTCCGACGTATTCCACGGGCACGCCCGCTTTTTCGTAGATGTCGGTCTCAAAGTCGAAAAGGCAGAGCATCCTGTCGACGCACGCTTTGATCTTCCTGATCCTCCATTTTTTCCAGGCCCAGATCTGCGGGCTGACAAAATAGATCACGGGAATGTTGTGAAGCTTCAGCCGCTTCGCCAGGCCCAGATTCAGGGACGGAGAATCAATCAGGATTGCGGCCGCGGGCTTTCTGCGCGCAGCTTCAGCCACAAGGTCCTGCATAGCGCGGTAGGCTTTGGGGAGGCCGGATACGACCTCGGAGATTCCAATCAGCGCCACTTGGTGGATATCGACAAGGGTATTGACGCCGGCAGCGCGCATCGCTTCGCCGCCGCAGCCAAAAAACTCCGCACCGGAGATCCTGTCTCTCAGCGCCACAGCGAGTGCGGCTCCGTACACGTCGCCGGAACGCTCCCCGGCAACCATTAAGAAACAATTTCTGGGCATGACCCTTTGGCCGATCCATCTGAGGCCAGCAGCTCCTGGTCCTTGTATTGAAGCTGATAAAGCTTGAAATAGATTCCCTGCAATCGCAGCAGTTCCTGATGCGTCCCTACCTCCCGCACGCGTCCTTTGTGCATTACGATGATCCTTGAAGCGTTCTGGATAGTCGAGAGGCGATGAGCAATGACCAGCGAAGTTCGATTTTCAAGCAGCCGCCGGAGACCTTCGCGAATCAGATGTTCCGTTTCAGTGTCCACGCTCGATGTGGCCTCGTCCAGGATCAGAATCTTCGGGTCGTGGGCCAGCGCACGCGCGAAAGAGAGCAGTTGCTTCTGTCCGGACGAGAGCGTGGCCCCGCGTTCTTTGACAGGCTCATCAAAACCGCCGGGGAGGCTCTCAATAAAGTCCAGCATGTTCACACGCCGGACTGCGTCACGGACCTGCTGATCGGAAATGCCTTCGGTCCCAAGCCGGATGTTGCCGGCAATTGTGCCCGAAAAGAGAAACGGGTCCTGCAATACGATTCCGAAATTGCTGCGGAGGTCGCGCAGGCTGAGGTCGCGTATGTCCACTCCGTCGAACAGGATGGCGCCCTCCTGGACGTCGTAGAAGCGCAGCAGAAGGTTGGTCAGGGTCGTCTTGCCCGCGCCGGTGTGGCCCACCACGGCAACCGTTTCACCGGGCTGGATGGTGAAAGAAACATTTTCCAGCACGCGATGATTGTCTCGATAGGCAAACCCGACGTTGCGAAATTCCACTCGGCCGCGAACCTCTGCCAGCTTTTTCGGTTGAGAGGAATCAGAAATCTTCACCGGCGTGTCCAGCAATCTGAATACCCGTTCGGAACTGGCCATCGCTGCCTGGAGGATGTTGTATTTGTCGCTCAGGTCCTGAATGGGCCGGAAGAAGCGTTGCGAATATTGGATGAAGGCGATGGCCGTTCCTACGGTCAGCGTATCGCCCAGGATCATGCCGCCGCCTTTGTACAGGATGATGACGATGGCCAGCACCCCCAGGAATTCAACCGTGGGATAAAACAATCCGTAGGCCAGGATGGAATCTTTGTAAGCTTTCAGGTACGCCCCGTTAATCACCTCGAATTCATCGTAGCTCCTCTCCTCCCGGTTGAAGAGTTGCAATACGGACATGCCCGTGATGTGCTCCTGGAGATAGGCATTGATGCGGGCGATGGCAAGCCGGATTTGACGGTATGATTCCCGGACCGCCCTACGGAACAGGGCGGTTGCCACGACAATCAGAGGCAGGACGGCAAAGGTGAGAAGCGCGAGCCTCCAGTCCAGCTTCAGCATCACCGCCATGATGCTGACCAGGGTGAAGAAGTCACCGAAAACGGCCACCACACCGGAAGCGAACATATCGTTCAGAACGTCAATGTCGGTGGTGACGCGCGTGACCAGCCTGCCCACGGGATTGCGGTCAAAGTGGCTCATCTGCAGCCGCTGAAGATGCTCAAACACCTGCTTGCGCAGATCGTACATGACCTTCTGGCCGACCATTTGCATGACGAAAGTCTGGACAAACTGCAAAACAAACGTCAGCAGGACCGCCGGCAGAAAGATGGCAAGCGCGATCTGAAGGATGCCTTCGCGAGGATTGGCGCTGAGGAATTGCGCCAAAATCCCGGGAATTTGATGCTGTCTGGTGGGATCGAGATAGCGGTCGATTTCCACCTTCATCAGATAGGGAGGTACGGCCTGCAGGAGGCCATAAAAGAAGATGGCGACAAGGGCAAAGAAAACCACCCGCCGGTAAGGACGCAGGTAGGCCAGCAATCGCCGCATCAGGCGCGCGTCGTACGCTTTGCCGAGAACTTCTTCTTCGTGGAAACTCTCTGCCATCAGACTGCCGGTTTACACTTCCTTTTCAAGTGATTCTTCAATCAGTTGCTTGTTGTAAAGCTCCGTGTAATAGCCATTCTTTGCCAGCAACTCTTCATGGGAGCCTCGCTCCACAATCGTGCCCCCGTGCAGCACGACAATCTCATCCGCATTGCGAATGGTGGAGACGCGATGAGAGATCAGGATGGTGGTTCTTCCCGCCATCACCTCGGTGAGGTGCCGCAAGATTTTTTCTTCAGTGTAGGTGTCAACGCTGGAGAGCGCGTCATCGAGAATCAGGATGCGCGGGTCGCGGATGATAGCGCGCGAAATCGCCACCCGCTGTTTCTGGCCGCCCGAGAGCGTCAGGCCGCGTTCTCCCACCATGGAATCGAAACCCTTCGGGAACCCCAGGATGTCCGGCCGGATGTTGGAGATTTCTGCCGCGCCCTCCACGTCATCATCGGAAGAACCGGGAACCCCGAACCGGATGTTTTCACGGATCGAATCGCTGAACAGGAAAGTTTCCTGCGGAACGAACCCGATGTGCGAACGAAGAGTCTTGAGCGGGACATGGCGGACAGGAATCCCATCTACCAGCACCGATCCCTCCTCTGCGTCAAACAGCCTGGGAATCAGCTGGGCCAGAGTGGTTTTCCCGGAGCCGGTTGCACCGACGATGGCGAAGGTCCGGCCCGCCGGAATGTGCAGGTTGATGTTCCTGAGAATCGGGACACCGTTGTACGCAAAGGTGAGGTCCCGAAATTCGATTTCGCCTTTCAGAGCGCGGACGGGGTTGCTGGGAACCAGGCGGTCGTCGATGGTTGGCTGGGCGGCAAAAATGGTCCACAGCCGGCCCATGGAGGCGAGGCCTCGCTGAATGATGTTGGTCACCCACCCCAGGGCGATGATGGGCCAGATGAGATACATCAGGTAGACGTTGAATGCGGCGAATGTTCCAATGGTGATTTTGCCGGACAGCACATGTTCTCCGCCGACCACCATGATGAGCAGGAACGAAGCTGCGAAGAGCAGAGCCAGCGCGGGCCACAGAAAGCTCGTGATCAGAATCAGGCCATTGTTTTTTTCCACATAGATCCGGTTCATGCGGTCGAACTGCTGCATTTCAGGCTCTTCCTGGCGGAAAGCTCGGACCATCCGGACTCCAGAGAGATTTTCGCGCACTTTTTCGGTGAGTTCCGAATACATGGCCTGGATTCTTTCGAACCGCTCATGGATCCTCTGCCCGAAAAACTTGACCGCAATCGAGGCCAGCGGCAGAGGGGCCAGCGCCAGCAGCGTCAGATGAAGATCCAGATGGGCCATCAGAGTGATCGTGGCGATGCCCGTCACCACCGTATTGGCTGAATACATGATGCCCGGCCCGACAATATTGCGGACGGCGTTCAAATCATTGGTCAGCTTGGCCATCAGGTCGCCGGTGCGGCGTTCGGTGTAATAGCGGGCATCCTGCCGCATCAGGTGGCTGAAGAGGTCATTGCGGAGATCATACTCAACGTCGCGTGAGATGCCGATCAGAATCCAGCGCATCCAGAACTGGAAAATCGCTTTTGCCAGCGCGATGCCCAGCAGCAGAAGGGCAAAAAAGGCCAGCTTTTGCTCCGTTACGCCCTGGGTGAGAGCGTCAAAGGTTTCCTTGATGACCAGTGGAATCGTGACTCCGACAACCTGAGTGAGAATGAGCGCGATAAAGCCAATGACATAGCCCTTCTTGTACCTCGCGAGATACGGAAACAGGGGTCGAAGAGGGTTTCGCATGGTTACCTATGCTTTATGGTGGCCGAAGTCAGGCAGCAGGCGCTGTGTCGCCCCAATAAATTTTGATTATAGCTGAATCCCGCTGCGGCCTGCCAGCCTCGGTGCAGACTCGGATGAACTCATTCTAACCATGGCTGCTGCCGTCGCCGTCCATCACAGCCCTGCTTTCCTCTCCCTGTGACATCCTGTTTCGGGTTGACCTTGAAGGAGGGCCTACGTAAAATCTGGCTATAATGCTTTCCTGGCGGGAGGGAAGCAGAAAACAACACAGATGAAAGGCAGGTCAAGTTGGAGAAGTGTAAACTCTTTTTTCTTATTCTCGCTGTCGTGTTTGCATTTGGCTCGTGCAGTTCCCGCAGCAGAAAGGTTGCGGCTTCGCCTCCAACGCCTGTCGTCCCGCCACCGGAAACTCTTCCCATCCAGCCCCCTGCTCCTCCTCGGGTTGTCAAACCCAGGCCTCCTGATCCGGCTGACGTTCTGGTCGCAAAGGTCGATGCCGTCTACAACCACGGCATGCAGGAATATCATGCCGGGAATCTGCAAAAGGCCAGACAGGATTTTGACGAGGCCCTGAATCTGCTGCTCCAATCCGGGATGGAAGTTCAGAGTAACCCCCGGCTCAAAGCTGAATTCGAAAAGCTGGTCGAAAAGACTTATGGGTTGGAGGCCTCAACAACGGCAAACGGCGACGCGTTAAGTCAGCGGGATGATGAGTCTCCTCCCATTGAATCCTTTGCCGACCTTACATTCCCCGTAGATCCGAGGGTTCGGAAGCGTGCTGAACTCGAACTGATTTCAGTTCGCTCAGACCTTCCGCTGGTTACGAACGATTACGTAGCGGGTTTCCTGACCTACTTTCAAGACAGAGGTCAGGGCTATATCGAGAAGATTCTTGCCCGGGTAGGGATGTACCAGCCGATGATCTCCGGGGTGCTCCGCAAGTATGGATTGCCGCAGGACCTGATCTACATGGCTGCGGGGGAAAGTAGTTTTAATCCCCTTGCCGTGTCGCGCGCGGGAGCCACGGGCATCTGGCAATTCATGGCGGCGCGCGCCCGGGAATACGGACTCAAAATGGATCAGTATCAGGATCAACGCGAGGACCCCTTGGAATCAACGGACGCAGCGGTCCGTCACTTGCGTGATCTCTACAAACAATTTGGTGATTGGTATCTGGCCATGGCGGCTTATGATGCCGGACCTGGCGGCATCCAGAGAGCCATTGAGAGGACCGGATACGCGAACTTCTGGAAACTGCGGGAACTGCAGGCGCTGCCTAAAGAGACCCAGAACTATGTGCCCATCTTCATCGCTACCGCTCTGATTGCCAAGGATCCCCGTGCCTACGGGTTTGATGTGCAGCCTGATCCACCTCTGGAGCCCGATCAGGTAACGGTTGACAGTTCCCACTGACCTTCGGCTGGTGGCCGAGCTTATCGACCGTCCAGTCAAAGAACTTGAAAAGCTCAATCCGAGTCTTCTGACCTGGGCCACTCCGCTGGATGAAAGCAAGTATGTGATCAACCTTCCACGCGGAACCAGAGATTTGTACGAGAAACGAATTGCGGATGTCCCGCCTGAAAAGAGGGTCTGGTGGCGGGCCGTCAAGGTGGAGCAGGCAGACACGCTTGAAGCCATCGCGCGCAGGTATCAAATCACAGAGGCCGCGCTGGCCAGGGCCAACCATCTTGACCCCGGGGACGACCCGGAAACCGGCGCGCACCTTATTTTGCCCCTCCCTCCGGACCGGGAGTCCCTCTATCGAAGGGGCCGCTATTACCGCTACCGCATCCGCCGCGGCGATACGCTCGGCGGCATTGCCCACCGCTACCACGTGAGTATTGCAAGCCTTCGGCGCTGGAACCACTTGCGGGGTTCGCGGATTGTCATCGGAAGAACACTGCATGTGTTTGCCCACGGCGGGCCACCTTCCAGCCGCTCTGGCGAATACCACGCGGAGACCCGCAACGGCGTCCGGGTTTACCGGATTCAACGTGGCGATACGCTTGGGGGCATTGCCAGGCACTTTCATGTGAGCGTTGCGGAACTTCGCCGCTGGAACCATTTGGGGGGGGGCACCATAGTTGCAGGGAAAGCGTTAAAAGTCAGCAGCGGGTCCCCCACAAGGAAAGTCGCTTCCCCTCATCCTGCCAGCAACGATGAGCGGAATCCAGAGTCCGTTTATCACTACCGAATCCGCCGTGGCGATACTCTTGCGGTCATTGCCAGCCACTTCAAGGTGACCATCACGCAAATCCGTGAATGGAACCACCTGGACGGTTCGCTCATCGTGCCCGGACAGATCCTGGCGCTGTATGGAGTGTCGGAGTAGCAGCCCGATTCGGCTGCCGATGATGCCTCTTGACAGCGGTTGTCCGGTGGTATACATCTGGCCCAAGGGAACTTTTTGTTTATGGTTCACGATCTGTGCCATCTAAGATTCGGTTTCTGACGGGATGCTGATCCTAAGAGGAGGATTCCATGCGGTTCAACGACGAAAACCATGAGCCCGGCGAAGAGTTTGAAGAGTACGAAGACGAACTCTCTTCTGACTACGAAGAGGAATTGGAAGAGGAAGACCTCGCGGTGGACCTCGAAGATCTGGACGAGGAGATTTCCTACGAATCCGAGGAAGAGGAAGAGGTCGGGCCTTTAGAGATGGAAGTCCCACCGGCTCCCATCCCCCCTCAGCCTGCTCCCGACAGTGCTCGCCGGCCGGCCAAACCCAAAGCACGCCCGGCGATGGCAAAACCGAAGAAGCCCGCCAGGCCCAGCAAGGCCGGCAAGCCTAAAAAGGCTGCGAAATCCACCAAGGCCAAGAAGACCTCCAAACCTGCCAAGCCGAAAAAGGCTGGGAAGGCCGCCAAGGTGAAAAAGGCCACTAAGGCAAAGAAGGCTGGAAAGCCCACCAAGACGAAAAAGAAGACTGCCAAGGCAAAAAAGCAGGCGAAGGCCGGGAAGAAAGCCGTGAAAGTTAAGAAAGCTCCGAAGACCAGGAAAAGCAGAAAGGCGGTTGCCGGCAAGAAGGCAAGGGGCCGCCGCTGACCCCGGGGCCGGGCAGGATTTAAGTTGGCCCAGAGAGAACCCTATCCTTCCTTGCCTGTGTTTTTTTGAACATTAAAGTTTTTGCGCAACGCGCGGAAGACCTGGCTGAATTGGAAGGTGATTCCATAGAAGCTGACAGGCGCTCCCGCGCATGTTGTGACACTCCAGAAGGGGCTAGGGCAACAGTTTCCAGGGATGCATGAAGGGCCCGGCAATTTCGGTTCTGGAATCCAATCAGAGGGCAGCGAGTTTACCTCGCCTCAGACCCTGCCCTCCGGTCCGGGTGAGCCCGCTGCGGTCAGAAAGGTTGTGGCGGTTGAATGCATCCGCCGGATGAGGGGCGGGTCACAACCGTTCCTGATGGGCTGTGACGACGGCGAGACCTACGTTGTCAAGTTCAGGAACAATCCCCAGCATGTCAGAATTCTGGCCAACGAGATGCTTGCCAGCCGGCTGGCCGCTCTGATCCGGCTGCCTGTTCCCCGACGGGCGTTCGTCCAGGTTTCGCAGAGTCTCATTTCCGGAACTCCTCTGCTGAAGTTTGAGACGGCGGGCCGGGAAGAGCAGTGTGTTTCGGGATTGCAATTCGGTTCCAGATTCCCGGGTGCTCCCAGCCGGACGCTGGTGGTGGATTTCCTTCCTGACCGCCTGTTGCGGCGCGTCTCCAACCTGGCCCCGATTTTTCTGGGCGCGTACGTGCTGGACAAGTGGACCTGCAACTGTGATGGCCGCCAGGTGATTTTTTACCGGACCATCGATCAAAGCGGCAACCGTTACTCCGCCACGCTGATCGATCACGGGTTCTGCTTTAACGATGGGGAATGGAACTTCCCGGACAGCCCCATTCGGAGCCTTTATCCGCGCCGACTGGTCTATGAGAGCGTGCGCGGGTTGAAGTCGTTTGAACCCTACCTCTCCCGAATTGAAAATATCGAGGCATCCGAACTGGAAGAGTGTCTCCAGGAAGTACCGACGGAGTGGTGCGGGGACGACCCGGGCCAGATTTCGCGGCTTGCGGAGCAGCTTTATCAGCGGCGCCGCCGGGTGCGCCAACTGATAATCGATGCAAAAGGGAGTTCATTGAGACCTTTCCCGAATTGGGAATAGATGTTGACGAGGGCCCGCAGGGCCAGGTGCTCGTATGGCTGATGTTGAACAATACAAGGAGTGCTCGCTCTACGTGGTGCAATATGTGCCGGACGTGGTGCGGGGCGAATTCCTGAACATTGGCGTGTTCCTGTTCAGTCCTCAGGAGAATTACCTGGGCTGCCTGTTCACGGATGACTTCCGCCGCATCAAGCGGTTCCATCCTCAGGCCGACCTCGAATTCCTGCGTGAACTCCAGCAGGACTTCGAGCAGCAGATTGACGAGCACAGTGACAAACTGGAAACCTATCTGAACTGGATGGGACAATCTTTTTCAAACCTGGTGCAGATTGCTCCCGTCAGGGCCTGCCTGCTTCGTGACCCGGCGGCTGAAATCCAGGACGTTTTCAACCGGTACGTGGGCGCGCGGGTGGAGGGACCTCTCCCGGTCGACACACGGGTGCGAATCAAACAGCGGCTGCAGCTTTCTTTTGTGCGGGCCGGGTTGTGGGACTTTCCGAAGTTTGAGCGGAATATTCAGGCTGCGCCCTGGACACAACCCAATGACACCTTTGCCTTTGATTTCGGGTACCGCCCGCCCGAGATTGCGGGCAGACCGAACGGCCACATGAAGTTTATCCACACTCTTTCTCTTAAGCGTGACGTCGAACTGGCAAAGGTTCTGGTTTACACCATGGACCGCGTCCGCACCGGTCTTGAGGCGGCCGAACTGACGGCCGTGGTCGAGGGGATGGCCTCTGGGGAAGACGAAGCGGCCACGCTTTCGCAGAATATCCTGGTGGAGGCTGGAATTTCTATCCAGCCGATTGCCCTTGCTGACCAGTACGCTCGGTCGATCCGCAGCGAACTGGGCGTCTAAAGCTGGGGACCGGGATGCCGATGACCCTGCACGTTGAATGTTATTCCGGCTATAAGGCGGACGAGCGGCCTCTGCGTTTCCGCTCCGACGAAAAGGATTCCCGGACTTTTGAGGTGGTGGAGGTCCTCGACCAGTGGTATGGGGAAGGGTACCGTTGTTTCAAAGTACAGGCTGACGACGGGAACACTTATATCCTTCGACAAAAAGAGAAGGAAGATGAATGGGTTCTGGACTCATTCCGCCGGACCAGCTCATGAACGAATGTCGGCCTGTTCCATGACAATCTTTGCTGCCCATGATTAAATAGTGGGCTATGAGGCTTCAGTGCGAGCCAGAAACCTTTCGGAGATTCCCCCACCCCAATGCGCAAGGGTGAATTCATCATTTCGACGCTGCTGGCGATTCTGGTATTCCTTTTTGTTCTGGGGCTCCAGCGTGACTGGAGGCCTTCCAGTCTGAAGGATGCGGCAAGCTCAGCAGAGCAGTACGTGCTGGGCAAGGCAGGTGCTCGCGGAGCGTACCCGGATATTCCCGGTTTCGAGCGTATTGACACTTTCACCCTTGACCGGCAGTATCGCGCAGCTCTCTACCGGTCCAATTCCGTCAGCCTGGGTTTTGCGCCGGGACGCCTGGTCATTTACAACGATAAGAACCAGATTGCTTACCAGGTGGATACGCTGGAAGGCGCACGGGAGGCGTGGACCGCTCTGTATGATTTTGCGGGCCGGGGAGGGTTGCCGGTTCGAAACAGTCGGCCACGGCCAGTTTACCTTCGCGATCTCACCGGCGACCGGAATCCCGATCTGGTAGTTGGACTCTATTCAGGCGGCAACCGCTGCTGTACTACGGTGAACGTTGTGCAGGTTGAAAAGGATTCCCTGAAGGTTATCGGCCATATTGACGGGCTGAAGGGATGGCCTTTTGAGGGCCTGGAAATTCGACGGATCGGCCCCGACTCCATCCGGGAACTCGTGGTGCACCGGCCCCAGGTAACGACATGCGGACCGAGGGAAGACTCGGCTGACGTTATTTCTGTTTATTCCTTTTCCGACGGCCAATATGTAGACGAGACGCGGGAATTCGGCGATTTCCTTCAAGGGGTTCTTCGGGAGAACCTGGCCAAGTGGTCTCGTGAGAAGGAGCCCTCACTGGGTCTGCTGCAGACCCTTGCTGCGCAGTACGGAGTGCTGGGCCAGTCCGACCGCGCCAAGATCTTCTTCGCGCAGAACCTCGCGCGGTTCCTTCCTCAAATGAAGCGGCAGGGGTTTGACGGTGCCGCGTGCCGGGACGACCTGAATACCCTGGTTGACCGCCTTGCCAATCAGCAACTCCAATAAGCATGACGGACCCCGCCTCCGGCGTGTGGGACGCTAAATGACAGGTTCCTGCCAGGTCTCCAGTTGGTTCTTGAGAAAGGCCATAAACTGGTCGCCTATGGCGCCGTCGATGATCCTATGGTCAAAGGTCAGCATCAGGTAGGCCATCGAGCGGATCGCAATCGCGTCGTTTCGGATGACGGGCCGTTTTTCAATGACTCCAACTCCCAGGATGGCAACCTGTGGCTGATGGATGATCGGCGTTCCAAAGAGGCCCCCGAAGATGCCGGGATTTGTCAGCGTAAAAGTGCCTTCCTGCACCTCTTCCACGTTCAATTGCTTGGAGCGCGCGCGGCTGGCAAGGTCCTGAACGGCGCGGGCCATTCCCAGGAAGTTCTTTTCTTCTGCGTGTTTGATGACCGGGACAATCAACCCGGTTTCCAGCGCCACGGCGATTCCCAGGTTGATCGCCTGCTTGTAGACGATGTTGGTTCCTTCGACTGAAGAGTTGAAAATCGGGAACTGTTTGATGGCTTCGACGGCAGCGCGTGCGATGAATGGGGTGTAGGTGAGCTTCAGGCCCTGGCTGCGCCCAAACTCCGCGGCCATGCTTTCGCGGGTCTGCACGATGTTGGTCATGTCAGCTTCGAACACCGTGGTCACGTGCGCTGAAGTTTTCTTGCTGGCGATCATGTGTTCCGCAATCAGCCGCCGTTGCGGAGTCATGGCGGTCACATGAGTTGGCCCGCTGAAGGTGACGGTTTGCCCGTAGGACGCGGGGGGCTTGCTGGGAACCGATGGCCTCACAGCCCGCGTTTCACCCATGGCCGGTGTCCGGCGCTCAAGGAATTTCAGGATATCCTTCTTGCTGATCCTGCCTCCCAGCCCGGTTCCTTGCACCCGTGAGAGGTCCACGTTGTGCTCGCGCGCAATCCGCCGGACAAGAGGTGATGAGCGAAGCTTTTCACCCGGTCGAACCTGTTCCGCCGGTGCTTTCGCTGGAGCGTGCGGCGCTTCCGCCGCTGCTGGTGCGGGAGGGGCCTGCGCTGTGGTTTCCGCCTTGGGCGCAGGAGACGGCGTGCTTTCCGGCGCGGATTCTGCTGCCTCAGCCGGCATTTCTCCATTGATAACGGCTACCACGGTGTTGACGGCTACGGTTTCGTTTTCTGCGGCCAGGATCTTTGCAAGAACTCCTGCGGCAGGGGAGGGGATCTCAGCATCCACCTTGTCTGTGGTGATTTCAAAAAGAGGCTCGTCACGCTCGACGCGATCACCCGGCTTTTTCAGCCATTTGATGATGGTCCCTTCGGCGACGCTCTCCCCCATCTGGGGCATGACAACATTTGTCGGCATCACGATCCTCGCAGCAAATTCCCGTTCAGGCAGCGATTTCGTTACTTCTAATAGGCTGCAAGCTGCCGCGCTGCATCTGCAATTTTTTGAACGTTGGGCAGAAAATATTCTTCCAGCGGCGGCGAGAAGGGAACGGGCGTGTCCGGCGCTGTGACCCGCACGATCGGGCCATCCAGATCCTCGAAGGCCTTTTCAGCGATCACCGCTGCAAGTTCACCTGCCAGGCCGCCAACCCGCGTGTCTTCGTGCAGCAAGATCACCTTGCTGCACTTGCGCGCACTGGAGAGTACGCACTGCTCATCGTACGGCAACAGGGTTCGGAGGTCAACGACCTCAAGCGAGATCCCTTCCCGGGCAAGTAGTTCCGCTGCCTCCAGCGCGGTCCAGACCATGGCGCCGTAGGTGATGACGGCAATGTCGCTGCCCTCCCTGCGAACGGCCGCCTTGCCCAGAGGCACGATAAAGTCTTCGTCGGGCACTTCCTCCCGGGTCCGCCGGTAAAGGTACTTGTGCTCGTAGAAAATGACAGGATTGTTGTCGCGAATCGACGCCTTGATCAGTCCTTTGGCATCATAGGCCGTCGCGGGTGCCACCACTTTCAGCCCTGGCACGTGCACAAACCACATTTCGTTTGACTGCGAGTGGAACGGACCGCCGTGCACGCCTGCACCGGACGGGCCTCGAACCACCATGGGCACGGCCGCGCCCCAGCGATAGTGAATTTTGGCCGCCATATTGACCAGCTGGTCGAGCCCGCAGGAGATGAAATCCATAAACTGCATTTCCGCCACGGGCCGCATTCCCATCAGGGCGGCTCCGACGGCCGCGCCCACGATGGCCGATTCGGAAATGGGAGTGTCGATCACGCGGTCCTCGCCGAACTTCTCCTGCATGCCGGCAGTTACTTTAAACGCCCCGCCATAAGATCCAATATCCTCGCCCAGGAGAAAAACGGAGGTGTCGCGCTCCATCTCTTCCCAGATGCCCTGTCGAATTGCCTCAAGATAGGTCAGTTGCGGCATGGATTTATTCATTCACCCGGCGGTGTGCGTCTCCACCAGCAATCATCATTGCAGTAAACGCCTTCTCGGGCGTCGGCACCTTTCGGAAAGGGACTGGCTTCGGCATAGGCGACGGCGTCATCGACCTGCTTCCTGATCTCTTCATCCAGATGGTCAATCTGTTTCCTGTTGAGAATTTCCTTTGCCAGCACAACCTTTTCCAATCGCGCAATCGGGTCTTTTTTCTTCCATTGGGCGAAAAGCTTTTCGGGAACGTATTCCGCCGCGTCATGCGCGGAATGCCCGGTCATCCGGAACGTCTTGCACTCAATAAAGCTGGGGCCACGTCCGGACCGCGCGCGCAGGATGGCTTTCTTTACCGTGGAATAAACCGCCAGCACGTCGTTGCCCTCAACTTTGACGCCAGGCATGCCGTAAGCCGCCCCTCGCACGGCAAGGTCTTTGACGGCATACTGCTTGTCGGTTGGCGTCGAATAGGCATACGCGTTGTTGTTGCAGATAAAGATCACCGGAAGCTTCATCACGGCGGCCATGTTCATGGCTTCGTGAACATCGCCCCGGCTGGTGGTCCCTTCGCCAAAGTGAGTCAGCGCCACATGCCCATTTTTTCGCTGCTTCAACACCATGCCCACGCCGCAGGCAACGGGACACGTATCGCCGAGGTGCGAGATGATGGGAATGACGCCCAGCTTCATGTTGCCTATGTGTAGGGTATTATCACGGCCGCGGGTGGGCCCGTTACTCCGAGCCATCCAGTTGCAGAAAATTTCCCGCAGGGAAAAACCGCGGATGAGGAAGGAAGAAAAATCACGGTGGCTGGGCAGGACCACATCGCCGTCCAGAAGCTGAATAGCTGATCCCACACCGATCGCTTCCTGGCCCCGGCCAGTATAGACGCCGCCAACGATTTTCCCCTGGCGGTAAAGGACCTGTTCAATTCGCGTCTCGGCCTCGCGAGTGAGTTTCAGGTAATAGAGCATCCGCTCCAGAATCTGAGCGTCGGGGGCCGAGGTGATCTTTCTGCTTTTGGTGGGCCGGGCTTGAGCCATATTTCGTCAGTTGAATGATTTCGGAAATTACGAATGAACCGGACTTGCTTGTGGTCCTGGCGTTGTTGCCTGCTGTTCGGGCCTCTTCATCTCTGTGCCGAAAACTGCGCCAAAGTGACGGATGACGCGTTCCATTGCGTCATTCATGGAGACGGGCCGGCCCAGGATTTTCTGGAGCGACGTCACTCCTTTGCCATGCAGACCGCAGGGTACGATCCAGTCGAAAAAGCGCAGGTCCGTATTGACGTTGAAAGCGAAGCCATGAGATGTGACCCACCGGGACACATGCACGCCCATGGCAACCAGTTTGTCATTGCCGACCCAGACGCCACGCGCGCCGGCAGTTCGTCCCCCCTGGATTCCAAACTCACCGGCCACGCGAACGAAGACTTCCTCGAGCGAGCGCATGTACCAGGCAATATCCCGCCGGTGTCGGGTGAGGTCGAGGATGGGATAGCCGACCATCTGGCCCGGTCCGTGGAAGGTGACGTCGCCCCCGCGGTCGGTTTCAAACGCCTCGGCGCCCAGACGCCGCAGGCGCTCTGGAGAAAAGAGAATGTTCTCGCGATTGGCGTTGCGCCCCAGCGTATAGACGGGCGGATGTTCCAGCAGAATGAGCGTGTCGGCAATGTCACCGGCCTTGCGCGCTGCAACCCGTTCGCGCTGCAGGCGCAGGCTTTCCTCGTAACCCACAACTCCCGGCAATTCGACCTGGCAGATCATTTGGCGTGCTGAGCGTCACCTTGCAGGCTGAAGCCCGATGCCATGCTCCGGCCGGTGCGATGACGCTTCCAGCTAAATATGGATGGCCATCCCATGGACCGCATGGGCGGCTTCGGGAAAAGCCTCTGTGAGCGTCGGATGTGGATGGATGGTGCGCTCCAGGTCTTCAACCGTTCCTTCCAGGCGCATCACAATCACAGCCTCGGCGATCATTTCGGTTACGCGAGGCCCGATCATATGGACCCCGAGGATCTCTCCGTAACGCTCATCGCTGACGATCTTGACAAAACCTTCCGTCATACCCAGGATGGTGGCTTTGCTGTTTCCCACAAAAGGAAACTTGCCGACCTTCACGTTGTGGCCGGCCTCGCGGGCCTGGCGCTCGGTGAGCCCCGCGCTGGCGATTTCCGGCTCGCAGTAGGTGCAGTTCGGAACCTGGCGGTAGTTGATCGGCTCAGCCGGTTTGCCGGCAGCGTGTGTTACCGCGACGATTCCTTCCATGGACCCCACATGGGCGAGCAGCGGACTCCCGGCAACGATGTCGCCAACCGCATAAACCCCGGGCTCGTCCGTTCGCATGTAGGGATCGACTTTGACGAAACCTCGTTCCAGCCTGACGCGGGTCTTTTCCAGGCCGATGTTTTGTGTGTTTGGTGCGCGCCCCACGGCCACCAGGCAGGTTTCTGCCTCCAGCTTGTGGGCTTTGCCCTGGGCATCCTTGAAATCGACCGTTACGCCTTTGGATGTCTTTGTAACTTTCTCAACCTTCGCCTGAGTGTGAACGGCGATACCCTGTTTTTTGAACGATTTCTCAAGCGTTGCCGAGACTTCTTCGTCTTCCAGAGGAACGATGCGCGGCAACATCTCGATGATGGTGACGTCGGTTCCAAACCGTTTGAAAATCGACCCGAACTCCACGCCAACGGCGCCCGAGCCGATGACGACCATAGACTTGGGGACTTTCTTCAGGTTGAGAACTTCCTTATTCGTCAAGATGGTCTTGCCGTCCGGCTCAAGTCCCGGCAGCATTTTGGCTTCGGACCCCGTGGCCAGGACGATGTTCTTTGCCTGAATCTCGCGCGTCTTCTTGCCGGAATCCGTCACGGTAATCCGGCCCGGCCCGGAAAGCTGGCCATAGCCCTGCACGATTTCAACCTTGTTTTTCTTCAGCAGGAATTCGACTCCCTTGGCGAGCTTGGTGACCACCTTGTTCTGGCGTGCCTGGATGGCTGCCCAATCGATGGAATAGCCCTTGCACTCAATGCCAAATTCCTTTGCCTGCTTGAAGTAGTCGTAGACCTCGGCATTTAGCAGCAGATCCTTGGTCGGGATGCATCCAACGTGGAGGCACGTTCCGCCGAATTTATTGTCTTTTTCGATCAGGACCGTTTTCAATCCCAGTTGGCCGGCTCGAATCCCCGCCACATATCCGCCCGGTCCGCTTCCGATCACTGCAACATCGTACTTCGGCGTTTCAGCCAAATTCACACCTCCCCGCAGGTCAAATCGCGTTCTTCCAGTTGACAAATTGTTATAACGAAAACCTTACATGATGGCAAACAGACAAACAAGCTGATGCTCCCCTCACGTCGCTCACTCCCCGCTATGGGGGACCTCAGACAGGAGGTAATGCCCAATCTTTACTTTACCATAGGGTGGCAGTGCTCAGGCCACTGGCGGGCGGGCACATGAATGCGATTCAGAGAATACGGAGAGTGCGGCTGAGAGTTTTGACGATGACGACGAACCTTTCTGCAGGTGAGCCGGGATTGTGGGTTCCGCGCAGTCTGTGATAGCTTCAAGAATTGGGCTGCACCACTCAAAGCTGACCAAATCCCCGAAATTTTTTCTGGAGGCTAAGTGATGAATTGGACTGCCGATCTCTCCCGTGAAGTCAGAGGACAGGTTCTTGTGGATGATGCGTCGCGTGAAGCGGTGTCCACCGATTTCGGTCGCATCATTGTGCGGAAGCCTGTTGCGGTGGTCCGGCCGTCTTCAAGCCGGGACGTGGCAAACGTTGTGAAATTTGCGGTTCGCAACGGACTTTCGGTTTCGACGCGTGGAGGCGGCCATTCGCAGACCGGGCAGTCACTTTCCGATCAGATTGTGCTGGATATGTCCTCGCTAAAGGACATTGCGGAGGTCGATCCCGGCAAGGGAAGCGTCAACTGCCAGGCGGGCTTGAAGTGGCGGGACCTGGTGCAGCATCTTGCTCCCCAGCGGTTGTCGCCACCCGTGCTGACCAACAACCTGGATGTGACCATCGGTGGCACACTCTCCTCTGGAGGATTGGGCGTTGCTTCCTGGCGGCATGGAACCCAGGCCGATAATTGCCTGGAGCTTGAAGTGGTGACGGGCGAGGGAGAAATCGCCGTTTGCTCAGATCAGCAGAACAAGGACCTGTTTGACGCCGTCCGGTCGGGCATGGGCCAGTTCGGGGCCATCACCAGGGCTACCCTGAAGATTCGTTCACATCTGCCGCGCTTCCGCTCCTATTACCTGCTTTACGACGACATGGCGATTCTGATGAAGGACTTGGAAACGGTGATGGATGACGAAAGGTTTGATTTCATCGAATCCTGGTGTACTCCCTGTCCGCAGGGTTTCAAGCAGGTTGGCAACACCCGGCAGGCATTCGCTGAGTGGTTCTATCCGCTGCACGCCACAATTGAAGTTGATGAGAACTCAGGTGCTCCGAGCGATGAAAAGCTGGCCGGGCTCAAGTTTTACAAGCATGTCCACACCGAGGAGGGCGATCTCGTCGATTTTTACGCGAGGCTCGACGCCCTTTTCGCCATCTGGAGACGCGCTGGCTTTTGGGAATATGCCCATCCCTGGATGGAATGCGTCTTGCCGTGGCAGACCACCCCGCTCTATATCGGGCAGGTGCTTGGGAACCTGCCTCCGCAAGCGATTGCCGGAGGGCATATTCTGTTGTGGCCGGCCCGGGGCGATTCTTCATCGGTTCCTCTGTTCATGCGCCCGTCCGGCGAGTATCTGATGGGCTTTGGCATTCTGCCTGCCATCCCTCATCGCTTTGTTGAGGAAGTGCTTCCACGGCTGAATATGGCCAGCCAGGCGGCCACCATGATGGGCGGCAAACGTTATCTTTCCGGATGGATTTCCTTTGATGCCGCGCAGTGGAAGGCCCATTACGGCGACAGGTGGGCTGATGTGCTGCAGTGGAAGAAGAAATTTGACCCCCACGGGGTCATCAATCCCGGCTTCGTCCGGTACGAATAAGTTGCGTCAAACGGGGCGCTCTCTCGGCTCTGCTCTTCTTGACACACGCGAGACGGGCATGCTACATTTTAAATCTTTTGTAATCACAGGAATTCCAATCCGTACGACTGACTGACACTTATGGGCGAAATAGCGAGCCAGCTTGGACAACTTCTTGTCCAGTCGATTCCGACAATAGTCTTTGTCCTCTTCCTGGTGGCATTTCTTAACCGGCTGTTCTTCAAACCTCTTTCCCAAACGTTGGACGCCCGTGCAAAGGCCACAAGCGGGGCTCTTGCTGATGCCCGGCAGCAGGCTGAAAGAGCCGATGCAACGTTCGCTGATTACGAGAAGGCTATCCAGGCGGCCCGCCAGGAAATCTATCAGCATCGCGAAGAGGTCCGGCGGGAGGCGTTGAGCAAACGTGACAACCGCATCCAGGATGAGCGGAGTCGTGCGGACTCAATGGTCAACCAAGCCCAGGCCGACCTCGAGAAGGAAACGGCTCTGGCCAAGCTGGAACTGCAAGCCGCAACAGAATCGCTGGCCGTTGAAGTGGCGGATTCTCTATTTGCTCCCCGTCTGGCTCCGGGCGGGCAGGGAGGCGTGCAGGCATGAGCCGGGCGTTGCGGGCAGGCCTACTGGCAGTGTGTCTTCTGGGTTCGGTGCAGGTTTTCCGGGTGCCCTTGCTGGCGGCTGCTCCTCCTGCCGAGAAGGCGGAAGAGAGCGGTTCGAGCCACGAACTTCTTTTCGAAATCATCAATTTTGTCCTGCTTGCCGGTTTACTGGGCTATCTGTACCGTAAACGAGGCCAGGCGTTTTTCAACGAGCGCTCAGATACAATTCGAAAAAGCCTCGAAGAAGGCCGTCAGGCTCTCGATAGGTCGCAGGCCAAGCTCGCCGAAGCCGAGAAGAAACTTGCCGGCCTTCAGGATGAGGTCCGGGCCCTCAAGCAGCGGGCTGAGGACGAGATTGCTAATGAGCAGGAAAGAATGCGCCAGGCGACCGAGGATGAGGCGCACCGGATTGAGGAATTTGCCAAAGCTCGGATTCTTGCTGCAACCAACTCGGCCAAGCTGGAGCTGAAAGACTACGTTGTGGAGCAGGCCCTCGAACAAGCGCGCAGCAGGATCCAGCAGCGAATGGACGAAGAGAGCCGCAAGAAGCTGGTCGGATATTTCCTGGCTGATTTAAACTCAAAGGCGAAGAGTAACTAGTCGGCGGAAGTTCTCAGGGGACGGTTTCCGCCGGGTGGTTTGGAACCGAAGGGTATAGAACTATGTCAATGGCCATTGCCAGCCGGTACGCGCGAGCTCTTGCCGAAGTGCTGGGCGAGCAGGGCGACTTTGGTGCGATGCAGCAGGAACTGGAAGATTTTGCCGGCGTCTGGCGGGAAAGCGGTGACCTTCGGCAGGTCCTGACCAGCCCTACGATTCCAGTGGAGCAGAAACGAAGCGTCCTGGACGCCGTCATTCAAAAACTGGAGCTCTCAGCAACAGCGGGAAACTTTCTGCGGGTCCTGCTGGTGAACTACCGGATCCCCCTGCTGGAAGAAGTGTTGGAGGCCTTTCAGAAGGCTGCCAATGAGCGGCTTGGAATTGTTGAGGTCCAGGTTTCGTATGCCCAGGACTTGACGCCCGAGGAACAGGATGCGCTTCGGGGAAAGTTCGCAGAGTTGACCGGCAAGAGAGTGGAAATGAAGTTCCGTCGCGAGGAGAAATTGCTGGGCGGAATCCAGGTGCAGGTGGGCAGCACGATTTATGATGGTTCCGCTCAGGGATACCTGGATCGTCTTCGGGGGCAGTTGACATCCGCATAGCCGGACGAGGAAAGGGTTTTGGCGATTTCACGGCTCACGATGGAGTGGAGCATAGCGTTGGAGGGAGAACCGCCTCCTGATTAGGATTTTTCTTTTCCTTCGGTTTCGGTGCGGCATGCATCTCCGGTGTCGTGCTTCAGGATAGAATTGGAAAAGTGAATGGCCTGGCTTCAGGCTCATCCGGATTCGCTGCGAAGGGAACCGCAAACATTGGAGCGGGCGAAAGCATACAGACATGGCAAAAATTAGACCAGACGAAATTACCGGTATTATCCGCGAGCAGATCGAAAACTTTGACCGCACAGTCAGCGTGAGCGAGGTCGGTACCGTCATGTCCGTGGGCGACGGCGTGGCGCGCATTCACGGGCTCGAGAACGTTATGTCGACCGAGCTGCTGGAGCTTCCCCATGGTGTGTCGGGCCTTGCCCTCAACCTGGAAGAAGATCAGGTCAGTGCGGTGCTGCTGGGGGATTACACCAAGATTGAAGAAGGCGACG
The DNA here is from genome assembly GCA_963783155.1 of uncultured Acidobacteriota bacterium. GTDB lineage: Bacteria > Acidobacteriota > Terriglobia > UBA7540 > UBA7540 > SCRD01. The sequence continues at coordinate 90,776 of CAWANC010000001.1, read as the reverse complement.
TGGTCAAGCGGACCGGACGCATCATATCGGTCCCGGTGGGCGAGGCGCTGGTGGGCCGGGTGGTCGACCCGCTGGGGAAGCCGACTGACGGCAAGGGTCCCATCGCTACGACGGAATTCAATCCTCTTGAGACGATTGCGCCGGGCGTGGTTGACCGGCAGCCTGTCCGGGAGCCAATGCAAACAGGCTTGAAGGGCATCGATACGATGATTCCGATCGGCCGCGGCCAGCGCGAATTGATTATTGGCGACCGCCAGACCGGCAAGACGGCGGTGGCAATTGACACCATCCTCAACCAGCGTGGCGGGGACGTTATCTGCATCTATGTTGCCATCGGGCAGAAGCGCTCAACGGTTGCTCAGGTGATGAAGACCCTTGAGCAAAACGATGCCATGAAATACTCCATTATCGTCGAGGCCAGTTCCACGGACCCTGCGCCGCTGCAGTACCTGGCCCCGTACGCAGGGTGCGCCATTGGCGAATATTTCCGCGACAAGGGCGGGCACGCGCTCCTGATTTACGATGATCTTTCAAAGCATGCTGTCGCTTATCGTGAAATCTCTCTGCTGTTGCGGCGTCCGCCAGGTCGCGAGGCGTATCCCGGCGATGTGTTCTACCTGCATTCCCGGCTTCTGGAGCGGGCAGCGAAGTTGAATCAGAAACTGGGCGCCGGTTCCCTGACCGCGCTGCCGATCATCGAGACGCAAGCCGGTGACATCTCCGCCTACATTCCGACCAACGTTATTTCCATCACTGACGGCCAGATCTACCTTGAGACGGATCTGTTCAACAGCGGCATCCGTCCCGCCATTAACGTGGGACTCTCCGTCTCGCGCGTAGGCGGCAATGCCCAGATCAAGGCCATGAAGCAGGTGGCCGGTACGTTGCGGCTGGACCTTGCGCAATATCGGGCGCTGGCGGCTTTTGCGCAATTCGCCAGCGACCTGGACCGGGCCTCGCAGTCGCAGCTCCGGCGCGGCCAGCGGTTGACTGAAATCCTGAAGCAGAACCAGTACAAACCGTTGCCGGTAGAGAAGCAGATCGTGGTGATTCTTGCCGGAACGCTGGGCCTTCTGGATGATCTGGAAGTGGAAGAGTGCCGGCCCTTTGAAGCCGGACTCTACGAGTTCATGGATTCTTCCGCTCCGGAAATTGGAAGGAAGATTCTCGAAAAGAAGCAGCTTGATGATCCCTTGCGCTCCGAAATCAGGAGCATGCTTGAAGAATACAAGAAGAAGTTCAAGGCGGAGCGCGAAGCCGCAAAAGTGTAAGTATGAGGCAAGAGGAAATTGGCAACCTTACGTGATATCCGGCGCCGCATCGGCTCGGTCAAAAACACAAAGCAGATTACCCGCGCCATGAAGGTAGTGGCTGCCTCCAGGTTGCGCCGGTCACAGGAGCGCATTTTTAACGCGCGCCCCTACGCCAACCAGATGCTGGCGCTGCTGGAGAGTCTGGCTGCAAGGCTGGAACAACAGCAGCATCCGCTGCTGGCACGCCGCCCGGAGCGCAAGATTCTGCTGGTGGTTGTGACGGCGGACCGCGGACTGTGCGGAGCCTTCAATGCCAACCTGCTGCGCACCGCTCAGAATTACATCCGGGAGCGCGGCGCAGAAAAGGTTTCGCTGGTGACCGTGGGCCGCAAGGGCCGGGACTTTTTCCGCAGGCGCTCGGTCGGGATTACGGCAGAGTACGTGAACATCTTCAGGCAACTGGAGTTTTCGCACGCGAAAGAACTGGCGGATAGGATTGTCGACCTTTACACCAGCGAAGAGGTTGACGCCGTTGACCTGGTTTACAACGAATTCAAGTCGATGATGGTCCAAAACGTGAAGGTGGAAAGATACCTTCCCGTTGAACCGCGCGTTGCGGCCGAAGGTGAATTCCAGGCGGACTACATCTATGAGCAGCCGCCGGCCGAGATTTTGAAGGCGCTTTTGCCCCGCTATATTGAGGTGCAGGTGTTCAAAGCTTTGCTGGAGTCGCAGGCGGCCGAGTACGCGGCACGAATGACGGCGATGGATGCCGCCACGAACAACGCGGACGAATTGATCGAAACGCTCCGGCTGAAACTGAACCGCTTGCGCCAGGCCGGAATTACGAAGGAAATCATTGAAGTCGTGAGCGGGGCGGAGGCCCTGGAGTATTAAGGCAGAGGGGCGCATCTTGCCTCCGGACAGAATTGATTCGGGGGCAACGGAGCACCAAAGGGAGAGTTATGACGCAAGGAAATATTGGGAAAGTTGTGGAAGTCATCGGGCCTGTCGTGGTGGTGGCATTCGAAGAGAATGAACTTCCTCCTATTTACAACGCCCTTCGGGTTGTATCGGATGGCTTTGATGTTCCCCAGCCCATCAATGTCGTCGTCGAGGTCGAACAGCAGGTGGGCGAGGGTCGGGTCAAGTGTGTCGCCATGGCGCCTACGGATGGCATGGTGCGCGGGATGAAGGTTATTGACAGTGGGGGGCCGATCATGGCGCCCGTGGGCAAAGCCACGCTGGGACGCGTGATGAACGTGATCGGTGAACCGGTGGACAACCTGGGGCCGATCAACGCCGAGACGACCTTCCCGATCCATCGCCACGCGCCCTCGTTGGTAGATCAGAACACCGAGTCCGAAATGTTCGAGACGGGTCTTAAAGTTGTGGACCTGCTTGAACCCTATTTGAAAGGCGGCAAGACCGGCCTGTTTGGCGGCGCCGGCGTGGGCAAAACCGTCATCATCATGGAGCTGATCAACAACGTTGCCATGAAGCATGGCGGCGTTTCCGTGTTCGCCGGCGTGGGAGAGCGAACCCGCGAGGGGAACGATCTTCTGCTGGAAATGACGGAATCCGGCGTCATCCATCCCGGAGATTCTTCAAAGTCGAAGGCGGCGCTGATTTATGGCCAGATGACCGAGCCTCCCGGCGCCCGCCTCCGCGTGGGATTGACCGGTCTGACCGTGGCGGAATATTTCCGCGACGTCGCCGGCCAGGATGTGCTGCTCTTTATCGACAACATCTTCCGCTTCACGCAGGCAGGGTCTGAGGTTTCCGCTCTGCTGGGCCGCATGCCTTCCGCTGTCGGCTACCAGCCGAACCTTTCCACCGAAATGGGCGAACTCCAGGAGCGCATCACGTCGACCAAGAAGGGTTCCATCACTTCCGTGCAGGCCATCTACGTTCCTGCGGATGACCTGACGGACCCGGCGCCGGCAACGGCCTTTTCGCATCTGGATGCGACAACGGTGCTTTCGCGCCAACTGACGGAGATCGGCATTTACCCGGCCGTGGACCCGCTGGATTCCACTTCGCGAATTCTTGATCCCCGCATTCTGGGCCAGGAACATTACGATGTTGCGCGTTCCGTGCAGGCCGTTCTTCAAAAATACAAAGACCTGCAGGACATCATCGCCATTCTGGGCATGGATGAACTTTCAGAAGAAGATAAACTGACCGTGGCGCGCGCCCGTAAGGTTCAGCGGTTCCTCTCACAACCCTTCTTTGTGGCCCAGCAGTTCACCGGCCTGGAAGGCCGGTACGTCAAGTTGGAGGATACCATCCGCGGGTTCAAAGAGGTCGTTGAAGGCAAACACGATGATATCCCCGAGCAGGCATTCTATATGGTGGGGACTCTGGAAGAGGCGCTTGAAAAGGCGGAGAGGCTGAAAGCGGAGTAAGGAGCGAGGCGGACCTTCAAGGTCCGGATTTCTCCGCACGGTAATGTTATGGCTGACATGCTTCCCACAAATATCCAGTTGCGGATTGTCACTCCGGACCGGGAGATTGCCGAAGAGGAAGTGGACGAGGTTTCCATCCCCGGGAAAGAAGGTTATCTCGGGGTCCTGCCCGGCCACGCGCCGCTCCTGACGGAGCTTCAAGCCGGAACGCTCGAGTACCGGCAAAACACCAAAAAAAGTTACGTGGCCATCCATTGGGGGTTTGCCGAGGTTCTTCCTGACCGTGTGATCGTGCTGGCAGAAATTGCCGAGCGCGCGGAAGACATCGACGTCGAGCGGGCGGAGACTAAGCGGAAGCATGTGGAAGAATATTTGAGGTCACGCCACGAATCTGATCCTGAAATTGAGAAAGCCCGCGATGATTTGCGCCGAGCCATCTGCCGTCTGGAAACCGCCCGCCACGCGCGATCCTGAGTCATACCATTACAGATTGTCAGGGTCGGCCAGCTTCCGCCGCGGGTGTCAGACTGACTTGCGGCTGCGGCAGGGGGACAAGGGATTTTGATGTTTCGGCATGTCGTTGCCGTTGGTACTCAAGGTAAGCTGGGTGAACTGTGAGCCTGAAAATCCGGATGTACACAACTCGCTGGTGCCCTGACTGCTGGCGCGCCAAGGAATTTCTGAAGCGGCAAGGCCTGGACGTTGAAGAGGTCAACATCGAAGATGTTCCCAAGGCCGCCGAGTTCATCATGAGCGTTAATGGAGGAAGGCGGCGGGTGCCAACGTTTGAATTTGCGGGGCGCACTTTTAACTGCTCCCCGTTTGATCCCTCCCGGCTGAGACGCGAGCTGGGTATCACATGAATCAGCAGCGCCGAAAAGACCAACCCGCTGCGCAGGGCCTTCCGTGTAACCGTCCTTGAGGTGGCGCCTGCGGCCGGTTTGCATTGCGGAATCTGTCCCGCCGGCCAGGCAGAAGGTCCCGCCTGAGGGAAATCCAGCTTCGTCTTGCCCTGAAGGTCCGAAACTGCTATCTTGGGGGTGTAGTGGACACGATACGATCAATAGGTGTCGCTCTCGATCAGACGGCTCCCTCTGTCAGCGACGAAGCCGCGTTGGTGGCGGAGTTGAAAGCGGGTTCGGAGGAGGCTTTTGCCTACCTGCTGGCTGTCTATCAAAATCCGCTGTTTAACCTGATTTCCCACATGGTGGCTGATTACGGTGAAGCTTCCGACGTTCTTCAAAACGTGCTGCTCAAGGTTTTGCGGGGCATTCGCCAGTTCAACGGTCGAAGCAGCCTGAAAACCTGGATCTATCGCATTGCCGTGCACGAGGCGTCCAATCATCGCCGGAGTTGGCGACGTCGTCTTTTCCACGAGGCTTACTCGACCGACGACGAGACCTTACATTTGAACGTGCAAGCGTCGATCTATCGTAGTGGACGCGAGACGCCCTACAGCGTATACGAACAAGCAGAGTGCCAGGCTGAGGTCAAGCGAGCTCTCGCGTGCCTTGCCGAACCCTATCGTGCGGTGGTGGTGCTGAGAGAGATTGAAGGGCTCAGTTACGAGGAAATTGCCGAGGTTCTCGGTATTGCCGAAGGCACAGTCAAGTCCCGCTTGCGACGGGGGCGGGAGACGCTGAAGCGCAAACTTGCCGTCCGATTGAGCAGGTCAATATGATCTTCGAATCTTGCTCGGAAATTCGCGGCCACTTTTCGGACTATATGGACGGGGTTTGCCCGGCGGAAACGATTCACTCGGTCCGTTATCATCTGGCGCATTGTTCTCCCTGCACAGCTGAGCTGGAACGATATGGAGCCCTCCATTCGGAACTGCACCAGTTGTCGCGGCAGCGGGTGTCGCCTGAACTCGCATTGCGTTTGCGGGTGCAGATGTCCCAGGAGTTGCACCGCAACTTTTTCCAGCGCTTTAGGGTGCGTCTGGAGAATATGTTCCGGCCGGTCTGGTTTCCCTCGGTTGCGGGATCTCTGGTTGCGCTGATTTGCATTGTCCTGATGCTGGGGGCGGGAACACCCCAGACCAGCAGCATCCCTGATGTTCCGCTGGATCTGGTGACGCCGCCGCGCGTGCAGGTTCTCGCGCCAATGACCTTCGATACCGGCGCGCAGGCACTGGTTCTGGTGACCGATGTCAACGCGCAGGGCCGGGTCACGTCGTACCGGATCATTTCCGGGCGTCAGTCGCCGGGGCTGATGCAGCGGCTTGACCAGATGATGTATTACAGCCTTTTCGAGCCCGCCACCTCCTTCGGGCAGCCGACCAGCGGCCAGGTCGTCCTGTCATTCCGAACAATCACGGTCCGAGGTTAGGCTGCTTGCTTTTGAGACGCTGGAATCCTTTTCCATACATGCTGCAAACTCCAGGAGATCTGATTCAGGGAAGCCCTCTCACCCGCGCGTGCCGGAGCGTAGTCATTCTCCTGCTTGCCGTGCTGCTGCTGCCCTTGCCTTCCCGGGCGCAACAGGGCAAGGTCCTGGTTCAAGCGAACGAGCAGCTTTTCTATGTGCTCGCAGCCCTCAACGATGCGGGCTACGACGCGGGTGTGGGGAGCGGCGCGGGCAGCAAAGCTCGCGACGCTGTGCGCGCGGACCTTGCGAACAAGAAGATTCCCGTCATTTCCGACATCCGGAAGTTCTATGAAGCCCACCGGGTCAGTGACTCCGGACGAAACCTGGGGCAGTATATCTCCCTTGCCCTGCTGCTGGGTCCTCCTCCCGACTTCAAATTTACGGTGGCCGAGGCTGACCTTCCGCCGGACGCCAAGAACGTTGCGGGCCTGGTTCCCCTGCTCAAGCTCTTTTACAACCAGGCGGACATGGTGGACCTTTGGGCTCGCGCCAAGGTTGATTTCAACACGGCCATTGAGCACTACAGTTCCCCGGTTCGCCGCAGCATCGAGCTGACGGATGCTTACCTTCGCTTTCCCGCCGGTTCCTACCTCGGCCGGACCTACACCATCGACCTGGATCTTCTGGGAGCGCCGAACCAGGTGCAGGCCCGCATCTACGGCTCGAACTACTACCTGGTGATCACGCCGTCGAACAGGCTCCGCATTCACGATATCCGCCACCAGTATCTCCATTTCCTGCTGGACCCGCTGGCGGTGAAGTACAGTCCTGAAATCCAGCACGCTTCTGCGCTCGAGGCGGTGGCGAGAAAAGCGCCGGCGCTGGGCAGCGATTTCAAGGCGGATTTCTCGCTGCTGGTGACCGAATGCCTCATCCGGGCCGTCGAATTGCGGATGGATAAAGTGGCCGCGCCGGATGCGGCCAGGCAGATCCAGCAGATGACTTCCACAGGGCTTATCCTGGCGCCCTACTTTTATGACGCCCTGCAACAGTTTGAAAAGCAGGACTCCTCGATGAGCGGCTATTACGAACAGATGATCCGGGACATCAAGCCTGCCGAGGAAGCGATCCGGCTGGGCAAAGTGAAGTTTACGGAACCTCCCAAACAGACTGCCGCCGCGGCACCCGGGCAGACAGAAACGGAGCGGTTGCTCGACCAGGGTGACAACGAGATTTATTCCGGGGACTACGATGCCGCGAAGGCGGCGTTCCAGCAGGTGCTCACGAAGGACCCGAAAAGCGAGCGCGGCCTGTTTGGCCTGGCGGTAGTGGCCAGCAACACCCGCAAGCCGGACCTGGCCCGGCAATACTTTGAAGAAACCCTGAACGCCGCCACCGACCTGCGCATTGTGACGTGGTCTCACATCTACCTGGGCCGCCTGGACGACATCACCGGCAGCCGCAACAAGGCTCTCGCCCAGTACCGCGCTGCGTCTCTCACCGCCGGCCGCTATCCCGAGGCCTTGCGCGCGGTTGAGGAGGGTTTGAAGATACCCTTCGGCCTGGAATTCCAACCTCCGCCAGGACGCTGAAACCGCCTTCTCCCGCCTGCAATTCTTCAAGTCAACCTCAGTGGTTTTTTCAGGAATCAGGAACCTCGTGAACCGCCAGGGCCGGCGGACTGCGCCACGGCGTCGGCGATTCGCACGGCGGGTGCAATCTGCTCCACATCGTGCACCCGGACGATGTGCGCGCCGTTGAGGATGGCGGCGGCCACGGCTGCGGCGTCGCCGAACGGCAGGGAGGCAGGCAGCTTTTTCCGGCGGCTAGGGCCGATGGCGCGGCGGCCTCTCGCCGGTGGTAGCCGGCACGAGCCCTTCGCCGCTGACGATGGCCCGCACGAACGACTTTCTGGAACTGCCCACCAGCAGGGGAAGCCTGAAGCGCTGGAGGCGGTCAAGACGGGCCAGGATTTCGAAATTCTGCGCCCGTGTTTTCCCAAAGCCCAGGCCGGGGTCGAGAATCAGCTGCCGGCGGCGGACGCCGTGAGTGACCGCGCGTTCAATGGAACGCGCCAGGCCTTCTTCGAGCGACCGCCAGATGGAACGCGCGAACGGTCTCTGCTGCATGTCGCGGGGACGCCCCCGGATGTGCATCAGGATGAGCGGACAGCCGCTGGCCCGCGCCACATCCGCCAGGCGTGGCTCAAAGCGCAGGCCGCTGATGTCGTTCAGAATGGCGGCGCCCGCTTCCAGAGCCCGCTCGGCCACTGCGGCCTTGGTGGTATCAATGGAGACAGGCAATAGGGGCAGCCTGCGGCGCAGGCCTTTGATGACGGGCAGCACCCGCGCGAGCTCTTCGTCGGCCGAAACGGCGCGCGAGCCCGGGCGGGTGGATTCTCCGCCCACGTCAATCCAGTCGGCGCCCTGGCGCGCCATCTCCACCCCGCGGCGGATGGCCGCAGCGGGATCGAGATAGAGCCCGCCATCGGAAAAAGAATCGGGCGTGGAGTTCAGCACGCCCATGATGACGGTGCGCGCGCCCAGTTGAACGTTCCGCCCCATCACCCTGATTTCGAAATGCGGTCGCGTCTTCATTCGTTCTGGTATCGTTCCTCGCGGGTCTGCGCTGCCTGTTGGCTGTTATATTGGAGCCGTCGGCACGATGTTCCAGAGTGCCCAATGGCAGGCGCGGTGTCAACGGTTCGTCAGGCTTTCAAAAGCGCCGGGGGGCTGGTGTTTCGGTTTGCGGGGCTGGGAAATAACTCAGTTGGGCTACATTGAGGCAGAAATTTCTCCGGTTCGTTTTGGGTTCGTTTTTTTGCATCCATTTATTTTCAATAACATGGCCGGGTTCGTTTTTGGGTTCGTTTTTCTACGTCTACGTGTTTTCAACAACTTCCCGGCTTCGTTTTTGGGTTCGTTTGGGTTCGTTTTTTTGGCCGATCATTTATTATCAATAGCTTCTCGGGTTCGTTTTTTCAAAATAACATCTTTTTTGTCCCATTTGTCTCAAAACCGCTCCCGCCAAACCTGAAATAAGACTACCATGCTAGCCGACTAAAGTCAAGAAAATTCTGCCCTGCCGGGCTGCCCGCGCGGTGCCGCACACCTTCCAAACGGCGGAACACATGCGGCGCCCGCTGAACATTTGCGCCAACTGAACGATCTACCGGCCCGTTTTGCCGGCGCTTGACGGTATCAGGCGGATGGAGCGCGAGCTGATGGGGACGCTGGGCTGATAGGTGCAGTTATATTTTCTGTAAACTGACTTCAGCCCTGCCGGCACGGGAATCACCAGCGGCGGATTGGGCGTCTGGTCGAAATCGAACGAATCCGACATGTCGCTGCTGCGGGTGTCGCGTTTGGTGAGCCCCTTCAGGTCATAGCGCTCTTCCATGAACCGCAGGATGGATCCAAAGCTGCCGGTCTGGCTGCTGACGTAGCCGGGCCTGGCGTAAGGCGAAATCACCAGCATCGGCACGCGCGGGCCAAAGCCGAAGGCGTCCATTTCCGGCGGGGGAACGTGATCGTAAAAACCTCCGTAATCGTCCCAGGTCAGGAAAATCACGCTGTTGGCCCAGTACTTGCTTTCCATCAGGGCGTTGACCAGCCGGGTGACGTACCACATGCCCTGGGCGACGGATTCCGGAGGGTGCTCGCTGTCCTGGAAGTCGGGAATGAGCCAGCTCACCTGCGGCAGCGTGCCCTGCTTGAGATCGCGGAAATACTGGGTCTGGTCGACCAGGCGCGACATCAGTTTGGGGTTGTCCCGAATGCTCTTGAAGCCGGGCAGCGGATTCCAGAGGCCGAATTGGGTGGGCGCCGGATGTCGCACGTGGCAGGGATCCGGGGCGTCGGGCACATGCTCCGGGGTTTCCACGTAATATTTCCAGGTGACGCCCGCGCCGGCAAAGCGGTTGATGATGGCCGCAAAGCTGAAACCGTCGGGATCGTCCATCACCTCTTTCAGCCTATCCAGCACATTGTTCTGCGAGCAGACGTTGCTGGTGAGCCCGCCGGAAGTGGCCGCCACCGTGTAAACGTGGTTGGGCAGGCTGGGACCATTCAGCGAAGAAAAGAAGCGGTCGCCCAGGGTGTAGTGGCGCGCATAGGCCCAGTAGTTGGGAATGTCACGCTGGTCGAGGTAGGCCATGGTGTATGGGCTGCCTTCGGCCCAGACAAAGCCGTCCATCGTTCCGTGGTCATAGGCGGCGTGGGCCACATCCCATCCGTGATCGAGGTCGCAGGCCGGCATGGGCACGTGCAGGTGGAAAGGCTTGATGCATTGGCTCGATCCCGGAAGCTCCGGCGAGCAGATGCCCGGGTGGAATCCGTCCGCGCCCGGATAAGTTCCAAAATAGTTGTCGTAGGTGCGGTTCTCCTGAATGATCCAGATGATGTGCTCGATCTTCTTCATGCCCTGCGCCTGGCCGGCGGCCTGCGCAGCTGGAGCGGCTTGCGCGGCTCGTGCGCCTGCTGCGGGCGCGGGCTTTCGAGCCGCGAGGCTTACGGGCAAGGTGATAAACGCCAGAAAAATGGCTGAGAGGATGCGTAACATCGTTCTCCTCCTGAAAGCAGTGGGACCCGTCAATGACCGGATGAGTTTATCCCGATTTAAAGAAAATCCAAGAGACCTTTGGGCGTGCGGCGTGCCGCATATTTGATGCACACTCTGCTTATGGCGTGTCATGCCGAATACATTCCAAACTGCAGAACGTACCCGCCACCCGTGCAGCAGCTCGCCTTGGAGTGTCTGCATTCCAACGAAGCGAGCGGCTCATATGATTTTTTCACTCCGCCACACAAAACAAGACGTCACGATTTTTCCCTCGACCCCGCCGTCTCCTTCATGGGTGTGCCACGCGCTTCGGCGTTGCTTTCCCGCAAGGTTCTATGGACCCCCGCCCGGGGCGTGCAGAGAAAGGGTCCTCTTGATGGTATGCCCTTCCACAATCTCATAGATTGCGTCTCCCTGAACGTTGGCAAACTGTTGCTTGAGTCCACTGGGCCATTGGACCACGATCTTGCTGATTACGGCGTTGCCTCCCAGCCCGAAATGGAGGCGCGAATCATTCGTTGAGTTGTAGCTTCCTCCCGCGCGGACTTCGTCAATCTGAGTCATGCTGGGCGTGTAGACGGTGACGCGCGCACCAACCGCAGCACGGTTGCTCCTGGCGCCCACCAGACGAAACAGGACGTGATGGTTGGAGTTGCGCGTTTCATTGAGAAACAAGGAAGGCGGGCCGTTGGCATTGAAAATGACCACATCGAGATTTCCGTCGTTGTTGACGTCGCCGAATGCGGTACCGCGGCGCGACTTCAGGGGGCCATCATTCAGGCCGCTGCGATCCGAAATTTCGTCGAAAGTTCTATTTCCCAGATTGCGGAACAATAGTATCGGCTCGCGATATTTGGGTGTGTTATCGAGTGTGTCCATCATGGAAGAAAAGTTGCCGCTGGCAATGAGGATGTCGGGCCAGCCATCGTTGTCGAAATCGCCGAAACCCACGCCCCACTTCACAGGCAGGAAGGTCGGATAGGTAATCCGGGCCGGCGTGGCCATTTCCGTAAACATGCTGTACCCATCATTTCGATAAAGGTCCGCGTGCTGTGTGCTGTAGGTGGATACGACCATGTCGAGCCTGCCATCGCGATTGAAGTCGCCGAAATCCACGGCCATGTTGCCCCAGAGCTCTCCATTGGCTCCCACCGCGGTGCCCGAGATGAGCCCGATTTCTTCAAATGTGCCGTCGTGTTTATTGTGATAGAAAAGGTTGGGGCCGCCGTCGTTGGTGACGAACAGGTCGGGCCAGCCATCATTGTCGTAATCGCCCCAGGCAACTCCCATACCGTGAAGCGTTGGCACATCGAAGACGCCCGCTTTTTGAGACACATCCTCGAAGGTGCCGTCTCCACGATTGCGGAACAGATAATTAGTTTCACCGGGCAAGTCGGTGGGGAGCTGTAAGAATGACCCGTAGCCACTCGCGTGGGGATCAAACGTGGGCAAGTGATGAGCATCGAAGTGAACGTAGCGAGCCACGAAGAGGTCGATATGCCCATCCCGGTCATAGTCAGCCCAGGCCGTGCCGACGCTGAACCCGCCGACTTTGAGGCCGGCCTCTTCAGTTACGTCCTTGAATTTGCAGCCGCCGAGATTGTGGTACAGCACGTTGTGGCCGTAGCCGGTGACATAAATGTCCGGTAAACCGTCGTTATCGTAGTCGCCCACAGCGATGCCCATTCCCCAACCGTGAGTTGTGAGGCCGGCCGACTCGGTCACGTCGGTAAAGTGAATATCCCCCCGGTCCGAATCCTGATGATAGAGCGTGATCATGGGGCCACCGCCGCGAAGATAACGCTCAAGGGTGGAATCGTTCACCACCGCTACCTCAAGCTTTCCATCATTGTCACAATCGAAAAGCGCGATACCGCCGCCACCCATGGTTTCCACTACGTAGCGGCGTTCAGACGACGACTGTGGAACGGTCAGGAGTCCAGCTTGTCTGGAAATGTCACGAAAGTGCATTGGAACCCTGGAGGGTGTGACGAAGGCCCCCAGAATGCTTAACCCAAGCAGGGCTGCGGAGGAACACAGAAAGTTACGGCAGGAGAATTTCATCCCGGAATCACGGTAGGCACGCAAACCTTTGCCTGCATTACCGGTTCTGTAACCCCAAAGGTGACCAACTCAGGGCACGAAATTTAACGGCGTCATTGTACCACGGCCCTATTGCCATTTCCCAGAGGATTAGATGCTCTCAGGCAATTGCAAAATTCTGATCGGGACCGACGCAGAGGCGGGTTCTGTCTCTGCGATTTCCCGATGACCAGTGAAGCTGAGTGGGAATGGAATGGCGATGCAAATAGAATTATGAATTCTGAATGATGAAGAATGAAAGGGGCAACGGGAAGCAGGAAGGAGGCAGGTGGCAGAAAGCGGCCGTGGTCAAGCTGGCGATTCTATTATTTGCAAGATGAATCGATCATCGCGATGGACCGCGTGGAATGAAAACAAGCAAGGGCCTCTCGCTTCGCCAGATCGCAGATCCTGCAAAGCAAACAGCTGCGCCAGCCGAATCTTTAAGTCACGGCACGGTGGTCACGGGATCGCCGGGCGAAATTTCGTCGGGATCGTTGTACGTTGCTCCGTGCGGCGCCGGGACCGGGCCGCGCAGCAGGGGATCGTTGGTTGCCTGCATCCACTGGTCCATCCGCTGCCGCATCTGGTCGAGCGTTGCGCGGTGGGCAGGATCGTTCACCAGGTTGTGGCGCTCATTGGGATCAAAGACCAGGTCGTATAAACCTTCCGGAGCGACTTCTTCTTTGGCCCACCCGTTTTTCACCCAATAGCTTTTGGTCAGCCCGTCATCGCAGTTGGGCAGGACGGGATGGCGGCGCCCGCCGTAGTGGCGGATGTATTTCCATCGTTTGGTCCGCACGGCGCGCTTGGGTTCGTAGCTGGCGTGATAGTTCACCTCTGAGAAGACGGCTTCATTAATCTCCTCTTTTTCGCCGCGCAGCACGGGCAGGAATGAGCGGCCCTGCAGCCAATCGGGCGGCTTGATCTGGAGCAGCTCGCAGAGGGTTGGATAAATGTCCAGGTGCGACACCATGGCGTCACACACCTTGCCGCCGGTGAATACGCCGGGACCGCGCATCACCAGGTGCACGCCCATCCCGCCGTCGTAAAGATTGCACTTCATGGTGGGCCAGGCGATGCCGTGATCGGTGGTGGAAATAACCAGCGTGTTTTCCGCCAGGCCCGCCGCCTCGAGCGCCGCCATCACTTCTCCCACGCCCCAGTCGAGCGTGCGGACCGTGGCGTGGAAATCGCCCATGTCCTGGCGGCTGGCCGGGACGGCCGGAATGGGTTCGGGCGGCTGGATGTAGCGGGTGTCATCGGCGGGAGCGGCCTTGTGATAGGGGCGGTGGGTCTCAAAGAAGCCGACCGTCAGCCAGAAAGGTTCCTGGGGACGGCTGTCGAGGAAGCGAACGGCGCGCGGCGCGACGTCCGCCACGCGATTGCTGTGAACGGCTACAACCTGGTCGTAGCCGATGGTGTGCGGGTCGCGGGCAATGTGCTGCAGGCCGATCAGCGTGGAATGGTATCCGGCCTCGCGCCGCAGGGTGCGCACGATGTGGTGCTGGTAGCCTTCAGGGGTCATCTGGAAGCCGCGGTTCACCAGGCCCAGCATGCCGTTGCTGTGCGGGCACTCGCCCGTGAGCAGGCTGGCCCGGCTGGGCGAACACGTGGGAGCGGCGTTATACGCCTGCCGGAAAAGTATGCCTTCTTCCGCCAACCGCTGGATGTTGGGCGTGGGGACCTTGAAGCCGTAGGGGCTGGTGAGGCGTCCGGTGTCATGCGAATGGATGTAGATGATGTTGGGACGCCGCGCCGTTCGGGGCAGGGAAGCGGCAGGACGCTCCCGCCGGAGCCAGGGCGGCTCCCACGGCGCCGGCCACCGAAGTCTTGAGAAAATCCCTGCGGCCCTTAACGCCCTGCGAATGGGTTTTCGCATCATTCTGCTGGTTCATCAATGGTCCTCCCTATGAGCGCGAGGCCCGCCTGCCTGGCGGCGCTGATGCTGCAGGATGGCGGCATCCTGCGCAAGGGGGTGGCCAGACAAGCCGCTCCGAATGCGCGCTTACTTCAGCCCTTCCGGAGACCGCTGCTGTTCCCACACCTCAAGAGCCGCCGGCAGGCTGCGCGCTTTCTGGAATTCGTTTGCGTGGCCCGCAAGCCGGTAGAGAGCGGCGGTGTGATCGAACCCGTTGCCGGCCGGCTGCAGCAGAACCAGCTTGTGCGGTGAAAACAAGGCCGCAGCTTCAGGGATGTCAGTCACTCGCAGAACGTCCAGCAGCGGAGCCCCGTTCCAGTGCGTGGTGGGCGGATGATCGAGGACGACGCAGCCGGGGCCCGGGTCCATGATGGCGGCGTAGAGCGCCAGAATGCCCATTTCTCCTCTGCCGTAGAGTGAGATCGAAGCGGCATCCAGCTTTTCGTTGGCGGTCATGAATTGGATGGCCCGCATGATGTCCCACACCTGCATCGATTCGACGGTCGAGCCCAGAATCTCCGCCGTTCTTTCGTACGTGACCCAGTCGACGTCACTGATGGGGAAGTCGGTGGCGCGCGGCTGGAGCACCAGGATTTCGTAGCGGCCGAACAGGGGCAGCAGCTTGTCAAAGTCGACAACCGAAAGGTTATCGTGCCGACCCTTGACGTAAATCAGCGCCCGGCGCGGCTTCTCGGGACCTTTGGGCCGGTAGAGGATGCCGCGGACCTGGAGATTCTTTTCGGTGGTGAAGGTGACGCTGAAGACGTCCGTGTACTTGTTGGCCCACGACCACTCAATGGGCTTGATCTGGGCATCCAGCGGCACGGGCGATTTGGGGAAGGCGCGGAAGACCTTTGACTTCAGCCCGGCTAGAACTTGTTTTCGCCGCGCGTTCCAGGCCTGGGCGCTGGTGTAGTTGCGGATCGGGGCCAGGGGGACGAAGCGGTTGTAGATGCCATAGTTGACGGCGTCTTTAGGTTGCCTCAGCAGACATTCGAGTTGGGAGCCGGGGATGGGCGTGAAGGTGCCGTCGTGGTAGGGCGTCATGTCGCCTTTCAGCCAGCGCTGGATCCAGGTGGCCGATTCGCGGCGAAGCGGCACGTTGTCACCGTGGTGGGCTTCCTGGTCGAAGGCCGCCACTTTATCGTCCGCTCTATAGAGGGCGTAGATGGGTTTCAGCTTCTCGTAGACGGCGTTGTAGCCGGCGGGCGGAAACATGGGATCGAGCCGGGCGCTGATCATCTTGAGCGGGCGCGGGGCAATCAGAGCCCCAAGGATCGTGAAGTCCTGCTCGTAGATGTTGGGGTAATACATGCAGTCGCAATTTTCCTGCACGCCGTGCAGCGCCACCTGCGTGCCTGCGGTCCAGGTGGAAATGGCCGGGACGGCCACGGCGATCCGTTTGTCGAGTGCCGCGGTGTACCAGGTGATGGAGCCGCCGCCGGATTCTCCTGTCAGCGCAACCCGGTGCATATCCACCGAGGGAAGGGTTTCAAGATAGTCGAGTCCCCGAATGGCGTTCCAGACTTCCACGCCCACGGGAGTGTAGCCCAGCGACAGCCACTGCCACATGTTCTGGTCGTAAAGGCCGTGGTGGATGCCGGGAACTTCTCCGAACTCGAGCGTGTCGAGCACCAGGCTGACGTAGCCGTGCTGGGCAAACCAGATGGCGTGCCCCTGGTAGGGCACCTTGGCGCCGTAAGGATTGGGCACGTGTCCGCAGAGATAGAGCACCACAGGGAAGGGCCCCTTGCCCTGAGTGGGAATGTAGAGATTGGCGGTGACGTAAAGCCCGGGCATGCTCTGATAAACGACTTTTTCGATGCGAACGCCGTCTCGTTCGAGGGTGCCGGTAATCTTCACGTGGAGCGGCGTCCGGGCGGGCATGGGATCGAGCCCCACCATGTAAGCCAATTCGCGGTGCAGCTCGGGTTTTAACTTTTCCAACTGCTGCGAGGTATGGATGTTTCTCAGAGTCCGCTGGCTGATTTCAGCCCCGCGTTCCTCCAGGTATTGGTAAAAGGCCTTGCTTCCTGCTTCCTGGACCGCCTGTTGTCTCTGGGCGGTGGCTGTAACCGGGAACCATCCAAGACAGGCCGGCAAGGCCAGGGCCAGGCACAGGACGCGCACCCTCTTTCCGAAAATCTTCGCTGCTTGGCGCCACATGGGTAGCATCTTTACTCCTTCCCGCCTCGGAACATGTTTCGGCCTTCCCGCGACAGCGGGAATCGCTGGCCGTCGAGAAGACAGCGGAACGGTTGCCGAGAAGATCTCTGCTCCCGCTCCATGGTTCTCTCCGGCCAACGAAAGGACCTCTCGCCGCTTCCCACAGCCTATTTCGCGGGCGTGATCACGATATTGCGAAATGCCACCTGTCCGTGCTCGGCGCCCTGGAAATAAATCGGCCCTGGCTCGCCTTCATTGCTGTCGAGGGCTCCGCCCGTAATACCCGGGATTTCCTGGTGGTCAATGATGGTCTGGCCATCCAGAACCACGGTGAGGGTTCGTCCCACCAGCGTGATATCGTAGCTTTGCCATTTCCCCAGCTTGGGCGTCGCGGCCGGGTTCGGGACAATGAAGCCGTAGACGGAACCCAAACTGCGGTTGGGAGGAAGTTCACCTGCGGGCTCTGCGATTTGCACCTCGTAGCGGCCTCTGAGATACACGCCGCTGTTGCATGAGCCATCGCACTTAAACTCGACGTGCAACTTGAAGTCTTCGAATTTGGACGTCGAGATGATGTCAGAACTGGTCGCAGTCTTAACCATTGCGCCTTGTTTGACGCCCCAAACAGCGGCTGGGCCGGGATCGCGAAGCCTCCAGCCGTCAAGATTCTTGCCATTGAACAAACGGATGGGTTTGCCCCATTCCGGAACGCCTGTTCGCTCAAGGGCCGGGGCTTTCTGGCCGGTCCATTGCCAGTTCACGCCCTTGGGATTTGTTATGCTCCCCGCCAACTGCCCATCGGTGAGCTTCCCCTGGAACTGCGCTCCCTCGCTGTAACCTACCTGGGGCGGGGTGAAGTCGAGCGTTCCGTCCTGGATTTGGACCTTGTCGGTGGGAATCGCATGGCCCCCAAAACCCACCATCAAAATTTCTGCATGGCCCTCTTTCTCGGAAATCTCGATCCACGAGGGGCGCTCGCCCTTCGGTGTCTTGATGGTTAAATCCCATCGGCCCAGGAACGGCTCGATCGCTGCCGACCCACCGGACGACGAGCCGGCCGGGGCTTTCTCACTTTGGGAACATCCCCAGCTGACCAATACTGCCGCAAGCAATACCACAAAACACAACTTCTTTTGACCTGTCATTTCCACCTCCATCATTGAGTGGTCCTCCGATTCGTGCCGATCGGTTAAGACGCCCTACTCATTAGAGTTCGTTCCTGCCAGTGCCTTGAGCACGGCCAGGTGGGCCGCCTCGATAGCCGCGGGATCAGAAGTGTAATCCTCGGGCGACCGGGCGACGCGGGCGGCAATCTGCCTGCCCTCCGCTTTCTTCCCGCGGGCATTCAACATTAACAGCAGTTCGGCGTCTTCAAACCCGTCGCGCAGATTTTCAAAGCGCACGGACGAGAGGGGTTCGCCATGCGCGCCGGGGTAGAGAAGCCACCCGTCGCCCAGCGGCCACTTGGTGCGCTGCCAGGTTGTGTGCGTACTGCCTTTGTCAAAGGATGCCCAGTCCTTGTGCCCTGTATTGGGACCCCACTGGTTCAGCCCCCAGTATTCAAATCCTGAAACGCCATAAGCATAGGTCAGCCAGCCGACGATGCGCGCGTCCATCGCCGGGTATTCGATGAAGAGGTTGGGATGTTCGTGGGGATAGACGCAGAGGCCCCAGATGACGGGTTGTCCTGCCTTGAGATTCTGCTCAACACCGGACTGGTCGAATTGCCGGATGTAGACGTCCCACATGTCGGTGAAGCCGTCCAGCGCCCGCACGCCCTTCACGTCGTTCAGGCACAGCCATGTTTTGAGCTGCGGGTCCACTGACTTGACGAACTCGTAATTTTTCTTCACCGTGGGCCACATTTTAGGGCCGGGCTCGTCGGCATTATAAACGTAGGCGTATTGGTCGAGGTCGCGCTTTTTGAGGACAGGGACATAGGCGCGCAGGAATTTTGTCATGGCCGCGTGGGTCCTGGGGTCCTGCTGTTCCCATTTTTGGCTGCGCCCGAAAATGGCAATGCAGAACCGCTTCAGACCGAAGGGGAGGGCCGTATCAATCAATTGCTCGGCGGTGCTGAAGTCATAGCCTTTGGGGCTCCAGTGGACGGGCCAGGTTACGTGGCTGGCGGGCCCGAACTTGGAGTCGAGCATGTCCGGGGTTGGCCCCAGGCTTCCTGCCTCGAGGGGCTTGCGCAGCTCCGTCTGGTTCCAGCCCATCAGCATGTCAAAAGCCGGACCCAGATGGTGCTGGTAGGCAAATTTCTCCCAGCGCTCATACGTCTGCAGGAAAGCTTTGCCGTTGATTCCGCCCGGGACTTTGTAATGGGCCTCCAGGTTGCCGGAGGGCATGAAGGCCGCATTGCGCATCACCTGCTTTTGGGGCAGCGTTACGTTAAAGACTTCCACCTGGTAGCTGCGTTGCGCCGCGCGACGATGGCCCACCGTTAATTCCAGGTTGCCGGTGTAGGTTCCTGGCGGCGTGCCATCCGGTGCAAACACCGTGACCCAGAGAGGCTGCGTTTGGCCTGCCGTCACGTCAAAGGGACGGTTGGGCAGCAGCGGATCAGGCCACCAGCCGATCTTGGTGATCTTGTGCCACGGCCGGCGATCATCGGCATGCGTGAGGACGTAGCCCACCAGGCTGAGATCCACGTGGATGCGTGCGCCGCCCTTCGCGGCCTTTTTCGAAACCAGGGGGCCGGCTGTCAACGTGACGTTGTGGAGATCCGTGTCCCACGCTGCGACGAGGAGTTGGAAGGATTGGTACTCGCCCCGCGCCATGCTGACTTTTTCCGTGGCGCTGGTTCCAGGGCTTGGCTCGTCCTGAAAAACTTTTACGACTGAACTTTGGAAGGAGAGTTTCGGTTGGCTTGATGCGGGCAGGCCAGGGACTGAACTTAAGAAAAGACAAGAAACAATGAAGACAAAATACTTTTCAATAGTCTGACGTTCCAATAGGGCACCCCTCCCGGGCCGGTCTTATTGTAACTCTAAAAAGGAGCGCCCACGGCTGGCTCGGTCTTTTGAACCAACCGTGGGCCTCGCTCCGTGAAAGGACACGACAGGAAATGGGGAGCCGTGCCCGGTTCAACAATCAGGAGGCGCTAGAAGTCGATCCGCGCGCCGAAGAGCATTTGCCGGCCTCCGCCTCCAGAGAAGGTTCGTCCGAAGTTACCCGACGTAATGTTCGTGTTGCCGTTGCCGAACTGTGGATGGTTCCAGGCGTTGAACAGTTCCCACTGGACCTGCAGGCGAACTCCCTCGTGAAGCGTGAAGTTCTTGGAAAGTCCCGGCGTTCCAGAGGTTCTTTCCTGGACCGGTTAAAACGCTTCGTCCGCAAGTTCCGTAATATCCACGGCCACTCTGGGGAAGCGAGAAAGCGCTGAGGTTCCACATCGGCTGCTGCGACCGCACCAGACTTGCGATGCTGCCGATGTTAGCGGCACCCACGCAGTCCGGACGTCCACCGAACTGGTTGGTATTGGCGGGATCAACGCCGGAAAACTGGGGATCCAGATATTGGCCTGCCAGGATGGTGGTGATTCCAAGCACCTGCCAGCCTCCGATAACCCCATCCAGGACCGGGTTGATATTGGAAAGGAAAGCCTTGCCGTGTCCGATGGGCAGCTGATAAATGTAGTCGAAGATCAGTTGCTGGCTGCGGACATTGGTATCCGGCGCTCTCTCCAGGTTGAAGTTGTACTGGTTCTGCGTGAACCCCGTGGCGTAACTGCGAAGCGAAACATCGGTCAGAGCTTTGGCCCAGGCATAGTTGACGTTGAATTGCAGTCCGTTCTTGAACCTGCGCTCCGCCTGGACAGTCAGGCCATGATAGATGGCTGACCCGCCTGATTGCATGACATTCACCGCGCTGAAGAGTGGATAGGGACGGTTGGCAGCGTCGAAAGGCGTGGTGCTGGGATGCAGGAGATTGAAGTCCATCGTATAGGGAATGCGGGTTGTCTTGGTGCCCACATAAGCCACGTCGATGGCCGTTCCCCACAGTTCCTGTCCGATAGAAGCGCTCCACTGCTGGGCGCGCTCGTTCACCAGAGAAGGATTTACAACACTGATGCTGGTAACGCCCTGGAAGCCGGTGCTTTGGGTGAAAGGATCAGGGAAACTCTGAGTGGGCGCACCGCCCAGGTAGTTGAAGCTGGTGTTGGTTGTCCACGGGCCGCCGGTTCCCGTCAGGCCCAGCAATCCGGGGAAGATTTGCGTGTACCATCCATATCCGAGGCGAACAACAGTCTGGTTGTTGGCGAATGGACGATAGGCAATCCCCAGTCGCGGGTTCCAGTTGTTCTTGTCCGCGTATTGCAGGCTGCTGGCCGGGAAGCCTGCCTGGGTGGAGGTTTCGATGGGCAGAGTTGCGGCAACCTCCGGAACGAGATCGGTGGGCATGCTGGTTCCTGCCACCACGAGACTGCCGTTCGAGAGGTCAAACGAATAGCGGCGGTCATACTTGTCAACCCAGGGTGACTGGTATTCGTAGCGGATGCCGTAGTTCAACGTCAGCCTTGGGCTTAACCGCATGTCGTCCTGGGCGTAAAGGCCAAAGTGAGAGCTGCGCGGGTAGGAGCCGGGTGTCGGAGTGGCCAGCGTTGTGGTGGAGGGCAGCCCCAGCAGGAAGCTGGCGTAGTCGAACCCGGTGAGGGTGTCGTCGAAACCGAAAGCGCCGGTGTGATTGCTCGGGATATGAACATCATTAATCTGATAGCGCCGAAGGTCACCACCCCACTTGAAGGTGTGGATGCCATGAATCCAGGTCATGTTGTCTGTCCACTCGAACGTGTTCTGCGCCTGGCGGTTAATGTTGGTTCCGCTGGTCCCGTCAAACCGGGAGAATTGGAACTGGGGCAGGTTGTTGGCGTAGGCGGGATCACCCACACCGCCGACACCCTGCAATCCGAGCTGGCTGATGAAATCCACGCCGAGGGGAGCGCCCTGCCCATTCGTGTAAAACAGGCGGACAAAACCCATGCGCGCTTCATTCACCAGGGAGGGGCCGAAGCTGTGAGTATCAGAAATAACGAAGAAGTGGCCCGGGATGTTGCCTTCATAGTTCCCGTCCAATCCGTTTTTCAGATAGCCGTTATCAACGTCCTGGTTGTGCGTGGTGATACCCACTCGGACGAACATGGTGTTGCGGTCGGAAATCTTCTGGTTGACCCGGAAGGAATAAACGTCGTTGTTGAACTGGTATCCGGGATCGGAGGTGTAATTGCCGCCCACGCCGAAGTCGCCGGTCCCCGGGAGGTTGGGCTCGGGGTAAAGCATGTTCTGGAGCGCGTTGGAAACCGAACTGATGCGGTTGGACGGGATAACATTGCCCGGAAACGGCTGCCACGTGGAAGGATCGCCCGGGGTGCCGGTTTGCGGATCAAGAATCTGCACCTGGCTTTGGATAGCGGAAAAATCGCCGTTCCGGAAAGCGTCGGTCGGCACGGAAAGGTAATTACGGGCGCCATTGCGGTACCGCTGGCCGCCGTAGGAGAAGAAGAAGAAGGTCTTGTCCTTGCCGTTGTAGAGCTTGGGGATGACAACCGGCCCGCCCAGGGTTGCCGCGAACTCATTGTTGTTGGTGAACGAGGGCTTCTGGCTCGTGGTGTCGAAGAAGTCGCGAGTGGAAAAGTAGCTGTTAAAGTTGCCCCAGAATGCGCTGCCATGGTATTGGTTGCCGCCGGATTTTGAAATGGCAAGAAACTGGGCCACCTGCGAATATTCGGCGGAGTTAACTCCTGTCTGGACCTTGATTTGCTGGATTCCGTCAACATCAAGGTCGAAATTGTTGGGCGCCTGGCGGCTGCTGACCATGTCGTCATGGCCCACGCCATCGATGGTATAGGCGTTTGCCGTGTCACGGGCGCCGTTGACGACGATTTGCCCGTTGGCCCCCTGGACCGCTGCGGTTACTTTGAGAATGTTGAAGGAGCTGCGGCCGTAAATGCTCAGCGGCATCTCGGTGAGTTCGGTTGATGTGTGCAGGTTGGAAAGCGTCGCGGTTTCAGTGTTCACCGCCGTACCGGCAGCGGCACTGACGGTCACCGTGGTAGTGGCACTTCCGACTTCCAATTGAACATCGATGCGCCGGATCTCGTTGGCGGCCAGGGAGAAGGGGTCGCTTTCCCAACGCTTGAAGCCTGGAAGAGAGGAAGCCACAGTGTAACTGCCTGGTTCAAGGCTGGCGACGCGATAGTGGCCGGTGCTGTCACTCACCACGGTGCGCTGGAACATGGTGTCGCGATTAACGACTACGACTGTGGCACCTGGGACCACCGCCCCTTTCTGGTCGGTCACGGTGCCAAGGATACTTCCTTGAATGGATTGAGCGAAACTGCGCTGATTCATGCCCACGGCAAGCGAGCACAACATCAGCAGCAAAGAATATTTCCATGCTGTTTTCATCTGGCATTCTCTCCTATACATTCACCGGGCCAGGTGTGATGTGCGAAACCCGCGCGAGGCGCCGGAGAAGAATTTTCGTTTATTAAGTCCCGTGCCCGACTTACAGCTTGCAGTCTTACGCACAGTCAGGTTCCCGATGCGCAAGATAAAGAAACGAATCTCGGTAAATTTCTTTTCACGCGTCTCCCCCGAAAGGAAAACGCTCTCGACTACCCGGTTGACCCAAGACCTCTAACGATCTGTTTCCGCCGCTTAGGGAGATTCCGGTGCAGGAAATCAATGTGAACTGTCGCTTGATTCAGTATGCTCACATTGTTTCACAACCCCAGATACCACAAACAACCTTTCACGAGCCTGGCGACGCCTGCCGGGAAGGCCTGCCATCTGCTGTCCGCTGTTGTTCATTCACTTTGCCGGGCCAACCCAGCCGCGCCGCCGTCACAGCAATCAAAAAACCCGACGCGTGGATCCAAAATGCTGTGACCATATCTTGAAAAAACTTGCATCTGTTTCTGGGCCCCGGTCCCGAATCCGGAGCGGGCGGTTCCGGGCCGCCGCCTAAAAAGGTACGGGAGTCTGTCCATCAGGATGGAAGGCGTCCCGAATATATTTAAGGTTTCTGTTAAAGCTCCAATGCACTTCCCGGAAGTACGCCTCTAACTGCTTGCCCTCGTTGTTTCGGACCATGCGGATGATTTCCCGATGCTCTCGAACAGACTTTTCCAGCCACCTGGCCAAAGACCCGCCCTTGACCGGGTAGGCATAGACCTGCCGCCGGATGGAGTCGCAGAGGCCGCGCAACATGCGGTTCCCATACTGGTCCAGGAAGATGTCGTGAAACTTGTGGTTCCATTGGCCAAACGCGGAAAGGTCGCCTTTTTGCGCAAGCTGCCGCATCTTCGCGTTGTACCCTTCCAGCCGGTCAAGGTCCTCTGAAGTGATGATCTGGGGGACCGCGCCTGCGGCCGCTCCCTCAAGAATTCCCAGGGTGTCGTAGATTTCCTTGATGTCGCCTGGCGTCAGGATCCGAACCTGGTAGTTGTGGCGGCTGTTGCAGATGATAATGCCTTCATTCTGCAATCTCAGCAGCGCTTCCCGCACGGGAGTTCTGCCCATGTCCAACTTGAGTGACAGGTCTTTGGCCAGTACCTGCTCGCCGGGCCTCAGCTTGCCCTGGACGATATGCCGGCTGAGCATGTCGTAAGCTTTTTCTGCAAGCGTTTTGGCCGCTGTAACCCTGGGGGTAGCCATCGTGTGAAGCGACTCCTGGTGATATATCACCGACGTGCTGCGAATCTACCTGATATATCACTGGCGTGTCAAGGGCTTTTTCTCGTTTATCCCTTTGATTTCCGCTGCAGCGTCAGAAGGCGCCAATCCCTTGAGTGCCGGCGCGCCGGGTGGCTTGCGCGCCCACCCGCCGGAGTACCGGATTTTCGGCCGGGTAAAGGCCTGAAAATTCAACGGTAAGCGGTTCAGCCAGGACAGTGGAAACCGCCAGCCGGGCGGGCGGAATTGGCCCCTCGCGCCTATCGATCAGAAGGGAACGTGATTCTACCCGTGGTCTTCCCGCAGATTCATCGGGACACGTATTCCTGATGGACCTCAACTGCCGCACGCTTTGCCCTTCCGCAAATAAAAGGATTCCGGTCATGGATCAATGCCACGCCGGGAAACGAATCTGCTGCGAGGGTCGAGGATGGTGCCCATTCTGCGAAACGCCTCCAGGGAGCCGCCAAATCCCCTGCCAAACAAATTTCCGCAAGGCGGAAGCACCTTGTCATGGAAGTCGAGGGTGTGCTGAATCGGTGGGTGGCGCAATGCTTCGGCAATGCGTTAAGATGCGGTGGCAGCGCAGTCGGGGCCCCGCAGGACAGCCGCAACGCGGATTGCGGCCCGATGACTCCATGGCGGCGGGCCCGAATTCCCAAGAGGCCGGTGTTTGAAAAGTTCAACCAAAATCAGGATCGGCAAGCGTGTAGCTCTGGCCAGTATTGGGGTCAGCGGCATCCTGGCGGCGGTGAAGATCACCGTGGGCATTACGGGCCGCTCCGCCTCCGTTCTGGCGGACGGCTTCGAATCGGCGGGGGACGTGGTGGCGGCGGTGGCTGTATTTTTCGGCTTTGCCGTCGCCTCCCGGCCGGCCGATGAAGATCATCCTTACGGGCACGGGCGCTATGAGACGCTGACCGGACTGATTGTCGGCGTCATCCTCTTTGTTGCCGGAATCGGCATCTGCTACCGCTCGCTCCATGGCGTGCAGGACGCTCATGAGGTCCCCGCGTTTTATGGTGTCTGGGCTCTGCTGGCCTCGATGGTTGCGAAAATCGTGATGTCCGCCGTGAAATTTCACTATGGCAAGAAGATCCGCAGCGCCGCATTGAGGGCCGACGCCTGGAACGATTTTGTGGATATCCTTTCGGCGGTGACAGCCCTGACCGCGCTGGGGTTGACCCTGCTGGATCCCGACCGATTTCTTGCGGCAGACCACTACGGCGGGTTTGCGGTGGGGCTGTTTGTCATTTTCACGGCCATCCGGGTTGCCAGGGAAACTTCATCCCGCTTGACGGATGAAATGCCGGATGAGGAGATGATGGCCGCCATTCGCGAAGTGAGCCTCACGGTTCCCGGGGCCTTCGGTGTGGAAAAATGCTTTGCCCGCAACGTGGGGTTGCAGTATTACGTGGATCTCCATCTGGAGGTGGACCCCGACCTTACGGTCAGGAAATCGCACGACATTGCCACCGAGGTGCGTTTCGCCATCCGGAGGAACCTGGACTGGGTGGCCGATGTGATGGTGCACGTTGAGCCTGCGCCGGAACCTCCGCAAGCCGTCGCTTTAGAGCACCCCCAGGCGGGTTCCACGGATTCGCGCGGCTGATGGGAGTGGCCGCGCAGGTTCCCGGCTTGATAATTTTCCGGCTGTCGGCCATATTAGGGATGAGGTATGAAAGTCAGCCCCAGAGTCCGGAGCTTGTTTCGTCTGTTTTTTCTTGCAGCCGTCCTGATGGCGGTGGCCGTTGTTTCAGCCATCACCACCATCCGTCTTACCATCCACGGGCGGCAGGAAACTCTGCCCAGCCTGGTTGGCATGTCCGTAGAGCAGGCCCGGAACACCGTCCGCACACTCGGCCTGGGTCTGGAGGTTGAAGACCGCCTCTACAGTGACAAGATTGCGGCGGACGCCGTCGTGTCGCAGATGCCCGCCCCGGGAACCAGCATCAAACCGCGCCAGGATGTCCACGTCCTGCTGAGCCTGGGACCCCAGAAGGTGAGCGTCCCGGACCTGATCGGGCGCAGCCTTCGCGCCGCCCGGATTACGGCTGTGGAGCGTGGGCTCACTATTGGCGACGTTGCAGCGCTTTACTGGCCTCAGGACCAGCCGTACCACGTGGTGGCGCAGGATCCGCCGCCGGCCACAACAGACCTGCAGAGCCCTGCCGTGAATTTCCTGGTTTCGCTGGGGGCGACACCCGTCGCCTACCTTTGCCCGAACTTCCGGGGCAGATCCGTTGGCATGGTCCGGTTGGAACTGCAACAGGCGGGATTCCAGAACATCAAGGTCACTCAGGCCCTGGCGCCGGGCGCCGTTCAGGGCAATATCCTCCAGCAATTGCCTCTTCCGGGAAGCAAAGTGACCCCGGATACCGTCTTTGAGTTTCAGGTGGCGCAATAGCGAGCCGGGCTTCGATGGTCAGCCAGCCCGTTTGTGAGAGTACCCTTTCTCCGCAAAAAGGAAAGGCCCCGCCGTGGGCGGGACCTTTCGCGGGCTTAAAACTAATCCAGCTGTTGGGAACCGGATTCCTCGTCCGTTCATCTTGTTGAGCTCTGCCATCTTCTCCTCGGCGTGAGCATACTGGGTGACGGTGTCGATGGTGTTCGCCATCTGGTTGGAGTTCCTGTAAATCTTGTCGATGTTATTCGGATACTGGCTCAGAGCGAGATAGTGCCGGTTCTCATGGGCTTTCAGGGTACGCAGAGCGGCGTCCGTCTGGTAAACCATCGCGTGAACGTCCGGTGTGATCCTTTCAATCAGGCTCTGCTGCCAGGGCTCCAGCCTGCTTTTCATTCCCTTCAGCTGGGCCAGGTCATCTCCAATCGCGTTGATGTGGTTCTTGGCCCTCGCGAGCCTTGCAGAATGTTCTCTCCAGTTCAGCTCATAGCCTTGGGCCTGAAGCCGTCCGACTTCCTTTCTGACCTGGAGCGCCAGGGTGTTCATTTGATTGAAAAGATCCGAAGCCTGTTCCACGTTATACCAGTTGGCGGTGCTGGACGCTACAGCCGGGGTTTCATAAGTATCGCTTGCAAGTAACATCCCAACAGGCATTAATAAACAAGCTAATAGAAGTAATCCGGTGGTTTTAAAAAAGTTCAGTCTCATTCTGCCTCCTTTATGCAAAAGTCTTGTTCAAGGCTCTATTGAAGGCCTTTCGTGCAGCTCCTGAACCTGACACTTGTTGAGATGCACAGCAGGCCAAAAACGTTTCTTAGGACGCGCTGATGTGGCGCGCCGGCCTTGAAGTTGTAGAATACGGGCACAATGGCGCAACTACTAAGTTAACAGTAGCCGCAACCACTGCCCAATTGAAACGCCGCAGAATTGAATGGACACGCCCCGTCCCGCAGATCCTGCTCCAGGCCGAGGGGCGCTCGTCAGGCGGTCACAAGGCGCCCTCGCAGGCGGCAAGGGAAGGGGCAGGCGGTGTTTTTTCGAATTGAAGAATCTTTCTGTTCATAACGCCCCCTTTCTGAACGGGTGTTAAAGTGAAACGACGCTCCCTGACCTTCCTGGGCGCCGCTCCACCATCCCCTCTATACCTATTAAGATGCGTCCTGGCCGGGGTTGCGTTGCTTGAAAGGGCCAAGAAAGTTCTCTGTAGGCCCATGATGGAGGCTAGGGAAGGTCCACGAAAGGAAGCAGAAGGGGCGGCTGAACCAGGAAGGGAAGCCGGGCGATTTCACGGACGGCGCCCCGCACACGGCTTTCCGCCGTGGGCTCAAGGGTCATGACAAACGGCAGGTGTTCCTTGGGCATGCGCGGGTTCCTGGAGGACGGAGTCGATGTTGATGCGATGGCGTCCGAGTGTGGCGCACACACGCGCCAGGATGCCGGGACGGTCGCGAACCACCAGGCGCAGGTAGAAACTGACGAGCTCCCGGGAAGGCGGCCCGATCTTCCGGCTGTGCCATTCCGAATACCCGAGCGGCGTGCTGCCGGCGCCGCCTGTTGCAATCACCCGGGCAATTTCAACCACGTCGGAGAGCACGGCCACGCCGGTGGGCTCGCCTCCGGCGCCGCGGCCGGTCAGCGTGGTGGTGCCGCCTTTGTTGCCCAGCAGCAGAATGCCGTTGGTGCTGCCCCAGACGTTGGCCAGCTGCGACGCCTGCGGAATCATCATGGGGCGCACGGTGATTTCCAGGTTCCTGCCGCGCTTCCTGCGCGCTGCGCCGATCAGCCGGATCGTCTGGTTCAATCGGTGGGCATAGGCAAAGTCCACCTGCTCAATGCGGGTGATGCCTTCAACGTGAATCTCGTCGACGGGGACCGCCTGCCCGAAGCAGACCATGGTGAGAATGGCGATTTTGTAGCGGGCGTCAAAACCTTCCACGTCAAAGGTGGGATCGGGCTCGGCGTAACCCAGCTTCTGCGCGTCTCGGAGCGCCTCGGCAAAGGAGACGCCGCGCTGTTCCATTTCCGTCAGAATAAAATTCGTGGTCCCGTTCAGAATGCCGTAGACCGCCGCAAAACTTTCACCCGCAAGCCCTGAGCGTATAGCGTGAAGAATCGGAGTTCCGCCGGCCACGCAGGCTTCAATGCCCAGCTTGACGCCTTTCTTCAGGCTGCGGCCCACCAGTTCGATGCCGTGCTCGGCCACCAGTTGCTTGTTGGCGGTCACCAGATGTTTGCCGGCGTTGACGGTGGCAAAGGCGATGGCGCGGGCAGTGGGCAGTTTCCCCACCAGCTCCACCACAATGTCCACTTCCGGATTGCGGACCACTTCTTTCCAGTCGGTGGTGAGGGCCACCTTGCCCTTGAGCCAGGAGAGGTCCTTCTTGCGAATGCTGCGGGAGCAGATCATCTTGAGCTGCAGCCGGCAACCCAGCCGCCGCTCGATTTCCAGCCGGTGCTCCTGCAGAACTTTAATGGTCCCCGTACCCACGGTTCCCACGCCGATAATTCCAAGCCCCACCGGCCTGGCGGCGCCTGCTTCGCGAGACTGCTTCTGTTTCTGTGGTTTTCCTGCCATTTGCCTTTTCCACAATCGTCAATGGCGGCCCGCACCGCTAGCGCAGCCGGGCGCGCGCATTCCCGGTTGCGCGTGAGGCCCCCAACCGGAAATATTCTATCCTACCATTCAAATTCAATCCGGGTCCGGCGAGTTGCGTATTCGTCGTAAGGAGCCACGCGGAGCGTCCGGATGTGCCCGGGCTGGGCGGTGTATGCCAGGACCACGGTGAGGACGTTCTTCTTGCCCTTTTCGTTGATGAAGAAAGGCTCCGGAAGGTAAAAATCTTTCTGGGGACCGATGGTCATGTAGCGGCCCACGAACCGTCCGTTCAGGTAGAGCAGGGCATCGCGGTCAGCCTCAAAGGTGAGCTTCCAGGGAGCGAACCATTCCTCGGAAGGCTGCTCGATATCGAACTCCGCCGTGCACCAGGTGAAGTGCGGAAGCAGTTCCTTACCTCCGCCCGTGCCGATGGCCGCCGGCGCGCCTGGGCCTGCGGGTATCTTTGCCGGATCAATCCTGCCCCGGCCCTCGGCGGGAGCGGGGAAACGCTGGATGTGCCACTTTTCGATCTGGCGTCGCCGATTGCGCGCTCGCGCCGATTCCCACAGCCTGGACGCCTTTCAACTCGCCGATGTTTTCGCCAAAATTGGGCGAGCCGAAAAGTTCGTAGGCAATCTCCAGGGTGTTGCTTCCGCTCTTCGCGTACTTTGCCAGGTCAATCTCCACCTGCTTCTTCTTGTTGGAAGCTTCGGCGCACCAGCCTGCCGTTCACGAAAACTTTCTTTGCGTCGTCAGCGAAGGTGGAGATAAACATTTTGCCCTGGCCGTTCTAAGTGAAAGGCTCGGAGCGATACTTGACGTAACCGTAGGGAACGCGGCCCATTTCTTCAAGCGGCCGCAGAGGCGAAGCGAGCCACTGGCCGGTGTCCTGCCCGGAAATCTTTTCCACCCACGTGCGGACCTGGGTGATGGGAACCGGCCGGCTGGGGAGTTCGGGGGTTGAAAAACTGACCCGCGTCTCCCGGCCCGCGCGCGTATAGCGGAACTCGGTTTCGATGCCGTCCACGCGGCATTTTGCCGGCTTGGGAGGCAGCAGGGCGGTCAGTTCATGGTTCCCGGGACGGAATTCGAGATCGGCCCAGACGTGGCTGCTCCGCGAGCCGCTCGAGACCAGCAGGGCGGCGTCTGAAATAAACAGGACGGAGACGGGCTTGTCGCCTTCCGCTCCCGGAAAGTCCTTGATGGGGAATTCAGCGGTCCAGGTGCGCAGAGCGCGCTGGCGCGGAACGAGGACCACGATCAGGTCCTGGTTGACCACCAGGGTCTTTTCGTCCTGGTCGAAGCGCACGCCAAACACCACGGATTCGTACCCGCGGTCCCAGTAAATGTAGGTGGTGTCGCCTTCCACATGCGGTTCGTCTTCGGTGGCGAGCGACACTTCCGCCACGCGGCCCGGATCGTCATAAAGCACCAGGTACCATTTGTCCAGGTTTAAGCCGTGGGCCAGCACTTCCGCCGTGGAATAGCGCAGCGTCGTTTCGCCGATGGGGAGATAGACGGGCAGCATCTTCATCTCACGCGCGCCGATGCTCAACTCGCCTTCGCGCGGCGCCGCGATGGTGCGATGCGAGGGGCTTCCCGGGTCCATAAAGGTCAGCTTGAACTGCTGCTCGGCGTTGTTGTTTTCCCGCACAAACAGGAAGCCGCTTTTGCCGTTGACGCGTTCGAGGGCGCTGACGGCCGGGTTGGTGGAATCCGCCGCGCCGGCCTGCAATTCAGCGCGGGCAAGCTGCTCGCCAAACATGCCCAGCGCCAGGCTGATGCCGCGGGCTTCGTAGTATTTGCCCCACAGGCCGCCGGGCTCGCGGATGGGCGCCGCGTAATCGTAAGTGGTGGTCAGGTCTTTTGCGGCCCACTCAAAGTTGGTGCCGCCAAAGCCCATGTAGTAGGCGTAAAAGGTGGCGCCCTGTTCGATCACGGTTTTGGTGAGCGGGCTGAGCTGGGCCGGGCCCACGCCTTCCTGGTCAACGGAAAGCTTGCCGCCGAATTTGGCGAACCAGCCGCCCTGCAATTCGGTGACGCCCTGGGGCGAGTTCGGCTCCTCGCTCCGCAGCTTGATCAGCGCGGGCAGGACTTCGTCCGTAATTTTCCAGCGCGGATAAAAATTGCAGAAGTCGGCGATGCGCGCCATGTCCGGATATTGGTTTTCGCGCGCCTGCTGCGTCCAGCAGGTGATGAGCGGAACGTTGATGCCGCCGCTCCAGGCCATCTGGGCGAGCGCTGTGATGTAGGCGCGCTTGTGCTCGTCGTCAACGCCTTTCCAGAAGTTGTATTCATTTTCAACCTGCATCAGGATGATGGGCCCGCCGGTTGTGATCTGATGCCTGGCAATCACCGGAACCACCAGGTTGTACCAGTACTGCGAAGTCTTGATGCTTTCCGGGTTGTCGCTGCGCAGCGGAAACTGCCGCATGGTGATGCGGTCCGGAAGCCCGGCATTGTCCCACTCGGCGCAGGCGTAGGGGCCGATGCGGGCGATCAGGAAGAAGCCCATTTCCTTCACCAGTCTGGATAAAGCTTTCCAACTCGGTGAAATCGGCGTGGCCTTCCTCCTGCTCGTGGTAGTTCCAGAAGACGTAAGTCTCCACCGTGTTGAAGCCGGCGCGCTTGAACTTCAGCAGCCGGTCGCGCCACAACGATTGCGGGCAGCGGGGGTAATGGAAGCGCGCCGCCGTGCAGAAACGTGTCGCGGCCATTGATGGTGAAGCAATGCGCGTCATAGCGGATGATGTCCGGGTTCTCGAAAGTCATCTGGGGGGAAGGGAACACAATGGCGTCGAGCGATTCAACGGCCGGACCTCCCAGCGCCAGCGCCACCGGCGCCGCCAGAGTGGATTGCAGAAACTTGCGACGGTTCAGGAATGATGGTTTGTTTTCGGTCGATGGTTTTTTCATATCCGGTGCAGTATTGTATCGCCGTTCGCGGGCAAAAGAGAGAGGGAAGTGGGGGGACAAGACTTCATTTGCAGGAGCTTCGCGAAAGGGCACGACTTCAGTCGTGCCGCCAATGTGTGCAACAAGGATGCGGGCTTTTAGCCGCTGGCTTTCGCCCCTGTCATTCTGAACGCAGTGAAGAAACCCCGCATTTTTGGTTTTTTAATACAAATGCCGGGTTCCCTTCGGCGGGCTCAGGGCAGGCTCTTCGCGTTGCTCAGGATGACGGCCGGGGAGGCCGGGATGAGTCAGTCGCGAGTAGCGAATTGGGAAAGGCGCTGCGTGGCCGCCCGGCTCATCGCTTTCTGCCTACTGCCTACTGCTGCCTTCTGTTCTTCCCCAGGCCCGGAGGGCCGAAAGAATTTAGCCCACGCGCGCGAGCCGTGGGATTCATTTCGCGTTACAATCCCGAAAGCCACGGCAGGGGCGAAAGACATGCGATCTGACTGAATAGGTGCAAATTGCCATGAGCACGAGCAGAAACGTCCCGCTTCGCGGGATCGCAGACCGCTCAGATCAGCGATCTGCGCCACCCGCCGGACAGATCATGTGCTATAAAAATCGGACATCTTCACGTGCTAAGAACGGGCCCCGAATTTACCTATTGACAAATCGTTGCAATTACGGTAAGACGTGAGAATAATCTGAAGTCTGGAGGTCTGGCATGAAACCATTAAAGGTGAAAGGTAAGCGACGGATGTCCGCAATTGCGCTCGGAGCCTTTGCACTCACGATGGCGGCGGGAGGTCCTCGGTCAGCAAGGGGGGACTGTATTCAGGTGAGCTTGACATGTTACGCCTGCGGAGGCGGTTACACGGTTTATCCCTGCTGTGTTAGTGCGAGTTGTTGGTGGGTTGAAGCGAGAAACGGAAACTGTGACACTAGCACCATGTGTGAGACTATGTGCACAAGCGGAGACGGGAATGCTGAACAATATTATTGTCCATGATGGAGGTCGATAATCATGATAAAGTCAACCTTGATCTATACGGTTACGAGCGTTTTGATTGCTGGCGCGATAGGCATGGCGGCCGGCAATCCTGTCGTAAGCATAGTTCCTACTCCTAGCATTCCGCTTCAGGTAGACCCCTCCGGCGTAAACACTGCCCCCATGCCCGGTGGTTATCAGCAGCTTGGCTACGAGTTAGTAAACTTGTCGTCGAAACGTCTCATTGCCGTTGAGGTAACGTGGATGATCAAATACGCGGACGGTCGGAGGATCGGGGCGCATAGCCGGAAGCTGTATTTATTTAATGTTGACGGAGATCTCGTGCCGAGGAATTCCGCAAAGCTTTACCTTGGGATCCCATTGCCGAAGGGGAATCCGGTGCGGGTCGATAGCATAACTGGCCAGGTCACGTTTGCAGAATTGGCCGATGGAACCACGTTTGGCTCGGATCAGAAGTTGGTGCTAGCGTGGATTGATGATTCCTACCGGGCAAGGGTCCAGGCCGCGCAAACCTTGTTGGCAGCCTATCGGGGGCAGGGCCCTGCCGGGCTTATGAACATGCTCAACACAAACAGCTCCTCGGATTCCTTAGTGATGCACGCGACAAAAGAAATGCTGACGAGCGTGGAACAGAAAAGCGGGCTATCGGCTGTGATTGCCAGGATCAATCGAGACGCCTCGACCGCCCTTCCGCCCGCGAGGCCCGCAGGGTCAGACTAAGTCGAAGCTGGGGGTTGGGGGCTCGTTGAAATCTATATGCTCGCCGAGGAGAGAGTATAAGCCCTATGACTGAGCGGACTTTTCTTTGGAGTATTCTCCAACAACTGGCCCAATTGAGTTGTGATGTTTCCATCGTTTAAGAGCCGGGAGGAACACCCGCAGTATAGAAGAGACGATTCACATGGGAGTAATGACAGGGCATTGAAGGCGGCGGCTGCTGGAGTTGCAGTTGTGGGATTGTCCCGCGAGTATGGGACTTGCGTACTGACCTGCCACTGCTGGAAATCAAACTAAGGAAGGCTTTTCTTCCTTGAGCATCGCCTTGTATTTCTCTAGTTGTCCAGTTGCGTTGGGGCGCCGGATGTATCGCACGCTATGTAACTAGGAACGGAGCGGGACGGCCTCCCTCTTCAGAAACCGCGGAGGATCGACCCTCTTGATCACAGTACAATGCATTTCCGACACGGCCCGTGCGACAACTTGCCCCTTCCGCCCCGAGTTTTCCTCCTAGCTCCTCGTATCTCAGATTCAATACATTTTCGACCCTACCTTACGGTTTTTGAGGGCAAACCTTTCATACATTGGTGGGTGAAAAGATTCACGAGCCGCTACTCAGGAACGGCTTTGACAATCATCTCCCGTTCGGAACGGCAGCTATCAGAAATCAGTGGGGCTGTGGACGAAGGAACCGTTCGAATTACCCTGTCTGATGCTGGCACAACTCTTGGGGCCGTCGCCGACAATACGATGCCCAGCACCTCCGGGGACGTTGCACTCATATCTCTCGGCTTCGCGTATGGGCCTGCTGACCTTCTATTCCGTGCGTATGAACACCACCTAAAGTCCCGAAATGATTACACTCGCGTCTTCGGACTTCCAAGCGGAGTCGTCCCTGAGATATTTAAACCACCGATTCTAATTAAGCTCTCCAGACTCCAGATTCCCGGGCTTCCGACGGCTCCTGGAGCCGCGGCGGACATGATCCTGAGGGTTGTAGCCCAAAGCTCGGCGCAGCCGCCATTTCGTATGCACGCAAAGCCGTTTGACGCCGGCGGCAGCTATTCTGCTGTCCCTCAAGATCTCCCCGAAGAGGTTAGCATCGGCTCTGCTCAAGACATGGACGTTGCGCGACGTGTGCAAAGCTCAAGGCGCGGCGACCGGGATTTGCTGGGAGACCTAAGACTTTGGCGCGAGGCGTCAATTCAGACAAGGCTGGAGGCCCGAACTAGGGTGTTTAGGCTGGCAGCTCGAAGCGCTTCAAACCGACCGCGAACCCCGAGGAGAATACTTTTTGTCTCCACCCCCTCGGCATTCTCGGGGCCGGAGCAGAATCTCGTCCAATTGGTCAGCAGGTTAGACCGGGAAAGATTCCATCCTATGGTCGTTGTGGGGACCGAGAGCTTGCTAAGCGCCCGGCTCCGCGAGACAGGGGCTGAGGTGATTATCCCAGATGTAGGCGTCAACGCCTACGCGGAATTCCCGCTCTTCCTGGCCGGCCTCATGCGCAATTTCAAGCCGCACGTGATTCATCTTAACGCACCTTCAGGCGTAGTCCCTAGTTTGGCGCCGTTGATCTGTCGCGCTTCAGTTGTTAGCCATGTACGGACAGCTGAAACGGGAAACATAGCGGCGCAGCTTAAAACCTCGGATGAGATAATCGCGGTTTCGGAGTTCGTGAAGCGTGAGATCTTGAAGCTCGAGATTCCCGAACGCTCAGTTCATGTTGTACACAACGGTCTAGACACGGTTAAGTTCAGATTCAATACTGTTAACAGAACGCTATTTCGCAGGAAGTTTGCAATCCCGGAAACCGCCAAGGTTATTCTTACAATCGCGCGCTTTAGCCCTGAAAAACGGCATGACTTGCTTCTGCAGGCTGCGTTGCTGGCAAAGCATATGATCCGCGACTTGTTTCTCGTTCTTAGTGGGGAAGTCTTCGGAGAGTCGCGAACTTACGACATGGTCAGAGAAACTATACGGAAATACGACATGAGTAGGTGGATCCGAATTATCCCCTTCGCGGAAGATCTTCGGGAGGTTTATTCCATTGCGGATGTATTCGTCCTATGCTCGGAAAGAGAAGGTTTCGGGCAATGCGTTATCGAAGCCATGGCGATGGGAATCCCTACAATAGTCACTCGGTCTGGCGGCCCGCAAGAAATTGTCTGCCATGGCGAGTCGGGTTTTATCGTTCCCCAAGCGACGCTGAAGCTTTGGCAGAGCAGATCATAGAGGTCGTTGCTAGACCCGATGTTTCGCAAACGGATTGCGCGTACCGCCAGACGAAGGGTTAAAGAGCGGTTCGACGCCAACGGCACAGCTCAACGTATCATGGAGCTTTACGACCGTGTGCTCCTTTATCAGCGGGTAGCGCGTCCATGAAATTCATATTCTGCGCGGCTGGCGGGGGGCGCAGATTTTGATTTTACGAGGTCTGTTGGAAGGATTGGGAACGCCTCAGCCATGCGTCTTTATGCTAGCTGGTGAACTGGCGCATGTGCCAGTCTTTTTCCCACATGTTGAAGAAGCCTTCTTTGTAGGGATGTTCCTTGATGAGGTCCTCGTTCAGTTCCACGCCCAGGCCGGGCTTTTCCGGCGGATAGAAGTAGCCGTCTTTGGGACGGGGAGTTCCGGGGACGGCGTCCACCACCCAGGTCTCGGAGAAATCGTCAAAGCATTCCTGCACCTTCACATTGGTGGTGCAGAAATCAAAATGCACGCTGGCGGCGGTGCAGACCGGGCCGTTGGAGTTGTGGGGCGCCATCACCATGGAACGGACATCGCCCATGGCCGCGATCTTTTTCATTTCCATGATGCCGCCGGCGTGGATGACGTCGGGCTGCAGGATGTCGGGCGCGGTGGATTCCAGCACTTCGCGGAAACCGTAGCGGGTGTAATAGCGTTCGCCGGTGGCGACGGGCAGATTGACGTGCTCGGCCACCTTGACCAGCGAGGGAATGTCTTCCGGCGGGCAGGGCTCTTCAATCCAGCCGGGATGGTAGGGCTCCAGCATGCGGGAGATCTCAATGGCGGTGGCGGCGCTGAAGCGGCCGTGCATCTCGACGAAGATCTCAACGTCAGGCCCGACGGCTTCGCGAATGGCGGCCACCAGTTCCACCGACTTCACCTTTTCGGCGTGCGAAATCTCAAGCCCGCCCGGCCCGAAGGGATCCACCTTGAGCGCCTTGTAGCCCTTGTCGAGAACCACCTTGACCCGCTTGGCAAATTCCTCCGGCTTGCGCTCCACCGTGTACCAGGCGTTGGCGTAGGCCTTGATCTTTTCATGGCACTGCCCGCCCAGAATTCGCCACACGGGCTGGTTGCAGGCTTTGCCCACAATGTCCCAGCAGGCGATCTCAATGCCGCTCATCACCGTGGTGGCGATGGCGCCGTTGCGCCAGAACTCGTTGCGGTACATGCGCAGCCACAAGTCTTCAATGTTGAAAGGGTCGGACCCGATGACGTGACGGCGGACGGCGCCGGGCAGATATCCCAGAATGCCTTCTTCGCGATTGTGCAGCGTGCACTCGCCAATGCCGACCAGTCCTTCGTCGGTCTTGACTTTGATAAAGATAAGGTTCCGCCAGGCGGCTCCCAGCACCACGGGTTCAACGGCTGTGATCTTCATGCGATGTCCTCTCGGCAGGTTGATTGCGGCAGCGATGGCATGCGCCATCCGCCTCTTGCAGAACTAAAAGGCAAACTGGCACTTTACCGCAAAGGATGAAGCATCACAATAGGTTAGAGGAGATGAACCGGGATTCGCGGAGAAACTCCTGGGAATAAGCCTTTGCTGCGGGCAATCCGAGGAGAACAGCAGTGCCTGCCGGGCGGAGCAGACAACCGCTCGCCCGGCAGACACGTACCCCCTTCCTGCACAAGGTGCAAGAACTTAACGTGCTGATAAGAAGGGGGTTAGTTCCTGCTACGCATTTCCTCGCACTTGAGGCAGCACTCCGCCCAAGGGATTGCCTTGAGCCGGTTGGCAGAAATATGCTCTCCGCAGGCCTGGCACTCGCCATAGGTGCCGCCTGCGACGCGCTCGAGTGCATAATCGATTTCCCGGAGCATGCGGCTGCGAACGCTGGCCGTGGTGGCGTTAACGTCCTGTTCAACACTTCGGACGGCAAATTCCATTTCATCAGCCGCCTGAATGGCCGAAAGAGCTTCGGGAGTGTTCCTGGATCCCGCCAAAAGCTCCTGTCGCTTCTTCAACAGCATTGCTCGGTACGCGCTTTTTCTTATTTTCAGTGTTGCTGGCATTGCAAAACCTTCCTTATGTCTGATCTTGTCTTCACTTCTTCATTTTCTCTTTCCGAAGTTTCAGATGGTTTGGAAAGGGTGAAGGTTGCACAAAATTTAGCATGGAATAAAAAAAATCTCAAGACCTCTGCTTTGTTGCAGATTGGAATCCCGATTCGAGCCCACAAATGGTAGAATTTGAACAAGTTGATCCTCTGGAACGAACCGGGGAAGGAGCGTGGTTTGTGTCAAACCGTGACGAAATGCTGGGCGTTATTAGTAACATATTGAAAACAAAAGAGAAAGATGACAATGAAGCTGGCCCGCGCACTTTGCCTCCCCCCCTTGAGGGCGTTATGCCGGAAATTCCGCCCGAGGAACTGGCCGAGCGGTTTGAATCGGAACTCGAAAGTCTGGGTTGCAACTCGTACCGGGCATCGACCCTTGGGGAGTTGGAGGAGAAATTGTGTTCAATTTTGGAACAGGTTCAGGCTCAATCCGTGGTGCTTTCGCGAAACCCCATCATTAACCGGCTTCAAATAGGTAAGCTGCTGGAGGACCGGGGTCAGCGAGTTGTCAGGTGGCCGGAAAGCACAGCGGAACAGCCGGAACGCAGTTTATTCAGTGATGAATGTTTCGGCGCGGGCGCAGGCATCACTGGAGTCGATTTTGCGCTGGCCGAGACAGGCAGTCTGGTCCTGACCAGCTTCACTGAAGGAAGCCAACTCACCTCTCTGGCTCCGCCCGTGCACATTGCGCTTTACCGGCGCAGCCAGATCCGTGCCTCCTTGGACGAAGTCCTGCAAAACCTCCCAGTATCCCGCGATCCCGCGAGGCCCAGCCCCGCTCGTTCCCTGGTTTTTGTTTCAGGCACCAGCAGAACGGCTGACATTGAGCAGATTCTCGTTCGCGGCGTGCATGGCCCGCGGAGCGTCCATGCCATCCTGGTGGAAGATTCCTGCCTGGCGGAATAGAAATTCCTGCTTACACGCCCTTTGGAACGGGGGCCCGGAGCCAAAATCGGGCGGCCCGGTATTACGTAAAAAGACCATTGTTGAATCTGTAACCTTGTGGCACAATGGGGCTGCGTTTGTCGCTCTTGTATCCCTTTCGAGTTGTACTCAAAGGCCGCGAGACGAAACTCGAGGTTGTTTGTGCTTTTCAGCCCGTGAAGTGAAGTACAGAACTGACGGCGCCAACTATCAACAAGGAGTAGAAGTAAACGTGAGTAACAATCGTGAACAAGGAACCGTAAAGTGGTTCAACGCCAGCAAGGGGTATGGTTTTATCCAGCGGCAGGGTGGCGAGGATGTTTTCGTCCACTTTTCTGCGATCCAGGGAGACGGTTACCGTAGCCTTCAGGAAGGTGCGCCCGTCGAGTTCGAAGTCGTCAAGGGCCCGAAGGGACTTCAAGCGGAAAATGTAACTCAACTGTAATATCCACCGGCTGGGGCCGGATAACTTCCGGCCCCTGTCTGCTCAGCATTTCCAACACTCCTGAAAGAATTCTCCCATCCAGCAGAGTTGTTTTTGAGAGCACGAGGCGTCGTGCCGGCTATCCATCCAGATGGCTGTGCGCCCGAACGTCATCGCGCAAGCGGCGCTCGGTGTAACCCTATCGGGCAGCTG
Source organism: uncultured Acidobacteriota bacterium (assembly GCA_963783155.1). GTDB lineage: Bacteria > Acidobacteriota > Terriglobia > UBA7540 > UBA7540 > SCRD01. Next base: position 50,902 of record CAWANC010000001.1, on the reverse strand, counting down.
CAAACCGGCATGAAGTCCCTCTGGGTGCAGCGTCTCCGGCCGGCTTCCGCCAATCGATTGATTTTCAATCCGATGGCGGGAGTGCTAGAATCTGCGAGTAAGCACAGAACTCTGTGAAAAGAGCAAACGGCCCGTCCGGCTGGTAGAGCCGGCATGCATCCGGAAGGCCCCGCTCGCTGATTCCAAGGCAAGAGCTGACACCATGACTCCTCTGATGGAAGAAATCCTGCAGCAGCCGGACGCCCTTTCCTGTGTTCGCAAATACTATGCCAGTCCCGGCGCCATCCCGATGAACATTCGGAAGAAGCTGGGGATTTCGCACAAGACCCTGGTGGTTTTTACGGGGATGGGGTCATCGTTGCACGCTGCTTATCCGGCTCAGGCCTGGCTGACGGCGATGGGATACCGGGCGCTCGTGTGGGAGGCGGCCGAACTGCTGCACCATCATTTGAAGGTGCTGAGTCCCGACACTCTGCTGGTGGTTGTATCGCAATCGGGTGAAACGGTGGAAGTGACTCGGCTTCTTGAGGCCCTTCCGAGAAGGATTAACGTCGTCGCCGTTACCAACGTGGAGGGCAGCCATCTGGCCAAAAAGGGGAAGCTGCTGCTGCCCATGCTGGCCGGGGTCCAGGCGGCTGTCAGCACCAAGACCTATACCTGTGCCGTAGCGGTGCTGATGTACCTGGCTTTTGCCATCGCTGGAGAGGCCAGCCGGCCCCTCACCCATGCGCTGATGCGAGCTGTGGAAGCGCAGGAAGAGATTCTCGACCGGCACGATGACCTGATGCTTCCCACGCTCGAATTCTTCAACCACCCGCCCTACGTTGCGCTGCTTTCAAGGGGCGCGGACATGGCTTCAGCCTTCCAGGGATCGCTGATGCTGAAGGAAGTGGCCCGTTTGGCAGCGGAGCCGATTACGGCTGCACAGTTTCGCCACGGCCCCATTGAAATTGTCAATCCGGCGCACTGCTACATTATTTTCGCGCGGCACACTCAGCCCCCCATAGCGGCGCCCCGCACCCGCAAGCCCGCTACGTTGCTGCTGAAGCTCGCCGACGATATCCGTTCCCACAAAGGGCGTGTTTTGCTGATTTCTGACCGGACAGTCGAAAACGTTACCAATATGCGATTGATCCAGGTTGATCCCATCCGCCTGGGACTCGGAACGCTGGTGGATATCGTTCTCATCCAGCTCCTGGCCCACGATTTTGCCTTGCGCGCCGGCTTCGAGCCCGGCAAGTTCTGGATTGCCGAAGGCGTCACCCGCCACGAATAGCCCCGAAGGACGCCCGCTGTGCGGGCACCCCGTTGAAGCCAAGTAAATGCTGCGCACTCTCCCTGCCACCACACTCACCGGCAGTGAGAACCATGGGGCGCTTCTGGAAATTTGACTTGACAAGATGGGGTAACTCCGTGGTACACAACAAGCACTTGCTGTCCGAAACTGCCGCTGGGGAGGCTGGTCGTGCGACACAGTGTTTTCTGCCCCGGGTTTGTCGTCCTCGTACTTAGTCACGCAAACAAGCGATATATGGCATGTGCCGGCTAGAAAAGCGGCACCGACCAGAGTGTGTACTGACCGTCGCAGCTGACGCAAGCTGGCCTTGCTTCCGCACGAAGAGGAGGGAAGAATGGAACGATTGTGCGTAACACGAGCGCTGAAGGTGCTTAATTACCTTAGCCGCAACATGCCCACTGAAATTCCGCGTTCGGCACTTGGGGAGTTGGCGCCCAAAGTATTATCCACGCTCCACCGGGGACCCGATCTACATGAGGCTATTCAGAACCCACAGCTCAGGAACTGGTTGGCAACGAATCCAGTGCCGACACCGAGAGTCTCGGTGCCCGAATCGCTGTTCCGCGGCACGTTGGTATTCGTGCGGGTCACGTACCATCGACTCCATAAACCCTTGTTCTCGATGTTGGCGGCGGACGTACAGACTGCCGTGAATTACGCATCACTAGCCGTGGACCCCATCCACAGATATGCAGCGCAATTCGGTAAGAACAGCATTCAGGTCTCGTCGAACATCCTGAATTTCACCGCGAATTTGCAAGGCGATACTTTTAGTGATAATGACCTGCAGGGTTGGGTCGATAGCATCGTGCATGATAACAATCTGACTAACTCCTGCGTGGTGATTTTGCACGATTCAGTGACTGCGGGCGGGCCCACCAACAGTGCCGCCTCCGGGGGCGTAGGCGGCTACCACTCGATGACGGGCAACGGACACCCTTACTGCTTCTGCAGGGTGTTTGGGAAAAACCTGACCGTCGCCGACAGCAAAAACACCTACGCCGAAATCCTGAGCCATGAGATTGCGGAGATGACGGTTGATCCCAAGGCTGACGTGAACAACCCCGAAGTCTGCGACGCCTGCGCCGGAAATTGCAGCAACGATCAATTTGATTTGTTCGATAGCGGCGGATCGTTTATTGGCGGCACGAACTCACCATCGACTGCGTCCGGATTTAGTTTCTTTATCAACTCAATCGTTCGGCCCGATGCGTACGATCAGAACACGGAATGCGCGAAGGCCGGCTCGGATTTGAAGGCCGTCTGTATCTACCCACCTCCGTCCTTCGCCGGCGAACTGCTGTCCTATGGGGATGCCGGAACTCCCGGAAACGTTTCGAATCCAATGGTGGTCGGGTTCGGCGGGTGGCTGGACTTCAAGTTTCTCTTCGGCGGCAGAAACGCGGCGGGACAGGACCGCATCTACGCCGTGAATCAAAATGGCGAATTGTTGTCCTACGGCGATGCCGGAACTCGCGGAAACGTTTCGGATCCAATGGTGGTTGGGTTAGGCGGGTGGCTGGACTTCAAGTTTCTCTTCGGCGGCAGAAACGCGGCGGGACAGGACCGCATCTACGCGGTTGACCAAAACGGCAAGCTGCTGTCCTACGGGGACGCTGGAACACCCGGAAACGTTTCGGATCCAATGGAGGTGGGGTTTGGCGGGTGGCTGAGCTTCAAGTTTCTGTTCGGCGGCAGGAACGCGGCGGGACAGGACCGCATCTACGCGGTTGACCAAAACGGCAAGCTGCTGTCCTACGGGGACGCTGGAACACCCGGAAACGTTTCGAATCCAATGGAGGTGGGGTTTGGCGGGTGGCTGAGCTTCAAGTTTCTGTTCGGCGGCAGGAATGCGGCGGGACAGGACCGCATCTACGCGGTTGACCAAAACGGCAAGCTGCTGTCCTACGGGGACGCCGGAACACCCGGAAACGTTTCGGATCCAATGGAGGTGGGGTTTGGCGGGTGGCTGAACTTCAAGTTTCTGTTCGGCGGCAGGAATGCGGCCGGGCAGGACCGCATCTACGCCGTGGTTGCCCATGATCCGGCGTAGCCGCACGCGACGACCCATTCCATGGACCGTTACACTGAACCAGATTTCAGCACTTCGGTGCTGATCACGATTGATACGCAGCGGGACACGCTTGACGGCCAGCCCCTTGAGATTCCTGGCACGAGTTCCATCCTCCCGAATATGTCCCGCCTCTTGTCGGCGTTCCGCGGGCTTCATCGGCCCATTGTGCACATCGTCCGTCTATACAAGCCTGATGGCTCAAACGTGGACCTTTGCCGGAGAGCCGCCGTGGAAGCGGGACAGGTTGTGCTGGCGCCTGGTACTCCAGGATCGCAGCTTGCACCCGGACTGCTCCCTGATGATTCCCTTTCTCTGGAACCCGAAGTTCTTCTTGCCGGAGGCATCCAGACCCTGGGGCCCGCAGGAATTCGTTATCTACAAGCCTCGCTGGGGAGCGTTCTACCAGACCTGCCTGGAGGGTCATCTTCGTAGGCTGGGCGTCACGACGACGATATTCACCGGCTGCAATTTTCCAAACTGCCCACGGACGTCGGTTATGGAGGCGAGCGAAAGGGATTTTCGCATCGTTCTGGCCCGCGATGCTGTCTCCGGTTTCGCCGAGCGTGACGAAACTGAAATGGCGAGCATCGGCGTTACTGTTCTTACAACTGAAGAACTGCTCGCTCGACTTTCGCGCGTTTGAGCGCTATGTGTGGTGTTCCGCGTAATTGTTTACCGTACACCGTCATTCCGAGGGCCGGTGCCGTTCCGGCCCGAGGAATCTGCTTCTGCACCAAAGGAAAAGCAGATTCCTCTCCCGCGTTGCGGGATCGGAATGACGGGTCCCGCGCCGGGTTCTCCAAAGTTACGTGGCGACACTAACGTTTGAAGGGGCGGGTTGAGAGGATTTTTCCGCCTTCCTGGATGGTGTAGGAGGCGTTGGCCTTTAGATTTTTGAGAGTGTCTTCGTGGCCGCTGGGCCAGATGATGCGCGCTTCCTCCGCCGATCCTGCTTTCCCAAGCCCAAACGTCAGCGGAAGTTCGCTCTGCGAGCAGTAGCTGGAGCCGGAGTGGACGGTCTGCCAGTTGATCACGCCGCCGGAATGGACACGGACCCTGGCGCCAATTCCGTTGCGGTTTGATTGTGTTCCGACCGTCTTGATCCGAATGGCGTTGGCAGTGTTTGGGCCTTCGTTCTTGAACAGATAGGCGGGGCCGTTGTTGGTGGTGACCAGAACATCCAGGTAGCCGTCGTTGTTGATGTCGGCGTAGGCCGCGCCGCGCGCCACCATCTGCCTCGCGAAGCCCAGGTCTTTTCCGACATCGTTAAACCGGCCGTGTCCGTCATTCTTGAAGACCAGGGGCCGTTCCGCGTAGGTCACCTGGGCCTGGATGCGCGCGATGTCGGGCTCAATGTGCCCGTTGGCCACAAAAAGGTCCGGCAGCCCGTCGAGGTTGTAGTCAAAGAAGAAAAGGCCAAAGGTGAGTGAGAGCCGGCTGTCCTGCCCGATGGCAGACTGCGGCGCGACATCGATAAAGAAATTGTGCTTCTCGTTGTGGTAGAGGCCCAGCATCTGGTTTGAGAAGTTGCCGATGGCGAGGCTGGGGTAGCCGGAGCGGTCAAAGTCCGAGGCGTCGATGCCCATGGCGCCGCGCGCGATGCCGTTGGCATCGTAGGCGATGCCGGCCTGGACGGAATCCTGCGTGAAGGTGCCGTCGTGGTTGTTGTGATAGAGCTTGTTGGGTTCGGTGTCGTTTGACACCGCGATGTCCGGCCAGCCGTCCATGTCGTAGTCGACGATGGCCACGCCCAGGTTCTTGCCCGTGGAGTCGTAGATGCCGGCCTTCCTGGTGACGTCTTCAAACCGGCCGTTTCCCAGATTGTGAAACAACCGGCAGCTTTGCCCCTTATAGGCCGCAGGAGTGCAGTAGGATTTGTGGCGGCCATCCAGCGAGCAGTAGATGTCGGTCTTCTCAGACCACTCGACGTAATTGCAGACGAACAGGTCGAGCTTTCCGTCCTTATCGTAATCCACCCAGGCGGCGCTGGTGCCGAAGCCGGTGTTGTTCACGCCCGCTTCTTTGGTCACGTCGCGGAAGGTTCCGTTGTGCTGATTGTGGAAGAGGCGGCTTTCGCCAAGTCCCGTCACGTAAATATCGTCCCATCCGTCGTTGTCGTAGTCGCCGATGGCAACGCCCATTCCGTACATCGGCTTGTTCAGGCCGGCGCGCGCCGTGACGTCCGTAAACGTTCCGTTGCCGTTGTTGTGGTAGAGCTTCATCGTTGTCTGCCGGCGGACGTGGCCGGGGAAATCCGTTCCGTTGACCAACAGGATATCCTGGTTGCCGTCATTGTCGTAATCGATGAAGGCGCAGCCGGAGCCCATGGTTTCGGGCAGGAACTTCTTACCGAAACCTCCGTTGTTGTGAACGAAATGGATGCCGGCCTGCGCCGTGACGTCAACGTAATGCCTGGCGGGCGCAGGGTTTGCGGCGGCCAGCAGCCGGGGATCAAGGATCTGCGTCGCACCAGCGAGCATCATGAAGTTCTTGAGAAAATCGCGACGCGAAAACGGACTCATCATTGTTGATCAGAAACCTTTCATTCCGGAGAAATCAGCCCCAAGCAGCTTTCTGAAACAGGCCACCCGTCATGCTGAGCGCAGCGAAGCATCTGCTGTATCTTCCTGAAATTGAACAAAACAGATCCTTCGCTTCGCTCAGCATGACGTCGCGCAAGTAGTTATTCAGCCACCTGCTGGAAGAGTGAAATGACGGCCGGCTTTGATAATCGCCCCGCCCGTAAGATCCAACCTTTATCGAAAAGACCGTGTTTCAGCCACAATCTTGTGGGCGGGATGGGCGCGGACTTTTTCATCTGCGGCAACCTTGTGGGCGTTGTGCGCCGGTGGTTTGTGCTGTGCCATCACCCGGTGTGCCGCGTGCATCCTGAGCTTGTCTTTCCTCATAGCGGCAAGATAGCCGTAACTTCCGTCCTTCTTGTAGCGCGTCAGGGCAATCTGCTGGTCTTTCTGCAATTTGCCCGGCAGCCAGTCCCACCGCTGCCCGTAGTTCCAATAGAACTGCAAGCCTTCCGGATTTTCGTCGTTGATCGAAACGTGCTCGTGGATGGGCTGGGCCTCGATGTTATCGTTCGGATGGGTCAGTTCGTATGGTCCCGTGATGGCCGTGGCGCTTTCATCTGCCTTGAAGCGCAGATAAAGCTTTGCTTCGTGGTCCGACCTCGCTTTTTCCTGAAGCCCTCGGTAGCACAGCATCAGATTGTAATGGGCCACCAGGTCTTCGGGGTCGATGCTCAACGTGTACTGGAACTGTTTGACGGCCTGCGCGTACTTGCGCTGGAGAAAAAGAATGTGGCCCATTTCGTTGCTCACCACGCGGTCGCCCGGATGGATGTTGTGGGACTTTGTAAATTCAGACAACGCCTGCGGATATTGCCCCTTGGTCTGGTAAACCTGACCCATAAAATAATGGGCGCTGGCGAGCATGGGATCGAGCCCCATGGCCTTCTTCAGATAGGGAACCGCCTCGTCAACGTTGCCTTCCTGGACAAGCGCGCGCGCCACGTTTACCCACCCGTCGGCGTACTTCGGGTTGATCCTGGTGACGATCTTGAATGCCCGCGCGGCGCCCTTCAGGTCTCCCTGCAGCAGCAGGCCGATGCCATAATCGTTCCAGCGATAAACGTCGTCGGGCAGCAGCTTGATGTTCTGCTCAAAGGGTTTGTCAGAGGCCGCCCGCACGGGGATGGTGGCGACGTTCTGGGACATGGTGACAGTGGGAACGTTGGGAATCTGCTTCACCTTGGCCGAAACGTTTGAAAGGTCGCCGTTGAAAAGCCAGTGCGTGTTGTCGTAATCGAGCGACGTCTTCCGGTCCTTCTGGTAAGGATCGGGCCGCCCGGCAAAGGCCCATTGCGTGTTCCACCAGTCAAACTTGCGGTAATTCAGCTTGGCGGTAAAGGTGATCTTGTCGCCGCAGTCTTTCGGAACTTTGATCCGGAAGTGGACGGTGTCCGCCGCGCCCGGAGGAATCAGGTGCGCGTAGACGGTGGCATGGGCCGCCCAGGCGTTGCGTTTGTTGATCCAGTTGCCGTGCTCGTCGAGCGAAACCGAGCGGTAGTGATGGGCCGCGGGATCGACGGGACCTTTTCCGTTATCGGCTACTTCGCCGCTCCAGAAAATAATGTGGCCCTTGTCGTCCACGCCTTTGAGTTCAACCCAGCAGTCGAAGGCGTCCACCGTGCCGCCGGGGAAGAAGTGTCCCACTTTCCGCGTGCGCACCACCACCTCGACCCGGGCCGTTTCGCCCCGCCGCAGATAGGCAACGCCCCGGTTAAGCGGCGCCATCAGCCTGGCGGGCGGGACCGCCGAGACTTCTGAAGCTTCAAACCCGCGGGCGGACTCTTCACCGACGGCAAACATGGTTGAAGTTTGCGGGCCTCCTGCCAGCGCTCCCTTGGAGAGACTTTCCTCCGACTTGCCTTTCGGTTCCTCGGCGATGGCAAACAGATCCACGGTGACGGCGTCTTTCAGAAACTCATCAACGTCTTTCACCTGCTGCGTGTTGCCGTGCGAGGTGGGAACGGCCGTGTTGGCCGCCACAAAACGGTGCGAATGGACGTAGCCGTCGATGTTGCCGAAATCATGAGAACGCTCCAGGGGCATGTGGCAGTCAACGCAAACCAGCGGTTTGGGCGGATAGTAAAAAGACCGGGCACTGTTGCCTGAAACGCCGCTCCCCTGCCAGTTGTCGTAATCGTCAAACCCGCGAATCCAGCGGTAGTGATTCACGGGATAGTCCAGGTGCACCTTGTGGCATGACGAGCAGAACTCCGCCACATCCTTGTTCTCGTGATGAAATGGCTTCAGGAAAACATGGCGGTGCGGTTTGGGATTCAGCAGGATGGCAAAGTTGGCAATGTAGCGAACCACCGGATTCTTGCTGGCGACCAGGCGGTCAAGCTGCGGATAATGCATCACGAAACTGCCGTTCCCCATGGTGCTGTCAACATGCGCGATGGCGTGGCACGACATGCAGCCCAGGCCGGCCTGGCCTTCCGGAGTGAACTCGATCTTGCGGATCGGATCTTTCTGCATCATGTCGGTGAACGCCAGCGCGTGATCATGGCAACCCGCGCACCACATGGACGGCTTGATGCCTGCCGTGTCCTGCATATACTCAATGGCTTTGCGGTACCACTGGTTGTTGAAGGAGGAGAAGTGGTGCATCGACTGATTCCACTGGTTGTAAATGTCTTTGTGGCAGGGCTCGCAGCTTTTTGAATTCAGAAAGAACTGTTTGGGGATGGTGCCGCCGTTTGTCGTCTGGACTGAACTCGGAAACATCAGGCTGTTTTTGCCACCACCCTCGTTGTACATACTGGTGGGAGCGGTCAGCGGATTCTTCACCGTATATTCCGGGTTGGGGAAATAGTGGTGGTAAAGAGAAGCCGCGCCATAGAGAATCAGCGCCGCCACGAACCCGGTCCCCGCAATCTTCCAGGGACTGCGGGCAAAAGTAATTTCGCCCCCCTCGCGCGTCCGGGCGCGCAGGCGGACCAGCAGGAAGAAAAGTCCGCCGATGGCAAATCCCACATGGAGATAAAGGGCCAGGGTGTGAGCGGAGGTCATTCCGGCGAAGAAGAGAAACACTCCGAAGCCTGTGGCCAGCGCCAGCCCCAGGACGGAGATGCGTCCTGAAAGACTGGCGAGAAATTCCCTGTGCCGTCTGAGATAAATGGCAAAAAGAATGGCAGCCAGCGCGCCCAGAAAAGGATGCAACAGCGCATTGATAACGTAGAAAAGGTTTGGCGACGCGTACGCGGCCAGGTAAGCTGCGTTGAATGCCAGCACCAGTCCGAGAACGAACAAGACTCTGTTCAGATTTCGACGGCGCCCACCGTCTTTGGGATCAACCCTCATTTTCAAAATGAAATGTCCTTTTGCCCCAACCTCGACGCGAGGGCTTTACGTTATCGGATACCGGCCGGCGATTGCAAGGCCGTTTTGTACTTGCAGCGTCATTTTTAGGTACTACAAGACGAATTTTTTTCTATTAACGGCGATTGCCGATTTGCAACAAGAATTCGGAGGGGCGCGTCGCCGAAATCCGGATCGTCCCGGCGTGCCCGTTCTAGTCTGAATCGATTATTTCCCGGCCATTTATTTCACTAGCAGAATGTCAAAAAAGCTCTAGGTGCCGGAAAGTCCTTGCGGTCGAACTCGAGTGAAAGATATTGTGAAAAACACGTCAGCGTCGGGTGCGGAATGAACAGGCAATGAACCGTCGGAATCTACTTAAGCTGCTTGTGGGGGTCGGGGCTGTAGGCGGCGCAGGCGGCTTGATCTACGAGTCACCGCGCATCCGCGAGGAACTGTCGCGACTGACACACCGGAATTCTTCCAAAGCTCCTTTCAAAAACCAGCTGGTTGACGTTACCAGGCAAGCTGGCATTGTTTTCCAGCACAACAGTGGCGCCTTCGGCGAGAAGTATCTGCCGGAAACCCTGGGTTCCGGATGCGCCTTCCTGGATTATGACAACGACGGCTGGCTGGACATCCTGCTGATCAACGGGAAAGACTGGCCGGGGCATAGCCATCATCGTACGACGATGAAGCTCTACCGGAACAACCGTAACGGGACCTTCACGGACGTGACCCGGCAGGCCGGTCTGGACGTTGAGATGTACGGCATCGGCGTGGCGGTGGGCGACTACGACAACGATGGGTTTGATGACTTTTACGTCACCACTTATGGCCAGAACCGTCTGTTCCACAACAACGGCAACGGCACTTTTACGGATGTGACACGCGCCGCCCACCTGGGCGGCTACTCAAGCCTGAGCACTTCGGCTTTGTGGTTTGATTATGACCGCGACGGCCATCTGGACCTGCTGGTGGCCAATTACGTCAAGTGGTCGCCGGAAATGGACATCTTCTGCAGCCTGGATGGGAAGACCAAGTCCTACTGCACGCCGGAGGCCTATCCAGGCACAACCTGCTGGCTTTTCCATAACCGTGGCGACGGAACTTTTGAGGACGTGACCGGCAAGTCCGGTTTGCACGATTCCACGTCCAAGTCGCTGGGCATTACGATGATTGACTACGACCTCGACGGCTGGCCCGACGTCTTTATTGCCAACGACACGCAGCCCAACAAGCTTTACCACAACAATCGCGATGGAACTTTTGCGGAGGTTGCCGTCTCAGCAGGGGTCGCCTTCAGCGAGGACGGCGTGGCCAGGGCCGGCATGGGCGCCGACGCCGCCGACTATGACAATTCCGGACTGCCCAGCCTGGTGGTTACCAACTTTTCCCAGCAGATGGTGGGACTCTACCGGAACGAGGGCCACGGTTTCTTTATCGACGAGGCGCCCTCGAACACCGTGGGACAGTCGACCAGGATGACGCTCGGCTTTGGCTGCTTCTTCTTCGATGTTGACCTCAACAGCATGCTCGACCTGCTGGTGGCCAACGGCCATATTGACGCCACCATCAGCCACGTCGAGGCGAGCATTACTTATGCAGAAACGCCGCGCTTGTTTCATAATGAGGGTCATGGTAAGTTCCGTGATATCAGCTCCCTGGTAGGGGAATCATTCGACAAGCCCAAAGTGGCCCGGGGTGCTGCCTACGGAGATTTTGACAACGATGGAGACCTGGACGTGCTGATGACCACCAATAACGGCCCGGCGTATCTCTATCGCAACGATGGAGGGACCAACCACAGTATCCGGTTTTCCATCGTCGGCGTGCGGTCAAACCGTGATGGCATCGGCACCAACGTCCACATCTGGATGCCCCAGGGGAAGCGCTGGCTGACGGTTAAAAGCGGCTCAAGTTACCTTTCCTGCTCAGACCCGAGAGTCACTTTCGGACTGGGTCCCCATCGGTATATCGAAAAAGCGCTATTCGAATGGCCCAGCGGCGAGAAGCAGGAACTGGGAAGGCTGGAGGCTGGCCGCACCTATGTTGTCAAGGAAGGAAAGGGCATTATTGACGACATTCCTTTCCAGGGTTCTTCTCAAGTCTCATGAATGAGTCCGCCTCTCAGTACGAACAGTTGCGGAAAATTCCTTCGCCGTCCACGCGCCTGTGGATTGGCCTCTGCATTATCCTTTCCATCTTCCTGATTTTTGTGGTCTACAGCAGCCGCCAGATTCACTGGCTGGAAGACTTCCAGGTCAACGTGGTCCAGAAGAACCGCAAAGCTTCGTTGCAGCTCCTGCGACTGCAAAATGACGCCTACCTGCTGGCGATTTCACTGCGGGACCTGGCGCTCTCCAAGAGTCGCTACCCCATCCGGGACTGGGAGTCGGAGTTCGCGCGTGTCCGCAACGACATGGAAAACGCAGCGATGCTGGAAGGGAAGTACGCCGTTGACACTCGCGCCAGCCATGACAAGCGCATGCAGTTGCGCCACGCGCTTGCAGACTTCGGCACCACCGCGGACGGTGTGTTCGCCCTGGCGGAGAAAGGCAGGACAGCAGAAGCGCGGACTCTGATCCAGACCGAACTTGAAAGCAAGAGGGCCGTGATCACCGAGATTGTGGCAAGGCTGCTGGTCCTGAATGACCAGGCGCAATCCGACGCCGCGGACAGGATCAACGCAACCTACGAGAATGTTAAAACGGACATCTTCCTGATCACCGGAATCCTCTTCCTTCTGGCGCTCGGGACCGGCCTCTACACGTTTGAAGCCAACAAAAAGACTTTTGCGAAGCTGCAGCATCTGGCCGAACAGTTGCAAGTGCAGTCCGGCCAGCTGCGGAAGCTTTCCTGGAAGCTGATTGAAGTTCAGGAGGAAACGCTGCGGCGGGTGGCGCGGGATTTGCACGACGAGTTCGGGCAGATCCTTACCGCCATCGGCGTCATGCTGAACCGCGCAGGGCGCAAGGCCAACAACCCCGATCCCGCAATGATTTCTGAACTTGAATACGTCAAGGGCATTGTGGAGGAAACCCTTTCGAAAGTCCGCGACCAGTCGCAGATGTTCCGTCCCGGCGTTCTGGACGATTTTGGGCTGGACCAGACGCTGGAATGGTTCACCCGCCAGTTTTCGCGCCAGGCTGGGATCACGGTTCATTTCAACGGCTCGCTGGCAGGCGGCCGGATCCCGCCGGAGGAATCCATCCATGTTTATCGCATTGTCCAGGAGGCGCTGAACAACGTGGCGCGCCACTCCCTGGCCACGGAAGCGTGGGTGGAAATGGAAGAGCGCACCCACGAACTGTGCTTGGAAATCCGCGATAATGGTGTAGGATTTGAAACAGGCAACCCCGCGGAGCGGTCCCCGAACGACGGTATTGGTTTGATGGGGATGCGCGAGCGCGCCGAACATCTGAACGGCACGCTTGAGGTGCAATCGGCTCCGGGCAAGGGCACGGCCATCAACGTTCGGATACCTCTGAAACAGGCGCCGGAATCACGAGTTGCTGAAAAGGTGGGATAAAAATCATGCCGTCCGCATCCGCTGATAAGAAAATTAGAGTTATCCTGGCCGACGATCATGCGCTGGTACGGCAGGGCTTCCGCCGTTTGCTGGAAGATGATCCGCGCATCGAAGTCGTGGGCGAAGCCAACACGGGACTTTCGGCTATCGAGCAATGCGGGAAGCTCAAGCCCGATGTGGTGGTGATGGACCTTCTGATGCCCGAGATCGGAGGGCTGGAGGCCACGGCGGAGATCCTGAAGGCCAACCGGGACATCAAGGTGCTGATTCTCAGCATGTATTCCAATCCGGCCTATGTGCGCAAAGCCATCGAAGCCGGCGCCAAAGGCTACATCCTGAAGGACGCGATTGAAGTGGATCTGCCCCAGGCTGTGGTGGTGCTGGCGCAAGGCGGCGCCTACATGAGTCCGGCCGTTTCAAACCTGGTGCTTGAAGGACTGAAAACAGGAACGATGCAGGAGCCTAGCTCGGATCCCTACGACCGCCTGACGCTCCGGGAAAAGGAAGTCCTCCAACTGATCGCCCAGGGGAAATCCAACAAGGAAGTTGCCACCCTGCTGGATATCAGCATCAATACGGTGGCTGTCCATCGGGCCCGGATGATGGACACCCTGGGTCTCCACCGCACGGCAGAACTGGTCCTCTACGCCGTGAAAAAGGGCATCGTTCAACCACAGTAGATCCTGCGGCGGCCTTCCACCTTTCACCTGCCTTTGCTTGCAGCCTTGCACGCGGCCATCATGCTGGAGTAAATCGCTCCGTAGGTTTGCGCCTGGTCTCCCAGTTGGCTGATCAGGATGGGCGGACAGTTCGGCTGAATCTTTTGCGCGACACCGGAAACTGTTTGGAGCATGAACTCGGGGGCGCCCCGGCTGATGCCACCGCCCAGCACGATCATATCGGGGTCCAGCACGCCGACGACATTGGCGATGCCGACGCCCAGAATCGTAAAGATAGTTTCCAGTGTCTTGCGCGCCTTTGCATTCCCTTTGCGAAATTCCTCGAACACAAAGTAGGCGTCGCGCGTTTCCGCAAGTCCGGCTGACTTGCCGCGCGACCCGGGCTTGATGAGTTTCCGTCCGAGCGTTGCGATACCCTGCCCGGAGGCATGGCTTTCAAAGTATCCGGTATCCCCGAAGTCTTCGTTCCAGCGCGGCCACTCAACATTCAGGAACTGAAGCTCGCCCGCCGCGCCCGTGCGTCCCACATAGAGCTGACCGTTGACAAAAATCCCGGACCCGATGCCGGTTCCCAGGGCGATGAAAACAAAGTTGTCGAGATCGCGCGCGACTCCGCGCCAGCGTTCGCCGATGGCAGCCATATTGGCGTCATTATCGATACAGACAGGAAGCCGGAATTCCTTTTCCAGTTCGCGTTTCAGGTTGATGTTCTTCCAGCCCGACAGATTGTTGGCCATCAGCACCAGGCCGCTGCGGGGGTCCACGGCACTGGGGACCGCCATGGCAAGCGCCCGGAGCCTGTTTCGTCTTCCTGCAGGGATCAGCCGCTGAATGCCTTTCTTGATCTGGCTGATGGTTTTTCCGGGTCCGTCTTCCGGCCGAACCTTTTCCGTTGTGTCGTCAATGGTCTCTCCGGAAAAATCGGCCAGCGCAAAATGCAGGTGGCTTGCGCCCATGTCGATGCCGACAAGGTAGCCGTAATCAGGATTCAGGCTGATTCCGCGGCGGCCTTTGCCGGGGAGGGTGACCCCGGCCTCGCGGAGTATCGCTGTTTGATTGCTGACTACGGCAAGAGGCAGATTCAGCTTCCTGGAAAGCGCCCGTGGCCCGACGGGAAGGATGGCGCGAAACTTCTTCAAGGATTTGGAACAGACTGCTTTGCAGACGAATATCGTTCTTCATGTGAGTTTGCGGGCTGCCGATGCGTTGTACTGGTAACGGTCCTCTTAAGCCTTCACGGAAAGAGTTACAAACGGACTATCCCTTTATGTGCGAACTTAAAGGTCAAAAGTCTATCGCGATTTCAGCCTGCTGCCAACTGTGCACCTGCCCGTCAGGGGGCCGATTTCCAGTACACGAGGGACCTGCAGTATGATCAGGGCTTGAAAAAAATGACACCTGTGCTCCGAACCCGCTGGAAAATCTCACCGCGTGAGGCCATTCGGCTGCAGGCCCGCCTGCGCGAGCGCGTGGTGTTGGAAGATCGCTTCACGCAAATCCGATATGTTGCCGGCGCCGATATCGCCTTCGATCCCGCAACCGAAATGGCTTTTGCCGGAGTCATCGTTTACCGCTATCCCTCGCTCGAAGAAGTCGAGCGCCGCATGGCCCGCCGCAAACTGCAATTTCCCTATGTGCCGGGGCTCCTCTCATTCCGGGAAATCCCGATCCTGATGGCGGCATTTGCGCGCCTTGAGACCGAGCCCGACGTGCTTTTAATCGACGGCCATGGCCGGGCGCACCCGCGGTTGTTCGGCCTGGCGTGCCACGTCGGCGTGCTGTTTGACAAGCCGGCCATCGGCTGCGCGAAATCCCTTTTGGTGGGAGAAGCCGGCGAGCCCGGCGCGAAGACGGGATCCATTGCGCCACTCAACTTCCACGGAGAGCGCGTGGGCACGGTGCTGCGGACCCGCGACAACACCCGGCCCATCTTTGTGACCCAGGGACACCGTATCTCTCTCGCCACCGCGGTCAAGGTGGTCCGCAAGTGTTTGGACGGCTACCGCATTCCCAGGCCGACACGCGAGGCGGACCACTTTGTGCGTGACCTTCGCCGCGCCTACCAGCAGAAATTGCTGATGCATTAGCCTTCAGCGCGTTCTGTTCGCTGTGGCGGCGTACGCTATAATGCCTGAAGAGGAATGAATATGACGAACCGAACGGCAACTCCATCTCCCGCGGGCCATTCGCCGGCCAAAGAGAAAGCTCAACTCATGTCGGCTTCGGAAATTGACCGCACCCTGGTGCGCCTGGCCCACGAGATTCTCGAACGGAACAATGGTGTTGAAAATCTGATGCTGCTAGGGATTGAACGGCGAGGTGTTCCTCTGGCGGAGCGGCTTGCCCAGACCATCGGTGGAATTGAATCGGCCGAGCCGCCGGTGGAAACGCTCGACACGATTCCCTATCGCGACGATCAGTCGAAGACCAGCGCGCGCCCAAAGGCGGAGTCTGCACCCCCGGCATTTTCAGTGGACGGCAAGAAGGTGATCCTGGTGGATGACGTCCTTTTCACGGGCCGCACCACGCGGGCCGCACTCGACGCGCTGCTCGCTTTCGGACGCCCGCAGCGGGTGGAACTGTGTGTCCTCATCGATCGTGGACATCGTGAATTGCCCATCCTGGCCAATTACGTGGGCCGCAGCCTTCAAACCTCTGAAACGGAAGTGATTGAAGTTCGCCTGCGAGAAGTGGACGGCGAGGACCGTGTGGTCCTGTGCGAAAAGCAGGCGTAACATGCCCGCCCCGGCCTCCACCCGCAAATTCAGGAACAGACCTGGCCGGCTTCAGGCGGATTTTATGTCGCTTTCCAGGCTCAACCCCACCTTCTTTGCCTTGAGATTCTCCTCGATCTGGGTCAGGACGTTGGGCGGGCAGCCATTCCACTCCGCCACCACCTTGTTGCCCAGGTAAGGCAGGTCTTTCACGCCTTCCTTGCTGGAAAAAAATCCGCCCACCACCAGGTCGCGCAGGCGGTTAAAAAAGGCCACGTAGTTCAGGTCTTCAGGCATGGCCTTGTCGGGATAAGCGATGCGGTCCAGAATTTTCTTTTTCTGAGCTGCAGTGCATCCGATGAAGTCATGGCCGAATTCCCGGTTGCATTCCAGGTCGAGCCACGTGAGGCCGCCCAGGATTTCCGCCTTGAGCCTTCCGCCCTTAAAATCCAGCCAGTCGTCGATAAATTCCGGAACGCCGGCCTGGGTGGCGCTGCTGCTGCGCTCGTCGGCGGGAATGATCAGGTCGCTCAGCACCTTGATGTTTCCCACTCGTGATCATTGAAAACCTTTCGCTGATACCCGGATGCCGCCTGGGCCGCCGTGGCTCCCGCGCTTTTCTGCGGCGCCGCCACTGCGGTGCCCAGCGGGATCAATGCCGCCGCCGGAACCGCGGAAAAGACTTTCAGCATGTCGCGGCGCTTGATAGGAGTTCCTCCGTTGGTAGTCCCCTTTTTCATGTCTACTCCTCACTCGGTAGGTGGTATGTGGTAGATAGCATATCGGCACGAAGCACAGACGCCGAGTGGCCCGTGAAACACACGACCGTACTCATCCTGCTCATGCCGCTTTCCTGGGCCCCACATGCTACCTACGACCTGCCACCTGCTGTTTCTCAAATATTGTGCTTCTTCACCTCGTCCACGATGTGCTCTGCAGTCCGCCAGCCCAGAGCCATAATGGTGAGGGTCGGGTTTTTGTCCGCGTTGCTGACGAACGGAGCGGCATCGGTGATAAACAGATTTTTGCAGTCCCACGCCTGGCAATAGGGGTTCAGGGCGGAGGTGCTGCGTTCTGAACCCATCCGTGCCGTGCCTACCTCGTGGATGATTTCGCCGCCGCGCGAGATTCCCCAGTTCTCATCGGCTCCGGCCGTCCGCACCACTTCGCCACCGGCAGTTTCGATAATCTGGCGGAAGGTTTCGCGCGCGTGCCGGGCCTGCAGGATTTCGTCGTCGGTCCACTTGAAGTGGAACTTCAGCACCGGGATGCCCCACTCATCCACAACGTTCCTGTCGATCTCGCAGTAGCTGTCGTCATTGGGGATCATTTCGCCGCGGCTTGAAAAGCCGAGGAATGCGCCGTAAATTTTACGGCAGCCCTTTTTCAGCTCCGCACCGTAGCCGCCTCCCAGGTAGCGTTCCGAACCGCTGAACTCTCCTGAGCCGGGCATGTGGCGGCCGCCGCCGAACTCGATGTGATATCCGCGCGCGAAGGGCATCTTGTTATTGAACTGTTTGTCGTAATTCCACCAGGGCATGTAGAGGTGCATGCCGCCGGTACCGTCATCATTGTGGGGTGGCAGGTCCATCAGCACGGGGAAGAATCCCGTGGTGCCGTCCGCCCCCACGGTATCCATCAGGTAGCGGCCGACAACACCGCTCGAATTCGCCAGCCCGTTCGGGTGGCGCGTGCTGCGGGAGTTGAGCAGCAGGCGGCTGGTCTCGCAATTGCTGGCCGCCAGCACCACAATCTTGCCGCGCGCCTGCACTTCCTTTCGCGTTTTCTTGTCGATGTAGGAGACGCCGGTGGCCAGCCCATCAGGACCCGTCAGCACCTCACGCACCATGGCGTTGCAGATGACGTCCAGGTTGCCCGTTTCCATAGCCGGCGGGATCAGAACCGTGGGCGAGGAAAAGTTTGAAGACGTCGCGCAAGAACGTCCGCACTGAGAGCAATAATGGCACGCCGGCCGGCCGTGGTGCGGCCGGGTAATGATCGAGAGCCTCGAGGGGATGCAGGGAATATTGAGCTTCTGGCAGGCTTTCTGGACCAGCAGTTCGTGGCATCGCGGCGCCGGGGGCGGCATGAACTTGCCGTCCGGAGCGTTTTCAATGTGATTGTCTGCGCCGAACACCCCGATCAATTCTTCTGTCTTGTCGTAATAGGGCGCGATATCTTCGTAGCTGATCGGCCAGTCAAAGCCTTTGCCGTCGCGGGAGTAGGGCTTGAAGTCGTAAGGCCCGAAACGCAGCGAGATGCGGCCCCAGTGGTTGGTGCGGCCTCCCAGCATCCGCGAGCGGAACCACGTCCAGTCGGTTCCGGGAGCGTTGGTGTAAGGCTCGCCAGGGATTTGCCACCCGCCCACCGCCGCGTCGAAATAGCCGAAGGTCGAGTTGGGCTTCACCGCGCCCCGGTGCGGCGCCTGGTAATCCCACTCGAGCATCTTGGATTGCTTGGCTGTGTCATACCAGCCGCCGGCTTCAAGCATCAGGACCTTGGCGCCGGCTTTCGTCAGAACATAGGCGGCCATCCCGCCGCCTGCCCCGGAACCTACAATAACTGCGTCGTAAACTTTTGAAGGCTTTTTGATCTGTGCCATTTCCCCTTGCCCCATCCATCAATTTAAATTCGGTGGGAGTTTATCACAAAAATCCCGTTCAGGATTCACACTTCCGTTGAAGGCACAGGTTCCGAGCCATGCCCCAGGACAGACACATCGTCGAGGCTCAGTGCCACCTGGCATCGAAAGCTCCCAACTTTGCTTTGACGCCGCTTCAGGGGCCGGCGCCGGCAGTCCGGCCCTCGAATGCGGGGCTACCTGCTTACCCCTGTACTGAATCCACCGAGAGCGCCTTGATTCCGTGCGAGTCGATTTCATGCGCGTGCACGGTCACGCCCGGCCTGCCCAGATCGTTCAAGACCTGAATGGGATAGGGTGCGCCATCTTTTGGCGGCAGGACCAGATAGGTTGTTCCATTGCTCCCGAGGAAAACAATCGGTCCACCATGAGAGACACACGCTTTTGCGCATAGGGCGTGCTCATGGCCGTGGTCGCCGGTGGATAGATAGCAGTCGGCGCCTGTCAACTCACCTTTCATCGTTACGGGCGTCCCTCCCATGGACATGCCTCCCATCAGCATCACGCCATTTTTCTTGGCCATCATCCCCACCTTCTTGGCCGTCTGGGGATTGGTCATCATTTTTTTCACTTTGGAGTATGACCAGTCGTTCATATTTTTTTGACTCGTGGCCTGGGCGGCCAGCAATCCCACTGAAAAGGCCGCGGCGGTTAAAACTGTAAGAATAAGATTTCGTTTTATTTGCATGAAAATGCCCCCTGTCTGGTTTACTTGGTCTAATGGGTTTGGATGTCAGATTTTGTTCTGTGCGTTGCGGCCCAGGATTTTTTCACCCTGGTTGTTTGGGGTTATCTGAAAAGACAGCCTCTCCAGACCTGCCGGGAGGTGGCGCTCTGCAGTGTCATTTCGTTTCCGACCGCCTGCGCATGCTAACATTGATAAATATGATCATGGGTATGAAACGGACACTGGGGCGTTCGTTATGGGGCCTGGTTCGTGTATTGTTGTTTGCGGCGATTGGACTGCATGCGATCGGCTCGTCTGATCTTGCTGCGGCGGATTTGAAGCCGAAGACGCTGCAGGCCTTTCATCGCTACGTTGCAGCGGCTGAGGCGCGCATGAAGCGCGATGAGAGCCATCCGGACAACTTTCTCTATATCGAATCCCTGCCCAAGCCGGATTATGAGGCCGCGATGGCAGAGCTCAAACAGGGCGGGATACGCGTCCAGCGGGTGAGCACGCGCGACGCCAAAGGAAATCCCATGGACATCCCTGACGGCATGATCCACCATTGGGTTGGGGATGTTTTCATTCCGGGAAAGTCGGTAGCGTCGGCGCTGGACGTACTGCGGGACTACGACAATTTCACGAACCTCTACAAGCCCGAGGTCATCCGTTCACGGCTGGTCAGCCGGGAAGACAAAGATGACTACAAGGTCTACATGCGCCTCCAGAAGCAGAGCATCGTGACGGTCACCCTGGATACGTGGTACGACATCCATTTCACACCGATCGGCAAAGACAGCGGATACAGCCGGAGCGTTTCAACACGCATCCAGCAGGTGGATGACGCCGGAACGCCCAACGAGAACCTGGAACCGGTGGGGAATGACAGCGGCTACCTCTGGCGCATCAACTCCTACTGGCGTTACCAGCAGCGCGACAATGGCGTGATTGTCGAGTGGGAATCCATCGCCCTCTCCCGCGATATCCCTTTTCTGGTGGCCTGGTTTGCCAGGCCTTTGATCCGCAAGATCGCCCGCGAGGCCGTGAGCGACATGCTGACGGCCACGAGAAAGGCCGTGCTGGCCGATGCTCATAAGAACCAGCAGGCCGAGTCCTCTCCCTGATCTTTCAAGGTTTCAACTCGTTTCGCGGCGATCCCGGCGAGGCCGGAACCACGGTAAGCCGCCAACCTCTTGTGGCCAAATGAACCGCGCGTGTTAAGCGTCTCCAACCCTCTGCGGCTCTGATTGCATTCTGATGGCCGGCTAGGTCTTCTTGCGAATCAATCGATCGAGGCTCAACGACCCGCCTCCTGCCACAAACAGATAAAGGAAGACGAAGCAGTAAACCACCGCCAGTTCACCTCCGTTCTGGATAGGCAGGAAGCCTCTTGGGAAGTGGGATCTAAAGTAAGCCACGGCCATCTCGCCTGACAGGATGAAGGCTACGGGGACCGTGAAGAGTCCAAGAAGCAGCAGAACACCACCGAAACATTCCAGCACCCCGGCCAGACCGAAAAGCGAGAACAGGTTACCGACCCGGTGGCCTCCAAACAACCCGAAAAGCTTTTGAAATCCGTGCAGGGAAAAAGTGAAACCTACAGCGATTCTCAGCACCGAACGCATCCAGGGCTCAGCCGATCGAATTGCAGCCAGACGGGCCATAAGCTTGCCTCCTCAGAACTTGGTGATTTCTTCCTTCACACTCGTTTAACAGAAAGAAGGCCGGAGCGCAATGGGTTGTGTGCCGGCCATGCCTGCCTCATTGTCTTGGGAAGAAAGGAAACAGCCTGCGAATCTCGGCGTCGCTGGGCTGGGTGCCATATTCCGTAATTTCGAAGGCTTCGGCGCGCTGGATGGAATCCGCCTGCCCGCCATACCACTTTTTCAGTGACGCTTTCCACGCCGCCGGGACCAGGTTGGGACGCTGGCTGCGAAGCCACACCTTGCGCGCCGCGGAGTCTTTGGGCACCTGGTCCAGCTTTCCGTCGTGCCAGGGCAGCCACTCGTAAACCTGGGAGACCATCGCATCCAGCATATCGATCTTCTTGTCGTAGACGTCGTCAATGGAGACCACGATGTCAGGCCGGAAAGGCTGCGGCCGCTCGAAGCCGTCCGAGTAATAAAGGAAGACCGGGTTTTTGCGCAGGGCCGGAACATCGGTGACGATGTTGGGCACGGTCACCATGTAGGCGGCATCCTGGACCACGACGCCCGTGTTCCTGTGGTCGGGATGGTAATCATTGGGGCGGGGCGAAAGAACGATGTCCGCGTGCCATTCGCGGATCTCCCGGATCACCTGGCGGCGCACCGCCAGCGTGGGCTCGAGTTCGCCGTCGTGGTTGTCGAGCACGTCGTAAACGATTCCGATGCGCCGTCCGGCTTCGATTGCTTCCGCGCGCCGCCGCTTGGCCAGCACACCTCCGCCTTCGGAAAAATGGCCGGCATCGCCGTTGGTGAGCGACACAAACTTGACCAGGTCCCCATGTGCAGCGTACTTGGCCGCAAGCCCGCCGGCTTTGCCATCGCAGTCGTCGGGATGGGCGCCGAAAGCAATGACATGCAACTTCCCATTGGTTTGCGCGGCCAGGGGTGAAACGATCATCATGAGCAACACCAGAACCCACACCATAGTTGTCACCTCGAAGCAGAAGGATATGCAACTGATACCCTTTAAGGCGGAGAGAGTCAAGTGCGTCCGTCACATTTTGGCGTGTCCCGAACGTCCCGAAGTTCCTGTCCGGGCGAAGGTTTTAACCGGGCAGGGCGGGCTCGGGAGTGCAAAAATCCCCGCAAAGGCGCAATTCTTCCGGTAGAATCTTCTATCAGCGCGGCTTGCTATCGGAACACGCGGGTGGCGGGGCTTTACAGCGATGCCGGCCTTGGGCCGTATGGTTTCGGCAAACGGGGAGCTGCTTCCGACCTTGCGGGATGAACACATGGACATTCTCAAGCATATTGATAATATCCTTGGTTACCCGCTCTTCAGTATGAGCGGGCAGCCCATCACTCCTTTCATCCTGATTGCTTTTGTCCTGATCCTCTTCATCACCGCAGTAGTGGCCCGCAAAGCCAGGCGCTTGCTGGAGCTTTATTTCCTGCGCAGGCTGCCGGTGGAGGCGGGCGCCCAGTACGCGGTGGCCTCGCTCACGCAGTACTGCCTGTGGGTCATCGGACTGCTGGTTGCCCTGAAGGTTCTCAACATCAATCTGACCGCCATCGCCGTTGTGGCTGGCGCTCTTGGCATTGGCATCGGCTTTGGTCTGCAGAACATTGTGGCCAATTTTGTCTGCGGCCTGGTGCTGCTGGTGGAGAGGCCCATCCGCGTCCACGACCGCATCAGCATGGAAGGCGTGGAAGGCAATGTCCGTGCGGTCAATTTCCGCTCCACTCTGATTGAGACCAACGATAATATCTCGGTGATCGTGCCCAACTCCGAATTTATCAACAAGAAAGTCATCAACTGGTCGATTGGCGATCCCAAAGTCCGTATCCACGTGCCCGTAGGAGTGGCCTACGGTTCAAACCTGGAGACGGTAACCCGGACGCTGCTCAGCGTTGCGGCTGAGATGGATGACTTGCTGAAGCAGCCGGCGCCCGAGGTCCGCTTTATTGAATTCGGAGATTCTTCATTGAACATGGAGTTGCTGGTGTGGACTTTGAACCCCGCAAAGCATTTTTTTCTGAGGAGCCGGCTGAATTATGCCATTGATGAAGCTTTCCGGCGGGAAGGCGTGGAAATCCCATTCCCGCAGCGCGACGTTCATGTCAAGTCGGCAGGCGGCCTGGAGGGGATATTCAACGCCTCAAAGGGGTCATAATCGGACGCGGCGAGGGATAGGGCGCGTCCCGCCGGGTCGAATTCCGGCTGGCCGCGTCATTTTTTACTTCGCTGACCGGGCCGATTCATTATATTCTATAAGGCTTGGTTGTCACGGACAGGGTCGCTGCCTTTAAGTTCTGAAATTCGGACATTAATGCAAGGATGTCGGTGAAAAAGGCCCTCTTGATAGGCGCCGATGGTGGTGAGCCCTGGAAGCGGCCTGGCCGGTTTGGAGCCGCAGCCCTGAGTGGCAGGTTTCGAAAAACGATCCGTGGCATTGGTTCGTTGCTTCGTCAAGGCCGGCCGGTTGGTTTCTCTGATTGAGGCGTGGGAATGGTGTTCCCACAAAAACCAAATTCCGGGAGCATCTGGGCACAGGCTGCGTTCTACTCGAGTCTGGGTTTCATCATTCCCGGCGCCGTTGTAGGGGGCGTCCTGTTAGGCTGGTTTCTCGATCAGTATCTGCATACCTATCCGATTTTGAGTATCATAGGTGGGATAGGCGGTGCAATCGGCGGAATCGTCGAGATCTACCAGATTTTGACCCGGACGGAAAAACGTGTGGATCGGGACAATTGATCAGGCCACGCTGGAAAGCGCTGAGGCGAGACTGCCGCGCTGGATGGCGGGCTTCGCGGTTGCCGGGACCCTGGTGGGGTTGTTCGCCGTGGGCGGCCGCGCGGCCTGCGGGTTTGGCCTGGGCGCCGCAATAGCCATGGTGGGATATTCCTGGCTGCACAAAGCGGTTGTCAGCCTGATGAACGCCGGCCGGGTGAGTCCGTCCAGAATGATGCTCGGCAAGTTGCTGGTCCGCTACCCGCTGGCGATTGTCGTAATTTTTGTGTTTTACCGCGAGAACTGGCTGCCGATTGAAGCCGTGGTAGCGGGCTTTTTCGTTCCCATGGCCGCGGCGCTGGCGGAGTCGGTGTTTCAGGTCGGTTCGGCCTTGCGCCATTCGAAGGCCACCTGAGAAGTTTTTTGCTGCAGCCGCGGGGTTCCGAACCCGGCGTGCAAAAATCTTTGTTCATGGAGATTTTCTGAGTGCCTGTTGAACAACATTTCTGGTTTGCAAAGCTGTTAAACGACCTGCTGGGCGGGCTGGTAACCAACCTGATGTCCATGGCCGGTTTCCCGGCTGCGAATCCGCATTATCCCATTCCGGATTACGTTGGCGGAGAAATCCTGGTGCTTCTGCTCATTGTGATAGGCGCCATCTTTTTGCGCCGGCATTTATCGGTGGAAAACCCGGGCAAGCTCCAGCATGCCATGGAAATCTTCCTGGAATTCACCCAGAACCTGGTTGATGAAATGATCGGCCACGGCGCCCGCCGCTACGTTCCCCTCATCGGAACGCTGGGACTCTTTATCGTCATCTGTAATATCCTGGGGCTGATTCCGACGTTTGTAACCCCCACCGCCAGCATTCAGGTGCCTCTCGGTTGCGCGGTCCTGGTCTTTATCTATTACAACTTCCAGGGACTTCGGCGGCACGGCATCCTGGGTTATCTCCGGCACCTTTGCGGACCCATGATGGGCATTGCCATCATCATGTTTCCTACGGAAATCCTCAGTAATGTTCTGCGGATGCTTTCGCTCAGCGTTCGTTTGTGGGCCAACATGTTGGTGGGCGGAATTCTGGAGGGTGTTTTTACGGGGTTGATTCCGATTTTGGTCCCGGCCATTTTCATGGCCTTGCACATTTTTGAGTCGTTCCTTCAGGCCTATGTTTTCATGATTCTGCCGGCTCTTTACATCAGCTTGTCAACGGCAGAGGAACATTAGTCTGCTGATCGGGATCTGTTTTTGACGGCCATCCCGGTAAAGCGCGGAACACGCTTCTGGATGGAAGCCTGGGGCCGCACGGATCGTCCGGTTTGCTGCCGGGGATGGGAAGTAGGCTGTGCTCCTGACCGGGCCGGCTTGGATAAGGTTTGGCGCCATCGGAGGCAGGAAAGTACGCTTGGCCGCAGCCGAGCGCCGGAACTGCCGCTTGGGCGGTTCCTCCGCAATTTGGCAGCGGGGAAAACGGCTGGCGGAATTTTATTGTTAGAGCCTCCCTGTGTAAGGTGGGGCTAATGTTAAGGAGGAAAGATGATGCGGAAGATTGTGATCTTTTGCACCTCGATAGCGGGTTTGCTGCTGACGGCTCCGCTGTTTGGTGCTCAAGGAGCGGCGGCTGCAGGTGGAGGCGGAGGCGCCACGAACTGGGTGGCCATTACTTCAGGTTTTGCGATGGCCATCGCTTCCGGCCTCTGCGGACTGGGCCAGGGTAAGGCGGCTGCCGGCGCCTGCGAAGGTCTGGCTCGAAATCCCGGCGCCCGGCCCGGAATCCAGCTCTTCCTGATTCTGGCCCTGATCTTTATTGAATCGCTGGCTCTTTACACGCTGGCGATCATTTTCGTTAAAGTTCGGTAATCCTGCACGGTTACGCAGAAGGTGGGAGGCTTCGGCCTCCCTATCTGCCCCTGGAAGAGCCGGAAATGGTTGTAATGCTGGCGTTGAGCGCGGTCGCGCGCGTCCAATGGCCTGCACTCTCGGAGTTTATTCCACTTCAAGCTCCAGCAATGCTGGCCCCTTTCGGACTGCCTGCGAGGCGGGGCTTTGAGTTTTCTGTTGCCTTGCAACGCTTGCGCCGTTACTATTTTTGTAAGTTTGGGCTGGCAGGAAATCGAGGGGTGCTTCGAGGGTCCGAAGCATGTTGAGTGGTTTTAACACCGAAATCGACTTTGAAGGAACGCGTTTTCACATTCAGACTGAGGTCCGGAAAGAAGCGGACATCGAAACCGCCGTGTACGTCAAAGGTGCGGTTATCCATTCGCTGAAGACGTCGCACCCCGACTTATCCATCGCAGACGAAGGCCATGAGCAGCGGTTCATGCAACTGCTGGAAGGCCAGCACCGGCAGGTGATTCAACGGATTCGCGCGGGAGAGATCCGTCTGCCGTCGGTGCCGGCTTCACCCTCGGATCCGCCCGGACATCTATGACCCTGCAATTGAACGGCGAGCAACGCGAAGTTCCTGACGGCCTCAGCCTGGCAGGCCTGGTCGAGTGGCTGGAGCTTCCTGCCGATCGTGTCGCCATCGAGCGCAATCTGGAAGTTGTGAAAAGAGCAGACTGGAACGAGGCTCAGCTGGAGAACGGCGACCGGCTTGAAATTGTCCGCATGGTGGGGGGTGGCTCGACCGGCGCTGTCCGGATGGGTCCCGGGGATTGTCCATGCATCCCACTGTAACCAGCACCTCCGGGCTTGTTCTTGTCACGTTGCTCATCAAGCTGGGCGTCATCGCCTCATTGGCCAGCATCATCGCCCGGTTTGACAAGTTTCGCCGCCTGCTGCTGGTTGAAATCCGTACTCCCAAACAAAAGCTCCTTTTCGCGGCATTTCTTGGCGTCCCTTTCATGCTGGGCGTCCTTACGCGCCTGGTGGCCGGCTATCAGGGCGCCGACCTGAGCCTTGAGATCACGGTGATTGGGGGCCTGCTGGGCGGGACCATGGTGGGGCTTGTGGTGGGCATGATGGTCAGCCTGCCGGCGGTCCTCATCCCCCATATCGTGTATGCCTTTCCGGTGGGAATCCTTCCAACCCGGCATGAACTCCTGGCCGTTCCGATGGCCGTTCTCTACGCGGTGGTGGCCGGCTCGGCCCGCTGGCTCTGTCCCAACAAGGAGGAGGTCTGGAAATTCTCCCCTTTCATTGACCTCAGTCTCTATCGCTCCATTAAGCAGCGGTTCAAGCAGCCTTCCATGGACTGGCAGGTCCTGTTCTTTCTGGTTTGCGTCGCCCTGGAATTGTCGCGGATCGAGGTCGGACGGATTTCCAACGGCAACCTCTTCTTCCTGAATCCGTCGGGTTTGTGGACGGAAATCCTGATCCTTTTTGCCACCGCTATCGCCGTGGCCCTGCCGTTGCGCATCTGGAACAACACCCGAATTGAGCGGAAACTGGAAGAGAAGGAACGGAGCCTCATCCAGGCCCGCATGGACAGCCTGATCAGCCAGATCAACCCGCATTTTCTCTTCAACACGCTCAATACCGTTTCGTCGCTGATCCGGTTGGACCCAGGCACCGCGCGCAAGGTGCTGGTGAAACTCTCCAACATCCTGCGGCGGAGGCTCAAGACGCAGACCCACTTTGCGCCCCTGCGGCAGGAGCTCGACTTCATCGCCGATTACCTGGACATTGAGGTGGTGCGTTTCGGGCGCGACAAGCTTCGGGTGGTCGAGGAAATCGATCCCACCGCGCTGGACGTGATGGTGCCCACCATGATCCTGCAGCCACTGGTTGAAAACGCCATTCGCCACGGTATCGGTCCGAAAATCGAAGGGGGAACCATTACCTTGCGCGCCACCCGCGATAAGGGCAGGATTGCCATCCAGGTCAGTGACGACGGCCTGGGAATTCCCAAAAACCGGCTACCGGAGGTCTACGCTTCCGGCATTGGAATGATGAACGTCCAGGAACGCCTGAAGGTGCTTTATGGCCAGGAGTTTTCCATGAAGGTTGAAAGCGAACCCGGGAAGGGAACCACCGTCCGTTTTGAATTGCCGGAGGTGGTGGCGGCTGAAGATGCGGTTTCAATTGCAGCGGCCCAGGTTGAGCCGTAGGGCAGATCTGAGCTCAATCTATTTGATTTCTTCTTTTCTCCCGGCTTCGAACAGCCCAAGCCCATTCTTAACCTGATGCCCGGTCCTGCTTTCCGAATGATTTTCTTCCCGAGTCGTTTTTCCTGAACCCGTCACACATTCTCCCGACTGCTTCAGCCGTCAATCTGTGTTAATATCAAGCTTTTGCACGTTGATTTCTATATCCGTCTCAGCCCATGTCGAATGCAAGCGGCTGATCGGTCAGGGTGCTGGTTTCCTTGCCCGCAAATCCAAATGTCCGAGGAAGGTTGATGGCTAAAGATGACTCCGACAAACTGAAATCGTCTGCCAGCTCAATGAGCATGATTGAGCCCCGCTTTCGCAACATCTATAAGAATTTCTACAAGGAGACCTATTTCACCACCACCACGCTCGACTCCAAAACCAAGGAGTTGATCGCCATTGGGTGCTCGCTGGTGGCCAAGTGTGAAGGTTGCGCCAGGGGGCACATCAAGAAGGCCCTGCAACTGGGAGCCACCAAGGAAGAGATTTCGGACGCCATCGTTGTGGCCGTTGGAATCGGCGCTGCCGCTGTCGTTGACATGACCGACAAGGCTGCGACCCACCTGGATCTCCATCATTTCGAATAGAGCAGGCAGGAAGAGTCCCCCGGAGCGGGGCGGCCTGAAGGCTCCGGAAAAAAGAACACCTTGACACTCCTGAAGGCCTGAGAGCCTGTCGGTTACCACTTTGCGAGGACGACGGGTGAACTTTCTGATCATCAGCATTCTTTTTTTTCTGCTGTTTCTGGGGCTGGCGGACAACCAGACCATCCCCGCGCTGCTTCCCCTGCTGATCGATTCCCTCCACATCACCGTTGAACAGGCTGGATTCCTGGCCGTTTTCTATTCCTCGGCGGCGGCTCTGGCTTCCCTGGTGACGGGGATTATTTCGGACCACTACGGCCGCAAGCCTTTCCTGGTTGCCGGGGCCGTCGTGTTTGGTTGCGCGTCGTGGATGTCCGCGCATGCCGGGAGCTTCCTGGACCTGACGGTGGCCCGCGGTTTCACCGGTCTTGGCGCCGGGGCCATTTCAACCTGTTCCATCGCCTTTGCCGGCGACTATTTTGATTATGCCATCCGGGGCCGCGCTCTCAGCTGGATCTCGACCGCTTACTTTGCCGCACCCATTCTGGGAGTGCCCCTGGCCGCCCAGGTGGCGGACCGTCTGGGGTGGCGCAACACGTTTTATTTCTTTGCGGTTCTGGCCGTCTTCGTCGCCTTGTTTTCACTGCGGCTCCCGCGCGACCGGCGGGAAGCCACTCCCACCCTGGAAAAGTGGAGGGCCACGTCCCGGGCCTGCCGGTCGTTCTTCCGCCGCCGCGACACCCGGGCCGGCCTGGTGATTGCCTTCCTGGTCTCGGGCGGGCTTTATGGCTTTCTCTATTACATTGGCCAGTGGCTGAATTCCTCGTTCGGCGTTACCACCCGGACCATCGGCTGGGTCTTTATGCTGGGGGGACTGGTGGCGCTGATCGGCGCGCCCGTGGCCGGCATCCTCTCAGACCGCTGGGGAAAACGGCCGGTGTCCATTGCAGGCAACCTTCTGCTGGCGTTTTCGGTGGCGCTGGTTCCGTTTTTTCCGTGGGGCGCCGGCCTGCTGATTGTCTTTGCTCTCACCAGCCTGGGCGCCGCTTCCCGCCAGGGGCCGCTGGCCGCGCTGATGACGGAACTGGTTCCGACGGCCGAGCGTGGATCTTTCATCGCGCTGCGCAACGTCTTTTCACAGATGGGAATCGGGCTGGTGGTCCTGGCCGGCGGGGCCATTTACGAACGCCACGGCTATTTTGCTGTGACGACCCTGTGCGCGGTGATGACGGGCTTAGTGGCCATACTGCTTGCCACCTACATTGTCGAACCCCGAACGGCGCCACAGGACGCGCGCTCGTGATCCCATAAACGGGCCGGCGGGAACGGCGGCCGGCGGAACAGAAGGTGACTGTGTCGAAGCGAAAAATCGTCCGAAACATTCTTCTGGTTCTCCTGGCGCTGGCGGCTCTCTTCTTTCTCGTCGTGGTGCCGTGGTTTATGGCGAACATCATCACCGCCAGAAGGTTCCACTTTCACGACCGGAATGACGGCAAGACGCCGCAGTCCTACGGCCTTCAATATCAGTCCATCGAATTCCATTCCTCGGACGGCATTCTGCTGAAGGGCTGGTACGTTCCGGCCGGGCCTGATGCCCGCGGCACCATCGTCTACTGCCATGGGCTCAACCGCACGCGCATCGAGATGCTTCCCCTGGCGGATTTCGGCCACAGCCTGGGTTACAACGGCCTGCTCTTTGATTTCCGCCACTCGGGCGAGAGCGGCGGAAAGATCGGGACGCTGGGATACCAGGAGCGGCTTGACGCCATTGCGGCGGTCCATTACGCACTGGAACATGAGAAGGCCGTGCGGCCGATCGTCCTGTGGGGCATTTCGATGGGCGCTTCAGCATCCCTGATGGCCGCCTCTGACTCGCCCGACGTCGCCGGAGTAATCTCTGACAGCTCTTTTCTTTCTTTCCGGCACACCATCGTGCATCATGCCCGCATGTTTTTCCATCTTCCCGCTTTCCCGATTGTGGATGAAGCCCTTTACTGGGCCGCCTGGCGCGGCGGCTTCTGGCCTTCGGATTTTGATCTGAGGAAAGCGGTTGAACGCATCAATCCCCGGCCTGTCCTCTTCATCGCCGTCGAGGGCGACCGGCGCATTACGCCTGCGGTGGCGCGTGAGCTCTATTCCCATTCAACCAGCCCGCAGAAAGCCATCCTCGTGGTTCCCGGCCACCGCCACGGAGAGGCATTTACCTCCGGACACGAGCTTTACGAGCAGGCGGTGGAGAAGTTTCTCTCCAGCCTGTCCCATTGATTTCTCGCGGCCGCTTTCGGACATTCGGGGTTAGAATGTCCGCAACACGCTTTTCGCCCGAGGCTCCATCAAATTTGTTCCGGACCTGTAGGAGGTTTCACCATGGCCGACGTTGCCGCACAAAACCCATCCAGGCTCAATTTCCGTTCCTGGCTGGCGGGCCCTTTCGCGTTCATCGCCCTGCTGATCGTGGTTCGATTCGCCCTGGAGATCCTGGGGACGCCGCACCAACTGACTCAGTACTTCTCCAGCACCGGGGCCGTCTATCTGGCGGCCATTTACCTGGGCGCCGTGGCCCCTCTGCGAGGTGTTCGCAGATCATGGGGAATTGTTCTGCCTGGTGTTTTGCTGGCCGCCTGGACACAGGGCTGGGTGATTTTGTTCACCATTATCTCCGGCGGGCTGCACCTGGAAAGGAGCCATTTTGCCGTGCCGCAGGACTGGGGAAACTGGGGGCATCTGATGCGCCACGTTCTCGAGCACCTCGTGGAGATTGCCCCCGTTGCCATTGTCGTGCTGGTCCTGATGGCCGCCATGCTGGTGCTCTGGCGCTGGCCGGTCACCGTGGGCCCGGGAGCCGTGCTGGGGGCACTGGTGGTCATCCGCTTCTGGTCTGAGGCCATGGGCATGGCCCCGGTTGTTTCCTCGGCATGGAGTTCGACCGTCGCCTTCCTCCTCTGCGGATTATTCCTCGGCGGTGTTGGGAGCCTGACAGGTCTTTCCTCGCCCCGAAAGCTCCTGATTCCCGCCCTGGTGCTCGGATGGGCCTGGCGCTTCTGGATTTTTGTGGCAGTGTTGATGGGCGCGGCCTTTCCTTACATGAAGACGCATTTTTATAGCAGTGCCCAGAGCCATCCCTTGCTTTACCTCCTCAGGTTCCTGGCAGTTGAAGTCTTGGTGGTCGGATTGATTGCCGGGCTGATCGAATGGGGCATTGCTTCCTGGACTGCGGGAGCTTTGCGCCTCCGAAACCCGGAGTAGCCGCAGTTGAAAGGGCAGGGAACGGAGCCGTCATTACCAGCCGGCAGGGAAGGTTTGCAAATCAGTTAATGTGAAATGTTTTGCATGCATTTGTTTTCAGTTTTGACGCAACCCGCTGCGTTAGAGCGCCCGGTTTTCCATGGCAAACCCGCAGGACTGCACCGATTCTCGCCGCGATTTGACGCCATTTTTGCAGGATTTTTAATAATTAAAACGCCTTCCAGAGCCCCATTTCCTGCCGCCGGACCCGCGCGTATTATTCTCATCCCGGCGCTCTCCTTCGCAATATTCCGCTGCGGTCCCGGCGTGGGCTGAATTGCTGTAATCGATTATAAAATAATAAGTTATAAAGCTTTTTGGCGCCCGTCTGGGGAAGCGTTGGTCAGGCAGACCCGGGGTGTATTTCAACCTGGAAGCTTCATGACACAAGGCCT
Source organism: uncultured Acidobacteriota bacterium (assembly GCA_963783155.1). Taxonomy (GTDB): domain Bacteria; phylum Acidobacteriota; class Terriglobia; order UBA7540; family UBA7540; genus SCRD01. The sequence continues at coordinate 18,680 of CAWANC010000001.1, read as the reverse complement.
ATTTCCCGATAAGTGAAATGAGCAGTAGTGCGACAGGCGGTTCGTCCGAGGCTACGCTTTGGAACCGCGGTTGCTGTGTTATTGACCTGAAGTTTACGACGCAGGACGCCCGAAGGGCCGTGACATTGACGATGAGGAACGCGATCTTGTGCATCGGGCGTTGATTGACAGGCTCTTATGACCAACGAGTTAATGACGCACTATCCCTTGGCCAGTTTTACATTAGTTAACTGAGGTCTTGTGCGATCCAGACAGTTGGCTACATGATGGCTTCAACCACAGTACGCGGACGGGCAGGGGTACCAAAAGCGGGGTCCAGACCGGGGATTCAGGGCATTTAAATTTTGACGCGTTTGACCGATGGTTGCACCGACGCGTTGCGCCGCGCGACAGGTGCATCTGTTGAGGGATAACAACAGGGGGGAGCAAACCATGACGTCGAAAAATCACGCCAGAATTAATCGCCATGATGATCGGGGAGTCAGCATCCTGATCATTGCCGTTTCAATGGTTTTTGTGCTTGGAATGGCTGGACTCGGTATTGACCTTGCATCTCTTTACGTAGGACGAAGCCAGGCCCAACGCGCCGCTGATTCAGCGGCTCTGGCAGGGGCCCAGTCTCTTGCCGGCGATTATAATTGTGTCAACGGAGGCAGCGGTTCCATCAGCTCGGCCTGCCAGGCCGCTGCGAGGCAGCAGGCTGAAGCTGTCGGCAATCTGAACCTTGTGGCCGGGTTGACTCCCGCCATCGGGGACGCGGACATCACCTTTCCGTCCACCAGCGTCAACGATCCGCAAGTCCAGGTCATCGCCTCGCGGGATTCGTCCCACAACAATCCCATGCCGACATTTTTCGTCAAGATCTTTGGCATCAACACGGCGAATGTTTCCGCCAAGGCCGTGGCGGAAGCCTATTCCTCGAACGGATCAGGACCGCAGGTGGGGTCAAGATGCGTGAAGCCCTGGCTGGTGCCGAATTGCGACCCCGGGAACACTGGTGGCTCCACGGCAAATGGTTGTCCCGCTGGTATTGGAGGATTTGTCATTCCGCAGTCGGGTGGCCTTTCGTCTACCCTGGCGCGCGGCGCAGTCCAGGCTCCAAGTGGACCGGTCGGAGAGGCTTTTACGCTGAAGCCGGGCTCGCCGGGTGGTGCAGCAGCTCCGGGCCAGTACTATGCCGCTTATATTCCCAACACCACCCAGTTTGCTACGGAATGTCCCGCATGCGCCGGTACCTCTCCGGGTGGCGGGGGATCGGGCAGCGCGGCCGTTTACCGGACCAACATCGAATGCTGCAACAACAATCCGATTGTCTGCGGCAGCAACAACGTTACGCTTGCATCCACGGCCGGCAACATGGTGGGCCCAACCCGGCAGGGTGTGGACTGCCTGATCCATCAGTCGGGCAACAGCTTTTCCAGCAACTGCGGCCAGGACCGTATGGGGGGCATCAGCAATCCTTGCGCGGGCCCGCCGCCTGCCATCATGACGGACCTCAGCATCACTGCCGGTCCGAACAACCCTTACATGGATGCGGGCGCCAATATCCCCTCTCAAAGCTCGGACTCCGTCGTTGCCTTGCCCATCTGGGACGGCACACCCTTGCAGTCCGGCCAGAACCCCAGTGTTAATATCGTTGGCTTCCTGCAAGTGTTTATCCAATCGGAGGGGTCCCCTCAAGGGACTGTCTTCGGGACGGTGATGAACGTGACCTCATGTGGCAGCGGCAGCTCCGGTTCGGGCACTTCGGGCGGAGGCGGCCCCATCGTTGTCGGTGGCGGTTCTCCGATTCCAGTGCGACTGATTCATGATTAGTTCCGTGAGTCGGAAGAGAGACAAATGACTTGCCGCAGCGGAATCCACTTCCTCCCGGGTTTCCCTGCGGCAAGTTGAACATGGTGGCCTCATTCGCACCCCCGATCGTTAATCACCCGCCGCCTATCCACTAAAAGCGAGTCTTGAGGGTCATCCCTACGGCGTTCAGATCGCCCGGGTGGGAATATCCGTCGTTCTGGTGCACGTAGAAAATGTCGACGGAAATTTTTTCGGTGAGCCTTCTCCCCGCGCCCAGGGCAAGACGGTTGCGGTACCACCTTCGCGCTGTCGAGCTGTAAAAGACCTCATCCCACGCAAAGACGCTCAGTTGCTTTCGGATGATCGCAATGGGCCGCCGGAGTTCCACCCGGTTGCGATACCGCCATTCCCGTCCATTCGGCAGGAAGCGCCTCTCGCCCAGATTGCGGTCGCTCATCTGCCAGCCTCTCCATGGAACGCCCACGGTGGTGGCGAAAGCCAGGCGGTTTTCAGGCGTCAGGGGACCGGATAACGAATCGCTCACCGAATACTGGTAGGAAGGCTCCAGCGTGAGAAACCTGCGCCAGTGGAAGGCGAAGCCCGTGTTGACTCGCCGGTAGGTCAGGTGTCCCTGGTCATTGCCGTACCGGATCCCCGTGCCCAGCAGGAAGTCAGCCTTTTTACTGAGCGGATGAGTATCGTCGAGGGACAACCATCCCTGGAAATCACGGCGCGGATAGGGACTTGCGCTCTGGCCGAAAAGCGTCCCCGGAAAAATGGTCGCGGCCACAGCCAGTACAACTCCACGGACAGACGATGCCGCCATCTTGAACTTTGGATTTTCACCACAGGGACTCGACCTTTACATTTGTTGGGTTCGCAAGTCTGGAACCGACTGCAGAAGATTACAACTCTTGACGATGCATCTTATCACAACAGTTCAATCCGAACCGGATTTGCCGGGCGCTTGTGGACGTTCCGGAGAAGGTTCCCGGGGTCCTGCGATCCCTGTTTTTGCCTCGGTCTCCCCGGGGTTGCATCGCGGGTGAACCATCCGGTATGATAAACGCAATAGCCTTTATAACACAAATAATATTTCATTAATAATACGATTCAATACGATTTAATGCGTTTTGCTGAGGATGCGGGTGAAGGGCGGAGCAGTCTTGTCATTTGGCGTACGGCACGCTTCCGGAAGGCGCTGCGGGAAAGGGGGGATTGCGACGCGCGCCTCATGACCGGACGCTCCTCTAGTTCTTTTCCAGCATCCGCTGGTAGAGGCGTTCGTATTGGGGGATGATTTTGGAGGAACAGAACTGGGTCAGCGCGCGCTTCCGGCCGGCCTCGCCCATCTTCCGGTGGCGGTCCGGGTCGGTCAGGATATCCAGAACGCGCGCGGCCATGGTGTCCACGTCCCGCGGCGGCACGAGGAATCCTTCCACGCCGTTCTGGATGACTTCCGGCAGTCCGCCGACGTCCGAGCAGACGCAGGGAACCGCGCAGGCCATGGCTTCCAGCGCCACCAGCCCGAACGACTCGAGGTCGCTGGGCAGCAGCGCCACGTCGGCGCAACACAGCAGGTCCTGCACCTGGTTCTGTTTGCCCAGAAAGAGAATGTCTCCTGTCAGGCCCTTGTCCCTCGCCAGCCATTCGGCGGCGGTGCGGTCCGGCCCGTCGCCGATCATCAGCAGCTTTGCCGGAATCTCTTTTCGCACCCGGGCAAAAATCTCCACCACGTCGGTGACCCGCTTCACGGGGCGGAAGTTCGAAAGGTGTGCCAGGACCTTTTCGCCGTGCGCGGCAAAATCCTCCCGGTGGGACTTCTTCTCCTGCGGATGAAACACGTCGCAATTGACGAAGTTGGAAATCACCTCGATGGGGCGCGATATGCCGAATTCCGTCAGGGTTTTCCGGCGAAGGTATTCCGAGATGGCGGTGACCGCGTCGCTTTGTTCGATGGCGAAGCGCGTGATCGGCAGATAGGAACGGTCAGACCCCACCAGCGTGATATCCGTGCCGTGCAGTGTTGTGACAACGGGAATGCGGCGCTCGCCCATCATGGACCGGGCCAGGTAAGCGCTGACCGAATGCGGAATGGCGTAATGGACGTGGAGAATGTCCAGCGACTCATTGACGGCCACGTTGTACATCTGCGAGGCCAGCGCCAGCGTGTAAGGGGGATGGTCGAAAAGCGGATAGTTCATCACTTCCACTTCGTGGAAATGGATGTGCTCTGAGAGTTCCGCAACGCGCACCGGAAGCGCGTAGCTGATAAAGTGGATGTCGTGCCCGCGGGCCGCCAGTTCCAGGCCGAGCTCCGTGGCGACAACGCCGCTTCCGCCGTAGGTGGGGTAACAGGTAATCCCGATTTTCATGGAATGCCGCAGGAGGCCGCCCGGACCCGGCACGTCTCCTAAGAGGAGGGCGCGCGCTTGCCCGCTGCCTGTTCTTTGCCGGAACTCAGAACCACAATGTTTCTGATCGTGCGCTCGCCGGACTTCTGGTTAAAGTAAATCAGCACGGTGGTCCCGGGCTTTAGCGCCTTCAGGTTCATCCTGTCTCCGTTCAGGCTTTCAACGCGCACGTTCTTCTTGAAAGGAAATATTTCGCTTTCCCGGCCGTGAAGAGAGTTGACGTTCAAAATTTGCTGCTTCAGGTCGAGCGACTCGATTTTCCCGCTGTAAGCCTGCCGGGTGTTGGTGGAAGTCAGCTTGCCCACAAGAGGGACCTTGCTCTTAGGGCTCTGCGCGTGAAGCGGGGGCGCCTGGCAGAGAGCGAATACGCAGAAAGCCATCAGCGCTGCCGTCATTCCCGGCAGAGAACCGCCGGCAATTGTGCTTCTAACCCCTGCACTTTCTGAACCCTCGTGCGGCAGGGTTCCGGTCAGGGACGGATTGGGGCGATCATTCACAAATATACTCGGTCGCTAGCCTTCCCTTTCATGCTAGGAAGACTCGAAGTCCGGTGTCAAGTGGTTTCGTTCGGCCGCGGGAATAAAGCTTCCCTCCCCATGCGCAGTCGCGCGCTCGGGGAAAAATGCCAGGTCGTCCAATCCCTGCAGGCATTCTGCTATTGCGAAACGATTTCATTGATCCCAGGAAAAAGTGCAATCCCGGAGTAGAATCCGAACCCGACGCAAATTATTGTACTTCAAGGTCGCGCGCGTAAGAACCGTTGCCGTTGTCGTCGTTGTTGGCATCTGCCTCTTTAAACATGTAACGAATGCAACTCTTCATAATCAGCAGATTCGGTTCATTAGAGCGGTGGACTTTAATGCACTGCTTATCGTACCATTCGATCACACCATGGACAGTTTCACCCTGGTCCAGAACCACAACCATCGGCGTCCGCGACTGCATCTGTTTGAGATAATAGAAGTTTTCAGCGTTGGTTTGGTCCGGTGGGGCTGGTTTCTTTCGCTGTACACGCCCTGACATCTGGTCTTGAACTTCTGAAAGTGAGGGGCGAATTAGTTTTCGATTCACTGTTTGATACTCCTTGTACTGGTCCTTAATTAGCGCAAGGCCAACAGCTTCTTGCCAATGAAGGTATTGCGTAAAGTCCTCTTCTAGTAGATGAGAATTTTCGCGTTCCGGTTTCTTCGCAATTGAAAAATAGACCAGAAGAAAAAAGACTTACGTCTGTTACATTTATAACATAACCGGGGGCGACAGGACAACTTTGCCTGCCACCGCCGCTGTTTTCGGTGCGGAATGGGTCTTCTGGTGTCCCTGCGTCCCCTTCTGGCTCAGGGATGAGGGCCGGTCCGAGGTCATGGAACCTGAAGATTTCCCTATAGGCGGGGCTGGGAACTGAGCAATTCGGCGGCCAGGGAATCGAAGGTAAGCTGCTGATTTACATTGCGATTTTGCAGGCTGTAGGACCGTTCGAGGCCTTCTTCGAGCTTCTGGATGCCCCTCAGGCCCAGGGCCTGCGCCCACATTTTCAGGCGCGGTAGCAGGTCGACGTTGGTTACCGCCTTGCTTTCCGCGTCCACCAGCACCTGCATCACATCTCGCAGAAGGATGGACCCTGTTTTCAGCGATTCCTCAAGGCTGCCCCGGTCCGCGGCCAGCAACTTGGTGGCGTCAAACAATGTCTTCCACTGTTGCGGCGCCAGCGACCGGCCATCCGGCCGGGCCATCGTGTCCAGCAGCGCCAGCCATGGTTTCCGCTGCTCCACATACTGCTTGAGGTCCAGGCTCCGGGCCAGCGCGATGCTTCCACCGGCCACTCGCAGCGCCAGGGCAAGATGGCCTTTGGTGAAGCCGCGCTCCTCCGCCAGCACCCGCTCGATCACAGCCTCCTCCACCGGAGCGAATTGCAGCGTCAGGCAGCGCGACCGGATAGTCGGGCGCAGTTCGTAGGCGTTGGGACAGACCAGGATGAGGGTGGTGGTTTCCGGCGGCTCTTCCAGCACCTTCAGCAGCAGGTCCGCGGCCTGCCAGTGAATGGCCTGGGCCTGGTCCACAATCAACACCCGCTGCTCCAGGTTGAACGGGCGGCTGTAGGCCGTGGCCCGGAGCTGGCGGATCTGTTCAATGAGGATGTAGCGGGTAAGGGGTTCAATCAGCTGCAGGTCAAGATAGATCAGGCCTTCCACGCGCTTCTGCGCGTCCTTGATGTCTCTCCGCCGCGCCAGGTCTTCGGCGCTGGCGGCCACAAACTCGTCGGATTGGCGGCAGTGGCTGCATTCGCCGCAGAAGTCATCGCCCCGGGGGCCGCGTCGCTGGCAGTTCAATGCCTTGGCCAGCATCAGCGCAAGCGTCTTTTTTCCGGTTCCCTCCGGCCCTGTGAACAGCATGGAGCCGGGTACGCGGCCCCGGCCCAGCATGTCGCGGACCGCCTGCACGGCCGCCGTGTTGCCCAGGAAAGTATCAAATCCCATGGTTTCATTCCCGCGGCGAAGGTCGATTCTTCAAAGCGCCGCTCTGCCGATCTGCGGTGCGTGATCGCGCCTGCCAAGCCTCTATCTCCTGCGCGTCCCGCCATTCGAATTCACCCGCACGTGGCGCCGGACCAGCAGGGCGTCGACAATCTTGCGGATTTCGGCTTCGATTTCGGCCACGGACCGGTCGGCCTGGATCACCTTGATTCTTCGCCGCTGCTTTTGAGCCAGCGCCAGATACCCGGCGCGGACCCGCTTCTGAAATTTTAACCCATGATTCTCAAACCGGGTATTTTTCACCCTGTGGCGCGTGTTTCGCGTTCGCGCGCGGGCCAGCGCCACCTGCGGATCGAGGTCCAGCAGCAGAGTGAGTTCCGGCTGGGTCCTTCCGCAGATAATGCGGTCAAAAGAGCGGACCGTCTGCGCGCCGAGCATCCGCCCGTAGCCCTGGTAGGCAAACGAAGCGTCATTGTAGCGGTCGCTGATCACCACCTGGCCGCGAGCGAGCGCCGGGCGCACCACTTCTTCCAGGTGCTGCTCCCGGGCGGCGTACATCAGGGTGAGTTCGGCGAGGGAAGACAGCCGGGTGATTTTGGGGTTCAGCAGCAGGCGCCTGATCTGCTCGCCCACTTTCGTTCCACCGGGCTCGCGCGTCAACACCGTGGCGATTCCGCGTTTGTGAAGATAGTTCCTCAGGCGGCGCGCGTGCGTGCTTTTTCCTGTCCCGTCAATTCCTTCAAGAGTGATAAAAATCCCATGGGACATCTTTATCCCTTCCCCCCTGCAGTTCAAATCACCTGACCTTGAGTTATGTCCCCGGATACTCGGATGACCGTGGAAGCCGGAATGCGATTCCGTTTTGCCAGGATGCGGATTGCAATACTAACATCGGACGTTCCCCCGCCACAAGGCGAAAACTTGGCGCAGGCCGATGGTACAATAACGGCCTTGTGTAACACCTTGCGGTCCAGCCGGTTGTGCGCCGCCGGCGCTTGAATTTTTTTTGAGGTCTTCCATTTTGAGTGTTGCGGAAAATGTCGAGCGCGTTCAGCAGCGGATCCACGACGCCTGCCGCCGGGCAGGGCGCCCGGCTGAAGATGTCCGTCTCATCGCCGTCTCGAAGACCCAGCCGGCGGAATCCATCCGCCAGGCTTACGCGGCGGGCCTGCGCGAGTTCGGCGAGAACCGGGTGCAGGAGGCGGCGGCCAAGCGGAAGGAGCTCGAAGACATGGACGCCGTGTGGCATCTCATCGGCCATCTGCAATCCAACAAGGCAAAGCAGGCCGTGGGGCTGTTTGACTCGATCCACTCCGTAGATTCGCTGCCCCTTGCGGAAAGAATCGACCGCGCAGCCGCGGCGCTCGGCCGCAGGCCGCCCATCCTGATAGAAGTCCATCTGGGAGAGGAAGCCAGCAAGTTCGGAGTGGAAGAAGATGATCTGGCGCAGCTTGCGGAAAAGATCGGCGCGCTGCCGTCCGTTGAACTGCGGGGACTGATGACCCTGCCGCCGTTTTTTGACGATCCGCAGCAGGTGCGGCCCTTTTTTCGCCGTCTGCGCGAACGGGCCGGGCGCATCGAGGCCAGGAACCTGCCCGGTGTCTCCATGCGCGAACTTTCCATGGGCATGAGCCACGACTTTGAAATCGCCATCGAGGAAGGCGCTACCATCGTCCGGGTGGGCACGGCCATCTTCGGCGAGCGGCAGCGGTAGCGGCGATCTGCTGGCTTCGTTGAGAGCAGGGCCTCCACCTGTCATTCTGAGCCCGTTCGCCCTCCATTTGCGAACGGCCCTGATCCCGCATGGAGGGAGAAGGGGCTCAGGGTAAACTCCGCGAAGAATCTGCTTTGCGACTTCCTGGGAACAAATGCCATGACCGACTTCACCGCCGAAGGCAACACGGTCACGTTCTGGCTTAAAATCAAGCCACGTTCCAGCCGCCGTCGCCTGGTGCGTAATTCTTCCGGCGAGTTGTGCCTGGAACTCACCGCGCCGCCGGTGGAAGGGAAGGCCAACGAAGCCGCCCTCGATTTCCTCGCAGATTCGCTCCACCTCCCGCGCCGGTCGGTTGAAATCGTGACGGGAGCGAAATCGCGGCGCAAACTCTTCCGCATCACCGCGGGTTCCGCGCAGCAAACCATGGCGCGCCTTGAAGAGCTGGCGCAGCAGAAAGTCGGTTAGCCCATGATTTACGCCGTCAGCGTGGCCCTGATTGTGCTGGCGCTGCTCACCGTGAGCCTGGTGCGGTCGTTCAAGCTGAAGACCCACAGCGACTTCATGGTGGCCGACCGCCAGCTTTCCGTGTGGGTGCTGATCTTCACCCTTCTCTGTTCCTGGATCGGCGCGGGAAGCCTGTTTGCCGGGGCTGAATTTGCCTACAAGCAGGGTTTGGCGTCGTTGTGGCTGCCGGCGGGAGGCTGGGCCGGCCTGCTGGTGATTTACTTCATCGCCGGCCGCGCGCGCTCCTTCGCGCAGTACACCATCCCCGATCTTCTGGAAGTTCGTTACAGTCCCATGGCGCGCGTGCTGGGGACGATTTGTATCATCGTTTCCTACACGGCCATCGTCAGCTACCAGTTTCGTGGCGGCGGGCGCATTCTGGAACTCGCTTTCGGCATGAGCGAAACGGCCGGCACCATTATCCTGGCGGCGTTTGTCATCCTGTTCACGGCGCTGGCGGGAATGTCGTCGGTGGCCTACACCGATCTTGTGATCGGCCTGGTGGTCACGGTGGGTTGCGTGTTTGCGCTGCCTGCCATGATCATCCACGCGGGCGGCTGGCACACGGTTACCGCGGCGCTGCCCCCGAGCCATCTGACCGCGCTCGGCACCATGACCTGGGACCAGGCGCTCGGCTATTTCCTCCCGACCTTTACCCTGATGCTGGGCAACCAGGCGATGTACCAGAAATTCTTTTCCGCCCGCAGCGAGCGCGACGCGCGCCTTTCCGTGGTGGGATGGGTCTGCGGCACCGTGGTGCTTGAGACGGTGATCGTCGTGCTGGCCATCGTGGGCGGCGTCATGTTCCACTCGCGCGTCGAGTCCGGCCAGCTGCCCGCCTGGGGACTGATTCCTTACACGGCGCGCTACGGCGTGCTGCCCCTGATAGGAGCGGTCTTTCTGGCGGCCATCTTTGCCAAGGTCATCTCCACCGGCAACAACTATCTTTTTTCGCCCGCCACCAGCGTGGTGCACGACGTTCTGCAGCGCTTTATCACCAAAAAGGCCAGCGACCGCAGCCTGGTGTTGATGTCGCGCATCGTGGTGGTGGTGCTGGGACTGCTGGCGCTGGCCCAGAGCTTTCAGCCGTCCATCCTGCACACGGCCGTTTATGCCTACGACGTTTACGGCGCCGGCATCACTCCGGCGGTGGTGGCGGCGTTTTTCTGGAAGCGCACCACCACAGCCGGCGGCCTCAGTTCCATCGCGGCGGGAACGGCGGTGGCGGTGCTCTGGAAAGTCTTTAATCTTGATCCCATCGCGCCCATGATTTTTCCGGCGCTCGCCGCCTCGTTGATCAGTCTGGTCGGCGTCAGCCTGCTCACCGCTCCGCCGCGCCCCGAGCAGTGGCAGCCCTTCTTCCGCAAAGCCGAGGAAGGCCGGTGAGGCTTGGCACACGTCATCCTGAGCCCGTTCGCCCTCAATTTGCGAACGGCCCTGATCCCGCAAAGCGGGAGAAGGGGCTCAGGGTAAACTCCGCGAAGGATCCCGGTAGTTCGCTTATGGCAAAGTTTACGGTGGTGGCAGAAATCGAAAGCGAAACAAATGCGAGGTTCCTTCGTCGCCTGAGGCTCCTCAGGATGACGTACCCGAAACAATTCTCATCAGAATGAAGGAGAACCTACCATGGACCTTGATGCCATTCAATCCGAACTTCGCAACGGCGGCCTCGACGGCTGGCTTTTTTACGACCACCATCATCGCGATCCCATTGCCTACCGCGTGCTGAAGATCGCTCCTTCGATGTGCACGCGCCGCTGGTACTACCTGCTTCCGGCCTCGGGTGAACCCGTCCGCCTGGTCCATCGCATCGAGCGCGGCAATCTCGAGGGCGTTCCCGGCGGCTTGCGTCTCTATTCTTCCTGGACCGAGCAGCGCGAGCATCTGAAGCAAATGCTCGAAGGCAGGCGCCGCATCGCCATGCAGTATTCGCCGCTGAATGACATTCCTTACGTGGGGCTGGTTGACGCCGGCACCGATTGAGCTGGTGCGCAGTTTCGGCGTGGAGGTCGTCTCTTCTGCCGACCTCGTGCAATTGTTTGAGGCCCGCTGGTCCGCCGATGCGCTTGCCTCGCACCTGGAGGCAGGGAAGGCCGTCCATGCCGCTATCAACGGAGCCTTTGCGGCCATCCGCACGGCCGTCCGCGCCGGAAAAGTTCTGAACGAGTACGACGTGCAGCAGGAGATGATGCGCATTTTCGCGGCCAACGGAGTTGAGACCGACGAGCCTCCCATTGTGGCCGTGAACGCCAACGCCGCCAATCCGCACTACGATCCCACCGCGGATTCGGCGCTGCCCATTCGCGAAGGCGATTTCGTTCTGCTTGACGTCTGGGCCAAACAGTCCAGGCCCGGCGCCGTCTATTTTGACGTCACCTGGACGGGCTTTGTGGGCGAAACGGTTCCCGGCCGCTACACCGAAATTTTCAACATCGTCCGCGAAGCACGCGATGCCGCCGTCAGCCGGGTGAAGGAAGCCATGCAGCAGGGAAGTCCGCTCTACGGCTACCAGGTGGACGACGCCGCACGCCAGGTGATTGAGCGGGCCGGCTACGGCGACAAGTTTGTGCACCGCACCGGCCACTCCATCGGCGAAGACGTTCACGGCAACGGCGCCAACATGGACAACCTGGAAACCCACGACTCGCGCCAGGTGTTGCCGCGCACCTGCTTCTCCGTCGAGCCCGGAATCTATCTCGATGATTTCGGCGTCCGCAGCGAAGTGAACGTTTACGTGGAAGAACACGACGCCCGCGTCACCGGCGAAATCCAGCAGGCCGTCGTGCCCATCCTGTCTGGACTACACCAGCGCTCTGACACTGCAGGCCGGTGAGTCTGCGGCCGATGCAGGGCCGTCGTCTTCCTCCGCAAGGAAAGCCCGCGGCGGACCCGCTATTGCCGGGGATGCCCGCCGCGGTTCTGCGCACAAACTCATGCGCAGAAAACTTTTCTTGCCGCTGTTTCAGGTTTAGAACCCGCAGGTTGTTGCGCCCGAGGGCGCGTTTGCGTTGTCAGGACGCAAGTTTAATGTTAATCACGTGGAGCACCATGGTTTGCGGATCGAGCGTGGCCACAACCTTCACGTCCTTCTGTTCGAACTTCTGTGCTTCCTCCTGATTGTCCAGGAAGAACCCTTTACCTTTCTGTGGGTCGGTCAGCAAAGCATATTTACCCGTTTTTGTTTTCACAATTTTTCCGGTGTAGGTTTGGGCTTTCTCCTGATCCGGTTGCTGGGTGTTGGGTTGTTCCTGATCCGGTTGCTCGGCGCCGGGTTCTTGTTGTTGAGCGTTGGGTTGTTGTTGACGTTGTTGATTGGGATATTGACGTTGGCTTTGAGCGCCAAAAGCCTGTGAAAATGAGACCAGCCCTATAGCCAGAGCCAGAGTAAAGACCCAGGACAAAATGTTCCGCTGTTTCATTCCTGCCCCCTTCGATTGGTGGATTGCCCCCGCACCCTTCAACGAAGCAATTACCGTGCCACAACCTTCACCGCATTGCCGCACTGATATAAGGCGAGTTACTGAAAGGGAAGTAAACATTGCACGGTAAATTCTTCCCGCCCCTCTGTCGATTATTCGCATGCGGCAGGCAGATGGGAAAAGCTCAAGGCCAACCGGCGCAGACGTTCTTTTGTTGTGTCTGCAACCAGACGAAACATTTTCCATTCTGGAAAGTTGCATCAGGAATTTGAAATTCGACCGTGGCAGGGCGGCAGAATTTCACCCATGGCGCGAGCCCTGTGAAAACGTCCCATCAGAATGTCACGAAGCCCGGAGGGGCGAACGGGATGATTCCCAGGCGTGCCGCTCAATCGCCGAAGGTCGGTCCCCTCTTCCATGTCGGCCCGTCAAACGACACCAGCTTGACCTTGAGCGAGCCATCGGAGTTCAGCGGTTCCCTGCAGGTCCAGCGGACGGGCCGCGTGACGCCCCTGGTTGTGATTTCAGCTCGCAGGGTAACTTCCTTGCCGTCCAATCCCTTCGGAAGAATGAAAGAAGCTTCACGCACTTTTGCGGGATAGGGCATGCCGGCGTCGAGGTTGCCGCCCACCCGCACTTTGCCATCGGGAGTTTCCACATAAATCCCCAAAATTCCCGGCACGGGAGCGACCCCGTCATTGACCATACCGAGAATCAGCTCCGTCGTGTCATAGCGCTTCCTCTGCCAGATCCAGGAGGGCCGGACCCGATAGCCCAACCGGCGCGACAGCGCGTCGAAGGAATAAGGATAGCGTTCGTGGTATCGGCGCAGGTTATCGGCCTCTGTCCACAAGGCCCAGTAATTCGCCCCCATATCCAGGATGTGCAACGCCGCAATCTCCCGAAAACGCGGATCGCCGTAGAAGCCGGCGCCAGGATGCTCCTGTTTTTCAAATTCCTCGCCCACCAGATAGTGCCGGTTTCCTCCGTCTTCCATGATGACGGCCAGCCAGGGGGGGCGGTTCGAGAGCTCTTCAATCTGGATGGGCTCCTCCATGATGATGCTATCGGAGCGCAGCCAGCACCCGGCGCGCACCGCCATGTCCTGCACCTGGCGATTCCCGACGTTGCTTTCGTCCGGCTGTGTGTTGACCGCGAGCGGGACCCGCTTGAAAGTCTCGATCTGAAGCTGCGCCATCTTCACAAAAGTATTCTCCGCCGTCAGGTAGTCGGGGAAAGGATTCGGCAGGCCGCCCGTGTGCCCTTCACCCCAAAAGCCGTACATCATTAAATCCATGTACTCCACAAGAGGATTGTTGTCGAACTCGGCAGCCAGCAATTCAGTCAGGTCCCGAAAGGCCTTTTGAAATTCCGGGTGGTCATAGCGGGGTTCGTAAAAATCGAAATCATTGTGGTGCTTTTTCGACCGCCCAATGTTGACGATGGGGACTTTGCCCCGCAGGAAATCCGGCATGGAGAGATGCTTCGGTTGAATGTTGGGGCTGGACAATTGCACGCGGAAACCCACACCCAGATTGTGTCTTTTGGCGGCGTCGAGGGTTAATTTCCAAACCGGGATGAGGTCGAGCTTTCCGGGCCGCTTCTGAACGTCACGCCAGTCGCAACGAATATACAGAACATCCACAAAGGGAAGGCTGGCGAGCTTTTCCACGGCCGTTTCAAGCGGTTCCTTGCCGCTCCGCACCGCCACCGCCGGGCCGCTTTCTTCCCACGTGTAACCCACCATCCCGGTGCCGAAATTCCTTACGTGCTCGTCTGATGCCGTGGTGTAGCCGATGGTCAGCTCTCCCTGGCCCTGATCCGTCCCGAAGGGCCCTTGATTGAGCCGGTGGGGAACCCTGGGGCCCGGGCCAAAGTTATATCCCGCCCAAATGTGGGGAGGTACGTCAGCGCGGCTTATACGCGGCCCAATTCCATTTGCCGCGGCAAGCACCACCCCGGCCTTCAGCAAATCACGTCTTCGCATTTTGTGACCCTCCTGAATCGGCCCTGCCCTGTGAATTGTACACCGGGCGCCAGACACCGGCAGAAATTCGACCCTGGTTCCCCGCGGCTGGCGCAGATGCTTGCCTTGTAGCGAAGTCTGCGTTCTCGCGGACCGAGAGGCCCTTGCTTGTGTTCTTCCACCCGATCCTCGTGGTCCCTTTGATGGAGTCCATCATCACACTACGCTGCGTTCATATTTAAATTCATAGTTCGAGTTTAGAACCTCCGCTCGCTACACGCAGATAAATCAATGGCGCGCCAAACGCCAGCCACGGAGCTTGACGTAACGTCATTCTGAGGCCGGTTTCTGGCCGAAGAATCTGCTTTTCCCTGCCGGTCGTTTGGAAAATGAAGCAAGCAGGTTCCTCGTCGCTCTTCGCGGGTGCCGGGTCAGGAAGTGAAGGTGGTTCTCGCCGTAATAGTGCTTCTGCCGCGGCATCGCGCTATTCTACATCAGTGACGTCAGGATAGCGCTTAATGGTGCGATAGAAGGGTCGCATACATCGCAAAGCGCGCGACGTATGTGCCACCCGCGATTGACCTTTCCGTCGAGGATTCCTCTAGAAGGCCGTGGGGTTCCTGCCCGTAAGGTAAAGAGCCGCAGGGGTGATGGGTAAAATTTTACCCTCTTTCCATTGAGGCTGGATTATTGCTGTACGCCCGCACCCATACCGCGAGCTATTCCGGTAGCACCGGCAGGACGACGGTATTCACGTTCGATGGATCATCCCGTAATTTAATGTAGAGCAAAGTCCCATTCGGCCGCGGCACGGTGATCGTGCTGCCGGCGAATCCGAGCGGAACGGGCATGCTGTGCGTGAACTGCGCATCGGACGCAACCGAATCAATGAGGAATAGATTCGTCCCGCTCAGCGTACACGGCTTGTCCGGAGAATCAGGGCAGCGCACCTCTTTGAGTGACGGGATGCGGACCAAGCGCGCGAGCGGCTGCCAATCGCCTTTCGCCCCGTCCTCGCTCACCGGACGAAACTGAAGAGCCCCAAACGCGGACGGCCCGAAGCTCTTGGCAGGATCGAGCGTGGCTAGCACCGTCTCAGCATCCTGCAATATCAGGTCGCCGTTGGAAATGCTGAGTGACACGTCGAATGACTCATCTGCTGTGGCTACTTCGATTTTTTCGCTTCGCGGAAATTTCTTCGGTGTCACCGTCTTCAGGAAGAACGACAGACGGCTGTCTTGCGGAAGCTGATCCTGGCTCGCGAATCGAATCGCAGAAGGGCTCGGCCCCGGCTGTATGCTCTTCCCGATCAGCGAGACTTGCGGACGCGGCGGCCCCACTGCCGACGGTAGATCCTGAGTGCGGCCGTCCTTCAGGGCCACGTGCGCATCGACAGTCTGATCCGGTTTCAACGCATCTACTGGAATTGGCGTCGAGGCCAGCAAACGCAACTGATCCTTCTGTCCGTCGCGCATCAGCGTTCCCGGAACGAATTCCACTCCCGCGATTTTGACCGCCTTCACCTCGTCCAGCCTGGTGCCAACAAGCAGCGCCTGGCGATCGCCGGCATTCAATATGAAATGATCGAGATGCGCCGCTTCGGAATAGGCGGGCAAAGAAAGTTCGTCAGGCGCCTTCAGACCGAATTGCTTCACGCGCACGGTCATCACGCCCGAGTTCTCATCCTGTAGCGGGACGTGCACTTCCAATTCGTCCGGCTTGACGATCTTCCACGTCGTCGCCAGTACGCGACCCTGCACGTCACGAACTGTAACCGAATCCACGCAAATCGCGCAGTCTGAGTCGAGGTGCAACGTATCCTGGCGCCCAACGACAAGCGCGCCCTGATCCCCGGCAGGAACGGTCCACTTTGTCGTGTGCGAATCTCGCAGATTGAAGCTCGGACCCTCGAATGTTTCAAAACCCCAGCGCCCGTAGAGTGTCGCCTTCACCTGTGACAGGATCGCGCCGGTCGAAGCCGAGCGCGTATCAACCACGAATCCTCCTCGCGCTGGATCGGCCGTAGCAGGCAGGTCGATTGTCTTGCCCGATTTCTCAGGCACGCGAAGCACGAAGTCGTGCGCGATGTTCGTTGAGAACACAAGCGGCGCGCCCCCCACAGGCAGAACGAGGGGCGTCTTGTGCAGACAAAAAACCTGGTTCATGTCCACGGCCTGCAGCGGCGGCAGCTGCGCAGCTTCCACCGCAGGCAAGCCTACCACGAGCAC
Source organism: uncultured Acidobacteriota bacterium (assembly GCA_963783155.1). Lineage (GTDB taxonomy): Bacteria > Acidobacteriota > Terriglobia > UBA7540 > UBA7540 > SCRD01. The sequence continues at coordinate 2,167 of CAWANC010000001.1, read as the reverse complement.
GGACTTCGGATTCCGGAACGAGGGCGGACTATTCAGCCGTAGATTCAGCTCGTCCGCGTCCGGACGTGCCAGCGCCGGAATGTATTGATACTCGGCGGTGTGCAGATTGCCCATAAGCCGCGCCAGATCGACCACCGTCCCAACATACGGACTGAACGGAACGGCGCCGGCTACCGGAGTTGAGCTGACCGCTCCGATGAGGTTTAAGGACGCTCCCGATGTAAGCGCCGCGACCATCGACTGCGTATGAGCGTCGCCAAGCACGAGTTGGTCGCTGCCCTGCGTCAAGCACGGCGCCTGCTGCTCCACCGGCCTGTCAAAACATTGCTGATCCACTTTGATGTGCAGAGTGCGCGCGAGTTCTTCCGACCGCGCCTTCAGCTCTTTCGGATTCCGGTCGGACGTCCGCTTTACTTCCTCCAGATACCGGTCGAGCCGCGAACGGTCCAGGCTGGCCTGATTCAGATCCTGGGAACCTCGAACGAAGGTTCCCGGCCGTCCTTGAATTGCCGACCTCAGTGTGCCGAAATCTCCGCCCGTTTGCGGAGCCAGGAACAACAAAGCTTGCTGAGCGCCCTGTGGCACGGTGACGACGATTCCCTCTTCGCGCACCTTTTTCGTCCAACTGTCCGCGCGAGTGAACCAGTTATCGGGCGGCGGATTCGTGGTCCCACGAAGGAACGCGACGACCAGCAAATAGTGAACCGATTGGCTCTTGGGAAACCCCGGATGAATCCACACCCGGTCGCCCGCCTGCAAGTTCGCGACTTCGGAAATCGGAAGGGTTTTGCCGGCGCGAGTCACGCGCATTTCCACACGCGGCCCGGTCAGGTCGAAGGGAGCTGTGCCCGCCCGTGCCACGAACGTTCCCATTCCCAGCAGCATGAAAAGAAAAAAGTTGCGGAAGAGAAGGGTGGAAATCTTCGCCTGGGTCGTCTTGTGAAACAGGATCAAAATTTCACTCCTTGAATAGGCAAGTCGGTTGCGCGATTCGGAATTTCGATCGCAAACTGAGAAACACATCCCATTGTCGAAGGCCAGGCAGATACGGATTGTAAACAGAAACTGGCCTGATCAAGCATCAATGTTTGGCTCCGGTGTCGTCTGGAATCTCCATTTTGAGCTTCCACTAGACCGAAAACCTATTATAACTCCTGTCCTGTCGCGGGTGGCGCATCTATGAAGGGGGCGGCGGTGTCAAGGGCAAAATCTTGATGCTTTGTTTTGAGTGGCGGAGCGAGCAGGCCCCCTTACCCGAAAGTGGGGGGATGCGAGCGCAGCCACACTTCTCCCTCGACGCCTGAACGCCGTTGGCCTTTCAATTCTCAGCGAGCGCAAGCTCACTCATCTATCCGGTCTCGCAGACCAGGATGTCGATTCGCAGCCGGGAGCGACCTAATCACACGTTGAAGGTCGATGTTCTGACCATGCGCCACCCGAGGTGCGCTCCCGAACTTTTTCTCCCTGCGGCAACTTCTCCGCGGTATGCAGGGCGTGCCGCCAGCGGTGGAAAGCGATGACCGCCAGCTTGCGGGCCAGAGCCACGGCCGCCCGGCTCGCTCCGTGCCGTTCCCGCTGCCGTTGGTAGAAGCCGTAAAATCTCGGATTCAACGCCGCCCGATGAGCCGCCTGCACCAGCGCCCAGCGCAGCACGCTCGAGCCCTGTTTGGTGATCGGCCCTCCCCAGCGATGCTCGCCCGAAGCGTAAAGCGACGGCGCCAGTCCCGTGTAGGACACCAGGTGCTTGGCCGATGGGAATCGCCGGATGTCTCCCACCTCCGCGATCACCAGCGAAGCGATGAAGGGACCGATGCCCGGAATCTGCTCCAGCGCCCGAGCCACCGGGCTCGCCTTCGCCTTTTTGCGGATCTCCCGATCCAGCGCCGCCAGTTGAGTGCCCAGCAGATCCAGCCGCTCCAGTTGCCCGTCCACTTCCCAGCGGTCGGTTCGCGCCAGCTCCACTCCCTCCAGAAACTGCCGCCCCTTCGGGCCGAACGGCGAACCGAGTGGAGACCGAATCCCATTGCGGTTCAGTACGCCGTGAATCGAGTTCTTGGCCCGCGTCGCCCACTGCACCGTGTGCACCCGATAACGCAGCAGTTGCCGCTCTTCCCGCACCCCTCGCGGAGCGATCCAGGCCTCGGCCAGAAATCCCGTCCGCAGCAGT